>JBNJKO010000006.1:0-207313 GCA_051751125.1 Bacteroidota bacterium
AGGATGTGGATACACTGGAGCATGCTGACCCCCCTGAAGCCCACCTTATAGGCAGCTGCCGTTCTGGCGGATGCTGACCCCCTTAGAAAAAAGAAGATAGCTAAATTTTAGATTATTCAGGAGCATGTTGACCCCTCTGGATGATTTATTTGGGAGCATGTTGACCCCCCTTGGCTATTTTCTTTCTGGTTTTGGTTTATTTGGTGAATACCATCAAAAAGATAACTAATGGCTGGAAAACCAAAATCAATGAGTCAAGTAAAACAAATACTTCGCCTGCACCAACAGGGAAAAGGAAAGAAAACCATTGCCAAGGCCCTGTCGATCAGTAAAAATACCGTGAAAGATTATATTCAAAAAGCTATAGAAAGCAATCTTTTAATAGAAGTTTTGTTGGCTTTGGAAGATCCTGTATTAGAGGGAAAATTATGTTCTGGAAACCCTTCCTACAAAGACGATCGCTACGATCAGCTCAAACCTCAGTTGGATTATTTCAGCAAAGAACTTAAGAAAGTAGGTGTTAACCGCCAGGTGCTGTGGGAAGAATATAAAGCTGGTAACCCCAGCCCTTACAGCTACGGCCAGTTCTGTTACCATATTCAGCAATACCTGCGCAGTAGCAAACCATCCATGGTATTAGACCATAAACCGGGCGATAAACTGTATGTGGATTTTGCTGGGAAACTTTTATTTTATGTTGACAGGCAGACCGGAGAAGAGATTAAAGTTCAGGTTTTTGTGGCCTGCCTTCCGTATTCCGACTATTGCTTCGCGATGGCTGTTCCCAGCCAAAAGATGGAAGATTTTATCTATGCCATGGGTTGTTGCTTAAAGGAACTTGGCGGAGTACCTCAAACCCTGGTCCCGGATAATCTTAAAGCTGCCGTGATTAAAGCCGATCCCTATGAACCGGATATTAACCAGGCACTGGAGGATTTTGCCAATCATTTTGGGACTTCGGTGACCCCTGCACGCCCGAGAAAACCTCAGGATAAATCGTTGGTGGAAAACCAGGTGAAGCTTATCTATAGCCGGGTATACGCTAAACTTCGCAACCTTACTTTTTTTGATCTTCCTTCACTGAACCAGGCTATTGCCCAGAAAGTTAAAGATCATAACCAAACCCGTATGCAACAGAAAGAATACTGCAGGGAAGAAAAATTCCTGGCTGATGAGAAACATACCCTACAGCCTTTGCCTGCGGAGCCCTTCGAGATCAAGTACTATAGAGAGCATAAGGTGGCCAAGAACAATCATATCTATCTGGGTATGGATAAGCATTATTACAGTGTACCCTTCACCTATATCGGGATGAGAGTTAAAGTGATCTACACCCGATCCCTGGTAAAGATATACCACAAAGCAAATCTGATTGCCACACATCCCAGGAACCACCGGAAAGGCGGGTATACCACCCGCAAGGAACACCTGTGTTCTCATCATCAGTACTACAAAGAACGAAGTCCTACGTATTATCTGCAACGCGGCTATAATCATTCAGAGACTCTGTATCAGTATATGGAGGCCTTGTTCAAACAAGATAAATATCCCGAGCAACTTTATAAAACCTGTGAAGGAGTCCTGAACCTGGCTCGAAAAACAAACCTCGAACCTTTTACCAAAGCCTGCGCCATAGCGCTGGAACATCAGAATTACTCTTACAAGTTCTTACAACAAGTCCTGGAAAACAGGATGACTGAATACCCCGAGGAGCCTGTAGTGAAATCCCTGCCATCCCATGGGAATATCCGGGGAGCATCATCTTATAAATAAGTAACCTTTTAAATTAATACACCTATGAGTACCATTGAAAATCAATTAACACAGCTACGGCTTAATGGCATGCACAGCAGCTGGAAAGCCATGGTAGAAACCCGGCAGCACCACGAACTCTCCTTCGGAGAAGGCCTGGAAGTTTTATTGCAAGCGGAAGCAGAAGACCGAACCCACCGCCGGTTTGAACGCCTGAAAAAAAGTGCACAGTTCAGGTACCAGGCTAGCGTGGAGGAGTTGAGTCTGGATGCCTCTAGAGGGATCAATAAAACACAAATCACAGAACTCACCAGTGGTTCCTATCTTGAAAAAGGAGAATCCATCCTATTGACCGGCGCTACTGGTTGCGGAAAAAGTTTTTTAGCATCAGCCTTAGGACATCAAGCTTGTAGTCAGGGGCATAAAGTGCTATACTATAATACCCAAAAGTTAATGATGAAGACCAAAATGACCCGTATTGACGGAAGCTTCCTGAAATTCTTTGATAAGCTAGCCAAGGCAAACCTGTTGATCCTGGATGATTTTGGCCTGGCACACCTGGACAGAAAACAGCAAATGGATCTGATGGAAATTATTGAGGACCGCCATGGAAGATCATCCACTATTATTGCCAGTCAACTGCCAGTGGCAAGCTGGTATGAAATCATTGGAGAGGCAAGCATTGCTGATGCAATTTTAGATCGATTAGTACATACCTCCCATCGAATAGAATTGAAGGGAGAAAGTCTAAGAAAAAAACTGTAATATTGTCACTATCTTATCTTTTTGACCAAAATCCTTAGGGGGTCAGTATGGCCTGAACGGGGGGTCAGCATCACCGGAATATCCATTGCTAAAACCAAGCCTGTGGAGTTTGTGAATTTCGTGATACATGATCCAATTGTTTAAGTCTCTTGTTGTCATCTGGGATTGGCGTTTTTATTCCAGTCCAAGAAACAGTAAAATTTGACTTCCAGGCTTAATCTTTTGCCCCCGGGGGCAAAAGATTAAGCCTGGGATCATACATCCTTATTTTCCGAAAGTAGTACATGACTATTTTCCGAAAACACTACATTCTTATTTGCCGATTATACGACATTGTTATTTTCCGGTTACACTATAGAATGTCCTATTTGATTATACTGAAAAACAAAAATACTTACTAAAGTAATAAAAAATGTTATCAGCATAAATAACAATATATATAAGAATTTGAATATTCTTTTTTGCCTAAGCTGCATCTCCTTCAACTGATTTTTTAATTCGCTATATGATTCAATTTCATCAAGTTTTTCAGAAATAAGTGTGATTTTTTTTAATATTATCCCATCTATGGAATTTTGTATCTCATCTGTAGTTTTACTATTTTCTTCTTTGATTATTACTGGAATAATATCCAATGTCTTAGTCACATTTTCTATTAAGAGATTAGTTGATGCTCCATTCGTGTTTATCTGTTCTCTTATTTTATCATGAGATAAGTTGATCCCTTCAATTTTACTAATAATAGTATTGTTCACTTTTAAATCTTCCTTTAACTGATTTAACTCAGTTAATAAATTTTCTTCTTTGCTTTTGTATAGCAGAACATTGTCCTTTCTAAAAACTTCTAGTTCTTTACGGATTTCACCTAATTTATCATCTAAGTTAATAATTTCAGGTTCTATTTTTTTTAATACAGTTTCGCTAAGGCCAATACTAATTGTACTGAGGATATCAGCTACTTCTTTTTTATATTTTTCTGTTAGTTGTGCGTTGTTATTTTCCATTATATCTGTTTATTAAAATATTATGGTCATCTAATAAATAATTAAGTTCTAAAAAATTTTCCAAAACATTTATAGCGCCGTTTTTAGAATCAACGGATGACCATTCTGCTATTTTAGTTTCAGTATCTTGAATTAGTAAATTATGTATATTTTTTATTTTAGCTTTAATTTTACCTATTGATTGAAGATTAGCTTCTATATTTTCACTTTCTGCATTTAAATTTTGAAGAAGTGCATTTTTGAATTTTATTTCTTTTCCTTTCTGAGCTATAGAATCATCAATAATGTCACAAATCGATTCATTAATATCGTCTAAATCTTCATTTTTTTTATGTAAAAAAGGAATGATTATTTCCTTTTTGCTATTTAATTCTTTATCATAGAACCTTTTTTTAATAATGGTTTCTTTTTCTTTCAAGATTAACTCATCTGCATATTTTAAGTCTCTTATTTTATTTTTAAGGTTATCATCCTTAGCTATTAATTGTTTTAATTTTGCTTTAATGAGATTTCCAAGTTTATTATGAATTGCATTTAGCTCTTTTTTTAACTTTTCAATTTGAACATTATATTTTTCGTGATTATTAATTCTTTTAAACACCATTAGATTGCTAATTTCTGTTTTTGACCTGACTATTCTATCATCAGCTAACTCCCTAACTTTTACTATTTCAGATATATTTTTGCGTGAACTCAAAATTTCACTTGTAATTTTTTCCTTATTTATTACAATCGCCTTACTTTTAACAGCAACTATTTCATCCTTTAAGTGTGTTAAGACAATTTTTAAAGTATCTACAAATGATTCTATATTGTTTAAATTAACTTCCTTTTTTTCTAATTGAAATTTTTCTTCTAATTTTTTTAATTCATCAAAAGTATCTGATATAGGAAATTTTTCAGTTGGTACTTTAAAAGATGTGAAAATTAAATCTTTATTTATTTCTGGGATACCCAATATTTCAACGAGACCTTTGTTAAAGGTTTTATTTAACCCTATTTTTATTGCTTCATGTGTATTATTAGGTACTTCAAATTCTTCTAAATCAACATTATCAAACCTATTTCCGATAAAATTAATTTTATTAAAATTAGCCTTTAATAATTCTTTTTTTTCTTTTAATAATGAAAAACTATTATTTAATGTTATTTCCTCCGCATCCAACAACCAAATTAAATGTGACTTTCCGTATATTATTTTTTCAACAATAATATCTGTCACCTCAGAATCATTTGCACCAAAACCAGGAGTGTCAATAAAAACAAACTCCTTAAAATATTTTAAAGGAAAATGAATGTTAATCTGGTTAATTGCTTCAGACACATTGAAGGATTGTTTTCCTCTTGCCATTACCCTGTCTCTTAAAAAAGAAATCTGGTCTGTTTTAGTTAATGGAATTCTAATTGTATTTTCTTTTTTTGTGATACCTAAATTATCAGGTAATTTAAGTTTTAAAAACTCCTCCTCATTTTTAATTTCAATTTCAGCGAAGGCATCCTCTTTTTTTAAGCAATGTTTTAAGGTTTGGATAACACTTGTCTGAACATCAGTGGATGTTTTAAACACAGGTTTTAAGGAGTCGTCAACATCTATAATCAAATTATGAAATTCTGATTTACCCGTAGATGTTTTACCCAATACAATAATACTTTGCTTTTCGGATTCTACTTCATCTCTCCATAATTTCAGAAGGTTAATCTCTATATTAAATTTTTCAAGACCTTTCTTGGCATCCTTATCCTTAGAAAGTAGCTCTATTATTTGATCAAATTCTTGTAATATGTTAAGAATAACATTAGAGACCATTTGTGATTTTTTCCAATTTAATTAAATGCTCCCTATACTTATCGAGTTTAAGACTCGTTACATCTTCTTTTAAAGCTTGCTGAATTCTTGTATTTGATTCTGTTAATAATTCATTATTAAATTTATGTTCAATTGAATTTAACTGATTGATAATATTCTCTTTCTCATCTTCAATAATACTTTTTATGTTTTGTGTAAAAACCCATTTTTCCCATAAAATTTTACCATTATTGATATTCAAACCTAATTCAATTAATAAAGTATATATTTCTTCTTTATTTAGACTCGATTTTTTTTCTTCTCCACCTTTAGTATCAGATTTTCCACTATCTGATTCGTTTTTTGTTACTTCATTATTACTTGATTTAACCTCCTTATCATTGGGTTTCTTTATATCCTTACTAACTGGCTTACTAGATTTGACTTCTGTTTTTTTAGAGAAGCTTTCTTGAATTTCCTTCAACTTATCAGTTTTTATTGAAATTTCTTTGAATACATCTTCACTAAATAGAGGAAGTGAAGGAATACTTATTGACAGTTTTTCATTTTCAGATTTTAGTTTCAACCAAAAATTCTCCCAATTGATACCGAATTTCTCTTTTTGCTCGAAATTAGACGCACTTTTTTCTAATACAACATTTTTATAATTATCTCCAAAAACAAGTTTGTTACACATACCTTCCAAGAATTCTAATTCATCGAAAATATTTCGGATATCTTTAATTACCTTATTTTTATTTTTATTTTTTTCAGACTGAAGCCATAATTTATTTTCTCGTTTTATTAAATGAATCATAACGACTTTATCTTTCTCAAGTTCCACGATTTTATTTCTAATCAAATTGATGTAATAATTAAATGCTCTTTTAAATCTTCCAATTTTGGCTATTTCAGCATATTTTTTATCATTTCCTTCTATATGAGAATTCAATTGATCTATCCCATTGCTTTCCATTCCTTCATAAAAATCATTAGATGATATTATTTGGTGATGATAAATATTAATGCCTTTAAAACAAGTTTGCAATCTATCACTAACAATATTAGGGATGGATTCTCTTGTTATACCTTCATCTGGATCTGTATCATCGCCCATAGTAAATAGAACTATAATAGGAATATTTGCAGTTGATATTTTTTTAAGCAGTTCATATTCCTGATTTATGCGTGAAGTACACGGTGTGAAAAAATAGACTATATCGGCTTCATTTAGCATATTTTCTGAAAAAGAAGTATTGCCCGTTAAGTCAAAAACACCGGGAATATCAACAATCGTTCTGCCATTTAGGGTCTCTTGGAATATCTTTATAATGTATTTTTTACCTTCTTTATTTATGTTTTTAAACAGTTCTTTTCTTTCTTCAAGACTTGAAGGGATTGGTTTTTCTTTTTCGTCCTTAATATAGTATACATTTTCAACTCCATGTATGAATCGAAACTCTGTTTTTGTTGAAATATCAGTACTTGTATATAATTCATTTTTATCAAAATTAAATAATGCATTCAAAAAGGTGGTTTTACCCGAAGAACTTTTTCCACACAAGTATATGATAGGTTCATTAGAATTTAGATAATCTAAAATTTTAATTTTTGACAATTCTAAATCAATAATTGTTTTATCAAGTTCAGCAATGATGTTGTTATAATTCATTTTGTTTCTTTTATTGATTTTTTATAAAATGTGATTTGTAGCATATTTATCTAACTCATTTAAAACATTATCGCAATTATTAATCCCTTCAATAATAAAGGAACTATCTATACTTTCTTCCGATGAGCTTTTGTCCAAATCGGCTATTACAACATCAATTATTTCATTTAGTACTGATTCTGCCTCATTTTTAAAACCTTCCCTGAATAATGGTTCGTCTTTCAATTGATTTCCTAATGTTTTTTTCATTTCTTTATACATGTCATGAAGGTCATTAGCAGTCCATAAAACATCCACAATTAATAACACCCACCCTACAGGTCCCATTCCAGTTTTTGTAACTGCAGTGGCAGCTTTCTTTTTTGCGAATTTCACTCCAATTTTGGTTAATAATTTTCTGATTAATATTACAACTGGTTTTATAATGTTTTTCTTCAAAAAAGTATTCGATCCACGGCGTAAATCTTTTTTAGCAATTGTCACCATCACGTTTTTAAGCAAGCCATTTAACTTTGGTTGCAGTTTTTTCCAAATCGTATTTAAAATTTTATTCGTATTTAAATTTGGAGACACATTTAATTCTGGTGCGTTACTATTAGTATTGAATTTATTTTTATTACTAAGATAATCTTGCTGCATTTTATTTAATATCCTTTCAATCTCAGTATTAGCTTCATTAACAATATTATCAATGTGCTTTGGTAATGCAATTTCAATTGTTTCTGAAATTATTATTGAAATTTTCTTTGTTACAGCTGTTTCTTTCGAGCTTTTTAAAAAACTTCGAGTTATAGAATTTCCTATCTCCTTTACAAAATCCCATCCATTGATTTCTTTCTCAATTCTACTAATAATACTATCAGTTAATTCATCTGAGTAATTATCACAGTGGCATTCAATATTATCCTCTACCCATACTTTAAAGTCTGATTTTAAAGTTTTGGTTAACTTATCAAACTCCTCTATCCTTATTTGTTCGTTGTGATCTAAACTATCCTTCTCATTTTCCAGTTTTTCTTTTATTTGTAAAAGTCTAGAAATACTGTTATCAGAACTTTCAGATACTGATAGCATTCTCTCTATTCTACTTTCGACCAAACCAACTTTTGATTTTAAAGACATTGGTAATAAGTAATCTTCTGTAAAACGTCCAAAAGAATTGTACTGTGAAGCTTCACCTAATAGCATTCTTCCTTTCTTAGTATATGAAGCAGCTATTCCATCATCATCTATTTTACAGTAATTATGATCAATACAATAATTGTAAAAATGATCCAAATTAAATTCAAAATCTATTTGTGAGATATTCTCTTCTAAACCATATAAATTATACTGTTTTAATATTTTACTATTATTGGCATCATCACTATAGGCAAAACCATAACGCAAAAAATTATACAACATTCTAAGCTTTCGTTTATCCGCAATATCTATAGTGCTAGTATTATTTATAAATTTTAAATTGGTTTTATGCGATTCAGAAATTTGAGCAAATTTCCCATTCAAAATAAATAAGGCTAAACTATTTTGCTCTCTTATTAATTTACCATCCTCTAATACCTCCATAAATTGAGTAACAACACTAGTAACACCTTCATTTACATCCATATTGTATAATTTATCAGGAAAAGTGATAAACCCAACTATTTTGTCATTGTCGGCGTGTATTTTCTTTATTAACCAACTATTAAAATTATCTAGAATTTGCTCTTTTGCATTTACCCATAAAATCACATCTGCCTCCGTAAATAAATGTTTTACTTTAGGATAAAAATCATCAGTAAGCACGTTCATTCCTGGTGTGTTTACTAATTCTATTTTTTTAAGTTGCTCATTATCTTTATAAAAAGTAACATATTTAATTTGCTTTACAAAAGCCTCATTAACTTCATCACGTTTAGCTTTATCAATTATAGTATTAGCTTCTATAATTGATGTTTGTTTTCTGGTTCCGTCTAATAATTCAAAAATTGCTTGATCTTTAAATTTTTTATCTGGTGGATAGGCAAGTCTAATAACTGCACTTTCATTTTCAAATGTAGTACTTGGCATTAATGGTTCGCCTAGCAATAAATTTACAATCGTTGATTTCCCTGTACCTTGAGAACCAACTACTGCAATCTTAAAAGGAGTCTCCAATTCTTCAGAAAACTGATTGAATTTCTTGCTGATAGATTTTATAATTTCAGCTAAATTTTGTTCATCTCTTCCTGTTGAATCTGTGCTCTTGATTGTTGCTAATTTTTCTGGTAACTCATTAGCGATATTTTTTAATCTTTCTGATGTGTAGGCTAAATCATTTTTTAAAACTTCTTTTTCTTGCATAACTATTATATTCTATTTGTATAGTAGAATTATGATATCGACTTTTCAATACCTAGACCTTAAATATTTTATCACCTTCAAAAGCCTGTTAAAACTGACTACATTATCTTTTATCCAGAAATAGAAGTTGATTTTAACGGTGGCATTTTATAACGATGCTTTATTGTCCTTATATTTTAAATATTTATTCCATTCTTCTTTGATTGACCTCATAAAAAATTCAGCTCTTTCAATAGAGCCAAAACCTTCTTTTATCTGTGGCTCAAAAAGGTCTATTTCACCTGTTTCCGGATTTTGCACGTACTCTTTTCCGTGCAACAATTCTATGATAACAAAAACTCCAGTTGAACTGCTTGAAAAAGGTTCTGTTCGAACATTTTTTATATTTCCTAAATCAATTGTTAGATCGCTTATCTCAAAAATTCTGTTCATGTATTAATATTTGATTTGTAGTGTTTAAGCTTTTTTAAATTTACCTGACACACGGGAGCTCTTTAATCATTTTGTTAAATCTTTATTATTTTTCCTCTAAAATCTTCCTCTAAAATTGAATTCATATTTGCTAATGAGGACATTACATTTTCTGCATTTTCATAAAATTCTATTAGCTTTTTTATATGCTTTATTGATAAACGCTCTGTCCACCTCCATAATAATTGGAGTATATGTGCTGATACACATTTATTGTTTTCTGACTCACATCTTCATCTGTGTATAATTCCTCAGGCAGCCATAACAAATTGTCATAGATCATCCCCTTTACCTGGGCAGTGATTTGTCTGCTTTCCCTCCAGCGCTCAATTTTTAATTTCTCTGCCTTTAATTTTTCCAAAGTTTCCTGAGCTACTTTTTTTACGGTTTTCAATTCCTTTCCTTCTAACTCTTTTCCATCTTTTAGGAGATCAAAAATGGCCAGTACCTCTTGATTATCTAAATTTTCCCTGACTGCTCTTTGCTCTTCGGTAGTTAACTCGTTTATAAAATGACCTAAATTATCAAATGCTTTTACGGTATCTTCTAAGCTTTTTCCTTTATTATATTCTTCAATAATTTCCTTGTACCGTTGGTAAAAGTCCAACCTCATTGGGTTCTCCTTCAACATTTGCTGTAGTTTTTTGTCTATAGCTTGTTGCAGATTATATACCAGGGATTTTTTTCGCGGAGCTTTAGCAAAAGCAGCCTTTAATTTGTCGAAATCTAAATTAGTTAAATCAAAATATACCCCATCCTTTTCTTCCACCCGTCCTTCTTTTAAAACTATGCTGTCACTCACGATGGATTGTAACTCCATCATGATTTCGGTAACATCAGCAGTTTTTACATTCTGATTAAGCAGATTATAAATAGCTTCTATAGCGCTAAATTCTTTTATATAAGGTTTAATCTGTTCTTCGGGATACAATGCTTTATATTTCCTAAAAACATTACGAGCCATTATCTCAAAAGAGGTTCTCGTGGTTTCATTCAGGCAAACGCAATCCGCGGCTTCTTTAAGCCTTCCAATTTTTTCCATAAGTTTGGAAGTAATCAGATCGGACAATGTGAATTTGAGAGATTTAAGATAGTCCCTTACCTCAACAATAGCTGTTTTTAATTCGTCTTCTAATTCTATTAGTTTTTCAACTGGTTTCCCCGGTTCAGAGCCTTTGCCACCACTTTTATCTCCTTCTCCATAAACAGAATAGGCTTTTTCCAGTTGTTTATAAACATTCCCGTAATCTACTATTAATCCGTTTTCCTTTTCATCATCATATACCCGATTGGCACGAGCAATGGTCTGCATTAAAGTATGCCCTTTAATAGGTTTATCTAAATAGACAGTACTTACGCATGGAGCATCAAAACCAGTAATCCACATAGCACAAACTATCGCCAGACGAAAAGGATTTTCTTCGTCCTTAAATTCCTTTTCTAAGTTACGCTCCACCATTTTCCTGCGGTGAACATCGATGTCCAAATTCATCTTGCGAAATTTATCCACTTCATTTTGCTCGCTGCTTACTACTACACACACCTCGGTTTCGGCTACCTTATAATATTTTCGCTGGAGTCCCTGTGCTTCTTGTTGATCGGCTGCATTTTTTATCCTGCCTTCCAATTCCTTTAAATATTCCGGCCAATACTTCATCACCAATTTATGCATGCGTACTGCTGTGGGCTTATCCATTGCAACATACATAGCCTTTCCCTGATATCCTCGTTCATTAAAGTGCCAAACCAAATCCCTGGCTATGGCATCTAACCTAGGTCCCGCAGTTAGAATTGGATAATTTTTCTGAAACAGATAACCTAACTTTTTCTTTTGATCATCTTCCAAATGTTCATTCTCCAGCACTTCTGCCATTCGTTCATCTAATTCAGGGTTATCAATATCGAGTTTTTCTCCTTTGTTAATGTAACGAAGAGGAAGTGTTGCTTCATCTTCAATTGCCCTTTTAAAATCATATACAGAAACGTATTCCCCAAAAATATTCTTTGTGAGTTCTTCTTCCTCTTTTATTATAGGAGTACCCGTAAACCCTAAATAAGATGCATTTGGCAAACCATGAAACCGCATATTTCGGGCATAAGTTCCTGATTGTGTTCTATGTGCCTCATCTGAAATCACAATGATGTTTTTCCTATCTGCTCATAGGCTGTTTCAGGTAAGTTTGGATTTAATTTTACAAGGGCTTCTAACAGGTAACGGTTAAGTACAACCTCTGACTTATTCTCCCTGCCTAAAAGGCTGTTTTCCCCAAAAGATTCATTTCTCCAGGCAGTAAAAACTTGCCATCCCAAGTCTTCCAATACATCCTGGGTTGCCTGTTCTATTAAACCATCTTCTGAGTATTCGTAGCTCATGGTTTATCTTTGATTTTACTTAACAAACTGTCATTATTTTGTTCGTTAAAAATATCTTCATTTAATCGAAAAATAACCTGATTTAGATCTTTAGATGTATAATTCTCAAAATTGTACTTCCTTCTAAAAGACCATCCTTCCGGCATATCAATTTCTTTAAGGGTTAAATTTGCAAAGACAGAATCAGTATTTGGGTTATTTAAAATACCAACGTAAATATCTTTTCGATCAACAATTAAACTAAATTCAAAGCCATTGATCTTTAGTGTCATTTTCACATCCCAATCTCTAAAGAATTTGTTTTGAATGTTAAACCAAGAGTTTGAAAATTTTAGATCTGGATATTTTTCTATCAGAAGTGAAACTAGCTTGTTTCGTTCAGTATCGAGAAGAATGTTTCCATCAGTCCAGATGTTCTTATTGAACAAATAAACATAATTTGGCGATCTACCATAATTGTTATATGGCTTTATTTTTCTTGACTCTGAATAATCACCCAACAAGGTTTTACCATTTGCTCCAACCCAATTCACTAGAGGATATAACCACAAAAATTCTTGATTTACGCAATATTTATTACATAAATCAATCATTCTATCCTTAGCGGATTTCTGGCTTTCAGCGATGTCTTCTATCAAAGACTGCATCGGGACAGTTAATAATCCATTTATTAATTCTCGCCAATTACTAAATCTTCCGTTGGAAAGATCGACTCCTGATCCTATCTCAAAGTTGACGCATTTTGACAAGATTGCTCTAATCCAAAGATAATTATCAGGGGTATCACTCAAATCATTGCCCTGTAAAATATTGATCGCTACATCACGATGCTTGATGAATAAATCAATATCCATTTGTGCCTCCTCGGTTAAAAGAAATCCAATTTTTCCCTGAAAGAGCTTATGCTTTTCGGCAATAATCAATTCTTCTTCCCAATTTTTATCCTTAACTATTAATCTTGCTTTTAGGTATTCTTCCTTCAGTTGTGTTTCATAAGTATTATTGTTCTTAAATAAAAATGTGTTGGTTTTCGATATATGGGTTAATATATCCCCAGAATGATGTGACAATGCAGATATGTATGTCATTGCCGTGACCATTGCTGGGACACTTCTTAAATTTGGATCTACAATAATGTTCCAAACGATACGCATCCAATCCTTGAATTTCTCTTTGTCAAACTCATTGTTTTCAATATAAATAGAAATTGCGAAGAACACAATTCTCTGCCTTAGATTTATGTTTGTATTAAAAACCGTCCATGAATCTGCCTTATTCCAATTAGGTCTAATTAATTCATTAATCGCATCTATATTAAGTTTTAATCCGTCCAGCACTTTTTCAAGACCAATAGTTATACCTGCAGGGTCTAACTTGAGCACCTCCTTATAATTGTCGAAACTCTTATATGTTAGTTTCTTTTCATCTTTATCACTTCTATAAAGCGATTTGAAAACAGCATTATTTTCTATATCTGACAAACTAACACCGGAATCTAATATATACCGATTCAATAAATATCGATTAATAAAGTGATGAAAATAAGTATCTACAAGTTTTTGCTCTTGCTTTTCAAACGATTTCGAATAATTCCAAAACAAGCCTGTCCAGTCGATGTCAAATTTCAATTCAAGAGCAAAATGATATTTGATCTTTCTATCGAAATAATTAACTTCTGAATTGAACTTTTCTATTTTTTCGTTTTCTTTAGATTTTAGCCATTTAAACAAATCTGCTTTGAAGTTCTCAAAACCAGTAAGTGGCTTGCCTCTAGCGTTCATTTTAACATACAGCTCATCGGTTAAATCGAAACCATTTAAAGGCAAAACGTAAAAGCGCAATTTTTCTAGTGACTCATATAGGCTCAACTTGATTTCTCCATACTTCAGATGTATTGCATCTAACATGTTAAGCATAGCTTTAACCGTTGGGTCTAAATCAAAGACCTCATAGAACCAGCTAGAGTCTCTTATTTCGTCACTTGGATTTTTCTTGAAGCTAACTGAAGTTTCTGCGAGTCTTTCACAGAAACGATTCGAGGTATTTCTCGTAGCGTATGTAAATCGCTTTAGGACCTTTCTGTTTTCCTCTAATCTTTCTTGTTGATTTACAAATTCCCGGTTACCAATATACCAGTATAGAAGAAATAGTGTAGTCAATCTCTGTTGGCCATCTAGAGGAACGAATAATTTAACAGAATCAAGCTCTTTAATCGCGCCGTAAACAAAGTCTAAATCGAGTAAATCATCATTGTTTAAGGCAGTAAATAATGCATCCAAAAATCTATCCCTTACTGTTTTCTGTTCAGGACGCCCTTGAGCATAATCACGCTGTATAATAGGTATTTGTATTTGACCAAATGAGTACTTCGATTCTTCAAACTCGATTTCCTTGGACAAAATATCTAATAAACTATAAGTCTTCATTTATTTTAATCTTTTATGAAAAAATCTTCTAGAGTTTTGTAAATATGGTTTTTGTATAGATTCATGTCTTCAATCGCCCATTCTGTGTTTCGAGTTCCTGATTTATTGAAGTATTTGAGAAATACATTTTTTGTGCAAATAGGAACAAAAACGCCCAACTGATCTTTTTCAATTATTTTTCTCCTTTTCGATGGAAATAATGCATTTCCGTAACCTCTATTAGTGCCAGAATCAAGCAGTGCTAAATTCCCGATGTTGTTCTTTATTTCTTCATCATAATCCTCTTTAGAGAATAGGATCTTCAGCTCTTGTTGTATCGCATCGAAGTCTGTTTTTGACTTCTCGTTAGCGATGAATTCATTTATGCGTTCAATTAGCGGAGCGTTATTGTCGTTTTCAACAATCTCTTCGAGCATATAACGAAGCCAGATTATTTTATCTTTTCTATTCGGCAGTTTATTCGTTGTAAAAGAATCTATGTGTTCCACATCCCATGACATCTCCTCTCCATTCTCATTCTTAATTTTCTTAAATGCTTTGAATGGAAATTTCGAGATTACTGTTCTGCTTTGACATTGTTGAACGATATACTGGATATTATAAAGTAATAAAAACTCCCTTATAAACTTTACGTCATTCGGTTTGTAGCTAACATTGATTAAGTATCTACCATCAGCGTCTTTTCCCGTCTCGATTTTCTCGAAATGATGTTTAATTCTACTCTTTAACGAATCGGTAATCTCACTTTTTGAAGTGATTTCACTTTTAGTTTTAAAATGGTTCTTTGTTATTGCGTATATCTCATGGATTGGCACCCCTATATAAATCAGAAATCCTATGTAATGATACCAAACAGGATTGCTAAACCATTCTTGAATTAACATATGTTTACCCTGAATCTCTTCCCATTCTTTCTTCAAATTGTCAAAACTAATTCTTCCATCAAATTTATTCGCATAGTAACGGAAACTTGCATAATCATCATCACCGTAATCAACATTGGGTTCATCCATTATGCGGATAAAATCGAAAAGGAAATCAATACGGGTGGATTTCTCATTGCCACTTTGATTGATGAACCACCACAATTCTTCATTATGCAATGAAGTTTCAATTCTATCCCATTCTGTTGCGATTTGCAATTGCTTTAGTTTTGCGATTTGATTCTCCCCATTTACTACACCTTGTTTGTTATCACTGTAGAAGTCTCTTTCCTGAAGAAAAAGTGCTTTAATTAATTCAGCTCCTGTTAAGGCAATTTTACCAAGGTTAATTCTTATAAATGTATCCACTGAGGTATCATCAGTTCCGCCGGAAATCTCGTACCAAATAATTTTTGCTACCCCCTCGTTGTTGTTGTTTTCATTATGGTGTTCCTGTGTATAAAGTAGAGTATTTCGGATTTTTTCCTTAGCAACTTGTGGATCTTTTATTTTTTCATTTTTATCAAACCAATTTTTAATACTTTTTCTAGCTTCAGAAATGAAGTAATAATCTATTGTCTCATCACTATATTCTGAACTATCAATAAAAGCACTGCATCCTTTTCTTGTTTCATATTCAAGATTATATTGATGTTTTCTGTGTCTTTCGTACAATGAACTTCCAGGATATAATTCATCAACAAGATAGGCTATAAGAATTCTTAAAGTTGTTAGTCTCTGCTGACCATCAACGATTTCATACCAGATATTGTCATCTAGTTGACTTAGGAGATAGTTCCTTTTTTTTACTTTATCCTCACACCTCGCAACAACTATAGGTTGCAAACAATAAAATTCCTTTTCACCTTTATTAGACTTTGTGGCAAAAGAATATAAATCGGCGAGTAAATCTGTTACTTGTTCATCTTGCCATCGGTACCCTCTTTGGTATGCAGGTATGAAAAAGTTCTTTCCTAAAATTTCACTTATTGAGTATAATGTAATGTTTCCTTGCACGCTCTATAATTTATGAGTTTAATTGTCTTAATATTTCTTATGATAACCAGTTTTAATATAATTCCACATCTTCATCCCCATCATTAACCGTGGCAACAAAATATCTCGTGCTTCATTTAAGTGATGTAGTAATTTCATTAATATACTTTATCTATTTTAATAGAAATATTATTCATTTTCAGTAGTATTATAGAGATGAAACTGATATTCAAAATCAAAATTTTCTGGATCAAATTTGATTTGATCACTTACGTCTACAAGACCTCCCAAAAATGGAAACAAATACATCTTTATATCAATTTTCATGTCTGCTCCCCAAGCTTCGTAGATATAAAATAATATATCGTCATAACGCTTATATACCAACCATCGATTGTAATCAAAATCTTTAATTAACCTGAATTTGCATATCTTACTATAATTATTAATAAAAAAATCATTGATACTCTCGAGTTGCTGATTAGAATAGGCTAAGTTTTCAATTTTCACAAAACCAGCTTTCAGTAATTTAAAATCTATATCATTTATGCTGTAATATTCAGGTTGTTCATTTTTAATAATCCTTTCTTCACCATTAATATTTATAACCTTCTCATAATAACTTGAATTAGGCATTCTCTCTGGTATAGTAATTTTATAGCTCATTTTTCTAGACATTTCTACTATCTACTTAATTTAAAATCTAAATTATTTCTTCTCATATTTACCACTTTCATCCGCAACCATACCAAAGCCTTCATCAACCTCCAACTCCTCCAAAAACTGCCCAGAGCTTATCGAAGGATCAATCATCCCCGTCATCAACCGTGGCAACAAAATATCCCGCACTTCTTTTAGGAGTTGGTTTTGGTTTTAAAGATTCAATATCATATCAAATTTCTGCTTTGTTAAAGCTTCAAATTTTGCCGATTCCTCTTTATTTGGTAGATGGAAAGGTTTTTTTCTATTTGTGTTTTGGCATCTTCATATCTGTTCTGTGCGAAGCGCAATAAAACCAATCCCAATAAGGGGTCTTTATATTCTCCTGCGGTAAGTTTGGAATTGGCTCTTAGATCATCTGCCGAATCCCAGAGATCTTTTTCCAGTGCTTTTATTTCTTGTTGGGTCATTATAATTTAGGGTAATTTAATAGGAGTTTTAAAATATAAGTATAGGTTTGAATTTCAACTCTCATTGTTTTCGTTAGCTTTGATTATCCGATGAGTAGGGAAAGTCGGAAATTCTAGGCATCACAGATGTAAATCTAAATATTTTCTTAAAGCTTTGAAAGTGGTTTTCCGTAATTGTTAGTAAAATATGGTAAAACCTTTAACAATTGATGCTCGTCAATCCCTCATGAAAAGTTAATATATAGATATACACTTCACCTTTCCTACCTATACCGACCCAATTTATTTAATTTTTTTCCGGGATAAGCCGTATTAAATTATTTAATAGTCACTCTCCCTCATCATCTTCTTCAAAATCCTCCAATTCCTCCTCCGTAATCACATTGATATTCGCCAGGGAATTCATCAGGTTTTCCAACTCATCGTAAAAATCAATAAGCTTGTTGAGATTGGTGTCCGGGGTACCCTTGAACTGTTCGATATCAAAATTATAGGTGTCGCAAACCTTATTGACTTCTGCCCACTCACCGGTCATTCCCACATTGATGGTACGGGTAAGCAGTTCTTCGAGTACTTCGAGTAAATATTTGTAGGTGAGGATGATCTTTTCCCTGTAAACGCTCATAGCTATATTGTTTTAAATAATACTACAATTAAAGGGTAGATAGCGACAAAGTATGGCGTGGTAAAAAATATTCTATTTTAAAATATTACGATAGAGGTAGTTAATTAGGCTTAAATATTAATAAGGATTTAGAAACGAATTTAAACAGGTTTAATATATTGGAAGCATAGATAACATGCAAAAAACCTCAATTTTCAGAGAATATTTCGACATTAAAAAACATGATTAATTTTAATTATACAAGTAGGAAAATTTCTTGAAAATTAAAATTGTCTAGTTGACATAATAATGTAAAAGAAAGAAATTATGAAACTTATAATCATAATCCAGAAAAACCAATCTAACTTATTATCAATTCCTTTTAATCTTTAGTTTGATTCTTTCTGAAGCAATAACATTTTTTCTTCAAAAGTTTTTGCCTCTTCATTCTCAGCAACTATTATGAGGTTCTGTTTAGATCTTTTATTAATTGTGTAAAGGCTAAATGCAATAGCAACTGCCAAAACTGTCAATATTATGTATTCCAAAAACTAAAGAATTAGATTAAAAAATATAGTTGTTCAAACACTTTATCATTAAACGTATCCTTATTGCGAATTTTGACAGATGGACGGGCTGCTTTTGATTCAGTTACTATCAAATAATCTTCTGTTTCATTTCTAAAAGTATATTTTACTCCATAAGGAGTTTCTTTTTTAATAAATGAATGAACAAATGTAGTAGATAAGGGAAGCCCTTTCTTTGTGAACGCTTTAACTATTCGTTTATCAATTTGAGTCATTACTAATGAATCTCTATACAACTCAATCTGGACTTTAGTTTTCGTATTATACCCCGAAATTATAGAATGAGTAGTATTAAATTCGGCAATTTTTTCTTGTGCGAATAAAGAAAATCCACAAAAAAAACTTAAAAAGTAAATGTGATTTTCATAGAATAATTTTTTTTGATAAGTAAAAATTTTATTAATTCACTCGTTGATATGAATGCACATAATATTCAACGTTAATAGGTTCATTTGATGGTCTATTTGTCCCCATTTGCATTATTTCCATAGTACTTGAATTGGGAAAAATAATACTTTCCGGTGTTATTGACTGAACCATAGTATTTCCATTAGAAATAAACTCTTCTGTAAAGCGGTATTTATTTGCACTTATCTTTTGCCAGGTAGAACTCAAAGTAGTATGATTTAAATAAACTTGTTCCACACATTCCCCGTTTTCATTAAAACGATAGTCAATTCCTTCACTGGTGCCATCAGCATACAATGTAGTTCTACCTCTTTGATAGCATTCTTCCATGGTTGTAACGATAGGATTTGAATTAGAGGCATATTCGGTCATATTAATAACTTTCCATGTGCCTATTATTGGATCTTGATTTGATTCAGGTGCATCATTCACTTCAGAAGAGCACGCAAGCATTAATGTGATAAAAAACAGGAGTAACAATTTTTTCATTGTAAATGTTGGTTCTTTAATGCTTCCGTTGGAAAAGTTAAGGATTAATTATTTTAATATTTTACGGAAAACCACACTTTGCAGAAGAAAAGGTTAATTCAGGAAAATATAAAAATTGTTATGTATTGATTGTAACCTTACTAATTTCTGTGTTTTCTTTAGTTTTAAATGCAATAATTATTAGGGAAATTCCGGCAAAAACCATGAAGTAAAATCCAAATTCTAAAGTAATGGAATCATCAAAATAACTATTTCCCCCGTTTATTTCCCTCATAAAACTATTGAAAGAATTTGTACTCCAAATTTGATAAATTCCATATAAAACAGCTAAAGCGCTTGGAACTACTGCTCCATAAAATTTCCATTTAGAGAGAGGTTGTTAAAGGTTTCCAGTAAGACAAACACCAATAGGAATGGCAAAAAAATGAAAGTATTCCATTCATTATTTTGGTATGGAGATAAAGTTCCCAATTCCGGAGCACTTAACCAAGGTAAAAAAGTAGTCAAAATTCCTACAGTTGCTGCTATTAATACTCCTAATCTCAACGGCTATAACTGTTCCTTTTCCTATAACAGCGGAAAACCCAGCAAAGACGGCCGTTGCAACTGTTGCAACGGCTATTTTTATTCCCCAGGCATGGAAATTATTCCAACGGTATGCTTTCAACGCTAAACTAGCGTCGAGAATAAGTAATTTGGTTTTTGGTCTTGAATTAAACGGTATCTAAATGTGTACGATGGTAAATCAACGGTTATTCCAACGGTGACCGTTGAACGGTCAACCAGCGATCTAAGACCAATAAGTGGACTTTTGGTATAAAACTCAATGATATCTAAAGGTGATATTTAACGATAATCTCTTAAGTGTTCTATGGTATTAGTGGGGATTCCAACGCTATCCTTTCCAGAGTACATAAACTATCCTTTGTTTCTTTTTTTCTCTGAACAGTAAGTGAGGCAATATTTATTATATTTAACAATATTTTAAGTCCCTACCTTAAAATTTCTTAAATTCTAACATATTATTATGGAGCATGTTTTAATGAATGACTTAAGCTCAAAGGCTACTCCGGGTGAGGCGCGTTTTGCACGACTATGGAAAAATGTGCAAGAGGAGTACAAAGACGATTTTGAGCTAAGACTTTATTTTGAGCCTAACGGTTCTCAAAAGTATCCGGATTTTGCCCTTTATAGTTCTCATCATGGATTAATTTTCTTTGAAGTTAAAGATCACACGATAAACCAGGTTGAAGAATTTGATCATCGGCAGTGCAGTCTTCATTACGATGATGATTTAAAAATTTTGAAATTTACAAGGGATGTTGCAATTGAATTTATTAATGAATTCAAGCAAATGAACCAAAATATACCTGTTTCAGAACTTTATGTGTTTCCTAATATTCAAGAAAAGGATTTGCAAAACAAATTCCGATTTGACACTTCGGTTACTTCCAATCCTTTTATTTACGGAAATGATTTTTATGATTACGATCGACTTTTAGACAAGTTGGAGGCACATAAGAAGTTTGTCTATAAGGAGACAGCTCGTTCACAGGAAATTGCAATAAGTAGAATACAAAGGAAACTTCCTCCCTCTGTAATGGAAAAAGGGAAAGATGCTTTAATTACTCCCACTTTGTTTGATGGAATTAAAAAAGATGTTAAGGAGGAAAAAGCTTTATTTCTTCTAAGCAAAAAGCAAGAGCATACCTTGAGAAAATTTATGAACCACCAAGGTTATAGATTCCTTAAGGGACATGCCGGAACTGGAAAAACAGTATTAATTATCGCCCGGGCTCAATTTTTAGCTGAGACTTTTCCTAATGCGAAAATCTTAATAACCTATTATACCTCTCAGTTAGACGGAGTTTTTTATCATCTTGAGCAAAAATTCCCCAAACAAATCACTGCACAGAGGATAGTTCGTTTTTGTAATCGGTATATCAGAACTGAAACTGGAATAGCAGATTGGGATAATTACATTAAACAGTGCCTAAATGATATAAAAAATAAAGATCATGAGTTCCGGGAAAATTTCGACTTTATTCTTGTCGATGAAGGTCAGGATTTCAAACCTGAACTTGGTGAAATAATAGGTCTTTTAGCAAAAGGTAAAGATTACAAAGAAAAAAACATTTTAATCGCTTATGATGATTTTCAAGCACTTACAAACAAAGATAAAGTAGATACACGTCTTACCTTTAGGGGAAAACAAAGAGGAAGGGTGAAGGTCTTAGACGATTCTTTTAGAACACCAAAGGAAATAGCAATACGGGCTGAAAAGTTAATAGGTGAAAAGATAGAAAGTGTTCGATCGGTACCAAATGCATTTATATATCGAAAATTACCTCTTGAAAGCTCTGTGGCCGATTCTATAGACCAATTCATTAATAGAATTAGAAACTATGACAGTACTCTTGAACTAAAAGATTTCGCCATTATATACCCACACCTCAAAAATTTGCATAAAAAAGTAGAAGAAGAGATTAAAAACCTTAAAAAACCTTTTCAAAAGTACTCAACCAAATCCGGCAGATTAATGAAAATGGACTCAAATAGTGTAAAGCTTTTAACTTCTACCTATTGCAAAGGATTGGATTTCAAAATAGTGTTCCTTATTCATTTTGATGAATTAACTGAGGAAGGACAGGAATTAGCTAACAAGAAAGCAAATGAACATCTCTATGTCTCTTTAACCCGAGCTCTTAACCATGTAATCCTGTTTTCGAAGAAAGAGAGTTTATTACTAAATAAAATTCTGGATGAAAAAGATATTTTAGTTCAATAAGATTTTTATTTAATGGCTGTTAAAGTTTTAGATAAGCATCTATTGCTTTTTAAGGAGAATTAATTAATTCCGGAGTTTTAAACATTACGATGGCAATTAGTGTTTTTTTTTTACAGGAAGTATTAGCAGCCATTATCCGCTTTAAACTTAACCAGCAAAAATTTTCGAAAAGAGCTGGCCGGAAAAATAAAACTGCTAATAGATTTCTACAACTTAAAAAATGAAAAATTGATCAACATATATAATGGTAAAAATAGAATTTATGATTTATTTTACCCTCAAACTTAAACGAATAAATCGGGATACTAAATGGAAAATATTTTAACCTGGAAACAAGAAGTAAAAGATTACAACAAATCTTTAAAGGATTTATTAGATAGCAATTCCAGCAATAAAGATCTCTTTTATGGTTTTCAAGTCATGGATGGTCAACTTAAAAAAAATCCTTTAATTCTATTTATTGGTATTAATCCAGGTATTGGAAATGGAAAATATCAACGGGATATTTTTGAAACTGAACAAATCTCTTACCTCGATGTTTTTAATCAGGATTATCGTGAGGATTATCCAAATACCTATCATTTAGCTGAAAAAACAATCAAATTCTTTAGAGAAATGGATTGGAAAGAGGAAAAGATCAAAGAGGTTTTTCAAAATCAGGTAGTAAAAACCAATTTTTATCATTTAGCCACAAAAGATGTTCGTGCTTTAAATACTGTTTTAAAGGATGTTGACATTTCCAGAGATTACTTCAAAAAATGTGCGGATTTTTCTGTTGGTATAATTAATATTTTAAAACCTACGCTTGTGATATTAGAAGGAAAAACGGTCTTTCAAAATATTATAAAAGAATGTTACCAATTAAATAGGTGGAATAATGAAAAAGGATCTGGATATCATTATGACAAGAATCTAAATGTGCACATTATAGGTTATAAACGCCGCGGTAATCTATCAATCAATCAGCGTGCTCTATTTACGGCCGAAATTAAAGCAATCTTGGAAGATGAAAAGTTTTGTTGATAATTTTTAAGGATCGAAGTATATCAATAGAAGTTCTTTAAAATTTGTTGAAGACCTATATTTTTCTATATTTACCACTCCAGTCCTACCACAATAAGCACGTTTAAAAATTTTAACGCAATCACTTCTGAACCAAATAAAAAAAATGAATATTGACTTATGGTTTGGAGACCGAAATTGTTGAGTTGACATTGTACTAGGTAAGACGCGATAGGAAAATGAAAATATAGATAAAAGATAATGAGTAATAAAAGTGGATATAAAAAGGGAGATTCTGCGGAGGTTTTAAAAAAAATAAAAGATAACCGATTTAAGCTTATCATTACCTCTCCTCCATACAATATTGGTAAAGAATATGAAACCAGAAAATCTATTACGGAATATTTAAGCTTTCAAAAAAGCATCATCAAGGAATTAGTGCGGGTATTACATGAGGAAGGCAGTATTTGCTGGCAAGTAGGGAACTATGTTGAAAACGGAGAGGTTTTTCCGTTAGACATTTACTATTATGAAATATTCAAAGATTTAGGTCTTAAATTAAGAAATAGAATTATTTGGCAATTCGGACATGGACTTCATTCCCAAAATAGATTTAGCGGAAGATATGAAACTGTATTATGGTTTACTAAATCAGACAATTACACTTTTAATCTAGACCCGGTAAGAGTTCCATCTAAATACCCAGGTAAAAAGTATTACAAAGGACCCAAAAAAGGTCAATTCTCAGGTAATCGCTTGGGGAAAAATCCTAGTGATATATGGAATGTCATCTGTAGAGATTGGGAAAATGAGGTTTGGGATATTCCAAATGTCAAATCAAATCATGTTGAAAAAACAGACCATCCATGCCAGTTTCCTATAGAACTGGTAGATAGATTTGTATTGGCATTAACAAATGAGGGAGATGAAGTTTTAGATCCATTTGCCGGAGTTGGTTCCACTATCTTAAGCGGCATAAAAAATAATCGAAATGCGCTGGGGATTGAAATGTTATCTGATTATATAAAAATAGGTAATAAAAGGATCAAACTGCTGAAAAAAGGTGAGTTAAAAATGCGTGAAATGACTCAACCAATTTACGATCATACAACCTCAAACCTATCAAAGTTACCCGAAGAATTTAAATTGAAATGAAAATAGGTAGTAAATTTTCTCATAATAACGGCCAAAAAATTTTAATGAACAAGAAGAGTTCATTAGAGTTAGATCAAATTATTAACTCCTGTAATCTCCAATTTAAAAAAGGAAGTCCTGCTGCAATAAAAGATTTTATGGAAGATAAGCTTACAACTTGTCAATGGGTAGACAAAGTAAGGGTAGGTAAGTCAAGGCTTACTATTAATTTTTTAAAGGAGGACATAGGCGTATGCTTTCAAATAGGAAATGTTGCACGTACTTACGCCGATATTTTAAAATTGAACCACCTTGGTTGTTCAGGAATTATAAATGTTGGCGTTATCATAGTACCTCATCATTTGGAATCTAAAAAATTAGGTACAAACTATGCTAATTTTGAAAGATTAAAAAGCGAAATCACACTTTTTCAATACGAACTAAAAACTCCAATGGTAGTGTACGGTTTAATTAATTAATTAACTTAACTCAAAAATATGCGATCACGAACAGAAAGAATTTCAGCTATAACAAAAGCTTTAGTAAATCCAAAGGGAACTAAAAAAGTGCCATGGAGAGCAGTAGATGAATATTTTTCTGTGATTCGACTTCACGGAGATATGTTAGCTTATAGATTAGAAAATTCTAGAACGACACGTCAACAGCAGGCATATATGCAGCAACATGAATTGCCTGAAGATTTTTTTTCAGATACTGAATCTGAAGAAGTACAAAAAGCCCAAGAGCAAATTTTGTTAAAAATGGCAAAATCACAACCGGGTTTTATTGAGGACTTAAAGGCGAGGAAGCAGAAAGATGATTTAATAATCACAATGGATGGTTATATTATAAACGGAAATAGGAGAACTTCGGCTCTCAAAGAAATAGGTGAAAACTATTTCAATTGTGCTGTTCTACCAGAAGACGCAAGTGCTAAGGACTTATATTCTCTTGAACAAGAGTTACAGATATCTACGGATTTTAGAATGGAATATGATTGGGTAAATGAATTAAATAATATCAGGGAGGGGTTGATAAATACAAAATATGGATTTACAGAAAAGGAATTGACAAAGAATTTAAGAATAACACCACAAGATTTAAAAAGTAAATTAAAAATAATTGATCTGGTGGATCAATTTTTGGATTGGAGGGGAGAAAGCGGTAATTATTCCTACTCTAAACTGGACAAAACCAGACAAGCATTTGAAGATGTAGAAAAAGGAATGAAAAAATTTGCTGATAATCCAACACATCAGCTTGTCCTTCGAAATGAATTGTTCACTCTTATAAATAATCCTCCTAATGAGGGTAGATTATATGATCAAATACGGTATTTAATAAAACATTTTGATTCTGTACAAAAAAAATTAGGTATTACTGTAGATGAACAAAAACCTCATAAACCTGTTCCTGCAAATCAGACAAGCCTAGACGATATTATGGGGGGGACTAGTGAGGAAGAAATTTACGTTCCTTTTGATAGCTCTAGTGATGATAATGAAGATTCTTCAAAAATTTATGATGCCATTGAAGATGCTAAAGCTGAGCATAAAGATAAACAAGAGGCTGAAGGTATTTTCTCCTCAGCAAAATCGGCTTTAAGAGCTTTAACAGGTTTAAGAGTTGATGAAAATACTGTAAAAAAGAAAGAGACAATAGCAACTTTAAAAGGGGTAATAAAAACATCCGAGGATTTAATTTCTGATTTACAATAAATTCATGTCTGAAATTCTAATTGAAATAGACAAGGCATCTTTCTTATGTAAGGTTCTAATGGAGGATTTATCAGATGCAGAAAGAAGGGAACTTCGATTTTTAGTTATTAATCGATGGGAAGAGGTAGAATACCGTGCTTCCTACATTGAATTAGATTGGTATAAACTAAAACGGATTTTACCAGCCTTTGCTTCTTGGTGTAAAACAAGAAATGTTAAAATTATCTTTGATGACTATTTACAAAATCTAGTAAAAAAGTTTGCACAGGACAAGCGGGGATTCCAAGGAGAAATTTGCTCTTTCCCCGACAATAATGATAATATTCAATTAAATCTCAATAAATTAAATTTTAATAGACAGCTTACCGATAAGCAAATTGAGGATGTTTCACGTTTATTAAAATTGTATCATGGGGCAAACTTTTCCGTTCCAGGTGCTGGAAAAACTACTTCAATCCTGGCAGTTTTTACTTTACTTAAAAATTTGGGTGTAGTAAACAAAATGCTTGTGATATGCCCAATTAATGCCTTTATTTCCTGGGAGGATGAGGTTGAGGAAATTTTTAAAGGTACGATTTCTGTTACTCGTTTAAATAAAGGGCTAATAGAGGATTTCTCACCCCATGATTTTCCAGATACTGATATTTATATTACAAATTATGAAAAATTTAGAGGAAGTATTTCTGGGATTATAAAGCTCTTTACTAAAAATAAAATGCATTTAGTCCTTGATGAATCTCACCGGATTAAATCAGGCTTTAGTAATCAAAGTTATTCTCAGATAATAAAGCTGGGTGATAGCTCCATGCGGCGAGATATAATGTCTGGAACCCCTATGCCTCAAAGTTATAACGATATATCCTCCCAATTTGATTTTATTTGGCCAACCGAAAGAATTTTACCTGTGAGACTGGATGCTCCAAACACTGCACAAATCATTCACCAAAACATAAGAAATTTCTATGTTAGAACTACTAAAAAGGACTTAGAACTAGAACCTGTTTCTTATATCTCTACCGAAGTAGAAATGGGTCCTATACAAAGGGAACTTTATAATCTTTTAAGAAGTGAGAGTGCTAGAATACTTACTTCTATGGAGCGACAAAATATTAATACCTTTCGATTTCTTGGTAGAAGTGTGGTTAGACTTATGCAGGCATCCACTAATCCGATGTTGTTGACGGGGAACGAAGATATATATGATGAAGTGGAAGGTATTCCCTCCAATTCGGAAGTTTGGGAAGTTCTAGAAGATTACAGCAGGTATGAAAAACCAGCTAAATTTTTAAAACTTCAAGAGAGAGTTTCAGTCATTTTATCTTCAGATAAAGATGCTAAAGTTCTTATTTGGTCAATTTTTGTAAAGAATATTCTTCTTCTAAAGGAACTTTTTAGCCAATATAATCCAGCTGTCATATATGGGGGAGTTAGTTCTTCCGGAGACGATAATATAGAGGAATCAAGAGAAGGCCAAATCCGTAAATTTCATCTCGATAATTCTTGTAGAGTAATGATTGCAAATCCCCAAGCCTGTGGTGAAGGTATTAGCCTTCACAAGGTCTGTCACCATGCCATTTATTTAGAACGTAACTATAATGCAGCTCATTTCCTCCAATCAATGGATAGGATTCATAGATTTGGATTAAAACCAGGAACAGAGACAAAGATAGAATTGTTATTAGCTAAAAACTCTCTTGATAGCCGGATCGATGATAGACTTAGAGAGAAAATAGCAGCGATGAGCGCAGTTCTTGAAGATCCATTTTTAGAAAGAATGGCATATGATCCCTACGACATAATTGATGAAAGTGGGGTAGGTTTAGATAATAAAGATATAGATGATATTAGATCATATTTCGCAGAAACAAAATGAGAATTTTTAACTATTCACATATTAAATATGTAGAAATTTTAGCCTTTTATAAAATTCTTTATTCTGTCAAACAATTTCCCCGTGAACCTCAAATTGATATTGAAAAATCGGTTCAAGTTGAATATTCTTTAGGGGGAAAGCTCCCGGTAAAAAAAGGTCTAGATATAGCACTTGATCAACATGCCATTCAAGTTGAAAATGATCGACTAAATTTAACTTCATTAGGTGAAGCTTTAGTTAGTATAAATGATTCTAATGAACCTAATCATCTTGTCCTTCAAAGAATCATTTATCAGATATTAAAAAAAAATAAATTTCCCTGGATTGTTTTTTATAATTCCAAAAGTTCAACATTCCGTATGTCAATACCTGCTAATTGGGAGTTGATATTGGATAATTCGGGACTTCTAGATCTCGATGATAAACAGGTAGTAACCTGGTGGAAATCCCTATTTAAAAAGTATGATATTGAAAAGGAAAAAATAAATAAAGAAATTGGAAACATAGGAGAAAAATTATCTGTTCAATATGAAAATCGGAGACTTTCTAAAAGTGGTTTTGATCCTTCTGTTGAACTATCATGGGCTGCATTATTAGATGACACGATCGGATTTGATATTATTTCTATTAATGGGTTAGAATATTCAGGACCTGAAAAGAATAACATTTTTATTGAAGTGAAAGCTTCTGAAAGAAAAAATATTCAATCTTTTAGGTTCTTTCTAACAAGAAATGAATGGATTATGGCATTAAAATCGCCAGAAAATTATTATTTCTATTGTTGGAGCGGAGTAAATATAGACGGTAAATTTGATGCCGGACCATTTTGTTTTCAAGCCTCAAAAATCTTTTCCCTAGTTCCCAAAGATCAAAGTGAAGAGGGAAAATGGGAAGTATGTAAAATGACTTTGGATTTAAATCAAATTAAAATTAATTAATTTCTTTTTTTAATCTGTTGTGTATTGAAATGGTAATTCTTTTATAATCGCTAATAAAAATTATCTAAGGGAAAGTTTGTCCTAAAGATGTTATATAATCTATTACCTGTTCTTCTTATGGTAATAAGCCGAAATTAAGAATAGGCCAGGTTTCTAACCTGAAAAGTTTCTCGGTTTTCATTGATTTTTTATGCTTGTAATACTTGGCGAATTTTCAAATAATCCATTGTCAGTATTATTATTTATTAATTGTATATCAATAGCTGTGTTACCTGCCTTTATAAAATACTTCATATCCATTTGACCAAACACATTAATATTATCGTGTCCGGTTAAATAGCTGTTATTAACTATAAAATTTGAATTCTTAAAAAGATATTTCTCCAGCACTTTATTATTTAGAATACTTACTTCAGGTCCTAAAATATTTCTTACCAGATTAATATGTGGGTTATTAGTGATATTTTCAAAAGGATTTAAAACCCACAAATAATCCCTTGCTCTACTCATAGCTACGTTGTAAATATATTCTTTATTTAATAAAGAATTTTTGTGACCGGTAAAGGATTTGTTATTGGGGTTCACCACGAATATAATAATATCACATTCATCTCCCTGGAATCCGTGCACTGTATCACAATGAATATTAAAGTTTGATGAAATGCCAGAAGATGTAATCAATTTATTCATAAGCATTGATTGAGCTTTGTAAGGACTTACTATGCCTATATTATATTGATTCTTTTCAACATTGCACCTATCCAAATTTTTAATAAGTTCTGCTGTTAAAATTCCGGCATAAACGTGATATGAACTATACAGAAGTTTTCGTGGCTCCAGAACTGAATTCTCCATGTCTATAGGAAAATTTATTAGAGAAACAGACGCTTTCAGTTTGTCTATAAAAGAGTCAGGAAGTTCCTTCTTTGGCGATAGATGCATATCCCGCTTATGACTCAAAAGATTATTATAGGAAAAACCGCTAAAAAGTTTACCTATTGCTTCTACGCTTCGATACTGAGATGTCAAATTTTCAATTACATCAACTTCCCGCTTTATTAACTGTTGTTCATTTTCCCTGAAGCTGTGAATTCCTAACATCTTGTAGATATTTTCGTCATCAATATCAAGGTTCTCAATATTTTTATCAGATGTATCAACAACAGGAGGTATTTGCTTAGGATCACCTGCAACTATGTAATTGGTATTTTGGTGTGTTTCCTTCAGGCTCATCAAGGCAAGAACAATGTACGGTAGACTAATCATGGATGCTTCATCAAAAATCACCATATCCCAATTTATTTCTGAGCTAAATAATTTATAATGAGCTCCATGGTCTCTTGTAACTTGGTAATAAGGGAAGCGGTGAATTGTTGATATAATTACATTCTTGCCATCTAAAATGTTTTCATCAAGGGAGGGTTGATAAATATCACTATCCAGTTCTTCCAATTCAGGATCCGTAGCGCTTCCAATCCTCAAGATAGATAATTTAGATCCGTTTGAAATTAATTTCTTCGCAATCACATCTCCTGCCTTATTGGTTGGAACCAAGATTAAAGCTTTAAAAAAAGGATTTTCAGGATATTTCTCTTCTAAAGTTCGACAGATTATTGTAGTCTTTCCCGTTCCCGGTGGTCCATAAATAAAGTGTATAGGTTGCAGCACTTCCTTAATATCAGACCAGGGAGTAATGATGTCTTGATTTTTAAAAGCATTGTATAACTTTTGTATGAGATCAAGGACAGGACTAAAACTGATTTTAATATTTAGTACTCTGGAAAAATTTTTAATTAATTCCGAATTTATTCCTTGTGGTACATAAATTTGTAAATCCTGACCTTTTTTAGAAACTCCCTCCACAAGTATATTTTCTTTGCGCCCACCACCAAAAATAAACTTTATACTGAAGTCTTCAAATGCTTCAATATTCACCGGTATCATGCTGGTCGCCCCTCTCAATAAAAAATGTTTTTTTGAGGGTTTCCTATCTACAATACAAGGTTCAATTTTATGAAAAGAAATGGATTTTTGTGTTGTCGTATCTGCTAGCTCCTCAAAGGACAATAAGTACTCCACATACCCAAGAAACCATTCGTAGGAGTACCTTAATTCCTGAGTAATATTGCCGATTATCTCTTTCCTCTTTTCCTCGCTATTTCTTTCTTGCAAGTTTTCGTACAAACGCTTCAAATCTTCATCATCAAAGTCATCTCGCCCACTGGAATTAATTGCATGATAAAACGCTCTAAGCATTTTATCTCTTTCAGCTATTAATTCCTCCAATTCAACAGCAAAAGTATTTTCTCCATCTTCCTCCAACTCCGCAACAATATCTTCCAGAGTTATACTATTTCTATAATAGAGGTGCAATTCATCATCGACCTGAATTAGTTCATAGTTTTTGGTAAATACCGTACCCAAGAGATAGTCCTCTTCATCTGTAACCGCTATAGCTTGATATTCGAGATTATAGACTCTAAAAAGTTTGTTGTTATATTTATTTCTCCAGGACTTATAAAATGGTTCATCATGTTCATTTGCTGTTTCAGGAACCACAAATTCAAAATTGATCTCTTGTTCATTATAGTGACTAGTTAGAATATCCTTGTATTTAAGATTAGGATGAATAATATCTGTAAACGAGTTTAACTTTGGTAGAAGCTTGAAATCGGTTCTAAATAAAATCTCATGATTTTCTTCTGAAAGAAATCTTGGCAATTGATTCTGTTCGGACCCCATGCGAATTTTTCCAGGTGAGGAATAAACCGGCACTCTATAATCGATGTTACCAATACCATTTTCTATTAGGTGAGCAATTATCCTAACTACAACTTCATGTTGTCTGGAATTTATATCCGTTTCAAATTCTTGATCACTATCAATAAAACCTTTCGCCAGTCCTAGTAAAGTGTTTTCTAAAAAGGTTTCAGGAATTTGTTCAATACCTAGAGAAAAAAGTGCGTTCTCCCCATTCATGAACCAATGTCGCAGTTTTGCTATATCGCTGCCTTTAGTTTGAACACCTATATCTCTCAAAAAAGCCCCCTTGTTAACCTCTTCCAATTCAATCCAATTTAAAATTTCATCTCCCAGGTCCTCGCCGTTAAAAACGAACTCCCCCAATAACTTAAACCGCGGAGCAAAACCGAGACAAGGTTCCCAATCTTCGCCCGCACGACTTACTCTAATTTCTTTAGGAGTACGCAGGTAAATTTTGTAGAGATCCTTTAGAAACTGCGTTTGATTCTCTGTTGTATTAAAAACTTCCGTTGTAGAACCATTCCTAAATTGGAAAAAGGGTAAAATCAAATTTTCCTCTTCCTCCTTCTTTTCAGGATCTCCATAAAAGAAACACTCCTCCTTTCCTAATATTAATTTCTCAGACAGATTTTCATAAACATCTGATAAAACAAAACGAGGATCATAATTTCCTAAAGAAGGATTAGGTAAAATCCAATTACCCCTAAAATTGTCCCAATCGCTATCCTGATTCTGCACTTTAAGGCCGTTATAGATATGCTCAAAGCTTTCCTTTGTCAATAGTACTAAAAGAAGTTGATCTGTATTGGCAATTCTTTTCTCGGAGTTCCTCAAGAACTGGTGAACCAGCCCTTCCGTAACATTTTCATTCCTTAATTTAAATATAACTTTGGCCTCCTTTTCGGTCAAAAAATTCTTATCAATTGCCTCCATGGCAAATTTCTGAATCGCAGCTAGAGAATTATTATTATCAAGATTGAGAATAAGAGATCGGGATAGGTTTATCTGCTTATTTTTGTACTCTACTACTACACTATCATTAGCAGAATCAATAGAATTTAAAGGAACTTCATTATCGCCTATTTCAAAGTAAACCGTCTCTTGGATATTCTTTAGTACAGATTGGTCAGCCTGAAGAAGTCTTTTGATAAGACTTAAATAGGTAATGTTCTTTTTTTCATTTACCCAGTCAATATCCAACTTTATAATTTTACCCAGTTGGAATAGCCTCACTAGAATCTCATCGCTCTCTTTAAGAGAGGCTTCTAGCAAACCTGTAAATTGCTGTTCATCATCAAGTCTCAAATTTTTTATTAGAAAAGTAAAAAGATTGTTATTTTTGAAATTGACTAAATCCGGAAAGTCATCAAAGATTTCAGGAAGAGGCAAAAGAGCTTGCCCATGATGTATTGAAATGTAATCTTTTAACTTGCTATTTTTAGTCCAGAAGTTTTTGCCTTCTGCTTTAAAAAATAGAAGAGAATCATTAGAAATAGATTTTACAGAAAAATGGCCAAGTATCCTTATGTTGCAGCTATTCCAGAAGTGAAGCATTTTTTTTGCTTCTTCTATAGACACACTTAATTCTTCTGTAGGAAAACCGTTACTACTAGACTCCAATTCAAAAGGCGCCTCATTGTAAAATTGCAGGTATGCGTAATCCGGAATCTGTACAAGCAAGTTTTGAAAAACAGATTTTTGGACCGACTGATAATCTTCTTTTGGAATCTTGATAAGATCAGGATGATAAAATAAACTTTTTGCTTCGCAAGATTCTCCTTGGAAAAAGACTACTTTTTTCTTAAATAGTTGTAGCTCCTTTTCCTTACTGACCTCAGATAAATTGTACCACTGCTGAATATCTTTAAAAATTCGATTTTGTGTTACTAGATTACTTTGAGCTATATTAGTAGAAATGGTTTCCCAAAAAGGAAAAACTATTCTTTCATAGAAGAAATTTTTGTTGTTCACAAGATATCGATTTATATCGGTGTGAGATTCTTCCTCCTTTATCTGAAAAGGACTTAGCCAAGATTCTTCAGAAGATCCTAAAAGATTTTTGAGTTGTACACACTGACCTAGATTATTCTGAAAAAGCTTTAATTCCCCTAGACGTTCAATTCTTTTTCCTTCTTCAGTTCCATCGCGGAATGTTCTAAATATTTTCCACTTTTCCTCTGTGGAAAGTTTTTCTACCGCTGCATTGCTGACTATTTCTATTATTTTACCATAATTTCTTAGTTGAGAGTCTGTCGAGAAGTAGGGATTGTAGCTTGAATAGAAATCCATCTCATCTAGATCTATTGAGCTAGTATAGAGACCGATTTTTTTCAGCTCCCTATTAATATTCTTTAAGTCTTTATGAAGAACAACATATCCTTCCTTCTGTTTAGAAACCAATTCTTGATCACTTATAAAAGTCCCATCCGAAAATTTAAATAACCTTAACTTCTTGAAGTTCTCTTTAAAGTGTTCACTTTTTACAGCGGTTTCATCTTTAAATTGAAGCTCCAACAGAAGTAGGTTAATTCTAGAATAATCTTCCTCAATCCATTCATTTATATATCGATAGGTGTTTTTTAGAAGAAGTATTCTAAAAATATCAAATACTTTTAATGAAAGCTTCTGTACCGCCTGGTCGATTATCGGAGTAGGCGCATCAATTCCCCAGTAAAACCATTTAATATTTGCAGCTCCATAAGCCTCAGGAGGTAGTTCCACTAATGTTTTCCTGATAACAGGATCAACATTTGAAAGTAGAAAATTATCCAAGCTAAAACTTGCTCTTACAGGAATAAGTTTTTTGAGAATTTCAGTTAGCTTTTTAACAAAAGGTACTATTACCCATTGTCTATCCTGATTTGTACTCGCAGTAGATGTAAGTAAGGCAGAATACAGATTAAGAAACTTCTCTTTGTCTCCTTCATTTCCGGAATTATACAGCTGCCTAAGCTGCTCTTCCATCTTTTGAGCAATAGTCTTTAAAAGACGTTCATTAATCCCATCCTCTCCTTCCGTTCCTTTATGAAGGAATGTTCGAGAGCTAGCTTTATAAAAAGCATTAGAATGAAGAACAAAATTAAAATTATGTACTTCTTCACTGAGTGGAAAGTATAAATAAAAATTAGGAGCTCCTTTGAAGTAATCTCCGGTTTCCTGATAGGGTCTAAACCCGAAAAGAACTTCTATGTCCGCTTCCTTTTGGAATTTGAGACTTTGTTCTCTGTTTAATTCCTCTAAAGTATTTACACCAAAACGTATGAATAAATAATCCTCGAGATTATCTTTCTTAGTGATTTTAAATAATTGATAATCCAGATCCGGCTTCTCAATAGGAGTCTTCCTATTCAACTGTACAGTTTGGAGACAATTTTTTGATTTAAGATTCTCTTCGGCCGTTTCTTGTAAAATGGCTAAAGAAAATTTCACACCTTGTGCTAAATTCTGGTCAGCTAAATCATGTTCTTTTCCTGTACCCAATTTTATAAAAAACAGAGAGCCTTCTTTATAAAGATCTTTATCTAAAATGTCTTTATAATTCTGAACCCAGCGACATAATGTTTCATATTCCGATCTTTTAAAAGCATTTTCTATTGATATATTGTTCCTAGTTAGTTTTACATTTTCCTGTACCACATTGTTTTCAGGCAAAACAGGAAAACAGGTAATTAGAATTTTGAAAAGCCACGGGTTTATATCTTTAAATGAGTAATCGTCATCTCCCAAATTTTCAAACTCCAATTCTTCCGGTATGAGCTCATTGGCGCTTGCTAATTCCTCTAGCTCATAATTTTTCCAACTGAAGAGTATAGGACCAGATGGATCCTCGCTAAGCAACTCATCAAGTCCATTTTCTTTCCCTACCAACCTATGAGCCAGTTTGAATCCTATTCCAAATTTTCCAATATTTTGACTATCTGCTGTCTTTGTAGATGACCCTACGTTTAAAATAGAACGAATACTTTTCTGATCAAACATTTCCCCATTGTTTGCTACCATTACATAATGATTTCCATCAATAGGATCTTTTCCCCAAACCATGGTGAAGTGGGAGGAACCGGCATCAACTGCATTTTGCAAAAACTCGTAAACAGCCTGACCATCTTTTGCCATATCCAGAAAACTCTGGAGGAAATTCTTTATACCATCTTCAGCCTCACCATGTCCCTCTTTGTCACCATGATATATATCAAACCATCCAAAATGTTTCTCATTAGTTTCCTCATCTCTGGTATAATTTCCTATGAAATGTTCATTTCTTGAAGGATCGCTGATTTGTCTGACTTGTTCTTTGTAGAATGTCCTGTACTGCCTAATATTTTTAATTTTCATTGGGATCGAAGATTTTAGTGTTTCCCTTTTTATCTTCTATTTGTTGAACAACAAAAAGTTGGGAAGACAGGAAAATAAAATAGATTACTTATCAAATCTGAAGAGTAGGGAGCGTCAGAGGTATCTCTGGTAAATCTAAAAATTTTCTTAAATATTTGGAAGTAAAATCAGCTAAATCTACCATTTTGCAGCAAAATAGTTTATTACTTTGAAAATCATTCAAAAATATCGGCGGATTTGAATTACCTCCAATCGGATTTATTCCAACCGACATTTCCAGGAAACCCAGATTCACCAACTGGGATCATTTTGGTTGCCAACGGTTACGGGTATGGACAATTAGTAGGAATAGGGATGCAGATTTGTCGGCCTAAACTTTTATTTCTTGGTTTTCTAAATTAGACTTTTTCGGCAAAACCCGTTATTTGCGATGAACCGATGTTGTGGGTAGTTTTATTCACTAAAATCTTGGTCAATTTCTACACACATCGTTTCTAATTCCTCAAAATATAATTTTAAAGAATTAATATATATTTCTAATTCATATTCATTTTCTCCTTGAAGCGCAAAAATGTCGTTTCCTAATTTATTTATTAAATAATCTAATCGATTGAAAAGTTCTTGGATTGAAGGCATCATATCAAGTGAATTATATCTTTTCGAAATTTGATTTTTTATCTCAGCATATGTCTCTGAAATGACTTTAAAATTCACTTTAATAATTGAACTATCACCTTCATATAGTTTTGTAATATGATAGTCAAAAGTCTCTGGAAATAAATCGATTAATTTCTCCCCTTTGAATTTCTCTTTATGATTCTTGAACTCTGTTTCCAATTTTTGAAGCGTTTTATTTAAAATATCTGAAATTAAATCTCTTTGTATTTCAATACATTTGATAGTTTTTATTTTTCTATAATCAGTTTTTTCTCCAGTTTTCGGATAAAATGAAATCATTTCGAATGAATCTTTTTTTATCGAGTTTCTCGTGATCATATGAAATGAATAATTATTTTTTCTATTCGTTGGGTGACCGATAGAATCGTTTCTATATTCTCGAATTTCATACAATTCTGGATACTGGTTTTTCCAATCTATTTTTTGGTCAAATAAAGAAGAATATAGATTGTTAATGGCATCTTGCTGGATGTTTATAGCTTGCATGACACCATACAGGAATAAATAACTTTCTGTAGAATTTTTAAACTCGGGTAATTCTACATAACCATTAATTGCTTGTTGAGAATCATCTATTGTGTCAAGGGATGAAATGAGTTTATTCCAAATTATTCTTTCTTGGAATAAGATAGTTTTCTTCCAAGGATGATTACAATAATCTCTAACTTTTCTTAGTAGTTCTATTACCATATAAAATTACCCACAACGGTCTTGGTTAAGGCAAGTAGTGTGGAGTAGGGACGCTGACATGTCAGCTTTGTTGATTATTACTTCGTGTCTAAAATAGCACTTTTCTCCAGATTGCCCGCTATTTGCGCTTAACCGATGTTGTAGGCAGTTTACTTTTAGGCAAATTCTGTTAGTAATATTTCATTTTCGATCAATTTAATATCAAATTTTGTAGTTGAATATTTATAATCTGTAGTTGAAAAATTATTTTCTTTTAAAACATCTAAAATCTTAGTATCATTTTTTCTATGAACTTTAAATTCTTGAATATAAACAGATATTAACTCAAAGAAAACATTATAGTGATCATTCAAATATTCAGAAGCATTTTTAAAAAAATCCTTTTTATTAGTGATCTCATAAATATTCAGGTAATTTTGATCATATTTTGTTCCGTTATGAAATGAATTTGATGATAGAAGTACTAGACGATTTAATATCTGCGTTATTTCATAAGGAATGTATAAATCTAATTTCCCAGAAAGGTCTAGAAGTTTGGTATGAATTTCAACTCGTTTTTCTTCATAAAATCTAGAATCACCTTTATTGAACAAGGTATTTAAATTTGTACTTAATAAAGCTTGCAAGTTTTTAACTTCTTTGGTTAATTCTTCCAAAATCGGCAGAACTCTATTGACTTTTATATTTTCAATTTGAAACTTATTTAAAGAAATATTTGTTTCGTTTATAAATTCTTGATTAATTCGACTTTGCTCTAAATCTAAAAGGTGTTTGTTTCTGTCTTCATCGTATTTAAGTTTAAGCTTAAATTTTTCTAATTCTTGAGATAATTCATCCTTCTTGATTTCAATTGATTCAGAAAAAAAATATTGAATAAGACTTTTACCCCAAAATATTACAGCAGCTAAAATGAGTATGCTTGGACCAGTGCTGATTGCTAATTCTATTATTTTATCCATAGTTTTTTTAAATTGCCTACAACGTGTTATATGTTAACAAATATATACTTTTGTCATTCCAATTCCCGGGATAACAGTAAGTATCGCTTCAATAAGAAGATATATTCCTATGGCTATTGTACCCCATTATCTGTAAATCAGTGAAATTTTCAATCTGTACCTCATGGAAAAACATAATATCATTTCCCCTCACTTTTTGAAGAAGTGAGCCTACTTAAGGGACAGGAGAGGAGAAATTACCGGCGAAATCACTATCTTAGTTTTCTGGGAGGAAAATTGCGAACTTCTGTGATACTTTCCGGGGCTATTTGTACCCAAGATCTCCACAAACCCTTCTATCACTACAAATATAAAACCTGTATTCGCAATTAAGAATTGAATGACAGTGGATTGTTCAGGGATTTTTATCATATTTTTTTGCTTTGAGCATTTAAAGCAATGATAGGGTTGGCAGGTGTCAAAATGTGTCGTTGAATAATAGCTTTTTTTTAAAAAATATTGAATTCTGAATCTTGAACTTTTATTCAGTCTCATCCTCCAACTCCTCTTCTGTAATAGCATTGATATTCGCCAGGGAATTCATCAGTTTTTCCAGCTCATCGTAAAAGTCAATCAGCTTATTGAGATTGACATCTTGTGTGTCTTTGAACTGTTCGATATCAAAATTATAGGTGTCGCCCACTGCGAAAACTTTATTGACTTCTGCCCACTCGCCGGTCATTCCCACATTGATGGTGCGGGTAAGAAGTTCTTCGTGTACTTCCAGTAAATATTTGTAGGTGAGGATGATCTTTTCCCTGTAAACGCTCATAGTTGTATGTTTTAAATCATAGTACAATTTAAGGGTAGATGGCGCCAAAGTATGACGTGGTGAAAAATACTCTATTTTAAAATATACCGATAGTGTTATTTAATCAGGATGTAGTTTTGTCCATATTAATATCCGTGATTTTGGGGACTGCGATATGGATTTATTTGTAAATGAAAAATTAAGGTGCCTTATCATTTTCTAAGATCCTTTTCAGGTAGGTTGGAATCATATTTTTTACCATCTTTTTCAAAGTTCAATTTATCCGAAATTTCCCGAAGTAAAGGCAAGACTACTTTTCCCTTTTTTAAAGTCTCTTTTGTCAGCCGCCGGAGTTTTCTATTTGCCTTCAATTTGGACTTCTTTTCCGAAGTTGCAGTAGTATTGCCACGGATCTTGTTTTTTCTACTGGATCTACTCATCTCAGGATTCTTAATCAGTATACCTCCACTCCACCTCTCCCAGGTCTATTGAGTTATTCGTTTTCAATTCGAGAGTACAACCAAAAACATCTGGCACCCCTACATGCAGGCACAATTCATATCCTCCAAAAACACCTTCTGAAAGGTGTGTCCTATTAACATATCTAATTTCCTCTTGTATGTGTTGATACTGTTCTTCAGTTAAAGTAATTTCAAGTTTTCTCATATCGAATAAATTATAATACAAGAATAAACAGAGGTGGCGACAAATAGTGACACTTAAATAATTCATTAATCTTAAACAAAATTGTAAGGGAGAATTAGAAAATTATTTTTATGACAATAAGATTAACCTAATAAAAAAGGTCATCTGTGGCTTTCTGTCTTTTTTTAGAAAAGATGGAGATGTTTTCTACTTTTGGAATTAATTGCAAATTATGATCAGAATTTTACTCATAAACATCTTTACTTTGATTCCGGGCATCCTCTCTGCGCAACTGGTGAATATTGAAGCCAAGCGCATGCAAACCGATTCGGTGAGATTTGCACTGAATGGGGATTTCTCTTTCAACCACACCAATAATGACGGGAACCAGGTGAACCAGATAGATGCCGCCATTACCACGCAGTTTAAATCAAAGGACCTCCGGAAGATCTATTTCTTTCTTGGAAATTACAGGCTTATAGATACCGGAGAAGAGAACCTGCAGAATGCCTGGTTTCTTCACGGCAGGTTTAACTATAAATTTGATCAATTACCATTTTTGAGATTTGAAAGCTTTGTTCAGGGTCAGTACAACCAACTTCTGGTTGTAGAACAGCGGAATCTAATTGGCGCCGGCCTCCGGGTGAAATGGATGGATAAAGACCATTTTACAGGCTATGCCGGCAACAGCTATATGTATGAGGTTGAATATAGTGAGAGGGCAGGAACTACAGATTATAATCAGCGCAACAGCACCTACCTCACTTTATCATATGCTGCAGAATCCCTGAAATTTTCTGTTTCCAATACAGTATATTATCAACCGCTGTACAGGGATTTGGGCGACTACAGGATCCTGGAACAATTCCGGCTGGACATTCCCCTTTCCGGCTGGTTAAAGGTTTTTACACTTTACAATTACTATTTTGACAGTAAAACTCCGCTGAATACACGGGAATATACCTCCAACCTCAATTTTGGAGCAGGAATCAGCCTTTGATTCCTAATAGATATATTGAATTCCCTGGCGAATATCAAGTAAATACGCTCCAGTGTAGAATACAAATGCACCTGTTATTTCACCGGTTCAACCTACTTTCTATATCCCTCCCCTCATTTTATTCCATAAATATGAGCCGATAAAATATTTAATCAACTCAAAATTTACTTATATTTGAGCCGAAACAAGTTATTAATCGGCTCATGAAATACAACTGGCAACAAAAGGACTGGCCAAATTTTTCGTATTCTACAGAAGATGTGGAAACCCCACTCTATGAATTTTCAGAAAGAGCCGGGAAGATCAATGGCCTCATGGAAGGCCTGCCTGAGGAGTCCAGGGTAGAGACAGTTATTGAATTGTTGGTTGCAGAAGCCATAAAAACTTCGGAAATTGAAGGAGAATATCTAAGCAGAAAGGATGTAATATCTTCCATAAAAATGAACCTGGGATTATTACCACCTGTTGAGAGGGTCAACGATAAAAGGGCTGAAGGAATAGCAGAGCTTATGACCGATGCTCAAAAAAGTTATAAAGAGCCTCTAAGTGCTGAAAAAATCCTTGCCTGGCACAAAATGCTGATGAAAGGAAATTTATATGTGCAGGCCGGAAAATGGCGAACACATACTGAGCCCATGCAGGTTATTTCCGGGGCTATGGGAAAAGAAATCGTACATTATGAAGCACCGCCATCTTCCGAGGTACCTAAGGAAATGGGGGCATTTATTTCCTGGTTTAACCGTACCGGAAAAAATGGGGAAAATGAAATAAAAAAGCCTGTTATACGTGCTGCAATTGCACATCTTTATTTTGAAACCATCCATCCTTTTGAAGACGGAAATGGCCGTATAGGACGCGCAGTAGCAGAAAAGGCATTATCTCAAACTGTTAACAGGCCAATACTTTTAAGTCTTTCCCAGGCTATTGAGAAGAAAAAAAACGATTATTATGCTGCCTTAAAGCTGGCACAAAGGTCAAATGAAATAAGTCCGTGGATCAGCTATTTTGTAAGGACTACACTACAGGCACAGATCGCCGCGGAAAAGCTTATAGAATTAAGCCTGCATAAAACAAGATTTTTCGACAGGTTCAGGAACGAATTGAACGACAGACAAATGAAAGTGATACGCAGGATATTAAAAGAAGGGCCCGAAGGTTTTGAAGGAGGCATAAATGCAAAAAAATATATAGGTATTACCAAAACTTCAAAAGCAACAGCCACTAGGGATTTACAGGATTTGCAGGAAAAGAAAATCATATCCAAAAAAGGACAAGGCAGAAGTACCGCATATATTCTAAACCTTCAGTAGAATAATTCGGAAAATATTAAAAGCCTAAAATTCTGGCGACATATATTGGCGTATTCCTTTTTTAAATTTACCTCACACAGAAAATAATAAAATCCATAAAATATGTCGCAACGCCTACTCACCAAATCCCGTTTCAAGATCGCAATGGATTGCCCAAACAAGCTCTTTTATACCAAAAAGAAAGAATATGCCAACACGCAGCTGGAAGATCCTTTCCTGCAGGCATTGGCGCAGGGAGGATTTCAGGTGGAGGAACTGGCGCGGCTGGAATATCCAAATGGGATCTTGATTGAAGGCAACGACTGGAATTACGACTTGCTGGCAGCGCAAACCTCAGCCTTGCTGCAACAGGAGAACGTGGTGATCTTTGAGGCGGCTTTTAAATTTGAAAGCCTGTTCATTCGCACAGATATCTTGGTGAAGCGGGGAAATAAAATTCAGCTCATTGAGGTCAAAGCGAAATCCTTTGATCCTGCAGATGAGAATCTGTTAGTTGGTAAAAAGGGCGGCTTAGTCGCCGGTTGGAAACCTTATTTGTTCGATGTGGCTTTTCAGCGTTATGTGATTCAGCAATGCCATCCGGAATGGAATATTAAATCGTATTTAATGCTGGCCGATAAATCGGCTACCTCTCCTGTGGAAGGTTTGAACCAGATGTTCCGCATCAGGAAAAACGCTGACAACCGTACCGGGATCAGCAGGACCATTGACAGCCTGGAAGAAATAGGAGGAAAAAGTGTGTTGGGGAAAGTTGCTGTTGATGATATCCTTAACGATATCGAATCGGGAAAATATGCCTGCTATGACAATCTCAGCTTTTTGGAGAGCATCAAAGTATTTTCAGAATATTATGTGGCCGATAAATTTTTTAATGCACCTGTTTCCTGGAATTGTAAAGGTTGTGAATTTCACGCTACGCACGAAGAGGAAGCTTCTGGAAAAAAGTCGGGGTACAAAGAATGCTGGAGCGGGCAGTTGGGACATACTGAAAAAGAGTTTACCACGGCCAACAGTTTTGGAATCTGGAATTTCAGAAGGGGAAATAAACTCTTTGAAGAAGGCAAATTCTTTCTGGAAGATCTTGATGAGGATGACATCGGCCTAAAACCTGAAGCCGGGAAGATCTCCTCTTCTGAACGCCAGTGGATACAGGTGGAGAAAACCCGCAGTGGGGATGCTAGCCCGTTTATCCTCAAAGAGGAACTGAAACAGGAAATGAGCAGCTGGAGATTTCCGCTCAACTTCATCGATTTTGAGACCAGTGCTACTGCCCTGCCCTTCAACAAAGGTCGGCGACCTTATGAGCAGGTGGCGTTTCAGTTTTCGCATCACACGGTAGACGATGCCGGAAACGTAAAACACGAAAGCGAGTACATCAATTTTGAACCGGGGAATTTTCCCAACTTCGAATTCGTGCGGGAACTAAAGAAGGCGCTTTCCAAAAACAACGGCAGCATCTTTAGGTATGCCCCACATGAAAATACGATTCTCAATGCTATTTATCAGCAACTAAAAGAAAGTAGCGAACCAGATAAGGAGGAGCTTCAGGAATTCATTAAATGTATAAGCCATTCCACTGGCAGCAGCCCCGATGCCTGGGGTGGAGATAGAGATATGATAGATTTGTGGGACGTGGTGAAGAATTTCTATTACGATCCTTATATGGGTGGCTCCAATTCCATTAAGGCTGTGTTGCCGGCAGTGCTCAATGCTTCGGAATACCTTCAGCAGAAATATTCAAAACGCCTTTCAGAAATCAGCTTAAGCTCAAAGAATTTTGATCCCGGCCATGTATGGCTACAGATTGAAAATGGTAAAGCCATGAGCCCCTACAAGATGCTCCCTCCCCTCTTCGAGGACTGGGATGAGGAACAACTCGATGCCACCGTATCCGGAATGGAGGACATCGCCGATGGTGGTGCTGCATTAACGGCCTACGGAAAACTTCAGTATACAGATATGCAGGAAGAAGAGCGTCTCGCGATAAAGCAGTCCCTGCTCAAATACTGCGAACTTGATACGCTGGCAATGGTGATGATCTGGGAATATTTTAGTAGGGTAACTGGGCACCAGGAGTAAAAAAATACGCCGCTGCCCCCATTTCAATTTCAGTCACTTTCCACCTCCCATTTTCTTTCACCAGTTAGAAATAGACCAGGAACACCAGACTTCACAGGTTTTGGAAACCTATGAGGTCTATTCCCCGCTAGTGCTTTGTTTTTCCGGATTTTGCACAGCGGATATTTATAATTTTACTCTTCTGTGTTTTTAAAAGTATATGTTATTCCAATAGATGCATAATTGAATAAAGAAAAATTGTAAACTTCATCATTATCTGCACCACCTTCAAGAATTCGATATCCTGCCCTGATTCCAATCCTGTCTGATAATCTATAAGTTCCGGCAGTAAGAACATCTATTGCTCTGCCTTGTGGAGCTGCGAGTGCATCCCCCTCGAATAAAAGGCCGAATTTATCATTCATGTCCCAGAATAACCTGAAATTAATTATTGGAACAAATCCCACGTTGGTTTTCTCAGATACTACTTCAGACGAAGAAAGTGCAATCCTCGCATCCCTGATTTTTGCCGTGAAACCTACCCCAATCTCCAATCTCGGTTTTTTTACAAAATCGTACCTATATGTCAACCTGTACGAATTGAATTTATAGGTGCTTTCGAGCTCCGTATTGGCCGGAAATAACATCCCGGCAAATAAGATATCCTGTGGAGTACTACCTTCTGATTTTGTTTCCAGGGGCGCATATAACAAAGAGATTGTATGGCGCGATTGTATGGTATAACCCAATCTTAACCTGTAAAAAAAAGAAGTTTCCGGACTTAAATCGTCTTTTAAGGAAAACAGTGTGCCCTCATCGCCCGGAATGCGGACATCATTATAACCAGTAAAAACAAGGCCTGATTCCAAATCAATTAAAGCCTGGGCTTTTACTGATGTTGAAAGTGAAAAAGTCAGGAATAAAAATGCAATTGAATAAAATATGGCTTTCATTTTTTCTCCAGATTACTTTTAATTTTTAATATTCTACGGTTTCTACGGTTTCTACGGTTATAAAAGATGGGCTATTAAATATACTTAAACTTTTTCAACTAAAAATCGTTCAGGTGTACTCAAACGCCATCCTGTACAAATTGAGGTAAAATATCCCCCCGGAAACTTTTATTTTTTTCTTAAGAAGGTATTGATATCCTGCATAAGAAAACCGATATTTAATACAGGTATCCTGTTTTCCTTTTTTAAAGGTCATTCACCATAGTAAGGCCGTCATTGAAGGTTTAAACCAGGAGCAGATCAATTATCTGGGGCTGGATGTTAATGGGGATGAAGGGGATCTTTTCTTTGAATACCTTTTTTACCAGTGCCCTGTTCTTTTATGGTGAAGCTTCCTTTAGTCATTTCCAGGGAAGCATGGGCGTCGTCTTTCTCACTACGGTGAATATTTTAATGATCGTGTTTGGAGCCCTTTATTTACTTGGTTGAATCCCCAATTTCCGTACATAGGATTTTTTGACAAAGAATAGCTTTGGCTTTTTCGGTAAGAGAAATTGTCTTAATTTTAACCTGGAGGGATGGCCCGTTTTAAAGCATTTTTTGGCGAGATCACCCACCACAAGTGAAATAAAAAATAAGTATAAACTTTAAATATTAAACTATGAAAACTATATTTATTAAATTTTTGACCTTGGTGGCATTTATTACATTTATATCGTGCGGTGAAAGTTCAGATACTGTAGAGTCTGGAACTTATCAGGGAACTGTGAAAGAAGTTGAACCTTCCAAAACAGAGATCTATGTAGAAACAACCGATGACAAAACCCTGGAATTGTATTTCACAGAAGAAACTAAATTAACCCGAAACGGGAATGAAGTTGAATTTTCAGAACTTGAAGAAGGCCAAAGAGTAGAAGTTGAAGTGGAAAAAACAGGAAAGCGTTTAGATCCCCTTTCGGTGAAAATCCTTAACTAATGATTGAGTTACCGGAATTTTGGCGGACAGAGGTTTTTCATCCTTTGTCCGTTCATTTTCCTATCGGCCTTCTTTTTGTCGCCTTTCTCTTTAAGGGAATAGTTATTTGGTCTCACAGAGAGACCTGGAGGTTAGGTGGAAGCATTCTGCTTTTTTTAGGGGTCATTGGTTTATGGGTCTCAATTTACACAGGAAATCTTGCTGATGGCATTGTTGCGCGAAAAATCTGTGATCCCACCATACTAAAAGACCATGAAAACCTTGCCTATATAACCGCCTGGATTTTTACCTTATCCCTCACTATAGATGTACTCAGGCCGATTCTTAAAAATTTTATCGTAAACAAACAAAGGTTGTTTAACTTGCTCATAGCTGTTATTATGCTAATAGGAGTTGGTTTCCTCACCTATACAGGCCATTCGGGTGCTACATTGGTATACCAACAGGGGGCCGGCGTATATACTCCATCTATAGATTGCAATGAATTCAATTAAAAATTATGATTTCCCCCCCGGGCTTTGTTTAATACCTGGCACTAGCACAACGTCTCCCACCCTTGAAATTATTTATCTTTCTCTGAATTATGATCTTAATAGCTGCAGAAACATAAATCTCGTTTAAAGAAAAAACATTTCTTCAAAAAGGTCCCTTCTCCCCCATTTCAATTTCCGTTACCTTCCAGCTACCTTCCTCTTTTATCAACTTAAAAGTTTCAGGCTGCTCTTCATAAACAGTTGAAAATTGAACCCAGGCGGTATTCTCATTTTCAGTTTCTTGAATTACTTTAAAATGAGAATCCCGGTTATCTACTTTAGGGACTATATCCTGAATGCACATAAAGGAATCATAGCTATCTTTTGTGGTGTGCTTTTCAAGAACAGGAAAATCCTTCTGATAAAAACTCTCAACCACAATTTGGGCAGTCTCAGTATGGGACCTTTCGGCTTCTGTGCAGGCGAAGCAAATCACCGTTAAAAACAGGACCAATATCTTTTTCATAATTTTATCAATTTGGGTTATTTATAAATTTCTTTTTGACCTTCAACTTTATATCGCGCTCTCCGTTTTGTTCCTTGAGATCAATGACCACTACTTTATCTTCAGCAATAGAAAACTTCGGCAGGACATATACAAACCGGCTAACTTTCCCTTTAGCAACTTTCTCGGGCACCCGATATTTATAAACAGGCTCCTGAACCAATTTCTGCATTGATTTTTTCTTTCCTTTTTTCCTGGTCTCTACTGAAATGTCCAGTAAACTCAAGTCATAATCAATGGAAGATCGATTATTGATTTTCAGCACAAAATACAGCTCATCCCTATGGAAGACAATATTCTCTACTTTTAGAAACACATTTTCCTGGCGCGCTAGAATTTTGCCAATCTTGTGCTTACTTCTTAAAATATAGGAACTGAAATTCTGATAATAGGGTTCTTTATCAGCTAATACCTCTTCAGCTATAGTGGCTGAAATTAATGCAACATCTTTGTGTTCCTCTTTGAATTCAGGATTCTCATTCCCGATCTTTCCGGAGTCTGAAATAAAATAATTCAGCTTATCCAGTCGTTCGGAATACTTTATAATATAGGAAAAAATTGAACCATATGTACTGATCACCAGTAAATTACTTTCTTTTCCCGGAGTAGCCTGAAGCAGTCCCAAATGCTGGTATTGCTCGCGGTTATAGGTGAAGACAAAATCTTCGGCTCCCGTAATTCCCTGCCGGATAGGTTCGGGGAAAAACAAAGCGACGTTTTTATGCTCGTTTGCATAAATGGTATCCAAAACAGGGTTTTGAATTTTTAATTCCTGTGCTGCAAGATTTGCAAATCCCACAATAATTAGAAGGCCTGATATAAATAAATGTTTTTTCATAATACTGAGTATTTAATTCCCTTGCGGGGATTTTAAAATGAGTTTATAATTATTGGTTATAGTGACTGTAATATTCTTGTTATTCCTTTGGAAAACTTTTTTAATCCCCCCAACCTGCGGAAGCCCGGCAATATTGATGTCCTTAATAACATCATCAATTACTTCCCGGCTGGCATCGGCCCGAAAGCTGTTTTCCACATAAATGCCTTCACTTCCATCCTGAAGATCATAGGCTTTAAGCCTGACCGGTTGATGGTTTATATTTTCAATTTCAATCAGGGCCCGGTTGGTTTGAAAACTTATAAAACCATACACAGGAGTGTTTTTAGGAATAGCTCTGTTGTTTATAATTGCCGGTTCAGTGAGCCGCATTTTTAGGCGAAAACCGTTTTTTACGGTCTGGTTCCCGTCAACTTCCACCTGGATCTCAGTTTCAGATTTTGATACCCTTGAAACTTCGTTGGTAATAGTAGGATTGGTACTGTAAAAGAGCTGATGTTCCAGCCCCAGTTCTTTTGCTGAAGCAGGTTCTTTCAGTGCTTCCGTAGAAACAGTTCCTTCCGGTTGTGGCTTTTCAGCTTCTGCTTTCTCCGAATTACTGCGATAGCGATCTTGGGTATATTTAATCCTGCCCGAATTGTAGATGCTGTCCACAATTTTCATTTTTTGCTTCTCCCTAAGGTCCGGATCATAAAAACCCAGGGAATCCAGCAGTCTTTCATCGTAAATACTGGGAGCATTGGTCTCACGCACTTCCTTTAATGCGTTCACCGCATCGAGCTTGGATTTGTATTCCTGCTGCTCTTCTCCCAGTTCAGGAACCAAGGTTTGTTTGAGTTCCTTGTTTTCATCGCCATCGCCTCCCAAAACCAAAGCGGAATACGAAACGATAAAAATTATCACTACTGCCAGCACGGAACCAAATACGATTTTATTCTTTTCAATTTTCATTGTTTATCTTTTTTAAGGTGTTTTCAAAATAATTGGTGATCAGCAGCCCGTGGGTGTTTGTTGGGTAATTACGGTCCACAACAATGAGATTTCCGGAGGAAACCAGTTCATACCGATCCACAACGGTTCCCCTGTTGATCTCAAAAACTGTAGTTGTTTTGAATTGATAAGGCTCCGCTTGCAGGTCCAGTTGTGATTCTATGCTCAATACTTTCTGCACCAGGGAATACTGGAGCAACCGGTTATAAACCCCATCGGCTTTTTTCTGTCGGTATAGATTATCAACAGAACTGTTGCCAAGCCAAAGTGCTTTTTCGAGGTTCCGCAGATAATTACTGGCATCTATATTATAGAAGTAGGTATGGAACAATTCCAAATGCGCCAGGGCCTCGACTTCCAGATTTTCTTTTTGGCTCACCCATTTCAGGGGAATTACACTGCCATCGGTGTTTATTGCGAAGGAGTTATTTAAAGCCGTGCGGTGCATATCATACATCATCCAGCCAAAAAACAGGCTCGTAATCAATGCTCCCGATACAACGGTAATTACCACAAACCTGTTGGTCTGCAGAACACTGTAAATATTTTTGTAAGGTGTTTTCATATTCTTAGTATTAATCTGCCTTAGGCAGTAAATAGTTTTAAAGTGAACGAAGTAGCTCTGGTGTATAATTTGAATTTCAGAAATACGATAAAAGCGATGGAGCCTGCCTCTACTATAATCTGGATAATGTTATTATCGCTGGTGGTTCCCAAAAGGTTCGACCAGAAATTGGTATTTATTTCGGCATACAGGTTATTGACAAATACATTGACCAGGAAAAAGGCCGGAACCAACATATAAACCGCGGCATACAACCTGAAAAAGTTATAAGCCATAGTCCTGAACTTTTCAAATACCGCCAGGCTTATCACCAAGGGGAAAAAAGCCTGCATAATCCCCAAGAGGAAATAGCGCTCCGCCAAAAAGAGCGGATAGATAAACAGATCCAAAACCCACAAGAACAGTCCCATCACAAAGGAAATCACCTTGACAGGGTATAATGGAGTGACCAATGCATCATAAAGCAATGCCATTGCTTTGGCCGCGGCATCCCAGGCTCCTACATCCTGCTCAATATCGATATCCTGTAATTGAAGAGGGATTAACGCGGGGGCTGTATCGGTGTATTGTGTTTCAATGGCAACTAAAATTCCGTCAAAAATGCCAAGTATCTGGGTCGAAAAAATAACCAGTAATACAACAGCGAAGTTTTTGGCAAGTTCTCCCGGGCTCAAACCCCAGGTATATCCATCCTTATCGGCAATACCTTCATTGTATTTTTTCAGGATATTGACAAGGAAAAACAGCACCGCGAGGGTTTTCATCCCGGTAATGGTGTACTGCGAGAAATCGCTGTTTTTGATGGTTTGAAAAACAGCATCCACGTATTCCAGACCTATTCCCAAAAATATTCCCCCGGCCAACATCAGTAACCAATTTCCCTGTTATTGACCTTATCCTGCATTTCCCGGAACGAAATAATATCCCGGTAACGCCTTGTTTTCTGTTCAATTTCTGCGACCATTTCCCTGGACTGAAGTTCCTTTTCTTTGAGCACCATTGCTCGCTCGGCATCGGTCATTTTCAAATAATTGCTTGTAAGAATCTGATCAATGAAATCCAGGTCTTCCAGGGAATTTTCAATTATGGCATTAAAAGAATCTGAAATTCGGGTCACTTCCTCAGGTTTGATATAAGGGGAATTTAAAATCTCCCGCAAATCATCCCGGATCACCTCAAAAAGGATTTGGTTATTCCGGGCAAGTTCCTGTACCGCCTTTAACTGTTTCACCACATCATTTACCTTCTCGATATTCTCTTTTTGATCTTTGAGAAAATTCACTGTTTTTAGCAATTGCGAAGTTTGCTTTGCCGATTCAATCAGGGATTTTGCAAGGCTTATAAAATTTGTATTGTCATAAACCGGCATTCCCTGGCCAACTATGTTTCCGCTTAGCATTATGGCCATAGCGAGGATTAAAATTTTTGTTTTCATGATTTTTGAATTTATTTGTTATTTGGTTTGTTTCGTGAATTGTAAAATGGCCTTCTCCATATCCCCGTGTTCCTCGTACATTTTCATGATGGCATCATTTTCAGCCCCGTCCGTCAGGTAAGCGGCATAAACTTCTTTGGGGACTTCCAGTCGAAAAACATTGCTCTCCTTCCCTATTTTGATGAACATCTCAGCATACTTTCTGGATCCGGTGAAGTTGTTCCTAATTGATTTCAGCTGATTTAAATCGTGTTTGGAAAGGTTTAATCGTTTCCGGAGTTCATCATAGCCTTTTTCATTCTGAAGGCTGTAAATGACCTGGGTGTTTTCAAGAATACTCGCCGATGTGGAATTGCCGGGAAGCTGATTGATGGATTGCAGGATAATTCCGATTGCCCCGTTTTGTTTCCGGATCGCCTGATAGTAAAACTCCACGCTCTCCAGCACATTCTCAAACTTCAGCTGTTTGGCAAATTCATCAAAAAGGATAATCCCCTTTTCGGCCTTGTTTTTCCAGATTGTGCGTTGAATGGCCGATTTGATCAGCTTCAGCATCACAGATAGAATTTCCTTGTTATTTTTTACTTCATCCAATTCAAAAACGATTAGCCGCTTATCCTCAATTTTATAGGTTTGGTCCTCCCCTGCTTCAAATAGAAAACTGTAAATCCCATCCCCAACATATTCAGACATAATGTGGAGGAAATTATTGATGTTGAAGTAATCCGGATGGATCTTAAGATCCTCCAGAAGATCCACCCTGTGTCTCTCTATATAGCCGTAGAAGCTTTGGAGGGAATAGTTGCCACTTACATTCAGGTAATAATCACGCAGGATCTTTTTTATGGAAACAGACTGCGCTTTGGTTATTTTGAGATCTGAAGCAAATAACTCGAACAGAAACTCCGAAAGGTCCTCAAGGCGTTCTGCAGTTAGATCATTTTCATGACTGATGTAGAAAGGATTGATCCCTAAGCTCTTTCCGCTCTCATAGCGCAGGATGGTATAATCTTTCGGGTAAAGCTTCGCGAATTTAGTGTAGGATCCTCCAAGATCGATAATCACAAGGCGAACCCCGCTTTCAAAATACTGCCGGAGGATGCTATTGGCCAGAAAGGATTTGCCTTCTCCTGTAGGGGCGAAGATGGCAAAATTCCTGGCTTTGATGCGCTTTTTTTTATCGTCCCAGACATCTTTCAAAACCGGAATATTATGCTCCCTGTCATTGAAAATAATCCCGGTTTCATCCGATTTATAATTGGTGTTATTTATAAAAAGGCACAAACTATGTTTAAGATCGGTAACGTAGAGATCTTCATTGCAAAAATTGGAAGAGAAACAGAAGAAACTGTTGAGGAAGTAATTTTTCCGCTCCTCTCCCTGGGGGAAATAGGGAGATATATCCAATTCCTTAAATTCGGTCTTAATCCTGGAGCCAATCCTGCTTAGGTTTTTATGATCCCTGTCCCAATAGATCACATTGAGATGCCCGCGAATAATCCTTGAAGTATCATCTGCATTTATCTGGTCCAGTGTATGCTGTATTTTTTTTAGGACGACCTTGTTCTGTGATCCAAAATTGGAACTCTTATTGAGCTCTTCAATTTTCTTGTCCAGCAACTTGCGCCATTTCTGTTTGTCATCCAGGTAAATAACCTGATTTACAATGTGGTTTTCATTAAGTGAAAGCCCCAAACCATCGATAAACCCCTGGTGAAAAACAAAATCATCGGTAGTGAAACGCTCATTGGTTTTACTGGTTTGCACGCTCTCGGTAAAACAAAGCTCACTGTTGACCGCCAGGACATCAAAATAATTTTCGCCAATATTGATAGGTCCCTTATCCAAAACAATGTTCGTATCAAAACCCTCATTGAATCCGTTGAAATATTCATTGGCAAGGCTATGGATCTCAATTTCTGAAAGGGGAAGCAGCTCCAGTTTCCTGCTGTTATTGATAAAGGAAACAGTATCATTAACCGCATTGAGGAAAACCTTCATATTTTCCTCAGATTGCCCGGGAATGCCCTTGTTGATTTTCCTGAAAGGATTGACATATTTTGGATTATTCAGGCTCTTGTTATCAGGGTGTATAAAAAACAGATAGCTGCGGTGTTCTATATATTCCCGGTCTTTGAAATGCCGATGGGTGGCCTTTTCCAAAAAGCTGCTGTTGGGCAAATTTTCAGATGAATATGCCCGCTTTACATAAATATCCTGCTTATGGACCACGCAGCCAGTTGGCAACGATTTAATTGCCTGGAACCAGGAATTATGGATTTCCTCAAAATCATTCTCAGATAAGGAATAGATCTCCGGGAGAATTGCCTGATACCCAATCACCACATTGCCATTATTGGCGAAAATGATGTTTTCTATAATGTCCACGATGGGTTTAAAATATGCGAGATTAATTTTGGTCATAACTGAAAAGGCTTGATTTTTTGTTGGTGATATTTTTCGGAAAAACACTTCTGAATTCAAAGTATCGTGAAAGGTTTGCAATCCGGGTAAGGCCGATATAGAGCCCTGCATTGAAAACAAATACCCCGAACACAATAGCAAAGCTGAAAGAAAAAATAATGACGAGCAGCGATGCGATTACCGAAACCATCATCAGGGCGAAAAGCGAGATGGGGAGTCCCCAGATCATCGCTTTTTTGCGGATATTTATATAGATCTCAAAGCGCTTCATTAGACTACGATACTTATGAGATACGTGAAGATTCCCACTACCGCGCCGGCAATGAGCACAAAGACCAAAACACGGGTAATGCCTTTTTTTAAGTCGGCATTTTCTCCAAAGAAATGACCTGCGTTGAACAGGAACCCGACCAGAAAAATAACCCCGAGTAGGATGGGGAAAATGATCCGGATGGTATCCGAAATCTCGGCGACCGAATTTTCAATCCCGCCAATCTGTGCGAAAAGCGGGTATGAAAACAGCGATAAAAGAATTGTTGGGTAGATTGATTTTTTCATAACGTTCGTTTTTTGATCTGCTACAGCAGAATGGCTTGATGAGAACCAGTTGATGATTAATTTTTGAGAAATTTATTATGAAAAGGAAAGATTGGAACAAACTGCTCAAACTTTAACGCGAATTGATATTCAACGCGATAAAATTCTTATAAAACCGAATGAATCTTTGAATTTTATTTAAGCGAAGAAGAATTTAGGAGGCTTAGGATCTCAATAATTGGCATCTGATATCAAATAACCCGGCATATTTCCACAGGGGAAAATTACTATTAGACTGAGAAAAAATTGATGAATTAATTGGGATTATATATTAAGATTTACCCAGGAAAATTTGAACCTTGGATGAAGTGTTGAGAACCCTGTGTGCATCCCCGGAAAATTTTTATGATAAAAGTGTATATTGTTCCCTGCAACTGTCACAAAACCAATGTGTAAATGAATTATATTGATATAAATAAAAAACTCTGGAATCAGAAGACCGAAATTCATTATGACTCTGATTTCTATGATGTTGATTCTTTCATTAAAGGCAAAGATTCTTTAAATCCGATAGAGATTGGATTACTTGGTAAGATTAAAGGAAAAAGGATTCTACACTTGCAATGTCATTTCGGACAGGATACAATTTCTCTCGCAAGACACGGAGCATTGCCAACAGGAATTGATTTTTCAGAAAATGCAATTAAAAAAGCAAAAAGGCTTAATGAATCAATAGGTACAAATGCAAAATTCATAAAAAGTGACATCTACAAACTTCCTGAGATTCTTGATGAAAAATTTGATATTGTTTTCACCTCTTATGGAGTGATTGGTTGGTTGCCAGAAATGAACAAATGGGCTGATATTATTAACCATTTTCTAAAACCCGGCGGAGAATTTATTATGGTAGAGTTTCACCCGGTTATTTGGATGTTTAGCAATGACTTTAAACAGATTGAATTTAGCTATATGGATTCAGCCCCGATTATTGAAGAATTGGAAGGTACATATACCGACAGAAATGCTCAAATCAAAGAAAAATCTGTAAGTTGGAATCATGGGCTGAGTACTGTTCTTGATTCTCTTATAAAATCAGGATTAGTAATAACAGATTTCAAAGAATATAATTATTCACCATACGATTGCTTTAATAATACCATAAAAACTGATGATGGAAATTATAAGATAAAAGGACTGGAAGATAAGATACCAATGGTTTATTCGGTGAAGGCTAAAAAATGACATAAAAAAACACGCCGCTAACAGCAAATTGTAAACAATGCTTCACAAAAATTTGAAATAAACACAATAATTTAAAAATTAAAAAAACATGAAATCGATATGGATATATATTGGAATTTTACTCGGATTTGCATTATCCTATATCCCAAATAATTATATGGATGAGAAATATCAGGATATTGCGTTTTATCTTGTCTTAGGTATAATAATTACTGGTGTCCTGTGGCGTGTTATTTCAAATAATAAATTGAAATCAAAAAGATGAAATACGCAGAATTTACGATTGATTCCCATAAAATTGAATTCTTTAATTCCTTATTCGGAAATGAGAGAATAGTAGTTAATAACATTGAAGTTTCAAATAAGTTTTGCTTTTTTGGAACAAAACATAAGTTTGATTTGGATTATGACCAATTTATTTTGAAAACCTCCTTTAAAGCTTTGGGTAAACGACAATTAGACTTAAAATTGAAAAGAAACAACAAATTAGTAAGAGATTTAAATATAGATTTGAACCCGAATTATAAAATTCACTGGGGAGCGCTGATAATTATTTTTGGAATTATTATTTTTAATTATTTAAAAGATTTATAAACAAAAGCATTGTCTAAAAGCTTAGGTTGAACGCAAATAGCGGGAATTCCATTGAAAAGTGATATTTTTTGAGACCAATTAAGAAACAATAAATCCGACAACAAAGCGTCGATACTCCACGCCCCTTGTGTTAACCAAGATCGTTACCCATTATTTTTTAGAAAAATTATGCTGATAAGTTCTTTTATCGAGAACTTTATATATCTTTGTGTTAGATTTAAATAAATGAAAAGAATAATTGCGAAGAGAACACTAAGGGAATTCTGGGAAAAACATGCTGATTCGGAACAGTATTTAAAAACCTGGCATGAAACTGCTAGATCATCAAATTGGCAATCTCCAAACGATATTAAAAAAACATATATCAATGCTAGTGTTTTAAAAGACAGCAGAGTAGTTTTCAACATTAAAGGAAACTCATATCGACTAATTGTAAAGTTTAATTATTTAAGACAATGGGCTTTTATAAGGTTTGTGGGAACACATGCAGAATATGACAAGATAGATGCGGACACAATTTAAAAATTAAGATTATGAATATTAAACCAATAAAAACAGAACAAGACTACGAGAAAGCGCTTGAAAGACTTGAAATAATATTTGATACCCCTGCTAACACCAAAGAGGGTGACGAAGCGGAAATCCTTTCTATTTTGATTGACAACTTTGAAAATGAACATTACCCGATTGAAGCTCCTGATCCAATCGAGGCCATAAAAATTAGAATGGAGGAAATGAACTTGAAACAAAAAGATCTTGTCGGAATCATAGGTGGAAAAAGTAGGGTTTCTGAAATATTAAACAAAAAGAAAAGATTGACGGTTGAAATGATAAGAGAACTCGAAAGAATTTTGCATATCTCAGCTTCTGTGCTAGTGAAGAATTACAATATCACTAAGTAAAAAACAAAGGGTAATCGAGTATACGGTTCCGCCGTTAATTGACGGAGTGCGCCTCTCACACCACCGTACCCTTCGACTTCGCTCAGGATAAACCAAGCGGGTCTCGTATACGGCTCGATAATGAAACTCATTGATTGTAGTATTCGATTAGACTAACATAACTTTTCATTTTTAAGCGTTTTATGGTAATGGTGGTACGTAAAATGGGGCTTTGGGCTACCGCCCTCCACTCACCATAAACAAGTTTCTATTCTACCGGATTCGCTGAAACAAATGGCTTTCTATATTTGGATAACCATTTCAAACTTAAATCCACCCAAATAGCAGGATGCTCCCTGGCCGCATGACTTTTCTTTTTTAGCCAGATACATTCTGTTCTGTTATCAATGGCAGATTTAATGGATTCCTAAAAGAAACTTTATCAGAAATATAAAAATCACCAGATACTCACGTTAATTTTTCCATCCCGGAACAAAAATTAAAAGGTGTGATTCATTTTTGAATAAAATTCTTTAAAAATGAAATCTAAAACCATATCCCGAAACCTGTTTCTAATTGTTATTCTCTTAGTGGCTTATCCTGCCCTGGCGCAAATGGATCCAAATAAAAAAATAACAATTGTTATTGATCCCGGCCACGGTGGAAAAGACAGTGGTGCAAAAGGATATAATGACTTAAAAGAAAAAGATATCACCTTGATATTAGGTCTTGAAATCCTTAACCTAAATTCAAAACAAAATCTTCTGGAAATCTACCTTACCAGAACTACAGATACCCTCATTTCGCTTCACGACAGAAGTAAACTTGCTAAAGCTTTAAAACCTGACCTCTTTATTTCCCTGCACTTAAATCATTCCCTCAATGAATCTGCAACAGGGACGGAGGTATTCGTAGCAAGAACACAATTAACCGAAAATCTCAAGGAATCAATTTTTATTGCAAATGAGATACATAACTCCCTTACCTCAACCCTGGGGTTCAAAGCCAGGGGAGTCAAATTTGCCAATTTTCAGGTACTTCGGGAAACCATTCAATTTGTTCCTTCCATTCTTGTAGAGTTCTGTTTTATATCCAATAAGGATGAAGCCCAATATTTAAGTGAAAATTCCAATCTAAAAGCGCTGGCATTTTCAATACTTAACAGCTTAACTAAAATCCCGGAATTATGAAAGAACTATTTGTATTACTGACAAGACAGGTTTGTGAGATTTTGATGGTATTGGGGAAGGAAATGAAATGGGTTTTTAGGAAGAAATGATGTTTAGGATGAGTAGGTTAACTTAATTCTGAGAGACTAGATCACCTAACCATTAACAATAGTTAAAATAAAAACAATAAGGGAATTCCCCCATTCCATTCTCTTGTAAATGATATTAATTTTGGGAGGTCAAAAAAATTATAAAGTTTAAAAAAAATCTAGAATTAACACCAAATGTTGGAATTGCAATTTTCCATTCTTAAATATTTTATAACTAAAAAACCTTAGAGTTTATAAACACGCTTAAAATAAATTTAGTAACTCAATAAAAACATAAGATGGATTTAAAAAACAAAGTAGTAATTATAACAGGAGCTTCCAGCGGAATAGGAAAAGCAACTGCGATGAAATTGGCAAAGGAAGGCGCCTCGGTGGTATTGTGCGCCCGAAGTGTAGATGAACTAAAGAAATTAAAAGATAAAATAGAAAACGATGGCGGAAAGGCATTGGTTGTAAAAACGGATGTAACACAACCCGCTGATTTTAAAAATGCCGTTTCTCAAACCCTCGAAAAATACGGGACCGTCGATGTCCTGATCAATAACGCAGGACTCATGCCCCTCTCCTACATCGAAAAACTTAAGACCGATGAGTGGGAAAAGATGATAGACGTCAACATTAAAGGCGTACTCAATGGAGTTGCCGCCATATTGCCCACCATGCGTAAGAATAAAAGCGGGCACATTATAAATATTTCGTCCTCGGCAGCACACAATTACTTCCCCGGCGGGGCAGTGTATAGCGCCACCAAGATAGCCGTAAAAATGTTTTCTGAAGGATTAAGAAAAGAATTGGCACCCCAATATGGAATAAACGTCACATCCATAGAGCCGGGTGCCGTCGACACAAGCCTGTTTGAAACCATCACCGACGAGGACATTAAGGAGAAACTGAAAGGAATGAAAGGGATGACCACCATGGAAGCTGAAGATATTGCCAATGCAATTTTCTATGCCTTAAGCCAGCCCGACAGGGTAAACATCAACGATGTGTACCTTATGCCAACAGAACAAGGATAATTAGTATTAACACCGAAAAAACCTAAAATAAAATGAGTGAAGCAGGAACGAGAAAAGCAATAGAGACGACCAATCCCGCAACGGGTAAGACGCTCGATCGCTACGAATACATGACCAACGAAGAGGTAAATGCGGCCATTTCAAAATGCCAAAAAGCCTTTGAGAAGTGGAGGGAAGTCTCTCCCAAAGATCGGGCTGAAGTCATTAAAGCCATCGGAAAAGCCTTAACAAATTCCAAAACAGAGTTGGCGCAATTGATGACCGATGAGATGGGAAAGACTTTAGTGCAAAGTAAGCAAGAGGTGGATTTATGCGTTGCCATTTGTCAATATACCGCTGAAATCGGACCGAAGGAGTTAAAAACCGAGGAGCGGGATATGGTCAATGGAGAAAAAGGCCGCGTTTCTTATGCTCCCATTGGGATAGTATATGGCATCCAGCCCTGGAATTATCCATGCTATCAAGTAGTGCGTTACTCGATAGCCAGTCTTATGGCAGGTAACGGGGTTTTATTAAAGCACGCCTCAAACGTGACCGGTTCTGGGAAACTGCTGGAGCGTATTTACAGCGAGGCCGAAATCCCGGATGGCTTGTTTACCACTTTGATGATTAGTCACGATCAGTCTGATGAGGTTATAAAAAATAAATTGGTAAGGGGAGTAACCCTCACTGGGAGTCCTGATGCGGGAAGAAACATCGGACAGAAAGCCACCGCTGAGTTGAAAAAAACGGTCCTGGAATTAGGTGCCAATGATGCTTATTTGATTTTTGAAGATGCCGATATTGAAAAAGCAGTAGAAGAATGTGTCAAAGGTCGTATATACAACAATGGCGAAACATGTATTGCGGCGAAGCGCTTCATCGTTACTGAAAAAGTGTATGAAGAGTTTCGAGAGAAATTCGTGAAGACTATGAGTGAAGTCAAAATGGGTGACCCTAATAAGGAAAGCACTCAATTGGGCCCCATAGCACGCAAAGATCTCCGCGATGATCTTCACGAACAAGTAGTGAAAAGTGTTGAGAACGGAGCCAGGATAGCTTGCGGAGGGAAAATTCCGGATGGGGAAGGATTTTTCTATCCTGCCACAGTATTGGAAAATGTACAGCCAGGACAGCCTGCTTACGAAGATGAACTTTTTGGCCCGGTAGCTTCATTAATCAAGGCCAGGGATAACGAAGATGCCATGCGCATCGCCAACGACAGCCGCTTTGGACTGGGTGGAGGAATCTTCTCCAAAGATGAAGATGCTGCCTTCGAAATGGCAGAGAAGCACTTTGATACCGGAATGGTGTTTATTAATTCCTTCGGCCTGGCCGATCCCGCCATGCCATTCGGTGGGGTGAAAAACTCGGGCTATGGACGGGAACACGGTGGATTCGGATTGAAAGAATTCGTGAACATTAAAGGTGTAATGAAAAGGTGAAATGTTTTTATAACCGGTTAGCTTAAAAGCTTGCTGCTCCGGCGGCAGGTTTTTTTATTTTATGGAATAATTGTTCTTAAGAACGGACTGCTTTTTCAATTGGAGTCTCACCATCAAGAATTTCAAAAACCTGGTTTTGCTTTACATCATCTTCCAGTACTTCAACCAGGGTTTGAGCAACATTGGCTCTGGAGATGCTCCCTTGTTTTTCTAATTTTTCCTTTAGTTGAATTTTACCGGAACCATCTTCATCTGTAAGTGCACCAGGTCTAACAATAGTATAATCTAAACCACTGTTGCGTAGATAATCATCTGCATTTCCTTTTGCTCTTAAATAATCTTCAAGCTCTTCACTTATGGTTGGATTGTCTGCGCCCATAGAACTCAGCATAACAAACTTCCCAACCCCTGATTTTTTAGCAGCGTCGGTGAACTTTTTTGCTCCTTCCTGATCTACTCCTATTACATTTTTCCCTTTAGATCCTGCAGCAAAAATAACTTTATCGGCATTTTTGACAGCATCACTTAAATCTTCCTCTAAATCGCCCAGTACAGCAGCCACATTTTCCTTTTCAAAATGGTCTTTTTGTTCCTGTTTTCTAACCATGGCAATGGGTTGATATTTTTCAGATTCTTTTAATAAATCGATGATGATTCTTCCTGTTGTGCCGTTTGCTCCGGCAACTAATACATTTTTCTTATTACTCATAATTATTTTTTCTTATTTAGTTATAATATATAATCAATTGACCAATCCTTAGAATATTTAGGCTAAGCTTATGATTACTTTCCCCTGTGCTCTTCCGGTAGCTAGGTATTCATAGGCCTTGATCCCATCTTCAAGAGAATAAATAAGATCTACTATTGGCTTGATATCTCCATCTTCAACCATTGTTTTGATATCCTTCAACTGCTCTGCGTTAGGCTGCATCCAGGTATATTCATATACCGCCGATTTCTCCTTAATCAGTTTTGCTAATTGTTCGGGTAATTTATAATCTTTAATCCCCATTTGTTTAGCTGTTTCTTCGTCTGGTGGCCCCATAATCGTAGTTACTTTCCCGCCCTCTTTTATAATTTCAAAAGCTTCGAAAGTATAGTCATCTCCCAAAGTGTCAAAAACGATGTCTAAATTATTAGCAACTTCTTTGTAATCTTCGGTTTTATAATCGATCACACGATCAGCTCCTAAGGCTTTCACCCAATCTACATTTTTGGAACTGGTGGTTGTATAAACAATAGCTCCTTTTGCTTTGGCATACTGAATGGCCAAACTACCGACGCCACCAGAGCCAGCATGAATAAGAATTCTATCATCTTCCTTTATCCCCGCTTTTTCTAAAGCCTGGATCGCTGTGAGTCCCGTCAATGGCAACCCTGAAGCTTCTTCAAAAGATATATTTGCTGGTTTTTTAGCGACTTTATCACTATTAATAGTCACAAACTCTGCTACTGTACCCATTTGTTCTTGAGGCACCCTGGAATATATTTCATCACCAATTTCAAAATTATTAACATCTGCACCTTTATCAACAACCACCCCGCTCACGTCAAAACCAATTGTACTCGGTAGCTTCAAAGGCAGCATTTCTTTTAGATGTCCTTCCGCCATTTTATAATCAATGGGATTTAATGAAGCTGCTTTAACTTCTACTAAAATATCATTTGGCTTTACCGAAGGCTTTTCGATCTCATTGATAGATAGACTATCTTTAATTTCACCGTATTTAACTATTTGTAGTGCTTTCATATCAATCGCTTTTTTATTTTAAAAATTTATTTATCAGTAAGTTAGTATATTTTATTTTTTTGAAAGAATATCGCCCCATTTATTAAGAGTATCTTTTAAAAGCATTACTTCGGTTAACTTAATGTCTTCAGTCAGCAAAGTATTAAGGAGCTTTTCCGGGATTAGGATCGCATTGTTTTTTAGCTCCCTTCCTTTTTTGGTGAGTTTGACAAAAACCTTTCTTTCATCTTTTTCAGAGCGTTTACGCAGCAATAAACCCATCTTCTCCATTCGTTTAATAAGTGGAGATAGGGTATTGGTGTTTAATAATAATTTCTCGCCAATTTGATTAATTGATAATTTATCATTTTCCCATAAAATCAACAAAACCAAGTACTGAGGGTAGGTTAAGCCCATTTCTTCCAAGAATGGTTTATAGGCTTTTGTTATTAGCCGGGAAACCGAATAAATCGGAAAGCAGATTTGATTATTCAATTTTAGTTGCTGATCGTCCATAAGGTTTATTTTTTTGAGTTTTTCAAGGATTCCCAAGCGCCAGATGACCAAAGTGCCCAGGCTATGAGAACCGGTTGAAAGAAAAGCCTAATCAATCTTGCTCTATCTGAATCTAAAACACCAAAGGCATCTTTTCCTTCTAAATATTGTGCGACATTGCCCGGAAAAACCAGTATAAAGAAAATCGCTAATGCCCAACCTATGCTAACACGCTGCTTTTCCCAAAATAATAAAGCCAGACCTAATGCCATTTCAACTATACCAGATAAAATAACTACTAAATCTTTGCTCAAAGGAACCCAATCGGGAACCTGAGTCTGGAAGGCTATTCTATTAAAAGTTAAATGACTAAATCCTGCATAAATCATAAACAGTGATAGTAGAATTCGGAAAATGTTTTGTGTTAATGTTGTTTCAACTTCTCTTATCATAGCTTTTATTTTATATCGCACAAAATTAAATCGTGCACGATACAAATATAGATGATTTGAAAACTCCAGATCCTTATTCGATATAGAAATTATTTATGGGCACCTGGATATATTAACAAGATACTCTGCTCAAAAAATTATAAAAATGGCTTTTACCAATGGCTCTCTTACTAATTTTTGGAAAGAGGCTTTATGACAATTTTATTTAAACATAAAAAAACCTTAATGATTTTTATAGGAATATATATTAAAGGTAAAGAAAATTACTCATTATGAATTCAATTAGTTACCCGACCAGGAGCACCATAATATCACCTTCAATTACGGTAATTTTTTAGATTAGACACAGGATAATGACAAGAGGTTTGTTTTATATGCCTTTGATCTCTTTCTTGTTTAATTGAAACAGGACACTAATAAGTTCTCTAATAAAACCATCTTTAAAATAGATAAAAGAAAAATCGGGCTTTGAAATACCACACTCCACTCACCACAATCAAGTTTCTGTTCAGCCGGAACTGCTAAACATATGGCATTCTATATTTAATTAATTATTACAAAATTAAATCCACCCAAATAGCAGGATGCTCACTGGCCGAATGATTTTTTCTTCTTTAGCCAGGTAAAATCTGTTCTGATATCAATGGCAGATTTAATGGATTCTTGATGGAGACTTTATCAGAAATATAAAAATAACCAAGTACTCACGTTAATTTTTCCATCCCGGAACAGAAATTAAAAAGTGTGATTCATTTTTGAGTAAAATTCTAAAAAATGAAATCTAAAAGCATATCCCGAACCCTGTTTCTATTTATTATCTACTCAGTAGCTTATCCTGCTGTGGCGCAAATGGATCCAATTAAAAAAATAACAATTATTATTGATCCCGGCCATGGTGGAAAGGACAGTAGTGCAACAGGATATTATGACTTAAAAGAAAAAGATACCTCCACATCATCATCATTACAATACTGGATAACACCACTTATGGTAAATACTATCAAAGCCCTCGATAAAGAATAAAGCCCTCGGAATCTAGATATAAAGTCCAACCATTGGGTTATTTGAAATGCTCCTGTTGATTTGGGGGTCTTTATCATTTACCCCGGGGACTGCCAACTTTGAGAGAGTTAACAAAAAGATAATTTTCATTTAACATTTCTTTTTTGCGGTAAATAAACAAGATTGTAACTTTATAATAGCTTTAATGGAATATGGAGGAGGCATTAGCTAATCTTCATTTTTTCTTATAGCTAAGTATCTAAAATTTGTTGGGGTAGATTTTAGATTTAAAGTGAATAGACGGGTGGGGCCGTCTATTTGCATTTTATAGCATTTCCTAAACATCTTTACTTATGTCATTGAATTCTTGGCCAGTATCAAACAAAAAGATATATTTAATATAAAAATTTATGAATGATGAGACATGCTATATCCTATGTAAGTACTGCTAATCCTAATCTTAATGAAGAAGATATTGCAAACCTATTTAAACAAGTAAATGACTTTAATAGTCATCATGATATAACAGGTGTTCTTCTTTATGCGGAAACTAATTTTTTTCAATTGATAGAAGGTGAGGAAGATGTGGTTAAGAGTCTTTATTCTCGCATTGAAAAAGATTCACGACATAATAATATTATCAAGTTTGTTGATAAGCCTGTTGTCAAGCCTGCATTTGATGGTTATATAAGTAGGTTTGTTACTGACACCACTAAACTAAATAGTGCGAATTTGAAGGAGTATTTACACCATATTGATGTTTTAGGACCAACTGCACGGAAAGCGGTTGGGAGAGTAATTGAATCAATAGCAGGAGACTAAATCATCATAACAACTTGTAGATTAGCCGCAAGGGGGTAATAGGTGTGAAACCGACAAGATAAAGTTATAAGGCAGAAGGAAATTGATGGTATATTCGATGCTATGTACTTGATTTAAACTTACAATTGTAAGGTAATTAGTGCGGTGGTATAATCATCCATTGGATTATTTGAAATGGACCCTGCAATAGTAAAAAGGCCTTTTCTCGCTAATTCGTCAAGCGTTACACACTACTTTTCACAATTCATTTTTCTCTCTAAAACATTCTATTCCATGAAATACCGCTACTTTGGCAAGCTGAAGAGTATCAAATTGTTTTTTCCCTAAGTAATCCTCAATCTTGCATGCCTTTTCGATTTTTTTAAATCTCAATCTCTCCCCAAATTGCAGGATGCTCACTGGCCGCATGATTTTTATGATTCATATTTGAATATACCGAAAACATAGGCCGTTTATCTGGCCAGATGCCCTTCCGGTTTAATCCGCTGCTCCTAACTTTTGTAAAAAGTTCCGGGGATAATAATAAATAATCTTTTTGCTTGATATTTACTCCCATACGGTACGCTCCAAGACTGTAATATCCTGCATCCTTCCCTTTGTCAAAATCCACATTAAAGGATGGGTGTTTGGTAACGTCTTTTAAATTGGTTTTTAGCAGTAAAGGTGAAAGGGAATAACAATAGGAAACGGCATTAAGCGTACCGACAACCGCGATATTCTTTTTACCTTCAGAATACAAATGGTTATACACTTCAGCAATTTTTTCGGCTTGTCCTGTTCTTGTATCATCTGAAATATTTTTATCCTCTGTTTGCTCCTGTAAATGTGTAGCCAGGATCCAAATAGAATTCCCTTTAGCGGTACGTATTTCATATTCCGTAAGGTCTTTATCAAAAACAATTTCTCCCAGGCTATTTAAATCATAAACATGGCTCCTTACCGACTTTATCTGATACCCATTTCGGGTAAGAATACCTATTTCCTGGCCTCGTTTATCATTTCCCTGCACCACAAAAGTTTGTTGAAAAGGTTTACAATACCTGGCCAGAAACTCCTCATTAAATTCTGCAAGTGATGCGCGGTCTTCAATCTCCTGAAGAATCAAAATATCAGGGTTCACATCAGCGATTACCCGTGCTTTGTTTTCTACTGCTATTGGATCTAATGGATAATTCTGAAGTGCGATCCAGCCGTTCCAATCGGTCAGTTCACAGGCTTTTAATTCTTTTGAATAATTCTTCCCTTTCAAAAAAAGAAAGCCGGCTTTTCTCCTTAAAACGGCGTATGGCACCTGATGGCTATTATCAACTCCAACTAAAAGTGACAATTCCCTTAAACGTTCAGTATCCTGATTATTCTTAATGCGTTTTTGCATTAATCCATCTAACTCCGTATGCCAATCCTTACTGCATTTACTGAAAGGCTTTTCCATAAAACTTCTGTCCCGATGGAATAAATTCTGAATATTAAAAGTGGCTATTTTCATAAGTTTTTAATATTGTTTTACCGGACATATAAAAAATCCATATAAACACCTTCCTGTGTGAGAAAGTTTCAGATCGACATTCAAACAAAAAAAAAAGACCTGTATGGAACAGGAACCCAACCATAAAAATAACCCTGGGTAGATTGGGGAAAATAATTCGGATAGCATCTGAAATGTTGACGGCCGAATTTTCAAACCCGCCAATCTCTGCGAAAAGCGGGAATGAAATCAGGAACATAAAAAATGAAGGGTAGATAAATTTTTTCAAGCTTTTAAATTGATGTTTTACTTTGATTTTGACTAAAGTAAAATACACTATTTTTTAATTTAAATTACTGATTATCAATAAATTAAATTCAAATATTGTTTGGTTTATTTTGTATTTATTTGAGATCAATTAGAATCAAATGCTATTAAAACAGGAAATAAAATGGTGAAATTTCAAAAACTTAAAATGAAAATCCGGCTCAAAAACGTCATATTTCTTCTGCTGCTCTTAAAAATGTATCTAATTTTTGAATAGCAATAAACACCAAAAAAGATACTGGTGATCGATGTGGTTAAAAGGATTGTCTCGCTAGTTCGCCAGTCGATACACACTATTTTTTACCATTCATTTTTTTCTTTAAAATATTCAATTCCGTCAAATACCGCTAATTTGGCAAGCTCAAGAGTGTCAAATTGTTTTTTTCCGAAGTGATCCCCAATCTTGCATCTGAATTTTGCTGATCTTTTATCTTTATAAATCAGAATGTGATGATTCCTGACTTTCAAATAAAAATTACCATTTTTACTGGTCTTCCATTCCCTTTTCAACCAATTAATACATCTTTGATTTTTGTTTCTTAAGCTTTGTTCCTGTTGTTTTGGCGTAACATAATCATTTGTCATTTTCTCCGCACAGATGCAGCCAACTTTAAATTCTTCCTCAACATCTAAATGGGTTACCACATGAACATATCTTATTCTATCATTTTGGCACATCATACAAGTTTCAAATTCATCTTCCTTGACAAAATCTCCATCTTTTCTTATGTCATAAACATATTCCAAAATCCAACCTTTATGCGGGATTCCCGGTATTTTCCAAAGATTGCCCATTGGTTCCAGATTTATTTTGAGTTACATATTTTTTCAGCTTGGGCCTTTTTAATTTTTTAAATATCAATCTCCCCCCAAACCACAGGATGCACGCTTGCTGCTTGTTTTTGATTTTTTATGGTATTGTAAGCAGTCCATTGTGAAGCTATCGCCGGTAATATGGCACTGCGGTTTAAACCACTGTTTTTAACCCGCCTGAACATTTCCGGGGACAGAAGGAGATAATCCGTCTGTTTGATGTTTAAACCCATCCTGTAGGCTTTCTTATGTAAATAGCCTGATTCTTTTTCCTCTTTGCCAGCAACATTAAAATCGGGGTGTTTTGAAACATCCTTCAGATCTGTTTTCTGAAGAAGGGGTGCCAGGCTGAAACAATATGGAACCGCATTTAGAGTGCCTGCCACAATCACATGCTCCTTCCCCTCTTCTCGCAATTGCCGGTATATTTCGGCAACCCTACGAGCTTGCCGAAATCTCAGAGCATCGCAATTTTCTTTATCCTTTCCCTGTTCAAGAAGGTGAACCGCGAGCAAATAGATTTTGTTTCTGGAAGGAGTTGTGATCTCGTACTTCACCAGATTTTTATCAAAAACCGGTTTTTCGTTATCATCCAACTCATTGCTATACGTGCGGATCTCCTGGATTTGAAATCCATTTTTGGTAAGCATTCCTAGCTCCTGTCCTCTGCCGTCGTTTCCCTGGAGCACAAGCAATTCCCTATAGGGAACCCCATTAAATTCAGGCAGGAATTGACTGTTGAATTTCAATAGTGAATTCCGGTCTTCCACTTCCTGCAGCACTAAAACATCGGCATTTACCTCAGCTATTACCCTGGCTTTGTTTTGTGTTGCAATACGATTGACAGGGATGGTTTGCATTGTTATCCATCCTTTGAAGTCCGTAAGGCTATTGGCTTTGGATTCCCCGGAACAATGGATTGCCCGAAAAAAGATTGCCTCTATCCTTCTTCTCATAAGGGCATATGATATATTGCTTATTTTTTCAAATCCCAGTAATAAGGTTAGGTCTTTTATCGTGTCCAGATCGCTCGCTGTTTTTGTCTGTTTATTCATCAGGTGTTCCATTTCATCAAGCCAATTGATCACGATATTTCCAGCTTGAGAATCTAGCAGGGATTTATCCCTGTGAAATAGGTTCTGAATATTAAAAGTTGCTATTTTCATCTTTTGTTTTTTTAGATTAATTTCGTTTATCCTGAGTGTTTTTATCGAAGTGGATCAGGTTGAACATCTGGCGCATCCGGCTTCTAACCCTGCTCCCATAGCGTTCTTCCAATTCTATTACATTAAGGTTTGTGGTGGCATGTGTTCTAACCTTATGGTTTAGAAAAAGCTCATGTCGGGAAATCAAAATTTCCCCCATCACATTGCAATCCTTCCCAAAGTGCCTTCCGGTTGGTTCCACCCCAAGGTCATCAAAGCAGAAAAAACCTTCATTCCCAAAATCTTCAATGGTTTTAAAGCCAATGTGATTAAACCCAAAAACGATGTTCCTGGCAGGAATAACCTCGTATTGCCGCTGGTGCGGAACAATATTTTTCAACAGGCGCATCAAACTTGTTTTTCCGCAGCCCACAGGACCTGAAAGCAAAATTCCCTTGTCAGGATCAATGCTGTACTTCTCGCAATTCTTTGCATCCCTGATAAAATAGTTGCTTAGCAAACTCAGGATTTTTTCATCTTCCCGGTAGAGCTTGAAATGATTCCCAAACAACATTTTTCCTTTGGCTTCCAGATACACCAGTATCTTTGGAAAATCATACACCATGAGTTTTCCGTCAAATTTTCCGAGGGAAAATTCAATACCGCCTTCGACGATTCTAGAGGGGTTCATCATAATCTTTATTTTGATTGGTTTTTAAATAGTCCTGATTAGAGGTTACCGGGCAACCGCTAAAAGTCTTTGAAAATTTAGATTTCCTGATCCAGCTTTTTGCTACAGCCCTCCAATCTGTCAAGGGGGTATTGTTTCCAACTTTCCATCCTTTAGATTGGTAGTAATTAAAAAATTTAAGTGCTTCAGCTTCTGTTTTATTTTTATTTTTAAAAAAATTAAAAACTTCAAAATAATTTTCTGGCATTGCATGTTTAATCATGTTTAAATCATGTTTAATCATGTTTATGTTAGATACTAATGCTTGTTCAGGACTTGTTTCAGGCTTGTTCATTGCTTGTTCAAGACTTGTTTCAGGCTTGTTCATTGCTTGTTCAAGACTTGTTTCAGGCTTGTTTATTGCTTGTTTAGGACTTGTTTCATACTTGTTCACGACTTGTTCAGGAATTGTTTCAGGCTCGTTTACATCCTGTTCACCAGATATTTCAAAAATGAACATCTTAATTTCGCTACCCTTGTATGGGTTATGAGATGGTAAATAATCGATATATTTCCAATCATTTAAATTCCTGAGGCACCTGTGATAAGTGGCTATAGATCCTATTTTAGACTTTTTCATTACCTCTTCCCGTGCAATAAAAAAGATCTCTGGGAAATGATGGATATTCCAAAGTTGGAAAAGAGCCATATAAAGACTGATATGGGTGGGATTCAACCTGGAATCCCCATTAAATTGTTGAAGTACCCCATTAATGTGCTTGATATAATTCATGGCCTTACTCGTATTTGTAATTGCTCCTGTTTTCCATCAGGATTTTGTTTATTTCATCCGCATCGTAATAAATGCATCCCCCTATTTTTGTATAGGGCAGATTACCATTGATCCTGAAATTCTGAAGGGTGCCTGGACTGATTTGAAGCAATTTCATGACTTCCGTGGATCTCAGCCATTTTTTTGAACCTGAACCTGATTCGGATGGATTGATAAGTAACTTTTTGATTTCTTTCAGGAGCTCTAATTTGAACTCCATCAAATCTTCGGTGGTGACAATTGTTGTTGGCATAATAATTTGATTTTTTAAAAAATCCCGCCGCAGGTTATAACTTTTAAAGCGGCGGGACCTGGTTAATTTTCTTTTGTTTTATATAAAATTGAAGAGGAATTTTATATAAAACAGCCAAGGCGGAACCAACTTGGTGAAACTTTTTTTTAGGGCAGATATGTCATTTTAAGGGAGAATTCTGAACGTTTTGATCGCTAAAATCTGCTTTTTTCCGGTTTTTATGCATCTATTTAAAAACAACCAACTTGGCTTTACCTTGGTCTTTTTAATCATCCATTTTATGCATGCGTTCAAAAAGGTCATTTCTCAGCGTGTCAATAAATTTAACAGGTTCCGAACGTGCCCTTAACCTCAGGAACGTATGATGATAGTCCCCAAGTTCGATTTCCAAAATTTTTTCCAGCTTCTCCACCAACTCTTTTAAACTTATTTTCCCGTTGTTTATAGCTCCATTATGGTATAAAGCATAGATCAATTCTGTTAAAGCCACCTTAGAGGACGTCCATTGAATTCCCGAGCATTCTTCTAAAACTTTTTCATTTGGATGGTCCAATTCCAATAGCTTTGATTGGAGAAATAATAAAAAAAGCTTTTCGGCTTTAAGCTCGCTCAGGAGCAAATCATGGGAAGTACTGAACTCAGGATCCCTGTCATAGATTCGATTGGAATGGAATTTTTTATCGTTAAATTTTCGAGTAAAATAGAACTCATCCATATAGACCTGTTCCAATTCCAGATATTGAATGAAGTCGATTTGGGAAAGAATAAATTCATTGATCTTCTTGATTTTTCGCAGTAAATAGTTGCGCCTTGAACCTTCATCCTGATTGGGGAGCGCTAACTCATACCGAAGTAGTTTATGATAGAAAATGAGGTGAGATTGCGGATGTTGCTTATGCTCTTTAAAAAACTGAATTTCAGAAGAAATATCCCCGAAAATTTCCAAGCGAATTCCCCTCCTGTAATTCTCCAGGATTTTTTGGCAAAACCCAATTACCTGGGTGCACATAACAATCCTTTTTTGAGCGATCTGTTCTATTTTTTGAACCTCGTCCTCGAATTCTAATTTGGTAAGTAAAAAGTCCATTTGACAAAATTTAAGATCTCTGCTACTTAAAATTCGGTCAAATATTTAGATTAAAATAATACTTGTAAACCCCATTTATAAATGATGATGCTCATTTATAAATGGGGTGAAATTTTTTTGGATTATTTGAAAAAGCGAATTGTAAAATACTAGAAATGTATCACTTATAAAGGTCAGAAGCTTAAATAAAACTATAGCAGGAATCAATTAAATCTTGCATTTCCCTGATCAATAATATGTAAAAAAATTCCATTTACAAAATAAAAACTGATGGATGCAAGGCAGATCGTTTAATATCTGAATTTTAATAATTTTGCATATTGCTTCTTGCAAAACTGAAGATCTTGCTGTACAAGCGTACAGCATCATTATAATTCCCGTAGTTTTCGTGGCCGGACAGGTAATCTATATCCATTAAGACTGGCGTTCCTGCAGTATTGCTTTTTTGAAGTTTGGCAATATATTTTCCGCTATCCCACAGTGGGATACGATCATCGTTATTGCTCGGCATAATTAGGGTTGCGGGATAATTGGTTTCGGGCTTCAGATTATGATAAGGATCCATTTTTAACAGGCCCTGAAACTCCAAACTATCTTTTACCGTACCATATTCAAGATAGCTGGTACTGCTTGCAGTACCGGAAGATTCCAAACTCAGGGGATTCAAACGCGGCACCTCTGCAATGAAAGATGAATATAGATCCGGGCGTTCGTTTACAGCCATTCCTGCTGTAATACCACCTGCACTGGCAGTATATAAAGAAATCAAGCCCTTTTTGGTAAAGCCTCTATTTATTAATTCCTCGGTACAGGCATTAAGATCCTTCCAGGAATTTTGTTTTAGATTTTTCATTCCCTGTTCATGCCATTCTTTTCCTTTTTCCCCTCCTCCTCTTACGTGTGCAAAAGCTAAAATTCCACCTTGAGCTGCCCAGTCCAGGAAAATTGGAAAAAAGAAAGGATTTAAGCTTTCTCCATAGGCTCCATAAACATACATAAAAACTTCGCTGTTGGAATTAAGCTTCAAATTTTTATCATAGACCAGGGATAAAGGTACCTCCTCCCCATCGTGGGAGGTAACCATAATTTGTTCGGAAACCAGATTTTTATAATCCGGGTAATCAATTTTGGTTTGAAGAGCTTCCTCCTTAAAATAATCTTCACTTATAAGATATCTCGTATAATCGGAGGTCCAACCATCCAGTTCTGCACCTATAAAATTATGGGTGACAGATTCGCCAAAAAATGAAACAAATCCGGCTGAAAAAGGTAGTTCTAATTGTTCGGTTCCTTTATTATCCTCGATAACAAATATTGACAGTTCAACTCCAAATTTTGATTTTGAAAAATATATTTTATCCTTTGTAACAATGAATTGAGTAATGGGATTTTCCTTGCTTCCCTCAGCGAAAATATCCGGATTACTGAAATCTGGATTATCAATATCAACCTGAACTATCCTATTTCCATTATCACTGCCCTGACGAAAAACAAATTTATCATTTCGAACTTCGCCCTGGTTATAAAATACTTTGTTTTCCTGCTTAAAAAAAGGCAACCACTTTGATTCCCCTTTTAAAACATCAGAAATCTTTGTAATATAACCATCATAATAATCACTGGAACTGGCAGAATAGCCAACTATGTAATTATCCTTGCTAGATCCGATCTTCACTTTTGGATAATAATCTGAAGGAATAACTACAGGATCACTATTTCCAAATATAAATTTTCGTAGTTCAGGATCGTCACCCAGAGTATGAATTACTGAAAATGAATTCTTTTTGTATCCGGGCTGAGATTTATCCACCACAGGAAAGTATAAATAGATAAACCCAGAACCATCCGGAAGCCATTCAATACCACCAAAATCAGGATTAATATTTGAGATAGTATCATTTAGCAATTTTCTTTCGATAAGATCATAAATCACAATCTGTGAAGAAAAGTCATCTCCAACCCTAAATCCAATAACCACTTTTTTACCGTCAAATGAGGGTTTAATATAGCTGATGTCTGTAATTTCATTCTTGAAAGAGGACGGGTCGAATATTTCAATTTCGTCAGAGGAAAGTTGTTCCCTGTAAAACAATTTATCTACACCTTTCTTATCATCATATTTCAAATAAAAATAATTACCTGCTTCATTTACGCGTATCATACTGATACTTCCATTACCTGAATTTTTAAAGCAACTAAATCGCTCCAAATAATCTTCCATGTGGGTGTTGGAAGCAAAATAAGTGCCCGCTAAAGAATCCTGAGCCTTAAACCAACTCAAATTTCGGGTATCTTCTAAATTATTTAAATTTTGGTATTCATCAATAACCTCAATCCCATAAAAGATTTGACAATGGCTTTTAATACTTATTTCAGGATATTCAAAATTTCTCACGGTCCCATTTTGGGCAAAGGAAATCGAAAAAAATATACCCAAAATAAAAAAGCACCGAGTTCTTTTTTCATAATTGAAATGATTTAAAATTAATTAATAAAATTTGTTATACTAAATAATCTCATTCATATGCAAAATGCAAGAACTACATATCGCCATTTATAAATGGCAGGTTGTTTTTCCGGAGTTTTAACTCTTTTAAAAATTCAGAAACCTTTATTCCCGTTTTTTTGTAAAAAGCAGCTGAAAATGATCCTGCAGATTTAAATCCGAAATGTTCGGCTAGTCCACTAATACTAAATTTCAACAATTCAGGAGTTTCATTAATCCGATTAATAGCCATTGTGATTTTCAAATCTTTTAAATAGTTTGGAAAACTGAGTTGCTTATAAGAATTTATAATGGTTGACAGGTAAGCGGTATTTGTTCCTAATTCCTGCGCCAATGAAGGCAAATCTATATCTGCACTCATGAACCTATCTGAGTTTTCAAATTCTTCCAGCTTTCTTAATATATCTGCTCTAATTGCTTCCGGAACCGTAGACGGAGGCCGTAAATTTTTTACTGGAGCAATACTTTGTATTGGACCCCTTTCTAGAAGGAGATTTAGTCTGGTTCGCATTCTCCTTGTTCTAACATAAAAACCAAATCCTGATAAAACAGAAATTCCAGCCAATATTCCGACATAAGAAATATACCTGCTCTTAGCTTTAAGTTGCTCTTCCGTTTTCTTTTTCTGATGCTTTATATAAGGGATATCATAGGAGATAGTAGCCTTGTTGAGAATATCTTCCTGACCTGTAGATAAAATACTATCATAGTAAATCAACTTCCCCATATATTCAATTTGTTTTTGCTTATCCTCATTTAAAACAGAATAAAGTATGAGTTGTTGGAAAACATCTTTAATCTCAATAAAAGGATCTCCGGTTTTTGAAAGAATAGAATCTATAGCTTTAAAATACCCTAAGGAAAGAGTACTGTTCTCTAATTTTTCTTCAATCTTACCAAGATAATACAGCTTTATGGCCTTACTTGTACCTTCTAATGAATCCACATACTTAATCAATGTATCCTTTGCCCTTATGTAATCCTTGTTATAATAATTTATTTGGGCATCCAGCATGACAAAATCCTTAAAATTTGTTTTGTCTTTAAAAACCCTACTTTGATCTATACCATTATTTACATAATATTTTGCCGAATCAATCTCTTGCAATCTTAAATGAGTGGTAGAGAGATTAAACAGTAATATAATAAATTCTTCATAATGAATGCTTTCAAATTTATTCTCGCGCATTAAAAGATTTAAGGATCGTCTGTAAAAATCTGCCGCGGCATAATGTTGCCCGTTCATATTTCGAATCGCAGCTATTGTGAATGAAATTTCCCGCTGGTGTTCTGCATTTTCCTTTTCTAAAGCCAAATTATAAGCTGCCAAGTAATTATTAAGAGCATCCTTGAAATTGCTCGAATGGTAATAAATATGGCCTTTAAGAATATATCCCAGAGTTGGATAATTCAAATGTTTGCTGTTTTTTGTTACCTGAATTATGGAATCCGAATACAACAAAGCTATGTTTGGTTCTTCAAAAATTGTTCTGTAGAAAAAAGCCCTGGCAATTTCAATATTATTATTTTCCAATTTTGCTTTCTGCTCATGTCCCCGAGTGAGATTTTTAAGCTGATCCATATTGTTATTATCCAAAGCCTCAATTTCAAGATCGCTGATCTCTTTAAAAGTTAAACTCCTTATCTCATTTGAATTGAGATGCTCTGAATTATTCTGGGAGAATCCCACTACGGAGATAGCGAACGCTAAAAGAAATAGAAATGTTCCCAAAGTTATTTATTTTGTATAGACCGCTAAAAATTATGAATTGGTGGGGAATCTAAATTACTTTGGATTGATGGGAGGCAAGTAATTATACTTAAATATATTAAAAAAAGTAAATGGTTCAATTTCTTTTGATCGAATATATCGCCAATTAGTGAAATTGTTTGTGGTTATTATCCTACTTTCTGAAAATCAACAAGGCAAATAATTATTCAAGAAGATTTTGCTGCTTGCAGCACTTAGATTCAATAGCTTAGAATTTTTGAACCCAACCAAAGTAGTGGGAAAATTACTTACTTTTCTGGTTAAGTTTTTTCATTAATTCCATCCGTTCTCGTAAAGCAGCCATATCATCACTTACCTTTCTATCCAGGATTTTTGCATAATGCTGGGTGGTTTGAAGATTTTTATGCCCAAGCATTTTGCTTACACTTTCAATGGGAACGCCATTAGAAAGGGTTACAGTGGTGGCAAAAGTGTGTCGGGCAAGATGGAAGGTCAGGTTCTTATTGATCCCGCACAAGTCTGCTATTTCCTTGAGATAGGCATTCATCTTCTGGTTGCTAAGTACAGGTAACACCCGTTTCAAACCTACATCCGGATGTGAGCTGTATTTATCCAGTATGTCCTCTGCAGTTGGAAGTATAGGAATACTACTTCTGGTTTTAGTTTTGGTCCTGTTTACCTTTATCCATTTATTACCATCAATTCCAATTACAAGGTCATCCTGTGCTAATTTTTTTACATCGGCATAAGCCAACCCTGTATAACAGCAGAATAAAAAAATATCCTTTACCAAATCAAGACGTTCATTGTTGATCTCAAGTTCAATCATACCTTGAATTTCTTCATTGGTTAAAAATTCCCGGTCAACAATCTTCAGAGTTCCTTTCCAGTTCACAAAGGGATCTTTTTTAATCCACTCATGGGAATAAGCAATACGAATGATCTTTTTAAAGTTGGTAATATATTTTATTGTAGAATTATGGCCGCATTTCCGTTCGGTTTTAAGATAATATTCTAAGCCAGAAATGAATTTGTGGTCTACAGCTTCTACCGGAATATCTTTTGATTTGTATTCCTTATTTATGTAATCCTCAACATGCATTTTGGCCGTTCTGTAACGCTCTAAAGTTCCTTTGGCAAAATCTATTCCGATTAAACTCTTAACCTTGTCATTGTGTTCCTGAAAAATTTCAAGCAACATCTTATGTTTTTCTTTTTTTCCTAAATAAAGATCCAAAACCTGCTTAGATCCAAAAGAGATGTTTTGATCTAATAATGTCTGATAACTTTTATAAACATCATTTTCAACCTTATTTAGGTAACGATTTAAAACCTGTGCATCTCCTGTATTTCCGTTAGCCTTGCCTGCGGATGCATTCCATAAACTCAACTTAACTTTTCGACCCAAAGAAGCTTCCGCTCTCTTTCCATCTAAAGTAATACGCAAATAGAGAGGTACTTCACCATTTTTTATCCGTTTATTTCGGACAAAGAACAAAATATAAAAATTGGCATTCATATTATCAGGATTTATAATTATCTAATACCCGAATATACAAAAAATTAAATCACATAATCCCATAGCTAGCAATGCATTACAATGTTTTTAGTAGGAAAAATCTTACTTGAGTGGCCAAAAATTGAAAATAAAAATGTACACCGAATTTGACACCTTAGGGGATGATTTTAATTGATTTTAATTGATAACAATTAAAATGAAAAAGCCCGAAACGCTAGTGTTTTCGGGCTTTTTGTGTTAAAATGGTATGTAACCAGCGGAGAAAGAGGGATTCGAACCCCCGGAGGTGTGACCCTCAACAGTTTTCAAGACTGCCGCATTCGACCGCTCTGCCATTTCTCCAATAAATTAAGAGTCTCTTTTTAGAATGTTTCTTCCGGAATTCCAGATTTGCATTCTACCATTTCTCTTAGCGGAGGCAAATATAGGAAGCTTTGTAGTTTCACACAATAAAATTGTGATCTTTTTAAAAAATAGCTTTTAGGTTTATTTTGCATTAAATTATAAACTTTTTTTAGTAAAAAAACCAACCTGTGAAATCTACTATCGCTTCATTATTCTGCTTATTTTCATCATTTTATGTTTTTTATAGCACCCGGAAACGTAAAAATAACTTTAGATCTGAATTTGGGAAATCAAAAAACCTGTCCGGTTAATTTTAAAATTAATTCAACTAAAGCCAGGCAAAATAATAACTGTGTCCCCAAAAAATCCCGATCTCCAAGGATGAAAAGGACAGGATTCTGACTAAATCCAAATTCTTAGGAACAGGAAATGATACAGGTTTTGTGAGGGATTCTCTTGAAAAAATACGGATATACTCTTATTAAAAAGAGAGCCAAGGTAATTTATTTTCAACTCTTGGTAAATATACCCTGAACTCTTATCTTGCTGCTCTTAAAAAAATAATAGTTACCTATGAAAAAAATAATTTTAAGCGTCCTTACCATCGGATTGGTGAGTTGCGGCGCACATCAACCAAAAAATGTTGAAAATGCTGATGTTATGGAGTATGCAAATACCATAACCGCTCAGGAGTTAAGCGATCACCTCTACACCTTTGCAAGCGACGAATTTGAAGGTCGTGAAACCGGTGAACCTGGACAAAAACTGGCTGCAGAATATCTTAAAGCCGAATATAAAAAACTGAATATCCCTTCTCCCCTTGGTGGCGACAATTATTACCAACCGGTTCCCGGTACAGCTTTTAGAGGAGATGTAAAGGATTCTGAAAACGTATTGGCTTTTCTTGAAGGAAGCGAAAAACCAGAGGAAATCCTTGTAATCTCTTCGCATTATGACCACGTAGGAATCGATGATGAGGGGAATATTTACAACGGAGCAGATGATGATGGATCCGGAACTGTAGCCATTCTGGAAATAGCCGAAGCTTTTATGAAAGCGAAAGCAGATGGCTTTGGTCCAAAACGCTCCATTTTATTTTTGAACGTAACCGGTGAAGAAAAAGGTTTGATAGGGTCTAAATGGTATACAGACAACCCGACATTCCCATTGGCTCAAACAGTTGCCAACCTTAATATCGATATGATTGGCCGTATTGGAGAAGGTATGGAAAGCAGTGGTGATTATGTTTATTTAATTGGAAGTGATAAATTGAGTACCCAGTTACACGATTTAAGTGAAGAGGTAAATAATCAATACCTTAATCTTAATCTTGATTATACTTTTAACGATGAAAATGATCCAAACAGGTTTTACTACCGAAGCGATCATTACAACTTCGCGAAAAACAACATTCCAGTCATTTTTTACTTTAACGGAGTTCACGCCGATTACCATAAAATGACCGATACTCCTGATAAAATTGAGTATGACTTGTTGGAAAAACGAGCTAAACTGGTATTTTTAACCGCTTGGGAAATTGCCAATAGAGACGAACGTCTGTTTGTTGACAAACCTGTTGACACCACAGCCAACTAATATTTTTCAAACCAACTTATAACCAAAGCGGCTTCTATTAAAGAAGCCGCTTTTTTTTATTTTTCTTTTCATCACCTCATCACTTCATCACCTCGTCACTTCAGGGTATCCAGAATAAGATCGATATCGGCTTCTGTGGTATCAGGGTTTATGAAGCAAAACCTCGAGATGGTTTCATTCTTCCAGATTGTTGGAGTTACCAGAGCGATTCCTTCCCTATGGTTCCTGTAGGTCCAGTCACGATATTGCTCTGCCGTCCATCCAATTCTTCGGAATAATACCACCGATAAACTCTCCGGCCGCACCATTTCCAGGTAAGCACGTTCCTCAATTTTACCTACTGCAATTTTAGCCAGGGCAATTCCGCGCTCAATAGCGCTTCTGTATTTTTCGGTGCCATGCATTGCCAGGGAAAACCACAGCGGCATCCCCCGTACTCTTCGGGTAAGCTGAATTTGATAGTCGGCAGGATTGAACCCCTGCGCTCCCTCATCCTTAAAAATTTCCAGATATGCCCCTTTTTGGGAATGTGCATTTTTTGCAAGCTCCATATTTTTATATAGAACAGCACCACAGTCATAGGGTGAAAAAAGCCATTTATGAGGATCGATAGTGATACTGTCGGCTTTCTCAATCCCATTGAATAAATGCCGAACCGATCTTGCAGCAAGTGCACCACCACCGTAGGCGCAATCCACATGCAGCCATATCTGCTCTTTTTCGCAAATTTCAGAGATCCCAGCCAGATCATCAATAATACCAGCATTTGTGGTTCCTCCCGTTGCAACAATAGCGAAAAGCCTTTGTCGGTCTTTTTCCTGAAGCTCATCAATACTGGTGCGCAGTTCTTCCCCGGAAAGAAAATCCCCCTGGGAATCGATCTTAAGTAAATCGGCATCCATAACTTTTGCCATGGCTTCTACCGAACTATGTGCTCCCTGGGAAACCAGGACAAGTCCCTTAATCCCAATATTATTTGTACTTCTGCTTCGCCAATCTTCACGTGCAGCTACCATTGCCGATAAATTTGCAACGGTACCGCCACTGGTAAAAACACCAAAAGACCCCTCCGGCAAGCCCGCTATACCTACCAACCATCTCATAGCCTGGTTTTCGCAAAAGATCCCGCCTGCACCTTCCATCCAGTATGCTCCGTGAATACTGGATGCGGAAGTAACAAGATCGAACATAATTGCGGCCCTGGTAGGTGCAGCCGGCACAAAAGCCAAATGCCTCGGATGATCTATAGGGACGGTGGCTTTCACCAAAACATCCCGGAAAAGCTTAAAGGCGTTTTCCCCGCCAATTCCCTCATCGGTGATGGTTTCTCCCACCATTTCCAACAGCTCTTCTTCCTTTTTAGGCGAGCCAAGTTCCGGGGTTATGTTTGAAATACGATCTATGGTGTACTTCATGACATCCAGCGTCATTTCCACCAGATTCATATCGATTGTATGCATTTTATTATTCTCCAAAAGTCAGGATTTTAAAATTTAATTCTAAGGGGTCTAATTCATTGATAAGCTTAGGAATGAGCTCTTTTCCATATTCCAGGTACATTTCTGAAAAATTGGTTTGCCGCTCCTGTAAACTCTTATTTGGGAACAGGTCGTTCTGAAGCTCGGCGATACGTGAAACCTCATCTTTTAATTTGCGCTTCTGGGCTTTTAAAAGTCGGTTTTCCAGGTTTTCAAGACCTTTTAACTGCTTCACTTCCTGGGCTTTTACCGCTCCAAGAAAAGTAGGATCTGTTTGTGCTGCCAGTTCATATAAATGCTGAAACTGCTGCACCAAAAATTCTTTTTGGGGAGCGAAGTCGATATCTATATTGGATATTTTTCGAACCTTCCGGTTGATAAGTTCATGCTGTTTCAAAAACAATTCTGTCTGTGAAATATCGAGATTTTTTCTTTTTTGATCCTGTTTTGAAGTTTCTATCAAGGCCGAATTCCGAAGCAACAACACCGGAAATGGCACTTTAACGGCATCAAAGAAATCCTTCAGTTCAAACCAGTATGCCAGTTCTCCTCCCCCGCCTATGTAACATAAATTGGGCAAAATAACCTCCTGATACAATGGCCGTGTTATCACGTTGGGACTAAAATGCTGTGGATTGTTTTTCAATTCAGCGCTTAATTCTTCTTTGCTGAAGGAAATATCGGTTTCATTTATAAAAAAAGTGCCGTCGCGTTCTATAATCCGTTCCCGAAGGCCATTCGCAAGGTAAAACACATTGATCTCCCTTGGATTTACCTGAACCCCATATCCAAGTTCCTGCATTTTTTCGGCAACGGGAGTAGTTGTTTTATGGGATATCTGGCCAAAAAGTTCCTGTTCCAGGTAAGGGATAAATTCGGTTTTCAGGGATTTTTCATCGGCATCCAGAATTACCAATCCGTATTCCTTAAAAAGCTCATTTGCAAGATATCTTGTTGCATTGGTAAGATTGGAATGCTCCAGATAGGCCGATTTAAAAAGGCCCTTCAACTCTTCCGCATTCTTCCCTCCTCCTATTTCTGCCGAAAATAATTCGAAGACTTCATCAAGACCCTTGGTGGTCAAATTCCCTACCGCATCACTTCCTGTTCCCGGCTGATCGCTGTTCCAAAGGAATTTCTTTCCGTTAAGGTTAAAATAATTGATCTCTGCAAAATCGTGATCTTCCGTGGCCATCCAGTAAACCGGCACGAATTTTTGTTGTGGATATTCCTTGCTTAAGGCGGAAGCCAGGTTAATTGTAGAAACGATCTTGTATAAAAAATAGAGCGGTCCGGTGAACAAATTCAACTGATGTCCGGTGGTTACCGTAAATGTATTTTCTTCGGAAAGCGCTTCGATATTAGTTAACACCGCTTCAGAAATATCAAGTTTTGAATACTGCTGTTTTAAAACCGCTACAAGCGTATTCCTTTTTTCTGAAGTAAAAAACTCCTGTTTTTCTTCTATTTGAGCCTTGAAATTTTCCAGATTTGGAAACCGGTTATAAAAGGGTTTTAATTCCTTTTTTTGGTCCAGGTAATCCAGAATAAGATTGGAAAAATAATTGGTTTGTTTATAGGAAAGACAGTCTGTTGGCATATTATTTCTTTAAAACGTAAAGATACCTAAGATAAATATTTTATGCCCCATTTTTTAGTTAATTCCGTGGTGTATACTATCTTTACTCTATTAATATTGATTTTATTCCTCCTTATGAAAAAAATACAATTTCTGATTGCTCTCGCTTTTTTAACTTTTCAGATTTCCAACTCACAAAACCTACAATCACCGGAAGAATTTTTTGGATACCAAATAGGAACCCAGTTTTCCAGACATGCCGATGTGGTGAATTACTTCGAGCACATCGCGGAAAATTCTCCCCTGGTCCAGTATCATACCTATGGAAAGACAAATGAACGACGACCGCTTACCTATGCGGTGATCTCTTCTGAAGAAAACATAAAAAATCTTGAGGCCATACGGAATGCTCATTTAAAAAATGCGGGAATAGGTTCCGGCACTTCGGAAAATTCCGCAGAAAAAGCCATCGTATGGTTAAGTTATAATGTACACGGAAATGAAGCTTCCAGCACCGAAGCAGCTATGCAAACTTTGTTTGAGCTGGTAACCTCCAAAAAGGACTGGCTGGAAAATACGGTTGTGATCATAGATCCCACGGTAAATCCAGATGGCCGCGATCGTTATGCGAACTGGTATAACCAGGTAAAATCCACACCATATGATTCCTCCCCGCTGGCAATAGAACACAATGAACCCTGGCCAAGAGGAAGAGCAAATCATTATTTATTTGATCTTAACCGCGACTGGGCCTGGGCAACACAGGTGGAAACCCGGCAGCGTTTAAAAATTTACAATCAATGGTTGCCACATATTCACGTAGATTTTCATGAACAGGGCCGTAATAGTCCTTATTATTTTGCTCCTGGCGCAGAGCCTTTTCATGAGGTGATCACCCCATTTCAACGGGAATTTCAAATTGCAATAGGAAAAAATCACGCAAAATATTTTGATAAGGAAGGCTGGCTGTATTTCACAAAGGAAAGTTTTGATTTACTATATCCAAGTTATGGTGATACCTACCCTACTTTTATGGGAGCTATTGGAATGACTTATGAGCAGGCGGGACAAGTAGGATTGGGAATAGATACCAATGAAGGGTATGAACTCACACTGGTGGACCGGGTTGCCCATCATACCACCACAGGACTTTCTACAATTGAAATCTCTTCAAAGAATGTGAAAGATTTAAATGCCGCGTTTAATAACTTTTTCAAAAACGACCAACAGGAATATAAAAGTTTCGCCCTAAAAGGAAATTCAGATAAAATCAGCGCTTTAAAACAATTGATGGACCGGCATGAAATCAAATACCAAACTGCAGGTTCAGGAAAAATAAAAGGCCTGAATTACGACGGAAGCAAAGCCGATTTTACTTCAACTGAAAATACACTGGTTATAAATACCAATCAGCCAAAAGGTAAAATGGTCAAAGTTTTATTTGAACCTAAGGCAAAATTAAGCGATTCTCTTACGTACGACATTACCGCCTGGAGCCTTCCATACGCTTATGGGCTAGAAGCTGTGGCAAGTAAACGCCTTGTTTCGGGAACGGAAACCACTGCTGAAGCAAAGGTGAGCAACACTGCGAATCCTTCGGGAGCGGGATATATCACCAAATGGAATTCCATGCAGGATGCCCGTTTTCTTACGGCATTGCTGAAGGAAGGCATCAATGTGAGGTTTAGCGAAACCCCTTTTGAAAATGAAAATAAGAAATTTGATGCAGGGAGTCTGGTGATCACAAAAAGCGATAACCGGGAACTGGAGAATTTTGATTCCAGGCTCATAACTATTGCTAATGAACACAACCGGGAACTAACTGCTGCCACGAGTGGTTTTGCTACTGCAGGACCAGATTTTGGTTCTTCGGAAATGAAGATTATCAACAAGCCAAGAATTGGTGTTTTGAGGGGAGATGGAACTTCTTCCTTAAATTATGGCGAGATCTGGTACTTTTTTGAACAAGATCTCAACTACCCAATAACCGCAATAAGAACCGATGATTTTAACGCCTCCGATCTATACAGGCTGGATATTTTAATTCTTCCATCCGGAAATTACAGAAGCATCCTAAACAAGGAAATGTTGAAAGAATTGCAATCCTGGGTTAGAAGTGGCGGAAAAGTGATTGCTATTGAAGGAGCCATTGCAGGGTTTGCTGGGAAAGAAGGTTTTGACCTTAAAGAAAATAAACCTGAAACAGAAAAAGACAGCACCAAAACAGGAAACCTTATTCCCTATAACGAAAGAGAGCGGGAACAAATAAAAGACCTCATCACCGGAAGCATCATAAAGACCAATGTGGACAACACCCACCCGATGGCTTTTGGATATGATGCTACCTATTTCAGTTTAAAACAGGGAAAATCCAGCTACAGCTTATTAGAAAACGGTTATAATGTTGCCTACCTGGAAAATGATCCGATGATCGTCTCGGGTTTTGCGGGAAGTGAAGCTTCAAAAAAGATCAAAAACTCCATGACCTTTGGCGTGGAACCAATGGGAAGAGGAAGTTTTATTTATGTAGTGGATAATCCACTGTTCAGGGCATTCTGGGAAAATGGAAAACTCTTTTTTGTGAATGCTGTATTCTTTGTGGACAATGATGATAAGGATAGGTATTAATAAATAAATGCTGATTTTTATGAAAAAGGATTCCAAACGGACTGCAAATTCAACAACTCTTTCAAAAAAATAATATCCGGGATTTTCATGAAATTCCCCATTGCTAATAAATCACTTTTAAAAATGAAAAATTATAGATCCTTGCTTTTTTTGCCCTTACTCCTAATATGCTTTAATCTTTCTGCACAGGAATCAAAAACCGATTTGCAAATAGATTTTGAAACCTTTACGCTGGAAAACGGATTGAAGGTTATTTTGCATGTGGATAAATCTGATCCCATTGTTGCCGTTTCTCTTACAAGTCATGTAGGATCGGCACGGGAAATTGAAGGAAGAACCGGTTTTGCTCATTTGTTCGAGCATTTGCTGTTTTTGGAATCTGAAAACCTGGGCAAAGGCGGACTGGATAAACTCAGCGCACGAATTGGGGGTTCCGGTGCCAATGGATCCACCAGCAGGGACCGAACCAATTATTTCCAAACGGTTCCCAATGATGCGCTGGAGAAAATGATTTGGGCAGAAGCCGATAAACTTGGTTATTTCATCAATACCGTTACAGAGCAGGTTTTGGCAAAGGAAAAACAGGTCGTGAAAAATGAAAAACGTCAAGGCGTGGACAATCGTCCTTATGGTCATACTCAGTTTGTGATCGATCAAAATCTTTACCCGAAAGGCCATCCTTATAGCTGGCAGGTAATTGGATCCCTTGAAGACCTTCAGAATGCCACTTTACAGGATGTAAAAGATTTTTTTAATCGATGGTATGTACCAAATAATGTAGTTTTAATCATTGCGGGAGATTTTGAGCCACAACAGGCCAAAGACTGGGTACACAAATATTTTGATGAGATAAAAGCCGGAAATAAGATAGCGATCAGCGAGAAACAACCTGTTACGCTTAAAGAAACCAGGAAATTATATTACGAGGACAATTTCGCCAAACTGCCGGAGCTTACCCTTAGCTGGCCTTCTGTACATTCCTACCACGAGGATTCCTATGCACTGGAAATCCTGACCAAATATTTATCTGAAGGGAAAAATGCACCTTTTTATAAAAATCTTGTAGCCGATAAGGAATTGACCGATAATGTAAGGATGTACAATTATGCTTCGGAACTGGCCGGACAATTAAGTCTTCAGGTAAGGGCTTTTGACAGGAAAGATCTCAACCAGGTTAAAGCAGCCATCGATGAAACCTTCAGCAGTTTTGAAAAAGAAGGAATTCCTGAAAAAGATTTAAAGCGAATCAAGGCCGGGCAAGAAACCGATTTTTACAATAGCATTTCAAGCGTTCTGGGGAAAGGATTTCAACTGGCCCAATATCAAATGTTTGCCGGAGATCCTAATGAGATTAATAAAAATGTAGACCGGATCATGAATGTGACCACGGAAGATGTGAAACGCGTTTTTGAAAAATACATAAAAGACAAAGCTTATGTCGCTACCAGTTTTGTTCCAAAAGATCAAAAAGAACTGGCTTTAGAAGATTCCAAGGCAGCCGAGGTTGTGGAAGAAAAGATCGTTGAGGGAGCAGAAGCGGAAATCGTGATTGATGAAAATGTAACTTATACCAAAACTCCTTCCAGTTTTGACAGAAGTACGGAACCACCTTATTGGGGAACTCCTGAAATTAAAACCCCGGAGATCTGGAATGCTTCGCTGCCATCGGGGATGGAAGTTTCGGGAATTACTTCAAAGGAAGTTCCGCTAATAAGATTCAGCATCGAAATGGAAGGCGGCTTGTTACTGGAAGATCCAGAAAAAGTTGGCGTTTCCAATTTACTGGCCAATTTAATGACTAAAGGCACAAAGAATAAAACTCCGCAGGAACTGGAAGAAGCTATAGAACTTCTTGGTTCCAGCATTTATGTAAATGCCGGGGATGAAAAGATTGTCATATCCGGAAGTAGTCTTGCCAGAAATTATGAGGCAACTATGGAACTGGTAAGGGAACTGCTTTTGGAGCCTCGTTGGGATAAAGAAGAGTTTAAGATGAGCAAACAGCAGGCGATAAGCAGAATAAAACAGCAAAAAGCGAATCCCAACAGCATTGCCGAGGATGAATTCAAAAAACTGATCTATGGTCCGATACACATTCTTTCACATAATAATCTGGGAACGGAAGAATCTGTTGCAGAAATTACCATAGAGGATCTTAAAAAATATTACGAAGAAAACTTATCGCCCAAAAGCACACTGTTTATGGCGGTGGGAGATTTGAATGAGGAGAAAGCGGTAGCATCTTTACGAGCCATTTCAGCCAATTGGAAACCTAAAAATGTAAAAATCCCCGAATTTCCAGAGCCAAAAGCCCCGGAAACTTCCAGGGTATATTTTTATGATGTGCCGGGCGCCAAACAATCTGTTCTAAAAATTGGAGCTCCGGCTATTGCTGCTACCCATGAGGATTTTTACAGTGCGGAAGTAATGAATTACCGACTTGGTGGTGGCGGCTTCGCTTCTAAACTTACCCAGGAATTAAGGGAAGGAAAAGGCTATACCTATGGCATAAGATCCAGATTAAGCGGCAGTAAATTCGTGGGCCCTTTTGAAATTTCCAGTGGAGTTCGATCAAATATCACTTATGAAGCCGTGGAGCTTATTAAACAAATCATGGATGAATACCCGGAAAATTTTGACCTAAATGATCTTGAAGTAACCAAGGGCTATATGGTAAAGAGCAATGCGCGGAAATTTGAAACACTTCAGGCAAAATTAGGGATGCTAAGCGAAATCAGCAATTATGATCTTCCAAATGATTACATCCAAAAGCGGGAGGAAAAAGCTACGAATTTCACTTTGGAAGATATTCAGGAATTGGCAAGAAAATACATCAATCCGGAAAGAATGATCTACCTGATCGTTGGGGATGCCGAAACTCAACTGGAGAAACTTGAAAATCTGGGATTTGGAAAACCTGTACTTTTAAATAGATAAGAGATTTGAGAAAAGAAAAAAGAGATAGAAACCAGGAATCAAGGCTAATAATATTTCGTGCATTCGTGGCTGAAAGATTTCCGGAAATTTTGTGCTCTTTGCGGTTAAAGAAATTACCTCCTGAAATCACCTAAAGCCAATAATGACTTTTAAACCTTTTTGAAAGAAATCTTCAAAATTCCATCAATGCAAAACAGATCCCGGGGAAAAAGACATTTTTTAAGACAAGTGTTGGCACTCCCCCGGATCTATTTTTTTCTGCTGAAAAGTGTGTTCAAACAGAAACGATTTATCAAAAATCAGCTGGAAAAAGAACTTTTAGGGTTTAGAAAAAACAATGATGGGAGTTTAACCTTAGCCGATTTCAAAAAGATAAGTTCCTATTACGCACTTGGAGTTCCGGGAATCCTGGGAGAATCCCTGGCTGTTTTAAGAGGAAAATCTTTAAGCAAAAATGAACGGCTGTGCCTGACCTTTTTAGGTTCAACCTCCGGTTTACTGGACGACCTCTTTGATGATCCAAATAAAGAAGTACAGCATTTAAGAAACTTCATTTCTCTCCCAGAAAACCTCGAGCCATCCAATTCCAATGAAGCCTTGTTAGCGCATCTATATTCGTTTGGATTATCTTATGCCACACATCCGAAACTTCTAAAAGACCAGGCTTTAAAGGTTTACGAGGCGCAGCAAGGAAGTTTGCAACAACAAACTGCTGAAAATCCAAACCTGTTGATCCATAAGATAACCTATGCTAAAGGAGGAACCTCCTTTCTTTTCTACAGGTTCTGTTTGGAGCAACTCCCGGAGCAAGCTGAAGTAAAAATGATATCTCATTTAGGCGGATTGATGCAGTTGGGAAATGACATTTTTGATGTTTGGGAAGATTTCCATTCCGGCACTAAAACCGCTGCCAATCCCTGCTTTTCTATTCAGCAACTCCGGAAGGATTTTTCAGCCGACTTAAATATTTTTTTCGAATTGGTAAACAAAACTTCCTATCCCAAGAAACAGATCAACCGCTTTTCAGATATTATTTCTCTTGCCCTGGCAAGGGTTTTTGTATGCCTGGATCAGTTTGAAAAATTGGAAATCACCACCAATAACAAATTTCAAATAGAAAAATACAACAGAAAGCAATTGATTTGTGATATGCAAAATCCAAAAAATCAACTAAAAGCACTGCGCTATTTTATTGAGAACCCTGTCGTCATAAATTGAAAACCCGTGACTCTTTATCAAACCAAACAAAGACCTATATTAGTTCCATATTTATTTTTAATGGACGGTTAACTGCATTGTTTTTTCAATTAATTTCGATCAAAATTTAAAAAGTATGCTAATCCCAATTCTATTGTTAATCGCAGGATTAACAATTTTAATTTTCGGAGCGAATTATATGGTGGAAGGTGCTTCTGCCCTAGCAAAAAAGTTCAATATTTCCAATCTGGCCATAGGTTTAACCGTTGTTGCCTTTGGAACTTCGGCTCCGGAACTGGTGGTAAATACCTTCGCCGCGGTTCAGGGACATCAGGATATTGTTTTTGGAAATGTCCTGGGAAGCAATAATTTCAACCTCTTTATTATTTTGGGAATCACGGGCTTAATCACTCCGCTCGTTGTGCAATCCAGCACAGCCTGGAAAGAGATCCCAATTTCGTTTGTCGCGATCCTTGTGCTCTTTATTTTAGTGAACGATATACTGATATTTAATTCGGAAAGTTCTGTTTTGGGAAGGATCGATGGGGCAATTTTACTCATCTTTTTCGGCTTGTTCCTTTTCTATGTCTATAAACAACTCAAAAATGACCCTTCAGAAACCGAAGAACTCATCAAAGTTCCTGCTTTATCAAATTTAAAGATGAGCATTTACATTATTGCCGGTTTGGGCGGTTTGGTGTATGGTGGCCACCTGGTGGTAAATAATGCTATTGAGATTGCCGAATCTTTTGGGATAAGTCAAAAAATCATCGGGCTTACCGTGGTTGCGGCAGGGACTTCTCTTCCGGAACTTGCAACCTCTATTGTGGCCGCAATAAAAAAGAATGCAGATATCGCCGTGGGCAACATTATAGGATCTAATATTTTCAATTTATTTCTTATTCTTGGAGCTTCCTCCATGCTTAAACCAATAGGATTCGACCCAAATTTCAATATGGATATCTATGTTTTAGCGGGAGGAACAATTTTTCTTATCCTGGCGATGTTCACAGGGAAAAGAAGAATTCTGGATCGCTGGGAATCTTTGATTCTTTTGCTGTTTTATCTGGGTTATACCACGTATCTTGTAGTACAGGAACTTTAAAATTTTTCAGAAATTTGATTTTAAGGATGTTTCTGGGAGCTGCTAAAACAATACTTTAAAATATGAAAAAAAGCATTCTTTTCGGATTTTTGATTGTATTAATTTCCTGCGGAAGATCTTCTGAAGAAAAGTTACTTTCAGAAAAAGTGGACTCCCTGAAAACCGAACTGGTTGCAATGCAACAGGCCAATGATACGCTAAGCCATCACCTGATGAAAAAGGCATTTGTTACCCGGAATTATCCTGAATATTTCGACTCCATCGCCGAACCGGAAAAGTTTGTGCTGGACAGGCTTCAGGAACATCCGGAGTTAATTCCAAAAGAAGCCGTATTAGGTGGCACTATGAGATTTACCTCCTTGTATTTCATCAATGATGAACTTATTGTTGCCGAATATGAAGACGGTCATGTGATGGGGAAATCCATTTTTAGTTATCAGCCCGATCGTAAAGGAAATCTCAAATTTGAAATGATAGCCCGGTTACAGGAATAAAAATTCACCCAAAAAATCATTTATACCAGGCAAATTTTATTGGCTGTAGATAATTTTTAATTCTCCCCAAACTGTTTCCTCAAAACCAATAAGTTTTCCAGACAGGACGTTATTTTTTTACTTTTGTTTTTTTTCTTATACTGAAATCCCAATACCCTATTCAATTTTTTTAACTTTTTATTAAATCCTTCCGGGGAAAATTCTTTCTGAAAATGAGTAACTTAATAAGTAACTAGTTTTAATCATTTAAAATACTTATAAAATGAAAATTGATACAGATTTTTCAGAATTCTATCATCCGCTAAAATCAACGCCTGATTTAGATCCTTTAATGAAAAGAATAGGTGATGCAAAATATGTTTTGCTGGGGGAGGCAAGTCACGGAACGCACGAATATTATACATGGAGAACAGAAATCACGAAAAGACTTATAAAGGAAAAAGGATTCACTTTTATCGCTGTTGAAGGAGACTGGCCGGATTGCTATAAAATCAACCGCTGGATAAAAGATGAGAACAACGAAAAAACCATTCAGGAAGTTCTCATGGAGTTTAACCGCTGGCCTACCTGGATGTGGGCAAATTGGGAAATCATCGCTTTAGCAACCTGGCTGAAAGAACAAAATTCACCCTTAGCCGATGAGAAAAAAATCGGATTTTACGGCCTCGATGTCTATAGCCTCTGGGAATCCATGGATCAAATTGTGGGTTACCTTGAAAAAGAAGATCCGGAAACCGCTGTGCTAGCTAAAAAAGCTGTGCGATGTTTCGAGCCTTTCCGGGAAGAGGATTCCTATACTTCGGTGTTTTCTATGGCGCAACCCAGCTGCAAAGAGGAAGTACTGGCGCTTTTACAAGAAGTGCGGCTAAATGCGCACAATTATGACCATCAGAAAGAAGCAGGGCTTAATGCAGAGTTGAATTCCCTGGTATTGGCCAATGCAGAAAAATATTATGAATCCATGGTTTCCTTTGGGGAGGATTCCTGGAACGTTCGGGACAAACACATGGTGGAAACCCTGAATACCCTGATGGATTATCACGACCCGAATTCTAAAGTAATTATTTGGGAGCATAACACGCATATTGGAGACGCAAGAGCCACCGGTATGGCTTCCCAGGGCCTGGTAAATGTAGGGCAGCTGGTACGGGAACAGCAAAACCGGGATGATGTAGTTCTGGTGGGCTTCAGTTCTTACGCGGGATCTGTTATTGCCGGAAGAGCCTGGGGTGCACCTATGCAGGATCTTGAAGTTCCTCCGGCTATTCCCGGAAGCGTTGAAGCTATGCTGCATCAGCATTCAGAAACCAATAAATTAATTATTTTTAATGAAGATGTTCAACTGGAGGAGGCCTTTTCAAAAAAAATACCGCACCGGGCAATAGGGGTGGTTTATAATCCAAATCATGAAAGAGGGAATTATGTGCCTTCCAACCTTTCATTTAGGTATGATGCTTTTATATTTATTGATGAAACCCGTGCGCTTCATCCGTTAAAATTGAAGCCGGATGGTCACAAGGTCCCGGAAACTTTTCCCTTTGGATATTAAGGATTTTTTCAAGCCTTTTTCAAAAAAATCGCATCTTTTTAATTGAGAGCAGTAGGACGGTTTACCGGTTCTCCTGAGTTTTCATTTGAATATTTTTTTAAACCTAACAGGTTTTTGAAACCTATTAGGTTTCTTTTCAACCATTTTTCAGGTAGTTATTTACCAGTTAATTAAAATCAGGTCTTGGTTCTTGGCTCCTGCAGTTCCGCCGAAGGTGGAATGATCTTGTCTCTTTACCGGACATTGCTGATATTTTATAAATACTTTATAATTCAGAATAGCAAAACTGTGGATTAAAATCTTTAAATTCAGTTTCCCCGATTATACTATATCGCCATAACCGTTGATTTTTAGATAACCAAAAAGCTGAAATATGAAGATTATAGATGAAATTCGTGAAAAACTTGGGGAGGATGCTTCCTATTACCTGGATCATGTTAGTAAAAAAATACCGAAGAAACGGCTTAAAATACCAGGACCTCAAACTGTGGATACTTTCATAGACAGTGACAGGAATCCGCAAGTATTGAAAAGCCTCTCCAATTTGTACAACCATGGGAATCTGGGAGGTACAGGATATTTAAATATCCTGCCAATAGATCAGGGAATCGAACATTCGGCAGCCTTTTCATTTTATAAAAATCTGGATTATTTTGATCCGGAAAACATCCTTAAACTTGCTATTGAGGCCGGTTGTAACGGAGTTGCCACAACCTTTGGAGCCTTGAGTTTACATGCCCGGCGCTACGCCCATAAAATCCCTTTTGTGGTTAAGATCAACCATAACGAGCTGCTAACCTATCCAAATAAATATGATCAAATTCCGTATGGCAGCGTTAAGGAAGCCTGGAATCTTGGAGCTACTGCCATTGGAGCTACGATCTATTTTGGATCTGAAGAAAGCAACAGGCAAATCCAGGAAATCGCTTTGGCTTTCGAGGAGGCTCATCAAATGGGAATGGCCACTATTTTATGGTGCTATACCCGAAATAACGCCTTTAAAACTGAGAAGGAAGACTATCACAGCGCTGCAGATCTTACAGGCCAGGCCAATCATTTGGGCGTTACTATAAAAGCCGATATAATAAAACAGAAATTACCGGAAACCAATTTTGGATTCAAAAACATCAACTTCGGAAAATTTAATGATGAGATGTACGAAAGCCTTACCACAGAGCATCCTATAGATCTTTGCAGATTGCAGGTCGCCAATTGTTATATGGGAAAAATCGGATTGATCAATTCCGGTGGCGGATCCAAAGGCGAATCTGATGTAAAGGAAGCGCTACGAACTGCAATTATCAATAAAAGAGCAGGCGGAAGCGGACTTATCATGGGAAGAAAAGCCTTTCAACGTCCCCTGAAAGAAGGGATAGAAATTTTAAGAAGCGTACAGGAAGTTTACCTGGAAACGGAAATTACAGTTGCATAATATTTTAATCGTTCCAGGGGTTTTATGTAATGAAAAAGGATATTTAAAAGCAAAACTGATTGCTTCTAAATATCCTTTTTCATTGGTATAAGGTTATAAAATATTAGAACGTCTTAATCTTGATTTCTTTTCTCAAAGGTTTTTCCGTAGTTACATTTAAAGCTTCTCCGTATAAATCAAAATCGGCTGCTTCGGTAATCTTCACCTCGTAAAATTCGCCGGTTTTAAGGTAGGTAGTTGTAGCGTCGATAAGAACCTCATTATCAACATCAGGAGAATCAAATTCGGTACGACCAACAAAGTAATTCCCTTCTTTCCGGTCTATAACAACTTTGAAAGTCTGTCCAATTTTCTGTTGATTCAGTTCCCAAGAGATCTGCGACTGTAACTCCATGATTTGATTGGCACGTTCCTGCTTTATTTCCTGGGGAACATCGTCTTCCAAGTTAAAAGCGTGTGTATTTTCTTCATGAGAATAAGTAAAACAGCCCAAACGCTCAAAACGCATTTCCTTAACCCAATCCTTCAATTCCTGAAAATGGGCTTCGGTTTCGCCAGGATACCCTACGATAAGCGTAGTTCTAATGGTCATTTCAGGAACCATATTTCTAAAATCCTTCAGAAGGTTCGTGGTTTTTTCATGGGTTGTACCGCGACGCATGGATTTCAATAATTCTGTATTGATATGCTGTAACGGAATATCGAGATAATTACAAATTTTTGGTTCGCGCTTCATAATTTCAAGCACATCCATAGGAAACCCTGTTGGAAATGCATAATGTAGCCTGATCCATTCAATTCCTTCAACCTTTACAAGGTTTTCGAGCAATTCTGCCAGGTTTCTTTTTTTATAAATATCCAACCCATAATAGGTTAGATCCTGCGCGATAAGAATTAATTCCTTAACCCCGTTCTTTGCAAGGTTTTTGGCTTCTACCACCAGTTTTTCAATAGGTGTAGATCTGTGTTTTCCGCGCATTATAGGAATAGCACAAAAAGAACAGGGCCTGTCACAGCCTTCGGCTATTTTAAGATAAGCGTAATTCTTTGGAGTGGTAGTAATCCTTTCTCCAAGTAACTCATGTTTATAATCTGCTTCCAGTGCTTTTAGCAAGGCCGGAAGTTCGGTAGTACCAAAATATTGATCAACATCCGGGATTTCCTTGATGAGATCCGGCTTATAACGCTCGCTTAAACAACCGGTCACAAAAACCTGATCCACTTCGCCCCTTTGTTTCTTTTCAACGAATTCGAGAATGGTATTCACAGATTCCTCCTTAGCATTATCTATAAATCCGCAGGTATTTATTACCACGATGTTCCCTTCCTCTTCATGAACAACATCCTTGTTATTAGCTTTCAATTGTCCCATTAGCACTTCGCTATCATAGACATTCTTGCTGCAACCCAAGGTTACTACATTGATCTTGTTCTTCTTTAATGACTTCGTCCTCATAAATACATTCTATTAAATTGCCCTGAATCGATTATTGAAATCTCTCTTCAAAAGCGGGTGCAAAGATACGATCTAAAATTAGAATTACCCTATCCAACAGCTTAAGCTTGTTTGATATAGGATTGTCTCCATAAAAAATTAAAATTCTGGAAATCTGATAGAGCTGCCAGGGATTGGCAGAATTTTTTAATTTTTTTTTAACCTCAACCGCTATAAAGCCCGGGTTAACTTGATGAATTCATTTTGTAAAAGCGTGGTGATATTATTTTTACTGGCGCGAAAAAGTTCCTTTTCTTTTGAATGAACGGATTCTACCCTCACAACCTGGGTTGTAGTACCAGTGAGGAATATTTCGTCTACTTCCACAAGCTCATCCAGATGTACGGCTTTCTCTATTACTTCAAGCCCCAGATTCTTACAGAGCAGAATTATTTGTTTTCGGGTAATTCCGGAGAGAATATGGTGCCCTTCTGGATGGGTATAAATTGTTTTATATTTTACAAAAAAAGCACTGGAGTGGGAAGCTTCGGTGAAATATCCTTTACGAATCAAAAGATTCTCTTCAAATTTCAAAGAAACCGCCTCTTCATTTGCCATGATATTTGCCATAAGCGCGGTGGTTTTAATATCGCACCTTCGCCAGCGTTTATCTTTAGAAACCAAAACCTTCCACTGCCTGTTTTCAAAGCCTTCCAGATTAACTGGAAAGGAGTAAAGCAGGATAGTTGGAGTAGGGTTTTCAGGATAAAAATGAGTTCTGGGTGCAGTTCCACGGGAGATTTGAATATAAACAGCCGCATCGCTTTTAGATAATCCGGCACGGGAAATCGCTTCCAGCATCAGTTTTTCAAGGGAAGGAACATCAAATTCTATTTGAACCTCTTTCAGGCAATATTGCAGTCGCTCCAGATGTTCCTTGAGTTTAAATGGAATTCCATTATAAAAAGGGGTTACTTCATAAATTCCGTCACCAAACATAAACCCACGATCAAACACTGAAACAAAGGCCTGGTCGTGCTTAAGCCATTTTCCGTTCAGGTAAACCTCATCGGGATAATTTTTCTTCAGTTTCATAAGCACTCAGGGGCTAAAAAAATATAATCAATTGCTTCGGGAGAAATTCAAAAAGTACATAATAGGAAAAACCATTTGCAGGTTTGATGAAACCTTGGGGGAATCAAATTCACTTGTGGGATTAAAATAGTTATGGATATCCACTACCCATTCCATCTCATAATAGCGGACAACGCTAATAATAAAAACCCCGGCTATTACATAAATCCAGGAATAATGTTCCCGCTTTAACATCACCCATCCAATTATGGCAAAAACAATAAATGGAATCGTGAGAATTAAATTCGGGATTGCCCAGGCACCCTGAAACACGATCGCAATAATCTTCATTGCTATATAAAAAAAACTATAGAATAGGATGATCTTGCTAATGAGGCCCTTTAGATTCCTTTTTGGCATTCTTACTCGTTATAATTTTTTGGAGAAACTCTTTTCTTTGAAACCTGCTCATAAGCATACGCAAATTTATAAAGCTGATTTTCTTGATATGGTTTAGTGATAAAAGTCAAACCTTTGGGAGCGTTATTATCTGAATACCCCATAGGTACCGTCATTGCCGGGTACAAAGCCACTGCTGCAAATCCGGCATGATAATTATTGATTGATAGCACTGCATCCAGGTTATGGGTCTTCATTGGGACTTCAAAAAAGCGTCTTCCATGCCTGCTTAAAGTGTCTTTTATGGCTGCAAACTCCTCTTTGGTTGCTGAATCTTCTAAAATCCCGAAAAATAATCCCTGGCCGTAAGGAGCCCGTACAGTAGAATCCTTCTTATTAAAAATAACCACATCCTGAACAGATTTAAAAGCTACATCCCCTCCATAATTTTCAAAATATTCCGGGAGATCATTTTTCATATCCAAATTCAGTAAACGACGAAAATTAGGAAGATTTACTTCTTCCGGTTCAAATTCAATAATTTCAGCTCCGGCCTTTCGAAGGTCATTTAAAGCTGCAACATAAAGAGAATCTTCCATGAGGGTTTTCAAAGCCCCAAATCTTTTTCCTTTTAAAGTTTCGGTTGCAGATAAGTTGGAATAGAAATCCTTCGTTAGGTTTTTATTTTTTACTGAAGCAGGATCTTCAACATCCTTTCCTGTCATTGCAGAAAACAAAATAGCATTGTCAACAACAGATTTTGTGATTGGACCTGGAGTATCCAGGGTACTTGATATTGGAATTATTCCACCCCTGCTTAAAACTCCAGTTGTAGGTTTTAAACCAACCAGTGAATTTTGACTGGAAGGAGATAAAATAGATCCTGATGTTTCAGAACCAACTGCAACCGTCGCAAAATTTGCGGCTACCGCTACTGCGCTCCCGGAACTTGAGCCACCTGTATCAAGTATTTTTCTTCCGTAAGGATTTAAGGTTTGCCCACCGATAGCGGAATATCCGCTTGGGCAATCTGAACAAAAGAAATAAGCCCATTCGCTTAAATTAGCTTTTCCAAGAATAAGCGCGCCGTTTTCCTTTAATCGCTCAACGATATAAGCATCTTCGGTTAGATTGTCTTTAAGCGCTACAGAACCCGCGGTAGTTGGCAGGCCATCTGTATTAATATTATCCTTTAGAAGCACAGGAATTCCAAAAATAAGATGTTTTCGTTCCCCTTTCTGAAAAGCACGGTCTTTTTCCCTGGCCTGTTCGAGAATATCGGGATTTACGGAAATTACTGAATTCAGGCTTTTTTCATTATTTCGGTCAAATTTCCTGATCCTGTATAAATAAAACTTCACAAGTTCTTCATAGCTAAAATCGCCGTTTTTTATAGAATTTTGAATATCCGGAATAGTTTTATCCATGATCATTGGCTTCAACATAGAATACCTATCATCTGAAAATGATTCCATTTCTTCTTTAAAAGGAGTCCAAAGGGAATCTTTATTAATAATTTTAGAATCCAGCACTTTAAATTCCAATTCTGAAGAAACTTCTGTAGAATCGGTTTGATCACTATTTTTTTCTGCGGTATTTTCCTTGCATCCAATAAAGAGAAGGAAGAAAAGTAACAACGAAACAGTTTTTTTCATATTAAACGGCTAATTAATTTAAATTTAGAAGAATTATTTTTTGAAAAAGGAATCTACAAATTCATATTTGTTAAACACCTGAAGATCTTCCAGGCCTTCGCCAATTCCTATATATTTTACAGGGATTTTAAACTGATCACTAATTCCTATAACGACTCCACCTTTTGCTGTTCCATCCAGTTTTGTAACTGCCAGGGAAGTAACTTCAGTAGCGGCAGTGAATTGTTTTGCCTGCTCAAAAGCATTCTGTCCTGTAGATCCATCAAGAACGAGCAACACCTCATGAGGAGCACCCGGAATGACTTTTTGCATAACTCTTTTCACCTTGGTAAGTTCATTCATCAGGTTCACTTTATTGTGCAATCTTCCGGCTGTGTCGATTATAACTACATCTGAACCTTGGGTGACCCCGCTTTGAACGGCATCAAAAGCTACAGATGCTGGATCGCTTCCCATTTGTTGTTTGATCATTGGCACCTGAGTTCTGTCGGCCCAAATTTGAAGCTGATCTATAGCTGCTGCACGAAACGTATCTGCAGCACCTAATAATACTTTTTTTCCATCTTTTTTAAACTGATGCGCCAACTTTCCGATAGTTGTGGTCTTCCCAACTCCATTCACCCCAACCACCATGATCACATAGGGTTTTCCTTCGCTTTTAAAATTAAACCCATCGGTTTCTCCTGTATCGGTTTCAGATAACAAGCCTGCGATCTCTTCCTTTAAAATCTCATTAAGTTCTGCAGTTCCTAAATATTTATCCCTGGCAACACGCTCTTCTATACGCCGGATTATCTTTATAGTTGTAGTAACGCCAACATCACTGCTTATTAAAACCTCTTCCAAATCATCCAGAACGTCTTCATCCACTTTGGATTTTCCGGCCACGGCCTTGCTCATTTTTGACAGGAAATTGTCCTTGGACTTTTCTAAACCTTTATCAAGGGTTTCTTTTTTTTCTTTAGAAAATATCTTTTTAAATAAACTCATTTTTACTGGAAGGTTTTAACTGCTGCACGGTTACAGCACAAAATTAAAATGCGCTATATTTTCCGAATGTAAATATACACAAAAAACAAAAAAGCCGTTCCGATTTGTTATCGGAACGGCTTTTCAAAATATTTTTGAAATAACTTACTTTTTAGCAAGAAAGTCATTTACCTGTTCAGGTGCCATGATGCTTTCCACAAAGGTATAAGCACCTGTCTTAGGTGATTTCACCATTTTGATGGCCTTGCTCAATCTTTTTGCTCCTGTTTGTATTGTACCTACTGATTTCTTTGCCATGACTTAATTATTTTATCTCTTTATGAACCGTCATTTTCTTAAGGATTGGATTAAATTTCTTTAACTCCAATCTATCCGGTGTGTTCTTTTTATTTTTTGTTGAAATATATCTTGATGTACCCGGTTTACCCGATGCTTTATGCTCTGTACATTCTAAGATTACCTGTATTCTATTACCTTTCTTTGCCATATTACTGTGTCTTAGTGGTGAGGATTATTTATTCAAATATCCCTTTTCCCTTGCTTCTTTGATGACAGCAGAGATCCCTTTTTTATTGATGTTTTTTAATGCAGAAGTGGAAATTTTTAAGGTTATCCATTTATCTTCTTCAGGAATATAAAAACGCTTCTTTAATAAGTTAATATTAAATTTACGTTTAGTTTTATTCATAGCGTGGGATACATTGTTCCCTACCATTGCCTTTTTACCCGTAAGCTCACAAACTCTTGACATTGCTCTAATCTTTATTTTGTTATTTCAAAACAGGCTGCAAATTAACGATATTTTTACATAACAGCCAACACTATTTTAAAAAATATTTCTTGTTTTTTCTGGATTATTGTGACGTCTCCGTACTCTTCAAACCGTCTGTTTTCCGTTTAGCTCTTTCAGAAGCATCTCAAAAGCCTTAGCCACAGCCTTTTTAACCACTTGATCCCTGCTCTTCCCGAAAATAAATTTTTTCGAAAAGACACCTTCGGGGGTTGCTAAACCAATATAAACCGTCCCCACTTCTGCATCGCTATCTCCTTTTGTGGGCCCTGCATTTCCTGTAGTTGCCAATGCATAATCCGACTTAAACAGTTTTTTTGCATTTTTCGCCATCGCCTCGCAAACTTCTGCACTTACCACACTGTATTTTTCGATTAGGTTGGAAGGAACCCCAAGAATATCTGATTTTGACTGGGTGGCATAGGTTACCGTTCCGCCCTTAAAACAATTAGAAGCTCCCGGAATCGCGGTAAACTCAGCTGCGATTTCTCCGCCCGTACAACTTTCAGCAACCGCTAAAAAACGCTTTTTGGCAACAAGTAATTTATTTATAGTCAGAGTAATATCATCATCTTCACCGCTGAGGTCTGAAATGATATCTTCCAGAAGGGGATATATTTTTTCAAATTCTTGTTCTATTGCCAACTTTAGCTCTTCCTCGTTCTCCCCTTTTCCGGACAATCTCAACCTGACCTTTCCAAGTGCCGGCAAATAGGCAAGTTTTATAGAAACAGGTAAGTTCCTTTCCCATTCCTCAATTCTTAGTGCAATTGCACTTTCACCCAAACCATAGGTTTTAATCGTTTTGTGAAAAATAAAGGGTCGTTTGAATTCTTTTTTGAGCTTCGGAATAACCTCGTGCTCCATCATCATTTTCATTTCAAAAGGTACTCCCGGCATAGCTATAAAAACAGTTGTGTCCTTCTTCATCCATAAACCTGGCGCTGTGCCGTATTTATTGAACAAAATCTGTCCTTTAGATGGAACCAAAGCCTGTTCCCTGTTAAGGTTTGAAATAGGGGTTGAAACGTATTTAGCGAAGAGTTCTTCTACGTGCCTGAGTACTTCTTCATTATTTACAAGAATGTCGTCAAAATATTCACACAATGTATGCTTTGTCACATCGTCGTTTGTGGGACCAAGACCACCGGTGATTATAACAACATCGGCCCTTACTGAAGCTTCTTTAAGCGTTTGTAGGATATGTGCCTTATCATCCTCTATGGAGGTGATTTGATGAACGGAAATCCCGATCTTATTTAAAGTTTGGGCGATAAAGGCAGAATTGGTGTCTACAATTTGTCCAATTAAGATTTCATCTCCAATGGTAATTATTTCAGCAGTCATTAAAGCTCATAATCTTTCTTCAGTTCCTGTTCCGAAAGCGTCACTTTATCGGCGATTTTTCTACCGGCACTTTCAGCGTTTTCCATGCTCGTTTTGCCCTTAGACCAAGCCTCAATCACAAGGATTTGATCCATTAAATCTAGACCAAAAAGTGCCAGGTTTGGTTTCATTTTATGTGCATATTGGTATGCAAGCTTGGGATTATTGCTATCTATAGCTTCAGTCATAGAACGTACATCTGGAGGTATTTCCTCAAGAAATGTTTCTACAATCACTTTCACAAAATCATCATCACCGCCAGCCATCTCATTTACTGCCTTTAAATCGTAATAATTGCTCATCTACTTTACGTTAATTGAAAAAAATTGTTCTTCTTCTATAAAACCTGTCAATGTATCATTAATTGAAACTTTCCCCACGCCCTGAGGAGTTCCGGTAAATATTATATCGCCAATCTTTAAAGTGAAAAATTGAGAAACATAGGAGATTATTTCATCTGTTTTCCAAAGCATATTGGCTGTATTGCCTTTCTGAACGATTTCCCCGTTTTTAAGCAAGCTAAAGTTAATATTATTTAAATCACTGAAAGTATTTTTATCCATCCATTTTTCCCCAATTACCGCAGCCCCATCAAAAGCTTTGGACTTTTCCCATGGCAGTCCCTTTTCCTTTAATTTTTGCTGAAGGTCTCTCGCCGTAAAATCTATCCCCAACCCTATTTCATCATAGTATTTATGAGCGAATTTTTCCTGGATATATTTCCCTACTTTTTTAATCCTGACAAGGAGCTCCACTTCATAATGCACATCATTAGAAAAATCGGGGATAAAGAAGGGTTGTTTTTTCAACAAAACAGCGGTATCCGGTTTTAAAAAGATAACCGGCTCTTCCGGACGCTCATTATTTAATTCTGAAATATGTTCAGTATAATTTCTACCAATACAAATTATTTTCATCTATTCTGAAGATTTACGTTGAATTATATTTTAGGCGATTATTTCAATTTCGTATTGAGTTTCCTTAGTTTAATGGCGGTGAGCACTTTTTTAGTATATAGCGGAAAATCGGCATTTTGTATCCATCCAAAATAACCCGGCTCCTCTTCCAAAACTTTTTCTACCAGTTTACCTTTATACTTTCCGAAAGCAAAAACCTCCTCCCCTTTTTTATCATAGCCTATAAAACCGGCAAAATCTGCAAACTTTCTACGGGAACTGTACTCCCCCAGCCAGGACATATCATTGGTTAAATCCTCATATTTATCCAGTTGGGATTTTAAGATCTCATAGGTTGCATTCGTGTCTGCTTCGGCTGAGTGAGCACCTTCAAGATTTTTTTCGCAATAAAATTGATACGCTGCAGAAAGGGTTCTTTGCTCCTTTTTATGAAAAATAGTTTGAACATCTACCGAAACTACATTTTTCATCTCAAAATCAATTCCTACCCTAAGCAACTCTTCAACAAGCAAAGGAATATCAAATCTGTTGGAATTATACCCTCCTAAGTCGCAGGATTTGATCATTTCATGGATTTGTGGCGCCAACTCCTTAAAAGTAGGTTCTTCGGCTATTTTCTCATTTGAAATTCCGTGAATGGCAATTACCTCCTCCGGGATTTTCATCTCCGGATTTACCAGCCAGGTCTTGCTTTCTTTATTTCCGTTTGGAAAAACCTTTAAAATTGAAATTTCCACGATCCGGTCCTTTGAAAGGTTCATTCCGGTGGTTTCCAAATCGAAAAAACATATAGGCTTGGTAAGCTTTAACTCCATAACAACTATTTTTTATTGTAAATATACATTAATGTCCGGTAAAGTGTCAAGATCGTTCCGCCTTTGGCGCAACTGCAAGAACCAAGACTTGTTTTAATTAATTGATAAATATAGGTATGATTTCTATTTTTTCAGAACACTTTAATTTTCTAAATGAACTACCTCGATGCAAGCCCAAAAGGTATGTTCCGAATTCTCGGGAGGAAAATACTTTTAAAAAAATTCGAGGATTAAAATTCATCAGTTCTAAAATAATAAGCCGCATTATCACAGAAGGTTTTCCCGTGATCATGCGACTTATTTATTTCAAATAGGATATTTTAAATATCCCTGTTCTTATCAAAAGCCTCTAAATACTGTGCTACTCTTTGAACAAATTGTCCTCCCAGCGCACCATTCACAACACGATGATCATAACTATGGGAAAGGAACATTTTATGACGGATCCCTATAAAATCACCTTCAGGAGTTTCGATTACAGCAGGAACTTTTCTAATAGCTCCCAGGGCTAAAATCGCTACCTGTGGCTGGTTGATTATGGGAGTCCCCATTATACTTCCAAAGGTTCCTACATTGGTTACAGTATAAGTCCCCCCCTGAATATCGTCCGGCTTCAGCTTGTTGGTCTTTGCCCTGTTGGCAAGATCATTAACCGCTTTGGCCATACCAACTAAATTTAACCTGTCTGCATTTTTAATAACCGGAACAATTAAATTCCCATCAGGAAGCGCTGCGGCCATTCCAAGGTTGATATTCTTTCTTTTTATTATTTTGTCTCCATCTACAGAAATATTGACCATTGGGAAATCCTTAATCGCCCTGGCAACGGCTTCCATAAATATTGGTGTAAAGGTGAGTTTTTCACCCTCGCGTTTCTCAAATTCGTTTTTATGCTTATTTCTCCAGTTCCAGATATTGGTGACATCAACCTCGATAAAAGATTGTACATGTGCAGAAGTTAGATTGCTCTCAACCATATGATGGGCGATCATTTTGCCCATTCTGCCCATTTCAATTATTTCATCCTCCCCGTTAACACTTATTGGAGCTGCTGGTTTTTTAACAGAAGGCTCCGGCTTTGCCGCGGGTGCTGATTGTTTTGTTGGTTTAGAGGCACGAGTTTCCACATAATCCAGAATATCATTTTTGGTGACCCGGCCATCCTTACCGGACCCTTCAAGACTTTCGAGTTCCTGTAAGGAAATGCCTTCTTTTTTAGCTATATTTTTTACCAGCGGAGAATAAAATTTCGTGGAATCTGCATAAAATTCAGGAGAAGATTGTACACTTTTTTGTGCTGAAGCAACAATTTCTTCAGCTTCGTCTGCCATAACTTCCTCTGCTGGTTCTTCCGTTTCTGCTGAAGCGGTTTCAGAAATCCCTTCTCCATCCTTGACTTCAATTATAGCAATAGTTTGTCCTACCTGAACTAAATCATCGGCTTCAAAAAGTTTTTCCACCAAGATGCCATCAACCTCACTTGGAACTTCACTATCCACTTTATCTGTAGCGATCTCCAGCACAGCCTCATCGGCTTCAATGCTATCCCCTACTTCCTTTAACCAATTTGTAATGGTTGCTTCTGCAACGCTTTCGCCCATCTTGGGCAACTTTAGTTCAAACTTTGCCATATTATTATCTCAAAGATGTTTTTTGTAATACTAATTGCGAAATTACTTATTTTAACGCACTCTTAGTATTAAATATTCAATAAAATTATTTTTAAATGTTTTTCCTAGCTTTCATTCAATCATATCACTTTCTGTAAAAATACAGTTTCAAATCCTGAAAATAAAAAGAATGAACCTGTTTTAATCCCACAAGTACATTTAATTTCGAGGAAAATTTAGCTTTTAAGCGAGCCTTCAAATGGTATTCTATTGGTTATACTCCTGCCCAGGGTAACTTCATCAGCATATTCCAACTCATCTCCTACAGAGATTCCGCGGGCAATCGTGGAGGTTTTCACCTTTAATCCCTCCAGTTGCTTAAAAATATAAAAATTGGTGGTATCCCCTTCTAAAGTAGAGCTCAAAGCAAAAATAATCTCTTCAATTTCTCCTTCTTTTACTTTATCAATAAGGGATTTTATCGTCAATTGTGAAGGTCCAATCCCGTCCATAGGACTAATTTTTCCACCCAGTACATGATACAATCCGCGGTACTGACTCGTATTTTCTATCGCCATCACATCCCGGATATCTTCCACCACGCAAACAATCTCACGAACCCTGTTTTGATTGGAACAAATCTCACATAATTCTGTATCGCTGATGTTATGACAGTTATTACAAAGTTTGATTTTCGTTCTTAAATTCACCAAAGCTTCTGAAAGTTGTGTGGTTTGCTCCACTGGTTGCTTTAATAAATGCAGTACAAGTCTTAATGCGGTACGCTTGCCCACTCCCGGAAGCTGGGACATTTCGGCTACGGCCTGTTCCAATAATTTTGAAGAAAAATCCATGTTTCAAAATTACGTTTTTTTACTTCAAATCAATAAAATTAAGCCGCAGATTGCCGGTTGCAAATTAATCCATTATTTGTAATTTGCTCCCGAAATCAATCTTCTATGCAACCCCTTTATATTCTCCTGCTTATCGCCGGCTATTTTGGCGCTTTACTGATCATCTCTTATTTTACCGGAAAAGACTCCAGTAATGATACATTCTTTAAAGCCAATAGGGAATCTCCCTGGTATTTGGTAGCATTTGGAATGATAGGCGCATCCCTGAGCGGGGTTACCTTTATCTCGGTTCCCGGTTGGGTTGAGGCCAGCCAGTTTAGTTATATGCAGGTTGTACTGGGATATATCGTTGGATATTTGGTTATAGGAACTGTTTTGCTTCCGCTTTATTACCGGATGAATCTCACCTCTATTTACACCTACCTGGAAAGCAGGTTTGGCACATATTCCTATAAAACCGGTGCATCTTTTTTCCTGCTTTCAAGAGTAGTAGGTTCCAGTTTTAGATTATTCCTGGTAGCCAATGTTTTGCAGATCATCTTATTCGATGCCCTGGGGATTCCCTTTTGGGCTACAGTAGTTATGACTATTGCCCTAATTTGGATTTATACATTTAAATCGGGGATAAAAACAATCGTTTATACAGATACCCTTCAAACACTTAGTATGCTTATAGCTGTAGGGGTAAGCATCTATTTTATTTCTGATGATCTCGGAATTCAGGGAGGGGATCTTATCTCCCACATTTCCAATAGTGAATTGTCGAAGATCTTCTTTTTTGATGATATCAGAAGTGCCGATTATTTCTGGAAACAGTTTATATCCGGTGCTTTTATCGCCATTGTAATGACCGGACTGGACCAGGATATGATGCAAAAAAACCTGACCTGCAGAAATCTGAAAGACGCACAAAAAAACATGTTCTGGTTCACTATTGTGCTCACTTTTGTTAACCTGGTCTTTCTGGCCCTTGGGGTATTATTGACGGAATACGCACGAACAAATGGAATAGAATCTTTCAGGGATGAACTATTCCCGGTAATTGCCACTCAAAGCGATTTAGGTTTCGGGATCGCTATATTTTTTATACTTGGTCTTATTGCTGCTGCATACAGTAGTGCAGACAGCGCATTAACCGCGCTCACAACTTCCTTCAGCATTGATATTATGGATATTGAAAAAAGATATTCAAAAGCAAAACAGGAAGTAGTTCGAAAGCAGATACACATTGGAGTCTCCGTGGTGCTTATTTTGGTGATCATCACTTTCAAATACCTTATAAAAGATGAAAGTGTGATCGCCAAATTATTTGTTTTCGCAGGATATACCTATGGCCCATTACTGGGACTGTACAGTTTTGGACTTTTTACAAAATGGAAAGTAATAGATAAATGGGTCCCTGTGATAGCTATTTTATCTCCTATTATGACCTATGTGGTAAGCAGTAACAGTGAGATCTGGTTTGGATTTGAGTTCGGATTTTTTGTGCTTATCCTAAATGGATTTTTAACCTTCCTGGGGTTAGTATTGATTCGTACCAAGGAGAATTAAGGTGCAGGCAACTTCAAAACCTATATTATTTTTTTTCAGAAGCTGAAATAATTCAGGGTTTTCTGTACCGGGATTGAAGATCACCCGTTGTGGATTAAGCGAAAGAATATAATCATAATATTCCATTTGTCTTTTAGGGTTTAGATATAAAGTTACAGTATCCACATTTTCAAAATGTTCCTTTTTAGTAGAAATAGGAACACCAGCCACTTCACCTTTTCTTAATCCAACCGCCACAACAGGCTGTTTATAAACGACCAATCGGTTTATTGCGATGTTGGAATACCGTGAAGGATTTAAGGAAGCCCCTAAAACCAATGTTTTTTTCTTTTCCATAGAATACAAATTTAGCATAAAACCAGCATTGTAACAAATTCCGGTTTTGGTTGTCTTCCTGTTTTCAGCACTTTTTTAAATATGCCTTTGTACCCATTGATTTTACTAGGATAGATTTGTAAATTGGGTGTCCCACTGGTATATTTACGCATGTTTTTGAGAAAAAAGAAAAATAAGTCTGGCAGTACTTCTGTTCAAATTATCTCCAAAGAGCGGGGAAAATATAAGGTTGTAAAAACTATTGGAAGCAGTAGTGATGTTCAAAAAATAGAAAAGTTTGAGTACCTGGGCAAACAGGAGATTGATCGGATACGTGCCCAAGGGAAGTTATTTATATCTGAGAATGATGCTTTTGTAGAACAATTATTTGAACAGATGGGCAATGCCAGTATCAAGACACTGGGCCCTGAGATCATCTTTGGAAGGATCTACGATAGTATTGGTTTTAATGCGGTTAGTGAAGATTTATTCCGTCATCTAGTGCTTGCCCGTTTAGCTTTTCCATTAAGCAAATTAAAAACTGCTGAATACCTGTATCGCTTTCAGGGAGTTCAGCTAAATATTGATACGATCTACCGCTTTTTAGACAAGCTCAACAGCCGGATCAAGAATCAGGTTGAACAAATTTCATTTGAACATACTCTCAAAATTTTGCAAGGGGAAATAAATATTGTTTTCTATGATATGACCACGTTGTATTTTGAAGCCAGTGACGAGGACGATCTGCGCAAAGCCGGATTTAGTAAAGATGGGAAACACCAGAATCCTCAAATTTTTTTAGGATTGCTTGTGGGTTTGGGAGGCTACGCTATCGGGTATGACATTTTCGAAGGAAATACTTATGAAGGTCATACCCTAATTCCTTTCATAGAGAAGATTGCTGCTAAATTCAACCTAGATAAACCAGTGATTGTTGCGGATTCAGGGCTGCTCTCTAAATCCAATATTGCAGCTTTGGAAGCTAAGGGCTATGAATATATTTTGGGTGCCAGATTAAAAAACGAATCAGAGCAAATAAAGAAAAAGGTACTGACAAGGAAGCTATCCGATGGAGAAATGATCAGGGTTACAAAATCTGATCATACCCGCCTTCTGATCACCTATGCCAACAACAGAGCAACCAAGGATGCTCATAATCGAAAAAAGGGTCTACAGCGCCTTGAAAAGCGAATTAAATCAGGTAAGCTTACCAAATCCAATATCAACAACAAAGGCTACAACAAGTACCTTAAAATGGAAGGAGATGTTTCCATTGAAATCGACTATGATAAATATTATCACGACAATGTTTGGGATGGGCTCAAAGGGTATATTACCAATACAAGATTGCCTGATAAACAGGTGGTGGAGAATTATAAAAATTTATTCCACATCGAACGTGCCTTCCGCATGTCCAAAACAGATCTACGCATACGCCCTATTTACCATAGATTGAGGCATCGAATAGAAGCTCATATTTGTATTGCTTTTACAGCCTATAGTGTTTACAAAGAGTTAGAACGCGTACTATATAAAGAGAAGTCAGAGATCTCCTTGAGAAAGGCAGCGGAACTCACTCAAAATATGTACAGTGTAACCTATACTTTACCAGATTCAAAGCACACAAAAACTAAGCTGCTGAAAATGGATGATGACCAAGCCGAATTATATCAAATTATAGAGAAAAATTTTTAGGGTGTCCCAAATCTGAAAACAGGGGGATTGAAGATCACCCGTTGTGGATTAAGCGAAAGAATATAATCATAATATTCCATTTGTCTTTTAGGGTTTAGATATAAAGTTACAGTATCCACATTTTCAAAATGTTCCTTTTTAGTAGAAATAGGAACACCAGCCACTTCACCTTTTCTTAATCCAACCGCCACAACAGGCTGTTTATAAACGACCAATCGGTTTATTGCGATGTTGGAATACCGTGAAGGATTTAAGGAAGCCCCTAAAACCAATGTTTTTTTCTTTTCCATAGAATACAAATTTAGCATAAAACCAGCATTGTAACAAATTCCGGTTTTGGTTGTCTTTGTTATAAACTGAAGTTCCCTGTGAAACCGGGAAGGCTGAGATGGTTGGCTTACCCGGTGTAACAGGAAACCCATTTTCTTTTTGAAGATGGTTTCTTTTTTATTTTTTATAAAAACTGTAACAATTATCAAATTAAGGCGTCTTTTATAGTAGAGACCTTTTAATTTTAAAAACCCATATTAATCTATTATGCTATACAAAGTATTATCTATAACAATTTAACCATCAAAATCAATCAAAAAATGAAACATTTAATCTTATTCGCAAGCCTCATCAGCTTCAGTTTTAGTCAGGCTTTTCAAGCTCCAATAGATATCAATATCGGTAATATTTCCGGTGTTGTGATAGATCAGGACTTTCAGGAACCTATTCCCTATGTAACAATTATAATAAATGATCTCGAAGGAAATTTAATCTCGGGGAATATTTCCTGGGAAGATGGTAGTTTTAATATAGAAGATATTCCGGCCGGAAAATACAATTTTCAGGCTCAGTTTATCGGATATAAAACCTATTCCAGAGAAATTGAGATCTCCAGAAACAACAGTAATGTAAATATTGGAACCATCTTCCTGGAAACCGATATTGCCATGCTCGATGACGTAAACATTATTGCGGAGCGCACGACCATAGAGCAAAAAATAGACAGGAAAGTGATCAATGTAGGAAAAGACTTAACAACTCTGGGACCATCCGCTTCAGATATCATGGGAAACCTGCCAACGCTTACGGTAGATCAGGATGGCAACATCGCTATGCGCGGAAATGATAATGTCCGGATCCTGCTGGATGGAAAACCAACCAACATTCCTGCCGCCCAGCTTTTAAAGCAACTTCCCAGTTCCTCGATTAAAAGCATTGAATTGATCACAAACCCATCGGCCAAATATAATCCTGAAGGCATGAGTGGAATTATAAATATAATTCTTCACAAAAATTCCAACCTGGGATTTAACGGAAATTTGACAACAGGAATCACCACAGGCAAGAACACCCGTTATAATGGATCTTTTAACACCAATTACCGCAGCGGAAAATTTAACTTTTACGCCAATATCGGGAGCAACTTTGGCAAAAGGGAAAACACTGGAAAAATTGACAATTTCACCAATAACTCTTCAGAAAACATTTTTTTTCTAAACGACAGTCAATCCTATCTTTACAAAATCGGACTGGATTTTTATCTGGACGATAAAAACACCTTTTCGGTTTATACCAATCAGAATTATTTTACGGGGGAACCTACAGGGCGGGTAAATATACTTTTTGAAGATGCCCCGCAAAATAACATTTTCCAGCAATTTTACCTGGACACAAAAAATAACTCAAGTACCTATAATTTTGATTATAAAAGGGATTTCGCAAAAGAAGGCCACAACATTGAACTCGAAATCGACTATAACACCATTGACGGCTCGGAGTTGGCCAGATTTGAATTTCAGGGCGCAGGTGGTTTTACGGATTACCGCGATGATGTGGAGGATGATATCACCAATACCACGATTAACCTGGATTACATAAACCCTTTAAGCGAGAAATCAAAACTGGAACTAGGCGCGGAAGCACGGTTGAGAGATAGCAGAAATCAATATGAAAGCACAAACCAAAACCTGGAAGACGCACTTTACGACTATGACAACAGCATCTACTCGTTCTATTCCACTTTTGGGCAAAATTTTGAAAAATGGTCTTATCAGTTAGGGGCAAGACTTGAAAAGTATGATGTAGAAGCCATCTTAAACGGAAATAAAATTTTCGAGGACGATTATATAACCGTGTATCCTACAGCATTCGCATCTTATAAATTTTCTGAAAAGAAATCTTTTCAAATAAGTTATGGACGAAGGGTAGACCGACCTGGATTAAACCAGGTAAATCCGGTTAGGGAATTCAGCACTCCAAGAATTACCGGAGTAGGAAATCCTGAACTGGATCCCCAATTCACAAACTCTCTGGAATTGAATTACACCCAGAATTTTGAAAAAGGCAATTTCACCGGAGGAGTATTTTACCGTGCTATTGAAAACGAGATCAATCAAACCATTTTACTCGACCCTGAAGATCCATCCCGTTTGTTGCTTACGTTTATCAATGGCGGAAACAACAATGCCGCCGGGATTGAATTCTCCGGAAGCTATAAACCGTTTAAATGGTGGAGTTTAAACCCCAGCCTGGAACTCTACAACAAAAATGAGCGGGGCGTTATAGGAACGGAAACCGTGGAGGTAGAAAATACCGCATTTAATTTCAGGCTAAATCAGAGTTTTAATGCAACCGAAGATTTGACATTTCAATTATTTGGATATTACCGAAGTCCAGCCAGAATGTTGCAATTTAAAGCTGAAGAAATGTATTTTATCAATGCCGGGGCCAGGTATAATTTATTAGATGACAAAGCAACCATAAGCCTTAATTTTAATGATATTTTTAATACCCAACGATTCACTTTTGATGCCGATTTGCCTTACAGTCAACGAGGAAGCTTCAAACCTGAAAGTCAAACGGTATTTCTGGGATTTTCCTATAAATTCGGTGGCGGAAAAAATGGTGCTTTGAAACGTAAAAACCGCGACGATAATGAAAAAGAAGGCGGTGGATTATTTTAGTTAGCTTTTAGTTAGTTTTTGTTAATGTGGTTAGTTGAAAACCCGCAATCTCCTTGGAGATGCGGGTTTTTTAACCTGTATGTTATCCCTAACGGGACATTTTATCTTTTGAGTTTATATCCCGTATTTCAAGGGAGAAAAAGAATTTTCTTCAAAAATCGTTTTGGCTCTTGGCTCTTTTTTCTGAATTTTCTTTAGTCTCCTTTCTATGTTCTCTTTTTCTTTGTTCCACTGTCTAACATCTCATATCTAACTTCAAAAATTACCACTCAATAATTGCACTTCCCCAGGTGAATCCACTTCCAAAAGCTGCCAGCACCACCAAATCTCCCTCTTTTATTTTTCCGTTTTCCCAGGCTTCTGTCAAGGCAATAGGAATGGAAGCTGCGGTAGTATTTCCATATTTCTGAATATTGTTATATACCTGTGAGTCCTTGAGTTTAAATTTTTGCTGGACAAACTGTGAAATTCGAAGGTTTGCCTGATGCGGGATCAGCATATCAATATCACTCACCTCAAGTCCATTGGCTTTTAACCCTTCCATGATAACTTCAGAAAATCGCTGGATCGCATTCTTGAAAACAAACTGACCGTTCATATGAGGATAATAAGGAATATCATCTCCCTGAGGATTTTCAGCGATAATCTGTGGCACCCAGTATTCTGTACTTGGGGCTCTTAAGGAAAGTTCCAGGGCGTGTTTTCCTTCAGAATGTAAATGGGTGGAAAGGATACCCTGGCTAATATGATCTGTCCTGGTTAAAACAGCAGCTCCTGCCCCATCCCCGAAAATCACGGAAATAGATCGGCCGCGATCTGTAAAATCAAGTCCGCCACTATGGTTTTCGCTGCCAATGACAAGGATGTTTTTGTACATGCCGGTTTTGATGAATTGATCGGCCACGGAAAGCGCATAAATAAACCCGCTGCACTGGTTTCGTACATCCAAGGCAGGAATTGTTTTTATATCGAGCATTTCCTGAACCTGCACGCCACAACCAGGAAAATAATAATCGGGACTTAGCGTGGCAAAAACAATCATATCCAAATCATCCTTGTCAATTCCTGAGCGTTCTATAGCTATTCTGGCAGCCTTAGCCCCCATAACAGCAGTAGAATTGCCGTCACCTTTTTTGATATGTCTGCGTTCCTGGATCCCAGTTCTTTCCTGTATCCAGGCATCATTGGTATCCATCAGTTTTGAAAGATCGTCGTTAGTCACCACATTTTCCGGCAAATAACTCCCCAGACCGGCAATTTTAGATTGATACATATTTGAAGAAATTATGAAATTATTATTATTTATTACTAAATTTAGATTTTAATACATTTTTGCCTTGCAATATAAGAAAGATTAAACATTGCCCCTTATTTATTGCCGCGCTTTTATAACCCTTTAATTTTAAAATTTATGAAAAAATTAATTTTCTGTTTTCTTACTGCGAGTTTCCTTTTTACGGCAACGGCTCAGGAAAACCTGACCTATCAAAAACCGCCTCAGGAAATTCTGGAGCTGGTAGATGTTCCTCTTGCACCAACAACAATTATTGACAGCAAAGGTGAGATGATGGTCTTTTTATATCGTGATCAATATAAATCCATTGCAGAATTAAGTGAAACCGAAATGCGCCTTGGCGGCCTGCGGATAAACCCTGTTACGAACATTAGCAGCCGGGCAACTTATTATAACAATGTTCAGGTTAAACCGGTAAATTCCAAGGAACCCATGAAGGTGAAAGGCTTACCTGAAAACCCGAAGTTAACCAATTTCTCCTGGTCTCCGGATGAAACAAAAATCGCGATGACCCATACAACCGATACAGGGGTTGAACTATGGGTATTGGAAATATCCACCGGACAGGCAAGGAAATTAACCGATGGAAATTTGAATGCCAATATGAGGGATGTTATCAATTGGTTCAAGGATAATTCAGCCGTACTGGTGAAAATGATTCCGGAAAGCCGAAAAGAATTGATCAACACTGCTACAGCAATTCCAGAAGGCCCAACCGTTTCAGTAAGCGACGGGAGTAAAGCACAAAACAGAACCTATCAGGATCTTTTACAAAATCCTAATGATGAATATAATTTTGAACAACTGGCAAAGGCTTCCCTGGTAAAAGTTTCCATGGATGGAACAAAAAAGGACTGGAAAGACGCAAGAATGTATAGCAGCATATCCTTCTCTCCTGATGGTAATTATGTTATGGTTACAGCTATTAAAAAGCCTTTTTCCTATTTGGTTCCTTATTACAGATTTCCTTCAGAAAGCATTATTTATGACAAGCAAGGGAATGAGGTTTCTATGGTAAATGATGTTCCTTTAATTGAAGATCTTCCGCAGGGTTTTATGGCTGAAAGAGAAGGAAGACGCGATTTATCCTGGAGAAGCGACGCACCTGCTACCTTGGTGTATGCAAAAGTATTGGATGGAGGTGATCCTGAAAATGAGGTTGCATTTCGCGATGAAGTATTTTTGCTGGATGCTCCATTTAAAGGAGAAGGTAAATCTATCCTGAAGACAAAAGATCGTTTCTCAGGAATAACCTGGGGTAACAATAACACCGCAATTGCATATGACAGATGGTGGAACAACAGAAATACCAGAACCTATGTGTTTGATCCTTCTCAACCCAATAAAGCCCCAAAAGTGCTGTTTGACCGAAATTATCAGGACAGGTACAATGATCCGGGAAGTTTTGTTACAAAAAAGAATCAATTTGGAGCAAATGTGCTTTCCCTTGATACTAACAAAGCCTTCTTATTGGGGGACGGTTTTTCTGAAGAAGGACAATTTCCTTTTGTGGATGAGATCAATCTGGAAAACGGGAAAACCAAAAGGTTGTATCAGTCTGAATATACCGACAAAAAAGAATCTTTGGTAGAAGCAATCGATATTAAGGATGGTAAGCTTTTAGTGCGAATAGAAGCATCTGCTGAATATCCGAATTATTATATAAGGAATATTAATGCTGATAATGGCCTTACACAAATCACCAATTTCGCGAATCCTTTTAAAGCTTTGGAAGATGTTCATAAGGAAGTGATCACCTACAAGAGGGATGACGGACTTGAATTAAGCGGTACACTCTATCTTCCTGCGAATTATGATAAAAAATCCGGAAAGAAATTACCGATGATTCTTTGGGCTTATCCAAGGGAATTTAAAGACAAGGCCTCTGCCGGGCAGAACACATCCAATGCCAATGATTTTACATATCCGTATTACGGATCTCCAATTTACTGGGTTAACCGTGGATATGTTGTTTTAGATGACGCCGCTTTCCCAATTGTGGGAGAAGGCGACGAACAGCCAAATGACAGTTTTAGAACGCAACTTGTTGCTAACGGGAAAGCCGCAATAGATGCGATAGATGAATTTGGTTATATAGACAGGGATCGCGTTGCTGTTGGCGGGCACAGTTATGGTGCTTTTATGACAGCAAACCTCCTTTCACATTCTAATTTATTTGCAGCGGGAATTGCAAGGAGCGGAGCCTATAATAGGACTTTAACCCCGTTTGGGTTTCAAAGCGAAGAGCGAAATTACTGGGAAGCACCGGAAGTGTATAATGGAATGTCCCCGTTTATGCATGCCGACAAAATGAAAACCCCTTTATTGCTGATCCACGGAGAAGCCGATAATAATTCCGGTACTTATCCAATGCAAAGTGAACGTTACTTCAACGCCTTGAAAGGTTTGGGAGCAACTGCACGTTTAGTGATGCTTCCAAAGGAAAGCCACGGTTACAGCGCAAAAGAATCTGTATTACACGTGCTTTGGGAACAAGACCAATGGCTTGAAAAATATGTGAAAAACAAAGAGAAAACATCTATAGAACAACCTGAAGAAGTGATGAAAAATTAGGCTTTAACCTATTTAAACTACTTCAATATAAAAAAGCCTGCAAAACTTTGATTTTTGCAGGCTTTTTTGATTTCTATAATCAATATGAAATGTGTTTTATTGAAACGGGATTTCAAAATTCTGGCGTTTCTATAAATGCAGAGAGCGTGACTTTAAAGCCACACTCTCCTAACAACCTAACCAATAAATAAAATCTTAAATATATTTTTTGTAATTGTTGATTTCAACTTTTGCTTTTAAATCGTGCAGCATATTATAAAGGCCGAAAAATGTTCTGTTGATATACAAAAAGTGTTTGCTTCCACGGTTCCCATTCATCTTTCGCAAATCGGAATCTTTGCTGTACTTTTCTCCCAATTCCGTTATTCTTGACCAGAAAGTTTCATCTGCAAAATCGAAGGTTTCGTTGTGAAACGGACTTGTGAATAAACTCAACATTTCATAAAACAATTCTGAAAAGAACGTGATCTCCTTTTGTGAATCATCTTTCCGAAGAATTTCAAGTTGATAAAGTTTTTCGGAAAAAAATTCTGGATTATTGATATTTTCTTTAATTGCCAGTTCAAAATAAGGAACATAAAAATCATCGGGGACTTGTTTGATACACCCAAAATCTATCGCTATTAGATTTTCTTCTGCGTCTATGAGGAAATTTCCGGGATGAGGATCTGCATGCAACTCCTTAAGATGGTGCATTTGGTACATATAAAAATCCCATAATGTCTGCCCTACCTTATCAGCTTTAGCCTGATCATTATTCTTTTTCGCGAATTCGCTTAAATGTTCTCCATCCATCCAATCCATCGTGATAATCCGTTCACTGGAAAGTTCTTCATAGTATTTTGGGAATTTTAAATCAGGAATGTGTGTACAAGCTTCAGAAATACTTTTGCTTTGTTTTACTTCCAGGATATAATCTGTTTCCTCGAGCAGTTTCCCCTCTACTTCCTTAAAATATTTTTCAGAATCCTTTCCCTGCAAGTTGAACATTCTGGTTGCAATAGGCTTTACCATTGCAAGATCTGAACTGATACTATCTGCAACCCCCGGATATTGGATTTTCACAGCAAGTTTCTTCCCATCTTTTGTTGCGCGGTGCACCTGTCCGATGCTGGCCGCATTTACCGATTGGGTTGCAAACGTATCATAAAGGTCTTCTGGGTATTCCCCATTGTATTTTTTAAAGGTTTTCCGAACCAAAGGAGCCGACAATGGTGGAACGCTGAATTGCGCCAAAGAGAATTTTTCTACATAGGCATTTGGCAGCAAACTCTTTTCCATTGAAAGCATTTGAGCCACTTTTAGTGCACTTCCTTTTAAACTTTTTAATCCGTCGTAAATATCTGTAGCATTATTTTCATCCAACTCGTCTCTTGTAAGACTGGAATCAAAAGCTTTTTTGCTGAAATATTTTATATAATTCCCTCCTACTTTTACACCTGTCTGAACCATTTTACTGGTTCTTCCAAGTTTTCCTGTGGGTATTTTATCTATTGTGTTCATAGTGTTAAGGTTCAAACCTAAAAGGTTTCAAAAACCTGTTAGGTTTCTTTTCAACCACTTTTTCGGTAGATGTTTTGTTTATTGCTTTAATACTTTCCAGTATTGTTAAGACCTTATAGGTTTTTCGTGTTTTGAATAAAAAACCTCACAGGCAAGTTTGAATTGTGGGGGTTCTGAATGCCTGTGAAGCCTAAATAGGGGACTTTATGCCATTTTTTCTTTCCAAATAAATTTTCCGAAGTCCAGCAAGCTTTCCAAAGGAGTAGTATCAAAAAGATCAAAAACCGTATTTACAGATTTTTCTATCACCACATCTGTACTTTCAAATTGCGCGGAATTATCATCCATCCAAAATTTGATGATAAATAACAGTTGTACCCAGGTAGCTTCAGAAAAAATAGTTTCCGACTGTTTTAAAATTTTTGAAGATTTATCTTCATTTCCTTCACGTATTAATTCATTTGCAAAACCTTTCATTCTTCTTCTAAGACCTTTTAACTGGTCTAGATTTTTCATCATTTCAGGATTTTCAGAAAGTGCATATAACACATAGCTTCTGTTTGCCGTCAATAATTCGAAAAAAGTATAATAAAAAGTCAATAATTTTTCCCGGGTAGAGAATGCATCAAACTCGGGGCTTTTTTCTATAACATGAATGGTGTTATCATAAAATTTGTCCCAGATACCTTTTTTCAGGCCTTCAAAACTTCCATAAAAATCATAGAACTGCGCTTCGGTTATATTGTTATCCTTACAGAATTTAAAAACGCTTTTGGGCATTTTTTCATGCTCAAGCACATATTCCATATAAAGACTTATTAACTGGTCCTGAGTAACTTTAGTTTCTTTTACCAATTTAGATTCTGTTTTTTTTTGTTTCGTTGCCATAACTCTTTCTTTCTTTTACAAAGATACACACTGTTTAATCTTTTAAAGCAAAAATTAAACAAAATAATTTGTTAAATATTTTAATATTTGAATTTATAGATTAGCAGCTTAGACGAAACGAGCCACAAATCATTACGGGTGCCAGTTTGTCAGCGGAATTTAGTTGGTATTTTTTTTGACTATAGGTTAGGCAATAATCATTCAACTAAATACTAGAATATATGGCAACAGGAAAAATTAATGTATCTGTAGAGAACATTTTCCCTCTTATAAAGAAATTTCTTTACAGCGATCATGAAATCTTTTTGCGGGAGTTAATCTCCAATGCGACAGATGCAACCATTAAAATGAAACACCTTTCCACTATTGGCGAAACCGATGTGGAATATGGTAATCCTACGATTGAGGTTAAAATTAACGAGGAAACCAAAACCCTCCATATTATAGATCAGGGAATTGGGATGACCCAGGAAGAAGTTGAGAAATACATCAACGAAGTAGCTTTTTCCGGAGCTGAAGAATTCCTTGAAAAGTATAAAGATTCGGCTAAAGATACCGGTATCATTGGGCATTTTGGACTTGGCTTCTATTCTGCATTTATGGTTGCCAACAAAGTGGAGATCCTTACGAAGTCTTACAAAGATGAACCTGCAGCTCACTGGGTTTGCGAAGGAACGACGGATTTCACTATTGAAGAAGGAGATAAAAAGGATCGCGGTACAGAAATTATTCTTCATATCAATGAAGAGGACAAGCAATTCCTGAAAGAAGAAAGAATCAGGGAATTATTGGTGAAGTATAACAAGTTTATGCCAATCCCTATTAAATTTGGAACCAGGGAAGAAACACTTCCTCTTCCGGAAGATGCACCCGAGGACGCCAAACCTGAAACTATCACGGTAGATAATATTATAAATAATCCAAATCCTGCGTGGACCAAGCAGCCTACAGAGCTTGAAGACAAGGACTACAAGGATTTTTACCGCGAATTATACCCAATGCAATTTGAGGATCCATTATTCCATATTCACCTGAACGTGGATTACCCTTTTAACCTTACCGGAATATTATATTTCCCAAAAATGGGGCAGGATATGAATATTCAGAAGGATAAAATACAGTTGTATCAAAACCAGGTATATGTAACTGACAATGTGGAAGGTATTGTACCAGAGTTTTTAACCATGTTACGGGGAGTAATCGATTCCCCTGACATTCCGTTAAACGTATCCCGATCTTATCTTCAGTCAGATGGAGCGGTTAAGAAAATTTCCAGCTACATCACCCGAAAAGTTGCAGATAAGCTGAAATCCCTATTTACCAATAACAGGGAAGATTTTGAAAAGAAATGGAACGATATCAAGATCGTAATTGAATACGGAATGCTTTCTGAAGATAAGTTCTTCGAAAAAGCCGATAAATTCGCACTTTATCCTACGGTAGATAAAAAGTATTATATTTTTGATGAACTCCTGGAGAAAATAAAAGATAACCAGACAGATAAAGATGGTAATACCGTGATCCTGTATGCTTCCAACGAAGATGCACAGCATAGTTTTATTGAAGCTGCAAAGGATAAAGGATATGAAGTGTTATTGCTGGATTCTCCAATTATTTCACACCTTATTCAAAAACTGGAATCCTCAAAAGAGAAAATTTCTTTTGTACGGGTAGATAGCGATCACGTTGACAGCTTGATTAAAAAAGAAGATGATAAGATCTCCAAACTTTCTGAAGAAGAACTGGAGAAACTAAAAACCGACTTTGAAAAGGTAGTGCCAAAAGAAAAATACAGTGTTCAATTGGAAGCTATGGACAGCACTGCTGCACCACTTATTATCACACAGCCGGAATTTATGCGACGTATGAAGGAAATGCAACAAACCGGCGGTGGTGGAATGTTTGGAATGGGCAATATGCCAGAGATGTATAATCTTGTGGTAAATACCAATCACCCACTCATCTCTGAAATTTTGAATTCTAAAACCGAGAAAAAACAGGAACGTCTTATCAAGCAATCGCTTGATCTTGCACGCTTGTCTCAAAACCTGTTGAAAGGCGAAGAGCTGACTGCATTTATAAAACGCAGTTTTGAAATGGTAAAATAAGATTTTAGACCTTAGATTTGAGACCGCTTCGCTTTTAGATAAAGTGAAGCGGTTTTCATTTTTAGGAAAACAATATTCCTTGAAAAGCTTTGTAACTTTGAACCTTGAACCGGAAAAATATGAAACGTACGCTCCTTGCTTTATCAACAATGCTGGTTTTTGGCTGCATTCAAAATGAGAAAAAAGAAACGCTGGCAGATGAAAAGATTATTACAGAATCCGATAGTGGAACAGAAGATGGAGCCGTGTCACCTGCGGTGGCTTTTGCGCAAAACATAGAAAATGCGCATAATAAGGAAACCTGGAATTCAAATAAGGCGGTAGCGTTTGATATCGACTTAACTTTTGGTGGTAATCCCCGCTTTTCAGGAAAAATAACGAGTTTAACCAATTCAACAAAGATCAGGATAGATAAAAAAGATGGAACTAAATTAATCTATGATAGGGAAGAAGTGTTTTTGTGTCCTAAGATAGCCGAAGAAAAAGGGGCAAGGTTTGATATATTCACATGGCAGTATTTCTTTGCTTTACCTTTTAAACTAACCGATCCCGGAACAAATTGGGAACTAATGGAACCTCAGCAAATTGAAGGAGGTTCATTTAATCGCGCTAAATTAACCTTTGAAAACCAAATAGGAGAATCCCCTAAGGACTGGTATGTAATCTACCAGGAACCCGAAACTGAACTTTTACACGCCGCTGCTTATATAGTTACTTTTGGAACAGAAACAGAAAAGGCTGAAGAAAACCCTCACTTGATTGTTTACAAGGATTATATAGTAATGGATGGAGTTCCATTTGCAACCACCTGGACTTTCCATAACTGGAATGAAAACGATGGTATTGGAGAACAAATTGGACAGGCAAAATTAAGCAATATCAACTTTTTTAATCCCGAAGATAAGCTCTTTGCGAAACCGGAGGACTCCAAAATAATTCCACCTTTATCTTTAAATCCTCAATAATTATATTACAATTCTGGTTGTTTACTCCTAATATTTCAAATTAGGATTCTGCTTTTGCCTTATTTATTAAAAAAATAAATTAGCTTTAAACAACAACCTCCGTAGAAATATTTCTGTAAATCACCTGGAAAAAAATTGCATTATCATAAGGTTTAATGATAATATCGTTCATTCCTGCTTCTTTAATTTCCTGACGCACCTCCTCTATTTCAACTGCGGTAAGAGCAATTACAGGGAGAGTTTTGTTGAATTCCCGGATTCGTCGGGTAGCCTCCAAACCACTAATTCCCGGCATATTAAGATCCATTAAAACCAGATCATAATCTTTATTTTTAATTTTTTCTATGGAATCAAGGCCATTATCACTTAAATCACAACTAAAGGATTTTTGCTCAAGAATTCGCTGAGTTACTACCTGATTGATCCGGTTGTCATCCACTATTAAAATATGTTTTCCTAACCCTTCAGTTTCAGAAAAAACTAAATTGGATCCTATAGTTCCTGCAATTTCATTTTCAGATTTATTCAATCCGCCTTTTTTAAATTCTATTTCAAAACTAAAAACCGAACCTTCCCCTTCGATACTTTCCAGATGTATTTCAGATTTGAATAGATTCAATAGCTTTTTTACGATAGGAAGCCCAAGGCCTGTACCCTGATAATTATAATTCTCCGATTTTAACTGTGAGAATTCCTCGAAGATAATTTGTTGCTTATTTTTGGGAATACCGAGGCCACCATCTTTTATTTCGAAATAAACCTTTACCGAATCACTTTTTTCTTCAACCAGTTTTGAAGTTATCCAGATGTCTCCTCTTTCCGTAAATTTCATGGCATTTCCAACTAAATTCATAAGAATTTGCGAGAGTCTTACAGGATCTCCAACCAAATTATAGGTAATATTCGAATCGACATCCAGGTGAATGGTATTTTTATTTTGAAGCCTGGTAAACTCAAAGGACTTCATAATACTTTCCATGAGGTCCTTTAAATTAAATGGAACCTTTTCCAATTTCAGTAAATTGGACTCCATTTTATTCATTTGAAGCACATCATTGATAAGAGCTAATAGATAATCTGCAGAAAATTTTAGGGATTTAAGGTCACTCTCGTGTTTAAGCAGCGATTTATCTTCCATTAAAATAGAAGTTAACCCAATTACTCCATACAAAGGGGTTCGTAATTCATGACTTATGGTAGAAAAAAATTGGGTCTTTAAAATAGAAAGACGCTCTGCCTCTTCCTTAGCTTTTAGTAGTTCCTTATTTTTTTCAAGAAGATCTTTATTTAATTTTCTGCGCGATCGGCTGATTTTAAACAAACCGAACAGGATAATTATTAAAAGGATTGAAGAAACAATCGCAATAAATGTTTTCAATTGAGATTTTTCAATTAACTCATCTTTGTAAAGTTGCTCATTTTTGGAAATTTCCAGATCCTTTTGATATTGGATCACATCAAATTTCACGTTAGCAGCTTGAATTTGTCTTAATTTTTCCTTTTCAAAAATTTGAGAATTAAAATGGTTATATTTCTCCAAAGCAAGGAAGGCGTCCTCATAACTTCCCATCGTAAAAAGCAGTTGCGCATATTCCTTATATACCAAAGAAGCTTCAAGGATTAAGGTATCTTTTTCTACCTTTTGAATTGCTTGCTCAAAATGAACCTTTGCTTTTTCCGGTTCATTCACTCCCATGTGATAGCGGCCCATTAAGGTGAGGAGTTGGGACCTAATTAAATCTTCTTCCCTGTTTCCCAATAATTTCCAGCTTCTTTTTAAATAAGGAAGGGCTTTATCATATAATCCAATATCCAAATAGGTCCAGGCAATATTTGCTGTTGGCGCCAAAAGTTTGCTCTCATATTTCATTTTTGTGGCCAGCTCAATGGTCTGGTTATAATAATCTATCCCCACTTGTGTAGTGTTTCTATCTTCGGAATAGACATTCCCCAAATTATTGTAAGACGATAGCAGCAGGGTGTCGCTGTCCAATTTAAGAGCGATCTCCAGGGCCGTTTTATAATGTTGCCTGGCATGAAGTGTGTCTTTTAAGTTGGCATAATTATTACCTAATATATTCATGGAATGATACTGATAATAATCATTTCCATTGTTTTTGGACTCCTGGAGCAATTGCATCGCAACCTCAATAGACTCCTTATATTCGTATTTACTTAAATGACCGGAGGTTTTTTTATAAAGTGAATCTAAATGCAGATCTTCATAGGCGCTTTGTTGCGAATAATGATTCGTAAAGGCCATTAAAAAAATAAGAAGAAAAAAGTAATTTTTTTTCAATAAAATGGAGTTAGGTTAAGATTTTTAGGGATCGAAAAGTAGTCAATTTCAAATGATTACACAATTTATTGCTTAAATTTTTAATATTATATCATTTTTTTATTAATAACAATCAGTAGTGTCTGATAAACATTTTTAAAAGCAGAAATTGGGCATATTCTAATATGATGTCCGTAATACGAGATATCATTTAATGACTTATAATGATCTGTTTAAATTCCTTAAAAACCCAGAGGTGAAATAGAAGGAAATCACCACAAAAAACCTTGAGCAATTAAACCTTAGTGCTGAAAAATAAGGAACAAAAATATTTAGTAAACCTATTCAATTTAGATAAAAAACTACTTTAGAATCCAGGGTCTTCCCCCTTGCACAAAACAGGACGATATTGAAAAACATCCAAATGATCATATGGATAATTTTTACAGTTCTTAGTTTCAGGTCCTAAGTCATCTATTTTCAGTCATTACTTGAGATCAGTTTTTTAAATTTTCCTTTACTTTTTCTTATCCTGACGGCAACAACCTTATATTCGGGACATTTTGCTTCAGAATCGTGCACATCTCCCGTGATCATATTGATCATTATATCAGGAAAATGAAAGGTGGTGCTTAAAATACCCGGTTTTACCTCATCGGTAATTCGAGCCTTAACATCTACTTTTCCACGGGGTGACTCCAGGCAAACAAAATCCCCTTCACTTATGAAATTTATCACAGCATCCACGGGATTTATCATCAAATAATCATCTCCCAGCAATATTTCATTTCCCGTTCTTCGAGTCATAGCGCCACAATTATAATGTTCCAATTCCCTGTTAGTGGTGAGAATGTAGGGATAGTCTTTTGCATTTTCAACAAGTTCTTCCGTTTCTTTCCATTCTTTGAAAATAAACTTTCCTTTTCCGTTGGCAAATTCCTTTTGATGAAGGATTTTAGTATCTGTACCATCTTTTGCTACAGGCCATTGTTTTCCGTTTTTGCCCAAATTTTCCCAGGTAATTCCCTCAAAAAACGGGACAATTTGGGAAATCTCTTCCAACATGGTTTTTGGATCATAATCCGGTTGGGAATAGCCCATTTTATTCATGATATCAATGATGATTTGCCCATCAGGTTTTGCATCCCCAATAGGTTTAACAACCTGTCTCACTGCCTGCACCCGTCTTTCCCCATTAGTAAAGGTTCCGCTTTTTTCCAGGAAGGAAGCACCCGGAAGAATGACATCCGCATATTTAGCAGTTTCCGTCATAAAAAGTTCCTGAACAATAACCAGGTCTGTATTTTCCAATGCTTTTATTACTTTTTGGGTATTGGGATCGGTCTGTACAATATCTTCCCCGATGACCCAAAGCGCTTTTAATTTTCCTTCAAGGGCCGCTTCAAACATTTCAGGAATTTTATATCCGATGTGACTGGGAACTTTGACTCCGTAAAAATCATTGTACAGCTCATTTACCTCCGGCCGGGTTACATCCAAATAACCAGCTCCCTGATGTGGTTGAACCCCCATATCTGCACTTCCCTGAACATTATTCTGTCCTCTAAGCGGGTTAACGCCAACACCTCTTCTTCCTATGTTTCCGGAAAGCAATGCGAGATCGGCAATTTGCATTACCGTAAATGTTCCCTGGGAATGTTCAGTGACTCCTAAACCGTGAAAAGACATCGCATTTGGTGCAGTTGCATAAGCAATTGCGGCTTGTTTAATGAGTTCTCTCTCTACGCCGCAAATTGCCTCGATCTGATCCAGATCTAAAGTTAAAATTTCATTTTTGAATTCTTCATAACCTTCTGTGCGGGAAGCAATAAAGCTTTCATCCACTAAATTTTCCGAAATAATATAATACATCATCATATTGAGAACCGCAACATTGGTTCCGGGTCTTAACGGAATATGATATGTTGCATATTTTGCCATTTCAGTTCTTCTGGGGTCTATCACGATTGAAACATTCCCTGTTTTCATGGCAAACTGCTTAAACTTTGCGCCAGTGACCGGATGTGCGTCTGTTGGGTTTGCGCCTATAATGAGTATACAGTTTGTATCTTTTAAATCGTCTATGGAATTGGTCGCGGCACCCATTCCAAAAGTTTTTTGCATCCCTAAAGCTGTAGGGGAGTGACAAACCCTTGCGCATCCATCTATATTGTTTGTGCCAATAACCGCTCTAATGAATTTCTGCATCAGGTAGTTCTCTTCATTGGTGCATCTTGCTGAAGATATTCCCGCGATAGAATCGGGGCCAAATTCCTCTTTAAAGAACTTCAATCTGGTTGCAATAAATTCATACACTTCATCCCAGCTCACTTTTTCAAATACACCATCTTTCTTGATCATTGGTGCATCCAGTCGATCCGGGTGATCATAAAATTTAAAGGCATAACGTCCTTTTAAACAGGTATGTCCCTGGTTTACTTCGGCATCATAAGGTGCCTGAATGCTCAGGATCTCATTGCTTCGTGTGGAAACATCCAGGTTGCAACCCACACCACAGTACGTACAAATGGTCCTGGTTACATCAGTAGCTGTTTTAGCTTTGGATTGAAATATATCAGAAATTGCCGAAGTAGGGCAGGCCTGAGAACAGGCGCCACAACTTACACAATCAGAATCCATGAAACTTTGATCAAAGCCTTTTATAATATGGGAATCAAATCCCCTTCCGGACATGCTCAGCACGAATTCTCCCTGCACCTCGTCACAGGCTCTAACGCATCTATAGCAGTTAATGCACTTTGACAGGTCTGAAGTCATATATGGATGACTATAATCCTTTTCTCTGAATAAATGGGTTTTCCCTTGAGGATAGCGCACTTCCAGGATCCCTACCTCAGCAGCAACTGTCTGCAATTCACAATTCCCATTGACTTCACAGGTCAAACATTCTAAAGGATGGTCGGTAAGCACGAGTTCGATGATGTTTTTTCTTAGTGCCTGTATCGATTTGGAATCCGGATAAATATATTGTCCGGCCGCAACCGGCGTATGACACGAAGCCAGGGTTTTTGCTTTGCCGCCTTCTTCCAACGCAACATCAACACTGCATATCCTGCAGGACCCAAATGGATCTAAATTGGGAGCGTCGCACAAGGTAGGAACTGCCTTTTCTCCTTTGTGTCTCCTCAGAAAAGTCAACATAGTTTCCCCTTCTTCTATCTCAAACGGCAGATTGTTTATATAGGCAGTTTTCATAACAAAACTATTTCTAATTAAAATACGTTTTTAGCTCTTCATCAAAATAAGTGAGCGCATTTCTCACGGGTAGCGGAATTCCGCCTCCGTGAGCACACAATGATGTTTTTTCCAAGGTTGTTAGCAAATCCTCAAATAAGACCCGGTCTATTTTATAGTCGGAAGTAATTGCTTTTTCCGCCAATTCCTGACCTCTTTTTGTTCCTAACCTACAAGGGAAACACTTGCCGCAACTCTCGTAGGAGGCAAAGCCGAATAAATGTTCAATTAATTTTATAATGGGAAAATCCTGAGGAATGCAAACAATGGATGCGTGACCTAATAAAAACCCGTTTTTTGAAAATGACTCAAAGTCTATCAGCAAATCCCTGATTTTTGACACTGGCACCAAACCACCCAAAGGACCTCCAATTTGCAAGGCTTTAACCGGGGATTTAAAACCGCCGCCCAAATCATTTACAACAAAAGATAATGGGGTTCCCATCTCAACTTCATAAATTCCGGGCTTGTTGAAGTTACTGTCTAAACTAACTAATTTTGTTCCGGAAGATGTCAGTGTGCCAATGGTTTTCCAGTATTTACCGCCATTTTCTAAAATAGAATGCACCGTTGCCAGGGTTTCTACATTATTTACTATAGTGGGTTTGTTAAATAATCCTTGCTGCGCGGGAAAAGGAGGGCGAACTCGTACCTCCGGTCTTTGACCTTCAATAGAATTGATCAATGCTGTTTCTTCCCCACAAATATAAGATCCCTGGGCCTGGATGATCTTAAATTCAAAATCAAAACCGCTCCCCTGAATATTTTTTCCGGCAAGACCGGAATTGGTTATATCATCTATCGCTTTTTGAACGATAACAACAGCTTCCGGATATTCTGCCCTAATGTATACTACGCCATGGCTTGCACCGGTCACATATCCTGATACAAGCATTCCGAACAATACCGAATGCGGTCTTTCTTCCAAAAGATACCGGTCAGAATATGCTCCGGGATCTCCTTCATCGGCATTGCAAATGATAAATTTCAGTTCACTTTTGACATTTCTGCAAAACTCAAGTTTTATTCCCATTGGAAATCCTGCTCCACCTCTTCCTCTTACGTTGGAATCTTTAATTTCTTCCAGCACTGATACCGGATCCCTTTTTAATGCTTCTATGAACGGTGTATAATATTCCTGGATGTCAGTAAAAGCCTTGGTCAATATTGCCCGGCCATTTGCTTGAACATTATAACTGTCTTTTCCCTGTGCGATAACCAATTCCTCCCGGTCAAACCGGATAGTATTTATGGCATTTCCTGAATAATTATTTTTTTTATAGTGAAAGGCACTGTTCTCGTGGCACCTTCCAAGACAGGTCATATGACCTATTTCTTCGGGTTTGAAATTCTGCTTTAAAGTTGCGATCACTTTTTCCTGTGTGCCGGCACAAACACAGGCGGTACCATTGCACACATATACTTTTTTATATTTGTTTTCGGGTTTCAGGAAGTCATAAAAAGTTGCTGTACCAAAAGTATTGGCGTTTCCAATTAGGAATTCCTTTGCAAGTTTATCCAGGTCTTCTTTTCCGGGCGTGCCGGTTTCCCGGGCTAATTGGCCCAGTTTATCAAAAAGATTTTCCTGCAATCCTTTTCTGGCTGATAATTCACTTAAATTTTTTGACATTTGAGCTAAGTCTGTTAACAATAGTAAAGCTTCAATAGAACCCTGATATTTTTATAATGGGCTTTCTCAAAGATAAGGAATCCTGATAAAAATTTCAGGGTATGGAGGGAATAGAAAGTGTTTGAGTTATGAAAGGCATTATTCTGAAAATAAAGTCTTATTGGCTTTAAATGATATCACCAGAATACACATTGAAATTATCGTCTTTTAAAAAACCTATTAAAGTTTGATTGTGCTCCTTGGCCAAATCTACTGCCAGGCTTGATGGGGCACCAACGGCTACAACCGTTTGAATTCCGGCCATTATCGCTTTTTGAATCAATTCAAAGCTTGCCCGCCCGCTCAGTAACAAAATCCGGTTGGTCAATGGCAGTTTATTCAGGATCAAAGCTTCCCCCACCAATTTATCCAATGCATTGTGACGGCCCACATCTTCGTGAATAAGCTCAAGATTTCCTTCTAAATCAAACAAAGCAGCTGCGTGTATCCCACCAGTCAGGCTAAAAAGCGATTGTCGCACGGCGAGTTTTTCTTTTAATTTAAAAAGGACTTCCGTAGAGAAAGCCTCTCCTTTTTGAATGGTAAATTGGGACCTGGTTTTAATGGCTTCAATACTCGATTTGCCACAAACTCCGCAACTGCTGGTCGTGTAAAAATTGCGGTCTGTTTTTTCGAGTTCAATAACGCATCCTTCATTGAGCAGAACGCCAACGGTATTTTCAATAAAAGTTGACACGGACTTTATCTGATCGTAATTTTGGATAAGTCCTTCGGTAAACAAAAAACCCAAAGCGAGTTCTTTGTCATTTCCGGGTGTGCGCATTGTAACTGAAATTGACGTGGGCCTGGGGTCTTTAAAGTGCTGTATCTGGATCTCTAACGGAGCTTCAACCGCAACAATATCCTCTACGGAACTAAGAGATCCATTTATTTGTTTTTGTATTTGTATTTTTTGAAAACTCTTATCCATAGATTTAATTAAATAAGTTATAAATGTATCGATTTAATTTTATCCAATACAGTTATCTTCAATTTCTAAAATCTGATTTTCACTGTTATCAGTGGTTGCAGCTCGCTTCGTGAAGTATCCAGTATTATGCTGGCCTGCGAAGGCAAGATCAATCATTTAGGGCTAAAAGACTTTTCTAAACGAAGCACATTGTCTGACGCCGCTATTTTAGATTTTTATCGGACAACAATAAATAAAACTATAATAAGAAGAATGATAAAATCGTGATTCCTTTATTTTCTTATATCTTTAAAAATAAATTTACAACTAATGATCTACCCCTGGCATCTCTATCTAATGGCTGGAATTTACATCCTTGCAGGAACCATCCATTTTTTAAAACCGAAAACCTATTTACGCATCATGCCAAGATATCTTCCGGCACCTAAATTGCTGGTTTATCTTAGCGGGGCTGCAGAAATACTGCTTGGATTAGGAATGATTTTTTCAGAAACAAAGAATCTTGCCATCTATGGAATTATCCTAATGCTAAGCGTTTTTCTTTTGGTTCATTTCTATATGCTTTCTTCAAAAAAAGCCGGGGCAGGAATTCCGGAATGGGCACTTTGGCTAAGAATTCCCCTCCAGTTTGGTTTAATGTGGTGGGCTTATTATTATCTCCAATTCTAGTTGAATATGGGTTTATTTAATTCTGAAGAATTCAAACTAAATCTCCCGGATTCTAATATCACTTATTATCCGGAATTTTTAGATCCTAAAATTGCCGACCGGTATTTTCAAATCTTTCTGAAAGAACTGAACTGGCAGCATCATGATATTAAAATCTTTGGAAAAAAGATCCCTCAACCCAGATTAACAGCTCTTTATGCCGTTAATGACCTGTCTTATTCCTACTCCAACCTCACTTTAATTCCAGAAAAATTCACTCCGGAACTTTTGGAAATACAGCAAAAACTCAAGGTACAAACCGGAAAAGATTTCACGCATTGCCTGGCCAATTTTTACCGGGGTGGAAGCGACAGTATGGGGTGGCATTCAGACGATGAAAAAGTGCTGGGAAAAGATCCGGTAATTGCTTCGGTTAGTTTGGGAGGGGTACGGAATTTTCAGTTAAAACATAAAAAGATCAAAGATCAAAAATTCAAACTGGATCTTGAGCACGGCAGTTTGCTTTTAATGGCAGGAGGCACTCAGCATTATTGGAAACATCAACTTCCAAAAACCAAAAAACAGGTGGATCCCAGGATCAATCTTACTTTTAGGATTATTTTATAAATCGTTTCCAAAGTTTTAAAATACTTTTGAAGTATGGATGAAATTGCAAACAAATATAACTTTACCGAAAGGGAAATCGACCGAATCATAGAAATGGCCTGGGAAGACCGAACCACATTTGAAGCGATTGAATATCAGTTTAAAATATCCGAAGCAGAAGTCATAGAGATTATGAGGCTTCAGTTAAAACCCGGCAGTTTCAGACTATGGAGAAAAAGGGTTCAGGGAAGAAAAACCAAACATCAAAAATTACGTGAAAATGAAGTCGGCCGCTTTAAATGCAGCCGACAACGTTCCATCTCAAATAACAAAGTATCTAAACGCTAGTTATTTATAAATCTCGTTCAAAACCTGGGCAAGCCTGATTCCGCCTTTTTGAAGTTGTTCCTGAACCACAGGAAACCAGTCGTACATATAGCGATACCCAAGCTTTTCACCAACTTCAGCAGAAGCATACACTTTCTTGCTCAACTCCTTAGATTCATACATCCAGTCCTCAAAAGTTCCCGAAGCTATTTGTTGTTTTTCTTCTTTGCTTAGATCTTTGGTGTTTTCGGCTAATTCAGTATAGCTCATGTTATACGATTCTATCATTTTGGTATCCCAGACACTGTGAATATTCGTGCCTTCATTATACCATCTAACCTGAATATCATTTCCTCCTTTATCTTCTCCCCTGCCAGTATGGAGAGGCTGATGAAGATCTCCTACAAAATGAACAAGCATTTTTAAATAGAATTCTTTTTCCTCCCTGGAAGCAGATGCATCCTGTAATACGGCTTTACACTTTTTTAAGGCCGACAAAAGATCACCATCAGGATTTGCAGTTTCCAAACTGTATTTTGTATCTCCGGGAGGCATGTTCACATAATGCCATGGACCATATTCCCGGTATTTAGAGTCGCTCTTAATTTCATCTGCATAAGTAGAAACAAATGCAAGACTCTTACCTTGCAATAATTTTTCAATCTCTTTTTTTGCTTTTTTTCTAAGATGATTTTGAGCTATTTCACCGGTAGCACGATGTCCGTTTTGTCCCCAGTCATATTCTGAAGCAAGGGAAATAGTCAATCCCAGGAAAAAGACAGGTATTAATAACAGGTTTTTCATTTGTGTCTTAATTTATTTATTTACTCCTTTCTATTAATTTCCTCTATAAGAGGTGAACTTAATTTTTGGAGTTGTGCAAATATAAAGAAGGATATCTTACCTTACTGTTAAGTTTTGATTTTGTCCTTAAAATTTAATTTGATATATTTATGATATCAAATTAATATCACTTTTAAAAACCACTCGAAAAAATGGATTCAAACGAAAAAACCTCCAGTCCCTCTAACGGCTATTTAATGCTGTTTTTTATTTTTCTTCTTTTTATAGCCAGTATTGCAGGATTTATTATGTTTAAATCACCCTGGTTTATACTGCTTATCTTTTTATCTTTTTTCATGGCAGCCGGATTAATTCTTGTAAATCCAAATGAATCCAGGGTATTACTTCTTTTCGGGGAATATAAAGGAACTGTAAAACAAAATGGATTGTTTTGGGTAAACCCGCTTTTTGTAAAAAAGAAGATCTCCCTTAGGGCGAGGAATTTTGACAGTGAGCGTTTAAAGGTGAACGATAAAATGGGAAATCCAATAATGATAAGCACCATCCTGGTATGGCGGGTTCAAGACACTTATAAAGCGGCTTTTGAAGTGAATAATTTTGAAAATTTTGTAGTTGTACAAACAGATGCTGCAGTAAGAAAACTAGCCAGCTTATATCCTTATGACAATTTTGCAGATGAAGGCCTGGATGAAGACATCACTTTGCGCTCCAGCTTAAATGAAGTAAGTGAAGCCCTGGAAAAAGAAGTTCAGGAACGGCTGGTAATAGCGGGAATTGAAGTTCTGGAAGCTCGTATAGGATACCTTGCCTATGCCAATGAAATAGCAAATGCAATGCTCAAGAGGCAACAGGCTACTGCCATTGTAGCTGCCAGACATAAAATTGTTGAAGGAGCGGTAAGTATGGTGGAAATGGCTTTAAATGATCTTAGTAAAAAAAACATAGTCAACCTGGATGACGAACGACGTGCAGCAATGGTAAGTAACCTAATGGTTGTTCTATGTAGTGATAAAGATGTCGCTCCAATAGTAAATACAGGCACCTTAAATCATTAAAACATGAGGGTTTTTGAAGAAAAGCAACGGTTTAATCAATGGTGGCTATACGCGATATTTGCATTGGTCATTACGGTTATCGTTGGAGGAATCCATAAAGATTCTGAAGGTTTTCAAAATTTTGACAATCCTGGTTCTGTCCTTTTCTCTCTTGCCGCATTGTTACCAATGGCCTTCATCCTTTTTCTGCGCCAGGACACCAGGATAGATTCTCAAGGGATCACGACTAAATTTTTTCCAATGGGGTTTTCCAGAAAATTTTTTGCCTGGAAAGAGATGGAGAAAGTTTATGTCCGGAAATATTCTCCCCTTACAGAATATGGAGGCTGGGGAATAAGAGGGATTCGCAGGAAGAAAGCTTATAATTCAGCTGGCAACCTTGGCATTCAAATTGTAACCATTGACAAAAAGACGTTTTTAATCGGCACCCAAAAACCGGAGGCGGCGAGAGTTGTACTCAACCAATATCAACACAAGATCAATCGAAATAACAAAACATCATAATGAAAAAATCCATTTTAAGCTGCCTGGTACTTATCCTTACAACCTTAAGTTTTGCACAGGACTCCATCAGCTCCCTTGAACAAAATTTGTCTATTGACAAGTTTACGGATGGCACACTGGTTCTTCCTGAGATTGCAGAAAATCCGCCCTTGGTAATCTTTATTCAGGGATCCGGTCCTGTGAACAGGGATGGAAATGCTCCTATGATGAAAAACGATGGAATGAAGAAAATAAGCAAGGAACTAGCTGATAATGGAATTGCTTCCTTCCGCTATGACAAGCGTATTTTTAAAATGGATAAATTCAAGTTGAAAGAAGAGGATCTCACTTTTAATGATTTTGTCCTGGACCTTTCAAATATTATCCAATATTTTCAGAAGGAAAACAACTTCAGTAAAATTATTGTAGCAGGACACAGCGAAGGATCCTTAATAGGGATTTTAGGCGCTCAGGCCGAAACCGTTGATGCTTATATTTCCCTTGCCGGAGCGGGCAGAAAAATTGATGATATTATCGTGGGTCAGCTTTTCAAACAATCGGCAGAACTTTCAGAAAATGCAAGAGTTGCTTTCGATGAAATGAAAACAAATGGCAGCACTCAAAACTACAGTCCCTATCTGGAATCAATTTTTCGAGCAAGCGTTCAGCCCTTCATCAATTCCTGGATGAAGTATGATCCTGCAAGGGAAATTTCAAAATTGGAAATCCCTGTACTTATCATAAACGGAAGTAATGATCTGCAAGTGGATGTAAGAGATGCTGAAATTTTAAAAGAAGCTAATCCCGCTGCGAAACTGGTTATTCTGGAAGACATGAACCATATTTTCAGAAAAATTGAGGGAGAAAACCTGGATAACACCAAAGCTTATAATGAGCCAGCGAGGCCATTGCACCCTGAATTGATCCCAACCATGGTGGAATTTGTGAATTCAATTAAATAAGAGATGAGTAAAAAGAAAGCATTTGCCCTCAGGTTGGACGAAGATTTGCTCAAAGCCGTTGAGAAATGGGCTTCTGACGAATTTCGAAGTACCAACGGGCAGATAGAATACATGCTTTCAAACGCATTAAAAGATGCTAAAAGGCATCCAAAAAAACAGAAAACAGAAGAAGAATAATGGATTACAAAATAGTTTTTTCAGATATAGATGGAACCCTGTTAAATGAACAAAGAGAACTTTCTGAAACAACCATCCTGGAAATAAAAAAACTCAAAGATAAAGTTCCTTTTATACTAATTTCAGCCAGAATGCCGGCGGCGATGAAACATCTTCAGAAGGAATTGGAAATTGAAGCCCTCCCCATTATAAGCTATAATGGCGGTTTGGTAATTGTGGATGATACTGTGGTTAGCTCTACCGAGATTTCTTTGGAAATAATTGAAGATTTAAGCGCTATGAATACTGAATTAAACTGCCATTTAAGCCTTTACCATAAGGATGAATGGTATGTCCCTGAAATGGACCAATGGGCGTTAAGGGAAGAGAACAATACGAAAGTTACTCCGCAGGTAAAACTAAACTCCGAGGTAATCGAAAAATGGCGGTCAGAAAATAAAGGTGCCCATAAAATCATGGCGATGGGAGACGAAGCGCATATAGACCAAATTAAGGATTTTTTAACCCAGAAATATCCTGATGAACTCCATCTTTATCGCTCTAAAAACACCTACCTGGAAATCGCCAATAAAAAAATATCGAAATTCACGGCTATAGAGTTCCTTTTAAAACAGCATTACGGCATTCCTACCGAGGAAGCTATCGCGATAGGAGACAATTACAATGACGTTGAAATGCTTAGAAATATAGGATACGGAATAGCGGTAGGAAATGCGCGCCCGGAAGCACTGGAAGCATCGAATTTCATCACCGAAAAAAGCATAGAAGACGGTGTTGCCAAAAGCTTAATGAAGATCTTTGGATATTAATCCCTCATTGAGAGTTTAACCCGCCTCGAATTTTTAAAAATATTTTCCTCCCGATATATCGGGACAAACCTTGCGGGCGTTGCCTCAAGGTTTTTTATTTTTTCCTGGAAATAGTTTCTAATAGCCCTGAGGGGGAAGCCGCGTCCCAACAAAACGAGCGGGCATCGGGCTTGAAATTCGCCTAAAACAAATCCCCTAAATACCTCTACCGATTTTAATTTAAAAATACTCTTGAAATATCCTGAAACAGGAGGATTCACTAATAAAAATTGTATTTTGGCGCCCAAAGAAATCAATTTATGGAAAACACCCCTCTTTTCACCAATGATGCCATCGTTTTAGGAATTTTGATGATAGCATTGGGATTTGTCTTTTACACATCCTCCCAAAAAGAAGGCTTCTGGAAAAAATTCTATTCGGTTGTTCCAGCGCTGTTAATGTGTTATTTGATACCTGCAATTTTCAACTCTCTTGGAATCATCGACGATGATACTTCCCAATTATATTTTATTGCGAGCAGGTATTTATTGCCCGCTTCCCTGGTCTTAATGACCCTGAGCATTGACCTTAAAGCAATATTTAATTTAGGCCCTAAAGCACTTATTATGTTCTTTACAGGAACTATTGGAATTATAATTGGTGGCCCACTGGCCATTTTGTTAATTTCCGCGGTATCACCGGAAACTGTTGGTGGCGTAGGTCCGGATGCCGTTTGGCGTGGACTCTCCACCCTTGCGGGAAGCTGGATTGGCGGCGGTGCTAACCAGGCAGCAATGCTGGAGATCTATGAATACAACCCCGATCTTTATGGAGGAATGGTCTTAGTGGATATTGTAGTGGCAAATCTCTGGATGGCTTTAATTCTATTTGGTATTGGAAGAAATGAACGCATCGATAAATGGCTGGGTGCAGATGATTCCGCGATCACAAATCTAAAGAACAGAGTTGCTTCTTATGCCGAGAGTGTTACCCGAAACCCTACTCTTGCCGATTTTATGATCATGCTGGCAATCGCTTTTGGGGCGGTAGGAATCGCTCATTGGGGCGCAGATGGAATAACGAACTACTTAACTTCCAATTTTGAAGTTTTTAATGATAAAAAAAGCACATTAGCCTCCTTTGGATCCTCATTTTTCTGGATGATTTCCATCGCCACAGCAATAGGAATTATACTTTCCTTTACAAAACTTAAAAGTTATGAAGGTGCCGGTGCAAGTAAAATTGGGAGTGTTTTTATCTACATCCTGGTTGCAACAATCGGGATGAAAATGGACCTTACTATGGTTTTTGACAATCCGGGGCTTATCGCTATTGGGGTCGTGTGGATGGGTATTCACGCCGGACTTTTAATCCTGATAGCAAAGTTGATCAAGGCTCCTTATTTTTTCCTTGCGGTGGGAAGTCAGGCCAATGTGGGTGGTGCAGCCAGCGCCCCTGTTGTAGCAGCCGCCTTCCATCCTTCCCTTGCCACGGTAGGTGTTCTGCTTGCTGTTTTTGGTTATGTAGTAGGTACCTACGGCGCAATATTGTGCACAATTTTAATGCAATTGGCAGCTACGAGTTAGTAAAGATTGAAAAAATTATGTGATATTTGCGACCGTTAAATCAACAGAAATACATGAAAAAAGTTAGTTTTTTATTTTTATTGTTTATCAGTATCGTGGCTTGTTCGAAAAAGGAAAGCAACCTCCTTGTTAAAGGAAATATAGAAGGACTTAAAAAAGGAACCCTTTACCTTCAAAAAATTGATGATACCGTTTTGGTGAATGTAGATTCCGTCGAGATAACTGGAGATGCAAATTTTATCCTGGAAGATTATATAGATAGCCCACAGATCATGTATTTGACCCTTGATAAAGTAGATAATGAAGACTATGATGACCGCATAGAATTTTTTGCAGAAAGAGGTGAGATTACAATAAATACAAGGCTTAAAAATTTTCAAACCGATGCCAAGGTAGCAGGCTCTGCAAACCAGGAGAAATTGCAGGATTACAGGGCAATGATGAAACGGTTTAACGACCGGAATCTGGAGCTTATTCAAAAGAATTTTGAAGCTCAACGGGATAAAAATGAGGAACTGCTTTTAGCTGTGGACAAGGAATATGACCAACTTTTGAAAAGGAAATATTTATATACCGTGAATTTTGCTATTACAAACAAGGACCTGGAAATAGCCCCTTATCTTGCATTAGCCGAAGTATTCGATGCGAATATTAAATATCTGGATACTATCTATAACTCTATGACGCCACCGGTTCAAAAATCCAAATACGGAAAAGAACTGAAGGAATTTTTAAAAGAGCGAAGAGAAATGGAAAAGCTGGAAGAAAAAGTAGAAGATCAGTAAAAAAAGAATCAAGATCGCTCTGGCTTTGGAACTGAAAGAAACAAGAACCAGGACTTGGTTTTAATTAACTGATAAATATTTGGCTATAATATCTATATTTTTCAGAATATTCAAATTTTAAAAATATTCCGAAAAATTCATAAAAAGCTAGTTAGAGATTACATAAATTCAGTTACGACATCAATGATTCTATATCTAAAACCCGGTAATTAATCTTACCGGTTTTTTTTTGTTAAGAATAAAATAATGCCCAGATCACTTTTTCCAGGAGACAAGGGGGATGATTTCTCAAAGAACCGACTCTTATAGCTCCTCCCTAACTTTAATTTAACAAAAAAAGCTCCTCCAAAAGGAGAAGCTTTTACAAAGAGCCGATAGAGGGACTCGAACCCACGACCTGCTGATTACAAATCAGCTGCTCTAGCCAGCTGAGCTACATCGGCCTCTATTTTCTACAATTCGTTAACCTTGGCAACCAATTTATTTGCCTTAGTCTCCAATTCTTTTTCAATTGACTTAAAATGTTGCGATTTATTCTCAACATCTTTTGCATTGATCTTTTTTATCAAATCATCAAATTCTGCAATTGCTTCATCAATGATCGCTTCAGATTTTTTGTTGTCCGTCTTTGGATTTGCTATTTGATGAACGTATGCTGCCTCAATGATATCTCCCATCACATAATTCACATCGCGCTTTAACAATCTTTTACTTGCCATTCTTTCTTAAATTTAGGCTGCGAATTTAATGTATTTTTCAATATAATTATAGACTTACCTCTAAAATTTTCGAATTAACTCCTTCTATCGTTATTTCATCGATCTCTGCAGGAATCAAAATGCTTTCCCCTTGCTTTAATTCTTGGCTGTTATCACCATTCTTTACTATTGCTTTCCCCTCTACACCCATTAAGATTACAAAGGAATCCAAAGAGGAATAATCTCTATTTACAAGGCTTTCAAGCTGAATAATATTGGTTGTGAAATATTGAGTGTTGATAATTTCTGAGGATCGGTCCGGCATTAGGTCATACTTTATTCTAAAATCCCTATTTCCGGAAAGATCGATTGCTTCCAAAGCCAGATCGGTATGAAGTTCTCTTTTTTCTCCGGAATTGGAAGTACGGTCCCAATCGTAAATACGATATGTTATATCTGAAGTTTGCTGGATTTCTGCCAATACCACTCCGGCTCCAATGGCGTGTACCAAACCAGGGTTTATGATAAAAGCATCCCCAACTTCTGCAGGTTCACTATTTAAAGCAGTAAGTATTTTTTTATTTTCGACCAGGTTGATATATTCCTGTTTTGTTAAAGCATCTTTGAATCCTAAGATCAATTCAGCATCTTTATCGGCCTGCATGATATACCACATCTCTGTTTTTCCGAAGGAATTATGCCTCTTTTGCGCGATCTCATCGTTGGGATGCAATTGAACTGAAAGATTTTCAGCAGCGTCAATGAATTTTATAAGCAAGGGAAATTTTGTTCCGAACCGGTTAAATACTTTCTTTCCTACAAGCCTGGAATTATATTCTTCCAGCAGCCATTTCAGAGATTTTCCTTTAAATTTTCCATTAGAAACAATCGATCCGCTACCTTCAACATCTGAAATTTCCCAACTTTCTCCGGTTTTATCTGAAGGACTATCTTTATTAAAAAGTTGTTTTAATTTTTTTCCGCCCCAAACTTTTTCCTTTAAAATAGGATCAAACTTCAACAAATACAGCTCATGCTTCTTCATCTTTTAATATTTTTAACTTCTCCAGCGCTTTTTCTGTATGCCCGGAGGCAAACATATTATTGAAACGTATTCTCAAAACACCCTTTTTATCGAATATAAAAGTTTCCCTTCCCGGCACAAGCCCAAGTAGGGAAGATTGTACACCAAAGGCCTTTCTTACATCCTTGTTTTTCAGAAGTGAAATTTCGGATAAAAATAGATTACTGTTGCTTTGTCTCCTTTAAAAACTGTTGTATTAAACGGGTTCTCATCCTTATCCTTCAATATTACAGATGGAACTGTTTTTCCTCTTTTAATATATGATTTTTATTGTTTTTTAATGGTCTCCCGATAGCTATCGGGAAATAATCGCATATCTTCATCGGTGTTTGTATCGCATTTCCGTAATACTCATTTCAAACCCATAAACTATCCATTAAAAGTTACAAAATTTCTTGGTGTTTCATACAATGTAACTGAAAGTTCCAGATCGATATTTAATTTAGGTTTCAATTTATTCCAGATCACCACCGCAATATTTTCTGCAGTAGGATTAAGAAACTGAAATTCTTCCACCTCAATATTTAAATTCTTGTGATCAAAAGCTGTTTCCACTTCAGAATAGATCAGATCCTTCAACACTTTCATATCTATTACAAATCCGGTTTCAGGATCAATAGTTCCGGTAACAGAAACCGTTAACTCGTAATTATGGCCATGGAAATTAGGATTGCTGCATTTACCAAAAATAGCAAGGTTTTTAGCATCATCCCAATCTTTTCTATATAAGCGGTGCGCTGCATTAAAATGAGCTTTCCTGTGTACGGTTACCTTCATCGTTGTATTGTTTGGTAATATTTGTCGAAAATTATTTTAAACCATTCAGTATAGATTCCTGGATTGGTTTGCATATCTTCTGCAACTCCTTCCAGGCTCATCCACTTCCAACTTGCGGCTTCCTCCGGATTTAGATTAGGAGTATCGTTGTATTTTCCAACAAGAATATGGTCAAACTCATGCTCGGTTAATCCATTATCAAAAGGAGCCTTATAAATAAAGGAAATGGTATCAACAAGGTCGGTAGTAAATCCCATTTCCTCCTGAAGGCGACGTTTTCCGGCTTCTATATTGGTCTCACCCTCTCGTTGATGACTGCAACAGGTATTGGTCCACAACCCGGGGGAGTGGTATTTATCCATTGCCCGCTGCTGAAGCATTAATTCGTTTTTATCATTGAAAACAAAAACCGAAAAGGCCCTGTGTAAAAGGCCCTTTTGATGTGCTTCCATTTTGGGCATCAAACCTATTGGCTCGTCTTTCTCGTTCACCAAAATCACTTTTTCTTCCTGCATTCTTTTTTTTTAAAATCAAAAATACAAAATAGGAAAGCCAAATCATAGGGAAATAAGCAGGTAGCAGTCTAAAATTAGGTGTAAATTAATCAAAACCTCGAGGCATGCCGGCCTGAATGATTCGGGCAAGCTTCGGGGAATTAAAGCCTCAATAAGGGATTAAAAGCTAATCCATAATCTATTCGATTTTATGCCTCAAAAATTTTTATCTTTGCAAACTTAATTAGGCATTCGAAATGAGTATAACAGGAAGCTCATTAAACTCCTGCGGAAATCACTTCAAAATACACGAGACCTATACAAGCACTAAGAATCCACTTATGAAATTTACCGACGAGATCAAACGAAGGAGAACCTTTGGAATTATATCACACCCGGATGCAGGAAAAACAACCTTAACCGAAAAACTGCTCCTTTTTGGGGGTGCAATTCACGAAGCAGGCGCTGTTAAATCCAATAAGATAAAAAAAGGTGCTACGAGTGACTTTATGGAAATTGAACGTCAAAGAGGAATCTCTGTGGCTACTTCGGTTTTGGCATTTGAATATAAGGGAACAAAGATAAATATTCTCGATACTCCGGGACATAAGGATTTCGCAGAAGATACCTTTAGAACCCTTACAGCGGTAGATAGTGTTATTGTGGTAATAGACGTTGCAAAAGGGGTTGAAGAACAAACAGAAAAGCTTGTAGAGGTTTGTAGAATGCGGAATATCCCTATGATCGTTTTTATAAATAAGATGGACCGGGAAGGAAAGGATGCCTTCGAATTACTGGATGAAATTGAACAAAAATTAAACTTGACTGTTACCCCTCTAAGTTTTCCTATTGGAATGGGGTATGATTTTAAAGGGATCTATAACATCTGGGAACAGAACGTGAATCTTTTTACCGGAGATCCAAAAAAAGACATAGAAGACACTATAGAAATAAGCGACCTGAGTTCTCCGGAACTTGATAAATTGATAGGTAATAAATCTGCAGATAATTTAAGGGAAGAATTGGAACTTGTTAAGGGTGTTTATCCAAAATTCAAAAAAGAAGCTTACCTGGAAGGAAACCTTCAACCTGTATTTTTTGGATCGGCTTTAAATAATTTTGGGGTTAGGGAATTGCTAGACTGTTTTGTTGCCATCGCCCCTACTCCAAGAGCTAAGGATAGTGATAGCAGAACGGTGCAGCCTGATGAAAAGGAATTTTCGGGATTTGTTTTTAAGATCCATGCCAACATGGATCCAAAACACCGGGACAGATTGGCATTTATAAAGGTAGTATCCGGAACTTTTGAACGAAACAAGAATTATTTCCACGTACGGCTAGCTAAAAATCTTAAATTTTCAAGTCCGAATGCTTTTTTTGCAGAAAAGAAAGAAATTGTGGATATTTCCTACCCCGGCGACATTGTAGGCCTACACGATACAGGGAATTTTAAAATTGGTGATACTTTAACCGAAGGAGAAATCCTGAATTATAAAGGAGTTCCAAGTTTCTCTCCCGAACATTTCAGGTATATCAATAATGCCGATCCAATGAAAACAAAGCAACTTGATAAAGGAGTAGATCAATTAATGGATGAAGGTGTTGCGCAGTTATTTACCCTGGAACTCAACAACAGAAAGGTAATTGGAACCGTAGGTGCTTTACAGTTTGAGGTTATACAGTATCGATTGGAACATGAATACGGCGCGAAATGCACCTATGAAAATTTGAATGTCCACAAAGCAACCTGGGTAGAAGCCAAAGACGTAAAAAGTGAAGAATTTAAGGAGTTTAAACGAGTAAAGGCAAAATACCTTGCGCACGATAAGCGCGGTCAACTTGTCTTCTTTGCCGATTCTCAGTTTTCACTTCAAATGACACAACAAAAATATCCAAACATTAAATTTCATTTTACATCTGAATTCTAAAGAAAAAAGGGAAAGGGAAATTCTTAGTGATTTATAATCAAGGAAGACGATACCCTGATTTTTATAAGAAAATCAGGGTATTATCACTCTGTAACCAAAGCTTTTTCAAAACAAAGGCTTTCCTCAACTCCTTTATATTGGCCATAATTAGGAATTAATTGGTACCCATTCTTTTTATAGAGGCTAATCGCATCCGGTTGTCTTATTCCTGTTTCTAAAATACATTTTTGAAAAGAAAGCTCTGCAGCCCATATTTCCAATTCTTTTAAAACTAAAGAAGCCAATCCCTTTCCTCTTTTTTCAGGCTTTACAAACATACGCTTCACCTCTGCAACCCCTAACTCATATTCCTTGATAGCTCCACATCCCACCGGCAGATTATCCTGATATAAAATAATAAAATTTTTGATAGTGTCCAGTTTATTGAACTTATCATAAAAAGCATGATCCTCACCATCGGTCACTGCAAGTTCCTTATCAAGTTGTTTTATCAATAATGGAAGATTGGGATCTTCAGAGTCTGTTCTTTTTAATAGTATCACTTTTTTTATTCCATTGAAAAGATTATTCAATACAAAAAACCCAAAGCTTTCGCTCCGGGCTTCTCATTTTATGCCTGGCCGGTAGGACCAAAATTAAGAGGGATTGGAGGTTGCTCGTAATCCTTTATCTCACCATGGGCTTTTTCAAACCTATTCACATTATCACCCAATGCTTTCAAAAGCCTTTTAGCGTGCTGCGGGGTTAAAATTATCCTGGATTTCACTTTACTTTTTGGAGTTCCCGGCATAATGCTCACAAAATCTACCACAAATTCTGAAACTGAATGGTTGATAATCGCAAGATTGGAATAAATCCCTTCTGCTACTTTCTCATCAAGTTCTATGTTGATTTGCCCCTTTTTTGGTTTTTTATCTTCGCTCATTTATTTTTTAATTTTTATCCCATCAAAGGGATTAATTCTCCGATGCCATCCGTTTTGGACGATTTCATCAAAATTCTTAATATTTCCTTTTTTTAAAACACCTCTGGAGCTTTCTCCAGGGTAATTTATCATTTAAAAGTACAAAAAAATCCCGTCCCATTTGATAGGGACGGGATTAAAACTATTTCAATAACCGGTAAACCGGAATCGCATTAATTGTAATTAACTTCTTGTTTTCTTTCTTTCATTTCCTCGAATTCCTCTTTAGAACCAACGATAATATTGTCATATTCACGCATTCCGGTCCCGGCAGGAATCTTATGTCCAACAATCACGTTTTCTTTAAGACCTTCAAGATCATCAATTTTTCCGCTTACTGCGGCTTCATTAAGAACCTTTGTAGTTTCCTGGAAGGACGCTGCAGAGATAAAGGATTTAGTTTGTAGCGAAGCTCTTGTAATACCCTGAAGTATTGGCGTAGCCGTTGCAGAAATCGCTTCTCTTGCCGTTGCAAGTTCCTTATCTTCTCTTCGTAAGGAAGAATTTTCATCTCTTAGCTCACGGATACTAACAATTTGTCCCGGTTTAAGATTTGTAGAATCTCCTGCACTTTCAACTACCTTCATTCCGAAAATATTGTCATTTTCTTCAATAAAGTCAGATTTATGGATCAATTGATTTTCAAGGAAAATAGTATCTCCCGGATCTACAATTCGAACCTTACGCATCATTTGACGTACAACAACTTCAAAGTGCTTGTCATTAATTTTCACACCCTGTAATCTATAAACTTCCTGAACCTCATTCACAAGGTACTGTTGCACAGCGTTTGGTCCTTTGATGCTCAAGATATCTTCTGGCGTTATAGAACCATCAGATAATGGCATTCCAGCACGTATATAATCGTTTTCCTGAACAAGAATCTGGTTGGAAAGTTTTACAAGGTACTTTTTAACTTCACCTAATTTAGATTCAACGATGATCTCACGATTTCCTCTTTTGATCTTTCCGAAGGAAATAACACCGTCAATCTCACTTACTACAGCAGGATTTGATGGGTTACGCGCTTCAAACAATTCAGTTACACGAGGCAGACCTCCAGTAATATCACCTGCTTTAGATGATCTACGTGGGATTTTCACCAAAATTTTACCAACCTTGATCTTCTCGTCTCTGTCTACCATAAGGTGAGCTCCAACGGGAAGGTTATAAGAACGAATCACTTCGTCTTTTTTACCAAGAATCAATAAAGTAGGGATTACCTTCTTATTCTTAGATTCAGAAATAACTTTTTCCTGGAATCCGGTTTGCTCATCTATTTCTACCTGGTATGTAATACCCTGATCAATATTTTCATATTTTATCTTACCGGCAAATTCAGAAATGATCACACCGTTATATGGATCCCACTGACAGATGATATCATCACGTTTAACAGTATCTCCATCGTTGATAAAGATTTGCGAACCATAAGGAATGTTACTGGTAGTCATTACCACTCCAGATTTTTTATCTTTAATCTTAAGTTCCGAAGTTCTTGAGATCACGATATCGGTTATAGTTCCATCCGGTCCTTCTCCCTTAACAACTTTAAGATCTTCAATCTCGGCAACACCACCAACTTTGGCGATTAATTTATTTTCTTCGGAAACGTTTCCTGCAATACCACCTACGTGGAAGGTACGAAGTGTAAGTTGAGTCCCCGGTTCCCCGATTGACTGCGCAGCAACAACTCCTACCGCTTCCCCACGTTGCACCAGCTTATCTGTTGCAAGGTTACGGCCATAACATTTCACACAAATACCCTTTTTAGCTTCGCAGGTAAGTGCAGATCGCACTTCTACGCTTTCTATAGGGGCGTTTTCAATTTTAGTAACTACAGCTTCAAGAATCTCATCTCCAGATTTTACCAATAACTCCTGAGTTATAGGATTATAAACATCATTTAGCGAAATTCGTCCTAAAATACGCTCTCCAAGAGATTCAACGATCTCATCATTCTTTTTAAGCGGAGATACTTCAACACCACGTAATGTTCCACAGTCTTCCTGGTTTACAATTACATCCTGAGAAACATCTACCAACCTACGGGTTAAATACCCGGCATCGGCAGTTTTAAGTGCGGTATCGGCAAGACCTTTACGAGCACCGTGTGTAGAGATAAAGTATTCAAGAATTGAAAGACCTTCCTTAAAGTTGGAAAGAATTGGGTTTTCAATAATTTCTCCTCCTCCGGTGCTGGATTTTTTAGGCTTGGCCATCAATCCACGCATTCCTGTTAACTGACGAATTTGTTCCTTGGAACCACGCGCACCAGAATCAAGCATCATATACACAGAGTTGAATCCCTGATTATCCTCACGAATACGCTTCATAGCCAATTCAGTAAGACCAGCATTGGTTGAAGTCCAGATGTCAATAACCTGGTTGTAACGTTCGTTATTGGTGATAAGTCCCATGTTATAGTTCCCTATAATTCCTTCTACCTGTTCATTGGCTTCAGCAATCATAGCGCCTTTTTCTTCAGGGATAATAATATCACCTAAACTGAAGGAAAGTCCACCGGTATAAGCAAATTTGTAACCCAAATCCTTTATGTTATCAAGGAATGCTGCAGTTTCTGCAACACTGGTCGCTTTTAATACCTTTCCAATAATATCACGAAGCGATTTTTTTGTCAATACTTCATTTATAAAACCAGCTTGTACTGGAACAGTTTCGTTAAATAAAACTCTTCCTACAGTGGTTTCAATAATTTGATTTACCAGTTCACCTTCCGCGTTGAAATCTTTTGCTCTAATCTTGATTACCGCATTTAGGGCAACCTGCTTTTCATTATAAGCGATTACAACTTCTTCTGCAGAATAAAAAGTAAGGCCTTCACCTTTAATTTTTATATCCCCTTCAGAAATTCTTGGTTTGGTCATATAATAAAGACCAAGCACCATATCCTGAGATGGAACCGTAATAGGGGAACCATTTGCAGGGTTTAGAATATTATGAGAACCTAACATTAACAATTGAGCTTCCAAAATTGCCTCTGGCCCAAGTGGCAAGTGAACAGCCATTTGATCACCATCGAAATCGGCGTTGAATGCAGTACACGCAAGTGGGTGTAACTGGATCGCCTTTCCTTCAATAAGTTTTGGCTGAAATGCCTGAATACCTAAACGGTGAAGGGTTGGAGCCCTGTTAAGCAATACAGGATGTCCTTTAAGAACATTTTCTAAAATATCCCATACTACCGGTTCTTTTTTGTCTATTATTTTCTTTGCTGATTTTACCGTTTTCACAATCCCTCTTTCAATCAGTTTCCTGATCACAAAAGGTTTGTAAAGCTCGGCTGCCATATCTTTTGGGATACCACATTCGAACATTTTCAATTCCGGTCCTACAACAATTACCGAACGTGCTGAATAATCCACACGTTTTCCAAGCAGGTTTTGACGGAAACGCCCTTGCTTTCCTTTTAAGGAATCGGAAAGGGATTTCAATGGTCTGTTGGAATCGGTTTTAACAGCAGATGATTTTCTTGTATTATCAAAAAGTGAATCTACTGATTCCTGAAGCATACGTTTTTCATTACGCAAAATCACTTCCGGAGCTTTTATTTCTACCAATCTTTTTAAACGGTTGTTACGAATAATAACCCTTCTGTAAAGATCATTTAAATCGGAAGTTGCAAAACGTCCACCATCCAATGGCACCAAAGGTCGAAGTTCCGGCGGAATGATTGGAATTACTTTCATAATCATCCATTCAGGTCGGTTCTCACGGTTCTTGTTGGAATCGCGAAGTGCTTCAACTACCTGTAATCTTTTTAAAGCTTCGGTCTTACGTTGTTTGGAAGTCTCATGGTTTGCTTTATGTCTTAAATCATAAGAAAGTTCATTAAGATCTATTCTTTTTAAAAGTTCGATAAGACATTCGGCACCCATCTTTGCGATGAACTTATTTGGATCGCTATCTTCCAGGTATAGGTTTTCTTGCGGAAGGGTATCAAGAATATCAAGATATTCCTCTTCAGTTAAGAAGTCCAATCTCTTAAGTTGTTCTCCTTCTGCACTTTTTGCAATACCCGCCTGTATTACTACATAGCGTTCGTAATAGATGATCATATCCAATTTCTTGGACGGAAGACCTAATAAATACCCAATTTTGTTAGGTAAAGAACGGAAATACCAGATATGTGCAACCGGAACTACCAAATTGATATGTCCCACACGGTCACGACGCACTTTTTTCTCGGTTACCTCTACCCCACAACGATCACATACAATTCCCTTGTAACGTATCCTCTTATATTTACCACAGGCACATTCATAATCCTTTACAGGACCAAAAATACGCTCACAGAATAAACCGTCACGCTCTGGTTTGTGCGTACGGTAGTTAATAGTTTCAGGTTTTAGCACTTCCCCGCGAGACTCTGCCAAAATGGACTCGGGTGAAGCTAAACCTATAGAGATCTTGTTAAATCTCTTTTCTGTAGTATGTTCATTATTTCTAGCCATAATAAGTGCTGCTATATAATTATTGTGAAAATCCTGCATTTTAAAGTTGGACAAACGAGTGCCCAACTTTAATAGCAGTAATTTATTCTTCTAGTCTAATATCCAATCCTAAACCTTTCAGTTCGTGCATTAACACGTTGAAAGATTCCGGCAATCCCGGCTCTGGCATTGGCTCTCCTTTTACGATAGCTTCGTAAGTTTTTGCCCTACCAATAACGTCATCTGATTTCACGGTCAAGATTTCGCGCAAGGTTGCTGAAGCTCCATAAGCTTCCAGCGCCCAAACTTCCATTTCACCAAACCTTTGACCTCCAAATTGCGCTTTACCACCAAGTGGTTGCTGCGTAATTAAAGAGTATGGCCCAATAGAACGTGCGTGCATTTTGTCGTCAATCATATGTCCTAATTTCAACATATAAATCACCCCAACAGTTGCTGCCTGGTCAAACCTGTCTCCGGTACCACCATCATATAGGTGGGTGTGCCCGAAGCGCGGTACGCCTGCTTCATCTGTAAGTTCATTGATTTGATCCAATGTTGCTCCGTCAAAAATAGGAGTAGCATATTTTCTACCCATTTTTTGACCGGCCCATCCTAATACAGTCTCATAAATTTGACCAATATTCATACGGGAAGGTACACCAAGCGGGTTAAGAACGATATCTACCGGAGTTCCATCTTCAAGGAAGGGCATATCTTCCTGACGAACGATACGTGCAACAATACCTTTGTTCCCGTGACGTCCTGCCATTTTATCACCAACCTTTAGTTTTCTCTTTTTAGCTACGTAAATCTTAGCCAATTTGATAATTCCTGCAGGCAATTCATCTCCAACAGAGATGGTGAATTTTTCTCTTCTCAAGTTCCCCTGAAGATCGTTTTCCTTAATTTTATAATTATGGATTAAATCTGCAACCAGTTTGTTCAGGTTGTCATCTGTAGTCCATGTGCCCTGAGTAAGGTGAGCATAATCATCTACAGAATTCAACATCTTTAGCGTGTATTTTTTACCTTTTGGTAAAACTTCTTCTCCAAGGTCATTTTGAACTCCCTGAGCGGTTTTTCCACCAACAATAGCAAATAACTTGTCTATTAAATCAGCTTTTAAAACAGCGAACTTTGCATCATATTTCTTCTCTAAAGCAGTAACATCTTCCTTATCCTGAACGCGTTTGCGTTTATCTTTTACTGCCCTTGCAAAAAGTTTTTTATTGATCACCACTCCTCTTAAGGATGGATGCGCTTTTAATGATGCATCTTTTACATCACCTGCTTTATCTCCAAAGATTGCTCTAAGTAGTTTTTCTTCAGGTGTTGGATCGCTTTCCCCTTTTGGAGTGATTTTTCCAATAAGGATATCACCGGGTTTTACTTCGGCACCAATTCTAATCATTCCGTTTTCATCAAGATCCTTGGTGGCCTCTTCAGAAACGTTTGGAATATCATTGGTCAATTCTTCATTACCTAATTTGGTATCACGAACTTCCAATGAATATTCATCAATATGGATAGATGTAAATACATCTTCTCTTACAACCCTTTCAGAAATCACGATGGCATCCTCAAAGTTATATCCTTTCCAGGGCATAAAGGCTACTTTCATGTTTCTACCAAGAGCAAGTTCCCCTGCTTCTGTGGCATATCCCTGACAAAGAACCTGTCCTTTTTGAACCCTGTTCCCAACTCTAACAATTGGTTTCAGGTTAATGGAAGTCCCTTGGTTGGTTTTTCTGAATTTAATCAAATTATAAGTCTTGGAATCCGTATCAAAACTCACCATTCTTTCTTCTTCCGTACGATCGTACTTGATGGTAATTTTATCTGCATCTACGTATTCAACTACTCCGGCGCCTTCTGCATTGATCAACACACGGGAATCTGTAGCTACTTGTCTTTCCAGTCCTGTTCCTACAATTGGAGATTCTGCTCTTAATAAAGGTACTGCCTGACGCATCATGTTTGATCCCATCAACGCTCTGTTAGCATCATCATGTTCCAAAAACGGAATTAACGAAGCAGAAATTGAGGAAATTTGATTTGGTGCAACATCCACATAGTGAATCTCAATAGGATCTACTACCGGGAAATCACCCTCCATACGTGCAATTACCTTATCTGAATCTATTGTACCATCCTCTTTTAAAGGAATGTTGGCCTGTGCGATTTTCTTGTCTTCTTCCTCTTCAGCACTTAAATATATTGGCTGATCCTTAAAGTTTATTTTTCCATCGGTAACAGTACGATACGGAGTCTCAAGGAATCCCATACTGTTCACTTTGGAATAAACCGCAAGAGAAGATATCAAACCAATGTTTGGACCTTCAGGGGTTTCAATTGGACACAGCCTTCCGTAATGCGTATAGTGAACATCACGTACTTCAAACCCTGCGCGTTCTCTTGAGAGTCCACCTGGTCCTAAAGCCGATAATCTTCGCTTATGAGTGATCTCTGCCAATGGATTTGTTTGATCCATAAACTGAGATAACTGATTTGTTCCAAAGAAAGAATTGATCACTGAAGACAAGGTCTTCGCATTGATCAAATCTATAGGAGTAAACACCTCGTTATCCCGAACATTCATTCTTTCACGAATGGTACGGGCCATACGGGCTAAACCAACTCCAAATTGCTGAGACAACTGCTCTCCTACTGTTCTAACACGACGGTTGGACAAGTGATCAATATCATCGATCTCTGCCTTTGAGTTTATCAACTCGATTAAATATTTTACAATGGTAATAATATCCTCACGGGTAAGCACCTGCTTATCCATTCCAATATCAAGACCAAGTTTTTTGTTCATTCTGTAACGACCTACTTCCCCAAGGCTGTAACGTTGGTCAGAAAAGAATAATTTATCTATAATTCCACGTGCGGTTTCTTCATCGGGCGGCTCCGCATTACGCAGCTGGCGATAAATATGCTCTACGGCCTCTTTTTCAGAATTCGTTGGATCTTTCTGCAACGTATTATGAATAATGGCATAGTCACCTGTAGAATTGTCTTCTTTGTGTAGAAGAATTGTTTTTGTTCCTGTTTCCAGAATTTCTTCTATGTGATCTTTATCCAATTCTGTATCGCGATCTAAAACGATCTCGTTACGTTCAATGGAAACCACTTCGCCGGTATCTTCATCTACAAAATCCTCATACCAGGTATTTAATACCCTGGCTGCCAGTTTTCGGCCTAATACTTTTTTAAGTCCTGTTTTAGAAACTTTCACTTCTTCGGCAAGGTCAAAGATCTCAAGGATATCCTTATCTCTTTCAAAACCAATTGCTCGGAAAAGCGTAGTTACAGGTAACTTTTTCTTTCTATCGATATACGCATACATCACGTTGTTTATATCGGTAGCAAATTCTATCCAGGAACCTTTAAAAGGAATTACTCTGGCAGAATATAATTTTGTTCCATTTGCATGGAAAGACTGTCCAAAGAAAACACCAGGAGAACGGTGTAACTGCGATACCACAACACGTTCTGCGCCGTTCACACAAAAAGTTCCGCTTGGAGTCATATAAGGAATAGTTCCCAAATAAACATCCTGTACGATGGTTTCGAAATCCTCATGTTCCGGATCTGTACAATAAAGCTTTAAACGGGCTTTAAGCGGTACGCTATAAGTTAATCCACGCTCGATACATTCCTGAATGGAATATCTTGGTGGGTCCACAAAGTAATCAAGAAATTCTAAAACGAATTGATTACGGGTGTCTGTAATGGGAAAGTTTTCCATGAAGGTATTATAGAGACCTTCATCTCCCCTTTCTTCTGATTTTGTTTCTAGTTGAAAGAAATCCTGAAATGACTTAATCTGGACATCCAAAAAGTCTGGATAATCAGGTTTGTTCTTTACAGAAGAGAAATTCAATCTTTCAGTTTGCGTTGCTAACATCAATGGACGGAATTATAATTTATATAAAAAAGTGTGTGCGTTATAGGCTTTAAGCTTTATATACGCAAAAGGGTTTAGACCTTCAGGAGCGAATCCTGAGGTCTAAACCTAAATAAATATTGCTTGTTAAGCTTATTTAAGCTCAACCTCGGCTCCTGCTTCTTCTAATTGTGCTTTTAATGCTTCAGCTTCATCTTTAGAAACTCCTTCTTTAACTGCTTTTGGTGCATTGTCAACTAATTCCTTAGCATCTTTAAGACCTAATCCAGTCAATTCTTTTACCAATTTAACTACGGCTAGTTTAGCACCACCCGGAGCTTTAAGGATAACATCAAATTCAGTTTGCTCTTCAGCGGCTTCTTCACCACCACCTCCACCAGCAGCAACAGCAACAGCTGCAGCAGCAGGCTCGATGCCATACTCATCTTTCAATATCCCGGCTAACTCATTAACCTCTTTTACGGTTAAATTAACCAATTGTTCTGCGAAATCTTTTAAATCTGCCATTTTCTATCGTTTTAAAATGTTCTTTGTGTATAAATAATTATTAATAGTGCGCGTGCTTGTTACTCCTCTTTTTCAGAAAGAGTTTTAAGAATTCCTGCTAATTTACCTCCACTTGACTTAAGCGCTGAAATAACGTTTTTGGCAGGTGATTGCAACAATCCTACAATATCTCCAATAAGCTCTTCTCTGGACTTGATATTGACCAGGGTGTCTAAATAGTCATCTCCTACATAGATCGCTTCTTCAATAAAGGCTCCTTTAAGTAAAGGCTTATCAGATTTTTTTCTGAATTCTTTGATGATTTTGGCTGGAGCATTTCCAACTTCTGACATCATAATAGATGTATTGCCTTTTAAAACATCAGGAAGTTCTCCAAATTCTTTATCGGAAGCCTCCATAGCTTTTGCAAGCAATGTATTTTTAACTACTGCTAGTTTTACGTTTGCCTTAAAACAGGCTCTACGTAAATTTGAAGTACTCAAGGCGTTTAAACCTGAAATATCTGCAAGGTAAATAATAGAATTATTTGATAACTGCGCAGTTAAATCTTCAATTACTAATGATTTTTCTTCTCTTGTCATAATCTATAATATTATTGCTCAGTGAACCTTTTAGTATCAATTTCAACACTAGGACTCATTGTAGAAGATATATGTATACTCTTAATATAAATACCTTTTGAGGTCGTAGGTTTCAATTTTACCAAAGTGGTTAATAATTCCCTTGCGTTTCCAGCAATTTTCTCAGCGTCGAAAGATGCTTTTCCAATTCCTGCGTGCACAATTCCTGTTTTATCAACTTTAAAGTCAATTTTACCGGCCTTCACATCAGATACTGCTTTTGCAACATCCATAGTTACTGTTCCGGTTTTAGGATTAGGCATCAAACCTCGCGGTCCTAATATTCTACCTAAAGGTCCTAATTTACCCATTACACTGGGCATAGTGATAATTACATCAACATCTGTCCAACCACCTTTGATTTTATCAAGGTATTCATCAAGACCAACATAATCTGCACCTGCTGCTTTAGCTTCCTCCTCTTTATCCGGAGTTACCAAAGCAAGAACTTTAACGTCTTTACCAGTACCATGTGGAAGGGTTACAACACCTCTTACCATTTGGTTGGCTTTACGTGGATCTACATTCAAGCGAACTGCCAAATCTACAGAGGCATCAAAATTTTCACTTGCAACTTCTTTTATTAAAGCAGAAGCTTCAGCTACCGAATACATTTTACCGTTTTCGATCTTTGACTGGGCTTCCTTTTGCTTTTTAGTTACTTTTGCCATTTTTAAATTCTATTTTGGATTAAAACGGCGCTTGCCCTTTAACAGTTACACCCATTGAACGAGCTGTTCCCGCAACCATTTTCATAGCCGATTCTATAGTAAATGCATTTAAATCCTGCATTTTATCTTCAGCAATTGCTCTTACTGTATCCCAAGATACACTCGCAATTTTTTTACGATTAGGTTCTCCAGATCCTTTTTTTGATTTTGCTGCTTCTAATAACTGAACAGCGGCCGGTGGAGTTTTGATAACGAAATCAAAAGACTTATCTTTAAAGACAGTAATTTGAACCGGTAAAACTTTACCAGGCTTATCCTGAGTTCTGGCATTAAACTGCTTACAGAACTCCATTATATTTACTCCGGCAGCACCTAAAGCAGGTCCAACTGGTGGTGATGGGTTAGCAGCACCTCCACGAACTTGTAGCTTAACAACTTTACTTATTTCTTTTGCCATTTTTATAATTTTTAAGTGATAGTTTTACGAGTGGAAGCTTTAAAAACTATCAAAAATATATGTAACAATATTTACTGTTATACTTTTTCAACTTGCATATAACTCAATTCCAATGGTGTCTTTCTTCCGAATATTTTCACCATTACCTCAAGCTTGCGTTTCTCTTCATTTATTTTTTCAACCGTACCATTAAATCCATTAAAAGGACCATCAATTACTTTAATAGTCTCCCCAATGGTAAAAGGAATAGCTACATTATCTGCCTTAACCGATAATTCATCAACCTTACCAAGCATACGATTAACTTCTGATCTCCTTAATGGAACCGGCTCACCGCCTTTGGTTTCACCGAGAAATCCTATTACCCCGTTTATAGATTTGATCATGTGAGGAACTTCCCCTCCTAAATTCGCCAAAACCATAATGTATCCTGGAAAATAAACACGCTCCTTGGTAATTTTTTTTCCATTTCTAACCTGGATCACCTTTTCTGTAGGAACAAGAACTTCACTAACATAATCTTCCATTCCCTGATGGGAAACCTCACGCTCAATATATTCCTTAACCTTATTTTCCTGACCACTTACGGCACGAACAACATACCATTTTTTATCCTTTACCTCTGCCATAGCCACTTATTTAAGATTTGATCCATTCAAAATATTGTTCTATAAGAGAACTAAATACTGTGTCCACACCCCAAATAGCTAAGGAGAATATAATTGAAAAAACGGCTACAACAATTGTTAGCCTTTGAGCCTCTGGCCAAGTGGTCCAGGTAACGTGATTTCTTAATTCGCTATAAGACTCTGAAATATAATTAACGATTCCTGCCATTGTATTTTACTATTTGCACGGGTTGAGAGACTCGAACTCCCGACACCTGGTTTTGGAGACCAGTGCTCTACCAACTGAGCTAAACCCGTAAATATAAATTAAGGCATCCCACCTAAGGCAGGATACCTTAATTTTATATAAATTTAATTAGTCTAAAATCTCAGTTACCTGACCAGCACCTACTGTTCTACCACCTTCACGGATAGCAAAACGCAAACCAACAGTCATCGCAATTGTTTGTAACAACTCAACGTGGATAGTTAAGTTATCTCCAGGCATAACCATTTCAACACCTTCTGGCAAAGTAATAGTTCCAGTTACATCAGTTGTACGTACGTAAAACTGAGGACGGTAATTGTTATGGAAGGGAGTATGACGTCCACCTTCTTCTTTTTTAAGAACATAAACCTCAGCTTTAAATTTTTTGTGAGGCTTTACAGAACCTGGCTTACAAATAACCATACCACGAGAGATTTGAGTTTTCTCAATACCTCTCAACAGGATACCAACGTTATCTCCAGCTTCACCTCTGTTAAGGATCTTACGGAACATTTCAACTCCAGTTACAACAGAAGTCACTTTCTCTGCTCCCATCCCGATAATCTCTACAGGATCTCCAGTATTTGCAACACCAGTCTCGATACGACCAGTTGCAACAGTACCACGACCAGTAATAGAGAACACATCCTCTATAGGTAACAAGAATGGCTTATCAACATCACGTTCCGGTAATTCGATCCAGGAATCAACAGCTTCCATCAAGTCCAAAACAGTCTTAGACCATTTTTCATCTCCTTCAAGCGCCCCAAGAGCAGATCCTGAAATTACAGGTCCATTATCACCATCATATTCGTAGAAAGAAAGCAAATCTCTTACTTCCATCTCAACCAATTCCAAAAGTTCTTCATCATCAACCAAGTCAACTTTATTCAAGAAAACTACGATTCTTGGAATACCAACCTGACGACCTAAAAGTATGTGCTCACGCGTTTGTGGCATAGGACCATCTGTTGCAGCCACCACTAGGATAGCTCCATCCATTTGAGCAGCACCAGTAACCATGTTCTTCACATAATCCGCGTGACCAGGACAGTCAACGTGTGCATAGTGACGGTTAGCCGTTGCGTATTCAACGTGCGATGAGTTAATTGTAATACCTCTTTCTTTTTCTTCGGGAGCATTATCGATTTGATCAAAAGCACTCGCTTCTGAATAACCAGCATCAGCCATTACTTTAGTAATAGCTGCAGTTAATGTTGTTTTCCCGTGATCTACGTGTCCAATCGTTCCAATATTTAGGTGCGGTTTGGAACGATCATAAGTTGCCTTTGCCATAATTAATAATTATTTAATCTTAGTTATATATTAGTGTTCAATTTAATGCAAAATCATAAGAGCCAACGACGAGAATTGAACTCGTGACCTCTTCCTTACCAAGGAAACGCTCTACCCCTGAGCTACGTCGGCAAAAAAGACTATCCCCACTAAGTCATACTTATGGAGATAATTCAAACAGCTGCTCTAAAAACGCCGTTATATTTTAAGAGAGCGATCTAACCGCTGGGGAGATGATCTACTCAATAAGAACAAAAAACTTTCGTTTTAAATTCTTCTTTAGAGCGGGATGTCACACCTTGGGAGTAACAACCTTTTCTTAGAGCGAAAGACCGGGTTCGAACCGGCGACATTCAGCTTGGAAGGCTGACGCTCTACCAACTGAGCTACTTTCGCAAAATTGAACCATCATTACAATGCTTCGTGTTGGATAAATCACTAAAAAAAGTGATTTGTGGGGAGAGCAGGATTCGAACCTGCGAAGACGTAGTCAGCAGATTTACAGTCTGCCCTCGTTGGCCGCTTGAGTATCTCCCCAAATAAAATTTCAATATTTCACAGAACCATTTTAAACGTTGGCTTGTTTTTTTCGAGGGGCAAATTTAATTATAAATTTCACCATTAACAAAGCTTTTCATTCAAAATTTTAAAGTCGATCAGAATACTTCTTTCGACTTCGCTCAGGATCAACTTTTTATCCTTTTTTTAAATGCGGAAATCAATCTCAACATTAAAAAACCTAAGCGGTATTCTTTCAAAATTTCAGAGCCGATGGAGGGACTCGAACCCACGACCTGCTGATTACAAATCAGCTGCTCTAGCCAGCTGAGCTACATCGGCCTTTATAACTTTTTTAGCATAAAAAAAGTCCGCTATTTCTAACGGACTGCAAATGTATACATTTAATTCATTTCACAAAACAAATCTGCAAAAAAATTAAGATAGTTTGGCGCTCATTTTTTCCTTCTTCTTTTTCAATTGCCTGGTTAAACTCCCAACACACTCATCTACACACTCTTCAAATTTTCGACAGGTTTTTTTTACGATAACGTCCCCACCAGGTATACTCAATAAAATTTCAGTGATCTTGTTTTCCTTCGTACTTGTATTCTGAACTTTAAGAAAAACATCAGCATAAATAATCTTGTCGTAGTAATGCTCCAATTTATCCAATCTGGCCTGGATAAAATCGATTAATTTTTGATCTGCATTAAAGTTTACGGATTGCACATTTACTTTCATCTCCTAAAAATTTTAATTAAACAATAATTTAAAATCACTTTTTAGTTTGGCGGGGGTGCGCTTTTTTATAAACTTTACTTAATTCTGTAATACTATTATGGGTATACACCTGAGTTGCCGCCAAACTGGAATGACCTAATAATTCTTTTACTGCGTTTAAATTTGCACCCTGACCTAAAAGATGTGTGGCAAATGAATGCCTTAAAATATGAGGACTTTTTTTTACCTTTTTGGATGCCAGACTAAAGTAATTATTAATAATCCTATAAACAAGATTTTCATATAATTTAACGCCGCGTTCTGTTATAAATAAATTAGCGGTTCCTTCTTTCGCTAATTCCTCTCTATATTTTAAATAAATCCCAAGGATCGATACTATTTCCGGAAGAAGCGGCACAAACCTTTCCTTGTTTCGTTTCCCAAGAACTTTCAGCAAATTATTCTTCAGATCGAGATCCCGCATAGTAATACCAATAAGTTCAGCCCGACGTATTCCGGTGGAGTAAAGCAATACTACAACAGAGAGATCCCGCGAATTTTTGAAGCTGTTAGGGGGAATAGAATTGATTACCTGTCCAACTTCATTTTCAGAAAAAGGAATCTGTATATTTTTTTTGATCTTTAGGGATTTATGAGTAGCCAGCGGGGATAGCTCTATTTGGCCTGTACGCAGAAGAAATTTATAGTATGCTTTCAGGGAGGAGATCTTACGGTTAACACTTCTGTTGGTCAAACCAGAATCAACCAAAGATATGATCCAATTCCTGATTTGATTGTAGTGAATGGTTTTAAGATCTTCCCCGTTAAATTCGTTCTTTATGAAAAGTTCAAAGGCAACAAGATCTGCTTCATATGCTTTCACTGTATTTAACGCATATTTTTTTTCCAGTAAGAGGTAATCTAAAAATTGAGTGAAGGGCATAAAAAAACTGTTGGTAAACAAAGTTATAAAACTTTGACTTACCAACAGTGGTTTATTTAAATACCCTTGAAGCAGGGCTTCTTATTCTAAGTAATAAAACTTGTGAAATAAAGAAAATCTAAAAAATTGTAATATCTTCTTAAAGTACCGAAAGTGATTCGATAAAAAAATATAAACAGCGAATCTAAATTTCCTCCTGGTCTCTTAAATTCTGAATGTATTCAGCTTTTTGGACCTGAGCCCTACGTACAACAGACGGTTTTGAAAATGCCTGCCTGCTTCTCAGCTGGCGCATTGTGCCGGTTCTATCAAATTTTCTTTTAAAACGCTTCAGCGCTCTGTCGATATTTTCTCCGTCTTTAACTGGTATAATTAACATAGTGTCACCTCCTTTCATTAAAATTAAGGTGCAAATATAATTCAATTGAAGGAACCTGCAACCTTTATTTAAATATTATTATTTATTTTATTTTCTATACTTACAAAACCTCAGTAACTATCTGAAAGCCTGCCCCCTATTGCTTCCTATCGATCACCTTTTTAGCGATAAAAAATTAAATCTTCGCTAAAATCCTGATCTCAATTTATTCCGCAGCCTTCTTGTATTCCTTTTTATCGATCACCGTTTTAGCGATAAAAATTTGAATTTTCGCTAAAATCCTGATCTCACTATATCTTACTCTATCTTGCCTTCTTGTATTCCTTTTTATCGATCACCATTTTAGCGATAATCTCCCTAAGGATTTCCGAAGTTCCACCGCCAATGGGCCCTAACCTGCTATCCCGTAGCATTCTCGCCATAGGATAATCTTCAATATACCCATAACCGCCCAATAACTGAAGGCAATTATAGATTACCTCATCTGCGATCTTGGTAGATAATAGTTTAGACATACTGGCTTCTTTCACCACGTATACCCCATCTATCATTCTTTTAACTATAGAATAATTAAATTCTTTACACATTTCTACTTCACTGGCCATTTCTGCCACAGAATGTCGTAGCGCCTGGAATTGATCTATCGTCTTTCCAAAAGCTACGCGTTCCCCCATATAATTAATGGCATAATCCAGCGCGAATTCTGCACGGGCATGCGCATTTATACCCATGATAAGTCGTTCCAGCGCAAAATGCTGCATGATGTAGTTAAACCCAAGGTTTTCCTCTCCCATCAGGTTTTCTGCCGGGATCTCTACATTATCAAAGGCAATTTCAGCTGTGTCTGAAGCTCTCCATCCTAATTTATTCAATTTTGTTGCAGAAATTCCCGGAGTATCACGGTCCACAACAAAAATGCTCATTCCTTTTCCTCCCTTTTCAGGAGCTGTTTTGGCCGCAACTATTAAATAATCTGAATAAACTCCATTGGTGATAAAGGTTTTGGATCCATTAAGAATATAACTATCGCCCTTTTTAACAGCAGTACTTCGCATCCCTGCAACATCCGATCCTCCGAAAGGCTCTGTAATACAAAGACACCCTATTTTATCACCAGCAATACTTGGTGCCAGGTATTTTTCTTTAATCCTGTCATCTCCCTCTTTCAGCAAATGTGTCATTGCCAGGTAGGCATGTGCCCACATAGCCGCTGCAAATCCGCCAGAATTTATCTTTTGTAATTCCTCTAAAAATATTGTGGTATAAAAGAGGTCCAGATCCAGTCCGCCATATTGCTCCGGATAATTCAAACCGAAGTATCCCATGTCTCCAAACTTTTTCCAGATAAAACGCTCTATAGTCCCTGTTTCCTCCCATTTATCAATGTGAGGCACAACTTCCTTCTGCAAAAATTCCTGGAAGCTTTTTCTAAAAAGTTCATGCTCTTCTGTAAAATACATATTTATTAAAATTTAATACTTAATTTAATTATGAATGATTTTCAAATAAAGACAAGAGGATCCTGCCCGGAAGATTCCTGCTCCATAAAAAAAGCTATGATCAGGATTTTTACTATGATTTAGTCAGGATTAAATTAGCTTTTAAACAGCTAAATTCAAAATCTTTATTTTACGGACAAATATAAAGCAATTCGGTCTATTTTTTCTGAAGGAAAGTCCTTAATTTTTGCCAATTCTTCAAAATCATTGATTCTTTCGTTCAACAATCTATAATTTATTATTTCCCTGGCTAATTCATATCCAATATATGGAACAGCAGCCAGCTCAAGAACGGTCGCTTCATTAATATCATAAACGTTATGAGAAGGGATTGTAATGACGGTGAACTGACTTTGCAGTTCCGCCCGAACTTCATAGTTTAATCCATAAATATCTTTAAGCTGAATATCATCCAGAAAACCACCAATTTTATTCCTGTAATTAATAATTCTTCCAGCCAATACCGCTCCAATTCCGTAGATGCCTGTTAAATCTTCCAGTGTGGCCAGGTTAATATCTTTTCTGTTCTTAGAGTGAATTTTATCTGGGTTAGATGTTCTTTCTGAATAAGAGGACTTTTCTGAAGTTACCCAATCTGGAAACTTGAAGAAGGGGGAGATTTCACTAAGAAGGGAATCGGAAATCCCGGTTACCTTCTGAAAGTCTGTCGCAGAATTAACCCACTTTTCTTCTGCCCTGAAAAAATGCAACTTATCGATCTCCTCCGGAGTCATTCCCAGGGTATATCCTTTATAATCTGTTATAAAATTCGGGTTAAAAGGAAAGATCTCGGCTACAAAATTTTGCTCTTCAGAAGCTTTAATAGAATCGATTTTTTTCTGAAATTCTGTAAGCTCCTTTTCATGTTCCAAAGACATCTTTTCGGACGGAGTAAAATCAACAAAGAAATAGACAAGTTGAAGGAATACTACGATTAGCACAAATAAAAAAATCCCATTTTGCTCACTTCTGGTGAAAACAAAATGGGATTTTAAATTTCTCATCAGTTCTAATTCATTAAGAGACCTTAGCTTTTTCTGGCGTTTTATAGAGTTCGCCGGCTTTAAGCTTCTTCACATAATCACGAAGATCTTTCTTTACTTCTCCGGACATTATATACAATCCAATAATGTTAGGGAAGGACATCGCCAGGATCATCATATCTGAAAAATCCAGTACAGCACCAAGGCTTACTGAAGCTCCTACTACTACAAATACAAGAAACAATACTTTATAAACAATTTCACTTTTTATACTCTTTCCAAACAGGTATGTCCAGGCTCTCATTCCGTAATAAGACCAGGAAATCATTGTAGAGAATGCGAATAAGAATACTGCTGCTGCCAGAACATAAGGGAACCAGGAGATCACGCTTCCAAAAGCATCCGATGTTAACTGCGCTCCGGCTATTCCCACCACTTCATGTTTCCCTGTAAAGATCAACACCAAGGCGGTAAGCGTACAAACCACTACGGTATCTATAAATGGCTCTAAAAGAGCCACAAAACCTTCAGAGGGCGGATGGTTCGTCTTTGCAGCACTATGCGCAATCGCCGCCGATCCAACTCCGGCTTCATTCGAGAATGCCGCACGCTGGAAACCTACGATCAACACCCCTATAATTCCACCTTTCAAGGCACTTGGACTAAAAGCTCCATCTATTATTGCGCTAAATGCCGGCCCAATATTTTCTATGTTTATTCCAATTACGGTTAAACATCCCAGGATATAAACTCCGGCCATTACAGGCACAATTTTACCTGTAACCTTGGCAATACTGCTAATTCCTCCAATGATAACAACCCCAACCAATAAAGCTGTTACTACACCAAACCAGAAGCCATTTCCTACAAGAAACGGAAACATACCTTCAAGTTGTTCAAAAGACTGGTTGGCCTGGAACATATTTCCGCCCCCAAAAGAAGCTCCAATTGCCAGAACCGCAAACATAGCTGCAAGCACTTTCCCAAGTCCCTTTTTATTGCGTTTTTCAAGTCCGTATCTCAAATAATTCATTGGACCACCAAAAACACGGCCTTCACTATTGATAAATCTATATTTTACACCAAGAGTACATTCCACAAATTTTGAAGACATCCCCAACAATCCGGCAAGGATCATCCAGAAGGTGGCACCTGCACCTCCCAGTGAAATAGCCACAGCCACACCTGCTATATTCCCTAAACCTACAGTTCCGGAAACCGCCGTTGCCAATGCCTGAAAATGCGTAACCTGACCAGGCGCATTAGGATCATCATATTTACCCCTGGCAAGATCCAGGGAATGTTTGAATCCTTTAATGTTGATAAAGCCCATTCTAAGGGTGAAAAATAAAGCTCCAAACAATAACCAAACTACAATAAATGGAATATTCTTTGTTTGCTTGTCACCGTTAGGATGAAGCAAGGGAATATCCTCCTCGTATTCTATTTGAGCAAGATTATGGGCTCCCTGCTCTATAATGTGTTTTTTATTTTCGAAATTGTAAATAACCTTTCCTTCGTCAACCAAATAACGAAGTGTTCCGGAAGCATTTGCCATCACAGTAATATCCTCTCCCTTATCGGAAGATACAATTGCTATTTCCTCCCCTTCATTTACAGAGGCACCTTCAGGTTTTAACCATTGTTTCAACACAAATCTGTCTTCTACGGAAGGTGTCCATCCGGTGACCGGAACATTTTTAAGATCTGCATAAATAACCGGATCATAAATTCCAATTGCAGAGAATAAATCCCAAAAAAGAACCTTCTCAATACTTGCCACAATCGGAATAAAAGTACCGTTAAAATGTTCAGTAATTGCTTCGGCTTTAATGGTATAAGACCTCGTGATTGTTGCACCTGCAGCATCAGAAATAATTACCGTATTGGCAATACCTTCTGCCAATCCTTCAGATCGTTGGGAAGATAATGGGGTAGATTGGTTATCCCACTTATAGGTGTATGGCGGAGTACCTCCGGTAACCTCTAGATCTATAAAACCGTCATTAATTAATTTGGATGGATTTCCAACTTTTGCCTCTACCTCAAGTTCCTGGGCAAATAGGGAAAACATGGAAAAGAATAAAAGCGATGAAAGTAAGTACTTTCTCATATAGATTTATTAATTGTTAATTAAGGTTATTTTTACAGCGTAGCAAGTTGCTAAAAAAATAGCCTTTTTCAAATTTTTACAAGTTAAAATGTAAATGATTTGTTAATTTAAATAGTAACTCAGATTTTGATTCACAAATAATTTTCAGATAAATCACAGGGAATCCAAAAATAATTTAAATGCAATTAATTGAAAAACAGAACCGTAACAGGCTTACAGATCAAATACAGAAGTGCGCTTTGTATAGATAAGATCCTTGATTTTTAACCAGAATGCCAGGGTCAAATAGATGGCAAATCCAAATCCCATTGTGGCAAATGATAAGTAGATGAAGAATAAACGTATGCTTTTGGCTCTAATACCAATCTTATCTGCCAACCTGGAAGACACATAGAAACCATTTCGTTCAAAATAATGACGGATAGAATTAAATTTAAGCATAGCACAAAGATAAGAATTACCTAAAACCCTGTATTAATTTTATTCCTAAATTACAGTCCAAACATAAATTTTTATTACAATATTGAGATTTTAAATGAAGTAATGCCTGGGACTGCAGGGCATTTACGGAAGTATTTTCTCTTAATTTATTGAACTTTGTTGTTATCCCATTCTTTTCTGAAATTATTTCTTCCATTAATTCCAGTATATCCTCACTGGCCCCTGCTCCTGTTTTTTTTGAATAACAAAACTTTAAAGGTATCAGAGTGTTTATGATCAACAAATCCTTAAAGTTTTTTGTAAGGAATTTTCTTTTTAAAGGATGCGGTTTATCAAAGGAATAATGGGTTTTCCAATAATCGGAAGTTTCTACTTCAAAAATTTCATAGAGTTGAGATTTGTCTTTTGCCGCGATTATCATCGAAAAAAGATGGGGTACCTTATGATATAAACCGGCCAGCTGTGAGAGCCTTATATTGGGGAAATTGTCTGGTCTTAATCTGAAAAATTTAGCCCTTTCCACATACTCATTCTCCAAACTGAATTTATGTTTAAGAAATTTATACTCCTTCTTAAATTTACTGTATTGAGTATCCTCTATGCGTTCTTCCAGTAAGCCAGATTGCCCTAAAAAAAGCGCTTCCAATGCAAGTTGAGAATTCTGATTTTTCTGAATGATTTTAAAATTAATGCTTTGTGCCATATTTAGAAAAGCTCCGCCATTCACATTAAGGCCAAAATTTTTTGCCAGCAATTTGAACAAAACCTCCTCCCAGTTATTTCCTGAATTCCTCAACAGTTCCAGGATGATTTCCGACTTGTCCTGAAGGCGTTCAAAGTACATTCGCTCAAGCCAGTTGTTCATTTCAAAATCATCAAATTTATTAAAATCCCTTTCACAGTTAATCCATTTATCATTGGGAGCAATCAATAAATTCCTGTAATTCTGAAGTGTATTTTCCGGGATCAAATCCTGCAGTTCCAGAGTTGGAACAGGGGAATTATCTTTTCTGAAAATTTCCACGTCATCCATCCAAACAACGTGTAGAATTACATTATCATAATTATGATCGGTTTGGTGATTATGCAAATACCAATCTGAAGATTTTAAATGAATTTCTACATTTCCTGCCCACAACTGTCCCCCAATATCAACCTTTGCATTAAAAAAATCGGGGCCTGAATTAAGGTTCGGAGTTCCTGTACTTATAATGGTCACAGGCAAATTGGAAACCGTTTTGGCATTGCCAAAATCAAATTTCTTGAAGCGCCAGATATAGTGTAGAAAATCTTCCTGCATTAACTAAAAATAAACCTTTTTAGTTAATAAACTGATTAATAATTTATTACAAATTGTTATTTACCTGCAAAATTCCGATTTCACTTTTCATGAAGTTTCCTTGCAACTCCATCAATTATTAAATCTACCCAATACCTGTACATAAGTCCGCTGGGATGAAGTGCATCCTCTGCTGTTAGTTCCGGATTGTTTCTTGCTTCCCTGGAGATAGGAGTAATATTATAAAAAGCCACATTATGGGCTTCGGCAACTTTTCTAAAAACAGCATTAAATTCATCGATTTCCCTACCTATAATTTCTGAATTTTCTTCCCCGAAAGGTGTCGCTCCATAATCCGGGATACTCAATGCAAAAACCCCTTTTTCACGTGTTCGGGAATGATTGATCGCTTTTCTGAAAAGTTTGTTTAATTCAGTTTCATATTCTGAAATACTTTTGTTTTGATATTGGTTATTTACTCCAATTAAAATGGAAACAAGATCAAAGTCCTTCTGCACATTGAGATTTGTTTCCATGGCATCTAAAAGATTTCCGGTGGTCCAGCCTGTTTTTGCAATTATTTTTGGGGCGGCCATTTTATAGCCACGCATTCGAAGCCTTTCTGCAAGCTGAACCGGCCAACGTTTTTCTACCGGCACACTTTCCCCAATGGTATAAGAATCTCCTAAAGCGAGATAGCTGAAATCTGCATCAGTGGAATTAACTATTTCCGATGTGGAACTGCATCCGGATATAAACCCTATAAAGGCTAATAGAACCAATAATTTTTTCATAGAAAGGACTTTTGATTTCAAATTAATGTATTTTAGACCAATTCAAAACAATTTCACCATAATCTTAGAAATACCAACATGAAAAAAATTCTTTTAACAGTTCTTATTCTCTCCGGTACTATGGTTTTTTCCCAGGAAAAATCGGGAGCAGCACAATTTTGGGGAAATCTTAAATCCCATTGCGGAAAAGCCTATGAAGGCAAATTAGCCGCACATATAAAAAACGATGATTTCAGCGGAAAAACTTTAACGATGTATGTTCGTACCTGTGAAGATGGCCGAATTACGATTCCATTTTATGTGGGAGATGATAAATCCAGAACTTGGGTACTTACTTATGAAGACGACAGGATAAAACTTAAACATGACCACCGTCACGAAGATGGAAGTGAAGATAAGGTCACACAATATGGAGGTACAAGTACTAATTCAGGATTGGATACTATTCAGTTTTTTCCGGCCGATCAGGAAACTGCAGATTTGATTCCGTATGCTTCTACCAATGTTTGGTGGATTACACTGGATGAAAAAAGCTTCACTTATAACCTTAAACGATTAGGTTCTCCAAATCCAGAGTTCAATGTGACTTTTGATCTTACAAAACCAGTGGAAACACCGGGAGCTCAATGGGGATGGGAATAAAAATTAATATTTTAAAATTGAAAGGACCTTGCCATTTTCTGGCAGGGTTTTTTGTTAAACTATATCTAAGTATTTTTGATAAGAAGCTTTTTATTTATCTTATTCCATTAATCAGGACCATTACAAATTTGTTGCCGGAACCGAAAATATGAAACCCGAAGAAGATACTCATTCAAACAAAGCAAAGCAGGATCCAGTTCCTTTTGAAAAGAAAAGGAATCGAAAAACCGACCCTCTTAACATAGGTTTTAAAACCCCTTTAAATGAACATAAAAACCCAATAATACGAGGCCTTGCCAGGACAGGTTATACGATTTGGATCGTGGTAATGGTTGTGGGAGTAACGCTGGCATTTATAGTTTCAATTTTCCTGGTTTGAAATGAGCAGAAGGAAATAAGAGACAGACACCTATGAAGATTTGAGAATTACATATAACGAATGAAGAACAATAAATATCTAAATATGAAACCTGTTTATATCTTCTTTTTTATTGCGGTTTTTACCTTTATAATTATTATCCTTAACTCGACCACAGTCGATATGCCAAACTGGATAACCTCCTATGTAAATGATTTCCTTTGTATGCCGGTGGTGCTCACTATATGTTTAAAAATAGTGCATTATATAAAAAAAGATAATACTGTCCTGCTGCCCTTATTGCCAATACTTACTCTTACTTCCTTTTATGCACTCTATTTTGAGTGGTATATGCCGCAGGTTGAGACGCGATATACTGCAGATTGGGTAGATGTGATTATGTATTTCGGCGGAGCTTTTTTATTCTACTCGTTTCAATTTATTTCATCAAAAAAAAAAGCGCCCAAACCGGACGCTTTCATATAAATCTACAAATGCTTAATCTAAGTAACCCATTTTTCGCATCCATTCATCATTGTATATTTTCCCTACATACCTGCTACCGTGATCATGAAATAAAATCACTACAACATCATCTTTTGTGAAATGCTCCTTTAATTGCAGCAAGCCTTTAATTGCAGCTCCGGCGCTGTTTCCAAGAAACATTCCTTCTTCTTTGGCAAGACGTCGCGTATAAACTGCAGCATCCTTATCGGTTACTTTTGTAAATCCATCGATGATATCAAAATCCACATTTTTTGGTAAAATATCTTCCCCAATTCCTTCAGTTACATAAGGATAGATCTCATTCTTATCAAAAATACCCGTTTCATGGTATTTCTTAAATACAGATCCATACGTATCTATTCCCCATACTTTTATATTCGGGTTCTTTTCCTTCAAATATTTACCAACTCCCGAAATAGTTCCTCCAGTTCCTACTCCTACCACAAAGTGAGTTACTTTACCATCGGTTTGTTTCCAAATCTCCGGGCCAGTACTTTCATAATGGGCTTTCGTATTTGATAGATTGTCATATTGATTCACATACCAGGAATTTGGTGTTTCCTCTGCCAGCCTTTTCGAGGTAGAATAATAAGATCTCGGATCTTCCGGCGGAACATCTGTTGGGCATACCACCACTTCACTTCCTACTGCACGAAGAATATCCATCTTTTCCTTGCTTTGCTTATCACTAAGCACACATATCATTTTATAGCCTTTTATAATAGCTACAAGGGCTAGTCCCATCCCGGTGTTTCCGGAGGTACCTTCTATAATAGTTCCTCCCGGTTTTAAACGGCCATCCGCCTCTGCTTCCTCAATCATTTTCACCGCCATTCTGTCTTTTACAGAATTTCCAGGATTGAAGGTTTCATATTTGGCAAGTACCAGGGCATCTATTTCCCTGGTTAAATTATTCATTTTAACCATTGGGGTGTTCCCAATAGTTCCTAATATATTTTCAGCGTAATCCATAGTTTAATTTTGGAGATGCAAAGGTAATCCTATCTTAAAACCTTTCCAAGCAAATGAAGAATAGAGTGAATTGAGAATTCTTAGTCAAATTTCATCGCCTTAACTGGCGAAATTTTAGTGATTACAATAGAAGGGATCAACAGCATTAAAAGACATAAAATTAAGGTTCCCAAATTGACCCCTACAATATATTCCCACCCTATATATACCGGAACTTCGGTAACATAATAAGTTTCCGGATTCAATGGAAAAAGCTTAAAATATTTCTGAATAAAAAGCATTCCCAGACCTATTAAATTTCCCCAGAATAATCCCAATCCTATTAAATACGCAGCATTATAAAGAAAGATTTTCCGAATGCTCCAATTCCCGTCTCCCAAAGCTTTCAAAATACCAATCATTTGGGTTCGCTCCAGAATAAGTACCAATAGGGCTGTTATCATATTAATTCCTGCCACCAGGATCATTATTCCAATTATGAGCGCAATATTAAAATCGAACAGCGAGAGCCATTCAAAAATGGAATAATATTTTTGTTTGATTGTTTGGGTATCAAGCAGAGAGCTGGTATTTTCATAGACTTCTCCTCCCTTTTCGTCAATTTGATCAAAATTATCTATAAAAACCTCGAATCCACCAACCTGGTCCTTTTCCCAGCTATTGAGCCGCTGAATATGGCGTATATCTGCAAGTAAGTACAATTCGTCAAATTCCTGAAATCCGGAACTGTAAATCCCCTTTATTTCAAAAGCCCTGAGCAACGGGGGTCTGTTGGCATCTTCCCTTAGGAAATACGTGATCACTTTATCCCCAATTTTAAAACCCATTCTCCGGGCTACATAATCTGAAATAAGGATGTCTTCATTTAAATTTTCGCTAAAATCAGGAAGTTCACCTTTTACCAGGAAATCCTCGAAATTTTCCCATTTATAATCTGCCCCAACCCCTTTTACGATAATTCCTTCAAAATCGGTTTCCGTTCTAATAATCCCGGCTTTTGAAGCAACTGCCTGCACATGGGTTATCCCCTCCACACTTTTAAATTCCGGATAAAAATCCTGTTCCAGGGAAACCGGAATCAGGGAAACCTGGGAACTGTTATTATCGTAATTTGAGATAATAATATGGCCGTTAAAAGCCGCGATCTTCTCCTGTATCTTTAGCTGTAAACCCATCCCTGTGGCAAAGGAAACCAGCATCATGATCACACCTATGGCAATGGCAGCAATCGCGATTTTTATTATCGGAGCCGAAATGCTACTTTTATACTTTTTAGTGCTGATAAGCCTTTTGGCTATAAAAAACTCAAAATTCAATACGATCTCAATGATTAATAGATTCTTCAAAAATACATTTTTATTCGTTCTTATCACGATTGTTTCCTGCGGAAGGAGCACAGGTCAAAACGAAATTTCAAACCAGAAACCGGAAATCAGCAACCAAACTGATTCAATTTCTTCTGAAGATCAGCCAAGAATACTGGTAGGTGCCGAAAGAATTGAGGAATATTTACCCTTGCTGAAGAAAAAAAGAATAGGGATCGTAGGAAATCAAACTTCAGTGATCCAATATTCCACCGATACTTCCTCGGAAGAAAAAAAATTCACACATCTGGTTGATTCCTTACTGGCATTGGATATTGATATTGTTCGGGTCTTTGCTCCGGAACATGGTTTTCGCGGAACCGCAGATGCCGGGGAAACCGTGAAAGATGGAAAAGATCCTCAAACCGGCTTACCTATTATTTCACTTTATGGCGATAATAAAAAACCCAAACCGGAACAACTGAAAGATCTTGATATTCTTATTTTTGATCTTCAGGATGTGGGAGCGCGCTTTTACACCTATATTTCCTCTTTACATTATGTTATGGAAGCCTGCGCAGAAAACAGTATTCAGCTCATTGTATTGGACAGGCCCAACCCAAACGGACATTATATAGATGGCCCTGTTTTAAACCCCCAACATCAAAGTTTTGTGGGTATGCATCCTGTTCCTGTGGTTCACGGCATGACAATGGGGGAATATGCCCAAATGATCAACGGAGAAAAATGGCTTAAAAACGGGGTGCAATGCGATTTAAAAGTGATGAAATTAACAAATTACGATCATACAATATCCTATAGTCTTCCGGTAAAACCCTCTCCAAATCTACCAAATGATCAGGCAATCAATTTATATCCAAGTTTATGTTTCTTTGAAGGCACTAATGTAAACGCAGGACGGGGAACAAACACCCAGTTTCAGGTATTTGGATCTCCCTTTTTGAATAAAGCTGTTTTTGATTATACCTATACCCCTAAATCCATGGAAGGTGCTAAAAATCCAAAACATTTAGAAAAACTATGTTATGGGAAGGATCTCACAAATCATTCGAAATTGGATAGAATCAATTTATCCTGGCTGATCGAGGCATATAACAACACTTCAGATAAATCTCAGTTCTTTAATTCATTTTTCACCAAACTTGCGGGCGGAACAGAATTACAAACACAAATTGAAAACGGATTTTCGGAAGAACAAATAAGAGAAAGCTGGCAAAAAAATTTAGAAAATTTTAAAACAGATCGTGCTGAATATTTACTATATTAATGGATAGAAAATTTAAACATACTACCCATGTTATTGGCTGTATCAAATTATTTGTTGCAAAGTTTTTATCTGGCGCTGCTAATATTGCCTGTTATGGCAATAATTCATATGCTCCAGCATGAATTTAATCCCCGGAACAAACTAATCTGGATCCTGATAATTATTTTCTTACCCTTCTTTGGAGCAATTTTATATTTTATTTTAAACAAGAGGTACCGAAGAGAAAATCCTTAGACGCAACTTGTCTAAACTTTTATCCGCTTTTTCATCTCCTCAACAATATTAAAAGCCGCCGGGCATATAAAGGTGTTTTCTATTGTCAATTTAGAAATCTTATGAAAATCCTTACGATCTGTATGCGGATATTCGCGGCAGGCTTTCGGACGAACTTCATAGATGGAGCAATAATTATCTGCTCCCAGGAATGTACAGGGAACCGTTTGCAACACAAAATCCTTATCTTCATCAACCCGAAGATAGGTTTCAATAAACTGAACAGGTTTTAATTTAAAATATTTCGAGATCCTTTCAATATCCTTGTTGGTAAAAAGCGGCCCCGTGGTTTTGCAGCAATTGGCACAATCCAAACAATTAGTACGTGCAAACTCTTCTTCATGTAAATCCTTCATTTGAGTATCCAAATGTTTAGGCGGCCTTTTCTGAAGTTTGGCGAAGAATTTTTTATTTTCCTTATGCTTATCTTTGGCCTTTTCAGGGAGATTTTTCAAGATTTCTTCCATAGTGCAAATATATGAAGAAGCAGGACAGCCACAAGGAAGATATTGATGTGTTCGGGAAAGCGATCACGGAATATTATCATCGAAAAGACGAAACCCCAATCATCGTTCATTCCCCGGATTTTGATGACGATGAAATCCCTATCCCCTATCTTTTCAGAAGTTTTAAGGAAATGCCTCCTTTGGAAAAGGCTGCCCTGCACAACTGTGCTGGAAAAATCCTGGATACAGGATGTGGTGCCGGAAGCCATTCGCTTTACCTTCAAAATGAAAGAAATTTGGAAGTAACAGCAATAGACACCTCAAAAGGCGCTATTGAAATATGTGAATTACGGGGGATTAAAGATGTTCGGAATATTGATTACTTCAAACTGAAGAATGAAAAATTTGATACGATTCTGCTGTTGATGAATGGTACCGGGATTATTGGGAAACTAAGCAATTTGGATAACTTTTTTCAGCACACCAAAAAGCTTTTAAATAAAGGCGGAAAGGTTTTGATCGATTCTTCCGATCTCAGTTACCTTTTTGATAAAGATGAAGATGGAGGGATTTGGATTGATCCTGAAGATCCGTATTATGGAGAATTGCAATTTAGTATAAGTTACAAAGGAGAGACTTCTGCCGAATTTAACTGGTTATATCTTGATTTTGACAGCCTCGAACTGGCAGCCGCAGAGAATGGATTTACCTGTAAAATGGTAAAAAAAGGAGAACATTACGATTATCTGGCAGAATTATCTTCCAAATAGTATCTAAAAATATTCATTATATCTATAAGTAAAATTTTTATTTACTAGTTTTAGTCCCTTGTAAAATCCTCGTGTTAATGAACTTTCAAAAAACCCTCTCCCTTTGTCTTCTTATTTTAGTATTCCTTGGATGTTCCAAAGATGATTCCTTTAAGGAAAGAAATTCAGGAATAGATAAAAGTGCAAATTTAAGAACTCTTGGAGCCTCAGCCAATGAGCTTCTTAGCGACGAAAAATTCACATCGATTCGTATTGAAATGGTTTATGTGGCCGGATATGAGCCTTCCCAAAGAACTTTGGATAATCTCATCGACTTTTTAACTAGAAGAACTTTCAAGCCGGACGGAGTTTCCATAACCACCAGAGCTGTTGCCTCTTCTGGAAAAGCTCCTTTTAACATCGACGAAATTGTAGAAATTGAGGCAGCCGAGCGCCTGCTTTTCAATGCAGGGGATGAAATTACCGTATACATCTATTTTGCCGATGGTAGCAATGAAGACGACAGCAATACCAAAGTGATCTTAGGATCTGCTTACAGGAATACATCTATGGTAATCTATGGAAAAACTCTTAAAACCATCGCCAACAGGATAAATGCTCCGGATAAAAGCATGGTGGAAAGCACGGTGGTAAATCATGAGTTCGGCCATTTATTTGGTTTGGTAGACGTTGGCTCACCCATGCAGGTAGATCATCAGGATAGCGAAAGCGCAGCTCATTGTAATGTTGATGACTGTCTGATGTTGGCAAATGTTTCTTTTGGAAGCGGGATTGCAAATATGATCGATAATAATCTAATACCCCAACTTGAAGATCTTTGTATTCGGGATCTGCAGGCCAATGGAGGCCGATAAAAAAGAGACGGTCTCTAAAAGTTTAATGTCGTCAAGCTGAACTTGTTTCAGCTTCTAACTTATTTTAAGTTATAAACATCTTAGATTCTGAAATAAATTCAGAATGACGTTAAAAAAACTTTCGGACGGGCTCTTTTAAAATTTAAAATGAATCAAGAACCTCAGGGCAAACCCACGAGGTATGTCCCGATAATTATCGGGAGGAAAATACTTTCAAAAATTCGAGGCAAGCCTCGGGGAATTAAACCCTCAATGAGGGATTAAAATACCTGCTCCCCGTTCACATAGGTTTGAGAAACCTTTATGTTTGGAATCTCATCTTCCGGAACGGTCATGATATTTTTTTCAAGGATAATGAAATCGGCGAATTTCCCCGGCTCAATACTACCCTTTTCATCTTCCTCAAAATTGCTGTAAGCAGCCCAGATAGTCATTCCTTTTAAAGTTTCCTCACGTGACAAAGCCTGCTCCATCTTGTACCCTCCTTCAGGATAATTTTTAAGGTCTTTTCTGGCTACCGAAGCATAAAAGGTATAAAACGGACTCACCTCTTCTACTGGAAAATCTGTTCCCAAAGCTATGATACCAGACTGATCCAGCAATTTTTTGAACGCATAAGCTCCTTCGATACGTTTTGCTCCCAACCTGTCTTCCGCCCAATACATATCGCTTGTCGCATGTGTAGGCTGAACCGATGGAATTATATTTTTACTGAAGTATTTAAACTCTGCTTCATCGATTATCTGAGCATGTTCCACCCTCCATCGTCTGTCTTCTGAAGAGGATAAAAGTTCATCATAGGTTTTTAAAACCATGCTGTTTGCAGAATCTCCTATAGCATGTGTGTTTAGTTGAAATTTGGAATTTGCAATCCTTTTTGCTGTTTCCTTAAAATCTTCTATTGGGGAAAGCAAAGCTCCGTAATGCCCATGCTTATCCGAATATGGTTCTTTTAATGCAGCTCCGCGAGAACCTAATGCACCATCTCCATAAAACTTAACCGAACGCACATTCAATCGCTCCGTTTTAAGCGGATCTTTATCCAGGTAGAAATCCAGATTTTCGGGGGTATTGCTTATCATAGCATAAATCCTGATCTTCAGGCTTCCTTCCTTATGCAAACTATCCATTAACTGAATGGTATTTTTATCTATTCCGGCATCAACCACAGTTGTAAGCCCGTAACTAAAACTGATCTTCTGGGCTTCAAGCAAGGCTGCGGTTTGTTCCTCCAATGATGGTTCCTCCTGTGCTTTTGCAACCAAATCCATTGGGTTATCGATAAGAATACCTGTTAATTCCCCATCCTCAATTTCAATAGCACCACCATCGGCTGAAGTATTTACTGTAATCCCAGCAAGATCCAAAGCTGCCTGATTAGCTAAAAGCGCGTGCCCGTCTATACGCGTAATTGCAATAGGAGTATCGGGAAAAAGAAGATCTAAAGTATCTTTATTAGGGAATCCCTTTACTTCCCAGTCATTTTGATCCCAACCACGTCCTGTGATAAAATCCACATTTCTGGCTTTTTGAAAATCCACAATTCGCTGTACTACTTCTTTAAAACTTTTGGTTCCGGTGAGATCAACTTTTTGCTGTTGTAAACCAAGTCGGTAAAAATGGGCATGAGCATCTATAATCCCGGGGATAATGGTCTTTCCATCTGCATCCAGCTTTTCCTTGAAATCGTATTTATCCTCTAAATATTCGGCGGTACCTGTTTCCAGAAACTTACCATCTTTAATCACAAAAGCTTCTGTGGAAGTGAAATCACCATCCACGGTATAAACTTCCGCATTGAAAACCAAAAGATCTGCTACCGGCTTTCCGTCGGAATTACAGGCTGAAAATAAGCCAATAAGTAAAAAGGCTCCTACTATATTTTTAAACATCTCGCTTTTTTTTATTAAATTATTTCTAAAATATTCCCGAAACAGCCTCCCAAATGGCCTCTCTGATATTTTTATTGGCACCGGCTGCTAGGGCAATTGAAACAGCTAACCCTATCATTGCATAGGAGAAATCCTTAAAGATCATCCTTCCGGCCTTTTTGCGATGTTTCTTTCCTTTTTTGGTTCTGGCAAGACTGATCGCAATTTCCCTACCCCCAATAATTCCGAGGAAAACCCAGGTTGTACTCATAGGAACGGTACTGATGAAGAGTTTATAAATCAGCAGGATCACATAGGTTAAATCTACAAGGGTAGCTGCGCGAACATCGGAAATACGGACTTTTTCACTTACAACACTTTGAATCTTATCACCCCTTAGATAAAATAACACTCCTAACCCGGCAAAAATTGTTGATGCAAATATTATAAATTGAAAAGCATCTAATTGCCTTGGTAAAAACACAGCGATATTTGCTCCATCCTGCATCACCCAAACTCCCCAAAGCGTCCCACTTACAATCCATTGTATTACCGGCCAGGCTTTATGATATTTACGACTTTTAAAATACTTTTTAATTGCATTATAGGAAAGATACCAAACCAGAAAAGACAGGATAAATGCTAAAACATAGCCAGACCAGGATTTCCATACTACTGAAGTTATTCCGGAAGTATCTGCACTAAAAACGCTTAGGATAAGAAAGGTTGTTGACACAGGCATTCTTAACCTGGTAAGTATCAGAAGAACAAGCGGTGCTATGATCTGAAAAAAACTGAAACTTGTGGGATGCGGGTAATTTGTGGAGCCATCGGGCTTCAAAAGCCGTTGATAGGTCACATCTCCATCAAAATAAATCCAGCTAAAGGTAACCGTAGCAAGAAATATCCCCCCTATAAAAAGCCACATGATCCACCAGGGACGTGCTTTATTGCTTTCAATAAAAGTACCCAGAGATTGGATGCTATCGTTGGCAACAGTTGCATAAGCTGCAAATAAAAATCCCAACCACATCGCTGCCTGGGTATTTCCTGTAAATATTCCAGCCAGTACCAAACCACCTATAACAATTGCCAGGAATGTTTTTTCCTGAACCATAAAATCCAGAACATTGAGATATGGACGTGAGCGGTCACTGCGATTATATTTTGCCATCTGGAAAACTTAAGTTCATTTCAAAAGTATATTGAAATTTTTTGAGCTGCAATATTAAGGTAATTATATGGTTCCTAAAAATAGATCCTTCTTAACTTTCAGTAAAGCAAAAGGATATAAGCCCTCATGGTAACAGGAATGAATTCGATGGGTTGGTTTAATGAGTTATTTCAGAAAATCTCAGAAAGTATTTCGAGAAAAAGAATCAGGAATTTCGCCAAGATTCCGCCCGAACGGGATAGGCAGACATCCGGAAATTAAAACCACGGTTAGTTAAAAAGCATAAGGCTGTCCTATTATGAACAGCCTTATGCTTTACAAATAAAAATTGTGCTTAAAAATCAAATTTATAGGTTGCACCCGCCATTACCTGAATTCCCTGTACAGGAAAATTTGACCAGCGTTGGTAACTGTCCCCCAATAAATTGTTTCCCCTGGCAAAGACTGAAAGCTGTTCATTGAACCTATACCCCAAATTAGCATTAAGATCCACAAAACTGTCCAAGGTTATTGTTTGTGCGCTTAGGCCATCAAGACCCGTTAAAAACGCTCTTCTATCCTTACGTTCTCCTGTAAAAAACAAATTAGCACCGGCAAACCATTTTTCGGTGATCTGATAATCTGCAATCAGGGAAGCCTTAAAATTTGGTAAATTCCAGGCTTCTTCTTCAAATTGTGAATTATAACTAAAAACGGTTCCATTTATCCCCAATCTGAAATTCCGTTTCACATCTACATTGATCTCCCCAAAAAACGAAGCTGTTTTAACATCATCGTAAACTACTCCGAAGGAATTTCCATAGCTGTAATCCTGATTATTAAGATCGCTGGTTAAATTGTTTTGATAAAGTGCTTTGTTTATTTCTGACATATAACTTCCCCTGAAGTTATATGCAATACTATTGGTGAGTTTTCCCTTGGCACCAAGATATGCATCAAATGGCTTATCTGTAGGAAGCATATTTAAAGTTGGAGAAACATACGGATTTTCCTGTGCGAAGTTATAGTAGGTATTTTGCGTTAACCCACCTTCCAAACCTGCATACGGAATAAAATATTCTCCGGCCAACCGGTAACTGGCACTAACCTGTGGATAGATATAAAAGTTATTGTTAGAGTTTTCTGCATCCAGTCCATATACAAATGAAGCTCCCAGGTTTACAGTAAGATCATCTCTCAAGATCACTAAACTTGGGGTGATCCCAAAAATCATCTGGGTATAATTTATTTCTTCCGAAGCATTAAAGCTTCTGTTGAATTTTCCATTCAGGATATCTGCAAAAATTACTGTATTGATAAGTTCATCGGCAATATTGACCTCAAAATTTGCATCTGCCTTAAAATTATGTTCCATAGAACTATAGGAATCCCCAAAATAACGATAATTGGCCTTTGCTGTTTCCAAAAACGAATCATAAAGCTCCAATTCCCCTCCAACCAATGCCGAATAATAGTTTTGGGTAGGATCTATACTATTTAAAAATTCATTGGAATAATTCATTCCTTCAGGAAGCCCGTACCAGTTGAATACCTGATGTTGCAACCCGAGTTCTGTCTTCCAGGAGCTATTTCGGTTTCTGCTATTATAATTCAAATTTAAATCTGTATTATAGAAAGAATCATCCAGCATCACTCCTTCTATTCCACCCTGAGATGAATTGTGGGTTAGGAAAATTCCGAAGTTATCACTTCTGTTCACTTCAAAATTGCTGTAAAATTCTGCAAGGATATTGGAATAGGTTCCAAAGCCTAAAGTCACATAATTATTGAAAAGTTTCACCCTTTTCTCGCGCTCTACCTTTGTTGCCTGGCCTTTAGAAGGGGTAAAAGTGGAAGCAACCGGCACCGAAAAGATGCTGTATTTAACAGGTTTTTTCTCCAAACTTACAGAATCGCCTAATTTGGGGGTTTCTTTTATTTTGAAAGCATCACTTACAGAAGGGGTGTAAGGTTTTACCACGATCACCGTTTCGCTACCCAAAGGTTTATCCTGGGCAAACACTACTGATGTAAGTAAAAATGAAATTAAAAACAGGCTTCTTTTGTATGAAAGAATTTGCATATAGAAGTTCTTAAAAATTAGTTGGAAAAAATTAGTTTTGGGTTTCTACGGAAGCATTTGTTTTAGCTTCCATGGCTTTGATCTTGTTCAATTCGGTTTTAGCTTCCTGAACAACATCCGGAAATTCCGCAAAATTCTTGATCACATTATCAAGAATATAGGTTGCCTGATACGCATCCTTTAAAGCGTAGAAATTTTTGGCCATTAAAACCAGGCCTTTTGCTCCGTAAAATTTATATCCGGAATAATCCTTTGCCAGTTTTTGAACAGACTCATTCGAAGCTTTAAAGTTGCCATCTTTATTTTTAAAGTACGCATCATAATAAAGCGCCTCTGCAGCCATTTCTCCGGTGGCAATTTTCAACACCTCGGCATAGGCAGTTTTTGCCCGGCTTTCATTTCCTGTTTCAAAGGCAGAGCGGGCGATGATGATTTGGGCATCACTTCTCACATTGTTTTCAATGGTTGTATCGGCTAAAACTTTTTCAGCATAGCTTACTGCCTGGTTAAAATCTTTCAGCTCATAAAAAGACTTCATCAAATTTGACTGCGCATAGATAACATTCTGCGCAAAATCTGCTTCGTTCTCCAATTTTTTCAGCAACGGAATGGCATCCTTATAATTTCTTTTTTCAAGATAGATTTGAGATAATCTTGCAAGCGCCTGTTCTGAAAATTCATTTCTGGGTTTTTCCACCACGAATCTATAGTTGCTAACGGCCTTATCTTTTTGGTCTTCCCTAAAATAGATTTGTCCCAGATAAAAATTGCTTTTTAGCGCATTTAACCCTTTAGGGAAACTATTAAGGTATTTTTCAAATCCGGTTTTTGCAGCAGCGGTATTGTTGTTTAAATATTGTTTTTCTGCAGCTTCAAAAGAAGTATTGTCAAGATCGGCATCTGTAACCTCTACGAAATCAACATTTTTAACCCAGGCAGCATATTCATCTGTTCTTCCCATATCAATATAAACCAGCCTTGCGGTAGAAACGGCCTGCATAGACTCCGGGGAGTTAGGAAAATCGGCAACTACTTTTTTAAATCGTTCCAATGCTTTGTCTGGTTGGTTGGCATTGTAATGTACCAAACCTTGTTTTAGCATCGCAGCGGGAACAAAAGCACTTCCGGGAACATCGCGTATCAACCTGTTATAAGTTTCCAGGGCTTTGCCGGTGTTTTCCATGGCCAGGTAAGTATTACCCAGTTCATACAAAGCATCATCACGATAGGAAGAGCGCGGATATTTGTTGATAAATCCGCTTAGGTCCTGAATTTTACTGTCATTTCTGTCTACAAAACCATAACTGATGGCTTTTTGGTAGGCGGCATAATCGGTATTTCCAATGTTCATTTGGATGGCCTTATCATAGGCTTCCATAGCAGGCCAATATTTGCTGGTTACAAAATAAGTATCTCCCAGCCTCGTATAAGCATCATTTCTTCTGGCTTTATCCTTATTTGCATCTCCGGCAAACCGGTTAAAAAATTCGATGGCCCGGTCATATTCCTTTTGTTTGAAATACGCATAGGCAATGTTGTAATCCAGGTTTTCCATTTCTGAAGTTCCTCTGGATGCACTCATTCCTGCAAATTCCCTGTAACCGACCAAAGCCTCTTTCATCCGGTTTAAATTGAAATCGCTTTCAGCTTTCCAGAAAGTTGCTTTTGCAGTAATTACGGGATCCCTACGTTCGGTGAGGGATTTATCAAAATTTTTGCTCGCATCTGCGTATTTCCCTTCGTTATAAAGCTCAAGACCATAGTAATAAGCCACTTTTTGATAGGCAACCTTATCGCTGAAATTCCTGTTATTTTCCAACAGGTTCATAGCTTCCTCATAATTTTTAGAAGTGATAAAAGAATCTATCAGCAAGGTTTCCATCTCATCCCTGACAGGAGATTGCGGATATTTTTCAAGATATGAAAGCAAAACACGGGACGGACTGGTGTAACTGTTTCCAATCTCATAACTAAGCTTTGCATAGTTCAAAAGCGCATCCTCCTGGATTTTGGCATCAAAATCCATTTCACTTGCATTTTTAAACGCGTTTAAAGCCTGTTGTTTCTGATCCAGATTAAGATAGGATTGCGCTAAATGATAATAGGCATTTTGTGCAATTGCATTGTTCCCTCCTATTATTTTATTGAATTCTGAAATAGCACTTTGATAGTCCCCTTGTTTGTAATAGGCATATCCCAATTGATAATAATCTGTATTGGTCCATTTTCCACGAAGACCTTGATATTCTTTTAAATATGGAATCGCTTTCTCATATTGCTCTAAATTGAAATAACTCTCTCCTATTATTTTATTGAGTTGGGAAATCTCATTTCTGTTTGCCTTCGGAAGTTGTTCCAGGCCTAACTGAATCGCTTTTTCAAAATTCCCGAGCTTAAAATTCATATCGCTTTGGAAATAGGAAAGATTTTCAGAATAGCGATCCTCGCCTTTCACCTCTTCAAAAAGCACATTCGCCTCTTCATAATCGTCTCCTTCATAAGCCATATAACCAAGATAATATTTTGCCTGAGCACCATATTCCTTGGAATCCCGAACCCTGTTGAAATAGGTTTGAGCTTCCTCAAATTGTTTGGATGTAAAATAGGCATACCCGTTATTGAAGTAAAAACGTTCCCGCTCTGCACGGCTCATCGCCTTTTCATCTACACGGTCATACCATTTTCTGGCAAGGGAATATTTTCCGGTTTGAAAATAATAATCGGCTACATCTACAAAAGCAGAATTTCTCTTAGTGCTGGTAGGATAGCGCTCTACAAAATTCTGCATCAGGTCATCTGCTCCGGGTTGCCCTAATCGAACAGCTGCATTTGCGATGTAATAGGCGCAATCTGATTCAATTTTCTCATCATCAGTCTCATCTTTCACAGCATCAAAAAGAGTTTGTGCAGCCAGATATTGTTGATTGTTGTAGAGCTCCAACGCACGGTTAAATTTTACAAGACTGTTGGTGTAAATTGCCGATTGTTGTGCGAAAAGGGACGTTATAGCAAGAAAAAAAACAACAAATAGTGGGGCTTTATTCTGTGTCATTAAATAATTTTTAGGTTGATCAATCAAAGATACTTAAACACTCATTTCATAACGCAACTTCAACGTGATAATTATGTTAATGTAGAAAAAAGTAGCAGCACACTTTATGAAAACAGTATATTTACCCATAATTTTACCCTTTTCAAACCGAAACCCCACAGCCTATGTCTGAAATTGTTCTGGAATTAAAAAATGCTGCGATCTATCAGCGGGAAAGCCTTATTTTATCTGAAGTTGATGTCACTATCTACAAAGGTGATTTTGTTTATTTAATAGGAAAGACCGGAACCGGAAAAAGTAGTTTTATGAAAACTCTTTACGGGGATCTTCCCTTAACCGAAGGTGAAGGAACTATTGTAGATTACAATTTGCGGACCTTGAAAGAAAAAGATATCCCATTTCTGCGACGCAAACTTGGAGTGGTTTTTCAGGATTTCAAGCTTTTAAACGACCGGAATGTTCGTGAGAATTTAGGCTTTGTATTAAAGGCAACAGGCTGGAAAGAAAAGCAATCTATAGATAAACGTATAGATGATGTTCTGGACAAAGTGGGGATGAAAACCAAAGGTTTTAAATTTCCATACCAGCTTTCAGGAGGAGAACAACAAAGAATCGCAATTGCCAGGGCATTGCTTAACGATCCCGAATTGATCCTTGCCGATGAACCTACCGGAAATTTGGATCCACAAACTTCTGTAGAAGTGATGGAAGTGCTTCAGGAAATAAGCAAAAACGGAAATACCATTTTAATGGCTACACATGATTATGCATTGTTATTGAAATATCCTTCAAAAACTTTAAAATGTGACGGAGAGCGGGTATTTGAAGTAGTGCAGAAAAGCCTTTAAAAGTAGTATTCAGAAGACTTGAAAATTATCAATAAAAAACTTTAATGTCCGTTAAAGAATCAAGATCCTTCCGCCTTTGGCGTCACTGTTAGAAAAAAGAAACAAAACTTAATTTTAATTAACTGATATACATTTAGCTCTAATCCCAATTTTTCCTGAACTCTTTAAATATCCGTATATTTTTAAAAATTTATAAAAGCAAGATCTGTTTTTGAAAATCTCCTTGGAATATCCATTGCAGATGCGATTTCAGCCTTAACAAAAATGTTGACCAGTCAACGATAAAAAAAACCCGGACTCTTTTAGAATCCGGGTTTTTTAATGTTTGAAATGTGTTAGTTTATCTTGTTACGTTTGCGTTCATTTTCAGTTAAATAAACCTTACGCAATCTTATGAAATGTGGAGTAACCTCAACATATTCATCTTTTTGTATAAATTCTAAAGCCTCTTCCAGGGAAAACTTTACCGCTGGAACAATCTTAGCTTTATCATCGGCTCCTGAAGAACGTACGTTAGACATCTTTTTGGTCTTGGTAATATTTACCGCGATATCATCCTGACGGGAATTTTCTCCAATTACCTGTCCTTCATAAATATCTTCTCCCGGTTCAACAAAAAACCGACCTCTGTCCTGTAATTTATCGATAGAATAAGGAATTGCTTTTCCTCTTTCCATAGAAATAAGAGAACCGTTCTGTCTTTCAGGGATACCACCTTTTAAAGGTTGGTATTCTTTAAACCTGTGCGCCATAATTGCTTCTCCGGCAGTAGCCGTTAGCAATTGATTTCTCATTCCTATAATTCCCCGAGATGGGATCATAAATTGAATGATCATTCTATCCCCTTTGGTTTCCATGCTTAAAAGTTCCCCTTTTCGAATGGTTACCATTTCTACGGCTTTCCCTGAAACATTTTCAGGAAGATCTATAGTAAGTTCCTCAACCGGCTCACATTTCACACCGTCAATTTCACGAATTATTACCTGTGGCTGCCCAATTTGCATTTCATATCCTTCTCGTCTCATAGTCTCGATCAATACTGAAAGGTGCATGATTCCACGGCCGTAAACCAAAAATTTATCGGCACTTCCGGTTTCTTCCATCCTTAAAGCAAGGTTTTTCTCAAGCTCTTTGGTCAAACGATCTTTGATATGTCGAGAAGTAACAAACTTTCCATCCTGTCCGAAGAAAGGAGAATCGTTAATGGTAAAAAGCATACTCATCGTAGGCTCATCAATAGCGATTGTTTTCAATCCTTCCGGATTTTCAATGTCTGCAACGGTATCTCCAATCTCAAAACCTTCAAGACCTACCAATGCACAAATATCTCCCGCAACAACTTCTTTTACTTTTAATTTTCCTAAACCTTCAAAAGTAAAAAGTTCTTTAATTCTTGTCTTTTTAATACTCCCATCACGTTTTACCAACGCAACCTGCATTCCTTCTTTTAAAGTTCCTCTTTGAAGACGACCAATTGCGATACGCCCTGTAAATGAAGAGAAATCCAATGAAGTGATTAACATTTGTGGAGTTCCTTCATGTATAATAGGAGCAGGAATATGATTTAACACCATTTCCAACAAAGGTTCAATACTATCGGTTTTCACATTAGGATCATCACTCATCCAGTTATTTAAAGCAGACCCATAAACCGTTGGGAAATCAAGTTGCCACTCTTCGGCACCCAATTCGTACATTAAATCGAAAACTTTTTCGTGCACTTCTTCCGGAGTACAGTTTGGCTTATCTACTTTATTGATAACCACACAAGGTTTCAACCCAAGGTTTATCGCCTTTTGAAGAACAAAACGCGTTTGTGGCATAGGACCTTCAAAGGCATCTACCAAAAGCAGAACCCCATCAGCCATATTCAATACCCGCTCCACCTCACCACCAAAATCGGCGTGGCCAGGAGTATCAATAATATTTATTTTTGTATCCTTATATACTACAGAAACGTTCTTGGAAGTAATGGTAATACCGCGTTCTCTTTCAAGATCGTTACTATCCAAAATAAGATCTCCTGTATTTTCATTGTCGCGGAAAAGGTGGCAATGGTACATAATTTTATCAACCAGGGTAGTTTTCCCGTGATCAACGTGTGCAATAATTGCAATGTTTTTAATAGCTGTCATATAAACGCCTCATTTTTAAGGCTGCAAAGGTAGTCTTTATTTTGTAATTTTCTACATAGGGGATTCGGTATTAATATTGTTTTTCCTGATGCGCCTGCTTTCCCCCGCCGAAAGCATCTTTTTTAAGTGCTTATCTTCCGATTTATAAGCAACATTCAGCTAATATTCCACAGTAATTGCGCTAATGTTCAATTTCCTGTATCTTTGCATTCCTAAAAAGTAAATTTCATGCAACTTGATAAAATACCTCAGCTAAACCATCTGAATTCTAATAACTTTTTTCTGCTTGCCGGACCCTGCGCAATTGAAGGAGAAGAAATGGCGCTTAGAATTGCTGAAAAAGTTCTTGAAATAACCGATAAACTGCAAATCCCTTATATTTTCAAAGGTTCCTTTAAAAAAGCCAACCGAAGCCGTATTGACAGTTTTAGCGGAATTGGGGATGAAAAAGCCTTAAAAATTCTTCGGAAGGTTTCCGAAACTTTTAAAATTCCAACAGTAACCGATATTCACGAAACGAGCGATGCCGCAATGGCTGCCGAATATGTCGATATCCTCCAAATCCCTGCCTTCCTTGTACGCCAAACAGATCTGGTTGTAGCAGCAGCTAATACCGGAAAAGTGGTAAACCTTAAAAAAGGGCAATTTATGAGTCCGGAAAGCATGAAGCACGCGGTGACCAAAGTAACCGACTGCAAAAATGAACAGGTAATGATCACAGATCGTGGGACGATGTTCGGGTATCAGGATATGATCGTGGATTTTCGCGGGATTCCTACGATGCGGGAATATGCTCCTGTGGTCCTGGATGTTACGCATTCCCTGCAGCAACCCAACCAAAGCAGCGGTGTTACCGGAGGAAGACCAGATATGATTGAGACCATTGCCAGAGCGGGAATTGTAAACAATGTGGATGGATTGTTCATAGAAACCCATTATGACCTGGGAGTGGCAAAAAGTGATGCCGCAAATATGCTGGATTTGAAATATCTGGAGAAGTTGCTCAGCAACCTGGTAGCTATACGCAAGACGGTTAATTCGTTATAAAATTAAACCTTACAGGTTTCTAAAACCTGTAAGGTTTAAACCCGGGATTCTACTATAATTAGCTGGTATTATCCAAAGATATGGGCTCTCCTGTTCTTTTTTTTAACCAATTTTTATTTGGAATTCCTCTATTCAACCATCATCATTTGTTAATTTTCTGAAAATTTTCCACTTTAATCATAATTAATTCACTAATTTATTTAAATTTTAAATTACTATATGTTCGAAAAAATTACTCAATTACAAATCTCCAAAACTGCTTGTCTTGCAATTCTGGCTTTACTGCTCACATTTCCATTAATGGCGCAGGAAAAACCGGAACTTCAGGAAAAACCGGAACTAAAAATTGGCGGAGCTTTGCGTTTCAACTATAATCTATCGTCCTGGAAAGAAGGTCAGAAAAAACGCGGTGGAGATTTTGGATACGATATGTTCAGGATAAATGCCGAAGCTGCTTATAAAGGAATATTTTTAAATGCCGAATACAGATTATATTCTGAAGGCTTTGGAGGTGGATTCCTGAAACAGGGATGGATAGGTTACAATTTCAATGAACTGGATCAAATCCATATTGGTTTAACCCAGGTTCCTTTTGGAATTCAGCAATACAACTCGCACAATTGGTTTTTCAACCTTACGTATTATGTGGGAATGGAAGATGACCATGATATGGGTGTAAAATATATGCATACAGGAGAAAAATTTGAATATCAACTGGCATTCTTCAAAAATGCGGAAGAATTAAGATTTGGTAACAATACCGAAACTTCTCCAAACCGATATTCCTATGATATTACAGGCAGAAATAAAGAAGTAAATCAATTCAACGGAAAATTGATTTACAAATTTGGAGATACGTCTGCAAACAGGCTGGGTATTTCCCTGCAATATGGCGGCCTGTATAATCTGGATACCGAAGAAATGGGGGATCACGCTGCTTTTGCCGCTCATTATGAGATAACCAAAGGGAAATGGAATGGAAAAGCACAATTTATTACCGCCTCTCATAACCCCGAGAATGCCGAAGGAGAACCTACAGATATTGTTAAGATGGCTGCTTACGGAGCTCCTTATGAAGTTGCTGCCGATTTTAATATGTATTCTCTGGCAATCTCCAGAAATGTTCCGATAACCTGGGGTCTTGTTTCAAATTTGCAGTTTTATAATGATTTTGCTTTTATGCAGAAAAAAGCTTCCGGATTTACCGATTCCTATATGAACGTTACGGGAGTTTTAGTCTCTGCCGGAAGTGTATATACCTATATTGATTATGCTGCAGGATACAATCATTCCTGGTTAGGCGGAAATTTTGTGGACGATTTCTCAAAAGGGAATCCGGATGCCAAATGGGAAGCAAGGTTTAACATCAACATAGGCTATTATTTTTAGAATTTATACAGAATACGGAGGCTTTCATAAGCCTCAAACATTTTAAAATCACATTAATAAACAACAAGTTTTATGGCTAAGAAGATTATAAGAAGTGATGAGAAAAAATCCATTTTTGGATTGCAGGTAAATGGCCCTGTATTTTTCACATCAGCTATTACTGTCATCATAATAATAACATTAACCCTGATGTTTAAAGACAGGGCCGAAGAATATTTTACAGCAACCCAGAATTTTGTCGCAAATAAGGCGGGATGGTTTTTTATTTTAAGCGTAAATATTTTTCTAATATTTATGATTTATCTGGCTTTCAGCAAATTTGGACAATTAAGAATTGGAGGACAAAGCGCAAAACCAGAATTCAAAACCATTTCCTGGTTCGCCATGCTCTTTAGTGCTGGAATGGGAATTGGATTATTGTTTTGGAGTATTTCCGAACCGATTTATCATTTTTTGACTCCGCCAATGGCAGAAGGCGGAACTGCCGAAGCAGCTAAGGAAGCTATGAGGTTTACCTTTTTACACTGGGGTTTTCACGCCTGGGCGGTTTATGCATTGGTAGGATTATCCCTGGCCTATTTCACTTATTCCCGCGGACTTCCACTTACCATAAGATCCATTTTTTATCCGTTTTTGGGAGATAAAATTTATGGAAAAATTGGGGATGCCATAGATATTTTTGCCGTACTCGCCACTTTATTTGGTCTTGCCACTTCGTTAGGACTGGGAGTTCAACAAATTGCGGCAGGATTAAATCACCTCTTCGGAATAGATAGTGGAGTACAAACTCAAATTATGCTTATTGGAGGAATAACATTAATCGCTACCGTTTCGGTTGTTTTGGGAGTAGATAAAGGAGTGAGGGTTTTGAGTGAATGGAATATGAGAATAGCGGTGCTATTTCTTCTTATTGTATTGGTATTAGGACCTACGATCTTTATTTTTAAATCCTTCGTTCAAAATACAGGGAATTATTTATCCGGTTTTCTTGAAGTTGCAACCTGGACAGAAAGTTACACCGGTTCCAACTGGCAAAATGCCTGGACCGTTTTTTACTGGGGATGGTGGATTGCCTGGTCTCCTTTTGTAGGAATGTTTATTGCCCGTATTTCCAAAGGACGTACCGTGCGTGAATTTATTTTGGGAGTTTTATTAGTCCCTTCTATTGTAACTTTTTTCTGGATCTCAGCTTTTGGAAGCTCAGCGATACATCAGGCGCTTCTTGGAGATGATACTATTGTAAATGCTGTGAATGATAATGTCGCCACTGCCCTGTTTGTCTTTCTGGAGGATTATCCTTTCGCATTTATCCTTAACATTATTGCCATAATTTTAATTGCAGGATTCTTTGTTACCTCTTCAGATTCCGGATCACTGGTTGTAGATAATTTAACCTCCGGGGGCAAAATAGATGCGCCTGTAGGCCAAAGGATCTTTTGGGCCTTTGCCGAAGGTGGTGTCGCTGCGGTTCTCTTAATAGGTGGCGGATTGCAGGCACTTCAAACAGCCACTATAGTAACAGGATTGCCCTTTGCAGTGATTTTAATAATTATGTGTCTTTCACTTTATAAAGGCTTAAACGAAGACCTTCAGAAATTACAAAAGCGGGAATCACAAAAAGAACTTGAAAATTACGAGGAAATAATTTCTTCCATCGTTAAAAAACGAAATGTTAATCAGCAAAACAATATTAAATAATTCTTATAATGACTGAAATAAAAAACATCCTGGTTGCCTTAGACTTTTCAGAAATTGATAGCACCTTAATTGAGTATGCATCATTTATTGCGGAAACCCTTAAAATCAGAAAAGTGTACTTTGTACATAATATTAAAAAATATGAGATCTCAGAATTATTTGATGAGCAGTTAAAGGACCTTAATCTCGACGAAATAATTGGGGATGAGTTAAATGATAAAGTTGAAGAAAAATTCACATCTTCAGCAAAATGGGAGGTACTTATTTCAGAAGATCCTTATTCTGAATCCCTCATCAATTATATTGTCAACAAATATGATATCCAACTCGCTTTAATCGGAAATAAAAACAGGATAAATGGTACCGGAGTAGTTAGCGGAAAATTACTGCGTATGCTTAAATGCAGTATCCTGTCTATTCCTATAAATGCAAAACCGATTATTACCAATATTTGGGCTGGAACGGATTTTTCAAGTGCTTCCAAAAAGGTCTTTGAAATAGTTGAAAATTTACAAAGAAATACAGCGGCTAATGTCAAAGCGGTACACGTTTACAATGTGCCGGTGCAATTCTCTCCTTATATTCCAAAAGAAAATCTCGACCTGAAGATAGAAAATCATTTAAAGGAAAAATGTGCGAAATTCATAAAAAAAATTGGATATAAAGGCGATTTAACTACAGAAATTATTCCGGGAAGAGAAAGCGGGGTTGCAGAAAAACTGCGTATCAAGGCTGAAACTTCCAAAGTTGATCTCATTGTAGTGGGCGACAAAGGTCATAATGTCTTCTCTTCTTTACTTGTAGGAAGCGTCACCGAGGAGCTTTTTAATCAGGATATGGAAGTTCCTTTATGGATCGTAAAGTAGCAAGCTACTCAACCAGAACTCTTTCAAAATAGAATAATGTTTCCCTAATTCGCATCGCAGGAACAATTTAAACCTCACAGGCCTTTAAAGACCTATGAGGTTTAAATTGTTTAATCTGCAAGAGTTACAGCCTTGTATTTACAACATTATTGAAAACAGACCCAAAGCTGTAACTAAGACCCAGGGATAAAGAGATACCATAAGTTGTAGCCAATTGCCTTTGCTGCAGCAAGACATCTTCAAGGGAGGCATCTCCTTTAGGTAGAGATAATTGATCCTGCACATAATCATATCTGGAAGAAAAATCTACTGAAAATCCTTTGAAAACCCTCAATGAAACCCGGCCATTTAAAGAAACTCTGTATTTACTCAAGTCATGTAAAAAGTGAGAAGCTTCAATACCCGCTCTCACAGATCCCCACGGTTCCAGTACCCTAACCCCAAGTTCAAGGGACTGGTTATATAAAGATTCATCTATTTTATCAAAAATGGTTTCTTCAAAATACTGTCTATCCAGGTAACCTATGCTGTAAGCAATGGTATATTCTTTTCGCAAAGCCAACGTATAGGGAAGCAAGCTATACTCTATAGCCGGAGCTACTCTATATTCAAATTTAATATTTTCGAATGTATTAACATTGATATTTGCAAATACTCCAAGAGACCAGTGATCACTTATACTTCGCACCACCCTACCCTGAAATCCATCCCTGTTTATAACACTCCTGATCTCTTCCTCATTTCGAATGTAATCCCGTTGATTGTAATTAAAATATGGACGGAGCCTGATACGCCAGATTTCTGTTACATAATCAGCAAAAAGACCGTATCTAATATCCAAAGAACTTTGACTGGTTTCTTCTTTAAATGATAGCCCTCCGTATACTTCAAATATCCAATTATTCCAGGGATCTTCTACTTCTATCTCCTGCACAGGCCGGTTTAAAACTTCTATATTGATATAGCCAGCAAGGGAAGTTTGAGCTATATAAGGAATCAGTCCCAGCTCTATCATAGCCTTAAGGCCCCTTCTTTCTTCCTGCTGTGTGTTTAATTGAGTAGATGTATAGGAAAGCGTATTGTTTGTTCCTTCAAACTCTTTTTTACCTATAAAAGATAAAGTAAATAGTCTTCCGCCGCTACCTGTGGAATTGTCTGTTATAAAAAGATGTATTTGAGCCAGTTGTGGATCACGGGCAAAATTAACATAGTTTATTTCCTGACGTATAAATGAATTATCGCACCTGCTGCAATCCAAAAAAACTGAAACCAGTTCCCCTTGTTCCACTGAAATCTCAGGGATACTATCATTTTTGGTTACCACCTGTCCATAAGCACGAGGAATAACGAAAATAAAAAAGATCTGTATCAGGAAGGAAAAAGGAAAAATAATCTCAAATTTGTTAATCCTATTTTTACTAAACATTGTATTTTTTTTGGGGCATTAAAAATAACTTTAAAAAATTGAGAACGACATCAGAATTCTGCCATATCTCACAGGTTTAAAAACCTGCGAGGTTTGGATTAATTAATTATTCAATCTGAAGTAAGACAAAAACCGGCAAATGATCTGAAGGGTATTTAAGATCTTTTGAATCGCTTAAAATCGCATATTTTTTAACGGCAATATCGCCTTTACTAGTAAAAATATAGTCAATTCGGCGGGTAACCGGTTCATTAAAATTATAACCATTAAAAGTGCCTTCCGGACCAAAATCAAGTTCAGCAATAGTTTTGGAATCGTTTAGTTTTTCTGAAAGGAATTTTATTCCGGGTGCATTGGGTTCCAGGTTCAGGTCTCCCATTAAAACAACGGGTAAATCTTCTGAATTTAATTCCTGAATCATTTTCCAAATCAACCCGGCGCTTTCTTCCCTGGCCTTTTCACCTATGTGGTCAAAATGGGTATTGAAAACCCAGAAATTTTCTCTGGTATTTTTATCCCTGAATTTAGCATACGTGCAAACACGGGGCAAAGCAGCATCCCAACCCACAGAAACTTTTCCAGGTGTTTTTGAAAGCCAGAAGGTATCCTCTTTTAGTACCTCAAACCGGGTGCTATCGTAAAAGATGGCGCTAAATTCTCCTTTGATTTTCCCATCATCCCTGCCAGCTCCAACATAGTTGTAATCAGGCATTTTTTCTTCAAAATATTCAAGTTGCGCCAAAACCGCTTCCTGAACGCCAAAAATATCTGGTTGATAAAATTTTATCTGGCTGCCAAGATGATCTTTTCGAAAAGACCAGCTGTTTTCCCCGTCGTTCTCATTGGCATATTTAATATTGTAGGACATTAGCTCAATTTGAGCATTCAGGGAAAAGCTAAATATCACTGTAAATATTGTAGTAGCAATTAATTTAAACATCTTCATCAGTTTTAGGAGTGTCATCTACAAAATCCTGTAAATATTGAAATCGCGCAGTGAGTTTTCCGGTTTCTGTCATTTTTGCACGACTCAATATTCCGTCTTTATCATCATTGAAAAATGCGGGGATTACGTGTTTCAGAAACATTTCTCCAAAACCTTCACTGGCATCCATGGTAAGTTCACAAGGCAAATTATCCACTGCCATAACAGTAATTGCACCTTCCTGCTTAAAATCCACTTCCGATTCTGTTTCGGGATTATATCCATAAAACGGATATGCAATTGTTGAAGGACGGATTGTACTGGCAATTGGACCATTGATATCACAGGAAATATCTGCGATCAATTTTATTTTAAAATCCGGGGAATTGGCTTGTTCCCGGGTGAAAAATACCGGGGCGCCATCACCGTAAAAATGACCCGCTATAAACATATCACTCACTGCTGCAAATCGCATAAAATTAGAATCATACCTCTCCGGATGAATGTAAAACTCTTTAATTGAGCCGGCCTTTCCATCCTTTTTCTTATTATAATCCAGTACGTCGATGTGGCAATACACCAAATGATCATATTGATTGTTTAAAAAGTCATGGGTTTCAACCTGTTTGATCCTTAAATGATCGAGGATTTCTTTTGCGCCATGCGCTACTTTTCCGCTTCCGGTAAGCAAAATTTTAAAGGGTGGAATGCTGATTTTTTCCAGTTCTGCCAACATGGATTTAAGATCTGCCAAATTTTCCGCTTTCGGAAGGTCGAATAAACCATCTCTTAAGCCCAGTGCCCTAAACCCGTTATATGCGCCTACCAAACCCGCATATCTGCCGAAACCTATAAGTCGGTGACCATTTTTCTTAACGATAACCTCGTGATCGTAGAGTTCAATATTATTTTTTAATATGGCCCTTAGCAGGTCTTTGTTATAGGGCTGTTTTTTGATGGTATGGGAGAAGAAGAAGTATTTCTTATTTGGGATCAGGTCCGGGATTGGCACTTCCTTTACTCCCAGCATTACGTCACAATCTGAAACATCCTGTGAAACCTCAAATCCTGCCTCAAGATATTCTTCATCTGTAAACACCCTGATATCAGAAGATTCCACTTTAAAAACTGCCTCCGGAAAATGTTTCGCTATTTCTTTTAGTTTTTCAGGAGAAAAGACCACCCTTCTGTCAGGTGGAGTTTTACGTTCTTTAATGAGGGCAAACTTTATCATTTTTGGTATGGGTTTTGCTTTAATATGGGTGTTGCTCAAAGATATAAATTTTAAACTGTATCTTTGCAGCCGCGTTAAGGATAGAAGTGGAAATCCCGCCTAAATTTTAGAAATTTAGACGGATTGAAACGGATATCCAGCCCTAACGGAGTTTTTCACGAAGTTAGGAACGCACAAAAGTTCATATCATTATGGGGTCGACTTGGATTTGACAGCGAGTCAAATTGGGTTGTAAGCACGTAGAGCGCTGGGATATAGCTCTTAAATCTCATATTTCACACTTTTTAAACGGCGAGAATAACTACGCCTTGGCTGCATAACCGAATTATAGTAGGTTATACTTAATCCCTACAAGGTAGGGAGCTGAGATGTCTCGTGGAAGCCTTGATTTACGGCGGCCACACCAGAGACACCGAAAAAGTAAATATAGGAAGAACAGGGCCTTGATGTTCTTTTGAAAACTAATTGAGGATACGTGTAAGATTGGTGGTTTTCGGCCGGTCTTGCATCGACAATCAAGCGAAAACTAAACGTGTAGAAAGCTTCTTAATTGCTTGTTTGGACGAGGGTTCGAAACCCTCCGACTCCACTGAATGGGTACCAACCCGAACTAAAAACCCCGAAATCCTAGGATTTACGGGGTTTTTCATTTTTAATGATATCAAATAATAGCATTAAATATCAAATAAAAGGTGTGCAATAAGGGAGTATTTTTCACCTTAAAAATTGCACACCTTTTACCTTTCAAACTCTTTATTTACAAGCCTTTACGAAATCATAAAGTTTTTTGAAATTCTACAAAAAGGTGTACATTTCCGTATAACATTAAACCCATTATATGAAATCGCGTTATCACCTGGTATTTTACCTAAGAAAAAATCGAAATCAAAAGACTGAAGAATCCGAAATTTATTTAAGAATTACAATGAACTCTAAGCGCTCAGAGATGAGTATTGGAAGAAGGACAGAATCGAACAAATGGAATTCAAAGGCCCAGAAGATCATGGGCAGAGGTGAAACAGCAAATGAAATCAACAGCTATATTGATGTTTTAAAAAACAAATTAAATAGAATTCATCAAAACCTAACAGACACTAATGCCAATATCACATCCTCAATTTTAATGCAGGAACTAAAAGGCGAGGGTAAAGATAAACCTAAAATGGTTCTGGAAGTGTTTAAAGAACACAATGAACAAATGGACCGGCTTTCCGAGAAAAATATTTCAAAAAGCACTGCCAAAAGATACTGGACCTGTTATAATCATATAGAGCAATTCATCAATGAAGTTTATAAAGCAGATGATTTCCGTTTAAAAGATATCGATCATCAATTTATCACCAGGTTTGAATACTTTTTGAAAACTAAAAGGGAATGTAATCATAACTCTGCTTTAAAGTACGTCAACAATTTCAAAAAAATCATACGTATCGCCCTGGCCAATCAATGGATGGACAGAGATCCTTTTTACAATTACAAAGTTCATTTTGAATCTGTAGAACGGGAATTTCTCAATGCAGATGAAGTTCAGGTACTAATTGAAAAAGACCTGCATTTTGACAGATTGAAATTGGTAAGGGATATGTTTGTCTTCTGTTGCTATACAGGACTCGCCTACTCTGATGTTAAAAAATTGAGCCAGGATGATATCACCACCGGAATTGACGGAGGAAAATGGATCAGGATAAAAAGAACAAAAACCAAAACTCTGAGCAGCATCCCTTTACTACCTGTATCTGAGGAAATCATCAAAAGATACCAAGATCATCCTGAAGTAAAAAACGGAAATTTCATTCTCCCGGTGCTCAGCAACCAAAAGTCCAATGCTTTCCTAAAGGAAATAGCTATGATGTGTGGAATCAAGAAACCTCTTACCACTCACCTTGCCCGTCATACATTCGCAACTACCATTACTTTAACCAATGGGGTACCCATAGAATCTGTTAGCAAAATGTTGGGTCATAAAGATTTAAGGACAACGCAGCATTATGCCAAAATAGTAGATCGAAAGATAAGTGATGATATGCAAGTATTAAGGGAAAAACTGGAGACTAAGGGCAAAAAGGACAAGGAAGATAATTCGGAAAAAAGATAAGAATTAGGCTGTATTTCGGAAATAAAATTTTTACAATGAACAGATGTAAAAAGTCCAAAAATCTCAAGTATTTTGCGCAAGATACTTGAGAAATAGAAGCCCGAAATTTAATCTTTACTGTCCCACTTGGCCACCATTTTTGGGACTGTGGGATTGTACAGTCCCAAAAATGAAGCTTTACCGTCCCACATAACCAAAAATTGAACAAGTACCTATACAGGCTATTGAACAAGTGTTGAACAAGTGTTGAACAAGTTCTGAACAAGTTGGTTTGGCGAAAAAAATAAAAGGAAAAATAAACAAAAACAAACAAAAGCGCTCGCGCTTGCATTGGTTTGCATTGGTTTTTTTATTTTTTTTTAAATCTCTATATAGCCTGTATATATGTTTTCCGTTTTTTCAGCTTTTTAAAGTGAAAAAGAGGGTAAACCGTATCAATTAGTTGAAATCGGTTTGCTCCATTTCTAAAAACCATAGTATTTGGTGCCTCCTGGTACTTTATGCACAATTCCATCGCTTTTTTATTAGGAATTCCGACGCTGTAATTTTTCTGCACAAATAATAGATTATGCCTGACCGCTTCTTTTTTTAGTTTCGTAGCCGCTGATTGGGAGATATTGAAAATTTTACAAATACCCAAAACAGAAACGGGAGCCGGTTTTTCCTTATAGTTGAATTTGGGAGAAAGAAAATGATAGGTACGGCCTTTTATTCGCACGCTTTTCTTCCGCTTTAATTTCCTCCAGAAATCTTTATGGAGATATCCATAAATAACGGCTCCTGTGACTGCTTTTATATTCCTGTATGAATTAATATCTATTGGAAAGGCCAGGGCTACCTCCCAGTTATTTTCCCTTCGGATCCTTTCAAAAGATTTTAAGAGATAATATCCCGTTCTTTGATTATAACATAGCCAACCTTTCTCCCGTAAAAACTGAATATAGCCCAAGCTTGTTCTACGGCATCTTATTTCCTCGCTGAATTCTATAAAAAGCAGATCATCCTCTTCCAATCTTGTCTTTCCGCAAGTATAAAGTAGCTTCAGCAATAAAAAGAATCGCAGCTTTTTCGCATAGGATTTTTGTTGGGCATCAATGAAAAACTGAATAGGAACAGACAGTTCCTTCGGAAATGAGGAGCTGTTCCCGAGCGTCATTTTTTTTTATGGCGCTCCAGGAAATTCTGAACATCTTTTAGTTTATAGAAAATTTTTCCCTTTACCTGTGCATAATCAATCAGTCCTTCATCCCTCCAGTTCTGGGCAGTTCTAGTACTGATACCAAACATCTCCATGAAATCTGAATTGTCAAGGATAACAAAATCAGGATCCTTGATTCGCCTGACCTTGTATTCTTTGATCAACTGATCTACCTTATTTTCCAGGGAACAAATACTCTCGAGGAATGGATGCTGAAAATCTTTCATTGCTTAGTTCTATTAGTATCAATTCTTATTTGATATTCTTTTTTCGCGGCTTATTTCCGAGGGCTTCTACTGATGTAATTGCTAAAATTCATCTTAAGTTAGATTCTTGTCATAAGATTCCCCGGGGCACATCTGCCGAGAAATTATTACTCTCTAGGATTAGGGGAAGAAATACCTTAACACCGCTATACGCGTTATCCTCTCGCTCCTCCTCTTTTGTCCCTCAGGGGACAACAAATCCATACAATTACGCCAATCGCCAATTGAATAAACCTGGAACGAAATAACCGACCGACATCTGTACTTTTTTGAATGCTACTTTTATCAGTAAAAATTCAGAATTGTGATCATTATAGGTGTCAATATTTATTGAATTCCAGTTATTAAAAGGTACGTTTAAATTCAGATCAGCAAGGGAAAAAATCGACATAAGATTTGCCGTGTTTTGATATAAAACGAGGGCTACCAGGATGTTTTGATCTATTTTAAATGTCAAAAACCACCAAACAACAACAACTGAATTTTTGATCATTTTAAACAAAATCCACAGATTTACTTTTTATATCCGGAGCATTTTCCATTTTTGATTTTAAGGATGAAAAAAAACGAGATTTAAATTAAGCTGAAAAGAGTTCTGTTGGGTTTTGATTTACTTCCTATAGTGCCATCGCATTACCATTTTTTGATCTGCTTTTAACCGGGAATTTAGAATTAGGATAGGCCGCAGGAAAGTCCGGAATAGAAAATGATTCACCTTTAAGGCCGGCTAATTTCTAAATTCCGGAACTTTGCTTTTTCAAAAAATGGTAAACAGTTAATGGCTCGGAAGGTGAATCAATAAACAGGAGAAGTTCTAATTGGTTTGGATCAGCACAAAGCATGAAAGAAGTTCGGATCTGGCGGACTCAGGAAAAAAAAGAGTTTTCCGTAGTTAAGCGGTTCCGCTCCCGATTTTTCAAGGGATTCTCGGGATTAGCGCAACGAAGGGTTTCAACTTTTTTTTCCTGTGTCCAAGACCTTTTCGACGAAGCGCTTTCCCCGCAATACGGAACATCTCTTTTGGGGAGTGTCGGGATAAAGGAGAATGTGCTGAGGGATGGGAACCTCTAAATATTTTAACGGATACGGTCTTATTTAAAGTTTTCTTGATAGCATCTGAAACATCTGAACAGGAATTTTATCTCTTGAAATTTTCTCAAAACGACTTTTTATATTTATACTTTTCATCCATTTTTAGTAAATTTTTGCCGCTTTTTCAAGGGCTTCGGAAGGTTTTTAGTAAAAAATGGATCTTTCTCTTAATTTACAACCATAATACTACAAGCTAAAACACTGTTTTACAGGGTTTTAAGATATAAAAGGAAATCTATAACGTGGCTCTGCCCGTTATCCTCTTGCTATTCCTTTTTGTTTGCGATAGGGAACAAATTTTCATACAATTCTGCCTTCTACCAATACATGGTTTAAAAGGCAAAAATCCCAGTATGATTTTTTAGATATGTACTATTGTCTACGAAGTCAAATTAAAAATTTTGGACAAATAAGCACCTCAAAATTACCGTAATTTAAGTATTTAATATAATTAATATTTTGATTAAAAAGTAGTTAAGCCCTGTTTTGTAATTAAAATAGTAGCAATAAAAGAAGCTCTCGAAACAATATACGGAATGGAAGGAGTTGATACCTTTGGGAAAGGTAATTAGAAGTTGCACCAGCGGGCAGTAATTTAGGAGAATACTTTTCCATTAACCCATAACTATTAAAACCTGGCAGGCTTAATTATATATTATTTTAGAACATGGGTTAATATCCAAATTAATCCAAAGAGTGCTATCCCGGCATGAACTAGTGCCACCCATTTGGGTACGCTTTTATGCCGAATATCTCTTGAGAACAAATATAAGCCCCCAATGGCGGCCACTGAAAATATGGTAATGCTATCCCAATGCTTATGGTGTTCTTCGGTGGTGAAGGCATAGATAAGTAAGACCAATATTCCCAGAATTGCAAAAGCCCCATGAGCCAGGACAATAGCTTTGGGAGGATGTTTTTCCTTTAGAACGTATTTTAACAAATACGCTCCTATCAAAACAGCCAGGCTAATAAGAATAATTGCAATGACTACCATAGATTTAATTCTAAGAATTAATTTGTCTTTTGTCCAATGGGGAAAAAGCGGGACCCTCAATCACCTCTCCTGTAGGTTTGAAACGACTCCCATGACAAGGGCAATCCCAGGTTTTTTCGTTATTATTCCAATTTACAATGCAATCCATATGAGTGCAAACGGCAGAACAGACATGAAGTTTACCTTCCTCATTCCGATGGATTGCCAGTTTTTCGTCTTTTATTTCTACAATCTTACCTTCCCCGGATTTAATTTCTGAAAATATTTCAGTCTCTTCTTTTCCCGGAATATCCTTAAGGTATTCTCCCATTACGTTTAGATTTTCCTTTATGAAGGTTTTGGCTGATTTTAAAGGGGTAAAACGTTTGGCCTTATAAACTTCTGCCCAATTGTTTCTTTTCCCGGTGAGTAGGTCACTGAAAATAATTGCTGATACAACACCATAAGTAAGCCCATCAGTAGAAAAACCGGTAGCTACAAAAATATTGTCATCGGTGCTTTCCCCAATAAAAGGCAAGCCATCGGAAGATTTATAATGCTGCGCAGACCATTTGTACTCGACCGATTCAACATCGTAATTTCTCCTTAAGTTTTTTTCCAGATCTCCAAAATAATCTTTGTCAGGATCTTCTTGTCCCACTTTATGGTGGTATCCAACGGTAATCAGGAATTTCCCTTCTTCCGTTTCATAAGAACGCAAAGAAGGGTGTGTTTTAGAGTCTGTACTCCAAAATATTCCTTCCGGATATTCTCCCGATTTTAATTTTGCTGCCAGAGCATATTCCCGGTAAGGATAAATTGCCGTTTGTAAGGCATAGATCCCTTTTGGAGTATGAGTGGCCATGATGACTTTAGATGCTTTTATTTTGGCATTTGGAGTATGCAGGATATGAGGTTCGCCTTTTTTAATATGATGTACAGGAGTATTTTCGTAGATTCTGCAATTCTCATTTTCAACTTTTTGAGCGAGCCCGGTGACAAAGGAAGAAGGATTAAACTGGGCCTGGTTTTCTACCTTAATAGCTAGCTCGGTGCTAAAAGGCAAGGGTAATTCCTGTAGTTCCTCAACATCCAGTCCATATTTTTCCAGTGACCTTTTTTCCTTTTCAATGGTTTCATCTTTTTTTCCGGTTTCACTGTATAATATCCAGGGTTGGCGTTTGAAATCACAAGGTATCTCATATTTCTGTATCAGGTTTTCTATTAAGTCTATAGCTGCAGTGCGGGACTCAGCTACAACTGCAGCAGTTTCATCATTAAATTTTGACTGCACATGATGTAAGCGGGAGTCTATCATTGTATAGAGATTACCTGTTGAGGCCGCTGTGGTACCACAACCTACCTGATAGCTTTCAAGTAAGGCAACTTTTTGACCCGATTTGGAAAGTAGATAAGCAGTAGTTATTCCTGTTATACCACCACCCAGAATGGCAATATCTACCTCAATATCTTCGGTTAATGAGGGGTATTTGGTTTTCACAGCCTTTGCCCTCCAGATTGTCTCCGGCATGATCTTAATTTTTCGGTCTCTTAAAATTAAGTAATGCGCTCATAATGTTTCAGTTATGTCAGTTATACTTTTGTTAAAACCACCGATAGTATTTATTTGTATCTTAACTTTTAGAAAAGACATTTTCCCAGGTAAAGTTTTCACTTTTTAGTAAACCTCCTGAAATACGCCTGCGGTTTTGAATACTTATAGTGGTTTTTCCAGAATCAAAATAGGGGAAATTGAATGAATTTTCCATGTCTTTTTCTGATGACTGTTTTATGGAGGAATTCTCCTCCATATCTTCGCAGAAACCAGATAAAGAAGAGCGTAGCAAATTTAATTCCTCCTTAAGGGAGTTTTTGATATGTCCTGCAGAAGATTAATGAGGGATTTTGAGCTGGACAATAAAAAGTGCGTTACATACGATGTCCTGGAGTTTGGTAAAGAAGTTATAAAAAAAGTTCCTGATTATAATAAGTAGCTACTTGAATTTGATAATTAACAAATTAGATCTTACCTAGAATTTTGACTTGAAATATGGTGAGGCGATTGTAAACGAAAAAAGACTCCCGCAAAAGATTGGCAACATTACGTTAGAAGGGTTTTTTATTAAATTTGAAATGCAAAAAAAAGGGGGCTACAAACTGCCCTCTTTTTCCTCTGTTTAAAAAACCTAACCTTCTGTAACAGATAATAAGTCTTAAATTATTTTTAGTTATAAAGCCGAAAATACCTATCCTACTTTATTTTCCCCCAACTTTTATTGAACAGTAATAGAATCTACAATAACTGTATCTACCACGGTAGAATCGATTTCTATTATCGCTGGAGATTCTATATTCTCTGCAGGGGTTTCATAAACTTCCTCTGACTCCATAGTAGTTTCTGTTGCGGATTCTTTACAGGAAACTACACTAAGCACTAATGCAAGAGCAGCAAGGGTAGGTAAAAATTTTTTCATATTAAATGATATTTTAATGTTTTGATTGGTAAATGTATATTAAATTTTTAATGACATAGAAAGTTTCTCAATTATATTTTAGATTTTAAAAATCCATTTAGAATTTTAAGAAAAATATATTTAAACTGTATACCTCCCCAATACGCAATGAAAGCGTTCATTAGTTGGGACACACATATTTTACTCGGAAAAATTTAAATAAAAAAGTGACTTATGTTCGGAAATTTAATTTTTAAAGTCACCAAAAATATTTGAAATATTAACAGTTTTAATATATACATTTGATACTCTATTCAATAGAAAAATAATGAACAAGGTAAGGATTTTAGGGTTGTTAATTTTGTTGCTTTCCGGCAGCAGTTTCAGCTTTGCCGTACCCTCAGGAATAGTTAAAATTTCCCTGGAAAATGAGAATGGTTATCATTTATCTGAAGACTTCCAGGATCTATCTTACTCAAATCTTGTAACACCTTTAGATCTTTTCACTAAAAGAATCACACATTCTGCTACACCGCTTTTTACTTATGAGAATTTGCGGGAAAGTTCAAGGGTTAAGGGTTATTTTTCTATTAGCTATTTAATTGTGCCAGGGCTAGGCCTCGCTGATATTATCTTTCCTTTTCATTCATTTCTGTAATTCTTTGTTTTATCGGGTTTAATAACCCCAGTTAATGGCACTTTAGTGATCTTCGTAGGCGGGATTATCTCAGTCATTAAATACTTCAAGGAACAAATACTTAATATTCAGAAAAATGAAAATAGATTTTATAATTATATCCGGTATTTTGGTAATTATTAGTTTTTTACCATTTATCCTTATGCCAATTCTTGGCATAAAAAATCAAAAAAACCTAACCAGAACATTTAGGGAAGAATCATTAAAATTGGGTTTAAACATAAGTTTTAAGCTCCAATGGAATACCAATATAGCCGGAATTGATATTATGAATAAGCATTTTTTATTCATCCAAAGAATTGATAAGGATCTTAAAATTCACCATATAAATCTCAACCAGGTGAATGAGGTAAAACTGGTAACAAAAACCTGCGAATTCAAATCAACAGAAAAATTTAGGCAAACACTTTCCCAGGTAGACATTGAATTCTATCAACCTAATTCAGAAGTACCGGTAACGGTTAATTTGTTTGATTATGATCTAAATTATATAGAGGATCTGGAAATAAAAAATTCTCAAAAACTGCTTGTTGAATTGGAGAAATATTTGAACGCTGCACCCGTTTTAAAACATACCGCATAATGATATTGAACATCATTTTGTTAGCTGTAGGTCTGTTCTTTTTAATAAAAGGTGCGGACTGGCTGGTAAACGGAGCTTCCATTATAGCACGAAAACAACAGATTTCTGATCTGGCCATTGGCCTCACCGTTGTAGCTTTTGGAACTTCTGCACCAGAACTGGTTGTAAATATTACCGCATCCATAGAGAATCATCAGGATATTGTTTTTGGTAATATTATTGGCAGTAACAACTTTAACCTCTTCTTGATTCTGGGGGTTGCAGGACTAATTACACCTCTGGTGGTGCAGTCCAGTACCCTGTTTAAAGAGATCCCAATATCATTTTTAGCCGGGTTAATGGTTCTTTTCCTGGCAAACAGCTTTGTTTTCCAGGGTGAAATCCTTACCCGTATTGATGGGATAATCCTTTTGGTTTTTTTTCTAATATTCCTGGCATATGTATATACCCAATTAAAAAGAGTGCCGATGCTTGAGGAGGTAAAAGAAAATAATTTACCTAAATGGAAGATATGGGCCTTAGTTATATTTGGGCTTCTGGCGCTTATTGCAGGTGGAAAAATGGTAGTGACCAGTGCTATATTTATGGCAACCTCGATGGGTGTAAGTGAAAAACTCATCGGATTGACCATCATAGCTGCAGGAACTTCCTTACCTGAACTAGCAACTTCTATTGTGGCAGCTCTTAAAAAGAAGAGTGATATTGCAATAGGGAACGTTATAGGATCAAATATATTCAACATCTTTTTTATTCTGGGAATTAGTGCCACCGTGAGGCCTATTGCCTATGACATGGCGTTTAATCGTGATATTTACCTACTCCTAGGTGGAACGGCAATCCTATTTTTACTGCTCTATTTTGGAAAGAAAAAATTGGGTAGGCCAACAGCAGCATTGCTGCTGGTTACATTTCTAACCTATACATTTTATTTAATAAGTCTCGAAATTTAAAACATAGTGATGCTCAACGATATAATTACAGCAATGCTATGGAGCATTTCTCCTTTCGGGGAAGCGAAAGTAGGAATACCCTATGCCCTGCTGAATAATGTTAATTATTACCTTGCTTTTACTGTTTGTTTAGCGGCCAATGTAATGGTATTTCCCATTATGCAGTTTTTCCTGAATTATATCAATAAATATTTACTGAAGTGGAGGTTCTACAAAAGGTCCGCATTGTATGTTGCACGAAAAGCGAAAGTGGGCGCCGGAAAAAATGTTCAGAAATATGGTTTTTATGGGTTGTTACTATTTGTAATGGTACCCATCCCGGGAACAGGGGTTTATGCCGGTACCATCGCAGCCTGGATATTGGGCCTTGAGAAAAAAAGAGCCTTTATGGCTATTGCTATAGGAATTTACCTGTCTTGTGTAATTGTTTGGACCATTACCGTTCTCAGCCTTGAAGCAATGGAATAATATCAGTACTTCCCTCCATAAACCAAATATTTAAAAAATTGAAAAATAAAAAAATTGCCTTACACTGGAAAATTCTAATAGGAATGGGCGCCGGTATTCTTTTTGCCCTTTTGCTATCAGGTTTTTCCTGGGGAGCTGATTTTATAAAAGACTGGATCAAGCCTTTTGGAACTATCTTTATAAACTCCCTTAAACTCATAGCCGTTCCTCTTATTCTTGCTTCCCTGATAAAAGGGGTTTCAGATCTGGGGGATATTACCAAGTTATCCCAGATGGGAACGCGCACGGTATTTACATTTATCCTAACCACTTTTATAGCTGTTTCCATTGGATTAGTGCTTGTGAATGTTATAAAGCCCGGGGAAGGCATCTCTGAAGAGACACGGGGCAACTTGTTGAGCAGCTATGCACAGGATGTCTCCGGCCGTATCGAACAGGCTAAAGAACAAACTGAATCAGGGCCCTTAAAAGCCTTGGAAGATTTGGTGCCATCCAATATTTTCTTTGCAGCCAGTGATAACACCAAAATGCTCCAGGTAATTTTCTTTGCAGTATTCATCGGTATAAGTCTAATTTTAATTCCAGTAAACTCCGCAAAACCGGTAAAGGATTTTTTTACTTCCTTCAATGAAGTCATTTTGAAAATGATAGATTTAATCATGCTTGCCGCTCCTTATGGTGTTTTTGCACTCCTTGCAGCATTGGTAGTAGAATCTCCTAGTGCCGATCTTTTCTCAGCACTTGCCATTTATGCCTTAACAGTTACTATGGGGCTTTTGATAATGCTTGGAGTCTATTCAGGAATCGTGTGGTTATCAACACGAAAAACACCGCTGTTTTTCCTGAAAGCTATTGCTCCCGCTCAGTTATTGGCTTTTTCAACTAGTTCTAGCGCTGCAACGCTGCCAGTTACCATGGATTGTGTGCAAAATAACCTGGAGGTACCGGAGGAAGTAGCAAGTTTTGTTTTACCCATAGGAGCCACCATAAATATGGATGGCACGAGTCTTTACCAGGCGGTTGCAGCAGTGTTTATTGCACAGGCATTTGGAATGGATCTAAGCCTTGGAGCACAACTCATGATTATTGTTACTGCAACGTTGGCTTCCATTGGATCGGCAGCTGTTCCAGGCGCTGGTATGGTTATGCTAGTCATAGTGCTGGCTCAGGCAGGTATTCCAGAGGCAGGACTTGCTCTTATTTTTGCTGTTGACCGACCGCTGGATATGTGTAGAACAGTGGTGAATGTATCTGGAGATGCTGCTGTATCAGTATTGATCACAAGGTCTGTGAAACCTAAATCCATATTATAAACCATTTAATTCTGCATATTCAAAGGGTTCAGTAACTTTCTCAACATTCCCGATATATTCTTTTCCCCTTAATAGCCTTACCTTTTAAGCATCTAATTCTTCATCAGGGTATTCTTTTATCAACTCCTGAATAGATTTAATATCCAGTTCGTTTTCAATTGGGTCCAGCCATTTGTCCTCCAATTCCTGCGGCAAAATTAATGGAATTCTTGGTCCTTCTAATTTTGGATTATTATGGATTTTGGCCAGCATTTTATTTCCTTTGGTGGTCACTATGGAAAAAATATTGAGGGTCACCCCCGTTTCCTGATCGGTCCATTCGCTCCAAAGTCCGGCCAAGAACAAAGGTTTGTCGTTTTTTCGATGAATGTAGAACGGAAATGTTTTTCCATTGAAATGATGGTGTTCATAAAATCCGTCTATATAAATGAGACAACGGTTATTTTTGGCCGATTCCCGGAATGAGGGTTTTTCAAAGATGGTCTCTCCCTGGCATTCAATGTTTTATTCCATAATTTCTTTAGCTGCTTTTTGCCCTTCACCCAATGAGGAACCAAACCCCAGCTTGAAACCTCGGGATGCCAGGAAGAACGATCTGTATATATAAGCAATTTGGGGTGGCTGAAACCTGTAGTGTGGTAAATTGGCAGATCGGTTAAAGAAGCTAGGTTTTTCTTAATTTCTTTAATAGCCCGCAAATCCAATTTCCTACTGGCGCGGCTTAATTGTGCTCCAAATTGGTACTGATATCATAGCACATGGTAAATATGTTATAGCTAATGAATATAGCGAATTAAATTCGATCTGTGAATTTGGACTAGAAAGGATCTTGGTATGAGCAGGAGTAGTTTGATGACCACAAGGGCTTTTTTAGGGTGTTTTACTATTAAAATAAGTGTGGGTCTTATTTCCAGAAGATTTTTTTACGTTTTTCTTTGATGGTTTTAACTGCTTCCACGTTACTTTTGATTTTCTTGTTTCAGAAGATAATTCAAAATTAATAGGGATAAAATAGCTAAAATTAAAAGAGAAAAGCCAATAAAAAGGAGACGCTCCATATTTTGATTTTGGTAAATATAAATGTAATAACGTAAGTAAATTAATATATAACGTTAAAGTGTAGTAGAGTTTTATCTTTATTGGATAGGTTTTAGTGGTTAGCAATATAGTTCATAAGAAATTGCCATCAAACTAAGACATAAATAACCAGTCAAGGTTTGACCCTCAACTGGTCATTCTACTAACCAACCATCTAAACCAATTAGAATTAGCTGAATACTAAATATACTTCCAAATCACCATTACTAACAATACAGGATAACCCCCATTATGGTCAATATTGGGGATTAATATATAATTACACTCTTTAGTAAAAAGCTGGAAGGAATTTAAAAATCGAAGAAACTCCACAAAGTACCCAAGATCAAGTTTATATTTTTTAATTAATCTTAATCCAATAATTTTTCTCAAGTTATTCCGGATGCTCAAATTAAAAATCCTAAAGTTCTATCTCCTAATCAATTGCTCAAGTTTGAAAAATTAAACAATTTTTAGCTAAAGACATTTATGCGTTTTCTAAAAAGATCACCAATTTGGATAAGGATGATGACCTCCTTATAAAAAGAGAAGATTTTATTGATAAATTCACAGAAAAGTATTTTTTCTGCCTGGTCTGAAGGGTTTTTGATATCCAGTTATTTCAGCAGATATTTCCGAATTTCCATAGTTAAACTAAAGCTAAATGACTTATTTAATCCTTTAAGTATTATTAATTTAATAGTAATAATT
>JBNJKO010000007.1:0-165247 GCA_051751125.1 Bacteroidota bacterium
CCTTATAGTTTTAAAATCTAATTCCGAAGTAATGAGCTTATATTTTATCGCTTTAATTCCGCCCGAAGCGCTATGCGAACGCATCCGGTTATTGAAGCTGGAGATTGCAGAAAAATACCGAGCCAAACACGCCCTTAAACTTCCCGCCCATATCACCCTGCAAATCCCTTTCCGAATCCCCGATGAAGAAGAATTCGGACTTGTTGAACTTCTGAAAGATTTTGCTGCCAAACAACACAGTTTCAACATAAAGGTTTCCGGGTTTAAAAAATTTTCAAACCGTGTAATCTTTGCTGATGTTGAAAACAAACAGCCGGTAATAGAACTTTTTGAAAGATTGCAAAAACTGCTGGCCACACACCTGGACTTGAAGGATCACGAAAAAACATCTAAAATACATCCCCACTTCACCCTGGCAACCCGCGACCTAACTCATCGTAGCTTCCCACTGGCCTGGGCCGATTTTAAAGACCGGGAATTTCAGGATTCCTTTCAGGCAACCAGCATCTCCCTTTTAAAACACAATGGAAAAAGCTGGGATATTTTTAAGGAATTTGAGTTTGCGAAACTCTAAGAAGAATAATATTCCTGAATTATTTTATCCGATTCCTCCTTGTCTTTAAACACATCAAACCCTGTTCCCTGAGTCCTTAGTGCACCCATCAAATTGGCATATTGAGCGGCTTTTATCCTGTCGTTATGCAAGGCTAAGCCGTATGCAAGTCCGCCTGCAAAACTATCACCACAGCCGGTAGTATCCACCACATTATCGACCCAAACAGATTTTATGAATTCCTTCCGGGTTTCCCCGTTTTCTTTGTGATAAGACAAACAGCCTCTGGAATCCAGGGTGATGTATAAGGTATTCACATTTTTGGAAAGCGCATATTCCGCAAAATTATCCAAATGATCTGTGTATTGATCATCATAAGAATTTAGAATATTTTCATCCTGGCACCAGCTGAACTGGGATTCTTCCAGATTCATTTTAAGAACGTCTATAAAGGGAAGCCAGTCATCCTTATCTTCCCATAACTTGCGTACCCTGGCCCCGTTTTCATCCACTCTGGAAGTAGGTCCGTGAGCATCAAAAATAATGAGTGCCTTAGAGTTTGCCTTGATATACTTCAATGTTTCCAGTTCTATTTCAAAATCGGTAACCGGAACAAAAACAAAAGCATCTACATCCAAAAAAGGTTCTACATCCTTAGGTGTAATTGGAGCCATTTTTGAAAGTTGTTTTTCTTCCCGGTTATTCTGATCAAGAAATTTCAACTCTATAACAGTTCCCCTGTCGTGATGTGTATAAATACCCGCTGTATTTATATTTGGATAAGGTTCAAAAAGCTCTTTTATAGGATGTTCATCTTCCTTATTGATATGGGTAACAGGAAAAACAACCCCATCATCCCCAAGTAACTTTGAAAGGGCAATAGTGGGGTGTGTAATGCATCCGTATTTTTTGATAGTCTCACCTTTGTGCGTAATTATGGTATCTCTTGGAATGGGTCCTACAGTTGCGATTTTAATTTTACTCATAATTAATTGCGGATTTTAACCTGAAAGAAGATGGGAAATAAGATAAGAGATCTTAAATTGAAAGATCGAATTTTTTCATCCTCAAAAAACTGACTTCTCAAATATAATTAAAATTGAGGTAGTAAAATACCGAAATAAAGAAAACAGAAATCCCAATCTACCATCTCATGAAAAAAGTGAATAACATCTTCTTATCTTCGGTACTTCAGGAATTCGTTTTCCGGATTCATTTCAATTCTGATTTTTTCCCGATGATTACAAAATTCATATAAGACCATTTGTTCACTTCTGAAATTTATTTCTAAAAGTGCCTGGAGCCGGGTTTTCAAATTTTAATTCTATCCGGATCTTGTCTGTTTGAAAAGAAAGATAAAATTTCAATCGTATCATTATTTTCTTGATAGTAGAGATTGTTAAATTTTGCAACTACCGCTCTTCTTACATTCTTTTTCATTTTGGAAACCTGAAATATCGTTGGGTTTTTAGAAATTAATTCAATAGTATGATCAAGTTCCCGGGAGAAATTTTTAAGTTCGCTGTAAGTCCAATTTTCATATGTTTATATTATTGTTTTAGCGGTCATATGTAACATCCTTATAAAGATCACCCTTTATTAGAAAGTTTATTCTCAAGGATGTTTCTTCTAAATATTCAATTGTATCTTTTAATTCAGAGAGAGCATGGTCCGTCCACAGAATTTTATAACCACTTTTCATATAATTTCCTTGCTTCTGAATGGGGTTTCAATTTTCCGGAATCAGCATCTTTAATTCCTTCCTCAATGGATTTTTTTTCTTCTTTAGAGATTTCTTCCCACCAGTCAATTCTCTCACTTTCCCGCAACTTCATTATTTTTTCAATAATAGATTCATCATTCAAGGTAGATAACCACTGAATTAATTCTATCTTTTTATTTTGAATATTTGTGTCCATAACTCAAATTTACAATTTTGAGTTTAATTTTTGTTCTTAGTTCGAAGTTTTTAACTACTAGATTTTAAGGCTTTGAGACTTCGCAGGTTTCAAAAACTGTGAGGTCTGTTGAATAGATTTGATCTTCAGAATTCAATTTTTGATAAATGTGATTCTGGGTCTCTTTCTTAAATATGATCCTAATCATATTTTGAAACCGCTTAAAATTTTAACTTGAAATCTTATATTGCGATGTGAACCTTGGTACCAAGAATTTCGCAATAGCAAGTTGTCCAACTCAATTTCTTCAGCATGAAATGAGCATAACGTTAACACGATTCAAAACACAAGGTAAGATATGCGAATTACATATATCCGCTATAACAATAAAACATACAAATGAAATGAGCAAAACGGAAACACGATTTAAATACAGGGGAACCCGCCTGCTTTCGGGCAGGGATATCCGAATTACTCCCGATAGCTATCGGGAGAGCATTAAAAAACAATAATATAAACAGATGAAAAAGTCGACTCTGGATATTTATTTATTGCTTCCTATTAAAGGTTTTATTGAAAAACAAACCTCCGTTGGTCTTCTGCTTATCTTTTCGGCCATACTGGCCATGATAATCGCAAATTCTCCGCTGGCAGAGCAGTACCATGCTTTCTGGAAACAATACATCCATATTGGTTTTAACGATTCTGTTATCAGTAAAAACCTGCTGCACTGGATCAACGATGGGCTTATGTCCATTTTCTTTTTTATGGTAGGCCTGGAACTAAAAAGAGAGATCATCCAGGGTGAACTTTCCACTTTACGGGGAGCGGTCCTACCTGTGGCTGCGGCAATAGGCGGTATGCTTTTCCCCGCGCTTATCTATTATTTTTTTACAGCAGGAACAACCGCTGTTTCCGGATGGGGAATCCCAATGGCCACCGACATCGCTTTTGCCCTGGGACTATTATACCTTCTTGGCGATAAAGTTCCCTTAACCCTAAAGGTATTTTTAACCGCAGTAGCCATTGTGGATGATCTGGGAGCTGTGCTGGTAATCGCCCTGTTCTATACCGCCGATATTTCCATGGATAATCTTGCTATGGGCGGATTTTTTCTGCTCATATTATTCACAGCGAACTATATAGGGATTAGAAATACCATTTTTTACGCCATTGTAGGAATTGGAGGTCTTTGGATGGCGGTCATGCTCTCTGGTGTTCACGCCACTATCGCAGCTGTAATTGCCGCTTTTGCAATCCCTTCTACAAAAAGGATCAATGCTCCGTTGTTTCTTAGAAAGGTAAGATTACTATCCTATCAAATCAAAAATCAACTCAAACTTCAAAGAAAACGGGAAGATGAGGAAGATGAAGAAGATGAGTTTGAAAAGGAAGAAGAAGACAAGGGTAAAATCATCAATATGATAGAAAAATTTTCTTCATTAACCATAGATGCCACCCCCCCTCTGCAACGGCTGGAGCATGCCCTGCATCCTCTGGTGAGTTTTGTGGTCCTTCCGCTGTTTGCCTTTGCCAATGCCGGGGTAACACTTACCTCAGAATCCTTTGCCTTTTTGCAAAGCCCGGTAACTATTGGGGTTGTTTCAGGACTTATCCTCGGAAAATTTCTTGGGGTAGTACTTTTCACAAGGCTTATGGTTTTCCTGAAAATCTCACAACTTCCCAAAGGAGTGACCTGGAAACACGTATACGGTTTGGGAATCCTGGCAGGAATAGGTTTTACTATGTCCTTCTTTATCACTGAACTCGCCTTTACAAGTGAAGATTTCAGGATACAGGCTAAAATGGGAATTCTCGTAGCCTCCTTACTGGCTGGTCTTACAGGATATTTTTACTTATGGCTGGTAAGCAAAAAACCCAAGAAAGCTCCTGTTAAAGCTGGATCCAGGAAAAAAACTGTCCAAAAAACCAAACCGTAAAAAAACATCCTGAATATTTTCCGAATTACAAAAGAGTAGATTTATTCCGAAGCTATGGGAAATAGCAAATTCAAGGTTGCTTTATCTTAAGGTATTATCTACTAATTTTTATCCCGGATGAAAGGGAATTCTTCAGGATTTTTTCAAACCAATAAAACGGCTCCATCACGCCAAAATAAGTGAAAAATTTAATTTTCTGAATGCCGCTGATCCCTTTGAAAAATTTCACCAGAACTTCTGAGCAGATTGCGTGGAATAACATTAAAGATAGAATCTCCAGCAGAGATTTTGTTTTCTCAACCTTTATAAAAAGATTTGTTGTGGGCTCGAGAAATGTAAAGATCTCAAAGTTCATCATCGATTATAACAGTTGAAAGGGAACCCCCTTGGATTTTTAATATTCAGTGTCTCTGCGAAGATTTCTTTAACTATCCGACTTCAGTTAAATTAATAAAAACCACTAAAAATAAGAAATAAAATTAGTGTTGAATTAATTTCAAAGGATCAAGAAACTTTGATTTAGAACAAAGTTTTCCTCAGCTGAAGTCCGGCACCAAAATTTGGAGAAGCATCAGAAATAAAATCGGCCCCTAGCTGTACATTCACCTGAAAGATGTTTTGATATACATTTAGATCAAGATATGTAGACAAAATATCACTTCTAAGATTATTCCTACCCCAACGACCGTAGTTTTTACGATAACTATTGATTAGTTTGTATGGAATTTTACTATAAATATATCCTTCCATACCAAAATGATGGGCAACTATTGTATTGTTATTTATTTCATATCGATTTTCATCAAGAGTAATAAAAGGAACACCTAAAATTCTAGACTCATAAGTCCATCCCGACCTGTAAACACTATTATTGAAATAATTATCGATAAAATCTTCCTGAATAATTGTAGTGCTTTGATGTTTTGTATAATAAAATTCGTACATAAAGGCATCAATCCATTTTCCCGGTTTCATATCTGCAATAAAAATCCCATAACGGCCATCCGGAGTATTTCTTAGCTTCTGTCCTGAACCATCTTCAAATAAAGAATTATAAATTATTTCTACCTCATATTTTCCTAAGACAGTTTTAATTCCGGCTACATAACTACCTAAATGATTACCCAAAGCATTAATCTCATTACCGCCCCCTACTTCTTCACTTACTCCCGAGCCTGTAGAAACCTTAAGGTAATCATTAAAACTTCCAGGAAGCTTTCCAAATTCCGGAGAAGTCCCCGCCCATTGCACAAAATGTTGAAGCCCAACTTTTATCTCAAAATTTTGGATTTTATCAAAGATCAAGTGAAAACTTTTATGGTGTACCCGCGTATCCTTTACATATCGATCATCATCGGCAATAAAATCTTCCAGACTAGCCTGAAAGGCCAATCCGGCACTTTTTATAAAATAAATCGGCCTGGTCGTTCTAAAACTAATTCCGGACATAGGCCTTGCGTTAAGCGACCAAAGAATATTTTCATTAGAAGCACTTAAACCCCGGTATAATTCGGCTCTTTGTTTTCTTCCCACATGTATGGCCAGCCAAGAGTTTTCAAATCCCAGAAAAGATTCATCCAGCTGGAGTATATCTGTATAACCATCCTGGTAAAGCGCACCTAATCCAAGACTAAATCGAGCATTCTCGGATATATTGTAGGTACCTAAACCTGATAACACAGCAGATACATTTGTTTTCTCATTAACCCTTCCGCGTTGATTGTTATGAATCCAAAAAGGTGAATCCTCACCTGAATAGACAATTCCCTTTCCGGTAAAATTTCCGGAAATCTGAAGTTGTGCAAAGGATGATGAAATTATGAGGAAAACAAGAGGGATAAAAATTTTAATTTTCATAGGACTATATTAAATGGTGCCTTTCAGCAACAATTTTATTTTAAGAAAAAATCTTTGTTCCTTTAATAGCCGTCTTTCCCCATTGAAAGTTGTGAAAGCTCTTATGAAATATTTCTTAAAAATATGTAAATTTACTGTATAAACTGAGTTTTACTAAGAATTTTCAGAAAATTTCTAAAAGACATCCTGAAAGGAAATATAGATATTTATAATCACGTTCTCCCAAAGATGGATGTTGGGACTACAAATTTAGGGGATTCGATGTTGCATCCGGTTTCCTTAAAACTTAGCTCACTTCTGCTGAAAATTCCAGTCTAATTTCTTAAATTTCCACTTCCAGGGAGGTATCTAATTTCCATTTTTTTCAATCAAAAAAATACGTTTCTTTCATGAAGATCTTTCATACTGCCGATTGGCATATTGGTAAAAAACTACATAAACACGATCTCTCACAGGATTTTGAACTTTTTATAAATTGGTTATGTGAGTGTATCGACACCCACAAAGTATCTGTTTTATTGGTCTCCGGAGATATATTTGATCTTGCCAACCCTTCTTCGGAAGCAAGAAATCAGTACTACCGGGCGTTGATGAAACTCCGGAAATTTCAGTGCAAGATCATCCTTACCGGTGGAAACCACGATTCCCCGGCAATGCTGGATGCGCCCAGGGAACTGATGCGGGAACTGGACATGCACGTGATTGGAGGTTTACCTGAAGATCTTAAAGACACTATAATCCCCGTTACAAACAAAGACGGAATTCCGCAATTGGTGATCGCTGCCCTGCCCTACCTTCGCGATGCCGATTTGCGAAGCGTTACTGACGGGCATACATATACGGACAGGATCGAGGCATTGCGAAAAGGAATTCAAACCACATTTTTACAGGCTGCAGAAATATGCAGCGACAGCTATCCGGGAATTCCGGCAATCGCCCTGGGGCATCTGTTTGCGGCAGGAATTGAAACTTCAGACAGTGAACGGGATATCCAAATAGGCAATCTGGCGGCATTTGATGCTGATCAGTTCGGGGATTATTTTCAGTACATCGCCCTGGGGCATATTCATAAACCCCAACAGGTAAAATCACAGGTGCCTACGTACTACAGCGGCTCGCCAATTCCGCTTTCCTTCAGTGAACGGAAGGATGAAAAAAGGATTCTACTGCTCAATACCGATGAAGGTTTTATTCCGGAAAGCATTCCTGTTCCTTCATTTCGAAAACTTTTAAAAATCACCGGTACTCTGGAACAGCTTCAGCTAAAACTGGAAACGCCGGGAAATCCGGGAGAACTCGAATCTTTACTGGAAGTTATTTTAACCGAAGATGAGTACGATGCAGATAAAATATACCTTTTTGATGAACTGATAACAGGTTTTGACAAACCCGGATTTGAGATCGTGAAACACCGAACAGATTTTAAGCATCAATTAAAAGGTGCTGCCGATCTTTATAAAAATTCCCAACAGCTGGAAGATCTTAAACCCCGGGAAGTATTCCTGGAGCTTATTACAAAACACGAGTACAATCCGGAAGTGCATCAGGAGATCCTGAGTGCTTTTGACGAGCTGTTGCAGGCAGTTGAAACGGATGAAAATACCGCTTTATGAAGATCCTGAAAATAGAATTCCAGAACATCAATTCCCTTCGCGGGACCCATAAAATCGACTTTACCAAAGCTCCTTTTACAACGAGTTCACTCTTCGCGATCACAGGGCCCACCGGTAGTGGAAAAAGTACGATCCTGGATGTGATCTCCCTGGCGCTTTTCAACCAGGTTCCAAGATTAGGCAAGATCTCCAGAAAAGAAATAGAAGAAAAAGGGGCGATCCTTACCAGAAACCAAAAAGAGGCATTCGCGACTGTAACTTACGAATGCAAAAGTGGAGAATATGCTTCCACCTGGAACATTTCTACCGCAAGGACCGGAAACCTTAGGGATTACGAGATGCAGATCGCTGATGTTGGAAGCGGTAAACTTCTCGACCTTAAAAAATCGGATGTTCCGGCCAGGAATGAAGCACTTATAGGCTTAAATTATAATCAGTTTATTAAGTCGGTATTGCTTGCTCAGGGCGAATTTGCCCAGTTTTTAAGAGCTAAAAAAGAGGAACGTGGGGAATTGCTAGAAAAGATCACCGGGACAGGAATATACCGCCAACTGGGAATCAGGGCTTTTGAAAAATTCAGGGAAGTAAATGCAGTGATCAAGGCACAACAGGACAGGATCCTGGTGTTAAAAGACGAGCTGCTGGAAAATGATAATAAGAAGGAAATCACAAAAGATCTTCAGCAAAAAGAACAGGAAAGCAAATCCCTGGACGCTACGCTGAAAACTATCAGCAAAAGCTTGGAATTAAAGGAAGCCATCAAAACCCGGGAAAAGGAAATTCAGGTGCTGGAATTAAAAAAAGATACGGAAGAAACCAATTTAAAGCGGTTTAATACTGAATTTGGGCATAGGCTGCAACAGCATGAAAAACTTCAGAATCTCGCGGAAGACCTCCGATCCTGGAGCCAACAGCAAGTAGAACTTCAGCGAATAAATCAGGATAAGCAAACCAAAGAAGCCGGTATTGAGAAAAACCTTCAGGAGCAACAAAAGTGTCTTGAATCCACCGGGAAATTTACTGGAACTGAAATAACCTCGGAAAATATTTCGGACGAACTGGATCGTTTCAGCAGAAAAGTAAGTGAACTTCAGCAAAAAAGATCAGAACGATCTACGGAGTATAAAAATCTCAAACTTCAACTGCAAAGAGAGTTGGAAAACGTTTCTTTCAGCTTAAATGAAAAAGATCCGGATGCAAGTCTTAAAACTTTAAATGAACTGAAAATCGCTTCAGAAAAGGCCATAGGTGACTTTCAGAAAGAATTAAAAAACATAGATCTGGAGCGATCTGAAGCAGAAAAACACCGTTTAAACAAGGCTTTGGAAGAAGCGATCCACGCAAAGCAGGAGCAGGATAAGCGCGATCAGGTTTTGGCTGCCATTGAAAAACTGGACAAGGAATCGGAGTTTCTTTCACCTAAAATAGCTGCTTTTCCAGGGGAAATAGCGACTGCTGAAAACCGGATCGAACTTTTTAAGGAGCGCCGGGAGAAGCTGGATCTTGAAAAACACAACCAGTTACTCAGGGCGAGTTTGGAGGAACATCGTGCGCATTTGATTGACGGGGAAGCCTGTCCTTTATGCGGCGCCCTTGAACATCCTTTTGCCGAGGAACTTCCGAAACAGGATTCTGAACTTCAAAAGAAGATCGTTGAAAACGCTGCTGAGCTTAAAACCTGGACCGATAAACTCACTGCTGCAACCACAAGTTTTAAGCATTTTGAAGAGCGACAGAAAGCGATTAGCAGTCAAAAAGCGGAATTGGAAACCGAACTAAAAGCTCATTCATCTAAATTTAAAGAGAGATTCCCCAAATTTCAGCTGGAAGAAAACAGGGACTGGGACCAACTTTTCAGTAATTACAGGACACAACTTCAACAGTTGGAAGCATATGAAAAAGAATACGGCAAATTAAAGGCGATTCAAACAGCGATCCCGATACATTTCAGATTAAATGGAGTTTTAAGCGAAGGCGTGGAAATAAAGGCGCAACTGGATAAACTATATTTAGGAACCGATGTTCATAAGGATTGCGGCCAATTTCAGCAAACCTGGACCGCATTAAAACAAGATCATACCGGGCTTGCTGATCAGATAAAAGAACTGGAATCCCGGATCGAAAAACAAAAAGAAATCTTCAGGAATCTGGAGCTCAATTTAACTGAGGTTGTTAAGGCCCTGGATTTTTCAACTATTACTGAAGCCCGGAAAGCACTTTTGCCCGAACCTGATTATAACCAGTTGCGATCACGAAGGGAAAAAATAAAAAATGACCTCGAAATCCATCTCAATTCGCTGAAATTACTGACCACACAATTGAAGGATCTCCAAAAACAGGATGTGGAAAAAACCGCTGAAGCGCTGACTTCTGAATTAAAACAACATAACGAACTGCTGCAGAGCATAAAAACGACTTGCGAGGACCTCCGAAGAAAATTAAAAAACGACAAGGATCGCAGGGAACAACTGGAAAAACTGGAGGCCGGAATTGCAGAGAAGGAAAAACAAAATAAACGATGGAAGTTGCTAAATGAACTTATTGGGGATTCCCAGGGGAAAAAATTCAACGATTTTGCACAGGATTTGAGTTTGAGTCAGTTGCTGCAACACGCGAACATACGTCTGGCAGACCTTAGCGACCGTTATAAGATCGATAAACCCACCAAACAGGAAGATGATGGCCTGGTGGCTATCGATGAGCATATGGGTGGGCAGCGTCGATCTGTAAAAACCCTTTCCGGTGGAGAAACCTTTATTTTGAGTTTGTCGATGGCTTTGGCCCTATCTGACCTGGCTTCCCGGAATGTGGAGATCAACAGTTTATTTATAGATGAAGGATTTGGGACTTTGGATCCCGAAACCCTGGATCAAACCCTGGATACCCTTGAAAAATTACAATCTGAATCTTCTAAGACAATAGGAATAATAAGTCATGTAGATTCTTTAAAAGAACGTATTGCAACTCAAATTCAGCTAAAAAGGCATGGACAGGGATATAGTACTCTTGAGGTTACCAGTTAACTGAAAAAAAATAACCCTTCCGTCTTAATCGGCAGAAGCATTCTGGTAAATTACAAACATCCTGGTGCCGATAAAGCCACCCCGCCCGTACCGTTCGGGCGGGCTTCCCTTTCAAGGGAATGAGCTCTTTGATTTCCAATTTCGAATTATTCCGTTGCCTGTTGCACCATAATGAATTCATTGATGTTTTCCTTATCAACAATACCTATGAATTTTTCGTTTTCCATAACAAGTGATACAGGGCATTTGGTGGTCATAATTTTCTGATAGATTTCCTCTAAAGGCTTTTCGGGTTCCAGAATGAGGTAATCCTCTCTCATAACAGCGGAAACTTTGGAATCTTTTCCGTTTTCAGATAATCCTTTGATGAGTTCATCGCGGGTGAGAACTCCCATAACTTCATCATTTTTAGCCACCACAAATTCCGTAGCCTGTCCGTCGAGTAAATATTGAACCGCTTTGTCCAAAGTATCATCCGGGAGTAAAACGATAAATTCCTTCATAAGAACATCCCGAACTTTATGTCCGGATAATACTGTTCTGGATATTTCAAACTGGGCTTCGGCACCGGCCCCAAGAAATATGAATATCCCAATAAATATCAGCCAGATGTTTACGTAAAAACCGGCGAAGAAGAATATAATTGCCAGAAACTGACCGATTCCTGCGGCGATTCGGGTTGCCTTTTCCCGGCTGAACTTATAAAGCAACAATGCACGTAGAATTCGGCCACCATCCATAGGAAAGGCGGGAATAAAATTAAAGGCTGCTAAAAAAACATTGGCGATCAAAAGATTAAACCAAAATGCCGCCCCGGAAAGTTTTACCAGGTCTTCCGGGTTTTCTGTCAGGGTGGGAATAACATTGCCGGCATATAAAAAAGAATAAATCACCACAGCTATTACAACATTCACCAAAGGACCTGCAATAGCAACCAGAAATTCCTGTTTAGGTTTTTCAGGTATTTTCTCGAGTCGGGCAAGGCCACCAATGGGAAGTAATGTAATGCTTCTGGTCATTATATTAAATCTTTTGGCAGTAAGCGCATGCCCCAGTTCATGCAGGATCACACAAACAAATAATGCCAGAATTAAAAGCACCCCCAGCAAACCCTGCTGCAGATCTTTTTCCAGCTGATAATAGATAATAAAAACATAGGCCAAAATGAATATGAATGTCCAGTGAACAGCCAGGCGTATCCCTGATATCTTGCCAATAGTTAATGCGCCTTTCATAGTATTTATATTTTATAGGTTTTTAATCAGTAATTTCTAGTAAAGAATAAAGATCGTTCCGCCTTTGGCGTAACTGTTAGAATCAGGAACAAAGACTTAATTTTAATTAACTGCTAAATCATTTAGTTAAAAGCAAGTTTCAAATTAAGGATTTTTGGGTTTCATTAAAGATTCCATTTTAAATTTAGGCATTCTATAATTGTTTTAAGAATTATACGCTAATTGTTTTAGGAGGGTTGGGCTGAATTATGTTGACAATTTAGTTTTAGTTCGGGGTACCTAATTGCCTTTTCCCTTTTATCACCCATCGAAGAAATCCATCCAAAACCAGTAACGAATTGATCAGTAATGTTTTTGAGATAAATATCCGTTGTTTTACGATCCTTCAATAAGTAATCTGACAAATACTTTTCTGTAGCGGCATAATTTTTTAATATTCCAGGCCTTAAAACCTCTCCTATATTTATTTTAGGAGCGGCAATGATTTCAATACGCCATTTTGTATTTTCGTTAGTTCCCTATTATTTGGCCCTTAAGATTTTCGGTGGTAATTAGCACACCTACGTTTAAAAGATCTTCACAGTATTGGAGTAGCCAGGGAAATTTTGCAACTACATAACCATTAAGCCTGGTTGCATCAGAATTTCTTCCCTAAAGGCGTTGGGTGCTTTCATCCCAGGAATCTAATGCGCACTTTCTTTTTAAACTGATATCGGCACGGTGCCCATTTATGGTTGTCCTAGTATAGATGTTCCTCTTAATTTGCCAGATTTCAGCCAAAAGTGGATACAAAAAGTGATTTTGTGTTACAGTTACATTATCTAAATTTTAGATAACTAAAGAATTTGATAACAAAATTCGAATTATTCAGAAAGCCATTAAGACTGATGAAAGCTAGGAAAAAAATTAACCGAATAGCTCTCCTTTAGGAGGATTTTAAACATAAAAAAATGACCCCAAGCTTCTATTAAAAACTAATAATCATTATTTTTTATATTTTTTTAATGTCATTTGGCACTTAAAAAGTCGGGCTGGTAAATTTTAAACTTCCTCCTTTAAACTTTAACATTGGGCTTTGCCCAAAAAAACATAGTTTTCACAATAATTTTAAGGTCGCCAAAAAAGGTATGGGTGTGGTAGTATTGTAAGTTCAATGTTACTTTATCGGGGAAGAGGACAGTGTCGTTGTAGTGTAATGGATGTTCCTGCTGCGCCAACAAGGTTTCTTCGTTGGCGTATTTTAGGGTGGCCAAACTGGTGAGGCCGGGTTTTAATTCGAGAATTTTTTTTTCTTCTCCTTTCAGTTTGTCGTAATAGCCGGGAACATCGGGGCGCGGGCCTACCACGCTCATTTCACCTATGAGCACATTAAATAACTGTGGTAATTCGTCTATTTTCGTTTTTCTTAGGAATTTTCCCAAGGGCGAAATAGCAAGGGTTTTGGGGTGAAGGGTTTTCAATTTGTAAATGCTAAAAGGCTTTCCAAATTGTCCTATTCTTCTTTGAATGAAAAGTCCGTTGGATTTGGTGTCGATGGTAGCCAAAATCCAGCAAATTATTGTGAGCCAACCCAAAAATAAAAGGCCGACAATAGCGAATATGATGTCGAATAGTCTTTTTGGCATTTAAAACTAAGTTATCTTATAATTTAAGATTCATTAATACCTCTCCAAATAAATATTTTATTAAAAATAGTTTTTCAAGTGTATATGGGATTGCGCTATTTGCTGTTTTTCAATATACCTTGCTTATATTCAATTATTCGAATTGACTAAACTTGTTTTTTAGATTTATAATAATTCAAACATATATCTGGATATTTTTGATTTTTCATTTCATTTATTAAATTATCAAAAGAAAAAATAAAACTTTTAAACTGAATACTATTTGTAGCAGTATCCAATATAAGATAATCAGATTTATTAATAAAAGCCCTATTTTGTCCTAAGCTTCCGGTATTTACCAACCTGTACTCATTTTTAAATCTCTCGTACTGTTGATGTGAATGACCAATAATATAATCTTGATCGATAATTATATCATCCAATGGAGTGTCTTGAAAAATATAATGCTCACCTATTGTATGTTGTACCATATTATCCCCTATCCTTACTGATTTCGCGAAATTCTCGATTGCACTAATTTTGTTTTGGTTAAATCTTGGGTAACAAAATTCAAAAAAAGCTTTAGCTATTGGATGATCTCCAGGATATATACCTTTTTCAAAGTAAACTTCATGATTGCCTTTTAGTATTTCACAGTTAGGTAATGATGTTAAGAGATCTAAACATTCTTCGGAAAAAGGGCCATAATTTAAAATATCACCATGACAAACAAATCTATCTACTTCATTTTTTTCAATGGATAACATTTTTTCAAGAGCAATAAGGTTGCCGTGTACATCTCCAAAAATTAATACCCTCATGACTCGATCATTTCTTTTAATCCCAAGGATAATTTTTTAAAAGTCTTCGGATTAATAAATTGGGAAAGTTTTTCTACACTAACTGATGCCCTAAGAGTTGGAAAATCTTCAATATTTTCATTCAAAATCACTGTTTCCGTCGGTAAAACAGCGGCGACAACTTTGGCCAGTTCAACCAAAGAGGTTTCTTTACCGGAGGCGGCATTTACAATACCAGTTGCCTCTTGGGGTGAGAGAACTGAATAAACAATTCTTGCAGCATTTTCAACATTTGGAAAATCAGCAAAACCCTTACTTCCATTGGTAATCTCAATTTTACTGTTTCTTCTAGATGAATTGGCGATAAATTCAGGTTTCCCTCTCACTATCGTTAAATACAGGAATCACTCCTAAATAAGCAGATGAGAACCATATTTTTTTTTATTCTTTCTCGAAATGATTGTATTTAATAATTTTTCCCGGATTTCCAACTACCACGGCGAAGTCTGGAACATCCGCCAAAACCACCGCTCCGGCCCCAATAGTCACCCATTTTCCAATTTTTACACCCGGAATAACCACAGCACCAATCCCAATATGGGTTCCTTCCCCAACAATTACATTACCGGCAAGGGCGGCATTAGGAGATATGTGAACAAAATCCCCTAACTGGCATTCATGCTCCACAGTTGCGCCGGTGTTAACTATGCAGTGATTACCTATCCTAGTTTCAGCATTAATAGCTGCATTAGCCATAACAACCGTACCAGCGCCAATTATAACAGTGGGTGCAAGTACAGAAGAAATATGAGAAATCCCTTTTTGGATTTTCCCATCAAATTTTCCGACAACAATTTTTCTGATCTTATTATCCCCAATTGCCAATACCGTTCCACGCATTAACAGCTTATTTGAAAGAGTGTGAACCACTTTATATCCGGAAACTTCAGTTAACTGAAGATTATCATCAAAAATTGCATCTATTGAAATATCAATGGATTTTGCAATGTCTATAATCACTTTTGAATGTCCGCTGGCTCCGTATATATTCATTTTCAATTATTGCCATTAAAGGGTTCGGTGGTAGCCATGTCCTGTGTATTTATCCCTTCCGAAATTAATACTTTTTTTATTGTTTTAAACAGTATTTTCATATCCAGATTAAACGAAAGGTTTTCCACATACCAAACATCGTATTCAAACTTCTTGTTCCAACTAATCGCATTTCTGCCGTTTACCTGGGCCCAACCTGTAATTCCCGGCCGGACAGAATGTCTTTTTTTCTGTCTCTCGTTGAAAATTGGTAGATATTCCGGCAGCAAAGGCCTTGGACCAATTAAACTCATATCGCCCATTAAAACATTGACCAGTTGAGGAAGTTCATCGATGGATGCTTTTCTTACAAATTTGCCTATTCCGGTCAATCTGTCTGCATCGGGAAGTAAATTCCCTTTTTCATCCCGCTCATTGGTCATAGTCCTGAACTTGACAATTTTGAAGATCCGTGCGTCTTTTCCGGGCCGGTTTTGAAAGAAAAAAGGATTCCCTTTATTTGCCAGTGCCAACAAAATTACAACTATTAAAAGGATGGGACTTAAAACTACCAATGCCGTAAAAGCAATTAAAAAATCGATTATAAATTTAAAAAAAGATTTATACATTCCTGAATTTACTTGTAGTTTTTCAGTTAAAATATCTCAAACCCAATGAATTATCTTATCTAAAAATTAGTGCGTATACAGTTTTCCTTGAATCACCCCATTAAAAGGCTCTAACTGAGCGCGAAATTACGAAAACCAATGTTAAGATGGGCTTATCTTTTAAAATTGTTGATTCGGGATTCGTTAATTCGTGGCTTAGGGATTTGAAATTTTAGGTTTGAGAATTCAGGGCTAAAAATAAGGCAACTAAGTCACTAAGGATCACAAAGAAATTTTAATTTGAGGAATATCGAATAAAAATTGACGAGTTATAAGGTTTTACATAAGTGAACCATAAGTTTAGCAAAGGGTTTCTATATTAACACCCAGTAAAATAATGGTGTTTACTTAAAAATGCAGTTGTGAAGCAACCTAAAACATAAGAAGGTGAATGCAGCAATAGAAACTTTAATTCTGATAATTTCAGAATGCTTATCCGTTTAAAAACCTAAAAACAGTTTTTGTCCCCCTGAGCCTTTCGACTGGCTCAAGACACTCTGTCGAAGGGTCAAATAAAAACGTCTCGACTACGCTCGACGTGACACTTTTAGTTCAATTTTGCGTTTTGGGTCTCTTAATGAAGATACAATATTTCAGATATCAGAAATTAATTAGGGTTATTAATACTTATATTTGTTTCACTTTAGAATAATCATACTTTGATGGTACCTCTATGAAAAATAAAAAATTAATTATATACGGAGTAGGGAAATTCGCCGACTTTATAAGTTACTCATTTATGAATGACAGTGCTTATACTGTTGTTGCCCAATGCGTAGAAGGAGATTATCTTTCTAAAACAGGGGAGATTGACCACGAGTTCCCACTTGTAAATTTTGATATTCTTGAAAATAATTATGATCCCGCCGAATTTGATCTTTTTATTACAGCCGGCAATGATGAAATTAGAGAACGCATTTACAAAGCGGCGAAACAAAAAGGATATTTCCTTGCAACTTATATATCTACAAATGCAGTTTGTCCTAAGAATTTAAAAACAGGGGATAATGTATTTATTGGGGAAGGAACTTTCATTCAGCCCTATGTAACAATAGATGATAATACCTTCATTATAGCAGCAAAAATAGGACACCATTCTAAAATCGGGAAAAATTCGCTTTTAAGTGTGTGCATACTTGGAGCAGAGGTAGCAGTAGGCGATAATAGCTTCCTAGGATTAAATTCAACCATTAAACCAAAAACTAATATAGGTAGAAAAAATATTATTGGGATGAATTGCAATATTACTTCTAATACAGAGGATAAATCGGTATTCAGCCAGCCGGGCACTAAAAAAAGAGGACTTTCTTATGATGATCTAAAAGGCAAATATCTTTAAAAGATTTTTTTGAGGATTAGCAAAAAATATTACTGTGAATAAATTAAAAAAAATATTAATACCATTATTATTACCGGTATACATAGAAAGTTACAAATTTTATACACAACATATAGTTCCCTATAAATACAATGAAGAAATTTATCTTGACTCCTTTGTAAGCAATAATACAAAAGTTAATAAAATTAAACTGAAAAAGGCAGAAGAAGTAATTTATATTTTTTGGACGGGAAATAATGAAATTCCACCCAATAGATTGAAGGGAATAGAATCTTTAAAAGAACTTTCGGAAGTTAAGGTGGTTTTAGTAACTCCAAATAATTTAAATGATTATGTTTTAAAAGATTTTCCACTTCATCCAGCGTATGAATATCTTTCATTTGTTCATAGATCGGATTATTTGAGAAGTTATTTTATGCTGCATTATGGTGGTGGGTATTCAGATATTAAACCTTGTTTAAGGTCCTGGAAAAAGCTTTTTGAAAAGTTGAATTCATCGGATGATAAATGGTGTATTGCGCCTCGCGAAAAATATGTTGGAGGTGTTCCTAACGTAGAAGGACCAATTGGTGTAGATATTAAAAAGTATCATAATTATTTAATCGGTAACGGTGCATTTGTTTATAAACCATATTCTCCAATAGTGGAAGAATGGATAGAGGAGACCCATAAACGGTTAGATCATTTTTTGCCGGAATTAAAGAAATGCATTGCGGATGAATATGGAGATAATGATGGATATCCGGTGCCTTGGTCTTATATTATGGCTCAAATAATGCATCCCCTGGTTTTAAAATATCACGAAAGAATTATTTGTAAAGACATTTTTTTATATTCTATTGAAAATTATAGATAAAGCAGCCGATTTTTATTTAAAAATTCTGGTGTATAAATCGATATATTTTTCCACCATAACCTCAATGTCATATTTTTCAGAACGTTTTAATCCGGAGGATGCAATTTTTTTGTAATATTCCGGATCTTCCCTAAGTTTCAGGAGTTCATTTGCCAGGGATTTCTCATCCCCCACAGGAAATAAAATACCTGCACCTTTTACCACTTCGTTTAAACCCGGGACATCCGAAGCCAAAAAGGGTTTTCCGGATGCCATTCCTTCAATGCTTGACAGGGATAAACCTTCGTAATGGGAGGATAAGATAACCAGGTCGGCTGTTTTAAGCAAGGACGGAACATCCTCTCTGATACCACAAAATTTTACCCGGGAGGACAAGCCGAGCTTTTCAACAAGTTGTTCATTTTCTTCCTTTAAAGGCCCCTCCCCCACCAATAAAAGTTTAAAATTTTCGGGCAATAATTTTAATGCCCTAATTAAAGTGGGTTGATCTTTTGGAACTCTGAAACTTGATACCTGAATAAGAATAGTGTCATCTTTATCAAAAAATTCTGTTTTTGAAAGGGGGATGGCATTCCTACAAGCTATAAGGTTAATACCGTTTTCGATCAATTTAAATTTTGAGGTGTTTCCTTTTAAATGTAGACGTAAGTTTCTGTCTACTTCATTCGCAATGGTCACTATTTTGTCATAAAAAGAATAGATAATCCTGTCAAAGAATTTGAAGATCCATAAATTCCTGCGTTTATTACTGGTACTATGTTCGGTATAAATAAGCTTCACTTTACTAAAACTTAAGATTTTGGCTATACCTACCCAATATAAGGCAGGAAAGAGATGGACATGTACCAAATCAAACTTCTTAAGCAAAGGTATTATCTTTAAAATATACTTAGGGTTATATACCGAACCTTTTCCAATAGAATGAATTTTGCAGTTAGAGCTGGTTTTTAATTGTTTTAAAAAAGGGGTTTCGCGTGAGTCTAATAATAATAGTTCAATTGGTACTCCCCTTTCCATATAAACAGGCAGGCTTTCTATAATCAGTTTTTCTGCGCCTCCGGTTCCTAAACTATTTATAACCTGTAATACTTTCATTATTTGGTTTTAAGTCGTATAAAAAGATTTGCAAATACCCCAAAAGGAACTGCCAGAAATGTGATCATTAAATTTGAAGATTTTAAAATCAAACTGCTTTTTTTTGCAAATATAGCGGATGATACAAGATGTATGGATTGTTTAAATTTTTCTTTAAAGCTTTTGCTTAATTTTATTTTCACCAATCGCGCGTGGGCAAATCCTTCCGGACTTACCCTATACTGTTTCAAAATAGTATTGGAGGAGCCATCAGGTTGATATTCCACAATACACAAAGGTTCATTTAAACATAAAAAGTTGTATTCATTATCTATCATAAGATATAAAATTCCTAAGGGAACCAACTTTTCTCCCTCGTATTCCGGGTAAGAAGGGAACTTTTTCACCAACTCTGTTCTCAAGACTACCTTTTTATCCCCTTTCACCCCATATACATTATATAATTCACTGAGTTTCGCAGTTTTGAGGTGATCAGGGATCTTAGTGCCTACCATAGAACCATCCTTGAACTGATCCAATCCTATTATTCCTGCCAGGGAATCATTCCCGTTCTTCTTCCAGAAATCCAGAATTAATTCTACTGCATTATCAGGCATAAAATCATCAGAATCTATACAAACATTTAATTCTGTACTTATTTTTTTGTAAGCCAGGTTATGACCTGTATGCATCCCTCCATTTTCCTTATAATGATATTCAATATTTATATTGTTCTCTTTTATCCAACCATCTACCAACTCCCTTGTATTGTCCTGAGAGCCATCATCAATTATCATCCAGATAAAATCCTGGGAAGTTTGTCGCAAAAGACTTTTATATACCTGGTGTAAACAAAAGGCCCTATTATAAGTTGGAGTGAAAATTGTGAGTTTTTTCATTTATTTAAAGTATAACTTCTAGTATATAGGTAAATAAAAAAGAACCTGTTAATATGAGCCCTATTTTAATGTGCTGCTCCCTTAAAAATTTTTTCTTTAACAAAGGATAGATTATAACAAGACCTAATAAAAACCAGGATAGATATGCAAATCTGTTTGAAAAACCGGCTCTAATCACCAAAACCCAAAATGCATTAGTGATCAGAAAAATTTGATAAATAACCAGATAATTTTTGTCTAAAAATTTCTTCTTAAAAACATAGTAATACCCGGCAAAAACCCCTGTAGAGCTATAGAGTAAAAAATCCCAGCGAAATCCGGTTTGGGAAAATTCTTCAGCATAGTCAGTATTTCCCAAATATTCCTGCATTCTTTGCTCTTCGAAGCCAAATCCCAGAAAAAGAGTTTCCCAAAAACTTCCACCTATCAAAGATAAGGGTATAGCAATAAACCAGATTTTTAGATATAAAGAAGGACTATTTTTAAAATAGATTATTGTATATGCGATAATCGCCAATAAAATGGATGTATGAAAGTTCATTGCTACAAACATCCATAGTGCCTTAAATAATAACTTATCCCTTGAAAGGGCGTAAATAAAAAATGATGTAGCAAGACCATTCCTAATACCATTCGTACCGTAGGCCCAAAAGGTCAACACAGATACTATCATCAAAAAACCATAACCCCAATATTTACCAAACCACTTTTTACAAGCTAAATAAATGGGTAAAACGTACAAGCTTGCACAAAGAAAGAAAAATGATTGGGCATTCATGAAATAGGAGCAAAACTTCATAAAAGCGTAAAAAAACCCGTCTTTAACCTGAACTATTTCCTCCCCTGACTGGTACCTTTCAAAATATTTATTATAGGTACCCATATCACCAAAATAATAGCTGATTGGTCTTAAACCCATTATCAACAGAATATAAATTAGTGTTATTCCACTTATATATTTGGTGAACTTAATTCCATTTGGTGTGGCGATATTAGTTGAAAATGTATTTATAGCAATCATAAATACAATTCCAAAGAGGATTTGATAGTAAATTGGGGTATAAAATTGTATAGGGAAAATTTCCAACTATTTTATTTTTTTTTATTGAATCGTAGAGATTTTTTTTTACCCTACCCATTTTATTGAGGTGGTGATCATCGTACAAATTAAAAATTTATTTCTCTACTGAAATTGTCAAAAGTATCACTTTATTGTATAGCAAAAAAACTAAAATTAACTTAGAATCTTTAATCAAATTGTGATCCTTTAATTACAAGAAGTCATCAAAAATTCTTTTTAAGTTCCTTCAATTTTTAATCAATTCTATTTTAAACATAACCTTAAATCATTGGGATCTAAAAAACTCTGATCGTACATTTCATCAAGAATATTAAGATGCTAAAAAAATACACTGGATTCCTATACTTTATAAGAACCTCATTTTTGCTCCAACTACAATACTATTTGCCGGAACATCTTTGGTTACGACCGTACCTGCACCAATAATGGCATTCATTCCTATTTTGACCCCTCCAATTATACAACAATTGGCATGTAATTCTACATTATCTTCTATTATAGGTCTTTTTCCATTTTTCTCACCTATAGTGACCAATTGATTTATATAAACATTTTCTCCTACCCACTCAGCATTAATAATTGTTCCATAAGGGTGTGCAGTGCGTAATCCCCCTCCAATTTTTGAATTTATATCAATTATGAAATATCGTTCTTTTGGAAACAAAACCCTTAAAACATTTGTGAACACACTTCTTGTACGAAAATAGAATAAAGTCCTAAAATAGCGATCCACAGAAATACGCTTAATAAAATCATTATTGATAGATTCTCTATTCTTGAGATTATTTGCGTAAAGATCTTTAATAATAATCTTTTTATCATTTGCTGTTAAAAACCTTAAGAGCAAAGGAAAATATATTATATACCTAAAAAATATCATAAATTTATTTTAGAAAAATTTTCTCATTCCATTTTTGCATAATAATATCTAAAGAATACATTTCAGCAGTTTCAGATGCGAACTTTGACATTCTTTGCTGTTTGTCTTCATTTTTCACAAAAACATCCAATTCATTAACAAATTCGGTAATATTTCCATTTTCAATCAGACATCCGTTTTTGTCATTCTTAATAATGTTCCTTGGACCTGTGGGACAATTAAATGCATATACAGGAACCCCAAGAGCAAAGGATTCCAATATTACCATGGGAAAACATTCCTGGTGAGAGGTCATTAACATTACTTTAGCCGATTCAATAGCATTCATAATATTTGAAGCACTTCCCATTAAGAATATATGATCTGTCATTTTTTCCTCAACAATCTTTTTCCGTATAGATTGTCCATATACGTCGTCATAAGAACCATAAATTTCTAATTTCCAGTTGGGATGCAACACTATAAAATTTTTCCAAACGTGTATCATTCCTTCTAAATTCTTCACCGGCGCAACCCTACCTACAAAAATAGCCTTATTATCTTTAGCATCTGGCATTAAGCTTTTCTCAGGTACCGGAAAAGTTAACGGGTTTGGGATGACGACTACATTTTGCGTATCATAAAATTGACGTTCTTCTTTACTTAGAACTACCAAATAATCATACTTGCTCTCAAAAAAATTAAATAATTTAAATTTCAAATTCCTTTGCCGTTCGTATTTGGTAAAATGAAATTCTTTAATGACTTTAGACTTTCCCCTGATAAATGGAATGAAATAAGTCATTGGAATATGTGAAGCCACCAAAATAAAATCCGGGTTTAAAACATTCAATTGTTTTTTTAAGATTTTTATATTTTTTAAAAAAAAAGCCAAATTTTTTGTTCCAAAGTAACTTTTAGATCGGTCGTAATTAATCCCCAAATCTAAAAATTCAACCTTATTATTCAATTGAAAAACTTTGGGATTTCCTTTTTGTTCTGTACTCAAGATAGTCACTTTATACCCAAATACAGAAGTCCAGTAATTTGCTTTCAAAGCTACTAAACGTTCAATACCCCCAAAATTATATAGCTGATCTATTAAAATTACAATATGTTTCATAAATGTTTTATATATTGGTTTAGCGGTCAGATATCTTGTAATTCATTTAGTTATTGATTGAAAAAGTTCATCCCATTGCTTTACAATTTTTTTCGGCAAATACTTCTGCGCCTCAATTTTAGCCCGGGATCCTAAAGCTTTTCTTTTTTGAGGATTTTCGATCAATTCTATGATTGCTAAAGCAAGTGCATTAACATCACCATTTGGTATTAATAATCCATTTTTATCGTGATCAATAATGTCTGATGGGCCATAATTGCAGTTAAAGGAAATACATGGGACTCCAAAAGCCATTGCTTCAATTAATACCATCCCAAAACCTTCGTAGCGTGAGGACATCACATAAATAGATGTATTTAGATATTTTTGTTCAATATTTTTTTCCGGTTCAAAAAAATGCACCTGCCCTGTAAGGTCCAATTTAGCTACCTGTTGCTTTAATCCCATAGACTCATCAACTTTTCCAACTATTTCCAACACCCAGTCGGAATGTTTTTCCATAACAATTTTCCAGGCTTGAATCAGGAGATCCTGACCCTTTTGATAAGATTGCTTTCCTACGATGAGCACTTTCTTTTTATTTAAGGAACTGCTATTTTCAGGGTAAAATGGCAATGGATTAGGTATAATTTTAAGATTCGTTAAATATGGCCACTCCCTGGAATTCCCCTCAGTTAGAATTACAAATCTGGAAAAACCCGGAGCCAGTTTCTCCATTAGTTCCCATTTAGCTCTTATTACTTGTTTTTTCCAGAAAGGAAAACTATCTCTCATTTCTATTTCTTTGGAAACATGACGTTCATAAATAATTGGAACTTCTGTACCCAAAATTCTAGGCAGAAAAAAACCTTTCAGACCATCATCACATACAGAAATAATATCAGGCTGAAAATCTCTGACAACTTTCCGAAGCCCGCTGATATAACTCTTTAAATTCCGGAAAAAGCCCTGGGGTACAGAAATGTCAAAAAATTTTATTTTCTTATTAAAAGAATAGAAAGGACTTAAATTTTCTTCATTTAACGACACAATAGCTATTTCATAATCATACTGTTCCACCAACAAACTCGCTTTGACTGAAAGCACCCTTTCCAAACCTCCGGAACCGGTAATGCCATTGGTAATATATAAAAGTTTCATGTAGTTTAATTAAATTGAGCTCCTTGCACTGTGAGCAATTCCTGTTATTTTGTTTTTTCTAAATACACCCCAACTAAGATCCGTATTTGTTCTATGTAAGTTACAGAATAACGAAAGTTAGAATAAGGCCGTCGCAAAACAGCCCTTGCAAAATGTACAGAAGCTTTCTGAAAGCAGGATATCATAGAATAAAAAAGGAAACCAATGTCTTTTTTATCGTGTTTCAGAAATAATAAAGTATCTGAAAACCCTCTTTGAATATTTTCATCGACGGTTGCACCGCTATAGATACCGGTTTCATTTACCCGGAAAACAGCTGAATTAAAGGGTAAAACCGCAATTTTTTCGTTGTTTTTGGTAAGAAACAATAAAAGGCTGAAATCGCCGAAAAAGGAACCTTCCAAATAATTTGGAATTTGAAAATTATTTCTGATCATAACAGTTAAAGTTCCAATTCTATTGTTAAAAATAATATCGTAGTGATCAAATAATTCCCGTTTTGAATATTTATTAATTTCAATTAATTTATTTCCCCTCAATACATTATAATTGGTACCACAGGCTTTTATGTTTTCATTGGTTTCCATAAAATCGAACTGCTTCTGCAACTTTAAGGGATCGGTCCAATAATCATCCCCTTCACAATATGCAATATACTTACCGCGAGCCTGAGGAAACAGAAATTTAAAAAAAGGTTGGATTCCCTGTGAGAATTGATTGACCTCCTGCCTGATCACCTTGAACAAGCCGGGATATTCCTTTTGATATTTTGCGATTTTTCCGGCAGTATTATCTGTTGAAGCATCTTCATAAATTATAATTTCAAAAGAAAAGTTTGTCTTTTGCATCAAAAAACCCTGGATACACTTATCTATATAATCTTCATGATTATAGGTTAAGCAACAAATACTTACCAAAACTTCCTTCATTGATTTGATTTTTGGAGTGTCATTCACATTTGCAGAAATTAAATCAATCAGTAATTAGTAAATTGCCAATCATTGCATCAAATCGTTTTACCGTCTCCGTATTTTCTTTAGGTTCTTGTTTAAGGTATTCAACAATTGAATTGTATAAATCTTTGTTGTTCATTATTTTTATAATTCCATCTGCTATCCCTTCAGGGTTCATATCTGTTACCAGTCCATTTTTACCTTCCACCATTTGCATATAAACTGTATCGAAACGAGTGGTTACAATTGGTGTATTTAACAATCGTGCTTCGGCAATTGAAATCCCATAGCTTTCTGACCGTGATGTCTGCACATATAAATCAGCAGCTTTAAAATAAGGGTACGGATTGGTTGATGTGCCTAAAAGCGTTAAATAGCCTTCTAAGTTATGGGATTTAATGAAGTTTTGTATTTCGGTTTGAAAAGACCCCTTTCCTAAAATATACCAATGAAAATCAACTCCTTTATCTCTTAAAATTCGACAGGTTTCCAAAGTAATATCTAATCCTTTCATACCTTTCTCAAGGCGAGAAACAGTTAGTATGTTAAATTTGTTCTTCTCGAATTTAGGACAATACAAATCAGCCATTCTATAAATACTTGAAAAATCAAGCATATCAGGTATTAACCAAAGTTTTTCAGCTAGATCGGGAAATATGTTAGTAAAATGTTGTTGATTTATTTCGGAAACCGCAACAATCTTATCGTATTGACTGTAATAACCTTTTTCAAAAAGTAGATTGTGTTTTGTGAATTGTACATTAGCATTTACCCAGGTGATCTTCTTTCTTGCTTTAATTTTATCCATTACATAATAAGTAGGAGCTCCCTGGGCATAAGCAATTGCGATATCGTATTCTCTATCTTCAATAGTAAAAGCATTTTGAACAGATTTCCAATAAAGTTTTGCTATGTCCGAAACATTTCCATTTTTCATTCGCAAACTAATTGTATAAGTCATTTTTGACCTTAAATATCGAAATTTTCGTGACTTCAAATTTTTAAATAATGATTTTCCGGCAAATTCATTGTAGGCTAAGGGAGGTAACAATTTAACAAAATTGGGTATAAAATTTTCCAATTCCCCTCCATACCTAAATAACTGTAAATTAATTTCATATAAGTCAGAATCAAGATTTGATAATAAAGCAATTAAACTTTTTTCACTACCTGCTAAAGTTAATGATTCAATTACAAAAAGTATTTTTATTTTATTTTCCAAGTCAATCTTTTAAAATGGTAGTTATAAATAAGTATAAGTTAATAAGAAATAAAGGTGTAAATGCCATCCGATGTTATCTTCAAAAGATTAAAGATTATATTTCTATTTTACAATTTTCAGCACTTCCTGGTTATCTCTTCTTAAAGATAAAGTAGTCTTAAAAGAATCACTGGGAAAGCCTATAGGAACAACACATATAACTTTTTCAGATTTTGATAATGGTATTTCATTCAAAATTTCTCTGTCTTTTTCTATGGGATGCCCCCAATGGGCAGGGCAGGCCGCAATTTTATAATAATGCAAAGCATATAGAAGATTCATTAAAAATATTCCACCATCAATGTAAAGTTGATTTCTCTCACCAATAGAGTAATAATAATTTCTATCAGTAGCAACAACTAATAATTGATTTATTTCCCTTGTATAACCCGTCAAACCTCCTTGAATTTTTAAAACTCTATCTATTTTTTCTTTATTATCCAGATAATAGATTTTGGTGGGTTGTCTATTACATACTGAAGGTGCATACTTAGCCAATTCAATGACTTTTTGCAATGTGTCTATAGGAATCTTTTCTTCTTTAAAATTTCTAACACTTGCGCGGGAAATTGAAAATTCTTTAAAATCGGAATTAACACTTTTAAAATAGGATAAGCTATCATGATCTTTAACGATTTTCTCATTGAATGTTATCAACCCTTTAAATAATTCATAGTGTTCTTGGCTAAAATAATCAGATATATCAGTATCGTTCTCCTTATGTCTCTCGTAATATTTACAAATAGCCAAATATGCAGAGGCTATTTGACTCATTTGCTTTTTTTCAATGACTATTTGTAGGGAGAGAAGTTTTATTAAATCTATTATTCGATCCTCACCAAATCTATATCTAAAATTATTATGCAAAAATCCTTTTTCAATAGCGTGATAATGTAACACTATTTTAGATTCTATTTTGTTAAAGGTATTTTGTTTGAAAACCATGGAGTGCTTATAGTAAAGCTTACCATCTGTATAAGTATTTATACTTAGTGTTTTAAGTCCAATTAAATTAATATATTTATTAACCAACCTTGTATATAGTTTAGGGCCTAAAATTTTTATTATTAAAACTTTTATTTTATTCATAATTTGCATCAATAACTTTTGGATAACAATAAAGCTTCTATGCTCAATTTTTTAAATTGAGAATTTCAATGTTCATTAATCTTTAAATGTTATTTTTTATAAAATTTAAAGAGTCGTCTTTTAAACGATTCAATTTTAACTTAACAGCCACATAATCAATCTCTTCTTCCAATTTAGATTTATCAAATTTTTCAACATTATACACTAAACGATCTTCCAGACCTAATTGTTTTAAGATAGATTCGAAACGAGATGCACCTCTATCTAAATTTACCAGAGATAAAAAAGGTTTCTGATTAATAATTGAAAAAAGAGTGCCGTGAAAAGAATCTGTAATTACAAAGTTAGCATCTCTAAAACCCTGCAGCCAACCCTCAAGTGGCGGCATAAGATAATCTTCAACTTTATTGCTTTTAAATGTGTCCGTATTATATTTTGCCTGGTTTGTATATACTTCTAAATTCAGATGTTTCGAACAATTTAAAATAAAATCCTTTTTCCCCATAGAATCATCAAGAACATATGTAAAAAGGCCATTTCTCTTTTCTTTTTGACCTATAAGCTTACTATAGTCTTCTGCTTCCAGAAGTAAAGTAGGGTCTAAAACCTGTATTGCATCCTTTCTATTAAGGTAGTCACCGGACAATTTAACCCCAGAATCTTCTCTCACGGCAACAGCATTAAATTGTTGAATCAGCTCTGAACTTGCTTTGGTTTGTTCTTCTGTATATTCCCATGTTTCTGTTCCAAAAGAAGCCGCATAGGCCACTTTCTTAATAGAAGTTTCCTTCTGTAAAAAGTCTAAATAGAAGTTAAAAAAAATGTCCGGAGAATACTTAGGCCTCCATACTTGATCACTACCCACTATTACTAAATTAAACTTCTCCTTTTTAAAGTAGTCAGCCAAAGATCCAGTTGTCTTAACGGCAGGAGATAAATTCACATGTTCTTTCAGAAATCTTAAATTGTGTTCGAATACTTTGCTATAATCCAGATATTTCGGGTTTTTTGACTGTAAAAAATATCTAAAAAAATAGGTTTTATATTTATTAGCCAGTATTTTAATCTTAGAATGTGGATTATCTGCGATTCTATCTATTGTTACAACATCATGTCCCATTTTCGCCAGGACCTTTTGTAATGCATAGTTCTGAATGATTCCTCCATAATTATGTCCAAGGGGTAAGGTAAGTAGGGCAATTTTATTTTTCATTACGTGTCTTTTTTTTTACATCTCCAATTTAAAATTACCTGAGATTTTTCAGGATGTAAATGTACAAAACCTAATATTGCAATTACCTTTTAAACAATTAAGAATATCTTCACCATCCAGGATTTTATATTTAAATAATCTTAAAATATTTTCGTTCAGGATTTTATCTGTTTAACTGTTTGGTAAGCTCTTAATAAAATCCATGACCGGAAAAAATTTCCATTGAATATACCTTTTAATATAAAATCATTCAATTTGTTGATTTGAAAAATATTTGGATCGAGAGGTGATTCATTTTTAACTAAAAAATCGGCTACTTTATAGAATTCTTTTTTGGACTGAGATTGATCTCTTAGAAGCTGAATCATAAAAGAATATTTTCTTTTATTCTTAACAACATCTAAGTCCAAAAAACTTAGCTCTTTTCTAAATCTCTCCAGTTCAATGAAAAAGACTTTTAGACTCTGATATTTTTCAATATTTAAACCACCACTTAATCCACTTTCATCTAGTCGATTGTAAAAGTAAATAGAATCAGGAATAATATATATTTTATCGATGAAGCGTGAATACTCCAAAACAGCAATCAAATCTTCGGAAAGTCTTAATTTAGGATGGAGTTGAATATTGGTTTCTTTAAAAATCTCGTTTTTAAATAACTTACCCCACAGCACGCCACTAACTCCATTAAATAGATTGGATTGATAGGTCTGCTTGTTGATGTTTGTATTAAACAATGCTTGCTGAAAATCATTCAGCTTTAAGCCTTGAGGAAACCGAGGATTAACTTCGTAATAGCCTGCGCACACCAAATCAACATCTTTGTTTAGCATTGGGGTAATTAATTTCTCCAAATAATCAGGGCTTACCCAGTCATCAGCATCTACAAAAGACAAATAATCACCTTTCGCTTCTTTAATTCCAAGATTGCGAGCGACAGAGGGACCGGCATTGATTTGTGAGAAGTACCGAAATCGATGGTCTACAGTTATGTATTTTTGTAAAATGGATTTGGAACTGTCTGTTGAACCATCATTGATTAAAATGACTTCAAAATTCTCATAACTTTGAATTATAATACTTTCGAGGCAACGTCTAATATACCGCTGTGCATTATATACCGGGATTACAACCGTTATTTTAGGTTGTTTATTCATGCTGTAATTCTTTAAAAAGTGCTATCCATTGAGGCATAATAACTTCGGGAAGGGGAGCTTGATCAGCATTTAAAATATAAACTTCGAAATTAAAAGGATCTGCCAGGAAATTCACTATGTTCACCAAAACCCTCTCAGCACCACCGGGCAGGTGCAAAGATCCAATACAGTAAACTATAGTCATATTTCTAATTTATTATAGAAAATAAATTTCTATAACTGGTTATTTTTAAATAATACTTTTATTAATTTAATAATCTTAAAAATTCTTTAACCCCAAAAACATTTCCATTTTTAGATGTCTCGAAATTTGATTTAACAAAATTTCTGTTTTCCTCATTTAAAAAATATTCTATTCCTTTTAGTAAATTTTCAGGGTCCAAATCTTCACTTATAAATCCTGTTCGCTTATGAATTATTTGTTCCCTAAAGCCAGGTATATTAGTAACAACAATTGGTTTATTAAATATTTTTGCTTCACTTACGGAAATTCCAAAACCTTCGTGTCTCGAGGGTTGTACATAGATATCACAATTTTTTAAATAGGTATAAGGATTCCTCTTCATTCCCAGAAATATAATTTCATTTTCCAAATCATATAATTTGGTTTTCTGAATTAGTGCATTTTTTTGAGTACCGTCACCAATTAAATACCATTTGAAATGAATATCTTTTTCCTTTAATCGCCTGGCAACATCTATGGCAATATCAAAACCTTTTTCCTCTGTAAGCCTTCCTATTGTAAGGATTTTGATTTCATTTTGGTTATCACTATAATTTTCACCTATTTTTGATAGTTTAAGAATTTCTTTTATAGGTAGTATATTATAAAATAATATTGGTTTTATGTTATTAATTTTTCTTTCCAATTGTCTTTTCACAAACATTGATACAGAAAATACCTGGTCATATTTTTTAAACAAATTTGAATAATAATACTTTTGATCAAAACTTATTTTGGAAATATCAAAATGAATCCATTGAAACCTTTTTTTAGTTTGTATTTTATTAGCCACAATAAAGGAAATTAAATCATGAGGACCTGCAAAAGCAACTGCTGCATCACAATTAATTTTTTCGGTTAACATTTTATTAGATAACCAATTGTAGAAATTTAATTTAGTATTAAAAATTTTGTGTAAAATAACCCTATAAAAAAAATATTGAATAACTAATGTTAATTGTAGGTTTTTGATTAATTGGATTAAAACTATTTTAGGAGGTTTTTCAAATAAATCTTTAACACAAGAATAGTCGAGCGTTTTAATAGCGATATTAGCTGGCACTGCCTTTAATAAATCACCTTTACATTCTAATAAAATTAATTCGATTTCTATATTTAATTTTAATAACTCATTAGCAAGATTCAAAAATGCTTTTTCAGTGCCCCCCAAATTCATATTTATTAAAAAAAAGGATATTTTCATTATGATTAAATCTTTTTGATATTAATACAATTTCTTAGGATTTCCCGAAAACAAGTGTTGTATATATTCTAAATTATATCTGAGGGACCTGAAATAATTGATATAATAATAAAATAGTCTTTTATTATTATTATATATATACTTTTCTGCCACAACAAATCCAGAGTCATTTTTTAAAATCAATTGATCTGGCACTATAGATTTTACCTTATCAATTATTTTAAATTTTTCTTTGCTCGTTAAACTAACCACTTTATTCAGGAGGCTAAAAAGCACACAAGTATATCCGAAAATTTGTTTTTCAATAAAATTTGTATTTAAATTCGAAGTTCTTAAGGTTACTCCCAGTCTAATTAATTCTACAAAAGATATTATTTTTTGATTTGACACCTGTGAGGAAATTATGGAATTTTCTCTTTTCCGATAATAATATAACCCAAATGGTATTTTCTTTATAGTTTTAACTTCTGAAAAACAAATAAGATTAAAATAATCATCTTCGTGTATTATTTTCTCATTAAAAGATAAATTCTTACTTTTTAAAAAGGAAGAATTATAAATATAACACCAAGCTGAAGCAACAAACATCCCATTTTCTTTTATGTAATTATTGGAATTGGTCGTTGAGATTGTTTTTAAAAGGAAAGGTTTAGAAAAATAATCCCCGTTTTCAAAATACTCTATATAAGAGAATCCTAACATCTCAACTTGCTCTTTCTTTAATACATTTACAATTAATGAAATAGCACCTTCTTTAATCCAATCATCACTATCTACAAACCAGATATAATCTCCTGTTGCTTCTTTTAAACCACTATTTCTGGCAGCACTCAAACCAGCATTTTCTTGATGAATTACTTTTATTCTTGAATCCGTTTTTGCATAATTATCACAAATTAAACCACAGTTATCCGGAGAACCATCATCGATCAAAATAATCTCTAAATTATTATATTCCTGAGAGAGGATACTTTTAATACATTGGTGGATGTATTCTTCTACTTTATATACAGGAATAATGATTGACACTAACATTAAGAATGTATTTTGTTTTTTATTTTCTCAAGAAGAATACTAGTTAAATCTGAAATATATTTGCCGAAAAATTTAATATAATTTGAATTTTTTACAGAATAATTATTTCTTATTTTTAATAATGTTTTAATTTTAACTTTATCAGGGGCTTTACCGAATAAAGTCCTTAGATGGATTTGATACAACACCTCATAAAAATAAAAATTATCTATTGGTAGGCCTATACCCCTATAAAACTGTTGAAGACTATCTAAATTATCGAAGGTTAAGTCATTTTGATCCTTACTGGACCAAACTCCTTTTTCCGAAAATCTGTATACTGCTGTAATGTCAGGTAAAACACCTATTTTTCCACTTAAAGACATGATATAAGAAATCAATCTGTCTCCTGCATATTGATTTCCATATTTTTGAAACTCACTTCTAAAATTATGAATATTTCTAAATACCATAGTTTGCGTAAATGGAACCACCCCCCTCAAAATACTTTCAGTAGTGAAGATTTCATTGGACAATAATTCATCATTAAAAACATTTGATTTTTCTAAAAAAACTTGCCTTGAAGTAAAACACATTGAAAAATCTTCATTCTCTTCCAAAAAATCCACCTGTTTTTGCAACTTTAAAGGATCTGTCCAATAATCATCTCCTTCTAGCATTGCGATATATTTAGCTCCACTTTCAAAACACGCTTTATATATTTGTTGTGCATTAAGAGTTGCCCCTAAATTTTTAGCATTCAATGATAAATCAATTTTATTTGGGTGCTTTTCTTTAAGGTTTGTACAAATTTCCCTTGTTCCATCTGTCGAGCAATCTTCTCCAATAAATAATTTATATTCAAAGTTAGCTTGTTGCATCATTATAGACTCTACTGCTTGTGCAATATAGGATTCATGATTATATGTAATCATATAAATTGCAACAAAAGGTTTATTATTTGACTGCATATCCAATTCCTTCTTTTCCGAAATCATTCCCATTATATAACATATTTATAATTCTATCATGCCGAAAAACATGACAATATTCCATCATCTTACTCTCCCATACCGTATCTGATAACATTATACCTGTATTATCATCCGTTTTCTTCCAAAGAACTAGATACCGCCAAACCTATCTTATATCCATCAAGTGATGAAACTCTATATTGGTCTGCATTCGAAACTGTTGCTTGTGGATTCCACCCAATATAGTATATATTCAACTGTTCATTACTTTTAACTAAACACGATGGCATAATACCACTATCATCAAAGCTACCTAGATGTCCCAACTCTAAAAGTGGACCAAACACATCAAATACCCTTTTTGCCTTAATTGATGTATTTATGTGATCTGGAGTTCAAGATAAAGCGAGAGGTTCTAGAGAGATTCCAACAGCTTTCATTTTTTTGTTTCTCAAAATATCTATCAAAGTTTTTATATATTTTTTCTGTTCAGATATTCTTTCAAATATTAAAAAAACTCTTCACAAGCAATATTAATATCATCATCTATATAATCTACATTTGAGCCTTTACCAACACCTCTATGTTTAATATTTCAGGATGTTTGTCAAAAAAAATCTTTGAAGTGTTGTAGATAAGTTTTTAGGATATCCTATATGGATATATTTCAATGGCATCTTACTTTTCTTTTAAAATAGCGTATCCAAAACCCGATTCACCAAACCCATTACCGTTATACAACATATATCTTTGATTGTTGTAAACATAAGTTGATGCATATTCCATCATATTAGAATCCCACCCTTCCTTAGCAAATGATATACCTACCTGATCATCCATTCTTGTCCAATTTATACCATCGCTAGATTCAGCATACCCTAGTCGATAACTTTTTTGAGGATCTGTGCGGTAATCAACCGAATTTCTATATGAATAAATCATCTTATATACACCATTTTCGATATAAACAGTAGGTTTACCTATTGCTTCAGCGAATTCATCGTGCTGAATTGCAACAATCCCTGTTCGTTTCCAATTTATCCCATCATTCGAAACCGCATATTTAATATTATAAAGAGGTTCAGGCCAATTATTAACCATTTTCCAGCCATAGCAAGAGACATACCACATACGCCAAATTCCACCATCCAGAATTACACAAGGAGCTGTATTGAAATATGGTTCATCTATTGATCTATCCATAATAGGCCCTTCTGAAATTTTTTGATATGGCCCATCGTCTTCACTAATGGCCAGGCCTATTGCCAATTTATATGAAACATTTTTTTGCGGATTCCAACCAATATAATATAAGTATTTTCGATTTCCAATCTCAACAATGCTAGAAACTGTAATTCCACTATCATCAAATGAACCTAAATTGCCTAATGTTAAAATAGGGTCTTTTTCAGTATACTGTATTTTATTTGGTAATTCAGCGTTGGTCTCAATAAAAATGGGTAGACTCCTTCCTTTTTCATCTAAGGTTGAAAAATAAATTCGCAACATGTTATTGTTTTGCAATAGTGGGATAGGCGCAATGGCTCTGCCTGCTGACCATGAAATATTTATTTCCTCACCTTGAATTATTCCTTTTTTTTTCCAAATCATAGCTCAATCCTTTGCTCTTTATTTTATATAATCAATTAATTCATTAATTCCTTTATCCAGATTATATTTAGGATATAATCCTAATTCATTTATAATTTTTGTTCCGTCCAATTCAAATGAATCTTCATTTATTTTTTTTGGCAATAAATTCACTTTAGTTTTAGGGAGTAAACGACTTATTATTGCAGCTAATTCAATGATTGAGGGGTTTTCGGACACCAAATTGAAGGATTTACCAGAAATTAATTGAGAGTCAATGCTTATGAGTTTTAAAAAAGCATCTGAAACATCTTGAACATGAACCTGTGGCCTCTTTTGTTCACCTCCAACAAGATTAATTTCTCCATTCTTGATGGCAATTGTTACAAGTTGATTAACCAGAAAATCAAACCTGGTTAAAATTGATAAACCATAAACCATTGCAATTCTAAGAGAACAAGTAACAAAATTATCGTCAGATAATTTAAATAATATTTCTTCGCCTATTGCTTTACTCTCAGAATATGGATCAACTGGGTTTAAATTATGATCCTCGGTAAAAGGGGAAAAACATTGATTGCCATAAACACCAAACGTAGAAGCGAAAATAAATCTTTTTACACCTGCCTTCTTTGAACTTTCAATTAAATATTTAGTAGCTTTAATATTAATTTCCTTTGTGAATTCAGGATCTTTTTTGCCCATTCGGCCATCTGAGATTCCAGCTAGATGAATGACCACATCACAATTTTTTAAAACCTCTTTAATAATCAACTTATCACGCAAGTCACCATTGTATACTTTACAACGTGGATGATTTATGATAGCATTCATATTAGATTCATTAGAACAATTAAAGTCGAAAAAAATTAAATTGTGATCCGCATCAAGTATTTTTTTACTTAATAATGATCCAATGTAGCCTGATGCACCTGTAACTAAAACATTCATTTGGAATCCCAATATTTATTTTCATTCACTAAAGTAAAATAATCATCTCTTGTAACTCCCACCATTATTCTATCCCAATATCTGTTTTTTCTATAATACCAATTACGTTGACGTCCTTCTTCTTTCCAACCACACTTTTTTATATATAATTTTAATGACGCCGCATTATATTCAATCATAGAGCCATCAATCCTTTCCATACCTAATTCTTCAAAAGCATATCTCATTACTGCCATTACAGTATCCAATCCAAATCCTTTACCTCTGATATCTTTATCACCTAACATCATTCCATGGAATGCATTTTTATTCTTCCAGTCAATATTAACTAAATTAGCGGTGCCTATTAAACCCAAATTAGCAACTTCGATAGCGTATCTTTGGTTTAAAGAAGATACACTATTATTTTCGAACCATTTTTTTTGATCTTCTAAATTTGTTGGGAAATGCCAACCACCCAGCCAATTTTGGATTTCCGGTTCGTTAGCCCATTTATGCAATTGAACCAAATCAGATTCTTCAATAGCACGGAGCGTAGTTAGTTTACCTTTAATGTTCATTTATTAAAATTTTTTAAATGTTTAATAATTATATTATTCTCATCAAGAGTAATCCTTTGATCAATAGGTAAATGGATAATTTCTTGTACAAATTTATAATCCAAACTGTCAATATTTGCCCATTCTAAGACATTTGTCCAAAAAGTAGGTGAGAATATTTTTTGTTCATTTAACTTTCGTTTTAATTCAGGCATCTCAGTTCGAAATGGGTAGACCATTGGGACAGATTCATCATGTAACTTTAATTCAAATTTATTAAGTAAGCCTAATTTCTCATGAAACATTTGAAAATTATCTCTTCTTTTTTTTCGAACAAAATCATAATCAATATTACTCAGTATGGATTGCGTTAGTTTGGACATCCTTTTTATCGGCTGTCCGATCAAACTCTTCTCATTTGCCTTATAATCCTTATATCCATGTTCAGCTCCATAATCAATACGTTTCAACAAATGAGTAACTCTATTTTCGGAATTGTCAAAAGGCAGATCATTAACAGTTTTACCATCTAAATACAAATAGGCTCCATCAGGCACTCCAAAAAACTTTCTGCATGAGTAAAAAGTAGGAATAGTTGATAAAGGTTTTGAAAAAAAAGATTGAGAATTATCAATAATCAAATTTTTACATTTATCTGAAAGACTATTAATAAAAAAGTCTTTTATGCCAAAGTAGTTTGTGTATAAAAAACCTTCATTTGATTGCATTTTTTCAAAATCAAAAATAGGTTCCAGATTTTCATCAATTGAATAAAATTCATATTCAACAGCAAGTTTATTAAAAGGTTCTAATATTACATCACATGTAAAATAAGGGATATATATTTTTGAGTATTGTCTAGTTTTTAAAATTAATTCTAAGGCATTGCGCCCAGTATTTAAACGAATTGCTCCCTTATGATATTCATCACCTTTACGTAGTTCTAGCTCAAAGTATCCACCTATTGGGTTCATGTTAATTCATATTTGTTAAGCATTGCGTTTATTTCAAATTGTGAATTAAACATCAATAGATCTATTATTGAAAGATGAGGTATGAATTCATTTTTAAACTGAGTATAAATGATTGGTTTTGGTTTGATGAAATTTAGTGTCAAGCCATTTTCAGCAAATTTCTCTCTTGAATAAAGTTCTTGCCCTCCTATTGCATTGTAATAATCAGTTGCACCCAATTCCTTACAAATTGATATCACTTTTTCTTGTGCCTTTAATTCATTATTTTTATTAATCTCAGAAGATAAAATAATCTCCGTGTTAATTTTTAAATATCTTGCGATCTCGACAATACTGTTTGAAATAAATAGTGCGAGATTGTCATTATTGAAATTTATAATATCCTTTACTAATGGATAAACTTCATTAAAAAAAGGAGCTTTTTTATATGCTTGTTGAAAGGTTAATAATATTTTTTCCTTATTTTTTCCGACATTAATTTCGTTTATATTTTTAAATGAACTAGCTCCATCCATAGGTATATTGACCATAAAAGCAGCATCATTCAATAATATTTTATTTCGATTAATCCAGCCCCCTTTAATAAAGTTTACGTCATCGTAAATAACATATTTATCAACAGCATTTATCAATTGGAAATAGCCAATATATGGCAAAAAGTAGGGTTGCATAATTGCTATCTTCATTTCTTAAATTCTTAAATTCTTTGAATAATTTTTTCCGATTTATCATTTACTAAACCCGGATTAATAGGCAAATAAATCACTTTTACTATTATTTTTTAACTCCAGGCAGATTTGATGGCTTTGTAGAATCTATTCCCTTATCCATTGAGAATTTTGATACTAACAAGGCAAACATCCTACAGCATTAATAATCTGAAAATAAGTCAAATAAAGAAAAAATAAATTGCATTACCGCTAATTTCATAATTAATTGTTTTGAACTCTTAATAATAATCTACAAATTAAATCAACTTCTTCAATTGCCAAATCGTGATAAAAGGGCAAACATAACACTTTATTTGCGGTTTCATCTATAACTTCCAGCTGTTTGGGTATCAAATATGGTAAGCTATTTGCCAGGGAAGGATAAAAATAACGCCGGGTAAAGATTTCATTTGCTTTCAGTTTTTCTATACATCGTAACATCAACTCTTCCCTTTCAAAAACTAAAGGGTAATATGCGTAATTCATGGAAGCCTCTTGTTGCCAGCGCTGTTTTTTAGCCTTCAGGTTACTAAGTTTATTATCATAGCGTTCTGCAATAATTTTTCTGCTGTTGTGAATAGTTTCAATATATTCCAGATTTGCCAAACCCATCGCGGCGTGAAATTCAGAGTTCTTTCCATTGGTCCCCAATTCAGCAGAATCGCCAGCCCCATTAAACCCAAAATTCCGGATATAAGCCAGTTTTTTAAGAAGTACGGGGTCTTTTGTAATAATTAAACCTCCTTCGCCCGAATGATACAGTTTGGTGGCGTGTAAACTGCAAATTGATATATCCCCATATTCAAAAACAGACCTGCCATTAATTTGTACTCCAAAAGCATGTGCCCCATCATAAATCACTTTCAATTTATGTTTCTTTGCAATTTGTTCAATTTGTTGTACATCACAGGGATTGCCATATACATGGGTAGCTAAAATTGCAGACGTATCTTTTGTAATAGCTGATTCAATCTTAGATGCATCTATATTTAAGGTGTGCTTATCAATGTCTACAAACACGGGTTTACAACCTTCCCAAACAATACTGCTGCTGGTAGCAACGAAAGAAAAAGGGGTTGTAATAATTTCATCTTTTAAGTCTAAAGCTTTAATAGCCATTTGTAAAGCAATAGTGCCGTTTGTGACAAAAAGCAAATGCTTTAACTTTAAATGATCTTTAAGTTTTAATTCAAGTTCGTTTGCCAAAGGCCCCATATTGGTTAACCAGTTACGCTTCCAAATGCCGGTTAAATATTTAGTATAATCCTCCATAGGAGGTAAAAACGGTTTTGTTACTGGGATCATTTTCGTTTTATTAAAATTATTAGTTCAGAAGTTACGCTCATTTTTAAAAGCAAAGAGCTCACAAAGTAGCAGGTGCAGCCAATAATAGTGCCGGCAGTCAATCTAAGGAGATCATAATTTGTCACAGTTTCTAAAAAAGAGTCAAAAACAAAAACTATGATTCCACAAATAAATGCCAGACTTATATATGGTGTTAAATCTTTTGTCTGTTCCCAGGCAGAATAGTTAATAAATTTTCCGGAATAATGGCTATTGATAAATAGGCCCATAATTGAAGTAAAAACGCTTCCATACAAAAGTCCAAAAATACCGAAATTTAAAGAGACCGCAATTACAACCACAACTAAAACTTTCTTAAATATTTCCAGCCTAAGGAACAGATCACTGCGCCCCATCACGTTTAAGATATTGAGATTGTAAGCATGTATAGGATAAAGTATTCCATTGGCACACAGTATCTGGAAATAAGGAACTGCAGGCAACCATTTTTCTGTCAATAAAAACCGGAACAATGGTTCTGCAAGTACGGCCATAAAAATTAAGGTAGGAGCTACCAGATAAATCACCATTTTCATTATTTTGGCATATACTCTTTTTAATCTTACAGTATCTTCTTTAATTGATGCAAATAAAGGATAGGTTACTTTTCCTAATACAGCTCCGATATTGCTGACCGGGAATTGCTTTAAAGAATCAGCACGACCGTAATATCCCAACTGGGTAGCCGTGAAAAATTTTCCGATAATTATTGTATACGCGTTGGTAAAAATTACGTCCAAAAGTCCTGCCAGGGTGAGTTTTATTCCAAAATTGAAGTGATACCTGAATTTTTCCATATTAAAAACCCAGGAAGGTTGCCATTTAGACCAGAACCATAATTGAACCGTTTGGGCAAAGGATTGGATCAGGGCCATCCACACCAGGCTCCAAACCCCATAACCCGAATATGCCATATATATTCCCACCGCGCTACTTAAAATCAAAGAGGGGATCTTTATGAACAACTGGGTTTTAAAATCCATTTTCTTTGTGAGCCTGGTCACCTGGACAGTAGAAAATGCATTAAATATAAAGATCAAACAGTAAAGCCGGGTTATATCTATGAGAATTTCCCTTTCAAAGAAAGCTGCAATAAGGGGAGCCGCAAAATATACTATTCCATAAACTATTATACTTCCTGCAAGATTGAAGAAGAATACTGTGGAGAAATCTTCCTGGTCCGGATCTTTTGTTCTTATTAAGGATTGCCCAAGACCGGCATCCATTAATATCCCGCCTACCCCCATAAAAATGCCAATCATGGCAATAAGCCCAAATTCTGCAGGCAGAAGCAATCTTGCCAGAATAATTGAAACCAGGAAAGAAATTCCCTGTACCCCAAATTGTTGTGAAAATGTCCAAAATACACCTGAAAGAGCTTGTTGTTTTAAAGGCATCTATAAAGTTTTAGCCAAATCTTTGAGATATTCCCCATATTTTGATTTGCCGTATCGCCCGGATAATTGATTAAGTTTAAATTTATCAATAAACCTTCTTTGATAAGCCACTTCTTCAATACAACCAATCATAGCACTTTGTCTGTTTTGGATAACTCTAATAAACTCTGTGGCATCATCTAAAGATTCTACCGTACCTGTATCAAACCAACTCATTCCACGTGTCATCACACCAACTTCAAGGCTTCCGGCCTCCAGGTACATTTGATTAATCGTTGAAATCTCCTTCTCACCACGGCTCGAAGGTTTTACATTTTTGGCATACTCAACGACCTTATTGTCATAAAAATATAATCCAGGAACAGCATATTGTGATTTTGGCACGGTTGGTTTCTCTTCAATACTTATGGCTTTATTATCCTTATCAAATTCTACCACCCCATATCTCTCAGGATCTTTAACCGGATATGCAAAAATAGAGGCACCTTCAATATCTATTTTACTTCTTAAAAGAGACCCTAAACCATTTCCATAGAAAATATTATCTCCCAATACTAATGCAACTTTATCTTCCCCAATAAATTTCTCTCCAATAATAAAAGCTTCCGCAAGCCCATTTGGTTCTTCCTGGATCTCATATTCAAATTTACATCCAACCTGTGAACCGTCCCCCAAAAGTTTTTTAAAGGAATCCTGGTCATGAGGTGTGGTTATAAACAAAATTTCACGAATACCAGCCAGCATCAAAACAGATAGTGGATAATAGATCATGGGTTTATCATAAACCGGCAATAATTGTTTACTTACAGCTATTGTTATTGGAAATAAACGGGTTCCTGAGCCACCTGCTAATATTATACCCTTCATAGTAATTTAATTATATTGTATTTTATAGTATTCCTGATATTTTCCACTTGTAACGTTCTTCAACCATTCCTCATTATTCAAATACCAGTCAATCGTTTTTTCAAGTCCTTGTTCGAAAGTTACCGAAGGTTTCCAGCCAAGTTTTTTGGAAATTTTTGTGGCATCTATAGCATAACGTTTATCGTGGCCGGGGCGGTCTTTAATATAAGTAATAAGGTTTGCCGAGCTGCCATTATCCCTGCCGAGTTTTTTATCCATAAGTTCACAAAGAATCTTAATTAGATCTATATTTTGCCACTCGTTAAAACCACCAATGTTATAGGTTTCTTTGGTTTTTCCTTTATGAAAAGCCAGATCAATAGCTGTTGCGTGATCAATCACATACAACCAGTCCCTGGTGTATTTCCCGTCGCCATATACCGGCAATGGTTTATTCTCTATAATATTGTGGATAAAAAGCGGGATCAGTTTTTCAGGAAATTGATTTGGGCCGTAATTATTGGAACAATTTGAAATAATATAAGGCAAGCCATAGGTTTCTCCGTAAGCCCGCACAAAATGATCTGAACTCGCTTTAGATGCTGAATACGGTGAATTTGGGTCATAGGATGTGGTTTCTGTAAATAGTCCGGTTTCACCCAGGGTTCCATATACTTCATCGGTGCTGATATGGTAAAAAAGTTTGTTTTCTAAATTACCCTTCCAAATTTTAAGTGCTGCGTTCAGCAAATTCACAGTACCAATTACGTTCGTTTTCACAAATGCCAGAGGATCTGTGATTGAACGGTCAACGTGAGATTCCGCGGCCAGATGAATCACCGAATCAAATTTGTATTTTTCAAAAAGCAGATTGACACTTTCAGCATCATTGATATCTTCTTTTAAAAAAGTATAATTTTGAGCCTTTTCTATGTCTTTTAAATTTTCCAGATTCCCGGCATACGTAAGCGCATCCAGGTTGTAAATTTGATACTCCGGATACTTATTCACAAATAACCGAACAACGTGAGAACCAATAAAACCAGCACCTCCGGTAATTAAAATATTCATATTTTTTTTTTAGTTAACTCCCAATCGCATAAAACTGAAACCCAATTTCCTCTTTGGTTTTTCTTTCCAATAACCTTCTGCCATCGAACAAAAATGCCGGTTTCAACATATCATCATAAACTGCTTTCCAGTCCAAGTCCTTAAATTCGTCCCATTCAGTTAAAATTGCTATAGCATGGGCATCTTTACTAGCTACTAAAGCGGTGTCCACTACTTTTACCCTATCGCGAATTTCCTCACTGCTATGCGTTCCTAAATATTCCAGATCAGCATAGATCCGTTCTTCACCTACTTTTGGGTCATACACCACGACATCAGCCTGTTCGTTCAGTAAATAATCGGTCACATATATGGCGGCAGACTCCCTGGTGTCATTGGTGTCCTTTTTAAAAGCCCACCCCAAAATTGCTATTTTCTTTCCTGAAACGGTGTTATACATAGTTTTTACAATTTTCTCCGCAAAACGCCTTTTTTGATGATCGTTCATTATAATTACCTGTTCCCAGTAATCGGCCACCTCATTTAAACCAAAAGATTTTGAGATATAAACCAGGTTCAGAATATCCTTTTGAAAACAGGAGCCTCCAAAACCTACCGAAGATTTCAGAAATTTTGGTCCAATCCTGGAATCCATACCAACGGCTTTAGCCACTTCATTTACATCGGCCCCGGTTTTTTCGCATAACTCACTCATCGCGTTGATGCTTGAAATACGCTGTGCTAAAAATGCATTCGCCGTTAGTTTTGATAACTCAGAAGACCAGACATTGGTTTTCAATATATTTTCTTCAGGAACCCAATGTGCATACACATCTACCAGAGCCTGCACAGCATCAAGGCCTTCTGCTGTGGCAATATCCCCTCCGATCAATATCCTGTCCGGATTTTGAAGGTCCTGCACCGCGGTGCCTTCAGCAAGAAATTCAGGATTTGACAGAATTTGGAAATTCACTCCATTCCCGGTGTTATCCAGAATGTTTTTTAAAGTTTCTGCTGTCCTAACAGGTAGTGTGGATTTCTCCACTACTATTTTATCGTTTTTAGCTACCCGTGCAATTTGCCTTGCACAAAGTTCGATAAATTTCAGGTCGGCAGCCATTCCCTTTCCTATCCCGTAGGTTTTGGTGGGGGTATTTACCGAGATAAAGATCATATCTGCCTTATCAATTGCTCCGTCAACATCGGTAGAAAAGAACAGATTCCTTCCGCGGGCTTCTTTGACTATATCAGATAATCCCGGTTCGTAAATTGGAATATTCTCAACATCCTCATCATTCCAGGCAGCGATCCTCTTTTCATTGATATCTACAACCGTTACATTTATTTCAGGACATTTTTGGGCTATTACAGCCATTGTCGGCCCTCCTACGTATCCTGCGCCGATGCAGCAGATGTTTTTTATCATTCGTTAGTTCGTTAGTTCGTTAGTTCGTGAATTTGTTAGTTCGTCTATGTGTTCTAACTTATATTTTGCAAATTTACTCATTCGATTTTCTTAAATATCTTATATAGCCATTGATTACCTGCATACATCGGGTGGTTTGACTTCGAATTTCGATCAAAGTCTCTTTAGTTATATAATTCCAGGATTCCGCTTCTATAGCATGATCAAGGATTTCGGCAACAGAGCCCCGTGCATTCACTAAATACTTTATATTATCTTTAAAATGATATCTGCCCCATCCTTCCGCAATATTAGCTGTTGAGGATCGAGACGCTCTTAATATTTGACTATATAATTCATAACGCTCTGAAGCCGGTAACTTACGAAGAACATTTTCTTTTAAAAACATCTTCAATTCATTACATCTTTGCCAACACTCCAGGCTCTCAAAATTTTCAGCCATATCTTGTTCGTTATTTCGTTAATGCGTTAACGCGTTAGTTCGAATATCTATACAAATCCTAGTTCACAAATCTCGAATCCCGAACTAACGATTCCCGAATCACAAATTAACCAATCCCGAATCCCGAACTAACGATTCCCGAATTAATCAATCACAAATCCCGAATTAACGAATTAAAGCTTCTTATCACACCTATCTCCCAACACTCCCTTAACATCATACACAACCGTACCTCCATTTTTAAATTTATTCAGATCCAGTTCTAAAAATTCCTTATGAGAAACAGCTAACACAACAGCGTCAAATCCACCTGAAGGCATCGTCTTAGATGTTTCCAGTCCGTATTCATGCTTCACTTCTGCCGGATTGGCCAAAGGATCATATATAGTAACATTTGTTCCGTACTCTTTAAGGTTCTTGATAACATCCACCACCTTTGTATTTCTAACATCGGGACAGTTTTCCTTGAAGGTAATTCCAAGAACAAGGATATTTGCGTTTTTTACCTTCAGGTCGTTTTGCAACATTAGCTTAACAACTTCTGAAGCCACATATTGTCCCATAGAGTCATTCATTCTTCTTCCTGCAAGGATAATTTCAGGATGATATCCCAATTCCTGCGCTTTTTGAGCCAGATAATACGGATCTACTCCTATACAATGTCCACCAACAAGGCCTGGTTTAAAGGGTAAAAAATTCCATTTTGTACCTGCTGCTTCCAAAACGTCCTGGGTATCAATATCCATCATATTGAAGATCTTTGCCAGTTCATTAACGAAAGCGATGTTGATATCACGCTGAGAATTTTCAATCACCTTGGCGGCTTCAGCAACTTTAATTGTTGGAGCTAAATGCGTTCCGGCGGTAATAACCTGAGCATATAAGTCATTGACCCTTATTCCGGTTTCCGGGGTTGAACCGGCGGTAACCTTTAATATTTTTTCTACCGTGTGCTCTTTATCACCCGGATTGATCCTTTCCGGAGAATAACCCGCGAAGAAATCCACATTGAATTTAAGTCCACTTTCTTTTTCGAGTACCGGAACACATTCATCCTCTGTAACACCCGGATAAACAGTAGATTCATAAATTACGATATCCCCCTTTTTCAAGACTTTCCCAATGCTTGCACTACTTTTGTAAAGAGGGGTAAGATCCGGGCGATTATTCTTATCTACCGGGGTAGGAACTGTAATTATATAATGATTACAGTCTTTTATATCTGAAAGATCTGTGGTACAGAACAAACCATTACTCTCTGAAGGTTTATCCACCAATGCAGATTTTAATAGATCGTCTTCAACTTCCAGTGTTCTGTCATGACCATTTTTAAGTTCATCTACTCTTCCCTGGTTAATATCAAAACCTACGACAGGGAATTTAGTTGCAAACAATCTTGCAAGTGGCAGGCCAACGTATCCAAGACCTATGACCGCTATTCGGGGACTTGGGGACTCGGGGACTTGGGGACTCGGGGAAGTAGGGTTTTCCTGCGAAATATTTTTATTGTTGTTCATTTTGTTTTTTTCTTATTTAAACTTTATAAATTATTTTGTTTTTACAAAGTCCATTTATCGTGATTTGTAATCATTGTAACAGTCATTCCCAAAATTGAATCGTACTTTTTAAAAAGTGTCGCATGCTGCTCTTCATTTATATAATCGCAAGCCAAAGCATAATCCAACCAAACTTGCGTTTCTGCGGCTTCGCCTTCCACATCAGATAATTTAGAAACAAAAGATTTCGGATATCTGCGCTTCCGCCAGGCTTCAGCTAAATTACCCGAAACCGAACGAGAAGAACGTCGGATTTGATCAGTCAGAGAATATACCTCTTCCCTTGGAAATGTTCTGGAAAGCCTAAATACTTCCATTCCTGCTTCAAAAGAAGCCTGGTAAACCCTCAAATCCTTATGAGTTCGTATTTTTTCCAATATCTATATTTTAATTCTCAATTCCCCTTTTCCCCATGTCTCCTCTACACCAAGTCCTATCGGCCTAAATTCTCCCAATACCACTCAACCGCCTCCTTCAAGCCGGCTTTAATTTTAAACTGAGGATCATACCCCAGTAATTTTTTAGCTTTTTCAACCGAAGCCAACGAATGTGGAATATCCCCTGCCCTGTTTGGCCCATGCTTGATTTCAATATTCGCTATTTCAGGATCGTATTTGGATAAATATTCCTTCAGCAAAGTAGTAAGTTCCAATAAATTTGTTCGGTCGCCTACGGCAGTATTGTACACCTGATTTACGGCTTCTTCATTTTCAGATGTCAGCGCAAGAAGATTCATTTGGATCACGTTATCTATATAAGTAAAATCCCGTGAATAAGTACCATCTCCGTTTATCAAAGGAGATTCGTGATTCATCAACTGGATCACAAATTTTGGAATTACAGCAGCATAAGCCCCATCCGGATCCTGTTTTCTTCCAAAAACATTAAAATATCGCAATCCGATGGTATCGAGATTATAGGCAGATTTAAAAATATCGGCATACAATTCATTTACATATTTTGTAATCGCATAAGGAGAAAGGGGTTTTCCAATAACATCTTCCACTTTTGGAAGGTTTTCTGAATCCCCGTAAGTTGAAGAACTGGCCGCATATACAAAGCGTTTCACCTTGGCGTCCCTGGCAGCAACCAACATATTCAAAAATCCTGAAACATTCACCTCGTTGGTTGTAATAGGATCATTTAGAGATCTTGGCACAGAGCCCAAAGCTGCTTCGTGCAGGATATAATCAACTCCTTCCGATGCTTTATGGCAGGTTTCAAGATTTCGGATATCTCCTTCTATTAAAGTGAAATTTGGATTATTTATTACAGCGGAAAGATTTTCTCTTTTACCAGTGGCGAAATTATCCAGGCAAACCACGTTTGCCCCAAGTTCTATAAGCTTTTCACATAGGTTGGAGCCTATAAAACCGCCACCGCCGGTAACCAATATTTTTTTAGAACTTAATTTTGAAAATTGTTCTTTGTGCATCAATAAAAGAATTTTATAAATCAGCGGCAAAGATAGTATTTCTTATTTTAGAGCTTTGATTTGAACTCATAAAGAAAATGTAAAAATATTTTATGAACATCAATTTAAAGCTTGAGATTGGAATTTTCTAAAAATTCTAATCAATTTTCAACAAAAATACCAATTTCAAATTTCATATGCTTATAATATTGTTTTAGAGGTCATATGTAACATCCATATAAACATCGACCTGTATGTGAAAGTTTATTCTCATGGATGTTTCATATTTTTACAATTAGACGTGGTACTTTAAATGTTTAAGAAAATACATAAAACAAATTTTCCTCCTTCTCAACCTACCATGGTTTGGGATGGCACCTGCGGGTTTTGCAAATGGTGGAAAATCCGATGGGAAACCAAAACCGGGGACAGGATCCGGTTTGTGCCCTATCAGGAGGTGGCTAAGGATTTTCCGGATATTCCTGTCAAGGAATTCAAAAAAGCCAGCCGCCTCATCGAGCCGGACGGAGCGATTTATTCCGGTCCCGATTCGGCCTTCAGGACTTTATTTCATTCCGGAAATAAAAAGTGGCATCAATGGTATAAGAAATACTCCTGGTTTGAATCTCTCTGCGATCTAGGGTATAATCATATCGCCAAAAACAGAAGTTTCTATTTTAAAATCACAAAATTGCTTTTCGGAAAAGATCCACATCAACCCAAAACATACTGGCTCTATTATATTTTAATGCTTTTAGCAATTATCCTGTTACTATGAATTTTCTGAGATCATACTGGTTCTATATAATTGCCGCAGCGATCACCATTTTCGGGCTGATCACCGGTTGGTATTTGTTTATCTTAATTGCGATTCCATTTGGATTTTTTAGAAATAAGGATCATCCGGAAAAGAAGCAAGAACCAGGGAACAAGAAAAAATAGAATACAGAATCAAGAGACAAGAACAAAGAAAAAGAGGATAGAGAAAACCGGTCAACACTAATCAGGGAAGTTCAAATAGAAAACAGAAAAAAAATATTCGTGCATTCGTGGCTAAAAAACAAATTTATTTCTGCGAATCCCAAGCTATCGGGGCTGCGTTAATCGCTGCTTCCGCTGCGTGAAACCCGGACCGGAAGCCTGATCAATATATTAATAAGTTTGTACGCCGCGTCCGCTGCGTGACCGTTGCGCACGCTGCGTGAAACCCAGAAGCGAAAAAATTGGAATTACTTATCAATTTCAACACCAGGCACCTAAAAAACGGGACACATCGAATAGCGAATAAACTTTAGATAATGTGATAATTTCACGCGGCGGACGCAAAGAAAAAAACGCGGCGGCCCGCAGCGGAAAAGTTTTTCGCCGAACCGATAACCATCGGGGGCGGTTTAGATTAATGAGAGATATAACACAAGTATCATTGAAAATTAATGTTTAAAAACAGTCAACGCTAATCAGAGCAGTACAAATAAAGAAAAAATATTCGTGCACCTGCCTGTCGGCAAAGGCAGGTTCGTGGCTAAAAGATTGTGAAGAGGAAAGAAATACTAAATCAGGCAATCCACATCAGAAACCGGGAATATCCCGCGTTAAATTTATACTAAACCGAAAATATATCTTGCTCATCACAGGCAATGAATGTAAATTGTTGGGAAATAAAATTCGACACAAAATGAAAGATTACGGAACGCTTTCACAAGCGATAAATAAACTTAAATTAGAGGAAGGTTATGAATACGACTTTAACCTTCTGGATGAAAAAATCGAACTCAAATCTGAAAAGGAACATTATAATACCGAGGAGTTCGATGTTGATAAAGTGCTGAGATTTGAAGGAATGAGCAATCCCGATGATAATGCTATTCTTTACGCCATTACCACACATAATGGAAAAAAAGGTGTTTTGGTGGATGGATATGGAATTTCAGGTGGGCAGGTATCCAAGGCTATGCTTGACAAACTGGATCTTAAAGCAAAACGCCCTCTGGATAATTAGGAGTTAAATTTGTATTAAAACCATTGAAAACATTGGTTAAACCATTGAACTATACTAAATTTGAATAGAATTAATCAAAACAATAAATAAAAACTATGAGTTACTTAGGCTTAGACGAAAAAAAGACCAGCAATACTGTAAAAGAATTAAACACATTGTTGGCAGATTACCATTTATACTATCAAAAATTACGGAATTTCCATTGGAATGTAATCGGAAAGAACTTTTTCGATCTTCATGAAAAATTTGAAGAATTATATGATGATGCAAAATTAAAAGTAGACGATATCGCTGAACGCATACTTACCTTAAGATTTCAACCCGTGAGCAACTTAAGCGATTATTTAAAAACTTCCAATATTAAGGAATCAAAATCGGATATTTCCGATTCTAAAATGATCGAGACGCTGCTGGAAGATCATGGAACGCTTCTCAAACAAATGCGGAAAGTGATTGAAGTAGCTGAAAAAGGCGGAGATGAAGGTACTATTGACCTTATTGGAGCTTATATCAGGGAACTGGAAAAAACAAGCTGGATGCTTGATGCCTGGAAAATGAAAACAAGTGAAAGCCTTAAACCAGTTTAGGACAAGCTTTTAAATGGAGGAAAAATTTAATATTCAAAAATCTATTGGGGGAATTTGGGATAAAATGGACGGCTGGCTCGATTCCATTATTCTAAATCTCCCCAATTTTATTTTGGCAGTTATTGTTTTTATCATTTTTGTGATAATTGCAAAATATGTTGCCAAATTAATCAGTCGCATTTTACTAAAAAAAGGTTCTCAGGACTCTATCCGGCAAGTCACTTCCAAGGTGGTAAGAATCACGGTAATAGCCATTGGTTTTTTTGTTGCTTTAGGACTTCTTAATTTAGATAAAGTACTGACTTCTGTTCTGGCCGGTGCCGGAGTTTTGGGTCTTGCTATTGGTCTTGCCCTTCAGGGAACACTTACCAATACCTTTTCCGGAGTAATCCTTAGTTTTTTAGAAGAACTGCAAATTGGAGATTGGGTAGAAACCAATGGTTTTGCAGGGGAAGTTATGGTCATAAATCTAAGGAATATTATGATCAAGGAATCAGACAATAACTATGTCATGATCCCAAACTCTAAAATAATCGATTCGCCTTTTAAAAATTTTACCAGAACCCCGCGGTCCAGAGTGATGCTGAATTGTGGAGTAGCATACGGCAGTGATCTTGAAATGGTTCAAGATTTGACCAAAGAAACCATCGCCGGAATTTTCCAACAACGCGGAAACGAGGAGGTGGAATTCATGTATACTGGCTTTGGAGATAGCTCTATTGATTTCGTTGTGAGATTCTGGACAGATGTTACGAGAAACAAGGATGTTCTTGTAGCCAAGAATACTGCTATAATAGCTATTAAGAAAGCATTCGATCAAAACAAGGTCACTATCCCATTCCCGATACGAACTATCGATTTCACCAATAACTTGTCCATCAATAAACCAAAAGGAGGTTCTTGATTTAAATTTATAGAAAATTAACATCCCGCCAATTAGGGAGTAGGTAAAAACACAGGTTCAGGATTTTGATATTCCTGAATCTGTGTTTTTTATTTTTGTGATTGTTGCTGAACAATACATTTAGAATTAAGCTCCGGTAAAGAATCAATATCGTTCCGCCTTTGGCGTAATTGCAAGAATGAAGAACCAAGACTTAATTTTTATGGTTATATTTTAGCACAATGTGGTTTTTTTTTATAGATCGCAGTTAAGAATTGCCATTTTTGCTTCTTGTTTTTTTAACCACGAGGCAAACCAAGAAAAAAAAGGCCAAGGACGCCAAGAAAAAAAATGATGATTGAAAAAGAACCAACTGGAACTTCATTGAATTGGAAATTAGAAAGAGACTTCCTGACAGAAAAGCTGAATAGACTTGCAATACTTTGTGGCCTTTGAGGAAACTTTGTGCCCTTTGTGGTTAAAAACTTCCCTCCTTGAATATGACGAAAGATATGTTTGGGATTAATACGACACACAGCCCTTGGGAAATTACGCACCTGCAGGGCTTGGATATGGTGGCTTTATTCCTTCATCCCGCTTCACGGAATGTTGGCAGATTACGCCCTTGCAGGGCTGAGAATTTAAATTCCTACACAACTTTTGTGAATGATCCAATCTGGAATGTTTTAGACAATGCAAAAATACTAGTCAATCTAAAAAAATCTCTTCTCCACTCCCGGATAATTCAAAAAAAATTCTATTTTAATGTGTCGTTATTGTTTTTGTTAACATGCGATATTAATAGTAAGATATTAAACCCCTCAGGGCTTGAATATTTTAGCTTAGTTCCTTCAACCCGGTTCACGGGCTTGGGTGTTGTGACTTAGCTATTTCAGGGCATGCCTTACTCGGATGGCAGTTAAGCCCCAACGGGGCGCAATATAATACCGATGGGTGCAGCCCATCGTCTAAAAAGCGAACATCTATAAAAAGCCCTGCAGGGGCGAAATATAAAACACCATGGGCCAGTCACTCGTGAAAAATTACATACATCTCGTTTTCAGCACAAAACATCGTGAACCATTGATTCAACCACCTGTAGAATTGGAGCTTCACAATTACCTCGGTGGTATTTGCAATAAATTCGATTGCCAGGTAATTAAAGTTGGTGGCTATACCGATCACATCCACATACTTTGTATGTTATCTAAGAAAATAACCTTGATGAAACTAATGGAAGAATTAAAATCGCATTCCTCCAAATGGATAAAAAACAAAGGTGTGGGATATGAAAACTTTTATTGGCAAAATGGATACGGAGCTTTCTCGGTAAACCCTTCTGAGATAGATACTGTTATAATTTACATTACCAACCAACACGAACATCACCGCAAGAAAACATTTCAAGATGAATACCGGGCTTTTTTAAAAAAATATAATGTTGAATATGAAGAGAGGTATGTTTGGGATTAGTATGACACACAGCGCTTAGAGATTACGCCCCTGCAGGGCTTGGATATGGTGGCTTTATTCCTTCATCCCGCTTCACGGGATGTTGGCAGATTATGCCCTTGCAGGGCTTAGAATTTACATTCCTCCACAACTTTTATAAATGAACCAACTGGATAATCATTAAATTGGAAATTAGAAAAAGACTTCCTGACAGAAAAGCTGAATAGACTTGCAATACTTTGTGGCCTTTGAGGAAACTTTGTGCCCTTTGTGGTTAAAGTAAGCACCTTTCCTCACTTTCATAAAACAGATCATTTTAATAATAAACCCTTAAAATAAGGTTTTTATAATGACCTGAGAATGGAGAAAAAATAAGGGATTAAAAACTAAATCCAAATCCAAAGGAGAACCGAAGTCCTTCCTCACCCCCGAACAGACTAAATTTACCGGTAATAGCCTCTGCACTATTAACCCAGATCCCGCCACCATAACTGTCGTGCCATTTGTTGCTATCCTCGCCCGGAGTCCAAACCCTGCCTATATCATATCCTCCAAAAACACCGATTTGAAAAGGAAGAAATGAGGTTTTAAACCTATCAAAACTATATCTAAGATCTCCTCCTGCAGCAAAGGCACTTTTACCCGAGAATCTTTGTAACCTGTAACCTCTTAAACCGGTGTTTCCTCCCAGAATTGCAGCCTGGTAAAACTCATAGCCATCGCCCATATTGAGTTGTGCCTGAACTCTTGAATTTAAAACCAGCTTTCTGTTTTGACTTACCGCATTATAAAATTCGAGATAAGGTTTAAAGTATCCATAATTGCGTTTGGTTTCCTCCAAATTCATTTTTCCACCCAGGATCATTTCAAACTTCATTCCACGGGATGGATTGAGGTTATTGTCATAACTCTCATATCGATAGGTACCTTCCAGGCCTGCGAAATATTTTCGTTCAAAAAAACCAGGATCTTCGGGGTTGAATTCCTCAATTAGGAACCGGTCTTCTGTTCCGTCAACTTCAACAGATTCAAAAGAAGCCATATATCCAAAATAACTGCCGAAAGGTGACTTTCTTACAAATCCGAGGTCTGCTCCTATTCTGCTTAATTTCGTCCGGTTGTAATCAAAATTCAGTATATCGTCAAAATTCCGGGTTTCATTTCCAAATCCAAAAAAATTATTGGTAAAATTTGCACTCGTAAAATGTGCTCCAACCGCAAGGTTGAAATTACCGAGGATCAAGGCGAATTCCCCCTGGTAGTTTAAATCATAGCCCTTGGTCGCGAAGTAATACCCCGCTGCAAATACGTGCTTTGATGTAAATGGGTTCCGCTTAAACCCATTGGTAATAAATGAACTTTGAATTCCTAATTTAAATCCGTCATCGGGATTATATCCAAATCCCGGAGTGAGTGATCCCGAATTAAAAGTCTTTTTATCCTTATCAAACGTGTTTTGCTCATAATTATCCCTAAACCTTAACTTTGCATTGCCTTTCGATACTACTGTATTGGGTCTTGTTTTATGATCGTATAATTTGACTTTTCGGCCGCTGTTATCAGCCACCTTGTAAATATCATTATTATGGCCGCCTATTACCCTTAAAGAGATTAATTCTCCTGAAGGGTTTCCAGTGATCTCAAATTCATCATCATCATCAAGGCCATATACCCAGATCTCTTTGGTTTCTTCTCTTTTATATGTTTTATCACTTACCGCATCTGCCTTTTCGCCATCTTTTATCCTGGAAACCACAATTCTCGTTTCTCCATTCTCCAAACGCTTTATTTCTATAAGGTCATCTTTATCGGTTCCGGTTACAATCGCCAGGGTGGCCATATGATCATAATAACGTTTTGTAATATCCAGGATATTACCTCTTCTGGCTTTCAGTTTTTTTATAATCTCTTTAGTTGCCTCCCCTTGGGTCTCTTTCGGCAATTTTGAAAAAGCCTCTTCAATAATTTCATCTGTAATATTTTCCTGAATAAACCTGGCCTGCTCCAGCCAGGTTTCTTTTCCCACATTCTGGGTTAATTCCCTATCCAGACCTATTGCTGCAATGTTAAACCATTTTACATCACCGATATCTTCGCCATAAACCCCGAATTGTTTTGAAAATCCTGCCAGGGCCCTAAGAGTTCCAAAAAAAGCTCCGTCATAATTTGAAAAAACCTGATCCCTGTCCCTGGGGATTGGCTCAAAGATCCTGTTTCCTTCCTCATTCTCAATTTCTGCCCATCTCCACTGATCCTGGTGCCGGTCCCAATCTCCTATCAGCATATCAAAGATCCTTGCCCTTACATAGGCTGGTTCATTTAAACGGTATTTTTCATCGCGTCTCAAGCGCTCAAACATTCCCGAAGTACTTACAATATCATGATTTGGCTTCCCAAAACTCTCTCTGCCCTGCCAGTTTTCCTCCGGCCGCTCCTCGATCATGTATACATCGCCACCGTGTTCAACATTATATTTTCCAAGGCACTTTTGTTTTGGCAAATAATAAACTTCAGGATTGGTATGATAAACATTAATTGCAGAGGCCAGGGTTGGAATTGCCAAAAAGGCATAGGGATGTGAAGCTGTATAGAGATCTTTCAGAAATTCCTCGGCTATAGTATTTTCAAATTGTTCCTCTACGGCCTTATCCTTAAATGCAACAGCCTGAATATACTGCAGGGCGCTCTTTTTTATCCTTCGGAAGTTATATTCCCTATCCAGACTATCTTTAACCCTTAAGGAAACCGTTTGATGACCACCGCCCATTTTCATTGGCTCCAATCCACCATACAAGGTGTCCAGATCGGCTACCTTAAATTCTACCGGAGTACCATAAAGTTCACGGTACCGCGCTCCCCATAAGGTTTTGAATACTTCATTTTTATCGGTTTCTTCTTCAGGATAAATTGAGGTGGTTATTGTTTCAGGAAAATTATCAGGTAAATTTGAATCGTCAAAATCTTCTGGTGCAGGATGGACTTCCTTTTGGTACAAAAGTTTTGCCCGATTATTTTCATTTCCATAGAAACTGACCCAGGAGGAACCGTCTTCAAAAACATCATACACCGCAAATCCCTGTCCGGGGTGCGCAAAAAGACCATCATCGCTTAAACTCACGTATGTAGCCTTTGAACCCGATCCGGAAACTATCTGTTTAATACTATTATTGGTTATATATTGTAAGGCATGTTCATGGCCCGAAATAAAAATGAGCCTTTCTGAATCTTTCCCTATGGTTTCCAGTCGCTTTACCAATGATTTATAGCGCTCATTTTGAGTGTCCTGAATGGAAACTCCTCCTGTAGTTCTAATTAAAGAAACCAAAGATCCTAATACCGGTACCGGAATTTTCTTTTGCGAAGGATATAAATGTTTATTAAAATTATATTGTCCACCATGAACTCCATTGGTATACAACGGATGATGTAAGGCAATGATAATTGTTTTATCCTGACTCTTTTTTAATTCCGATTCTACTTCAAGAAACATCGCTTCCCGGGTTCTAATCTCTGAACAACCTCTATTTATCAAAGGATGATTATCCCAGTTTGTGAGATACCATTGAGAATCGATGACAATAAGCTGTATATCTTCACTAATCTCTATGACTTCCAGCCCACAACCGGTTTTTGGAGACCAGATCAATTGATCGCCCAGCTTTTCCTCCAGATAATCTTCCTGTCTTTCCAAACCTGGAATTCCCTTATTATACCAATCATGATTTCCGGGAATAACGATCACATTCCCATCATATTTTTCGATGGCCTCCAGCTGTGCTTCCAACCGGTATTCTGCATCCTCCCTTTCTTTGGTCCCTTTTTCAGGCATTCCATCCGGGTAGATATTATCTCCAAGAAAAATTGTATAATTTTCTTTTACCTTAACGGAATCCATATATTCTTTTAAAGCTAAAAGACCTTCAGAAGTGTCTCCCGGAGGGGAATAACCCCCGTCACCAATCAAGTAAAATGATTTTTCTATTCCTTTGTCTTTAGGATAACCGAAGTTTTCTTTTGGTTCCCCCTCGCGATAAAGTGTTTTGGAAGTAGAGCAGCCTGCAAGAAGGACCAGAGCGAAAATGGTTAAAAAAATGTTGTATTTTCTCATAGAATACTTAAAGCTGTTTTTTTTTGTAATTTGGCCTTATAAAAATTCCGGAATTATATGGTTGATTTAATAGAAAAAGCAGATAATTTCGTTTTGGAATTATTTAAAGCAAAATTACCTAATACGTATATCTATCATAACTATAATCACACTCAAAGAGTCGTTAAAAGTAGTAAAGAATTAATCGGGAATTCTCAATTAAATGTTAAAGAAGAACAGGCTATATTGCTTGCCGCCTGGCTTCATGACACCGGATATACTGTAAAATTTGAAGGTCATGAAGAAGAGAGCAAAAAAATTGCAATACAGTTTCTTAAAGAAAACAATGTAGATCAGCAAACAATTGAGATGGTATCCCAATGTATTTTAGCAACCAAATTTGATAGAGTCCCAACAACAGAATTAGAAAAAATAATAAAAGATGCGGATTGTTCGCACCTGGCAAAAGAATACTTCCATGAAACATCCGAATTATTAAGGAAGGAACTCCAATTGCTTAATATTCATTATTTCACTTCTGCTGAATGGCTGGATGAAAACATTAAATTATTTGCTGAAAAACATCAGTATTATACAGATTATGCCACAAAAAACTGGAAACCTTTAAAGGATAAAAATCTTTCTGATCTTTTGGAAAAGAAAAACAAGGCAGCTCAAAAATTAAAAAAGGAGGAAGATAAAGCAAAGTTAAAAGCCGAATTCAAAAATAATAATCCGGAGCGAAGCCTGCAGAGTTTATACAGGATTACGCTTAGAAACCACATGAAACTAAGTGATATTGCAGATACCAAAGCAAACATTCTCCTTTCTGTAAACGCAATTATTATATCGCTGGCCCTGGCCAATATGATCCCCAAACTGGATGCAACCTCAAATCAGCATTTATTGATTCCAACGCTTTTACTGATATTATTTAGTGTGGCCTCTATAATCCTTTCTATTATGTCTACCCGGCCAAATGTTACCAGCGGCGAGTTCACAAAGGAACAGGTAGAAAACAGGGAGATAAATTTACTTTTTTTCGGGAATTTCCACAAAATGCCCTTCGAGCAGTTTAAATGGGGTATAAAGGAAATAAGTCAGGATAAAGATTATGTATATGAATCCTTAATGCTGGATCTTCATTCCCTGGGAAAAGTTTTACACCGTAAATATTTACTGCTAAGACTTACCTATACCGTTTTTATGATAGGGATCATAGTTTCGGTATTGGCATTTGTATTTGCCTTTTATTACCTTAAATAATCAACAAGTCCCTCGTAGGAAACAGCTTCCATATCCTCATCTGCTTCGGGACGGTATAAAATATTGGCCCGAATGGCACGAAGGCCAACTACCCCCTGAACATCTTCCAGCTCCAGGATCTCCACTTCCTCCCCAAGGTATTTCCTGGTTTGAAGGTATTTTATATATCTCAAATATTCTTTTTGATCACTGCTTTGGGCATATACAATGGCGATTTTACCCTTCTGGGTTATACGTTCTTCTGTGTTTTTAATAAAGGCCTTATCAATTCTTTTCTTGATAATTTCGTACCGGGCGTTATAGGTTCCGTCAACATCAAATTTTTTCTCATCCATCCGATACCTTATTGACAAGGTGTTATTAAACACCAGAATCAAGGATGCCGCATCGATTTTTATCGGAGTATTTTTTTGTAACTGATAAAATCGGTTGTCCATTTCACACATGGTTGCAAGTTGCCATAGTCGCAAATTGTACAAATACACTTTATTAAAGGGTTTTTTAAACGTAAACGATTCACCAATATAGATGTTATGATCTACTCCATCGGTTTTATACCGTTCAAAATAATGCGGATAAATTTTTTGGGCTTCTACTTGTTTTTTATCTATATATCGCGCCATCGACCTGTTAATGCGCTGTACTGTATCATCGTATTGCTTCCTGTGATCGTAAACCAGGCCGGTTTCAGGACTTAATTTATCCTGATATTCCTTCACAAGTTCTTCCAGCCTTTTAGACTGTAAGATTAAATGATCCATAATAGGATTCGCTTCCCGTTGTAGAAGATCAAAAACCTGCTGCTCACTGGAAGCATTCAAACCGTTTATTAATTCCTCCCTGAATTCAGCAATCCTGAACTTTATCTGATCATAAATCGGCAATTTTTCATTTTGGCATGCCTCATTTATAATAATTTCCAATAATTCCAACTGGGATTGAAGGTCTTTTTCAATTGCAGAATTTCGGGTATCTGAGGAAGCAATAATATCAATTTGTCCATATAACGGATAGACATTCTTAAACGTGATGTCCTTAAAAGAAGCCAATCCATCCTGGTCCTGATCCTTGATAAACTGCTTGGCCTCATTCTCAAAGATCCATAAAACGCTGGGATGAATGGATGTACATTCACTTTGAATTACAGCCTTTACCCTGTTTTCAAATTCGGTTTGATTCCGCTTTACCGCGGTTACTATATAAGGAAGTATATCTTCCAACTTGATTGCATTTATGCTGTTTAATTCATTTTTTCTGGGGGATACAAGCTCCAAAACTCCCAATAATTCGTCCCCTGCTGCAATAGATGCCAGGATACAACTTTTAATATCGTTTTTCTTTAAGTTTTTAGAAAGCAAATTGTTATTGGTCCTTTTAGCATATTCATCAGTATTCGCAATGATGAAATACCCTTGCTCTTTTATAAGTTGTTTATAGGCTTTCTCACAAATAAGCGTTTCACAATGGGCGAAAGCTTCTTTATTCAACATAAAACTTTGAGCATTTTCATTATTCATTCTCCCAAAAGTTTTCTCCGCTTTATTAAAAACCGTGAAGCCTACCCTAAGATCGGGAATTTTAAAAATAGACTGAAAGATTTCCTGAAATCTAAAAAGTTCAGCCTGGTTGGATGTTTCCTGATGCAGAAGGGTGGTTTTTAGATCAGAAATAGCGTCATCCACCGTTACATCGGTAAGATTTATGATGGTAAAGCCCTTAAATATCCAACTTTTCGGCGGGAATTTCTCCTTCCATAAACTCACATCTTCAATATTCTGAATAAGAATATCAACATCTTTTTCAAAAATCTCCCTGGCACCTTCCCCGGGTATGATATCGATAAAATCGGCATTTAGAGCTACTCTATAGTGTTTTAAGATCCCGTTTTCGTCCGGGATATCGTAATAAAGTGGGCGGGAAAAATCAATGTTATATCCATAATGATGATTAAGAACTAGGATACATCCATAGATATAATACATGTCCTCATTCATGTTGCGCATTTCAAACTGATACGTATCGCCGGCATTTTTAAGGATATTTTTAAAGCGCCTGGAAGAATTAAATACAACATTGTGAAACGGCAGGGAGGCGGCTTTAATTTCATTATTGCTTAAAATATTCGGAAACAAATCATCAAGCAAAATGCGAATTGCATCCTTGTTTTTGCTTAAATCCTCAGGATTATCGATTCCCTCCACCAGCTTTGGGAATTGGGAAATATACTCAAGCACATTTTCGATATATTTTTTGGCAATACTGTTTTGTTTACTTTCAAGCTGAAGCTCATATTGCTCAACAACTTTATGGAAACTTATTTTAATATCCAGGGGGAAATCCTCTAATTGATTTGTCATACAACTCTAATAAAGGCTAAACTTACTCTTTCTTATAGAGGCCTATTTCTTTTCCCTTGAAATTAACATTATTTTATACACTTCCTGTAGCTATCTATGTGGAGTTATGTATTTTTGCTGAATCAAATAAAAACAACAACTAAAAATAATATTACCAAATGAAACAATTATTAACAGCAATTATAATCCTTATCACTCTTGGTTGTCAGCAAGATCAAAAGGGATATTCCCTATCCGGGGAACTGGAAAATGTTGAAGATGGCACGATGATATATGTATCGGAATTAGATCAGAATATGCAGCCTTCAAAAACTGATTCGGTTCAAATTCAGAAAGGGGAATTCAAATTGGATATGGCAGAAGTTGAACATCCAAATCTGAGTTTTCTTTCTGTTGAAGGATATAATGGAAATGTGATCTTTATTTCTGAAAACGAACCTATAAATTTTGAAATTTACAAAGACAGCCTTCCTACCTCGAAAGTTACCGGAGGAGAGGAGAATGAAGTTTTTTACACTTACCTGGATCATTTAAAAGGACTGAACAATAGGGTTATGCAAATCCGGACAGAAATGCGTGAAGTAATGACCACCACCAGAGATTCTGCTGCAATGGTAGAACTTCAGAAACAAGAGGAAGAACTGCGCACCACAGATATGACCTTCAAGAAAAATCTTGTGGAGGAACACCCGGATAGATTTGTATCTGTTCTTGTCCTTACCGATATGATGAATATGGGAGCTTCTGCAAATGAGGTAAAAGAACTCTTTGAAAGCTTATCTGAAAATGCAACCAAAAGCTCCCTGGCAAAATCCCTGGAAGAAAGCCTTAACAAACGCAGTGCTGTAGATATAGGAAGTAAAGCGCCGGAATTTTCTGCACCAAATCCAGAGGGTGAGCAAGTTTCATTAAAGGATTCCATGGGGAAAGTAACGCTTATAGATTTTTGGGCAGCCTGGTGTAAGCCTTGCAGGGTTGAAAATCCAAATATTGTTAAGACCTATAATAAATACCATGATAAAGGCTTTAATATCATAGGGGTTTCCCTGGATCGCGAAGGTCAAAAAGACAAATGGATACAGGCAATAGAAGACGATAATTTAACCTGGCCACAGGTTTCCAACTTAAAATTCTGGCAGGAGCCTGTTGCACAACTTTATGGAGTACAGGCTATTCCAGCACAATTTATCCTGGATGAAAACGGAGTTATTGTAGCTAAAAACCTTAGAGGAGATGCTCTGGATGCAAAAGTGAAAGAATTGCTGGAGAAATAACACCTTTAACAACCTCACAAAAAAAAGACCCAAATTGCTGCTTTAGCCTTTTGGGTCTTTTTGTATTTTATAAATATCCAACTACAATTCAATTCTCCGGAAGCAAACTCTTTTCGAGATTGTTATTTCAGTTCAAATCCAACCGTAACCTTTGCGCTAACTTCCATTTCTCCGGGAGCAAGGGTTTGCTGATCGCCGGCATCTGAACTAGCTTTCATCATCTCCACTCCCCTATACATTGGCGGGAAATAATTAACCTCGTTCTCACTGATGGAAATCGCTTTCCCAATGCTTTGATTTAATGGAGCTGTATATTCTTTGGCCTTTCTTTGAGCATCCAAAACAGCTTTTTTCCGGGCTTCGCTTTTATGCTTTTCAATTTCCGAAGATTTGAACTGTATCCCATCGATCCTGTTAAGACCAGCATCCAGCAAACCACTCATTATTTGCTCATACTTCTTAAGGTCTTCCAGTTTTATGGAAATAGACTGATTGGCTGCATAACTATATGTTTTCTCGTTATAATTATAGTTTTTATTCAGGTTGACATAATCTGTCTGAATATTTTTCTCGGGGATTCCCTCAGATTTCAGATATTTTATGACTTTATCTACAACCACATCATTTTTTCTTTTCACTTCCGCAGCATCATCCCCTTCATGCTCTATTCTGGATTTTATGGTCACCTGGTCCGGAACAACTTTCACAATTCCCTCCCCGGTTACCATCACCATAGGAACCTGATTCACATGTTGCGCCTGTAAACCAAGCGAACTGATAATGGCCACGAATAAAATAAATGCTGTTTTCATGTGTGTAATTTTTATTGTTATTTTTAAGAGTAACCTGATATTGAAACCCAATTTCAGGGTGTAAATCAAAGCTTGAACCAAAGAATCAGGATCGTTCAGCCTTTGGCTTAACTTTAAGAATCAGGAACCAGAACTTAATTTTAATTAGCTGATAAGCATTTAGTTATAACTCCTGTTTTTTTCAGGACACTTATTCAGTATAATTTAAAATTTTATAAAAGCAAGCTGTGATGAATTAAATTCTCCCTGTCTTTTGAAGAACAAAAAGGATTAAAATAGGAACTGCCAGTAGGATCACCATCAATAAATGCTGCTGAAAAACCCAGGGAGCCAATAATATTGTAATAACGTAACCCCCAACAGCTCCTCCAAAATGGGCATCGTGGCCTATATTATCCTGTCTTCGTTTCATCCCGTAAATCGTATATAAAAGATAACCAATTCCAAATACATAAGCGGGAATAGGAATAATAAAAAATAAACCCAGCATCATATCCGGTCTTAGCAGAATTGCGGAATATAAAATCCCCATTACTGCGCCACTGGCACCTACGGCATTGTAATTTTCCTCATCCTTATGGAAGAAATAACTCAGTAAATTTCCCAGTATTAAACTCGCGAGATACACCAGTAAAAATCCGAGGGAACCCAGATCATATAAAACAACATTTGCAAAGAAATAGAGGGTAAGCATATTCACAAAAAGATGGGAAGTATCAACGTGCAAAAATCCGGATGTTAAAATTTGATATTTAGCCCCTCTTTTTATCGCTCCCGAGTTGAATTTATACTTTTCAAAGAAATAGGTATCCTTAAAACCCTTAAATGAAATCAACACATTTAATCCGATGATAATTATAGTGATCAAACCCAAATCCCCCATAGATAGCTTTCTGTTTAGTGCCAAATATACCATATATTTGCTGAAATGTTTTGTGGATGCAAGGATTAGTTTTTTGGTTGGTTTACCCCTTTTTATGGCTTATTTCACGCTTGCCATTTCCCCTTTTCTACAAGGTTTCCGACCTTGTTTTTTTTCTGGTTTATCACGTGATAGGTTACCGAAGGAAAACCGTTACAGAAAATCTTGAACTCGTATTTCCGGAGAAATCTTCAGAAGAGATCAGGAAAATACGGATTCGGTTTTACCGCCATATGTGTGATATGTTTCTGGAAATGGTAAAGAGCATTTCCATTTCAAATGAAGAATTAAAACGCAGGTTTACATTTTCCAATATCGAAGAGATTGAAAAGATCCGGAAAATGGACAAAAGCATTATTATGATGTGCGGCCACTACGCAAGTTTTGAATGGATGAATGCGCTTCAATTGTACGGACTTGATTATAAAGGCTTCGGGGTTTATAAAAAAATACAAAACAAATTCTTCAACAAAATGGCCCAGGATATCCGGGGAAGATTTGATGGAGAATTAATCCCTACTACTGCGGCGACCAAAACTATTGCTAAATATCAAAAAAAAGGAATACTGGGTATTTATGCGATGGTGGCAGACCAATCTCCAAAGCTAAGCAGGGCAAGGAACTGGACGGAATTTATGGGGAGCAGGGTTCCTGTTTTTATGGGTGCGGAGAAACTCTCAAAAGATCTGGATATGGCGGTTATTTACCTCCACGTTGAAAAAATTGGCCGGGGATATTATCATGCTACTTTTAAGCCAATTACCTATAACCCAAAAGAAGAACCCGATTTTAAAATCACAAATACTTACCTGGAGGAATTGGAAAAACAGATCTGCGAAGCTCCTGAATATTACCTGTGGACACATAAAAGATGGAAGCATCGAAATGCTCCCATCCCTGAAAATGCTGTTATCTATAAACGAAATTAGAAAGCAATTTCCTTTATTTCCACGATCATTTTTTGGGCAAGCTCTTCAGCTTCCTTCTCACTCTTTGCTTCTGTATAAATTCTGATGATAGGCTCCGTATTTGATTTTCTCAAATGCACCCAATTATCTTCAAAATCGATCTTTACTCCATCAATTGTGGTGATCTCTTCTGATTTATGATTTTCCTGAACCTTTCTTAAAATTTCATCCACATCGAGATCCGGAGTTAATTCTATCTTATTCTTGCTCATAAAATACTGTGGATAGGATTCTTTTAATTCAGACACCAACATTTTCTTTTCTGCCAGATAGGTCAAAAACAAAGCTACTCCTACCAAACTGTCCCGACCGTAATGAGATTCTGGGTAAATGATTCCTCCGTTTCCTTCTCCCCCAATAATTGCATTGGTATCCTTCATCAACTGAACAACGTTCACTTCCCCAACAGCACTGGCCTGGTATTTCTGACCATGACTTAAGGTTAGATCCCTTAATGCACGCGATGAGGAGAGATTGCTAACCGTAGCTCCCGGAGTTTTAGAAAGCACATAATCTGCACAAGCAACAAGGGTATATTCTTCGCCAAACATCTGGCCTTTTTCATCTATTAGCGCGAGGCGATCCACATCGGGATCTACCACGATCCCCAGGTCGGCATTTTCCTTAACAACCAGTTTTGATATCTCTCCCAAATGCTCTTTCAGAGGTTCGGGATTATGGGGGAAATGACCGTTTGGCTCGCAATACAATTCCACAACCTCAACACCCATCTTCTTTAGCAATGCAGGAATAGCGATCCCTCCGGTAGAATTCACGGCATCCACAACAACCTTAAATCCGGCTTTGGAAACCGCTTCGGCATCAACAAGTTTTAACGCTAAAACCTCTTTAATATGCCTGTCTATATAATCTTCAATTATGCTTATTTTTCCAAGATCATCAACTTCAGCGAAATTAAACTCTTCATTTTCAGCATTTATAAGGATCTTTTCACCTTCAGCCCCATTTAAAAACTCCCCCTTATCATTCAGCAATTTCAAGGCGTTCCATTGTTTTGGATTGTGGCTGGCAGTAAGAATGATACCTCCGTTGGCCTTTTCCTTTGGAACTGCGATCTCAACAGTTGGGGTAGTTGAGAGTCCTATATCAACTATATCAATTCCCATCCCAACCAATGTATTCATCACAAGATTCTGCACCATCGCCCCGCTTATTCTTGCATCTCTGCCAAGAACCACTTTAAGTTTTTTACCCGGGTTTGCATTTTTTAACCAGGTTCCATAAGCTGCTGCAAATTTTACGGTATCCAGGGGGGTTAAATTATCTCCCGGTTTACCTCCTATAGTTCCTCTTATTCCTGAAATTGATTTTATTAAGCTCATTCTTTTTATTTTATAATTTTTATTGAATCCCTCATTGAGGGTTTAACCCGCCTGACGGACGGGTAGGTTTCCCGAGATCTGCCCTAAATGAATTTCATTCAGGTGGGCTTGCCCCGAGGTTTTTGATTGTTTTATAATTTGGGGTTTGGATTTATTTTCCTTTTCCAACTTTCCACTTTCTAACTTTTTCACTTTAAAACTTTCTAACTTTCTAACTTTCTAACTTTCCGCAAATATACAAGCCTCTGCCACCTATGTCCTAAACTTAACAGAAATTAAACAGGAAAACACATAAATTAGTATCTTGTCAGGATGAACTACCTGGCACATATTTATCTTTCCGGAGAGGACGAGCAGTTGAAGATCGGCAATTTTATTGCCGACTCTGTAAAGGGCAGGAAATTTATTGGCTTTCCGGAAAAAGTTAAAAACGGAATCATTCTACACCGGGCAATCGATACTTTTACAGATTCTCATCCGATCGTAAAAAAAAGCGTCCATAGGTTATTCCCGGTTTACAGCCATTATAGCGCAGTAATCGTAGATATTTTATATGATCATTTCCTGGCCGCAAACTGGAGTGACTATTCCGATGTACCCCTGGAAAAATATGTAGCTGAATTCTATGAACTCTTAAATGAAAATTTTGAAATTCTGCCAAAGAGAGTTAAGCAATTCCTTCCTTATATGATCCGTGATAACTGGTTGCTTAATTATGCGACTATAGAAGGGATTGGAAAAATCCTTTTTCAAATGGATCAACGCACAAAAAACAGATCCCAGATGCAGCTTGCTACGGCTGAATTAAAACTATATTATCCTGAATTTGAAGAAGAATTCAGATCCTTTTTTACCGATCTGGAAAATTTTTGCTCCGAACAGATCCCTAAGCTTTAATCCCAACAGAATACATTTATACACTATGAAAAAAGTTATTTTATTTCTTGCCATCAGTCTGCTTTATTCCTGTAAAACACCCCCACCAAGTGTTGTAGAAAAAATTCCTGAAATTGGACTTATTGCAGAGAAGGCCATGGTGGTTTCTGCACGTGCAGAAGCTTCAAAAATTGCAGCCGATATCATGAAACAAGGTGGAAATGCTTTTGATGCCATGGTTGCCACAGAAATGGCACTGGCCGTAAGCTATCCATTTGCCGGTAGCCTTGGTGGCGGAGGTTTTATGGTTTTCAGAAAAACGAATGGAGAAATAGGAAGCCTTGATTTCAGGGAAAAAGCCCCGCTTGCTTCCACAAAAAATATGTATCTGGATGAAAATGGGAATCCGGTTCCTGAAAAAAGTCAATTAGGTTCTCTCGCTATTGGAGTACCCGGCACGGTAGCGGGAATATTTTCGGTTCATGAAAAATTGGGTTCCCTGCCTATGAGTGAAATCCTTACTCCGGTAATTGAATTGGCCAGAAAAGGATATGTGGTTACTCAAGGACAGGCGGATGGTTTAAATAATTACAAGCCTGAATTTAAAAAGGTAAACCGGGAAGATATCCTTTATACTAAAAATTATTCCGCAGGAGACACCATCAAAAATCCGGCGCTGGCAAGAACTTTAGAAAAGATCATGAGCAACGGAAGGGGTGAATATTACGGAGGTAACACGGGTGAAACCCTTGTTAAATTCATTCAGGAAAATGGCGGGATCATCACTCTGGAAGACCTTCTTAAATATGAAACGGTTTGGAGGGAACCTGTGACTTTCCATTATAAAAACCTGAGAATAATTTCTATGGCACCTCCTTCAAGTGGTGGAATTGCTTTAGCGCAAATTATGAAAATGATCGATCCGTATCCTGTTAAAGAATATGGTCATAATAATTTAAAATACATTCAATTACTCACAGAGGCTGAGCGAAGAGCTTATGCCGACAGGAGTTTTTATTTAGGGGACCCCGATTTTTATGACGTACCTATTAAAACGCTCACCAGTGACGCATATTTAAAAAAGCGGATGAGTAGTTTTAGTTTTGAGGAAGCTACTCCCTCCAAAAGCTTAGAGCATGGCCAAATTCCAGGTTATGAAAGTGAGGAAACCACCCACTATTCTATTGTAGATCAATTTGGAAATGCCATCGCTGTTACCTCAACTTTAAATGGAGCTTATGGCTCCAAGCTTTATGTTGAGGAATTAGGCTTTTTTCTGAATAATGAAATGGACGATTTCAGCGCAAAACCCGGAGTTCCAAATATGTTCGGATTGATAGGAGCTGAAGCAAATGCAATTGCACCTGAAAAAAGGATGTTAAGCTCTATGACCCCTACAATTGTTGAAAAAAACGGGGAATTTTGGATGACGGTTGGAACACCGGGAGGTTCCACGATTATAACCTCAGTACTGCAAACCATTCTCAATGTGGCAGAATTTGATATGGGGATGCAGGAGGCTGTAAATGCTCCCCGTTTTCATCATCAGTGGTTACCGGATGAGATTTGGTTTGAACCAAATGCGTTTGACAAAATAGTGCTGGAAAAACTAAAGGAGAAAGGCTATAACGTTCAGGAAGGCAATTCCAGGATAATAGGAAAAGTAGATGCTATTCTAAGACTCCCGAACGGAAAACTGGAAGGTGGAGCCGATAAGCGTGGGGATGATATGGCTATTGGATTCTAAAATTTAATAAAAATCTATTAAGGTCTTGTTAAAGTTTCAAATAATTTTAATTGCTTATTTTTTGGGAAGTCAATAAATATAAATTTAACGTTTGTTGGGGAATTTTTCCACAGTGTTTATGTGTATACCACACATTTATGTTTTTAAAGAGTTGGGAGCAAGTTCACAGGATATGGAGGTTATATCTGGAATTCCTATGAAGTCCAGCACAGGTAAGGGAAATCTTCTGAAGATTCAGCCCATTGTTGGGCTTCAAGGAAATAATAAAACCGGCCCTAAAGCCGGTTTTATTTCAAATATTTATAAGCTATTCCTGTCTTATAATACACAGGACTAACGGTCGTTTGTTAATTAATTCTATCTGTAATACCAAACACCATCTACCAATTTAACAGCCCGCATGCCGTAAGGACCATTATAGTACCAGTTATCGTAAAAGCGAAGAACGGTCAAACCTGCAATGGTATAGTATTCTCCATTGATGTAAGTAGGTTCCGTAGGTTCGGTAGGTGATGTTGAGGAAGGATACATTGTACTTAAACCTTGCAAATCACCTGATGAAAGGGATGATCTTTGAACAGAATAACTGCTCCCGTTTGCTTTGGTAATAGTAGGTTTTCCATTATTTGAAAATGCGTAAGGACCATACATCATAATAGAACCAAAATCTAACGTAGATGTATACTCTTTCCCGTCAAATCCATTTTGCTCATAGGTTTTAAAGTTGTGCTCCATTCCGCTTCGAATATTTCCCCATTGTATAGAAATATGGCTGTCTCTGTCAATTCTGCTTTGCTCATGCCATAGCCCTACTGCATGGCCTATTTCATGGATGGTATTTCCTGTAGAGCAGCCGGAAGCAAGTGTAATATTCTGCCTACCTCCTACCATACCAATGTATGAAGAACAACCTGAACCAGGAGAAAAATAAATATAATTTGACTGGCTGGTTCTTTTTACAAATTTTAAGGAAGTTTTGGATTCCCAATGGCTAATAGCGTTAGTAACTCTAACCTGATCTGGTAAATTACTGTCTATGGAATAATAAACAGTATTATCCGGCCATCTTGAGGAAGTTCTACCCACACTCTTTTGTTGTGAAGGAATTTCCCCTTCTTCATAAACAAGTTTAACATCATTCGAGGTTACCATATCTTCAGAAAAAATGATATCTCCCTCGTAGACCAAATCACCATCTATTTGTGCAACAGTGATCTTTTGACCTGCAAAATATACATCTTTTAATTTTCCCGAATCATTGGGATAAGCGACTTCAACATTTGCCGTTAGCTCTTCTGTGATTAGTAGTTGTTCCGTTTCTTCTAATTCGTTTACTGAATCTTTACTACAGGACAGAATAGCTAAAGCCGGTAGTAATAGCATTAAATTCCATTTTCTCATAATTGGAGTTAAATTTTGTTAGAACAGTTTAGTTTTTTTAACTGTTCGGGGGTTAAAAAAATTTTTCACATCGGGGGTCATTCAAAGTTCATTCCATTAAAGCATCCTAAATAAACACAAAGGTTTTAAGGTCAATTGGTTATAAATCAGGATTTAATAAAAAATGACTTAATTTTTTAAACTTAAAAAAGGGTTTTAACTAAATTTTAGTAAAAGACCATTAAGTTTCAAAAAAAATTAAATTTCCATCGATTCTTGTAACACTTCTATAACGGGGGGAGAAAATGGAAGTGTTATGCTTAAGCAAAAGCAATATAAAGCATAAAAAAGTTCAAGTGCAAAAAAAATCGATGAACTACACTATTTTTTTTAACTTGCTTTTAAGAAACCTCTCCAATACTTAAGTTAAATATTAAACATTAAAATTTTATTATGCTTTGATAGCATTGACTTTAAGCAACATCCTTACTTTTAAGGATCCTCCAATATTAACAATTTGATAAGAATTAGATGTTTCTTATCAAATAATTCTGAAAAGGCAGTTTCGCAATTTCTTTAAACAGAAAAAGCTGCCCAGAAATCTCTGGACAGCCTCTTCTATTAACACCATCTAGTTAATAATAACTATTGGTTATTAATAAAACTAACTCTGCAAATCAATCATCCCCCCGGTTGATTAATCCGCGAAAGTTAATCTTATGTTCCTGCAGGGGGGCAAACATTTGCCGCAAATTCCACATCTACAGGATAGTTAATTCCACCTGAGAATTCAGTCTCATCAACAATATATACGGCAGTAAAATCATTTTCATTAATGTTACTAATACAAATTTGAGTATTCACAAACGCAGGTAAAGAAACTTCTGCCGCTGTAGCAGTATATCCTTCAAAAAGATCAACAATAACAGAAATTCTATCTGCACCCGCTGCTTCCAGGTCAAAAATAATCTGCCCTACTTCTTCACCTTCAATAAATAATGGATAAAATGGATCTGTTCCTGTAGGGAATCCAGAAATATCTACTGTTTCATTAAAAGTCATAGTATCACATCCTGGATCTACAGCTGGAAGACATCCTACTGGTGGCTCTGTTGTTTCATCACAATTTACTCTAACATGATGATAGCTTGGTGTCATATTCAACTGCCCTTCTATATCTGCCTGTGTAATCTCAAATTCATAATAGTCATTAGAATTTGAAGTATAAGGTAACCAGTTATGGTCCTGCACAGTAACACGGGCATAAACGGTAGCATCACCAAGATCTGGTAAAGCAAAACATAAAACAGAAGCAGAAGGATAATCTCCGGCCATAGTAATACTGTTCATATTATTGTTAAGAGTAATTTCATCAGATCCTCCAAAACCATCTCTCCATACTTCTACCATAAAATTAGCAGGATATTCACGTCCTGTTTCATCATCACAGTAGTTTACAAAAACACAGTAGCTGTTTTCTACCTCGGTAAGGTTAATATCAAAGAAAACATAACCATAAGCTGCTTCTTCTCTTGCAAAATAACATAACACATCAACTTCAATGTATGGTTTTGTTCCAGGAGCAAGGGCTATTGGCTGAGGCAGTGGACTACTCACATAATCGGCAAAAGTTCCTTCTGTACGTGGTGCTACCCAAAGAACTTCTCCGCTTGCATCATAAACAACAAAATGTTGTAAATCGTACGATCCGGCCGGTAACTCCAGCTCAGAAGAATATTCTGTTTCCCAGTTACCGTTGTTGTTTTTAAGACCTATTTCTATCCAGTGTAGCTCCGAGGTACCTCCACCAACACCAACATAATTTCCGGAAGCATCAGTAATTCCAACTGCAACGTAAGAAGGGACTTCATCCCTACATTCTCCAGGACTTTCTTGTTTAGAAGTGAAGTCACTGAGCGTTGCACCTAATATCAACTGGACGGTGTTTTGATCATCACCTGGTATTACTGCTCCGTTTTCTTCTTTACTACAAGAAGTAAAGATCATTGCGAAAATTGCCAGAAAGGCAACGTAATTTCTAAAATTTTTCATGATTTAAATAGTTTAAAATAGTTAATAATTAAAATGGTTAATCTTTATTTAAAAGCTGCCCGGACCTTAAAAAGGCCGGGACAGCTTTTAAAATAATCTATCTACAGGTTACTGCGTGTACAATTAACCTAAAGGTACCGTCACCGGAATAATCATAAGTGTGCATATCTAGTGATTCAGTTGCATCATAGGTATCACCTAATTCTCCCGGAGCACGTTTGGCTGGCCATTCACCCTCTCCAAAGAAGATATGAGACTCATAAATTGTCACATCATTATTAAGGAATATTTGTACATGTACCTCGTCGTCGTCGTCATCAAGTGTTACTCGTACCACACCATCAAGTCTACCATTATCGGTGTCGTTTTGCGCGGCAGCAGCCCAAAGTGGGAATTCATAATATCCTTCGGCTTCTACCCAATAAGTATCATCCCAGTTTCCACTTTGATCAAAATCTAATCCCCAACCCCAGTTGTTTCCAACATAGTTGTCACTTAGATCAACATTACCAAACATATAGGCTGTTTCACAGTCATCACCGGGCAAATCTTCACAAGCATCTCCTACTCCATCATTATCTGCATCTGCCTGATTTGGATTTGGAACATTAATACAGTTGTCACAAGCATCTCCTACTCCATCACCATCTGCATCTTCCTGACCTGGATTGTGAACAGTTGGACAGTTGTCGACATCATCATTCCATCCATCATCATCCTGATCATCATCGCCAGGAGTTCCTCCATCACAATTAATCCTTATATGTTCATATGAGGGAGTTTCAAGTAACTGAGCTTCAATATCAGCCTGGGTAATAGTAAATTGAGCAAAATCTATGGTTGAATTAGAAACGTAAGGCAGATTCCCGTTATTTAATACAGTTACTCTTACATAATATTCATCATCGCCAAGATCTGGTAATGGGAAACAAAGGACAGAAGCTGATGGGTTGTTACCAATCATAGTAATGCTATTTGTGTCATTCCCAATGTTGACGGGAGTTCCATCATAAGCATCTGACCATACCTCAACCATAAAATTGGCAGGATATTCACGTCCGGTTTCATCATCACAGTAGTTCACGAAAAGACAGAAACTGTTTTCGACCTCTACAAGATTAATATCAAAGAAAATGTAACCATATGCCTCTTCTTCTCTTGGAATAAAACATAATACATCAACTTCAACATAAGGTTTTGTTCCTGCACCAAGGTTGATTGGCTGAGGCAGTGGATTACCCACATAATCGGCAAAAGTTCCTTCTGTACGTGGTGCTACCCAAAGAACTTCTCCGCTTGCATCATAAACAACAAAATATTGTAAGTGGTACGTTCCGGCCGGTAACTCCAACTCAGAAGAATATTCTGTTTCCCAGCTTCCATTATTATTTTTTATACCAATCTCAATCCAATTTACTGTAGAAGTACCTCCACCAACATAATTTCCGGAAGCATCAGTAATTGCAACTTCAACGTAAGAAGGAACTCCATCTCTACAAATTCCAGGTTCTGCTTGTCGGGATGTATCCATGTCATTCACAAATGTTGCAAATTGAATTTGAAAGGTTTCCTGGACATTAGGATCGACTGCTGTTTCTTCCTTGCTACAGCTAGTAAAGATCATTGCGAAAATTGCCAGAAAGGCAACGTAATTTTTAAAATTTTTCATGATTTAAATAGTTTAGATTAATAAATAAAATGGTTAATAAAAATTTTTATAAAAACACCCAATACACTGGGATTAAACTCTCGTTGGGGAAACTGTTATGTGGGGAATTTTTAAAGCATAAGATTTTTTGGGGAGCAAATCTTAATTACAAGTAAATATAGAATCAATATCGTAAGAATGCTATGGGGGAATTCACCCATTGTCTTAATCATTCATCGTTTCAGGTGACTTTTACATTGATTAAATCGTGATTAATAGCGTAAATAATGCTTTCTAGAATGGTTTCAGAATTGGTGCGTTTAATGATATTTGCCCTATGCTTTTCTATGGTTTTTGGCGAGATAAACAAGGTTTCTGAAATTTCCTTTGTTTTATATCCTTTACACAATAGCATAATGATTTCTTTTTCTCTTTTACTGAAATTGAACGTTGTTTGTATACTGTTTTCTGCAAAACATGTTTCTACCGAATCAGATTTACTGCCTATCCTGTCACTTAATTCCAATTTATCCGAATAATGTATCATCATAATAAATTGGCCATCTATCATTCTATCAAGTTTGGAAAAACTGATTTTGGCTTCACGAATTTTTCCGTTATTTAATCGTAGTGAAGTTCTAGTATTGGCTTGCATGTGCTTTCCCTTGGAAAAATTTCGCAAACTCGTTTTAACTTTGATTTTATTTTCACAATGAACAAAATCTGTAAGTTTTAGTCCATCGGTTTTATAAACTTTAAAACTGTGTTTAAAAGCATCATTCATCGCGATGATATTTTCCTGCTGTAATAGTACTACCGGATTTTCCAAAATATTAAAGAGTCCTAAGAAAGCATCTTTCCAATAATTGGTCAAAGTCCGATCATTCGATACAAGTTCCAGTAATTCATCACATAAATAATCCGTTGACATAGAATTATAAAAAATTTGATCTACCAGATCATCATACCGTTCTTCAATAAAGGATCTTTCCAAAGCCTCTCCATAAATGATCAAATGACTTTTTTTCAGGAAATGTGTAGACCTGAAATTCCCGAGATTCTTAAGGCTTTTTAAATTTAAAGAGGTTTGATCTATCAGTATAATATCCGGTAAAAGCTTTAACGCATTAGAATACCCTGTGTGGAGCGAATTCACGGTGTGAATTATAAAAGGAACACTTAAGCCTTCTTTTAAATCAGCAATCAATTTTTTCTGACCACTGATGATCAACAAATGTTTTTTTTCTGTTTTCATCCCTAAAATAATTTTAAATACATATCAAGCCTTTTCAGATTACACAAACTGAGTTTCGGGAGGATATATAATAGTTGCGTGCCGTAAGAGGACACAAAATAATCCGGGGGGATTACAAAAAAAACAGGGGTATTATGGAGTTTAAATAGCATCTACGTAGGGCGCGATGCAAAAAGAATTCGGGGGGAGTTTGTTATTATAAATATAGGGGAAATTACCTATGTATTCCTAAAATTTAAGTAATATTATCCTGACAAACAAGCTGTTAAAATCTTGTTCTAAAAAGTTAATATTCAGATTAAATTCATGTTTTTTTAACATTGACTATTCATCCTGATATTTATTAAAATAATACGATTTGAAAAAACGTCAAATTCTGCAATAAAAGCCATTTTCCAGAAATATTTTTGCTTCATTATTCTTTAAGAAGAACTAAAGAATTTACCTATTAATTAACAGCGCCCTGTAAAGGCTTTCTTTTTAGTTTGCAACAGTTTAAGTACCTTTGCACACTTGAGAAAAAATATGGCTAAAGCTGAAGAGAATATAGAAGTATTAGGGGCCAGGGTTCATAATTTAAAAAATATAGATGTTACCATACCCCGCGAAAAATTGGTTGTTATTACAGGGCTTTCGGGGTCGGGGAAATCATCCCTTGCTTTCGATACCATTTATGCAGAAGGACAGCGCAGGTATATAGAAACTTTTTCGGCTTATGCCCGACAGTTTCTTGGAGGAATGGAGCGTCCGGATGTAGACAAGATCGAAGGATTGTCTCCCGTGATTGCAATAGAACAAAAAACCACTAGTAAAAATCCGCGGAGCACCGTGGGAACCATCACTGAGATCTATGATTTCCTGAGATTGCTGTTTGCAAGAACCGCAGATGCCTACAGTTATAACACCGGCGAAAAAATGGTGAGTTATAATGATGAGCAAATCAAGGAACTTATCATTAAAAACTTCAAAGATAAACGCATTAGCATTTTGTCTCCAGTGGTACGTTCACGGAAGGGTCATTACAGGGAACTCTTTGAGCAAATTTCCAAACAGGGATTTGTGAAAGTCCGCACTGATGGAGAGATTCGCGACCTGGTAAAGGGAATGAAACTGGATCGTTATAAAATGCATGATATAGAGATCGTGGTGGACCGCCTGAAGATCGATGAAAAAGCAGAATCCCAAAAAAGACTGGAAGAGAGCATAAAAACTGCGATGTATCACGGGGAAGATGTGTTGATGGTTATGGAGCAGGAAAGTGGCGCTATTCGCTATTTTAGCCGAAATTTAATGTGTCCTACTTCCGGGGTATCCTATCCCAATCCCGAACCAAACAACTTTTCGTTCAACTCACCAAAAGGAGCTTGTCCAACCTGCAACGGAATTGGCACCCTGCATAAAGTGAATGTTGACAAACTTATTCCGAATAAAAGCATTTCCATCAAGAAGGGAGCACTTGCTCCACATGGGCCACAAAAGAAAAACTGGGTTTTTTCCCAACTGGAACTCATCGCAGAAAGATTTGACTTTAAACTGAGTGATCCCGTAGAATCAATTCCACAACCTGCACTGGATATGATCCTGTATGGAGGAAAGGAAAAATTTTCAAAACAATCTGAAACCCTTGGCATTACCAGGGATTATAAAATAGATTTTGAAGGAGTAGCTACTTTTATTGAAGCGACCTTTAATAACAATGATTCAACTTCTCTAAAACGTTGGGCAAAGGAATATATGGACAAAATTGAATGTCCGGATTGTGAAGGAAGCAGACTAAAAAAAGCGTCGCTGTATTTCAGGATCAACGATCAAAACATCGCCCAACTGGCTCAAAAAGACATCACAGATCTGGCCGAATGGTTTGAGAATTTAAACGATAAACTTTCAGAAAAACAACTTTTGATCGCTTCCGAAGTAATAAAAGAAATCAAGACCCGGCTTCAGTTTTTGGTGGATGTAGGTTTAACTTATCTTTCCCTTAACAGAGGTTCAAAATCCCTTTCCGGCGGGGAAGCACAACGGATTCGTCTCGCCACTCAAATAGGTTCGCAATTGGTTGGTGTCCTGTATATTCTGGACGAACCAAGCATTGGCCTTCATCAAAGGGACAATGAAAAACTTATCAATTCCCTGATTTCTTTACGCGATCTTGGAAATTCTGTTATCGTGGTAGAACATGATAAGGATATGATTGAACGGGCAGATCATGTTATAGATATTGGCCCTCATGCAGGAAGGCACGGCGGTGAAATCATTAGCCAGGGAACCCCTTCAGAAATAAAAAAACATAATACCATTACCGCCAAATATTTAAATGGCACAATGGAGATCGAAGTTCCCAAGGAACGAAGAAAAGGAAATGGAAAACACCTTGTCCTGAAAGGGGCTACCGGGAACAACCTTAAAAATGTATCCATAAAAATTCCTTTAGGTCAAATGATTGCTGTTACAGGCGTTTCAGGAAGCGGGAAATCCACGCTCATCAATGAGACCCTTTATCCTATTATGAATGCCTTTTATTTTAACGGTGTAAAAGAGCCAATGCCTTATAAAACCATAAAAGGACTGGAGCATTTAGATAAAGTTATAGACATCAATCAATCTCCTATTGGTAGGACTCCACGCTCTAATCCGGCAACCTACACCGGGGTATTTTCGGAAATAAGGACGCTGTTTGCAAAAACTCCCGAGGCGATGATCCGCGGTTACAAACCTGGAAGATTCAGTTTTAATGTAAAAGGGGGTAGATGTGAAACCTGCAGAGGTGGAGGTTTACGGGTGATCGAGATGAATTTCCTGCCGGATGTTTATGTGGAATGCGAAACCTGCCAGGGGAAACGCTTTAACCGGGAGACCCTGGAAATACGTTACAAAGGAAAATCTATTTCAGATGTACTGGAAATGACCATAAATGAGGCGACCCCATTTCTTGAGTTAATTCCAAAGATCTACAGAAAATTAAAAACAATACAGGATGTTGGGTTAGGTTATATTACATTGGGCCAGCAAAGCACTACCCTCTCCGGAGGGGAAGCCCAAAGGATAAAACTGGCTACCGAACTTTCAAAACGCGATACCGGAAATACATTTTATATATTAGATGAACCTACTACAGGACTTCATTTTGAAGATATACGTGTTTTGATGGATGTTTTAAATAGATTAGCCGATAAAGGAAATACGGTTGTGATCATTGAACATAATATGGATGTTATCAAAATGTCCGATTATATTATTGATATTGGATACGAAGGCGGAAAAAATGGCGGGGAAGTGATCGCTAGCGGCACTCCGGAAGCAGTAGCCAAACATAAGAAGAGTTATACCGCTCAATATCTGAGAAAAGAATTACAATCAAAAACCTCGGGATAAGCCCATAAAGTATATCCCGATAATTCGGGAGAAAAATACTTTTTAAAATTCGAGGCAGGCCCGCCTGAATGATTCGGGCAGGCCTCGGGGAATTAAACCCTTACATAATGAGGGATAAATAAAAAAAAATTAATGAGAGCAAAACAAGGTACCAAAGCCTGGAATGAAATAAAAACCAATGATTCCTGGGCCATTTTTAAAATAATGGGGGAGTTTGTAAAGGGATATGAAAAACTAAGCCAGATTGGGCCCTGCGTTTCCATCTTTGGCTCCGCCAGAACAAAACCAGATCAAAAATATTATAAGTTAACCGAAAAAATAGCACAAAAAATTGTAGATCACGGCTATGGTGTGATTACCGGAGGTGGACCTGGAATTATGGAAGCCGGGAATAAAGGTGCACATCTTGGAGGCGGAACTTCTGTTGGACTAAACATTGATCTGCCTTTTGAACAACACGACAATCCATACATCGATTCAAATAAAAGTGTGGATTTTGATTACTTTTTCGTTCGTAAGGTGATGTTCGTCAAATATTCCCAGGGATTTGTTGTGATGCCCGGTGGTTTTGGCACCCTTGATGAACTTTTTGAAGCAATCACCCTTATTCAAACCAATAAAATAGATAAATTTCCTATTATTTTGGTAGGAACAGAATATTGGGGCGGATTGCTGGACTGGATCCGTAAAACACTTCAGGATGAATTTAAAAATATCAGCGATGGCGATATAGACTTGGTTCATTTGGTAGATACTGAAGATGAAGTGATAGAGATCCTGGATAAATTCTATGATGAATACAATTTAAGTCCTAATTTTTAATTTGGCTCCAGAAATGCTATTTCCCTTTCTTTAATTATTTTTAAGAATAAATATTCATACCCCCGGATTTACTAATTTTTAATGTCTGTATCTATTGAATCTTAAAGGAAATTTATTAATTCTTTTCTCATTGTTCGCCCTTGGCACCTGCTTTGGGCAAACAACGATGAATATAACTGCTGTTTTAAAGGATTCCGTTCAAACATTTAATATTCAGCAGGAAATCTTATACGAGAATTCGGGGGAGGATACACTCACCGTTATATACCTAAATGATTGGGCCAACAGTTATAAAGACAAAAGCACCCCTTTGGCCAAAAGATTTGCTGAAGATTACATTCGAAGATTCCATTTTGCAAGAGCAGGAGAACGGGGATTCACCAAAATTTATAGTATAACCGATGAAAATGTACAGACATACTCCTGGGAACGGCCAGGAGGAAATCCGGATTTAATCCGTTTAAATTTAACCCGACCCTTATTGCCAGGTGAAAAAGTAACGATCAATCTACTCTATCAGGTTAAAGTTCCTTCCGAAAAATTTACCCGGTTTGGGTATGATGATTTGGGAAATTATAAACTTAAATACTGGTACATTACTCCTGCAGTGTATGACGGGAAGTGGCAAATATACAATGATAAAAACCTTGGAAATCAATATGCAGCACCTGCCAATATCAATATTAAACTTTCCACACGTCCCTATTTATATATAGCTTCTCCGCTGAAAACAGACCGACTTGTTACAGAGGACAAGTATAAAACCACCTATTTATCTGGGGAGAATATAGTTACTTCAGATATGTTCCTCACTAAATCCTATAGATTTGATGCAATATTGGTCAACCAGAAAGAGATTCTAACCAATCTTGAGGATGAAGATCTAAACCCTCAAATGAAAGGATTTATCCTGGACAGGATCCTCAAATATCTGGAGCAGCGGCTTGGCACTTATCCCCACGAAAGCATCATGGTTACAAGGGAAGATTACCTTAATAATCCGGTTTATGGTTTAAATCAATTACCCAGATTCATTCGTCCTTTCCCGGATGGGTTTCATTATGATATTAAGCAATTAAAGACAATCACCAATCAATATCTTAAAAACACTATTCTTCTAAATCCGAGGAAAGAGCAATGGGTTTATGATGCCATCCAAATTTCATTGATGCAGGATTATGTGGACACTTATTATCCTAAGATGAAAGTCCTTGGAAGTTTGAGTGATTTTATAGGTATACGATGGTTTCATGCGGCCGATCTTGAATTTAACGATCAATATCCGTTTTTATACCTTCATATGGCCAGAATGAACCTGGATCAGCCTCTTTCCACAGCCCAGGATTCCCTGGTTAAATTTAATCAGAATATTGCCAATGCCTATAAAGCCGGAGCAGGTTTAAAATATGTTGAAAAATTTCTGGAAACAGATGCTGTCAAAAAGTCTATTTCTGAATTTTATAAGACAAACCTCCTGAAACCTTCCAGTGAACATGATTTTCTCGGGATCCTTCAAAAAAATGCACAAAAAGATATTTCCTGGTTTTATGAAGATTTTGTAAAAACGAACCAGAAAATTGATTTCAAAATCTCAGGGTTAAAAAAATCCCCGGACTCCTTAAAAGTTACCATAAAAAACAAAAGAACCAATGACATGCCCGTCTCGCTTTATGGGCTTAAAGACGGCGAAGTAGTTTATAAAACCTGGGTAGAAAACATAGGAGGATCTAAAGAAGTAACAATCCCAAGAGATAGTATAGACCGGCTGGCACTTAATTATAAAGGTGAAATTCCCGAAATAAATCAGCGGGATAATTATAAGGCCGTGACAAAACTCCTCAACAGGCCTATTCAATTCCGACTGTTGCAGGATGTGGAAGATCCAAGTTATAACCAGTTATTCTTCATGCCTGAAGTAACTTACAACCTGTATGATGGTATTGCCGTAGGGCCTAAATTATATAATAAGACAATTCTTAGCCGAAATTTTGAATTCAAGATTTCCCCAAAATTTGGTTTTAACAGCCAAACCATTGTGGGATCCGCATCGCTGGTCAACACTCATTATTATGATAATCAGGATTTATTTGCACTGCGCTATGGAATTGGTGGTACGCGTTTTTCCTATGGATATGATTTATTCTATGAAAAGCACACTCCTTTTTTGGGATTCTATTTCAGGAATTCATATTTACGGGATAATGAGCGCCAAAGCCTTTTTCTGCGTAATGTCAATGTTCATCAGGACCTGGATCCTTTAAATCCTGTTGAACAACCTAAGTACAATGTTTTTAATATTCGCTACAATTACAGCGATACCAATCTGGTAGATTATATCTCTGCCGGGGTCGATTACCAAATCGCAAAAAACTTCAGCAAAATTGCCCTGGACCTTGAATACAGAAAGCTTTTTAAGAGCAACAGACAAATAAATTTCCGGTTGTTTGCCGGTACCTTTATCTATAATGATGAAAGGGATAATGATTATTTCAGTTTTGCTCTGGACCGTCCTACCGATTATCTTTTTGATTATAATTACTATGGAAGAAGTCAGGCAAGTGGATTATTCAGCCAGCAAATCATCCCTGCAGAAGGTGGATTTAAATCGCAGTTACAACCCGAATATGCCAACCAATGGCTTACTACCTTTAACGCGAATACCAATATCTGGAAATGGATCTTTGCTTACGGAGATTTGGGATTGGTTAAAAACAAGGGTCAAAATGCCGAATTTCTCTATGATTCAGGTATCAGGGTAAGTTTGGTTCAGGATTATTTTGAACTATATTTTCCTATTTATTCAAATTTAGGATGGGAAATTGCCGATGAAAGTTACGATCAAAAAATTAGATTTATTGTCACTTTAGACATTAATACGCTCTTAAGACTCTTCACAAGACAATGGTATTAATAGATATTTAGTCGTATCTTAAACGTCTATGGAGACAATTGATTTTTAAGGATCTTCATTATAGAATTCTTAATAAATTCCTTTAAAAACTCATTTAATTATAGAATTAATAATGAAATCAGTTTTTAAAGGGAGATAGCAAAAATTTAATGCTTTTTACTGAATTGTATTTATCCATAGATTTCGTTACATTTGTTACCATTCTAAAATAATTTCATGCAAAGCAAAACACAATCCAAAGAATCTATCTCTTTTGAAGATTTTAAAACAGAGGTTTTAAAAGACTATAAACTAGCAGTCACCAGCCGTGAATGCAGTATATTGGGAAGACGTGAGGTACTTACCGGAAAAGCCAAATTTGGAATTTTTGGAGATGGAAAAGAAATTCCTCAGCTGGCCATGGCCAAAGTATTTAAAAATGGGGATTTCAGATCCGGATATTACAGGGATCAAACTTTCATGATGGCCATTGGAGCCTTGAATATTCAGCAATTTTTTGCCGGTCTTTACGCCGATACTTCTATAGAAAACGAACCTATGTCTGCAGGAAGGCAAATGGGTGGTCACTTTGCAACCCATAGTCTGAATGAGGACGGAAGCTGGAAAAATTTATTGCAACAAAAAAATTCCAGTGCCGACATCTCCCCTACCGCTGGCCAGATGCCAAGATTATTAGGGTTGGCGCAGGCTTCAAAAATATACAGAAATGTAGAGGGAATAGCTTCTGAAAAATTTTCAGAAAACGGAAATGAAATCGCCTGGGGAACCATAGGGAATGCAAGTACCAGTGAGGGGCATTTTTGGGAAACCATTAATGCAGCCGGAGTTTTACAGGTGCCATTGGTGATGAATGTTTGGGATGATGAATATGGGATTTCTGTTCACGCAAAATACCAAACTACAAAAGAAAACATCTCTGAGATCCTGAAAGGATTCCAACGGGATGAAAACAATAAAGGCTATGAGATAATAATTGTAAATGGCTGGGATTATGTAGCCCTTGTGGAAGCTTATGAAAAAGCATCCCGAATTGCCAGAAAATCACACACTCCTGTTTTGATCCATGTAAAGGAACTCACACAGCCCCAGGGACATTCCACCTCCGGTTCTCACGAACGCTACAAGGATGGGGAACGATTGGCCTGGGAACGGGAATATGATTGTAATGTGAAATTTCGGGAATGGGTGATTGAAAATAATTTCGCTACTGCTGAAGAATTGGATGAAATAGATGCCGAAATCAAAAAGCAGGTACGGGATGGAAAAAAAGAGGCCTGGGCCGCTTATACCAATCCGATGAAATTAAAGATGAAGGAGCTTTTACCTTTGCTGGATCAGGCTGCAAATTCCAGTGAAAACAAGGAAGTAATTCTTTCCTTCAAAAAAGAAATTTCTGAAATAAAAGAGCCTTTAAAAAAGGACCTTTTGATAGCAGCCAGAAAAAGTCTTCGGTATTTAACAGGAACCAAAAGTGATGCACGAACCCAGCTCATCAACTGGATAGAGCGTTATACCAAGGATTCACAACCGGAATACAGCAGCAATCTTTACAGCGAATCTGCTGAAAATGCACTTTATATAGATGAGGTAAAACCTGTTTATTCTGAAGATTCCAAAGATGTAGATGCCAGGGTCATCCTTCGGGACAACTTTGATAAAATATTTGAAACCAGACCGGAAACTTTGATCTTTGGTGAAGATGCAGGTGAAATTGGGGATGTAAACCAGGGACTGGAAGGACTTCAGGAAAAATACGGAAAATTACGGGTAGCCGATGCTGGTATCCGGGAAGCTACTATACTTGGACAGGGAATTGGAATGGCCATGCGTGGATTAAGACCTATTGCCGAAGTTCAATACCTGGATTATATACTTTATGCCTTACAAATTATGAGTGATGATCTTGCAACCCTGCAATATCGTACCAAGGGGAAGCAAAAAGCACCGCTTATTGTTCGAACCCGTGGACACAGACTGGAAGGAATCTGGCATAGTGGTTCACCAATGGGTGCGCTCGTTCATTTATTGAGAGGAATGCACATCCTGGTACCAAGAAATATGACCAAAGCTGCGGGATTCTATAATACACTGTTGCAAGGTGACGAGCCTGCATTGATTGTGGAATGTCTTAACGGATACAGGTTAAAAGAAAAACTCCCAACCAATATGGGGGAATTCAGAACTCCTATTGGAGTTGTGGAAACCATAAAAGAAGGAAAAGATATCACGCTGGTTTCCTATGGATCTACATTAAGACTTGTGGAAGAAGCAGCCAAAGAACTGCAGGAAGCAGGTATTAATGCAGAGATTATCGATGTCCAGTCACTGCTGCCATTTGATCTTAACAAAGATCTTGTAAAGAGTGTGGCAAAAACAAATCGATTGCTGGTAATAGACGAAGATGTTCCGGGAGGAGCTTCCGCTTATATTTTACAACAAATTGTAGAGGAACAAAATGCATATCTTCATTTAGACAGCAAACCTCAAACCCTTACAGCAAAATCACATAGACCGGCCTACGGGACAGATGGAGATTATTTCTCCAAACCTTCTGCTGAAGATATCTATGAAAAGGTATATGCTATTATGAATGAAGCAAACCCGGAAAAATACCCTGCATTAAAATTATAATTCTTTAGAAACTCAGAATAAAAAAGCCACGAATTTGCTAATATCAATTAGTGATTTTGTGGCTTTCCTTTTTAGATTACATCCATCCTTTATTTGCAGATTCAATTTTAAAAAGAACATAATTTAGGTATGGAACTATTTTTCCATCAACTGCTCGAAAGGAAACATCTCCACCGGCTGTATGAAACACAATATTGAAAACATTTCTTTTCTTATACCAAATGGGCTGTGTAACGCTTAAAGACTGTAATTTATAAGTCTCAACCGTTTCTTCCTTCTTATTCCATACGCCCGATTTCAGACGAAGAAAATCGTCAGCGATCTGTAATTTTTTGGAGGCAAAAAGTTTCAGTTGCCAGATAATTCCAATAATAAGATAGATCCCAACCAATACTGCCCAGGTTTCAACAGCAATATAGTCTGTAAAAATTGGAAAAAGCAAACTGAGCGCTATTGGTAAAAAAACAGCCTGGAACATCTGCCGGAATAATAAGATTCTGTTTGGACGAAAAGTTTGCTCCAGGCTATCTCCTGAATTGGCATCTGCATACACAAAGGATTTTATCTTTTCAACCGTTGTTTCACCAAGGCCCGGAATTTTAATTTTCGATTTTTCAAGCGTATTTTCACTACTTGCAAGAGAGAAACGCGCCTCATATAAGTTCAGCCACTTTTGAACCGGATTGGTCGTGACCTGCAACAGCTGGATTCGTCTTGGCTGCAAGGAAATCTTTGTGTTGGTTTTCAGTCCCATTTCAAGCTCAAGACTGTTTTTGCTTTGCTGAAGTTTAAGTCCGTAGTATTTGATAAAAACCTCAATAACGGTAATAATCATACTTAGCAACAACATCAGGATGGCGACAATAACAAAAACTCCCACAGATTCTAAAAGTCCCGGAATTTGGTCCAACTGTTCATCAAGACCTTCAGAATAATCTTCCACAAAAGGCCTTAATTCATTGAAAATAGTCGAGAAAAACACGAAGATCAACGCAAGGCCACGCAGGTAATTGGTACTAAGCCCTATTTTTAAAAGATCGGAAAAATGCAATTTATGTGTCCATAAAACCTCCTTTTTGACATCGTCTTCCAATTCTTCAGTCCCGGTTTCAGCTATGACTGCATCCTTTTTTGCCCGTATCAAAAGGGCTGAGAGTGTATCCGCCTTTTCCTTTGAAATAGCTTTTATGCTTATCTCCTTGTCGCTGCTACCAGCGGTTTCAATAACCAGGCTATATACATTGATAATACGCTGTAGGATAGAACGCTTTAAATAAACCTGTTGAATTTTATCGAAAGGAATTGCGATATCCTCAGTAGAAAAAACCCCTTTTTCAAGCTTGAATTCTTCTTTGGAATAATCTATATGGAATAAAAACTTCCTGTAATACCAGTAACTATATATAAGCGCAATTATGGCTAAAATGCTCATTCCAAGTCCAACAAAAAACAAGGTCTTTCCACCGGGACTATTAAGAAGAAAATAAACCCCAAGCACCCAAAATCCCTTTATAAATTTATAGACCGTAGTGAGAAAAATAAGCAGTACCCCTATTCCCGATTGACGTTGGGGTTCAGAAAAAGAATCAGCTTTCATCTTCAGATATCTTTTTAGCCAGGGATTCCTTCAGCCGCAATGCGAGTTCCGGTTCCAGTCCCGGAATTTGAATATCGCTGCCACTGCCACCGGCTGTAAATATATTGAGGGTAGCAATTCCGAAAAATTTATCCAGAATCCCCCTTGATATGGTAGCATGCTGAATCCTGTTAAAAGGAACGACAGTAGTCCTGTTTATGATATATCCTCTTTTATATAAAACATCTCTTTCCCGGATTGCATACGCGTATTCATCCTGCATTTTGATGTTATTCCAAAGTTTAAACCCAAAAAATAAAACAAAAATCACGATCCCTGAATAGATATAATAAGTATCTATTTGGTAATAAAACATACCTGCAATAGCAGTTAAAGCAATCAATAATAAAATCCCAAATTCCACCAAAACCTTTTTAAGATATTGGGATGAAATAGGGTGAAAATCTACCGTCTCATAATTGGGAAGGGAACTAAGGTCTATTTCTTTATTTGAAAAGTTTTCCATTAAGGAAGCCATTTTTTGACAAAATTAGGTTTTCTTTTTTCCAGGAAGGCATCCCTTCCTTCTTTGGCTTCATCGGTCATATACGCCAAACGGGTTGCTTCCCCAGCAAAAACCTGTTGACCAACCATGCCATCATCGGTAAGGTTCATCGCGAATTTCAACATTTTAATGGAAGTAGGGGATTTTTCCAGAATTTCCTGTGCCCATTCAAAAGCGGTGTTTTCCAGTTCCTCGTGCGGAATTACCGCATTCACCATACCCATTTCAAAAGCTTCCTGGGCAGAATAATTCCTTCCTAAAAAGAAAATTTCCCTGGCGCGTTTCTGGCCTACCATTTTGGCCAGATATGCAGATCCATATCCACCGTCAAAACTGGTGACATCGGCATCGGTTTGTTTAAAAATCGCGTGTTCCTTACTTGCAAGGGTTAGATCACACACCACGTGCAAACTATGGCCGCCGCCAACGGCCCAACCCGGAACTACTGCGATCACAGCTTTTGGCATAAATCGTATTAAGCGTTGCACTTCAAGAATATTAAGCCTGTGCATCCCGTCCTCACCAACATATCCCTGATGCCCTCTCGCCTTCTGGTCTCCTCCGCTGCAAAATGAATATACTCCATCTTTGGAAGAAGGTCCTTCAGCCGATAATAAAACCACGCCGATGGAAGTGTCTTCCTGGGCATCGTAAAAAGCCTGATACAATTCACTGGTGGTTTTCGGCCTGAAGGCATTCCTTACATCCGGACGGTTAAAGGCTATCCTTGCAACTCCATTAGCCTTTTTATAGGTGATATCTTCAAATTCTTTTACTGTTTTCCAATCAATGCTGGTCATATGCGTAGTTTTACTGTAAAAATAGGATTTTAAAGTCAAATGGGAAGTTTCATTTTCATCTTAAATACAAGAGGTTATCCGGGTAATTAATCCAGATTAGATTTTAGAATGATCTTTAGCACAATTCTTGATATATTTGAAAAAAATTCAGCGATGAAAAAAATAGGATTGCTTTTCTTCTTTATCTTCATATCCTATATCGGAACTGCTCAGGAAATAGAAATCCCTGCTGTTAGGGATGCTTCCTCAGAATTTATTATCAAGAGAATCGAAATTATTCCCGCTCTAAGCATTTTATCTCCTGAAATTCCCAATACCGGAAATTTCAAAATACGAAGTGTCAATTTTGATCTTGAAAATGAACCCCGGGAGGTGAATATGGCCGAATTTATGGAACGGGAAAGAAGGATGAAATCAAGAATGGTGGAACTCGCTCCTCCGGTTCAGCTTCCTCAAAAGGATAATACCACCACCATAAGTCGAAATACCGATTGGAATGCAAGTCCGCGATTTTTCAACCAATCATTCAGCCCTGAACTTCAACGAAGCGGAACCAGAAATTCTGTTTACAGGGATGCTGCGGAAGGAACCGGGCATTATTACCTTACCCGGTATAATCCTTTTGCAAGAAGAGGTTACAATTATTGATCTTTTTTAAGGTAGATCCCGTCCTCCTTTATATCTATAAGGCGTTGCTTGTATAAAGTACCTATAGCTTTCTTAAAGCTTTTTTTACTCATTTGAAGTGTCCTCTGTATTTCCTGTGGCGAAGATTTATCGGTGAGTTTTAAATGACCTCCCTTTAATGCTATCTCATTTAAAATATCCTGTGCATTAGGCTCAATACTTCGATATCCCGGACGCTGCAGGGTGATGTCTATTTTCCCATCCGGCCTTGTTTTCTTCACCCACGCTTTTAAACGGTCTCCGGGTTGCATATCCTGAAAAATATCATCCTTAAAGATCAATCCCTGGTGCAGTTCATTCACGATTACATTCATTCCAAGATCTGTAGGATTGGCAACAATAATATCCACTTCCTCAAAAGGTTCTACCGTTAATTCCGTATTATCTAAAAAAGCATTGGTTTTACTGGAAGCAACCAATCGATTGGTTTCCTGGTCCAAATAACAAAAAACCAGGTACCAACTTTCCTTCCGCATTTTTGAAGCCATCTCGCGATAAGGCACAAAGAGATGTTTTTCCAGCCCCCAGTCCAAAAAAGCGCCGATATCAGAAACTTCCACGCACTTTAAGTAAGCGAATTCGTCCAGCTTAACATAAGGCGTTAAGGTAGTGGCAACAGGCCTTTCCTGATGATCCAGGTAAACAAATACATTTATCTCATCCTCCAGATCAAAGGTTTCCGGTTTATATTTATTGGGCAGTAAGACCTCATCTCCTTCCTCATTTCTCAAAAACAATCCGGGTTCCGTATCCCGGTCAATTTTCATCGTATGGTATTCACCAATTGTAAGCATAGCTAAATTTTAAAATGCAAAGATACTTTATATTTTTTCGGGAATTATCAAAAACCTCGGGAGGGACGGTTCCAGTTTTAATTTACGTTCCTAACCCTTCCGTCTTAATCGGCAGGAAGATTCTGGTTTTTTAAAAACATCCAAATGCCGATTAATCCACCCCGCCCGTACAGTTCGGGCGGGCTTCCCTTTTCCCCGACGGTTCGGGAGGAAGGAGCACGTTGTTTTTTCTTATTATTAAAAAAATAACGGAAATTTTAAAACTTTTTAAAGCTCCCATCCTTCCAAAGGAGTGGTGGCAGCAGGCCGGGGTGGTTTTAGTTACAATTATCTTTTTAACCCTTCCGTCAAACAAACTTAAATTTTAAAATAATAAACCTCCAGAAGTCTAACCCTCGATGAGGATTAACAGTTAAGATTTCATAAAACCAAAATATTTCAGTAAAACCTCATCATTAATTTGGCGCGGGGTGAAGATCTCAAGTAATTTCGGTTTTTCTGAAGGGTCATAAAATCCATTTAAAGCTTCGCTGATCTCCTCGGAATTATTAGCTACCTGGTATTCAAAATCATGCAATTCACATAAAGGCTTCGCATTCATGTGATGTATGGTTTCAAAATAAGTGTCAAAATTTTCGGTATTCTTATTTCCTGGAAGAATTCTGAAAATTCCGCCCCCTTCATTGTTCAGGATGATTATCCTAAAGTTTTTTGGGATGTAATTATTCCACAACCCGTTGCTGTCATAGAAAAAGCTTAAATCACCACATATCAGTAAAGTAGGATCTTCATTTATATGCGCTGCTCCTACGGCCGTAGAAACGCTTCCATCTATCCCACTCGTGCCGCGATTGCAAAACAACTTTTGGGTTTCATCCCAGTTAAAAAGTTGGGCATATCGAACGGTGGCACTGTTTCCCAGTTGTACATTGTATTTTTCAGGCACACCTGGCACAATTAACTGCATGGCCTTAAAGTCGGAATATGGGATTTCCTGTACATATAGATCGTGCCGGGCCTGTCTTTTTTTTCTGATAATCTTCCAGTGTGGAGCATAATCGCTTTTCCCGTTCTCAAGCAAAGGATAAAACGTTTCGAAGAAGGAGTTGATGGAAGTTTCAAAATGCTTGTTTAAACAGAAAAAGGTATTGTATGCCTTTTTAGGATCCACATGCCAGTGATGCTCCGGCTGAAAATTTCGAAGAAAAGATTTGATTTTTTTTGAAACGATCATCCCACCGAAGCTTAACAGGATATCCGGCCTTAAAGCCTCAAATTGTTCTGCTGCATCTTCGCTTCTTTCTATAGGACCTATGAGGGTATCAATACGTGTAAAAATCTCTGGATGATTTAAATTTGAAGTGGTTTCACTCAACATCAAAACCGATTCATCCTGAGCGAGGAAATCCAGAAATTTCTGTTCCAGAGCATTTGGCTGGGCAACTCCCACAATCACTATTTTTCGTTTGGCCCTGTTCCAGATTTCGGCATAGGGTTCCAATTCTTTTTCCAAATAAATTCGTTCCCGAATTTCAGGAAGAATCTGCAAAGGCTTAACCGAAGCTTTTTCCACCATGTCATATAAAGGCTCATAAAAAGGCACATTGATATGAACGGGTCCTTTTCCTTCCAAAGCCTTATTCAGTGCAAGGTTGATCTCTCGCTCATTGTGCTTTTGAGATTCAAACTGTTTCTGCTGTAATTTTTTATCTGCTGAAGTGTTCTCCAGTACGATCTCAGAATAGAGATTTGCGGAATACAGGATATGATTCTCGAATACATTTTTTTGCCGAATGGTTTGTCCATCCCCAATATCAATACGTTCAATTGGTCTGTCTGCAGAGATCACCACCAATGGGATATCGCTGTAAAAAGCTTCTGCCACCGCTGGATAATAATTCAATAATGCCGATCCGGAAGTACACACCAGGGCGACCGGCTGCTGAAGCTGTTGTGCCATTCCCAAAGCGAAAAATGCCGCACAACGCTCATCTACAATGCTGTAGGCCTTAATTTTGGGATGATGGGTGAAACCGATGGTTAATGGAGCATTTCGTGAACCCGGAGAAATAACCACGTGATTTATATTTTTTGCGACGCATAAAGCGACGATCGATTGAGCAACGGGAATTTTGGAGTATTTCACTAAACTTTATTTAAAAAAACGCGCTAGATAAAGTGGCTCTCTAAAAAGTCCGACTTACGTCAAGCTGAACTTGTTTCAGCTTCTAAAATGTTTTGATTTTCAACAAGTTATATCCTGAAATAAATTCAGGATGACGAATTTAATGACTTTTCGGACAGCCACTTTTTAATGAGTTTTGAATGAAAAGTAAAATTACGATTTTGAAAGCACATGTACCAGCAACCAGCAAGCACTTTCGGTGTATTAAATCGTGAAAGGCCTGGATTAAAATACTGCCTTCATCGTTTCAGCCTTATTTTGGGTTTCCACCCACTCTGCCTCCGGATCGCTATCTTTTGTAATTCCGCCGCCAACAAACAAAACAGCCTGCTTCTCTTCAAATTTCATACACCTCAGGTTCACAAATAAATTTGAAGTAGTTATAATACTTGCGTATGCCTGGTTTTCCGGATTTCTTCGGTTTCCGCTTCGTTTGATTTCCGTCTTCAAATTCAATTCTCCCAAAAATCCTGAGTAATATTCCCGGTCGTAATTTTCATGCTCCAGAATGAATTTTTTGGCGGGTTCCTTCGGAAGTCCGCAAACTGCAGGGGTTGGATGAATTGCAGAAATCAGGGTTCCCAAATCCTGTGATTCCGGATATAAAGATCCGGAGATATCGGTTTTTAAATGAAGTAAATTCCCGGCTTTAGCAGTAAACGGACTGGATTTTTCGATCTTCTCTACAAAGGGTTTTAAACTCTCCAGGATAGAATCTGTAACAAATTGCTGTTCCTGCTTTTCTTTTTCTCGCCAAACCACCTCCATGTCTCCCTCATATTTCTGAGTTCCTGCAAGGGCCATGGTTTTAAACCGGTTGCGCTCTATTTCAAGCAGGGTTTCAGGAGTAGCGCCCAGCCATAAACCGGTTTCGGGATGAAACCAGATATATACCAGCGCTGTTGGATACATCTGGAATAAATCCTGAACTGTTTTTACAGGATCCTGCCCTTCCAGTTTCACAGCTTCCCTCCTTGAAAGCACCACTTTTTTGAAGATCCCATTTTTTATTTGCTCGATTCCCTCTTCCACTAAAGCTATATGCTGCTTCCGGGCAGGTCCAGATTCGGTTTTACCGATGGTTGATATCGTGGAATTCTTTTCGACTTCTAAAGGATCAAAAGTGGTTTCCAAAAATTCAGATTGAGCAGAAGGAATAAGAAATTTAGGTTTATTGCTATCAAAAGGAGCGAATACAAAGCCGCTTTCTGAAAAATTTTCAGTTTTATAAATTTCAGAATTTGATTGCAGAAAAGCTTTTATTTTTAAGGGTTGCGTCGATGGTTTTTTATAGGCTACGAAAGGCAATTTTTTCTCCAGCTGAAAACGAAGTTTATCAAAAAATTCTTCAGAAGTGATCATTTATTTCTTTTTAGGCAAGGCGATGGTTGTCAATTTTACCAGGGAGATCAGGTTATCTTCAACATCTGTTATTCTTATATTCCATAGCTGAGTGGTTCTTCCTTTGTGAATAAAAGTTGCTTTTGCATAGACATCTCCTTCAGAAATACTTTTGATGTGATTTGCAGAAATTTCAATACCGCGGATGTAAAAATCTTCCGCATCCATAAAAATATGAGAAGCCACACTACCTACACTTTCGGCCAGTGCAACACTTGCACCGCCATGCAGGACACCATCCGGTTGATGAACCTTTGAAGTAACCGGCATTTTGGCCGTAACAAAATCGTCGCCTATATCTGTAAATTCTATATTGAGGGTTTCCATTAAAGTGTTTTTAGACATTTCATTACACTTTGCCAGAATTTCTTGTTTCTCCATTCTAAGTAAGATTGTTTTCCTGGTAAAAATACAAAATGCCACCTGAAAAACGAACTTTAATGAAGAATCGCTTTTTTTCTGTTAAAGAATTATACAAACTACTTTAACAGAAAAATAATTATTAATTATTACCTAAATATTTATTAAATTAGCAGACGAAAACGCATAATAAAGCTTTCTGATGTCAGGAAGAAAAAAGCAATTCCCCTCCCTAAAAACTCCAATTGTTTTTGATGTTTATTTAATTTAAAAATACCATCACAAGCGTACCTTTTTATACTGACCAGGTTTATTTCGGAAGTTTTCACAATGGATGGAAGCTTCAGGCATACTTCAGGATCAATTCCGGTTTGAATTAAAAGCCACCTTGTGGGATTAAATACCGTTAATCTGATGATTCAACCTATTCAAATATTAGTCGTTGAGGATGAAATGATCATCGCTGCCAATATTTCTATGCAGCTTACAGAAATGGGGTATGAAGTTTCAGGAATTATTCCCAGGGGTGAAGACGCACTAAGCCATATTACAACCAACCTCCCGGATATCGTGTTGATAGACATTCAGCTTAAAGGAAAAATGGATGGAATAGAAACCGCCCAAAGAATGCAGGAATTTCATAAGGATATTGCAATAATCTATCTTACTGCCAATGCCGATGAGGCAAATTTTAACAGAGCTAAATTAACACACCCCTATGCTTTTATCTCCAAACCTTTTAAAAAATTAGATTTACAACGCAGTATTGAGCTTACAGTCCATCAGTTAAAATGTACTATCAATGCCCCGTCCAAAGATTCTAAAAATGGATCTTCCACGGCTGTTTTAAAAGATTGTCTTTTTGTTAGAAATCGTGAAACGATGGTAAAAGTAGCTATTAAGGATATTCGGTACATTGAAGCCGAGCGTAATTATTGCAGGATATTTTCAATGGAAAAGGAATATTTGATAGTGACCACGCTGAAAGAAATGGATAAAAAACTATCGCAAAACCATTTTTTAAGAATCCATAGATCTTATATTATCAATCTCTCACGAATAGATGAAATAGCCGGGACACACGTAGTTATTTCACGAAAAGCAATCCCTATGTCCAAAGGAATGCGCACGGAACTCTTAAAAAGATTGCAAACCATTTAAGCCTTTGATAAAAATATGGTCGGTTAGGACAATATTTCGCAACCTTCGTCCTAATCTGGTTGTTTTAAGATTTATAAACGATTAATTTAATCTGCATTCATGAGATGCTGGACCAAGGAAAGCCAAAATAAAACCACTTTTTTTTCGCATATATTTTAATACCCACGGGTAATTTTTAAAAGTTTAAAAGGCTTATGAAATGAGCATAATTGAAACACAATACAAACAAATATGAAGGGAATTATCTCTTTACTTTTTATATTTTTTTTCACCAACTCTGGTTTTTCACAGGCTTCTAATGTGAAAGATTTAGATTCCATTCTTCTATGGCTGGATGAACACACAAAAATAACGGCAGACTCCATACAGTTGGGCGTTAATTCACATAAAGCTGTGGCGCTCTCCAAAAAATTGGATAACCAAAATGCCCTTGCCAAATCTTATTTACATCTGGCATATTATCACAAAGAATACTCTAAACTGGATTCTTCATTGGTTTATACCCTTATGGCAAAAGATATATACAGCACGCTACAAAATGAATTAAACCTTGCCAAAACCCATATTGCCCTGAAGGAAGTTTATACTCTTCAAACAGAGTATGTTGAAGCTACAGAACAGGTGTATAAAGCGCTGGAACTTTTCCAAAAATTAAATGATCAAAAAGGCATCGCTCAAAGCTATACCCACCTGTGTGGACTACTGTATTACCAAAACAGTTATGCCGAAGGGGTTGACCTTTGTAACAAAGCCATTGAAATACTGGAGAACCTGGATTCAAAGAAAGATTTGGCATTGGCCTATCATAATAAAGCATTTAATCAACTTTTTTCCGGAGATGACCTTCAGGATGCTTTGACTAATATAAATACAGCTATTGACCTTTATAAAACCCAATTGACTCATATTTAAAGTCATTTATGATGATAAAAATCACTGTTCATATGAATCTAACTGACAAAGCGAATATCCACATCTATATTATATCCTTGATGTGGTGTAGTGCTTTACTCTTTCATTTGAGCGGATTTTCACAAAGTGCCCAAGTCAAAAATAGTTCACCAAAAACTGCACTCGAACTTAGTAATATATATTTTAAAAAAGCTTCTTGGTTTACCAATATGCCTCAATGCAATAAGGACAGCACTCTTTTTTATGCAAATAAAGCTATTGAGGTATTGGATGGCAAGGAGCATCTTCATCAAATAGCACTTAAAAGTTTACAATTAAAAAAACTGAGTATTGGACAAGATCTTTCATTTGATCAAGTTTCTGCTTTAAGTAAAGCCTACCAGGACAAGGCATTGTGGTTTAGAGAAATGCCGCATTTTAACCGGGACAGTACTGTTTTTTATTTTGATATGGCTGCTCTCCTACTCCAAAATAGCAAGCCCTTACAATATGAAAGATTGGCTAATTTGTATCTTAATATAACTGATAGAGCGAATAGGTCTCATAACTTTAATGTTGTGGATTCGCTGGCACCCATAGGTTGGGCTTATTATGAAAAAATCCCGGAAAGCAAGAAAGATAAGGTTTTGGGTTATGATTTATTGATCAATTGGGCTTTGATAAAAATTATCAGAGGAGAACCAAAACCCGGCCTGGAGCTTTTTGTAAAAGCGGTGGATTTACTCAAAGATGATCCCCGACCTGAAATTCAGCTAAAGGTTTTGAAAGATAAGGGTAGGTTTTATTATCAATATGGTTTGCCTGAAGAAGAAGAAATAGGAGTTCAATATTTAAAGGAGAGTATAGCTGGTTATCAAAAATCAGATTACCCGGAAAAGAATGAGGCCCTTGTCATTGCCTACAAGCTATTATCTTATCATTTTGGAGATTCAAATCCCGATTCGACTGACTATTATATGAACCAATTTCAGGAGCTATTGCCTCAACTCACTAATCCCTTTCACCATACCTGGTATTATTACTCAAAAGGCAATAACCTAATTAAAAGGGGGGAATCTGAAGAAGCAAAAACCTACCTGATTAAAACCATTCAACTATTAGAGGAATATAACCTAACTACGATTGATACTTATCAATTTGCACATTCCCGTATAGGGGACATTGCCAGGGCAGAAGGCAGGTATGATGAGGCAATTGCCTATTATGAAAAAGCCAGGAATTCCTCAATTGCAATTAATACCAAATCAAATACGGCATATTTTATCAAGAAATTATTCGGTGTTTATGAGCTCATAGGTGATTACAAAAAAGCTCTTGAATACTATATTGAATGGTCAGAGGCTAACAATATTATCGAAGTAGAAAGAAACGAAAGAAGCCTTCGTGAAAGTGAATTACAGGTAGATTTGCTCAAACAAGATAAAGAGCTCGCTGCTAATCAGCAACAACAAACTGTTTATAGTGTGGCCTTAATTATTGGTATTTTATTGCTCGGATTACTATATCGTAATTATATGCTTAAACAACGGAGTAATCATAAACTTAAGATATTAAATGAAGAGTTAGCCCATAAAAATATATTGCTTGATAAGCGCAATGCTGAAAATGAACTGTTGCTAAAAGAAATTCATCACCGTGTTAAAAACAATTTGGAATTGGTTAAAAGTTTAATTTCACTGCAATCTGCACAACTGGAAGATTCAGCGGCCAAAGATGCTATGATGGCCAGTCAAAACAGGGTGCAGTCCATGGGCATTATTCATCAAAAATTATATCAGGGAGAAAATCTGGGAAGCATTGAAATGAAAGATTATTTCCTGAATTTGGGTGAAGGCGTTTTAGATACCTTTAATGCAGAAGATAAGGTGAAAATTGAATGCGCGATGGACAGCCTGGAGCTGGATGTGGACACCGCAGTACCCATTGGCTTGATAGTTAATGAACTACTTACAAACGCCTTAAAATATGCGTTTCCCAAGAATAGGAATGGAACCATTCAAATAAGCTTATCTCAACCAAATCCCGAGACTTTATCCTTAACCGTGTCTGATAACGGTGTGGGTAAAACCATCGGTTTGTCACCACAAGGAACCGGTTTTGGCTCTCGGTTAATTCAATTATTGACACAACAACTCAATGGCACTTTTCAGGAAAAAAATGAAAATGGCACTACAGTAAAGTTTAACTTTAAAATCAAAAATGCAGCCTGATGGAGAATCCTTTAAACATTGTATCGTTAAACAGAATTATTCGGTAAACATTTTGTGAAAGCTGAAACCACATATTCGTTGGGCATTCCTATGTGATTTTATATATGCAAACCTTACTTTCCTGAATTTTTCAATTTTACGATACTTAAAGTGTTCTGAAAAAAGAGAAATCACACCTAAATGGTTTCAATGTACGCCAAAGGCGGAACGATCCTGACTCTTTACCGCACATTATTGATCATCAATCTCTCCCGAAAAAATGAAATAATCTATACGCACGTAGTTATTTCAATGAAAACTATCCTTAGGCTAAGGAGCATGCACCGAAATCTTTATAAGATTACAAATCATTTTGTCAACAAAAAAGTGCTTTGGGAAAATAATTAAGCCTTTAGGACAGTATTTCATCAGTTCCATCCTAACCAACTTGATTTCAGCTAAATACATAATTACTTTGGTGTTAAATAAATATAAAACCAGGAAATTATGAAAACTTTAAATTTTATCACCTTGCTTTTTGCAATCACAGTATTGCCTACCAATGGTCTTTTTGCCCAAAGTACGAATGCCAATCAGGCATTTTGGGTGCACGAAGACCAGGTAAAACCTTCCATGCTTAAAGAGTATGAGGCCGTTACCAAAGATTTTATTGCAGCCTGCAAAGAACATGATCTAAAAGACGCCGACTGGTCGACGGCTCGTTTGGACGGCGGAACTTACTTGAGCATTACTCCCGTAAATAATATGGCCGATCTCGATAAAAATCCGCTGGCGCCTTTAGTTGAAAAAATGGGAGAAGAAAAATTCAGGGCCATATTTAGCCGTTTTGACAAAAGCTATGATGTTCATAGGAATTATATGGTCCATTTGATCAATGATATGTCTTATATGCCTAACGGACTTACCACAAATACCCCAGGCGAGGATTTCAGAAAATGGCATTTCTTTCACGTCACTCCTGAAAATGTAGCAAACCTTAGAAATAAGATGAGGGAAATTAAGGCACTCTACGAAAAGAAAGGGGCTAATCAACATTTCAGGGTCTACCGCAATGGTTTTGGCACCCCTGGAGATTACTATCTCGTAGTGATTTCAGCCAAAGACGCACAATCTTACTTAAAAACATCTGATGAAACGGATGTGCTTCTGGGAGAGGAAGGCGAGAAATTATTCGATGGTATGATGGAATACGTTCATAAATATGAATCCAAAACAGGCAGTATGCGTCCCGATCTTGGTTATGTCTCGAAAAAATAAAAACATAAAAAACAACCGATGAACACTTTACAGAGATATTCAATTCTTCTTGTGACTGTACTGTTTACATCAAACATCCTGCATGGGCAAAATGCCAACAATCAGGAAATTGTAAAAAACGTATATGATGTCCTGCAAAACAGTAAGGCAAGATCAAATGACATCGCAGTTTTAATCCCCGGAATAAAATGGGATGATGTCAAAAATACCAGGGAAGTCAATGAAAAGTTTTCCATAACATTTGATGCGATTTTGAAAAATGAATGGGGAAGCATTCGTTTTGAGGATCTTAATTTCCAGAACGCTGAAAAAAACACGATAATAGTTACCGGGGTAGTAAATGGGCGGCAACCAGCAGAATGTGAGTTTATCTCAACCCGGTTTAAACATTCCTGGGATTTAAAAGATGGTAAAATCGTCAGTTTGAAAGAATGATCAAAAAATTAGAATTATGAAAACAGTTGGAATAATTGGTGGTTCAGGCTTTATTGGTAGCTACATCACAAGGAAATTTTTGACAGAAGGATACGAGTTAATAGTATCGGTGACCGATATACATAAAAGTGAAAAGTATCAACATCTTTTCAATCTTAAAAATTCTGACAACCTCAATATTCGCGAGTTAAAACTCGAGGATACAGAAACTTTAAAGGATTTTATAAAGGATTGTGAAATTGTGGTGCATAGCGGTACCCCGTTCCAACTGGATGTTAAAGATCCCAAAACCGAACTATTTGATCCAACTATAAAAGGAACCGAAAATTTTCTTGAAGCCATAAATCAGGCGCCAAATGTTGAAAAAGTAGTTTTTATAGCTTCCGTAGCTGCTTTCAACACCAACTTTCCTATGCCGGCAGGTGGTAAAAATTTTACAGATTACTTTGATGAAAAGGATATTCGATTTACCAGTACAGAAAGCCACCCATATGCACAGGCCAAATTTATTGCCAATCAGGTAGTGGAACAATTTATAAAGGACAATCCGCAACCTTCTTTTGAAATATGTTCAGTTTCGCCGGTAATGGTTATGGGAAAAGCCCTTTCAAAGAGAGAAGATTCCACCTCTACCGGAGTTCAGTTCCTTATAAAGAACAAAATAGCACCCGATGAGTTTTTTCAATCACTCTACGACCTTGATGTTCCTTTTGCGGTAGTTGATGTTGAAGATGTGGCCACTGCTGTCTTTAATGCCGCAACTAAAAAAGGGCTTCATGGGAAAGACTATTTATTGAGTAGCGAAACATACCGTGTTTCCGATATTCACGAGATGCTTAATCACCGTGAACCAATAGAAAAAGCAAAGTTTATTTATAAAAATGATCTGGCAAAAAGCGAATTAAGCATGAACTTCAAACCGGTTATGAGAACTTTAAACACATACTCTAACTAAATTCTGAATACATGAATACAAAATTTGAATCACATAAAGTCCCAATATTAACGCCTTGCATTTTCGTAATGAGTTTCAACGAAAAAGAAAAAAAATCAATACCAGTAGAACCGTTCGAAGGAAAAGAATCACCGGAATATTTTCTGCTTCGCCCGGAAGTAGAAAAAGCTTTTGGTTATTCCCACGCTGTAAAAATTGGCAACAGCATAAAAATTTCCGGAGCAGTTAGTATGGACGACGATGGCACCCCAACAGCGGTTGGTGATTTTGAACAGCAAATGAAAAATTGCTATTCCGATTTGAAAAAAATATTGAAGCACTTCGGGTGCACCTTTGACGATGTAATTGTGGAAAACCTGTTCACCACCAATATGCCCAAATTTCTGGAAGTTGCAGGCTATAGAAATCAAATTTACAAAAGTCACTTCCCCACAGGTTCCTGGCTGGGTGTAAAGGAATTAGCGCTTCCGGAATTTCTGATTGAAATAGAACTGGAAGTACATAAATCCAGATGAAAACCTTTAAAATAAAACAACAACTGATTTAAATTCTAATGATCATGAAAAAATTACTAATTCTTATCGCTTTAATGTTGGTAGGCAATAATGGAATTGCCCAGGACAAACTTTATCTAATATTCGAGTTCATGAAAGTGGACAATGAGCAGGAACAGGCTTACATGGAAACAGAAGCATTTTGGGAAAAAATTCAGGAACAACGGGTTAAAAACGGGGATATTTTGGGATGGGACTTGTGGGGTCTACAACCCGGCGGTGAGAACCAGGGATATCAATACCTCACGGTAAGTCTTTATAACGATCCGGTGAAAATGATGAGCAACGCGGGAGATTTTGAGGCCGCTCTAAAAGCTGCTTATCCAGACATGTCCGAAGATGATCGAAATGAAAAATTTAACAACACCGCAAAATCAAGAGATCTGGCGGCACGCATATATCTTGAACAAATAGCTACTACTAAAGATGATTTTGAGATGCCTTTAGGTACGGTTGCAGGAATTAATTTAATGAAAGCAACGAATGGAGATTATGAAACCTATGAAAAATTTGAATCGGAAGTTTTTCAGCCTATACATCAAAAAGAAGTGGATGCGGGAATAAGGGGGAATTGGAGTTTGATGCGATATATGTTGCCAACAGGAAGTGATGTTTACGCTTCACATATCGCTGTAGATATGTACCGGGATTACAACCAAATGTTTACCGGTTGGGCTGAAGCAGGACCGGCAATGTCTGAAGACCAAATTCGAAAAATTCAGGAAGGAATTGCTTCCAGGGATTTTAAATATAAGTATATGGCCACGCTTTTAAGAAAGGTGCGATAAACCCAAAAAAAAATGCAGTGATCTATACTTTCCTCCTACAAAAGAAAAGATACTGCAGCACTATATTCCCCGGTAAATCTTAACATAACAAAACAATTCGGCTCATTTGCATTCAAATGAAAAACTAATTAATCAGCTAAAATTTTAAAACCATGAAAAAATCAATTCTATTACTTGCCATCGCTATTTCGAGCGTCGCAACCACATTCGCTCAAAAAAGCAACCTCGATAAAAACCTGAAAATGTATACGCAGGTTTGGGATGATATTGTGAACAAAGGACAAATAGATCAAATAAGCACTAAAAACTTTGACGAGAACATCGTGATGATTTCAAAACCGGAAAATATTGCGGGGATTGAAGCATTTAAAGCCTACTATCAAAATTTTCTTACCGGATTTTCAAATATTAAGTTTACCGTCGAGGAAATTCTGGGCAGTGGAAATAAAATTGTAAAACACTGGAATTTCAAAGGCAACCATACAGGTGATTTTTTCGGGATTCCGGCAACCGGTAAACCTGTAGATATAAGTGGGGTAACCATTGCCAAAATGAAAAATGGAAAGATAGCTCAGGAACAGGATTTTATGGACAATATGGCTTTTATGCAACAGTTAGGTTTGGTATCCAACCCTAAAAACCTGGGCATAGTCGATAATTTATACAAAGCTTTTGCCGCTGGCGATATTCCTGCAGTTCTGAGCGTAATGGACGAAAAAATTATTTGGTATGAAGCCGAAGGCAATGCCTATGCCGATGGAAATCCTTACATAGGACCAGATGCTGTTTTGAATGGCATTTTTGCACGTGTTGGTGCTGATTTTGAATATTTCAATCTGGCAGATATAAAATTGCACGAAATGTCCAATGACCAGGTGCTTGCCACATTACGCTATAAAGCGAAAATAAAAGAGAACGGAGCCATTTATGATGCTCAGGTTGCGCACCATTGGTCGCTTAAAGACGGCAAAATTACCGGCTTTCAGCAATACGTGGATACCAAAAAACTTGCGGATGCTTTTTCCCAATAATCTATAGAAAATAACAAACGAAGCTTAAGTTATCTGCAAGGTACGGTAAGCCGAAAAAGATCAGGGTAGGCAAAACTAAATATCAAAAAAATGAACATTCGGAACAATTTTAAACTTGCGACGCTAGGACTTGCAATTTCCCTTTTCACTTTAGGGTGTAACTCACAACCCGATAAAAAAACTGAAATGGAACCGGCTACAACTGCAGAACCAGTAGAAGCTAAAGCTGATATGGCCAGTATAAAAGCCGGGATACAAGCCCTGGAAAATGACTGGGCGGCAGCTGATAATGCACGTGATGCCATTGCGATTCTTGCTTTTTATTCAGATGACGCGATAAGTATGTCCAATAATGCTCCTATGACAAGGGGGAAAGCTGCTTTGCTAAAAGAAATTGAAAAAGGCCTGGTAGAAAAAGCAGAAGGTGAAACGGTGGCTTATAAAACCATTGAGGTATTTGGTGATGAAAATACGGTGACTGAAATTGGCACAGCAGAATCTAAAGATGCATCAGGCAAAGTGATCAGAACAGGTAAATATATGGCTATCTGGGAAAAGCGAGACGGAAAATACATCTGCATCAGGGACATTTACAATGATGACGCTGTAGTAAAATAGTTCAAAAGCTGGTGTTTATTTAGGGGGAGTATTTTGAAATGCTCCCCTGGTATATTTTTTTTTCTTGTTTAAAATGGATATCCGTTTATATAATGAGTGTCCCGACCCTTTATAGGTACGGAATATAAACACGCCACGATCAAATGTCCAATACCGGTAACCTGCAAGTCCCGCAGGGGACACAGATCGGCAAACCCCCGTGCCTTTAGGTACGGAATATAAACACGCTACGAAAAAATGTCCCGTTAGGGACAATATATAGGTAACCTGCAAGTCCCGCAGGCTACCAAAGATCGGCACCCCCCCGTGCCTTTAGGTACGGAATATAAACACGCCACAGTAAGATGTCCCGTCAGGAGCAACATACGGGAAAACGCGTACCTTTAGGTAAGGGATATAAACACGCAATTATGGCAAACACCTATACACAAATACATATTCAGGTAGTTTTTGTAGTACAAAACAGACAAAGTTTGATTAAAAATGAATGGAAAGACGAATTGTATCAATACATCACAGGCATTATACAAAATCACGAGCACAAAGTCTTGCAGATAAACGGAATGCCAGATCACATTCATATTTTGTTTGGAATGCGACCCACGCAATCCCTATCTGATTTAATGAAACAGGTAAAACAAGATTCATCAAAATGGATAAACAATAAGGGAGTTGTAAACGGGAAATTTTCCTGGCAAGCGGGATATGGCGCATTTTCATATTCAAAATCTCACGTGCCACGCGTAATTAAATACATACAGAATCAGGAAGAGCATCATAAAAAATTGACATTTATGGAAGAATATGTGGCACTTTTAAAAACACACAATATTCAATTTGATGAACATTATATATTCAAGCCAATTCAATGATCATATGCTGTACCTACCGGCACAGCTATTATTCGCAAAAATATTTTTTCTACCTATCGATAGTCCCTGACGGAACATAAACAAAAACAATCAAATGTCCCGTGGGGGACAACATATCGGTAACCCCCAGTGCCTTTAGTACGGAATATAAACACGCTACGAAAAAATGTCCCGTTAGGGACAATATATAGGTAAATCTTGTGCTTTACAGTGTGCTTGTCCCGTCAGGGACTACATCCGGGTAAAAAACATCAACACAGCCATCCCCCGTGCCGTTAGGTACGGAACATAAACACGCCACGATCAAATGTCCCGTTAGGGACAAAATACCGGTAACCTGCAAGTCCCGCAGGGGACCACAGATCGGCAAACCCCCGTGCCTTTAGTTACGGCATATAAACACCCTACGAAAAAATGTCCCGTTAGGGACAATATATAGGTAAATCTTGTGCTTTACAGTGTGCTTGTCCAATCAGGGACTACATCCGGGTAAAAAACATACCTGCAAAAATCATGGAAGCCTGTTCAATTTAAAATTAAATAGATATTGGGTGCCGGAGGTGTGAATAACCTGCATCGTCCCATCCAGCTGCTGAGTAAGCAGTTCGATGAGTCTTTTCCCAAAACCTGTTCCTTTAACAGGCTCTCCATCTGTTTGGCCAATACCGTTGTCTTTTACTAAGAGTTGTATTTCATTCGCTGATTTTTTATCCAAATTTATAGTGATCTCCCCGGGTTGCTTATTCGGAAAGGCATATTTGAGACTGTTTGTCAATAATTCATTTACTATTAATCCTAAAGGCACAGCCGTGTCTACATCCAGATGTAATTCCGGCATTTTATAAATGATCCTAATGCGCTCCTCTTCTCCAAAGGAATCCAGCACATGACTGCCCAGGTTGTAGAAATAATCTTTCATTTCAATGGTAGAAAGATGGTTATTTTGATATAAGCGCTGGTGAATAATACTCATGGAATACACCCTGTTTTGGCTCTCTTTCATCGCCCTCACTACATTAGGATCTTTTATTTGAGCTGTTTGCAGTGCCAAAAGGCTGGATACCACCTCAAGATTGTTTTTCACCCTGTGATGAATTTCCTTCAGCAGAAATTCTTTTTCCTTGTTCTGTTTCTTCAGAAGCTTATTTTTCTTTCTGTTATTTCTGAAACTAAAAAACAACACGATTAAAAAAAGCAAAAGCAGTCCGGAAATAAGCAAAATCAGCCGCTGGGTAGCCAGTTGCTGGTTCAGTTTTATCTCCTGTAAATCTATGGTGCTTTCCTTTTGTGCTACATCAAATTCGGTTTGAAGCAGGGAGATTCGTTGATCGGCTTCCGCAGTAAAAACCATGCTTTTTAAGGAATCATATTTGGAAAAGGCCTCATAAGCCTCCTTATATTGTCCATTACCCGCATAGGCCATTCCCAGACTTCCAAAAGCTTTACTCAAAAAAAATCCATCTCCAAATTCTGTGGTTGCGACACTTATGGATTTTTTGATGTTTCCTATGGCAGCTTCATAATGTTCGTTTTGGTTTTGAAGTTCCCCTGCAGATAGATAGGACCGCATTAGCATAAATGAATTATCCAGTAAATAAGAATATTTCACAGCATTTTCGGCGGCTTCTTCTGCTTTATCAAATTGTTTTAAAAGCCGGTAAAGGTCTACAAGGGAAATATAAATATCGCTTAAATTATTATAAAAACCATAGCGCTCTCCTATCTCGATAGAACGTTCATAGAATTCCATAGCCTTATTATACTGGCCAAGGCTTAAGTAATTATTCCCAACTACATAAAGCGTGAAATCATAATCAAGATCGTTTAACCCCGTTTCTTCAAAAAAAGCAAGCGACTTCAAACCGTATTCCAGACCATCTTCATATTTAGACTGCTTCCAAAACAGATTGCTGAGATCGCTGTAGGCAATTCCAAGTGCTTTATTATCATTTAGTTTTTCCCCCAGCCGCAGAGTTTCCAGAGCATAATCTGCCGCACGTCCCAGTTGACCGCGGCGTTCATACACATAACCTAACTGAGTGTTGAGAAAAGCAAGATCTCTTTCTTCAACTTTTTTGGCCGCATCGAGAAGGACGACTTCTGCAGCATCCAATTTTTCCTGCCGCAGCAAAATTGAACCCTGGGTAATTTTAAATCTCCCATTCCAGAGACTATTATTTTTTTCCGAAGTAAGTTTTAAACCTTTTTCAGTAAAACCCAAAGCTGTTGTGAGGTTTCTCGTGTGCCAGTAATAGGCCAGATCATTTAAAACAGCAAACTTTATGGTATCGGTTTCAATTTTATCCAGGGCATCTTCCAAAATTTGCAGATAGGAACTATCAAAATCATCGGTTTCCACAAATACCTTTTTATAGGGGTTTGGTTTACTAAAATCGAAGATTTGCCCATAACCGGATGTGCTGAAAAGCGCTGAAAAGAACAGCATGAGGATGATATTTTTTGCTGTAATCAAGGGTATTTACGCTAAATTTAAAATTGAAATATACAACTAAATCATTGTTTATGAGCAACTTGTTGATTTCTGATCTAAAATATTCAGAAGAAAATGCAAAATTCCGAAGAATTAAAATTTGATTAAGGAATTATAGCAGCAACTACAATTCGTCTGACGATTTTAATAGGATAACTTTTTGTTTTAACCACTTTTTCAGGATAAAGAAATTAAGCTAACCGGACAAAATTATGAGGCCTCCGTCCTATAAGGCTTTTATAATCAACCAAATGTTGCTTATTTAGCGGTACTTATGCCCTACTGTTTGAAATTTAGAATGATAAAGACTGTAGCGATGACAAGAGAAAAAATTTTAAACCATAAATATCGTGAGCTATTAAGCGAATGCGATTTACTAAATAGCCTGGATAAAGAAACATCCGATGCTTTTCTGGGGCTTTTTAAGGAAGAAAAGTGGCCAAAAAACACCTGCATCCTGAACCTGGAAAAGTTGTCCTTAAAATTTCATATCGTGCTTTCCGGAAGGTTAAAAATGTATCAGGTAGATCCGTTTTCAGGAAAAGAGCTTACACTTTTTTTATTGAGCAAATGTGACTTTTTTGATATTTTCTGTCTGCTTGACAGTCGGACACATACCATTTATTATGAATGCCTGGATGAAGTCACTGTGCTTTCGGCACCCATGAAAAGTTTAAGGAATTGGCTTAATAAAAACCCCAATGAGTATAAAAATTTTCTGCCCTATGCAGGAAAGCAATTGAGGTTACTGGAAAATTCCCTCTTCGAAATGACCTTTAATGACATCGCCACCCGTCTTCTGAAATTGCTCATTAAAAACGTGAACAAAAATTCCAGGGATTTGGAATTCATCCATGATTTACCGGATAAGGAAATTGCGCACCTGCTGGGATCTACAAGGGCGGTAGTAAACAGGCATTTACAGCGCCTGAAGCATAATGGTTCCATAAAGCTCTCCAGAAACAAAATGGAAGTGCAGGACCTTGGTATCCTGATGCATATGCTGAATCGTCAAAAAATGGATTCCTTTTAACTCTTTCAAAGTTTAAAAGCTTGAGCAGAAAACCCATTCTTTTTGGAAAAAAATTAACCCCAGAGATCGCAAAGAAAAAGAACTGAAAACCTACAGGGATCAAAAATCTCTCTGTGATCTTTGTGGAAACTTTGCGTCCCTTAGCGGTTAAGCTAAGCACCTTTCAACAATTTCCTGAAACAGAATGTAATTAATTAGTTCAATAATTTTTATGCTTCTGAAGACTGCGAAACTCTTACCAGTCTGAAATAGTTTCGAATAAAAAAACCCCTTTTCCGAAGAGATAATCTGTAAATTCTGTCATTCCGAAAGGATGCCCTTAAACCGAAAAATTTGTTTTCCCATCATCGTCCAGATCTAAGAATTCCTGATATTTTCAACGCCTATAAACCAAATATTTCACTCTTTTTACTTATATTTAATTGAATATGAATAAATTACAAAATCATGAAGTTAGCACTTTTAATTTCAGTTTTATTGCTTTTTTCAATAGCTCCGGCTGAACAGGATAAATATCAAAAAGATCGTCAACAAATGGTAAAAACCCAACTGGAGGCGCGGGGAATTAACCATAAACCCACCCTGAATGCCATGCGCAGTGTGGAGCGTCACCGGCTGGTGCCGCCGGGACAGATGCAATATGCCTATGAGGACCGCCCGTTGCCCATAGGTTTTGGACAAACTATCTCCCAGCCTTATATGGTTGCATATATGACCGAAGTGATAAGACCCACTGCCGGAATGAAGATATTGGAAATTGGAACCGGATCCGGATATCAGGCGGCGGTACTTGCTGAAATTGTGGATGAGGTTTATACCATTGAGATCGTTGAAGAATTGGCCAAAACTGCCAAAAGCAGGTTGAAGGAAATGGGATATACCAATATTCACGTAAAAGAGGGCGATGGTTATTTTGGATGGGAAGAACATGCTCCTTTTGATGCCATCATTGTTACCGCAGCTTCAGAATTTATCCCGCCACCGCTTATAGAACAATTAAAAGAAGGCGGGAAAATGGTAATTCCTGTAGGCGCCCCTTTTACCAGTCAGCAACTTATGCTGGTAGAAAAGCAAAAAGACGGGAAGCGGAAAACCCGTAATCTCATTCCGGTGCGGTTCGTTCCCTTTACCCGCAACTAATGGGGTCCATTTCCTATTTTAACCGGTTATTTTTTTCCATTGCGCTGCTTTCGCTATCTATGATCGCCTACCAGTTGAGCCTCATGCAATACCTGTCCATCGTGCAGTGGTATCATTTTGCCTATATGGTAATTGGCATCGCCCTACTGGGATTTGGAGCTGCAGGGACCTTTATAGCCCTCTTTCGGAAATCCCTGTTAAACAGAATCGATTATTTGCTGCCATTATTCATGGTGTTAACAGGTATTTTGATGCCGCTTATCCTCTGGCTTTCGGGACAACCTTTTGCACGGTTTGACACCTATCTTTTGTTCGTGGAGCGAAGTCAGATATGGCAATTGTTACTTTATGAACTGCTCTTTTTTATTCCGTTCTTTTTTTGTGCCCTTGCAATTGGGCTGGTTTTTGTTAAATATACCGACAGGATCGGAAAACTTTATTTCAGTAATCTCGCTGGATCAGGATTAGGGGGACTGGTGGCTATTTTCCTTTTCTGGACGGCTTCTCCAACACAAATCCCTTATATCACCGGATTTCTCTCCTTGCTGTCTGCCTTGCTTATAATTCCCATGTACAAAAAACGAATCTGGATGATCTCTCTAGGGATAACAGCTCTTATATTGATACTTCCCGCATTTTCGTCTCCACCTCCTTTACCGCTTTCTCAATACAAAAGTCTGAGTCAAACCCTGGATCTTCCGGACGCGAGTATAGAAAAATCGGCTAACAGTCCTCACGGATGGGTGCAATATGTTACTTCTCCGGTGCTGCGCTACGCCCCCGGCTTAAGTCTCTCCTTTACCGGGGAGGTGCCGATAATTGATGCCGTGTTCAGCAATGGAGAATGGGCCGGTGCAGTGTTGAAATCTCCCGGGGACAGCCGGATCCTTGATTATACGACTTCAGCCGTAGCCTGGGAACTGGACATGCATAATAAAGTGCTGATTCTGGGTGCAGGCACCGGCGTGCGGACTCAATATGCCTTTTTAAAAGGTGCTGCGGAAATAGACCATGTGGAATCTCACCGGCTGGTTACCGACTTTGCGGAAGATCAAACCGAACTTGCCAGTGAGGACGCGGTAACTTTGCATCAGCAGGATTCCCGGTCTTTTCTCGCCCAAACCAAAAAATCCTATGATCTTATTAGTCTCCCGCCTATTGGGGCTTTTGGAGGAACCGCCGGTTTGGGAGCACTTCAGGAGGAATATCTTCTCACCACCCGGGCCTTTTCAATTATCTACGACCGACTCGAAAACGACGGATTCTTTGAAATAACCGTTTGGCTGGATTATCCTTACCGAAATCCGCTGAAAATTGCCGCCACCATTTCTGAAACCCTTGCTGAAAAAGGCATTTCTCACCCGGAACAGCATCTGGCAACTGTAAGAAGCTGGAATACCCTCACCTTCCTGGTCAAAAAAACAGCTTTTACTCCGGCAGAAGTTCAGGCTGTCCGTGATTTTTGCGATCGCTTGTATTTTGACCCTATGTTGCTTCCAGGAATCACTTCTGAAGAGCGAAACCAGTATAATATGCTGGAAGACCAGGCCCTGTTCAGTCTTACCGATTCCATTATTTCCGGCAACAGGGAAAGAATCTATAAAAACTATGATTTTCATCTGCGCCCTGCCACCGATGACAAACCCTATTTTTCACAATTCCTGCGTTTAAAAAGTTTGCCGCATTTGCAGGAGATCTTCGGAAATCAGTCTGCTTCCTTTATTGAGTTGGGTTATCTCATTGTGGGAGTAACCTTTTTACAGTCACTTTTGCTGGCTTTTTTGCTTATCCTCCTTCCCTTATTTCGGCTGAAAAAGAATATCAGCAACAAAGGATTCACCCTTGTATATTTTTCCGGACTGGGAATGGGTTTTATGTTCGTGGAAATAGTGTTGATCCAGCGGTTTGTACTTTATTTGGGGCATCCGGTATATTCGGTGGCGGCTGTGGTAAGCGGAATGTTGCTCCTGTCCGGACTTGGAAGCTGGCTGTCTTCCAGCTTAAAACTATCACTTAAAGGAATACGCAAAATCGTGCTGTTCATCGTTTTGCTGTTGCTGTTGTATGCTGCAAGCCTGCAATGGCTGTTGCAGGCAGGCATGGGATTTTCAATTTGGGCAAAGACGCTGGTTTCTTTGGTACTCATAGGGCTTCCTTCCTTTTTTATGGGAATGCCCTTCCCGCTGGGACTGCATTTTCTTTCCCAAAGAAATGAAGAAGCTGTTCCCTGGGCCTGGGGTATCAACGGATGCCTTTCGGTAGTAAGTGCTTCCCTGGCGACTATACTGGCAATAGAAGTAGGATTTTCAGTATTGATGTTACTGGCCGCAGCGGCCTATTTCATCACCCTGACCTCCAGTTTTCTGGTGAAGCCACAGTGAGGGAATAATACCATTTAAACTTTGAATTTTATAGCGATGGTCAGGCCAGGTGAAAACAAAAATCAAAAAGCCCAGAAAGGGAAAGATAATTAAGGTGCGACCTTCCTCGTACCTGTTTTTATTTCGTCCTTTCAGGGCTTTCTTAAACTATCGTCTTTTATTCGATGGTTCATGCCCATCGCTATACCCTTCAAGGCCTTTCATCCTCATTGTTATGTTTATTGAATAGTTCATCATTTAGGTTTATCATCCCTACCTTCAGTATCATCTGATTTTAAAATAGTCCTGATTCTGTCGATATGAACCTGGGACATTTGTGCTCTTTCAAGAGCCGATTTGGAGCCAACTCCCTTTTTTTCCCGTGACATTTCTGTCAGCAGGTTTTTTCGCTCCTCGAACATCCGTAATGCAATCCACATGGTCTCTTCAATCTTACTTGTTTGTTCAGCTAAAAGGGAAGCAGAAGTATATGCGTGTCCCGTATGACACCGGAACCGCAAGTCAAGGTCCGATTCTATTTTCCACAAAACACCACCGCAACCAGGGCAGTTAAAAGGAACCTGATCACCTACTGCATTTACTGAAGACAAATCGCTCAATACACGTTGGGCAATTTCAGCCTCAATCAAAACATTTTTCGGAGTAGGTTTTTGTTTTTTTAGTTTCTTCGGAATAAGTTTGTCCAGCTGGCTTCCCATTGCCGAAATAGGCAGGCAATAATCAATTTCCACATTATTCATGGCATTCCGGGGCATATCGGGATATTCGGCCTCGTCAGGATCCTGAACAATACAGGTGCCTCCACAGCTTTTAATAGCTTTCATTCCTGAGGTTCCATCATCGAGATACCCGGTAAGCAAAATCCCTATTACACCAGTTCCAAATGCTACGGCAGCCGATCGGAATAAAGGGTCAATAGCAGGCCGGGACCTGTTTTCATGAGCGCCTTTGGTCACCAGGATTTTCAGGTCATCATCAATCATCAGGTGATGGTCTGAAGGTGCGAGGTATAATTTTCCCGGTTTGAGATTGTTTCCGCTTTTTGCATGTTGACAACTTACGGTGTTTAACTTATTGAGCTCATCTAAAAGCACATTTCCGGTAGCATCCGGAGAAATATGCATCACAACCAGTATTGGAAGCGGGAAATCCTTGTGAAGCTGGACTATCAATTTTCTTAAGGCATTAAGTCCCCCGGCAGATGTACCTACTACAACTACTTTGGAAATTTTATCCGGCTTCTCTTTTTTAATGGGTTTCTTCATTTTTTTAGCATCTAAAATTTAAATCAAAAACTTCGGGGGAATAAAATATGTCCGGATAATAACCTGGAGGGATTAAGGGCCAAATCCGAATCCTGTTTTCTCATTTTTTTCTTCTGATAATTTACAGCAAAGCCAAGATATGAGGGTAGTAAAAGTTTTTCAAAACATTTAACAACTTTATTTTATGGGTTGTTAAATAATTTACAAAGGGATTTTCGGAAAGTTTTGAACCTCCCTTTCTTCATCTCCTTTGCATTTTAGGATACGGCTCGGCCGGTTTTTCCGGGCAATATTCCGGGCCTTTTCCAACGCATCTTCTTCCTTATCAAAACTTTCGATAAATTCATTGTTCTGGTTCAGTACGTGCCATTGTTCTTCTTTCGTCTGCCATTGAACCCGATATTCCCATTCAATTATTGCCGCTTCCTTACCCATTAAAATATCGATGATCATCTTTCCGTCACTATAAGTTCCGTCGGGATAGGGCATGGGGAACAGTGCGAAAAAAATATAGTAGAGGGAAAAGTATAAAAACTGATAGGTGAGGATTCCTGTTTCTAAAAGTTCATTTTCAATAAGGATTATGACACCGATTACCCCTAAAAGATTAAAAAAAGAACCTCCAGAAAAAATGAGAATATTGGCAAATTTATTTTTGCGCTTAATATTTTCAAAAATACACACGCCATACCAGAAGTAGTACTTCCTTATTTCCAGCATCCCAAAATTAAATACAGGTTTTCCGCTGCCCACGGTGATCTTAATATTCTTCCCACCCATAAGCCACGCAAAAAAAACGTGTCCGGCCTCATGTAAAATGGAGATCACTGGTAGTATCAGGAAAAAGGCCAGCAGGAATTTTGGGATATCGCTTATACTAATCATGGATGGTTTTTAAACAATACGTCCAATATTATGAGTCTCCGGTTAGAACCTGTTTTTAATAGCTTCTAAATTGAATTCTTCACCCCTAATATACTGAAAAATCAAATATCAATTTCTGAACTTAATCTTAAGACAATTCTGTTTTTTCGCATTTAAAACCCCATCGCCCTAAAATTTTGTTCAACTTCGGTTTTTGCTGAAATAATCGGGTAGATAGGTATTTCCTCAGAAACCTGAAAATCCGGTCATCCTTATTGGCAGTATCCAATCCTAAAAGTTTCTTTTCATCGCCCTTTTCAAAATATACTTTGCTTAAACTCTTTTTTTTATTTCTGCCCAATCCCGTCCGATTACGGAAACCCGTAAGGAATATCCCCTGCCCCAATTTACCTTTATCTCCACAGAACCGCCCGCTGCCAAAAATCCTTTTTTGGTAAGGAAAAAGCAAGGATTGATTCCCAGGTTTTCAGCTGTTTAAAATGTTTTTGAAATATGCAAAAATTGCTTCTTTTAGGTATCAGGACGTATTGGAAATGGGTGCCGGTTCCCCAACGCGGGCCCTGCCTGTTCTCAACAACCTGTTCCCATCATATTTACGATCAAACCGCTGCTCATGGCTTTATTGCCGGGATAAAAGCATTCCAGTTCCGCTATAAAAACTGTCGCGGAGGATTCTCCATATTTAAAAACCCGCTTACAGGAAAAACCCAAATGATCCTTAGATCGAATAAAATTATTGGAGAAGACGAGATCGCACCAAGGTTTTTGAGGGAAAAGAACTGTGCTTGAGAAGGAAATGGGTTGGTTTTTCTTTGACGTTTTGAATTAATTTATTCTCTTCTAAAACTTGTAAGTTTTTGTTGAATATCCAAATATGAGGAGTCACTTTTCTGTAACCATTTGATAATAAATTCATGCTGAAGAACGTCTAGAGAATTTAAATTACCATACAGCAAAATGCAGAGATTTTTGAATGATTCTTTTTTATCATCAGTATTAATTTTTTCCAGCTCCTCAATTAAATCTCCTCGAAGACTTTGAATTTTTTCGACCGCAAACTCATCATTCCAAATTATTTCTTCTGGAATCTCTTTGGGTAAATATCTTACATTGGTGAAATAATATTTAAGGTAAGAATTTAATTTTTTAATTTTTTGCTTTTGGTTTCCAACACCTTCTGCACCATCTACATTGAAATTTATTTTAGTTCCCGTTTGACTCTTAATATGTTTCTCAAGGATTTCCACGTCTTCAGCCTCCTGCTTAGTTAAAGTTTCAGGATCTAAATGTGCTTCTAACTTTTGATCACCATCGAACAAAATATAGGGATTATAATCTATTTCTAAGAACCCTTCTATTCTCTGCTTTAGCACAGATTGACCTCCTGGTAAATATTTAATTTCAAAGGACTTAAAAATATCTTCCCCCATTTTATTCAAAACTTCCTGTACGATTTTCTGGGCTAAAACATCTTCTACTATTATTACTTTTATATTTTGTTTCTGTTCTATTTCCAGCTCATAAAATGCTTCATTCGGTTCTCTTTCATTTTCAATATGGAATTTTCCTGATTTATTCATTGAGAAAACTTTAATTGAAGTAGCAGGCATGTCTTCAATGAAAAAAGGTGAATGGGTCGAAATTATTATCTGGAGCTTCTTAGCTTTAATTTGGTTTAAAAGATAGTCTCTCAATCTTTTTTGTGCCCCTGGATGTAGAGATGTTTCTGGCTCATCTAGGAGGAGTAATGTGTTTTTCGGACAATTGTGGATTTTGTGCACTAAAATAATAATTGCTGTTTCTCCACTTCCTGCAAAAGCTTCAGTGTAAGACAAAGAAGGCGAGGATAATCTAACGGAAAATCCCCAGTTTTTGAGGAATTGATGATCTAATAATTCTATAGAAGAGTATGTCTTTCCCAGTATTAACGAGATATCTTTAATTTCCTCATCAGAAAGTAATTGGACTTTTTTATTTTTTACTTTTCCATAAAGCTCTATTTCCTTTTTTGAATCAAAGGCTTCTTTAATTTTTTTTGAATACCGTCTTATATAGTCTTGTTTGGAAGAAATAGTAATCGTCTGGTGTAAAGGCGTAAAGTACATATAACTGTCGAATGCACTTAATTCGGATCTAAAATCTATATACTCAACATTTTTTTCAATTGGAGGTGTTCTATCTCCAGTTTTCATTTGATATTTCTTCAGAGGCTTTGACGTTTCCCAATAATCTGGATCGGCTTTTTTGCTATTACTTTCGGACCTCTTAATTCTCTGTTTTAATACCTCCCGCAGTACATTTTTCTGTATACTAGCATAAATTAAACAATTTCTTTCAGCGGATTCTTTAATTGGATCTAAATCTGTAGAAAACCAGTAGTCTCCTAAACTTTTTCCAGAAGGACATCCATATAAAGATTGTAAAGTAGAGCTTTTACCTCCACCGTTTTTACCTACAAAAAAAGTGAGAGGAAAATCAAAAACGATTTTAGAATCTTTTTCTAAATTTCTAAAGAAAGGGAACCTAATGTATTCAATATAACCCTTAAAAGCATTATTTGCTTTCATCCCCTGGATGGTTTTAATCTGCTTTTTTAACTCCATTACTTCAAAAATCTAATCTGTAAATTTAATTTAAAGAAAAGCTTTCCCTTTTTTTTATAGACTTCACCAAATTTATGTCTTGATGAGCTTGGTGTTTCCAATTTTGTGTTGTTTAATAGATATGACTCAAATTCGTTGCGGTTATAAACGTGGTAACAAATTATTTCGCCATCATCTCTAACTACCAGGTAACCTCCTGTAGCGTCTAGTTCTCCTGTCCAAACTTTTGACGGCATCATTCCAAGAGCAATGTCCGATAAGAACCTTTTTAATTTGTAGGAATAAAACAGGTGGTTATGAGAAAGATCAAATTTTTGAGGGTTAAGAACTTCTATTACTTTTACGAGTTCTAGGAATCGAGATTTAGAATTTGAGTAGTATTCGAGTAGAATGGTAGAAAGGATTTGAGGCAGAAGGCTGTCTATAAGTATAAGGTTGTTTTGAAAAATTCCTTTTTCCGTTTCACAAAAAACAAGTCTCCCGCCATATTCTTTAATTTTTGCAATCCGATCCTTTATTTTACTTCTAGTCTCGATTTGGTTGATTGCATCAATTTTATCTGTTAGTTGCTCATTGCCTTCTATTTCATAAATAAAATTTGTTGTTTTGCCTGCATTTAATAGTGTTGAGGGATTACCTAGCTGAGATTTTATGCTAAATCCCAGTATTGGCTGCTGGTTAGTTCTATCATCGTGGACAATAATTGTGATATCAGTTTTTGCTGATGAACTTGCGGTAAGAGAAATACAATTAATTTCTTTCATGAAAGTCTCAATCTCTGGTATTGAAAAAGTACGGGTGGTACTAGATTTTATTTCCTTAAGTAAAAGAATAGCTTTTGCTTTAAAAACTGAAACTGGTACTACTATTTTCTTATCTCCAGTGATTACAATTAAGTTATCATGGATAGAATAAATAAAATCCCCGTTTGATTCGGTACGTAAAATTCTAAGGATGGGATAAAAGGAATTTGTTAGTTTTTCAAGATCAGGGCCCCCAGGCACCAAAATCTTATCCCCTAATAACTTGAAAAGTGTATAAATCTCACTCCATTCTCCTTTATTTCCAGTCATTATTTGACTATTTTTTCAATTACTTTCTCAGCTGTAGCCTGAATTGCCGGTACCGCTACTGAATTCCCAAATTGTTTATATGATTGAACGTCAGATACTACAATTTTAAAATTATCAGGAAATCCTTGTAAACGAGCCCATTCTCTTGGCGTCATTTTTCTTACTCCTTCTCGATTGACTTCACCACTAATTTTAGTTACTGGATTAAAATTTGTTAATTTAAAATCGTTAATTAGGTTTCTTTCCTTACCCATACCTCCACAAACTACTGCATTGGCAGTACCGTCATACGGGATAATCTCATAACCAAATCCATTTCCTTTACTTTCGTGCCTTGCACGATGTTTTTTAAGAGTATTAAGATAAGTTGTGGATAAATAATACTTAACAGAAACCTCCTCTTTTTCTAATATATCTTCTATTACAGCATCTTTTTTGGTAGGTTCAGGGTATGAAAAACTGTCAACTTTTAAATCTTTTCGAAATCCAATAATAAAAATTCTTTCTCTATTTTGAGGTACACCAAACTCTTTTGCATTGATAATTTTAGGTTCAGGAACGTAATAGTTTAAATCCTCCCTTAGAGTGTGAAGTATCGTTGCAAGTGTTTTTCCTTTATCGTGATTTCTTAATCCTTTTACATTTTCTAAAAAAATCGCTTTAGGTTGTTTCTCCTTAATAATCTCTGCAACGTCAAAGAACAATGTTCCTCTGGTATCTTCGAATCCGCCTCTTTTACCGGCAATAGAAAATGCTTGACAAGGGAAACCCGCGCATAAAACATCAAAATTATCTGGTATATACGATTTAGTCTCAGGTTTAGTGATATCCCCAAAAGGATATTCTCCAAAATTCGCCTGATAGGTCATTTTGGAATATTTATCCCATTCACTTGTAAAGACACATTTTCCACCTAAATTTTGCAGGGCCAGACGAAAGCCACCAATTCCGGCAAAAAGATCAATAAATTTAAATTTTGGTTTTTTTGGTGCCGGAAAAGGTACTTCTGTATTTAATTTTAAAAGGTACTGCAAAGCCTCTTCTGCAACTTCAACTGAATTTTCTTCTTCAGGAAATTTGTAATCCAACACCTTTTGAATATGTTCAATTGCACCGCCTTTGTATTTGACAGAAACTCCATTCTTGCGATTATGCAAATAATGTGTAAAAGCTGAATCCGTCTGGTTATCAGATTTTAAAAGATTAGTTTTAAACTTTTTATCTTCAAAATCTTCAAAATTTAATTTCTCTTTCTTTATCATGGTCTTCTTACCTTATGAAGCGCAATTTACTTAAAAACGATTTGAAAATCTTCTATTTTTACCTTTTGACTTTATAAGTTATTAAAACAATTATGTTAATAGATATTCTATTTTTTCTTCTTCAACCTTTTGTATTAATTCGCCTAAACTTTCGTCTGGATAAAGATTAAAGTCTGAGACTTTTTTTGATTTTTGCAAATCAATTTCAATAATTATTTCATTCTTATTTTTATAATTGTGCCGTGTATTTTTTTTATCCTTGTAAAATTTACCTCGATTGGTTTTCGTGTGCAGGCTAACATGTTTTACAATTTCTTCTGAAGTAACAGTAATATCAATTCCTTCAAAATAGTCTTGTTTTAAGGAATAAACTACTTTATCAAAATAATTAGATTCTGTACATTTTAGGAAAAAATGATAATCACGAATTAATGAAGGATAAGTTCTCAAAAGTCGGCCTACGAAGGCTTCTATGTCTACTTTAAAGGATTTTCCTTTATAAGAACAAAATTTTTCTCCTGAATCATTTTTTGTAAAAAAACATTCTTGATAAAAATCAATTAGTTCCTTTTCTTCAGGTATTCTTTGATTGCGAAAAAGCAACTTAAAAAAAATAAGCGCAAAAGGAGGAAATTTATTGTTTTCTGTGGTTTCGGATTTTACCCTTCCCTGCCCGGAATATTTGATTAATTTTAGTTGTTCCTCAACATCTAATGAAGTTAAATTAATTTCTTTTAAAATATAAACTTGATTTCCAGAAAATCTTATATCTATTACGTTACCAGGGAATTTAGGTTTTTTTTCTTTCATTAATTAAATTTATTATTTTCTCGCTGCACTCATCAGGACTTTTCAATATCTCCTTTCCCCAAAATCTCAGCACTTTCCATCCCTCTTTTTGCAGATATTCATTGACCTCTATGTCTCTTTCAATATTTCGTTCAATTTTTTGATGCCAGAAACTAACATTTGATTTGTGTTCATTTTTTTTCGTTTTCCAATCTTTTCCATGCCAAAACTCACTGTCGCAAAAAACGGCAATTTTCAATCCTTTAAAAGTGAAATCAGGTTTTCCATAGACAGTGTTATCATTCTTTCTATATCTAGCTCCCTTCTTCCATAAAGCTTGAGCCAAAGTTCTTTCAATTTTCGAACCTTTACTCTTAACCGCTTTCATGTTTTTCTTTCTCTGTTCTTTGGATAACTTGTCCAATTAAAATAGAATTTTGAATTGATTTTCAAAGTAAAGGAAAAAATTTCTGATACTAAAAAATGAAAAAACCAGGAATTTTATTTTTATTGCTATTCTTGTTCGCAATTTTTATCTTGAAAAAAAGAAATGTAATTTTTTACGGCAGCAGAATAAAATCCTTTTTTTCCATAAGAAGGAGATTCCGTGTCAAAATATTTTCCGTTGGGAATTCGCTGTTCCTTTAATAAGTCTTGATACAGTATATTTATTTCCTGTAAATTTTTAGTTGAATAGATATTTTTATTTGTTTTTTTGGAAATCATATCTAAAGCTTTTAGATATGAGGATTTTGTTCCATTCTCTTCTCCAAATCTATTAGCGAGCCATTCTTCAAATTTTTGCTGATTATTCATATTTTTTTATAAAAATATGAATTTAAATCAAGAAAATAAATTTTAATCCAAAGTAATGGCCACCTTCCCCCCAAAAATCATTTAATTTTTGATGATCTTAAAGAAAAGAAGTTGATTCAGTGAGAAAGAGGGCTTGAAACATTTTATCGGTTTATTTTTCATTGTATTTCGAGGTAATTTTACTGGTTGGGATTCCGATTTTCTATATTCGCCAAATGAAAAAATTCATAGACAAGCTGGCCTACATTCACATTGCAGATCAAAAGGTCCTTATGAGCCTAAGCCGGGGTAAAGACACCTGGTATATTCCCGGCGGTAAGCGGGAAGGGGGATGAAACAGATGAGCAGGCTCTTATTAGAGAGGTGGAAGAGGAACTTTCAGTAAAACTGCTTCCGCACAGCATTAAAAAATATGGCGATTTTGAAGCACAGGCACACGGGCATCCGGAGGGAGTAATAGTTAGAATGACCTGCTTTACCTCAGATTTTGAAGGAGACCTTCTTCCCGCGTCAGAAATAGAAAAACTTGATTTTTTTTCCTGGGGCAGGAAATCGGAAAGTTCTGTGGTTGATCATTTAATTTTTGATGATCTTAAAAATAAGAAGTTAATTCAATGAGGAAAAAAACCGAGGGTTTTACTGTTTATAAATACCATCATTTCAATTGATCTTTCAATAGCTTGAACTTCATTATAAGCGTGGGTAGAATAACCGCCATTCTCAAAGCCAATTCTGGTAAAAGTTCCTTTAAGCTGGTTATACCAGATCTCATATGGAGGATCCATATTTTCGGTGAAGTCTGCCGAAACACAAAATTCCTGAAGTTCATCTTCAAAAATAAAAGTGCCATCATACGACTCAATGAGTTTCCAGTTTTCAGGTAAATTTTTCATAATTAAAGCCTTAAAATTCAAGACTTTAATTTACGAATAAAACACTTCAAACCCTTGATAATGAGCTCAAAATAAAGCTGAATTCTTAATAAAATGCTCAACAACCGGCACATCTGCTTCTGCCCAATCCAAATCTTTTAATTCCTCTAAGCTAAGCCATTTTATTTGTTTATGCTCTGCCAAATGAATTTCGGCGCTGAGAGTTTTACAGCGAAAGGGAAAAAGTTCAATGCTAAAATTTTCGGAATAACTGTGTTCGAAGGTCGGCAGTTGTTGCAGAATGTCTATTTCAATGCCGAGCTCTTCCCGGATCTCCCTTTTCAGGCAGGCTTCAGGCCTTTCATTTTTTTCAATTTTTCCGCCGGGGAATTCCCATTTAAGAGGAAGGTGCATTTTCTCGCTGCGCTGGGCACAAAGGACAAGACCGTCCTTTTCGATGATGGCGCAGGAAACTTTTAGGGTGTTCAAGGTTTCAAAGTTCAAGGTTAAAAAGTTCAAAAGTTAGCCACAATATTAATGGAAAAGCCTTTTTTGGTAAAAAAGTTAACCGCAAAGAAAAATGCACCGAGAACACAAAGGGAAAGAAAATCTCTCCACGAACCGTTTTAGCTAAAATTTAGCAGGATCCGGACCCGGATTTTCGGGATTATTTGGTAAGTTTAAGAAGAACCTGAATATGATATATTATGGAAATCAAGGAACGAATACTTAAAAAAATTGAAGCCATTGAGGATGAGCAGACTTTACAACAGCTCTTGCAATGGCTGGAAACCACCAGCAACAGGGAAAAAGAAGAATTATCGGCCAATCCTGCGCACCAACCAAAAAAACCTTCTGAAAGAAAAGGTGGGGATTCCATGTTTGAAGGCGAATCCCACATATCCGGGGATAAAGGTTAATAGAGTTAAAGTTTCAAAGTTAGAAAGTTAGAAAGTAAAACGCTAAACAGAAAACACTAGACGAAAAACCCGCAGCGAACACAAAGAAAAGATACCTGAAAACCCACAGGGAAAAAGAATTTCTTCGCGGCCTTTGCGTAAACCTCTGCGACCTTGGCGGTAAAGCAAAAGTTCAAAGTTTCAAAGTTCAAAGTTCAAAAGTTAACCGCTAAACAGAAAAGCCTTTTTTGGTAAAAAATTTAACCACAGAAATCCACGGGAGTCATTTCAAAATGAGCCTGTCATCACGATCCGAGTTTTGGATCGGAAAAGGCAAATCTGGCGATTGAGAAATCTCACGAATATATTTCCCAAACGTATTTCTCCCCTCCTTCGGAGGAGGCCGGGGGAAGGACTTCCATTTTTTAATCCTGTCAATCCCTATTTAATTTCTATTCAATAAAACAATTGAATAGTTGATAAATATTTATACATTTGCAGCTGAAATTCAACTTAAGATTTGAATTTATGGAGAAGAGAGAATTTAAAAACAAGGTATATAACGAGCTGGCAAAAGTGACCAAGGCGCTGGGAAATCCTCGCCGAATGGAGATCATTGATCTGTTGGCACAAGGCCCTTTCTCTGTGGAGAAGATCGCAGAACAAACAGGTTTGAGTGTCGCCAACGCCTCGCAACATTTACAGGTCTTGAAAGGGGCACGCCTGCTAGAGATAAGCAGAAAGGGCAATTTCATTTACTATCATCTTGCCAGTGAGAGCGTATTTCACGCCTGGAGGGCTTTACGGGAACTGGGGCTTGCTCAAAACGCGGAAGCAGAAAAACTCGTTCATGATTTTTATCATTCCGAAAATCAACTGGAACCCGTAACCTTGGAGGAGCTACGCAAGAAAATTTCAGGGCAGGATGTTGTCGTTCTCGATGTGCGCCCGGGGGAAGAATACGAACGTGGCCATATTAAGGAAGCCATTTCTATTCCTGTTGAAGAGCTTGCCGACCGAATGGAAGAACTTCCCAAAAAATCGGAAATCATCGCCTATTGCCGCGGGCCTTTATGCGTATATGCCGATGAGGCAGTCAGCCTGCTAAGGGAAAAGGGATTCAAGGCAAAAAGATTAAAAGAAGGATATCCGGATTGGAAAGCGATGGGTTTTCCTTCGGAATTGAATCAATAAAATAAATCAGACAAAAAATAATATGGAAGAGGTAGACGCATTTAATCGGGCAGCAGAAGATTACGACAAGTGGTTTGATACGCATGCAGACTGGTTCTCATCTGAACTGGCAGCGTTGAAAATGGCTGTTCCAAAATCAGGAAAAGGGATTGAAATTGGCGTGGGCACAGGAAGGTTTGCCAGGGAACTGGGAATTAAAACTGGTGTTGAACCCTCTGAAAATATGGCGGCCCTTGCTTCTGAAAGGGGAATTGAAGTATTATCCGGATATGCAGAAGATCTACCTGTGGAAGATGCTGTTTTTGATTATACGCTGATGGTGACCGTGGATTGTTTTCTGCAGGACCTTTTGAAGGCTTTTAAGGAAGCCCGGAGGATAACCAAACCCGGTGGTGCAATAATTATTGGGATGATTAGCAAATCAAGCCATTTGGGTAAGAACTATGAACAAAAAAAGAAAGACAACCCATTTTATAAATCGGCCCGTTTTCACGAGGTAGAAGAGGCGAAGAAGCTTCTGGAACAGGCAGGGTTTCAAAATTTCAGCTTCTGGCAAACTTTGGTCAATCCGGAAGAGGAGACTTCAGAGAAGCCATTGCAAGGATTTGAAAAAGGAGGTTTTGTAGTAATAAAGGCTGAAAAAACAGCAGATAAAAATTAATAAGATATGAAAAAGGATGCACTGGAACACGGATTAAAGGAAAACTGGAAACAGTTTACCCTGCTGGTAATTGTAAATGCCTTTGTAGGTGGAATGGTAGGTTTGGAACGGAGTATTCTGCCCGAGATTGCCGAAAAGGAATTCGGCATAGCTGCCACCAGCGCAATCCTCTCCTTTATTGTAGTTTTCGGGATCGTAAAGGCGATCTCCAATTATTATGCAGGAGCCCTTGCCAATAAGTTTGGACGAAAGAACCTGCTGGTACTGGGGTGGATCTTTGCAATTCCAATCCCATTTATGTTGATGTTTGCCGAAAACTGGAACTGGATAATTGCAGCCAATGTTTTACTGGGGATCAATCAGGGACTTGCATGGTCCAGTACCGTGGTTATGAAAATTGACCTTGTAGGTGAGCGTCAGCGGGGATTTGCCATGGGCCTGAACGAATTTGCAGGATATCTGGCTGTAGGCCTTGTGGCCTATTTAACGGGTTGGATAGCCGCTGAATATGGGCTTAGGCCCTACCCTTTTTATCTGGGTATCGTACTGATGGTCCTGGGACTGCTATCCAGTATTTTTCTAATAAAAGATACCCGTGGCCATGCTTTGAAAGAGGGAGATACCAGTGATGTTCCCTTGCTGAAAAACATTTTCCGGGATACCACCTGGAAAGACAAGAACCTTGGATCTGTTACTCAAGCGGGGCTTATTAATAACCTGAATGACGGGATGGCCTGGGGTCTATTTCCAATCCTGCTCGCTACAAGGGGATTTAACCTGGAACAAATAGGAATTGTAGTAGCTGTTTACCCGGGAGTATGGGGAATTGGACAGTTATTCACCGGGAGAATGGCCGATAAGTTCTGCAAAAAGGATATGCTTTTTGTTGGGATGTTTTTACAGGCCGTTGTGTTAATCGCTCTTGTATGGGCAGCCAGCTTTTGGCAATTCATAGGATTAATGGCCCTTCTGGGCTGGGGAACTGCGATGGTTTATCCAACTTTCCTTGCCACGATAGCTGAAAACACCCATCCTATAGACAGAGCAAAAAGTATAGGGATTTTCAGGCTTTGGAGGGATCTGGGCTATGCAGTGGGAGCGATCCTTACCGGTGTAATTTCAGATCTTATAAGTATTGAAGCTGCTGTTGCAATGGTAGGAGCAATCACCTTCTTCTCTTCTGCGGTTATTTATGTAAGAATGAAATGCGGAGAAGGAAGTTCGGTCAGGCTGCTGTCTATGTTCACCGGGAAATCCTGCTAAAGCAATATGATCGCATGTGCCCGGGGCACCACCGAAGCTGATAAGGTAATCACCTTTTAAGAGTATTTCCAGATCAAAAAGATTCTCTTACTGTAAAAGACATTCTTTAAATTCCGGACAAAGAAGCGGTAAGATTAGCCATGTGTGAATGATGAATAAGATAAAAAAGAGAACTCCCATAAAAATAGCGTGTGTTATATAGGTGGTTTCTCCGGTAGGTTTAATTTTTGGCCAGAATAAACCAAAAAAACCGGTTACAAATAGCAGAAATGGCAAGCCTGAAAAAAGAACCAAAAATTTAAAATTGCAGTTATCAGATAGTACTAAATATACCACATATCCAATGACTACAGATAATACGATTAATACCCAGTAGATTATCCTTGTGGTTTTATTTAAAACTTTAACCATAGCCTTGTTGTTTAAGATATTACTAAAGTTAAATAATAAAATTCTGTCTCTTAATGATATTTATCAGTTTGTAAAACAGCGAAAGCATCTTGTATGCCCTCAAAACACCTTAAGTTAAATACTGAATCAATTCCTCTAAGACACCTTTTTTTTGGTTAACCAATTAAATAAGAGGGAGTTCTGTTTAAGATATAGCCGGTTACAGAAAAAAATTTCTTCACCTGTTTGCAACCTGTTTAGTTGCGGGGGATTGCCTTTTAAAGACTTTTTAAGGATCTTTTCTAATTCCCTGTTAATCAGTCAGTCCTGAACAAATGTTATTCTTGTTTAAAAAATTAAAATAAACATTAAACACAAAATGAAAATGTGATACCTTTAGGTGTATTAATTTAAAAAACAAAGTATTATGAAAAATTACATGTTGAAAATCTCTCACTCCGGAATGGTTTCCCGATTCGTTTTAATTGCTTTCCTTTCTGTATTTTTATTTTCCTGTGAAAAGGAACAGGATGAGGCACCAGCCGAAACGACTGTTTTTAATCTTCTTGAAGATTTCAATGAAAATAAAAAGGCTGCCCCGGCACCAGGGGAAGATCCTATCGCACAAATCGCAATAGATAATGTCGATTTTAATGAACTCGTGGCCGCGCTATCCTATGTTGATGCAGAACTCGACGCAGGCCTGGTAGACCTTTTCCTGAACGGAAAGGACCAATACACTGTCTTTGCGCCAACAGATGAAGCATTCTACGCTTTGTATGCCGCTTTAAGCACTGATCTTGAACCTGTAGATGAAATAACTGATCTTCCAGCCAACCTGGTTTTAAGTGTTCTTAAGTATCATGTTACAGAAGGCCGCAGGGCAGCAAACAGCGTGGTTCCTAAAAAAAATATGCGTACCATAGAAACCCTGCTTGAGGGTGCAACTTTTAAAGTGAGCCCGGATTCAAAAATAACAGCAATTGGAAGTGCTGCAACGATAGTTGGAGATGATATTTCTGCTTCCAACGGGATTATTCATGTGATTGATAATGTGCTTTTACCGATTGAATAATTTTTATTTCACTGCAGATGCCAAATCTTTTAGTGTCGGTAATCCACTGGTTAAAACCCTCAGAACATTAAAGTCCTGAGGGTTTTTAATTATACCTGAAGCTAAAAGTGGTAAAAAAAATAGAAAAATCTCTCCGCGATCTTTGCGTAAACCTCTGCGAACCTGGCGGTAAAAAAAAAGTTCAAAGTTTCAAAATTCAAAGCTAAACGGAAAACCCATCCACTGGAGTCTTTTCGAAATGGCCTGTAATTGAGATCCGATTTTTGGATTGGAAGAAGCAATCGGGCGATTGAGAAATCCCACGAATATATTTCCCGACAGTATTTCGCCCCTTCCTTCGGAGGGGGCCGGGGGAGGATTTCTCGTCGCTTTCTTCCCTAAAGTTTTACAAAAACCTTATCGAAATTAATCTCTAAGGCAAAAAAAAATTCAAGTGGGAAATCGCTCGCTCGAAAAGACCGTGGCAAAAAATGTTCAGAGATCAAAAAGTTTCAAGTTCAAGGTTAAAAAGTTTCCAGGTTAACCGCTACTAAAAAACTTTGAAGATGGTGTTAATTTGGTGTAAATTTACACCAGTTCTAATTTAAAGTAATAACGATGGCACGACAAAGTATATCACTTACAAAGCCTAATGATGAATGGCTAAAAGACCAGCTCGAAAGCGAAGAATACACAAGCAAAAGCGAGCTTATTAATGATTTGATACGAAAGGCGCGGGAAAAACAAAGGGAAACAGAATGGATAAGAGCTCAACTCATTGAGGGAGAGCAAAGCGGCTATACAGAAATGAATAAAGAAGAAATTCTTGCTCAATCCAAAGAAGAATTGCGCAGGAATGGGAAATTATAAACTTAGTGAAGCTGCAAAAATCGATTTAATAAGAATTCACCAATATGGCGTTCTGAATTTTGGAGAAAATCAGGCAGAGAAGTATTTTTTTGCGATTTTTGGACAATTTGAAAAAATTGCAGAAAACCCGTATTTATACCAGGCGGTAGATCACATACGTGGAGAATACAGAAGGTGCGTATTTGGCATTGATAGTATTTATTACCGTATAAAGGATGATTTTGTAGAAATAAGCCGAATAATAGGTCGTCAGGACTTTCAGCTTTAAAAAAAGAAAATCTCTCTGTGATCTTTACAGTAAAAATTTAACCACAGAGAACACAAAGAAAATCCTGCACAAAAATCAAAAAAAACCTCAGCTCCCAGTGCTGTAAAAACTAAGAACAGCGCTAAAGGAAAAGAATCACCCCGGCCAGTACCCATCTCTCCGGCACTTCTTCAAAGTAGTAAATGGGTTTGCCGTATCGGTCTGTCCTTCTGAGGATATTCCCGTCCAGGTAATACAGTTTTTCCCCGTAGCGGTTTTCGGCTTTAATAAAATTGGCATCGAAAAATAACAGCGTTTCTCCATACCTGTTCTTCACCTTAACCGTTTGATCATCCAGGTAGTACATTGATTTCCCATATCTGTTCTGCAACTTCAGCGTTCCGTTGTCATGAAACAAAACAGGTTTTCCATACCTGTCGTTTGCCTTCAGGGTATTCCCATCCACAAAGTAAATTTTACTGCCATACCTGTTTTCCAGATGCACTGTCTGAGCCATTCCGGCAAAAGAAAGCAGAAGAGAAAAGATGAAGGACAAGAATTTTAGAAAACTCAAAATTAGAATTTAGTTGTTCTACAATTTAGAAAAACCGGACTTACTGCGCTACTCCTTCGCCGTATTTTTGTTTCAGATACGCTCAGTAAGCAATACTTCAGGCTGGTTTGGGATTTATGGTTTTAAGATTACTCACCACTACTCATAATTTGTTATGCCGTTTCTTTTCTTCTTCTTTTTCCTGGGTTTTTCTCACTTGTTTTCTCACTTTTATAATGGTATAAATTCCCACAGCTAACAGAACTACCGCTGAAATAAAGGCAAATCCTGTAGTAGTATTTGAAAACAGATCAGTCATTTTTTATTTATATAGCTTCTTAAATTTACAAAAAACAGGATAAACCAAATGAGCATTTCTTAGGATTCTTTCACAATACTTTGAAGGTTTAGACTTCAGCGTTCCGTTGTCTTGAAAAAAAACAGGTTTCCCATATCTGTTGTATTCCCATCCACAAAGTAAATTTTACTGCTAAACCTGTTTTCCAGATGCACTGTCTGGGCCATTCCGAAACAGAAAGCAGAAGAGAAAAGATGAAGGACAAGAATTGCAGCAAATTCAAAAGCAGAAATTCAGATGTTATATCATATATAAAAAACGGGCTTACTCCTCTACTCCTTCGCCGTATTTTTGTTTCAGATAATCTCCAATAAGCAATACCGCAGGAAATAAAATTTCTTCTTCCAGGACAGCATGTTTTTCGAGCTCCCCATCAAATCCCAAAAGTTCCTGATGATTTTCTTTTTCCGCAGCTCGCATCATTTCATCTAGAAAATGTGAGATCATTTGATGTTCAGCAAGCATAACATCCGAATTTTCCCTAAACTTTTCGGTAAGGGTGATGATCTCTTTACTATTTTCAGGCAATTCTCCCTTTGCCAGGAAAGGCAAAATGCCCAGTGGAGGCAATACATAATCTTCCTCCTCCTTAAAATGGTATTTCATAACCTCATAAAGCTCTCTGGCTGCATATCCGGTGCTATCCTGGTAAGAGGTTACCTGCTCCAGTTTATCAAGGAAATAGTGATGGTTTTCTAATATAACTAAAGGAACTTCGGGTTTTATGGCTACGGGCAAAATCACCGCATCCTCTTCATTCCTGCAGCCGGTCAGAAATAAAATCATTATGATTATATATAAAAAGGTTTTCAAAGGATCAGTTTTTTAATTTCTCGTTTGAAATGTTAATTTAATAAATCAGGGAGGATATTCAGGAATAATCTTTTAATAACTACGCTTCTACGATACATTTTAATCTATCTCCACCTGCAATTCTTTTTTTTAGAGAAACGATCGGGGATTATTAATCCTCATTAAGATTTTGCAGTGCCGTCTCCATATCGATTCCCTTTCCCAGCACTTCTTTAAAAATATCACCGATCTTATCAAGACGGCCTGGCATGGTTTTCATAGTAAAATCTTCCATCTTTAAACCCGGTTTTACCTCATCCCAATTTAAAGGCGCTGAAACCAGAGCTCCCGGTTTTGGCCTCACACAATAAGGAGCAGCCAGGGTTTGTCCTTTTCGGTTCTGAAGATAATCCAGGTAGATCCTCTTCCCCCTTTTCTTAACATTTCGTTCCATGCTGCTGATGTCCGGAAGCATATCATGAATGAAATAGCAAAGCAGTTTAGTGAAATCCCGGCCTTCTTCATAGGTGTATTTTCCTCCCAGAGGAATATAAATATGCAGCCCGCTGGAGCCCGAGGTCTTACAATAACCACTTATCTTTGCTTTATCCAGAACCTCTTTTGCGGCCAGGGCTACTTCTATAACTTCCTCAAAACTGTTTTTTTCTGAAGGATCTAGATCTATCACCGTAAAATCCGGTTTATCCGGCTGCTGAATGCGCGAACTCCATGGATTGATTTCTATACAACCCAGATTTGCCATATAAAGCAGGGTTGCTTCATTCTGGCACAAAAGGTATTCGATATCCTTGTTGGCCGACTTTGAGTGCACGCTAAAGGTTTCTATCCATTCCGGGAGGATGCCTTCATTGTCTTTTTGATAGAATCCCGGTTTATCAATCCCGTTGGGATGCCGGTGTAAATTCTCGGGCCTGTCTATCAAATAGGGCAAAATAACATCAGACACCTTGATATAATAATCTATAAGGTCATATTTTCTGAAACCCGATTCCGGCCAGTAGATCTTATCCAGGTTAGTGAATGGCACTTCAATACCGCCAATATCCAAATGACCTGCTTTCGCTGACCCTTTTTCGGTGGAAGTTTCGCTTACGCCTTCGGGGTTTTCCACCACTTTTTCCCCGGTGATCTCGGTCAGGGTCTTATCATCCCGAAGGCCTTTAAAAACAGGATGCCGCAAACTCCCTTTTTTAGTCCACTCGGTAAAATGAACCTCACAAATGAGTTGGGGTTTTATCCAATGCGGGGTTCTGCCTTTTAGATTGATTCTAGTATTAAACGGACTAGCTTCCGTTTCCAGCTTTCTGAATTTTGTCAACAGCTTTTTTTGTTCTGCTACAGAAAAACCAGAACCACAATTTCCTATATAAGTAAGCTTTTCCTCCTTGTACATTCCAAGAATAAGAGAACCAAAAAGAGAACCGCCGCTTTCAGAATCAGTGTATCCACATATAATTGCCTCAGTGCTTTGCACTGCCTTAATTTTTAGCCAGTTCTCACTCCGGTACCCGGGACTGTAGGTTGAATCTGCCTTTTTGGCGATCACCCCTTCCATCCCCGAATCTATGGCCCGCTTGTAAAAAGCACTTCCCATACCTTCCATATGATCATTGTAAAAGGTGTGATAAGTACCTTCAATAACTTCTTCTATCAGGGATTTTCGCTCAACCAGCGGCAGGCCCAGCATGCTCAATCCGTTGAGATATAACATATCAAATACATAGAACCGCAATTCTCCCAGTGTATACTCATCGTAATTCTGCAGTTTCTGAAAATCGGGTATGCCTTTTTTATCCACGATTACTACCTCACCATCCAGGATCACGTTATGCGGAATTTGTTCCAGATCGCGTTTCAGTCTTGAAAATTTCGAATTGAAGGAAATCCCGTTGCGGGAATAAAGAGTTGCTTTCCCATCTTTAATATTGGCGATCATCCTGTACCCATCCCATTTGAGTTCGTAGATCCATTTGGGGTCATTAAAGATCTTTTTGGTGGCTGTGGCCAGCATGGGTTTTATGGTTTCTGTTGGCTGAAAGCTTTTGATTTTTGGGGCCGGTATTTTTTTCATATTCCTGCTGGGGGAGAAATCTTCGGCATCATAAGAGAGATCGGTAGAAAAGTCGTCGGTTTTCTTCATGAGCAACCATTGATTTCCTTTTTCTCCTCTCGCGGTTTTCACAAGGGCAAAAGCCCCCTTGATCTTTTTTCCGAAGAATTCCAGCTTTAAATCTCCATTTTCAAATTGTTGCAGTAGTTCCTTTTTGCTTATTTTGCCGGTTCCCCTGTAAATACCTTCATCCCAGATCTCCATCTCTCCGGCTCCATAATTGCCTTTTGGGATATTGCCCTGAAATGTCAAATATTCAATGGGATGATCCTCTGTTTGAATAGCAAGTCTTTTATCTGCCGGATTCATGGAAGGCCCTTTGGGTACCGCCCAGCTTTTCAAAGTGCCCTGCATTTCCAGCCGGAGATCGTAATGCAGGCGGGTTGCCTGATGCCGCTGGATCACAAACCGCAGGTCCCCTTCACTTTTTGGAATGGAACCTTTTGGCTCGGGGGTGGTATTAAAATCGCGTTTTTTGAAATATTCTTCTAAACCCATTTAGGAAGCCTTGCTTTTCTTTTTTTCCAAACTCGCCTTAAGTTGGGCCATAAGATTTGTCGCGGCGGTAGGTTTGCTTTCGTATTTGGAAGCTTTGGCCTTTTTTCCGGCACTTTTGGAATTAATGATCTCCATTAATTGATCATTATATACATCTTTATATTTGTCCAACTTAAAATTTGTGGTGTACTGGTCTATAAGCGAAATGGCCATATCCACTTCCTTTTTGGTCACTTTGGTATCGGGCAAATTTAATTCACCCGGATCGCGGATCTCATCGACAAATCGTATTACATGCAGTACCAAAGCATCCTGGTATAATCCTACCAGGCTCAAATGCTCCTTTTGCCGCATTACAAAGGTGGCAACGCCAAGTTTTTTGGTTTTTTTCAGGGCATCACGAAGCAAATTATAGGATTTCCCTCCCTCTTTCTGAGGCTCGAGAAAATAGGGTTTTTTAAACAGCACATCCGCCACTTCCTTCTCATCGATGAATTCCTCAATATCGATTGTCTTGCTTTTTTTCATGTTGGCATTCTCAAAATCTTCTTTTTCCAGTACCACATATTTTTCTCCCTGCTTGAAGCCTTTCACAATGTCCTTCCACTCCACCTCTTTCCCGGTATCTTCATTCACTCTTTTATAGCGTATGCGCGCATTGTCATGCCTGTCCAGCATATCGAGTTCCAGCCTCCTGTCCTCTGATCCCGAATACATTTTTACGGGAATTGAAACCAGGCCAAATTGTATCGAACCATTCCACAATGATCTCATAATTTATATCTTTATTGGAAAAAGAAAACCCGTGGGAGGATATCTTTCTTTGATTTCAGGAATTGCGAAGGGCATGGATAAGCTCCTTCTTGCTCATGTTGCTTCTTCCTTCTATACCCACTTCTTTGGCTTTATTATAAAGCTCCTTTTTCGTTCTGTCTTCATATTTTTCGGCCTTGCCCCCTTTTTCTCCGGCATCGGGTGAGTTGGCAATACGGGCTGCTTTGGTTTTACTCACCCCTTTTTCTACAAGGGTTTCATATTGCTCCTTGTTCTTTATCTGTGATGTTTTTCCTTGTGGCATGATTGTATGGTTTTAATTATACAGGTGGTTTTGTGTCCATTACCAATGGAAACTTTATTAAACGACCAAATCTAAAACCTCGGGGCAAGCCCACGAGGTATGTCCCGATAATATCGGGAAAATATACTTTTAAAAATTCGTGGCCCTCAATGAGGGAATAAATTACCATTTATAAATCACTCCGGCATTTAAATAGATCCGGATTATAATAATTTTAGTAAAATTTTAAAGTTTCTTTTAATAACCGCGCCGGTTTATAGCAAAAAAAAAGTGGCTGTTTAAAAAGACCAACGTCCGTTAAGCCGAACTTGTTTCAGCTTCTAAAATATTTTGATTTTCAACAAGTCATTTCCTGAAATAAATCCGCCTGATTGAACGGGTAGGTTCCGGATGACAAATTTTATGACTTTTCTGACAGCATTGTTTAAGAACAACTGAAAACCTTATTTTTTTTCAGAAGTGTATCAAATACTGAATTTTTAATGAGCCCATCGCAGTTACTTTTTAAGTATTACAATCACCTCATCACCAACAATCAATTCCCTGGCACTACCTCCTGCAACTCTTCGCAATCTTCAAGGAATTCAAACTCGGCCCACACAGGAAGATGATCGGAGATGCGACGCACCGCTTTCATATCGGGAAAATCTTTATAGATCAAAACCACACCGGAACTTAAAACCTGAAGGGTTTTGGAATTATAGAAGATATTATCGTATTCTGACGCCAGGCATTCTTCTCCCACACATTTCATTTTCATAGTGGTTTTCTGGTTTACTAAAACCGGTAGATAACCGATCTTTTTTAGCGGATTAAATACAGTGTGGCTTTGCGGAACATTAAAATCTCCCAGGAAGATCAGGTTTTTACCGGGATATTTTCCCGGCAGAAATTTGAAGTATTTGATCTCTGTTTCCGGCTGCTTCTTTTTGGGGATGGCGTGAAAACCTACCAGTGTAAATGGTTTTCCTTTATAGCTGAAATCCATCATGTAAGGTTCCCTATCGATCTCGGCTACATAATTTTGATCCAACCAGGCTTTCTCTACCTGTTTCACGCTAGCCGTTTTCCATAAGAAGGCATAACGCTCTGTTGCGTATGGCGTGCTTTGGGTTGGGTCACTTACCACGTACTCCCATTTTGCACCTTTCCGGTTAAGCTCATCTGCCAGCTTCGCAACGGCCTGGGCGCCTCCATAACCGGCAACCACTTCCTGAATAGCCACAATATCAAAATCCTTCAGCGTATTTGCCATGAAATTGATTTCAGCTTCTGTTTTGGTCTTACCAAAGTTCTGAAGGTTCCAGGAGGAGATCTTTACCTGGGCAATGAGAAGGTTACTAAAGAATAACAAAAAGATGAAAAGCAGTCGGGTTTTTAACACTGGGGGTTTGTTTTGAAAAAGGTTAATTTTATTTATAGTTTTTGGGTTTTGTTGCAATATAATTGCTTCTTTTCCTCATTTCTCCAGCCGGCCTGGTTTCTGAATTTTACATAAAAAATCTTGAGATCAGCCTGGGTGTGAAAGTCGGTGAAGAATATCTTCCATTGAGCCTGATTCACAAAATCTGTATAGAACCATAGTCCATTGCAATCTGTCGCCTGGTTTCGAAAATCTACCCGAAAAACGTTGAGGTCGGCCTGGGTTTCAAACTTCACTTCGTACACTTTTACATCGGCCTGATTGGCGAATTTAACGGGAAATACCATTTGGGAAAAGAGCGGTGACGAACACATAAGTGCAAGCACCATGATCCCTGAAATTTTTCCTGAAAAAGTCCCGGTGAAATTGAAAATTGTCATCATATTTTATAATGAATTTTAATTCTGTTTGCAGTTCTGGACGCTGTGTTTCACCTAATTTTGCCGTCTGCATTTGTTTCCCAATTAGGCTTTATCAATCGATTCTGAAAAAGGAAAACCCTAATGCAAATGTAAACCTCACAGTTTACATACAGGTGAGGTTTGATTGATCGCTTTCAAAAGTTCTTCCTGATTCATCTTTCAGAAGAAAACCTTCAAGAAAAATTGATTTATTTTAGCGGTCATGAATTATAGGTCTCAAGATTTTTTTGCAGTTGTGCAATGATATCCTTCCGAAGGCTTTCCGGCTCCAGCACCTGTACCTGGTCCCCGTGAGAAAGGATCTCCATTTTAAAATCGTGGGTTGGCGCCAGGTAATATTCGAAGCGGTGCTCATTTTTATCTTTCAGAATTTCCTGCTGACTCGCATGCAGGGGTAATGAATTGATGTAGCGGCCTTGCTGGGGTGTAAATGAAAGAACGATTTTTTGAAGTTTTTCCCCGGTACCATTAATGATCCCGAAAATATCCCTAAACTCCTCCACAGGATCATAATCCTTTATTTCCCTAAATTTTTTCCTGCCCACTTCCAGATTGCTCATTCTATCCAGACTGAAATTTTTTATTTTTTTATCCTTTGTATCCTGTGCCAGAAGATACCAACGGTTGCGTGATTCCTTTATAGCGACAGGTCGAACTTTTCTTTCGGTGAGAGAAGAATCGTTATATTTTTTATAGGTAAAACTCACCTCCTGCCTGTTCCTTATTGAATGAAGGAGGCCGTGCATATGTTCTGTACCCAGGGCTTTTCGATTCTCAAAGATGAGATGATTCCCAAAACTGTTCCCCATTTTTATAGCGTTGAAAAGGTCGAAAGTCTCCATAAGTCTTTCAGACTGCGCTTCCCTCCCATCCTCTGCTATATAATACAGGTTTTGGGATTTGTCACATTTTATCTCGATTTTATAAATCTCATTGATCTCTTTCATATCCCGCTGAAAGGTGCGGATCGAACAGGTGAGTTTGTCTTCTGAAAGTGTTTCCTGTAACTGCAAAAAATTCTGAATATCTTCAAAGGAGGAAGCTCGTTTGGTAAGTTGATGTATAATAAACCTGTGGCGCTGATTCCCCTCTCTTCTCGACATATTGTGTTGGTTTGCAGATTAATTGTACCAAGATAGGAAATGTTAGCGACAAAAAATGGCGTTTTATTTTCAGTAGTCAGTTCTTTGTTGTCATTCCGAAGGCTTCAGCAGAAAAAGTAAAGTTCACTATTAAGATAATGAATAGCGTATTTTTACGACCAATGAAATCTAAAGCTTCACAATACAGGAGCTTTAGAAGAAATAGACATAAAACAATAGCTTTTAAGTGAGCCCAAACATAAAAATATGACAGTAGATATATGGTCTGATATACGATGCCCTTTTTGCTACATTGGAAAACGTAAATTTGAGCAGGCACTACAACAATTTAAAAACAAAGAAAATGTAGAAGTTATCTGGCATAGCTTTCAGCTGGATCCTGATTTAAAAACACAACCTGAAGTTGATGTTATAGATTATTTTACCAAAGCCAAAGGAATTTCCAGGGAACAGGCAGATCAAATGTTTAACCGGGCGAAAGAAATGGCTGCTGAAACTGGTTTGGAGTTTAATATGGATTCGCTTATTGTAGCCAATTCCTTTACATCCCACAAACTGCTGCAGTTTGCAAAATCCAAAGGACTCGGGGATGAAATAAAAGAGGCTTTGTTCGAAGCCCATTTTACAGAAGGTAAGAATATAGATGACCGGCAAAGCCTTATTGAAATTGCAACCCGAATAGGTTTGGATAAAAAAGAAACAGAAGAGGTTTTGGATTCAGAAAGATTTTCCTATGAGGTAAAACAGGATGAAATGGAAGCAAAAAACATAGGGGTTCAGGGAGTTCCATTTTTTGTGTTTAACAACAAATATGCTGTTTCGGGAGCACAAGCCCCGGAGACCTTTTTGGAAGTACTGGAGAAGTCCCGGGAAGAAAAATAATTTATATAATGGAAAAGCTACTTTTTATCTACAATGCCGGTTCCGGAAATATCAATACCTCCTTTGATGTTTTACATAAGGTATTTAGTCCCTCAACTTATACCTGCAATTTGTGCCGTATTACTCATGGGATCCTGGAGGAAAATGAAACCTGGAAAGCTTTCAGGAAATCCGGAGAACATTCCATGGAATTTCTTCATAAGGATGAGTTTCAAAAACAGTACAAATCTAAATTCGGCCATAAGTTTACCTTTCCAATTGTTCTTGCTGCCACTTCGAATGAACTGGAGGTCTTTATTTCTTCAGCAGAAATAAATGCTATAGAACGACCGGAAGAACTCATCATGCTGATAGAAGAACGCCGGGAACTTTTCCGGTAACAGGATAAAATATCACCTTTTTCCTTCATTTTATTTCATTTTCCTGAGAACTTGATCGATTAAATTCCCTAATTTTATGAAGGGAATTTTAATCTTTCGTGGAAATGGAAAAGCAATCGGTCTCACCTCAAACATCCTGTGATGTCCCCGTATTATGGCAGGAACATACACGGGAATTACAAAATTACATCGCCAAAAGAGTAAAGGATAAGGATGTGGCGAAGGATATCCTGCAGGAGGTACTTATGAAAGTTTACAAATTTTGTCTAAGCAAATCCGGTGTAAACAATTTGAGGAGCTGGCTCTTCCAGATCGCTCATAATACGATAATTGACCATTACCGCCGGAATGCTAAATACACAGATAAAGATATTCCTGAAGTCGCTGAGGAAGATGAAAACAACGCCTTTAGAGAAGCTGTAAATTTCATGGAGCCCATGCTGGGATTTTTACCTGAGGAATATTCTGTTCCCTTAAAACTCGCAGATCTGGATGGAATGAAGCAGGCAGCGATCGCAAAAAAACTAGATCTATCTTTACCGGCAACAAAATCAAGGATCCAAAGGGCGCGCCAACTTCTGAAAGCAGAATTCTTAATCTGCTGTAATTTAGAGACCGATGCCCGGGGAAACCTTATCTCCTTTAAGATCAAAGATTCCTGTGCTCCCCTGAAAAACTATCAGAATAAAAATATTTTCTAATTTTTTGCATCTTTTTGAATCTTTCAGCGTCCTGGGTGTGTATAACAATTAAAATAACACCAGGATGAAAAGATTTCACGTTCACGTAAGAGTAAAAAACCTTGAAGAAAGCGTTTTATTTTACAATGCATTATTCAATACAGAAACGAGCTTACTAAAGCCGGATTACGCCAAATGGATGCTGGAGGACCCCAGGATCAATTTCGCCATCTCAACCGGGCATAAGGAAAATGGCATTGAGCACCTTGGGCTGCAAACAGAATCTGATACCGAACTGCTTGAGGTTTATGAAAATATGCAAAGAGCCAAAGGTACAGTTAGGGAAGAAGGAGAATGCACCTGCTGTTATTCCAAATCTCAAAAAAGCTGGATCACAGATCCGCAGGGAGTAGATTGGGAAGCATTTTACACTCATGGAAGTGCCACTGTTTACGGGGAAGGGGAAAACGCAAGACCGGCACCGGAAGTGATGGATCATTGGACAGGGAATGACACCAAGGATGCTGCGAAAGAACTTAAACCAGAGATGACTGTTTTAAAAATGGCCTGTGAACAGGATAGTTGCCAGCTTTAAAAATTAAAGCCAGAGGAATCGGTAGTTTTTATTAGAGAACTCAAGTTTCAAAATCCAGGGCATTAAAATCAATAAAATATACTGTAACAAAAAATAGAATTGTTTCGTCTTTAAATAATTAAATAACTTAGAAATGAAAAAAATAATCGTCACCATTACATTAGTTTTTCTAAGCCTTCATCTACAAGCTGAGGAAAAATATATTACCACTTCAGACGGGGTTAAACTTTACGTAAATGTAAAAGGTACCGGTACTCCCTGCCTTTATATTCACGGCGGTCCGGGCTCCGGAAGTTACTGGGTAGAAAAGTTTTTCGGAGACTTTTTGGAATCCAAATACACCATGGTCTATCTGGATCAGCGTGGAGTTGGACGCTCTTCCGGAGATCATGATCAGGATTATTCCCTGGAAAGAATGGCCCTTGATTTTGAAGAGGTTAGAAAAGCCCTGGGGTATGATGCCTGGCTCACTTTGGGTCACTCTTTTGGTGGGGTCCTTCAAATGGGATATGTTGAAAGATATCCTGAATCTATTAAAGGGATGATCATGGTGAACTGCACCCTGAATTTAACAGAAAGTTTTTGCGAAAGCTGGAGTCCGAAAGCTTCAGAATTCACCGGAATTATCGATAATTCCCCTTGTGATTCCCCTAAGGACATCACTTCTAAATTATGGAACCACGTCAATAATCTAAGGGAAAAGGATCTCTTCTGGAAAATGGGCTTTTCCGTGAAGGAAAATGAGAAAATGCTGGATGCCACCTACAATGAGATCCCAAACTGGAATGGGAGCTTTAGCAATTTAGCTTTTGGTATAGAAGAATTTTGGCAGGATTTTAAGGCTAAAACCTCAACTACAGAAGTCCCTGTTCTGTTTTTTTATGGTACAAAAGATTGGATGGTTGGGCCCAACCATTATAAAGGGATCAACTTTCCAAACCAAATGCTTTGGAAGTATGAGGGAGGGCATATCCCTTTTATGGAAAACAAAAAGGAATTGCAACAGGCTATCCTTTCCTTTTCCAAAACTTATGATTTTTAGTTATTCAAATTAACAGAAAAAAAGAATGGAGATCTTAATCGAAGATCTCCATCCTTTTTCTTGTTGGATAATCAGGGATTCAAAAGAAGGAAGGACGTTTGCAGGGTTATAGTGACTTTACTGCCGCTTTTAATTTATTCATTCGAAACAACCTCAGTGAAAAACTTTTCGACTTCTTCTTCAAACACATCCGTCGGGATACTGTGGGAAAGCTTTGGATGGATGTGAAGATAAAAATCTGTAAACTCATTATATATTTCTGAAATGAAATTCAGGGTATCTCCGGGATGTACCATAGTATCATTGGCCCCAATCAAAAAATGCTTCAGGGTATAGGAATTTATAACTATGGAAGGTATGCTTTGTTCCACGGAACGTTTTCTTAAAGCCGGATTGAAGAGTAAGGCGGGCTTCTTTAATATTGTAGAAACATAATAGGCAGCGAAGCCTCCCATACTACTCCCAATTACCACATCTATTCCCTCTTTTTCAAACGTAGTCAGGATGCTTTCTATCGCATCCGGGTTGTTATAGTAATCCAGATCAGGCGCACTTACCTCACCAAATCTTTCCAAAATAATCCTCTTTTCCTGGCTCAATTTGCTGTCCAGTCCGTGTATATACAGTATTTTCATTTGTAAATTTTTTTTAATGTTTAATTCAAAGTAAAGGAAAGAACACGCCAAATAATGTCTTAGAACATTGTAATAGTACTTCTTTTTCTTCTGAAGGGATGAAAATTTCGAAAAATAGCTCCCGTAGTCATCTCTATTCATCTTTTCCTACGGGTATATTCTCCCTTGCCGGGAAATTACTCCCCGAAACCAAATTCCTTAAATAATTAACTTAAACACAATACGCTGAAATTCAGAATAATGAAATAGGAAGCATCTTTTAATTTCTTTAGGCATATCCTTTGTATTATTTATTTTCCTGTTTGATTATTGAACAATTTAAAACTTTAAACTCAAGATCTATGGTCTGTTTTAGACATTTCCGCGGCTAATCCCGAATATTTTAAATAATGGAAAAAAAATTAGAGAAAATATTAAGATTAATAGCGGCGGGTGATCAGGATGTTATTCTGGACGAAAAAGAAAGGATAAAGCAACTTGAGGTACTGGTTAAATACGAAATGGTATCTGTAGAAAACAAAAAATTATTTTTAACAAAAAAAGGAGAGATCGCGATAATCACAGGGATGGATGTTTTTTTAAATGAGTTTCCGCTAAAAGAAACACCCCGCTCCTATTCAAAAATGCAGCATTATTTTAAAAATTGGGACAGGAAAAGAAAAATCAGTATTATGGTTTGGATCCTTCTGCTGCTAATTGGTATTATGCTGAGACATTCGGTAACCTGAATCGACAAATAATCAAACTTTCAGTTTATTTTGGTAATAACAGGTTCCATAGATGCTGTTGATCTTAAATGAAATTTAGCCTATATTTAATGAATTTTAACCACAGTATTTTTCCGGAATTCACCATTAGTATGCCATCTACCATTTCTACAGAAGAAAAACTTCAGGAACGTATTAAGGAATTGTCTTGTCTCTATGATATTTCTTCGCTCCTGGCAAAACACGAACAGGATCTGGATAAAACCATAGGTGAAATAGCGGAAATTATGCAAAAAGCGTGGCGTTTTTCCAACCAAGCCATCGTAGAAATAGAATTGGATAACCATACCTTTCAGACTGCCCCCGTTCCCAAAAACACTGTTTTTCAAACCTGTGAGATCCTGGTTTATAAAAATCTTTGCGGATCCCTAAAAGTACATTATCCCACTCCCCAATTTTCTGAAAAATACTTCCTGAAGGAAGAGCAGCAATTACTGAATAAAGTAGCTTATGAGTTAAGCACTTTTTATGAGAGAGAACAAAACAAGGAAAAGGAAGAGATCCTGCAGCGAACTGCCCAACGCAACGACCGCCTGGTAATTTTAGGCGAAATAACCGCAGGAATAGCCCACGAACTTAATACTCCACTTGGTAATATTTTAGGCTTTGCTGAATTAATTGAAGCACAAACCAGCAACCCACAAATAAAAGCTGATATTGGTAAAATTATAAAATCCGCAATCTATTCCCGCGAGGTGGTGAAAAAGCTGATGTTCTTTGCCTGTGAAATGCCTCAGAATATGGATTTTATAGAAATTAAACCTGTAATCCTCCAGGCATTGTCTTTACTTGGACCGAATTTTAAAAAGGCAGGAGTCTCTCATAGTTTTCATATAAATGATGAAAAAATACAGGCCAGACTGGACAGTATTCAGCTTAGTCAGGTATTATTCAATATTCTTATCAATGCTATTTATGTATCTCCGGAAAACGGAAAAATTGAGATAAAGGTTTATAGCACGAATTCACATCTTTTTATTGAAGTAGCCGATGAGGGTCCGGGAATTAAAGAAGAAATAAGAGCCAGGATCTTTGAACCCTTTTTTACCACCAAACCTTTGGGTGAGGGATCCGGACTTGGTTTAAGCGTGGTTCATGGAATAATAAAAAGTCACCGGGGCAATATCGTTACTTTTGACAACACTCCGAAAGGAACCGTGTTTCAGATAAAATTACCCCTAAAAACCTGATCATGACCCTGAAAAAAGAAAATATCCTTATAGTTGATGATAATTATGATATGCTGGAGGTTTTACAGCGAAACCTTAAAGCACAAAATTTTCATACCTATAAAGCATCATCGGTAACAGAGGCTCTTGAAATTTTAAAGTTTTCAGAAATAGATCTTTTAATTACAGATCTTCAAATGCCGGGAATTAATGGAATGGAACTGGTAAAATATGTGGAAGAGCATTTCCCTGCGATTCCAAAACTTGTAATTACGGGCTTTCCTTCGGTGGATGGCGCAATAGATGCCGTAAAATCTGGTGCCCTGGATTACCTGGTAAAACCTTTTACAAATGAGGAATTAAAAAAGGCTGTAGAAAAATCGTTCCAAAACCGGAAATTACCACAAGCTGCAAAGCATGAAAAACCTTCAGCAAACGGATCAGAAAATATTGTTTATGCCGGCATCGTTGGACAATCGAAAGAAACAGAGCGGTTAATAGATATTATTGAACGGGTTAGGAATAACAGGGCTACCATCCTTATCCAGGGGGAAAGCGGAACAGGAAAGGAACTGGTTGCACGGGCGATCCACTACAAAGGTTCCTTTGCCGGGAATTCTTTTATTGCCGTGAATTGCGGTGCCATTCCCGAAAATTTGCTCGAGGCAGAACTTTTTGGTTATGTAAAAGGAGCTTTTACCGGCGCAAATGATACCAGGGATGGCTTTTTCCAGGCGGCATCTGGAGGTACTATTTTTTTGGATGAAATAGGGACCGCCCCGCTAAAAGTGCAAACCAGTTTATTGAGGGTGCTTCAGGAAAAAGAGGTTCGCAGGATAGGAGCCCAATCTACCCAAAAGCTAAATTTAAGGATAATTGCAGCTACCAATTCCAATCTTATGGATTTGGTGCAGAAAGGAACCTTTAGGGAAGATCTTTATTACCGGCTAAATGTAGTAAACATAGAGATCCTTCCGCTTAGAGACCGGAAAAAGGATATAGTCCCCATAGCCGAAAACCTTCTGAAGAAATATAGCATTGAATATTTAAAACCAAATATAAAGATTTCAGAAAAAGCCATGGAAATCCTGGTGCGGCATTCCTGGCCGGGAAACGTAAGAGAACTGGAAAACATTATTCAGCGAACAATAATAATGAGCGGAGACACCATAAAAGTGGATGACCTTCCGAAATATTTAAAATATCCCGAACCTAAAGATGATAACACTTCCAGGCCCTTAAAGGAAATAGAGAAAGCTTATATTTTAAAAGTACTTGCAGCAGTGGACAACAACAAAACCAAGGCCGCTGAAATTCTTCAGATCGACCGAAAAACCCTGCGCCAGAAGTTAAAGTAAAGCCCTAATCAAAAATCTAGTAAAAAAATTCAAAGTTCAAAAGTTCAAAAATTAAACACCAACCGATTAATCCAAAAAGGGAAGGAACTCTTTGTTTTTTCTTATTATTTTAAAATCCAAAACCTGGGGGCAAGTCCAAAAGTTATGTTCCGAATTATCGGGAGAAAATTACTTTTAAAAATTCGAGTCAAGTCCGCCTGGATGATTCGGGAATTAAACCCTCAATGAGGGATTAAAACGGGTACTTTCTTCCTGTGCGGGTAATTTCTCTTCGGAAAAATTTCTTCATCATCAACACCAATTCAATTTAACCGCCTACCCTACAAGTATTTACAGCGGTCACTCATTATTTCTTCTTTATTAGGCACGTCCTTTGTCCTTAGTGGCGCAACCAGGAGAACAGGGTGAATAATTAAAAAAAAACAATAATAAATCTTATGAAAAATTTAATGGAAGATACCTTGAATGAGGTTGCCCAAAAGGCCTTTATGCCTTCTTCAAACAAAGTTGCGTTAACCAGGGGATTATGTATTACCTGTGATAACCACGCTCACTGTCAATGGCGTCAAAACGATAAGATATATTGTCAACATTTTGAATAAACTATAAGAACTACAAAAAAAAGGGAGTAAGCAGGGGATGGATGAAATAATGATGAAGCAGTTTAATACTTATGGAAAATAAATTATGAAATACGGGGAAATAATAGTTGAGAAAAAGGAGTATGATTTGCTGCGCCGCATTATATCCATGGCACACTATCATAAGGATCCCACATACAGAGCTTCCATTGAGAAACTTAGCAAGGAATTGGCAAAGGCGAAAATTCTCGCAAATAAAAATATGCCGGAAGATGTAGTTCGGTTTAATTCTATGGTAACGATCCAAACAGCTTTCAACGTCGAAAAGACCTACCAGCTGGTTACACCCGAAAAGAGTGATATCAAACTGAATAAAATTTCGGTTTTAGCTCCCATGGGGCTTGCCTTGTTTGGCTATGCCAAAGACGATGAAATATCATGGCAATTCCCCACCGGGGTTAGTGCTATTAAGATAACAGAAGTTGAGCAATTGAACCTAATAGAAAAAACAGAGAAATGAGCGATCTAATTAAACCACATTTTATGGATGAGGATATTCAGCGATTGAATTTATGTACAGATGTCAATAAATGGAAATCGGAAGTCACTCATATTGAACTGGAGAATCAATTTTATAAAAGAATTTTTTCCTCCCCTCTTATTAAAAAAACAGATATTAATAAAGAGGACATAAAATTCCTTCTTGAAGAACTGCAAACACTTGACTTAAAAAATCAGGATTTTTCAGATAAGCTTCGGGAATTTATTAATGAACTGGATGGTTTGAAAGAATGTGACGATTTGCATTGTGAAACCTATTATTTAAATAATTATCAAAAATTTAAAGTAGATATCGAAAATTATTTTTACCAGAATCGGAATCTGAAGGCACGGGTTTATTCCTATACCACAGATGGAATTAAAAAATACCTTTAGCTCCCTTCTATAAATTGTAGTAAAGTAATAAAAAGCTACAGAGCGGGGTTGGACTACAAAATCTGGTTCTGTTTTGTTGATTTTGCCGAGCATCTTCCAAGACCGAATGATGCTTTTTTTATGTTGAATTCTTTGTCCCCTGGCAAAAAGATATATTGACATTAAGCCCTCAACCCATTCCCCGGTATTCCAGAAGCTCTTTTTTACCTGAATCCTTAAAACCTGGACCCATTTCATATTTAGTCTATATTTTTATTTTATTCTGACTGTCAGGTTCACTGATTTCCTTGGAAAATTCGGATAAAAAACTCTTGTTTTTACAAACGCCTCTATTTCAGTGATATAACGAACAAAGACTCTTAAAAAATTTAACGTAGTATGATTTTGATCATATTTTAAAAAGAAGAACATCTTTAAATTTGTAGCAATTAATTCAAACTTAAACAGATGAGAAAATTGTCAAAATTTATTCTTTTTTTATTTACAATTGCCGCTTTTACTGCCTGCGGGGATTCAGAAAAAAAGGAAAAAGAAGAAATTAAAATGGAAGATTACAGCAAGGAGGCACCTAAAAAAGAAGCTCCTGCAACCAGTTCTGAAGATATGGTAGATATGTCCAACAAAGGCATAGGCCCTATAAAATCTTTGACCCTGGATGCCGAGATCGATAAAGCACTTGCCGTAAAGGGAGAAACCGTATTTAAGAATATGTGTACTGCCTGCCATAAAACCGATAAAAAATTCATTGGTCCGGCAATGGTAGGAATAACCGAACGCCGCTCACCTGAATGGATCATGAACATGATCCTGAATCCTCAGGAAATGATTGCCAAAGATCCTATTGCAAAACAATTGCTTATAGAATCCAACATGGCAATAATGGCCAATCAAAACCTAACCGAGGATGAAGCCAGATCTATTTTGGAATATTTCAGGACCCTCGATGAAGAGAAATAAATATGATAAAAACCAAATTTTAAATCTTCTAACCAAAAACACATAATATGAAAACACAATCTTTTTTATTTGCTTTTCTTATAATGGCAGGCACAATGCTGTTTGTAGGATGTAAAGAAAACTCCTCAGAGGATGAGGATGTGACTTCCACTGATACCGAGGAAACCACCGATGCTGCTTCAAATCGCGGCCAGGCTTTTATCGAAGACGATGGTTCTGAACCAAATGCACTAAACGTCGCTGTCAATTCTCCAGACCATACCACCCTGGTTGCTGCAGTTAAGGCTGCTGAAGTTGAAAATGCACTTGTGAACGTTGGTCCCCTTTCGGTTTTTGCACCTACCAATGCCGCTTTTGACAAGTTACCGGCAGGTACTTTGGAAGAACTTCTAAAGCCTGAAAACAAGTCAAAACTTGCCAATATTCTTAAAAATCATGTGGCGCCGGGCAATTACCCAATTGAAACCCTGAAAAAGAATGTTGAAAAAGGACGTACACTTTATATGGCATCAGGTGAAAATGTACCGGTAACCCAGGAAGGTGAGGACATCTATGTAGGAGGAACAAAAATTGTTGCCTCTATTAACGTTAGCAATGGCTGGGTTCACATAATAGAAGATGTCATTTTACCAAAAAATTAATCAAACAAAAACAATAATGAAAAAACTCAATTCAATTTTATTTGTTGCCATATTTTCCCTCATAATGGTATCTTGTGGCGATAATAACGAATCTCAACGGACCGGAGGTGCAATGTCATCCAACGCTGCCGAAAGAGTCTATGTAGCACCTGGAGAACATGATGAATATTATGCTTTCCTTTCTGGCGGATATAGCGGAAACTTAACTGTATACGGTCTTCCCTCAGGAAGGATGTTAAAGGAGATTCCCGTATTTTCTCAATTCCCCACTAATGGGTATGGATATTCTGAGGAAACAACACCAATGCTGGAAACTTCATTTGGTTTTATTCCATGGGGGGATGCTCACCACCCGGATATTTCCCAAACAAATGGGGAACTTGATGGCCGATGGGTCTTCATCAATGAAAACAACACGCCAAGGATCGCACGTATCAGTCTTGAATACTTTGAAACAGAAGAAATCATAGAGATCCCTCACAGTGCGGGTAACCACTCTTCTTCATTTGTGACTGAAAATACCGAATATGTCGTGGCAGGTACACGTTTTTCTGTACCTTATCCTCAGGAAGATATCGCGATCGATCAAATGAAAGGGAATTTCAAAGGCCCTCTTACTTTTATTGCCATAGACGAGAAAGGCGGTATGTCAATTGATTTCCAACTAAAGATGCCCGGATTCAATTATGACCTATCACACCCGGGACGTGGGGATTCTCACGGCTGGTTCTTCTTTACTACCTATAATACAGAAGAAGCTCATACCCTGCAGGAGGTGAACGCTTCTCAAAACGATAAGGATTTCATCGCTGCCGTAAACTGGAAAAAGATCCAGGAATATGTTCAAAACGGTGGTGGAGAAGAGATCGACGCCAAATATGCGCATAACGTATTCAATCATTCAACGCAAACCGCTACCACTACTATGATGGACAAAGTTCTTACCGTAGATCCAAGGGATGTGCCAGGTGCGGTTTTCTTTATGCCAACACCTAAATCCCCTCACGGATGTGATGTGGATCCTTCTGGTGAATATATCATTGGGAACGGAAAACTATCTACAGATCTTACCATCCACTCTTTTTCTAAAATGCTGAAGGCAATTGAAAATGAAGAATTCGATGGAGATGCTTATGGAATTCCCATTTTGAACTTTGAATCCACGCTCGCAGGAGTTGTTAAAGATGGCGGATTAGGACCCTTGCATACAGAATTTGACGATAAAGGGAACGCCTATACCACTTTCTTTATCTCTTCTGAAGTTGTAAAATGGAAACTGGGAACCTGGGAAGTATTGGACAGACAACCAACGTATTACTCTGTGGGACACAATATGATCCCCGGTGGAAACTCAAGAAAACCAGACGGGAAATACATGATCACTATGAACAAGATCACAAAGGATCGTTATCTGCCAACCGGCCCCGAGTTAGAACACTCTGCACAGTTGTATGATATTTCCGGAGAAAAAATGGAACTCCTCCTGGATTTCCCTACTCACGGAGAACCACACTATGCTGCCGGAATTCCGGCCGATAAGATCAAGGCCAAATCAAAAAAGATCTACCGGCTTGATGAGAATGAGCATGAGCACGCAGCACTCAATGAATCTGAAACCCGTGTAGAACGCAATGGAAACGAAGTACATGTATATATGACGATGGTAAGAAGCCACTTCGCGCCAGATAATATAGAAGGAATCAAAGTTGGCGACAAAGTGTATTTCCATGTAACCAACCTTGAACAGGATTTTGATGTACCACATGGATTTGCAATGATTGGTGCCAATACCTCTGAACTTTTGATCATGCCCGGACAAACAAAAACCATCATCTGGGAGCCAAAGAGAGAAGGAGTATGGCCATTCTATTGTACTGACTTCTGTTCTGCACTTCACCAGGAAATGCAGGGATACGTAAGAGTTTCAGGTGCTGGTTCCAATGTGGAAATGAAGTGGTCACTGGATGGAGACTAGATACAGTTTTGATTAGTTGAACATCTTTACTGGTAAGGCGGGTGAATACTAGTATTTACCCGCTTTTTTATAAAAATTATACAATTGAAATGAGCAATACTGGAAAACGATCCAAACCTCAAGGTAGATATGCGAATTGCATATTGCTATTGAAAAATAATAAAATCTGTATATGAAAAAATCAGGAATTTTAATGATACTGGGTTCAGCCTTATTGCTGGGACTATTTTATTTCCCACTCTGGAATATCACCCTGGGTGCACCCCAATACCCTGAACCTCTGGGAATGGATATTTATATTTCAGGAATCGAGGGAAAATCGGAATTTGATATTCAAAATATCGATGGATTAAATCATTATATTGGTATGAAAAAAATACCAAAACCAGAAGAAATGTGGGAATTCAAGACTTTCCCCCTTGTAATTGGCGGGATGGCCGGCCTTGGAATCCTTCTGGGCATTTTGGGCTTTTTTAAAAAAATAAACCCAAACTGGTTTCTTGGATGGTTTGTTTTAATGATGGTACTTGGAGTCCTGGGCATGTATGATTTCAATATTTGGCTTACAGATTACGGGACAGACCTTGATCCAAAAGCCATAATCAAAATTACAGATGATGCCGGAAACCCTATAAGCTACAAACCACCGCTCTTTGGTACACAAAAGATCCTGAACTTTACCGCGCATTCCTATCCAAGATTGGGAGCCTGGTTAATGTTTGTGGGAATGTTCTTAACTTTGGTCGCCTGGTGGGTAGGAAAAAAATCTGTTAAGACCCAAAACAATTTATAATGAAGTATTATATCTTTCTTTTTATTGGAATGCTGCTGGTATCGTGCAGTAATGAACCCGAACCAATTGTGTATGGAAGTGATCATTGCTCCTATTGTAAAATGACAATCGTAAGTAAAGCGCATTCCGCCCAAATGGTCACCAAAAAAGGTAAACAAATAAAATACGATGCCATTGAATGTATGGTTCAGGATAATCTTAAAAATTATGAAGCATCAGAAATAGCCATTATGCTGGTAGCCGACTATGAGGAACCGGGATCCATGTTGCCTGCCCAGGAAGCCTCCTTTGTAATTGATGAGAAAATTAACAGCCCTATGGGGGCAAATCTGGCGGCCCTTAAAAAAGGTAGTAATAATGAAGAATTTTCTGAGGTATATACCTGGAATGAACTTAAAAAACATTTCCTCAAAGAGGATCCCCAATATTTGAAATGAAGTATTTTGTAAGTATTATATTTTTTTTACTGTTCCTACTTCCTTCCATGGCTGGAGAAATCAGGGTATGTAGTTCCTGTGAGGTCAAAACTGTGAAACAAGCTATAGAAATAGCCCAATCTGGTGATACCATAATCATTGAAAAAGGAGTCTATAAGGAATATGACATCAATATAATTGATAAGACCCTCCACATAAAAGGAATAGACTATCCTGTGATTGATGCTGAAATGAAAGGAACTGCATTTGGTATAAAAGCCGATGGGGTTAGCATAGAAGGCCTTAAAATCATAAACATTGGCAGAAGTTATACCAAAGAATTTGCGGCCATCCTCCTAAACGGTAGTCAAAATTTCACCTTGAAAAATAACATCCTTGAAAATGTTTTCTTCGGTTTTTTGATCGAAAAATCGGTTAATGGGCTTATTGAAGGTAATCGCATTAAAGGTAAGGGAAGTGAGGAAACAAACTCCGGGAATGCAATCCACCTTTGGAATTCTTCTGAGATTACCGTTAAAAACAACCATGTGCAGGGAATGCGTGATGGAATTTATATTGAATTCGGTAAAAACTGCAACATCATCAATAATGTATGTGAAAATAATTTACGGTACGGCCTGCATTTTATGTTTTCCAACAACAACAGCTATGTAGGAAACACCTTTGATAATAACGGTGCAGGGGTTGCGGTCATGTTCTCTAAATTTATAGAAATGAAAAAAAACCTGTTCAGGAAAAACTGGGGTACTGCTTCCTATGGTTTGCTACTCAAAGAAATTTCGGATGCCACCCTTGAGCATAATGTTTTTGAAGACAACAGCATTGCTGTAACCGCCGATGGTACCAACCGTGTGAAATTCATAGAAAACGACTTTATAAGTAACGGTTATGCCATTAAGGTGCATGGGGGCGCTTATACCACCAGTTTTACCCGTAATAACTTTCTGTACAATTCATTTGATGTTGGCTATTCCGGAAGGCTGAATGATAATACTTTTAACGGGAATTACTGGAGCGAATACCGCGGATATGATCTTAATAAAGATAAAATAGGAGATGTTCCATTTCGGCCGGTTAAACTGTTTTCATACCTGGTAAATCAAACCCCTGAAGCCATTGTATTGTTAAGAAGCCTCTTTATCGATCTGGTGGATTTTTCAGAAAAGGTCTCCCCCATCTTTACTCCGGCGGAATTAATTGACAATGAACCCCAAATGAACAGAATCAAATGGTAAGTATTAAAAACCTTCATAAAAAATTTGGCTCCCTGGTAGTGCTTAACGGACTTGACCTGGAGATAGACCAAAAAGGCATTATAGCCATACTGGGCCCAAATGGCTCCGGAAAAACTACCCTCATAAAAAGCTTGCTGGGCATGGTGGTTCCTGCCAAAGGTGAGATCGAAATTGGAGGAGTAAAGGTGAAAAACCATTGGGAATACCGCAAGGACATTGATTACCTGCCCCAAATCGCAAATTTCCCCGGCAACCTTAAGGTGAATGAGCTCATCAAAATGATAAAAGACCTGAGAGGAAAAGAAGCCCGGGACAAGGAATTGATAGAATTCTTTAAGCTCGAACCTTTCCTGGACAAAAAACTCAGCAACCTTTCCGGGGGATCAAAACAAAAAGTCAATGTGGTATTATGCTTTATGTTTGACAGCCCGCTTATAATTCTGGATGAACCCACCTCGGGACTTGATCCTGTTTCGCTTTTGCGGTTGCGGGACCTTATTCAGCAGGAAAAAGCAAAAGGAAAAACCATTCTTATCACTTCACATATCATGAGTTTTGTAGAAGAAGTGGCAGACAGGATCGTGTTCCTGCTGGAAGGAAAAATTTATTTCAACGGTACGGTTTCAGAACTTAAAACCTCAACCGGACAACCCGATTTTGAACATGCAATTGCCAATATCTTAACTGAAAACAATGCTTAAAATATTAAAATACAGTTTTTTTGATCTTTCCCGGAGTTTATGGAGCTATGTTTATTTCCTTTTCTATTTGTTCCTGGGCATAATCCTGTTATTTCTTAACAATGATCTTTCCAATGCGGTAATAACATTAATGAACGTGATCATTATCCTGGTTCCACTGATAGGGACAATTTTTGGGGTGATGTATTATTATGATTCGCGTGAATTTACAGAGCTTTTACTGGCACAACCCATAAAACGCCGTACCATTTTTTTAGGGCAATATCTTGGTGTGGCTATTTCCCTTTCGCTAAGCCTTGTTCTGGGACTGGGAATTCCCTTTGCAGCATACGGCTTATTTGAGTCGGCTGCAATCTGGAATTTCTTTTCGTTACTGGTGTCAGGTGTGTTTTTAACCTTCATTTTCACAGCCCTGGCCTTTAATATCGCTTTGTCCCATGAAAACAAGATCAAAGGATTTGGACTGGCTATTTTGCTTTGGTTGTTTTTGGCAGTGGTTTATGACGGAATGTTTTTGCTCATCCTGGTATATTTCCAGGAATATCCCCTGGATAAATTTGCGCTTATAGCAAGTGTCTTGAATCCTATTGACCTGTCGCGCATCCTTGTGCTTTTAAAGTTGGATATTTCGGCATTGTTAGGGTATACCGGTGCAGTATTTAAACAATTCTTCGGTACTTCCCAGGGTATGTTTATTTCTTTTGGCGTACTGGCCCTGTGGGTAGTTTTACCAGTATACAGGATTATAAGAGTTTCAGCAAAAAAAGATTTTTAAGGCATTTATTCGCTAGAGCCATCTCTCATCTCTCTGATAAACTCTGAAAAATCGAAAAAAATATGGTGAGAATATTTCTTTTATCAAAATCATCCTGAAAAAATAACCAACAAGTTCCTAAAAAAACAAAAAAAAGGGAAGCACCTAAAAATGTTTCCCTTGCTTAATTACAGTAAATCCTGATTTCAGGGCCTGATTTTCACCTGGATATTTTCCGTTTCTATAGTAGAAAGAAATTCCAGTTTTCCTGCTTCATATAATTCATCAAGATCTTCAAGCGGGGTGCTAAAATCTTCAATTTTGTAATTCTCATAATCGGCAAAGCGAATCCCTTCAATAACCCGTTCATTAAAGGCCTTTCTAAACCGAATTCCACCTTCCTCCACCTGAAATTTATATGCGAGATAATCTATTGTAAAATCATTTTTATGGATCCAGTACATAAAAACATCATGATGATCGGTACCACCACCTTCCTGCTGAAAGCTTATCTTCACCTCGTAATAAGGCGCTCCTTCAATCTCCGTTTCTCCAACCAGTTCTTTGTTAACTGCCTTATCATTTAAACCATAGGGTAAATGTGCAAAATAATGGACAGAATTTACGCTGCCAATATATTTGGTTGCCATTGAATCCGGAACATTTATCAAACTGTCATTTTTGAAACGCTGGTATCCTGTATTGTTTATCACATCCCTGTAACTTGTACCTGTAGAATCCACAATCATTCTTTCCAGCTGAAATTCCCCGCCGTTTCGAATGCTTTTATAGGTATGATCCCTGAATTTAAAGTCGATGGTCGCCTTTCGGTAGTTGGCTCCTCCGGCTTTTTCAATCGTTTTATCAATAATTTCTTCTGCTGTAATCTCATTTTTCTCATCCTGACAGGAAATAAAAAAAACCAAAGCAAAAAGTAAGATGAAATATTTCATATGTAGATATTTATTGTTTTTTTTCATATGTAATTCGCATATCTACATCAGTCTTTGTACCGTGTTTCCATTATGCTCATTTCATATGTTTTTATTAGAATAGATTCAAAGGTACTAAAATGACAGGAAAAAACGGAAGTAAGCAAAAACCTGGAGTTTTTTAATTCATTAGTTAATTGATCACCAAAATTTACAATTACATTATAGGTGTTTCTAAAGAAAGCTTCCTATTTTTGCTTACGTATGAAAAAGAGTACCAATAACATCAACATCAAGAACAGAAAAGCCAGGTTTGAATATGAGATTCTGGATAAATTCATTGCAGGAATCAAGCTTTCGGGAACCGAAATAAAAGCCATCCGACTCGGAAAAGCTTCTATCGCTGAAAGTTTTTGTGAATTTCAGAATAATGAACTCTTCGTGATCAATATGACGGTGGAAGAATATTCACATGCTTCCCATTTTAACCACGACCCAAAAAGCGCACGTAAGCTTTTAATGAAACGACGTGAACTGAATAAACTTGAAAAAGAAGTCAAAAATTCCGGGCTTACTATAGTCCCGCTTCGCTTGTTTATCAATGACCGCGGACTGGCTAAACTGCAAATTGCACTTGCAAAGGGTAAAAAACTCTATGATAAACGCGAAACAATTAAGGACAGGGATAGCAAACGCAGACTGGACCGTATCAAAAAAGATTTCAATTAAAACCTCCATTTTTTTTATAAATAGCTATTTTGCTGAAATAAATCAGGGAATAAATGATCAGTAAAATCAAGCTTTTTGTGCTGTTCTTTTTAGTTTTTAACTGGAGTTTTTCTCAGCTTACTGGAAAAGTCAGCAATTCTGAAAATGAACCGCTCCCCTACGTGAATATTTATACCGAAGATGGGAAATTCGGAACCACCACCAATGAAGACGGGGATTATGCTCTCAAGATATCTGAAAAAGGGGAATATGAACTGGTGTATCAGTTTTTGGGTTTTGAAACGCTTCGGAAGAAAATAAACATAACATCTTTTCCGTTTCGGCAGGACATAATTCTTACCGAAACCACTACCAATCTTGATGAAGTCACGATAAATTCCAATGAAAATCCGGCTGATAAAATTATTCGTAAAACGATCGATCAACGGGAACAAAACCTTGCAAAAATCCAACAATATTCAGCCGATTATTACTCTCGCGGCCTCTGGAGAATCAAAAATGCACCGGAAAAGATCCTGGGCCAGGATATTGGAGATTTAGGCGGCGGCCTGGATTCTACCCGCAGCGGAATTGTTTATCTAAGCGAGACCATCTCTAAAATCAACTATCGCGCTCCCAACGATTTCAGGGAAAAGATCCTGGCATCAAAAGTAAGTGGGAATGATAATGGGTTCAGTCTCAATTCTGCCCGGGAATCGGAATTTTCATTTTATGAAAACACCATCGATCTCAATGCTAAAATTGTATCTCCTATAGCCGATTATGCCTTCAATTACTACACATACAAGCTGGAAGGGGTATTTTACGATGAATCCGGACAAATGATCAACAAAATCCGGGTGACTCCAAAACGACCTAAAGACAGGGTGTTTTATGGGCTTATCTATATCGTTGAAGATTCCTGGCAAATTTATGGACTAACGCTGAATACAACAGGAAAGGCCATCCAGTTTGAACCGATTGAAACCCTTACATTCACTCAAAATTTCAAGTATTCTGAAGAAAATAATTTCTGGATCAAGATCTCACAAACCGTGGATTTCAGTTTTGCGATGTTTGGTATTTCCGGAGACGGTAGGTTCACCGCGGTATACAGCAATTACAATTTTGATCCGGATTTTGACAAAAAAACATTTACCCGCGAGGTATTAACCTTTGCGGATGCTGCGAATAAAAAAGATTCCCTCTACTGGAAAACAATCAGGCCTGTTCCCCTTACCACAGAAGAACTTTCCGATTATATCAAAAAAGACAGTATTCAGGAATTGCGCAATTCTAAAACCTATCTGGATTCTGTAGACAGGGTGCAGAACAAATTCAACATTTCCAATTTGGCTTTTGGTTATTCGTTTAGCAACTCCTACAAAAAACAAAATTTCAGCATTTCATCCCCGCTTTTTGGCACTCATTTTAATACGGTTCAGGGCTGGAATACCACTGTAAATATCGGTTTTCGGCAAAATCAGAATGAAGATTTTGGTAAATTCTGGCGAATATCGGGTTCTGTAAATTATGGTTTTAGTGATGATAAGCTGAGATTCACAGGACTTTTTCAGAAAAAATTCAACAACTTCTCAAAACCTGTTTTAACCATTTCAGGTGGAGTTAAAACGGAACAGATCAATCCTATCGAACCTATTTCAGAAGGTATAAACGATGTTACAAGCCTGTTTTTTCAGCGAAATTATCTGAAATTATACCAGAAGAAATTTGTTGAGCTCGCGTATCAACAGGAACTTTTTAATGGCTTTCAATTGACATCGGATATCAGTTTTCAGGATCGGTCGGCACTTTTAAATACTACCAATCAATCCTGGTTAAACCGGGATGGAATAGATTATACTTCCAATAATCCGTTGGAACCAGCTAATTTTGGTTCTGCTCCCTTCGAAGACCATCAAATTTTCAAGCTTAATCTAATCGCCAAAATAGATTTTGCACAAAATTATATGAGTTATCCCACCGGGAAATTTAATATGAGCTCGAATAGATTCCCAACGCTCTACCTGGCTTATGAAAAAGGGTTTGGCGCCGATGTAAAGAATTATAATTTTGACCAGATCCGGGCGGCAATTGTTCAGGATGTGAGTTTAGGTAACAAGGGGACTTTCAGCTATAATTTAAAGGCCGGGACGTTTTTGAATCCGGGAAATATCGCGTTTTTAGATTACCAGCATTTTAACGGAAATCAAACCAGGATTGGAAATGGCAATTATATCAACAAATTCAATCTTATGCCCTACTACGCGCTAAGCACTGATAAAAGTTATTTTGAGAGTCATTTTGAACAGGATTTTAAAGGCTGGATCCTTGGGAAGGTTCCGGGTATAAATCAATTAAATTACAACCTCATCCTGGGAGCACACTTTCTTTCTACCGAAAACAACAAACCCTATTCTGAATACTCTGTGGGGATTGACAATCTTGGCTTCGGAAAATACCGTCTTTTACGACTGGATTATGTTTTTTCCAATTTTGAAGGAAACAGGCAGGGAGCTTTTATTTTCGGTTTGAAGTTTCTGGGGATTTTCGAATAATAAATCAGGTAAGATTCTGTAAGGTCCCTATTTATTAAAAATCCAATTTTTATTTCTTCACCAATCCTATTAACGATCTTACTTGTACTCCTTTTTATTTCGCCCATTCAGGGCTTTCTTAAACTAACATCTTTTATTCGATGAGCGTTGCCCATCGCTGATGTATTACGCCCCTTCAAAGCTATCTAATAATACGCTTCTAATATAATAATAAAAATCAGTTCTTGTCTTCCAGCAATGGAACAAACCGGAAGTCCCCGTATACTTTTTTCTCGAACTCTTTACCAGATTTCCGAATGTATAAGGTCATCACCTGCACCTTATCTCCTACCGGGATCACCATTCTTCCGCCAACCTTTAATTGTGAGAGTAAAGCTTTCGGAACAAAGGGCGCTCCGGCGGTAACAATTATTTTATCAAAAGGGGCATATTCCGGGAGACCTTTATAGCCGTCTCCAAAACTCAGGAATTTTGGCCGATACCCGATTTTTGAAAGAAAAAGCTTGGTTTTTTTATACAACTCCTGTTGTCGTTCTATGCTATAGACTTTGGCGCCAAGTTCACATAGAACTGCGGTTTGATAGCCGCTTCCCGTTCCTATTTCAAGTACGGTTTCGCCTTTTTTGATCTCGAGTAACTCGCTTTGAAACGCAACGGTATAAGGCTGGGAGATGGTTTGATCTGCAGCGATGGGAAAGGCCTTATCCTGATAGGCGTGATCCTCAAAACTGCTGTCCATAAACAAATGTCTGGGAATGGTTCTAATCGCTTCCAGCACCTTTTTATCTTTCACACCTTTAGCTTCCACGATAGCCGCCAATTGTTGTCTTTTCCCCTTATGCTTAAATGTATCTTTCAAAACGGTTTTAACTTTTACGGGGATAAAAATACTCAAACAAACCCTAGGGTTCAAGCTTCGTTTTAGTTTTTATTTAACGAATGTCCTAAACCAATAACAATCAAAATGATATTGGCTTTAAGCCAAGAAATGCTATTTTTGTGAAAAATGTAATATAATGCTTAAAGCTGGCGTATTTGGTGCAGGTCACCTTGGAAAGATCCATTTAAAACTTCTGAAAGAATCCTCAAAATATAAACTGGTTGGTTTTTATGATGATAATAAAGAAACCTCTGCTGCAATTGAAAAAGAATTTGGTTATAAAAGTTTTAATTCTGCTGAAGAGTTAATCGATGCAGTAGATGTAATTGATATTGTCACGCCAACTTTCGCCCATTTTGAAGTTGCCAAAAAAACCATCATTGCAGGAAAACATGTTTTTATTGAAAAACCCATTACTTCTACTTTTCAGGAAGCTTCGGAACTCATAGAGCTCGCGAAAAAACATAAGGTTAAGGGGCAGGTAGGCCACGTAGAACGTTTTAATCCTGCTTTTCGCGCCGTTGCAGATAAGATTGAAAATCCAATGTTCATCGAGACACACAGGCTGGCAGAATTCAATCCGCGGGGAACTGATGTGCCGGTAGTGCTGGATCTTATGATTCACGATATAGACGTGATTCTTAGCCTGGTAAAATCTGAAGTGAAAAATATAAATGCCAGCGGAGTTTCCGTGATCAGTGATACTCCCGATATCGCAAATGCCAGGATCGAATTTGAAAACGGCTGTGTGGCAAATTTAACCGCGAGCAGGATCTCCCTGAAAAATATGCGCAAATCAAGGTTCTTTCAAAAAGATGCCTATATTTCGGTAGATTTTCTTGAACGTAAATGCGAGGTAGTTAAAATGAAAAACGCACCTGAAAAACCAGATGATTTTGCGATGATTCTGCAAAATGCTGAAGGTATAAAAAAACAGATCTATTTTGAAAATCCCAAAGTAGAAGAGCATAATGCGATTTTAGACGAGCTGGAAACTTTTGCAGATGCCATCCTAAACAACACCACACCAATAGTAAGTCTGGAAGAAGGAGCTGCAGCATTAAAGGTGGCAAACCAGATAATTGCCGGGTTTAGAAAGTAGGATGCGAAAAGGATTTTTTTTTAAAAATAAAATCAAATGCCAGAAGCAAACCAACAAGCTAATTAAACCCTTAAGGGAAACAATTAATTAATAAAGGAAACTGAATTATAATATATCAGGACCCAAAAAACATAAAATAGAATGAAGAAAATAGCAGTAATAGGAGCAGGAACCATGGGCAACGGAATTGCGCATACATTTGCCCAGTTTGGATTTAAAGTCAACCTCATCGATATTTCAAAAGAAAATCTTCAAAAAGGAATCGACACCATCTCCAAAAACCTGGACAGGATGGTTGCCAAAGAAAAAATTTCTGCAGAAGATAAAAAAGCAACTTTAAAAAATATCACCACTCATATCGATATTCCCTCCGGAGTTAAAAATGTTGGACTGGTAATAGAAGCCGCTACAGAAAATGTGAAATTGAAATTACAGGTTTTCAAGCAACTCGATACCAATTGTTCTGACGATACTATCCTTGCCACGAACACCTCTTCCATTTCCATTACGCAAATAGCTGCAGAGGTTTCTAATCCGGAGCGGGTAATTGGGATGCATTTTATGAATCCGGTGCCTGTGATGAAACTGGTAGAGATCATACGAGGCTATTCTACTTCAGATAAAGTCACCAAAACAATCATGGATCTTTCCAAAAAATTGGAAAAAATCCCTGTAGAAGTGAATGATTATCCGGGATTTGTGGCCAACAGGATTTTGATGCCCATGATCAATGAAGCTATTGAAACCTTGTACACGGGCGTTGCAGGTGTTTATGAGATAGACACCGTTATGAAACTTGGAATGGCACACCCAATGGGACCACTTCAACTGGCAGATTTCATTGGACTGGATGTGTGTCATTCAATCCTTGAAGTGATGTATAACGGCTTTAAAAATCCAAAATATGCTCCAAACCCTTTACTTACCAATATGGTTCGCGCAGGAAAACTTGGAATTAAATCGGGAGAAGGTTTTTATGATTATTCTGAAAGCAGAAAAGCAGAAAAAGTTTCGCATCAGTTTACTAAATAGCGATTCGCAACTGGAAGTTTCAGAAGTACGAAAATTAATACCTGGAATGTATTTTCCGAAGGAGTTTTCAGAAAAGGTAAATAGAAAAAATTGGCAAAGATAAATCCCTTTAAGGCAGTAAGGCCTACAAAAGATAAGGCCGGCCTGGTTGCATCCCGGCCCTATGAAGATTATACCGAAGGGGAACTCAAATCTCAGCTTCAATACAATCCTTTTTCCTTTTTGCATATCATAAACCCCGGTTATAAATTCCAACATGAAATTACCGGGGAAAAGCGTTTTCAGCTGGTTAAAAACCGCTATCTCGAATTCAAGGAAGAGGAAATCTTCATAAAGGATGCTGTTCCCTGTTATTATTTCTATAAAATAGTAACCCGGGATGACTCCTTTTTTGGAATAATAGCAGCTACCAGTGTGGAGGATTATGAAAATAATATTATAAAAAAACACGAGGACACCATTGCCTTCAGGGAAAATTTATTCAAGGATTATTTAAAAGTTGTTGGTTTTAATACCGAGCCCGTTTTGCTCACCTATCCGGATTCTCCCGTTATAGACCAACTTATTGAAGAAGCCATGAATACCCGGGCCGAATATGAGTTTACAACTCACAATAAGGAAACCCATTTTCTATGGACTATTTGCGAACCGGAAATCGTGGATCAAATCAAAATGGAATTCCAGAAAATGCCAGCCCTTTATATTGCAGATGGCCATCACCGTTGCTCCTCTTCCTATATACTTTCAAAAGAATCTAAAGCGGAGAATCCAAAGCATTCCGGAGAGGAACCTTACAATTACTTTATGAGTTTCCTAATTGCTGAAAGCAAATTGAAAATCTATGAATTTAGCCGTTTGGTAACAGATTTGAATGGCTGGAGCAAAGAAGAATTCCTGATGCAGCTGGATGAACAATTTCGAATAGAAAACAGGGGTACCCAGGTATATTCGCCAAACTCCAAACATCATTTTAATATGTATCTGGATGGTGAATTCTATTCCCTTTTTCTGCGGAAGACCAATTATGAATTCACCGATTCCTTAAGCACTTTGGATACTTATATTTTATATGAAAAGCTTTTGAAGCCTATTTTAGGCATCGAGGACCTAAGAAATGACCTTCGAATTTCTTATATTCACGGGAAGAATGATCTTATAGAGATGAAATCTGAAATTGACAGCGGCAGGTTTGCAGTAGGGTTTGGAATGTTGCCCTTAACCATTGAGGAAATCAAAAAAGTGGCAGATGAAGGTCTTATCATGCCTCCTAAAAGCACGTATATAGAACCAAAATTAAGAAGCGGATTAACCATCTATGAATTTTAAATTTCCGACCTTTAATTAGGTCCGGATTTTTTAATAGTTTATATCAAACAGAGCATGAGCATTTCAGAAAATATAAAAAAATTTAAAGCCGAACTTAACGATGTGAGCCTGGTAGCAATTTCCAAAACAAAACCTGCCAGTGACCTCCTGGAAGCTTATAACGCCGGACAACGAATATTTGGAGAGAATAAGATCCAGGAAATGACCGAAAAATGGGAGGAACTTCCAAAGGATATCGAGTGGCACATGGTAGGACATGTGCAACGGAATAAAGTGAAATATATGGCTCCGTACGTTGGCCTGATTCATGCTGTAGACAGCTTAAAACTGCTGAAAGAGATCGATAAGGAAGCTAAAAAAAACAATAGGGTCATCAAATGCCTTCTCCAAATTAAAATAGCCGATGAAGATTCAAAATTTGGAATTAGCGCCGAAGAAGCTGAAGCGATCCTACATTCTGAAAAATTAGCTGAAATGGAAAACGTAAAAGTCACCGGACTTATGGGAATGGCCACTTTTACGGAGGATGAAGAACAGGTTAAAAAGGAGTTTCAGTATTTAAAATCGGTATTTGACGACTTTCAGAAGAAGTTCAGCGAATTGAAAACACTCTCTATGGGAATGAGCGGAGATTATAAGATCGCCGTGGAATCCGGAAGCAATATGGTGCGAATTGGAAGTGCTATTTTTGGGGAAAGATAAACAAGCCCCTAACCCCCGAAGGGGGAGTAAAATAAAAGGAAAATGAAAATGAGTTTAGATACAATGAAAAGTTTGTTCAACAGTGATAATTCCCCTTTGGGGGGTAGGGGGTATTTATGTATGCAATTTTAGACATAGAAACAACCGGCGGGAAGTATAATGAAGAAGGTATTACTGAAATTGCCGTTTATAAATTTGATGGCCATAAGATAGTAGACCAGTTTATAAGTCTTGTTAATCCGGAGCAGCCAATACAACCTTTTGTTGTGGGACTTACCGGGATAAATAATGAGATGCTGCGTAATGCTCCTAAATTTTTTGAAGTGGCAAAGCGAATTGTGGAAATCACAAGTGACTGCATCGTTGTAGCTCACAATGCCAAATTCGACCATCGAATCCTGAGACTTGAATTCAGAAGATTGGGATTTGACTTTGAAAGAAAAACCCTTTGTACTGTAGAACTTTCCAAAAAGCTTATTCCGGATCAGGAATCATATAGCCTCGGAAAATTGGTGAAAGCACTTGGGATTCCATTAAGCGACCGGCACAGGGCAAGTGGGGATGCCCAGGCTACTGTAAAACTTTTTAAAATGCTGCTCACCAAGGATATCGAAAAGAATATTCTAAAAGAATCCGTAAAAAATGAACCCTCCCGGCAGCTTGACACAAAATTGATACAAATGATCGAAGAACTACCTGCAACAACGGGAGTATATTATCTTCATAATGAAGAAAGTGAGATCATTTATATTGGAAAAAGCAAGAATATTAGAAAAAGGGTCAATCAGCATTTCACGAATGATCACCATAAATCCAGGGAAATTCAAAAAGCAGTAGCTTCAGTAAGTTTTGAAGCTACAGGAAATGAATTGATTGCGCTTTTGAAGGAAAATGAAGAAATAAAACACAATAAGCCCAAATATAACAAGGCACTTACAAAATCAATTTTCAATTATGCGCTTTATCAGTTCACGGATGAAGATGGTTACATCAATCTAAAAATAGGAAAAGCCGATTCCAGAAAGAAAAATATCACAACGTTCACGGGTTTGCAACAAGCTAAATCTGTTTTGTACAATATCGTAGAGACCTATGGGCTTTGCCTTCATTTAACCGGGCTTCATAGCGGGAAGGAGAGCTGTTTCAATTATTCGATAAAAACCTGTAAGGGTGCCTGTATTAAAGAAGAATCCCCTTCCGAATACAATGAAAGAGTTTTCGATATGATTGCCAAATTCAGCTTTAAAGATCAAAATCTACTTATCATTGACCGTGGAAGGGATATAGACGAGAAAAGTGCATTGCTGGTAGAAGATGGTATTTTTAGAGGAATTGGATACTTTAATTTGAATTATCAGCTTAATAATATCGATATTGTACGTTCAATCATCACCCCTATGAAGGATGACCGGGATGTTAGGCACATCATTCAGAATTACTTAAGAAAGAACAAAAAGCTTAAAATCATTCAGTTCTCAGAAAGTGTTTAAGGAAATATCCGGAATTTTGATGAAATATTAGAGAAATTCAATTTACTATAAAGTTTAAAATCTGAATGACTTTTAAAATGTATACAATTTGAAGGAACCCAAAAAAAAATCAGATTGGAAATCCAAACTTCATGAAGTAATATATGAGGCAGACACCCCGATGGGGAAATTTTTTGATGTCGCTCTTCTCTTCACCATTATTGTAAGTATTATTCTGGTAATGTTGGAAAGTATCGCCTCTTTTTCAGCAAAATATTACTGGGAATTCTTTGTGGCTGAGTGGATCATTACTATTTTATTTTCCATTGAATACATCTTGCGCATAGTTGCGATAAACAAACCCAAAAAATATATATTTAGTTTTTATGGAATTGTTGATTTTCTATCCACAATCCCAAGCTACCTGGCAATTTTATTTAGCGGAGGACAATTTTTCCTGGCTGTAAGAGCCCTTAGGCTCCTGAGGGTATTTAGGGTATTAAAAATCACAAGGTATATAGGGGAATCCAATAAACTTTCACGAGCCCTGGTGGATAGCAAAGCAAAGATCCTTGTTTTTCTATTTGCAGTGGTCATCCTCTGCATTATTATGGGAACAGTTATGTATCTGGTGGAAGGACCCGAAAATGGGTATACCAGTATCCCTATTAGTATCTACTGGTGCATTGTTACCTTAACAACGGTTGGTTTTGGGGATATTCACCCGGTAACTCCCCTGGGAAGATTTATTGCATCGCTAATCATGATCACAGGATACGGAATCATCGCCGTCCCTACGGGAATTGTAACTGCTGAACTAAGCCGGGAGAAGGATAAAATCCAAACCAATACCCAGGTTTGCCCACATTGCAATGAAACAAAACACCTGAATAATGCCGAATTTTGCCATAACTGCGGAAAAAGATTGAATGAATAAGCATTACCTGATCAGTATTGTTGGACCTACTGCCATAGGAAAAACCACTTTAAGTATAGAGCTCGCCAGGGCTTTTAACACCGAAATCCTCTCTGCAGATTCCCGGCAATTTTACAAGGAAATGAAAATAGGAACCGCAGTGCCTTCAGAGAAGGAACTCTCAGCGGCAACCCATCATTTTATTCAGCATAAAAGTGTGGAAGATTCTTATTCGGTAGGAGATTTTGAACGGGAAGCATTGCTTAAAACCCAGAATTTATTTAAGCAAAAGGATATTCTTATAGTCGTTGGTGGCAGCGGACTTTATGTGAAGAGTCTCCTGGAAGGCCTGGATTCTTTTCCAGAAATAACTCCCGAAATACGTACTAGCCTAAATAAACAATTTGAAAAAGAAGGTCTGGAGCCTTTAAAACTCCGTTTACAGGAACTCGATCCCGAAATTTATGAAAAGACAGATACTGAAAATCCACATCGGGTGATCCGGGCACTGGAAATTTGTCTGGGAACAGGAAAACCATATTCTTCTTTTTTAAACCAACCAAAACCAGAAAGAAGATTTCAAACAATTTCCATCGGGCTTACCGCGCCAAGGGAGGAAATTTATGATCGCATCAACTTAAGGGTGGATACTATGATGGCTGTAGGACTTTTGGAAGAAGTGAAAAATCTGTATCCAAAACGTGAACTGAATGCTTTAAATACTGTTGGATATAAGGAATTGTTCGCTTATTTAGAAGGCAGGTATAGCCTGGAGGAAGCCGTTGCCGAGATCAAAAAAAATACACGCCGCTTTGCTAAACGACAACTCACCTGGTTTAGAAAAGATAAAAATATACATTGGTTTGATTATAAAACTCCGCCCGAAGAAATCATTGATTATATAAAGGCAGAAATTTCAGGAATTGAAAACACTCAACATTGATTCATTCTGAAAAATTGCAGCATCACTGAATAATTACCCGTATAATTTTATTTCCCTGGTTTGTGGCCAAATGCAAGGTGTAAACGGCTGTTTGAAGCGTGCTTAGATCCATATTATAAGGCCCACCCATAGGAAACTCAACAGTGGTAATATATCTACCACGATAATCAAAAACATCTACTTTTTCTATAATCCAACCGTTGGGGACTTCAAATTTAAAGGGGCCAGGAGTTGGGTTTGGATATATGAAAATATATTCGAAGGGGTTCGCTGGAATTGGAACTGTTTTAGGCTGAATAGTTATTGTAAAGGAACAGGCGTCTATTTCAATATTATTGGTGTCCAGGAGTTTAATTTCAACTTGCGTGGTGGATGTAATTATGGTACCGGGTGCAGGGATTTGTTGTAAAGTGGTTCCTTCACAAGAGGAGGAAATCTCCACTTCGGATGTGTAATCCCCTAAAACAAATTCACCATCTGTGAGCGTTCGGGTAATTCCTGGAGCACATTGAATAATTTCTGGAACATCATTAGCATCGATATTAAGCCAAAATTCACAAGTCCCTACTATAACTCCATCATCCAGCACATCCAGAATTATATAGGTATCCTCTAATATTCTGGTTCCCGGAGCTATATTTTGAACTACCGATTGAGAGGTGAAATTCTGAAAATTGGTAACGCTGTTTATATAATCTCCTACTATATATTCGCAGCTGGCATTTGGGGTTAATCTGATATCGCCAGATAGACAGTCAAAAGTGGCTGCATCCGGATCTGTTTCAGGCTGGATTGTTATTGTAAAACTGCAGGTTGCTTCATTTCCAGAAGCATCGGTGACAATAAAAGTGTTAGTTGTTGAACCCAAAGAAAAAGTGCTTCCCGGGGC
>JBNJKO010000008.1:0-156363 GCA_051751125.1 Bacteroidota bacterium
AGTAAAGTTTAAAAATACTCCTTAGTTTTCTCGATCACTTTTTTAACCAAAGTCTCCGATTTTCTATTGAGTTTGATGGAGGCTAGTTTTTGCAAATGTTGGTCCCTGTGGGCATCGCTTCCTATAAAATCGATCATTCCTTTTTCCAATAATAGAAGTGCGGTTTTTTGCATGTTAGTCCCGTAATGCGGGGTGAGGGAAAGTATATTTAGTTGAAAATAACATCCGCGGTTTTTTAATTCTTCATACTTTCTTAGATCCTTTGTATGGTAATAGGAATATCTTTCAGGATGGGCTAAAACAGGTTTATAGCCCTGTGTCTGGATTTTGAATAAGATCTCTTTTAAATTTATTGGAGCCTGGAAATAGGACATTTCCACCAATACAAATTTATCCTTCAAAACCAGCAACTTTTCGTTTTCTAAAAGCTCTAAAAAATTTTGATCCATCATATATTCGGCAGCGGCCCTAATAGTAGTATTTTTCAATAATTCATTCCTGGAAATAGCTTGCTGTACTGTTTCAAGCGCAGCGTTTATAATTTGGGGTGTATTCGGGTAATAATCGTTCATGATGTGCGGAGTAGCTACAAACTTTGTAATTCCTATCTCCTGAAATTTTAAAAGCAAATTAATGGACTCCTCTATATTGGCTGCACCATCATCTATTCCCGGAAGAATATGATTATGAATATCGGTTATTCCTTCCAGCTGATCTATTAGAAACCTTTTTCTTTCAAAAATTGACCACATAAAACATCCTTTTATCTTGTAAAATTACATATTTTTAACTCCAATTTAAGTTATCAGCTCCATTTAATCAAAATAGTATTTTTCACCGATATGAAAATAAAATTCCTTACTCCTTTATTTTTTCTTTGCTTCAGCTTTCTGAATGCGCAGGAAGTAGAATTTTCAGGTTCTTTTAATACCAAAGGTTTAATTTATTCTGAAGATGAATCCCCTTTCTGGATGCATAGCAATCAGCAGGGGAGAGTGGATGAGCTTTCAAATTTTTCCGGATGGATCAATGGGCAGGCCAAATATCAGATAAGTGAAAATGCCGGTTTGGAACTTGGTTTTGGCGTTTTGTATCAGGATGGATATACAGATAAACTTCAGTTGGATGAATCTTATTTAGCTTTTGAAAATTCCTGGCTATCTATTGTTGCAGGTAGAAAACAACGCGCTGAACTTTATAATGGGTTGAGTGCATCCAATCAAAATATCTTATGGTCCCTCAATGCAAGGCCACTTCCGGGAATTCAAATTTCAACTACCAGGCCTATCTTTTTCAAAAATAACAAGGGCATTGGTTTTAAAGCCACCCTTGAGGAATACCTTATGGATGATGAGCGCTATGTAGATAATACGAGACTTCATCATAAAAGTTTCCACCTGGTTTATAAAACGTCTGAAAATTTTCAGGTTACCGCAGGATTACAACATTTTGTTCAATGGGGAGGAACTTCACCTGATTTTGGGCAATTACCGGATAGTTTCAGCGATTATATCAATGTGGTTACAGGAAAAGAAGGTGATGATACTGTGGGTGGGCAAGAAGCTAATGCGCTTGGGAACCATCTTGGGAGCTATGAGGTATATATAGATACCAAAATAGCCGATTATAATGTTCAGTTCATATATAATCATTTGTTCGAGGATGGATCGGGGAGAGTTTTAAGGAATACTCCGGACGGCCGATATGGTATTTATGTTGAAGATCCAAATCCAGGAAAATGGGTTGATGCATTTATATATGAATTTTATTATACCAAAGATCAAAGTGATACAGATATTACCACCGATGGTGAAGACAATTATTTTAATAACAATCTGTACCGCTCCGGGTAGACTTATGAAAACAGAATTTTAGGGGTTCCCTTTATTACCCTGGATGAAAACAGGTTTAGAGTGAACAACAATAAAATTGTTGCCCATCATTTAGGGATTACAGGAATTGCTTTTGAAAAAATTCCCTATAAACTGTTGACCAGCTACAGGAGAAATTATGGAGGTAAGGGTACTTCTATTAATAAGAACAATATCCTATCTACCTATTTGGATATTAAGGTATGGCAGAACTTATTGGATGTGAATATCCAAATGGGAGTAGATGTTATTTCAGATTCTTCCACAAACCTGGGCATTGGTTTACAGATTAGCAAAAGCTTTTTCTGATAATTTTGTTATCTCCAAAGTTTTTGTAATTTGAGTTTTTTTTATCAGGAATACGTACCCCCAAAACTACGTACATGCAAAATGAACCTAATGAAAGTGCTTCCCGTAAGGCGATAATTCAGGAAATACTTGTGGGTTGTTCATCTTCACATAAACCTACAAATGCTTTAATTAATCTTCGTTTGAATGGAGATTTGGAGACAATAAATGCTCCGGCTGCAAAAATAATAAACGATCGATTTAAGTCAAATCTTTCCCCGGGGGAATCGATTTTCAGCATTATTCCTACAAAAAATCTTGAAGCTTTTGGAAACCATCTAAAATCTGCCTGTTGGGGTTTATTTAATGAATACCAAATTCCCTCCAAAGGTTTCCGGGAAATTGTTACCTTTTTGTTTTCTCCCGTTTTTGATGAATTCCATAAAGTGAAATATATTCAAATCGTAATTGCTCAGAAAGAAAGCTCGGTTAAAAAAAAGTTTATAATTGAAGATAACTTAAGGGAACTCTTTGATAATTCCACAATAGGTATTTTTCTGACTAAGCCCTCGGGAGAAATTCTGGATGTCAATATTGCAGCTAATCGTATGTTTGATTATAGTCTGGAGGAATTCCGGGAAAATGGAAGAAATGTTCTTTTTGATCACAGTGACGGAGAATTGATGAAGATGCTAGAGATCAGGAAAATTAATGGCTTTGTAAAAGGCGAACTTACTGCTATCAAAAAAGATGGAACCAAATTCCCGGTAAAGGTGTTCTCCTCAATTTATAAGGATATCTCCGGTGAGGAATTTACAAATAACCTATTAATTGATATTTCCAGGCAACGACTTCAGGAAGTTGAACTTTCCAAAACCACCCAAATTTTTAAATCACTTTTTGAATGTCATCCCGATGCTGTATACTCGTTTGATTTGGAAGGAAATTTTATCAGTTTAAATCCCAGCGCGTTAAATTTGAGTGAAGGGTCAACAGAACAGCTTATAAAGATAAAGTTTGAAGCCTTGATTCCGGATGAAGATCTTCCAAGGGTTAATAAGCATTATGAAAGGGCCTGCCAGGGAGAAACCCAGAGTTACACCACCGGATTTATCAGTTTAAAAAGAAATAAAAAAAGTCTGCATATTACCAATTTTCCAATTATTTCCGAAGGTAAGATCACCGGTGTGTTTGGTATTGCACGGGATATAACCGATGTTGAAAGAAACAAAAGAGAGGCGAAGCAGAGTGCCGAGCGTCTCAGAAAAATATTAGATCAGTCCCTGGATGTAATTTGTACCATAAATGAAGCGGGTAATTTTACAGAGGTGAGTGCCGCGAGCTTTAAAAACTGGGGCTACGCTCCAGAAGAACTTATAGGGGTTGAATATATGGTCTTGGTTCATCCAGATGATAGAGAGATAACCAAAAGCATAGCAGGGGAAATCCGGAATGGCTCCAGGGTAAATAATTTTTTCAATAGATACATAAAGAAAGATGGCGGCATCGTCTCCAATATTTGGGCGGTGCAATGGAATGAGGAGGAGAAGTTGATGTATTGTATAGCAAAAGATGCATCAGGAATTCTGGAGGCTGAAAAACTTTTAACACGAGAGCGTAATTTGCTAAGAGCAATTATAGATAATATTCCCGATTATATTTTTGTAATTGACAGGGATCACAAAACATTACTTTCCAATAAGAAATTTTATGCCGATTACCTGGGCGGTTCTAATGAAATGGTCACATTAAATTTGAAACCAACAGATTATTTTCATGAAGATGAGGGTCTTGAAATAATGGAAGATAATGAAAAGGTGATGGAAAGCGGCATACCCGTTATCAATCGGCAGGATATTATTTATGATTACAAAGGTAGAAAGGAGGTTATTTTATTGTCTAAAGTACCATTGAGGACTGAAGGGGAAAAGGTGGAAGGAATGTTGGGAATAGGCAGAAATATTACAGCTACCTATTATTTTGAGCAGGAACAAAAGTTCATCTTTGAGATAATTACTTCCCTGAGCAAAGCCTCAAATTTAACTTCCGGCTTAAGTAAAACAATTAAGAAGATCGCTGAGTTTTTAAACTTTGAGTTTGCTGAAGCCTGGGAAGTGGGATATGATGAATCTGTGATTAGAAAAATAACAGATTTTGTTAAGGACGAAGAAAATATGATGTTGAGGAATTCTTTGAAACTTTGTAAAAAAGGTGAAGGACTATCTGGAATTGTTTGGGAGTCAAAATCGGTGGAAATTTGGGATAACTTGTCAGAAGACAAACGATTTATAAGAAGAAAATCACTTCAGAACACCGATATAACTTTTGGGATAGGAATTCCTCTTATATTTAAGAATAAAGTTATTACAGTTCTTACTTTTTTCGGAAATAAAATAGAACGTTATGCTGGAGTCGCAGAAATATTGGAACGTTTTTCAATTCAAATATCCACAGCGATTCAAAGAAAGGTTACTGAAAATCAGCTCAATAATATGTTTAGTCATACTCCAAATCTTATAGCTGTAATAGGATTGGATGGATATTTAAAACGTGTAAATCCAGCATTCTTCAGTGTTTTTGGATACACAGAACAAGAACTTTTAACCCGCCCATTTAAAACGTTTTTACATCCCGATGAAGGTGCTATAGTTGTAGAACGTTTAAAAGAAGTGGCTTCGGGCCTGAAACCCCAATCCTTTCAAAACCGTTGCCTGGCAAAAAACGGGGATTGGAAGTGGATTTCCTGGACCCCTTCCGAGTTTATTGAAGAAGAGGGGATTGTGCATTTATTTGGAATAGATATTACCCCAATAAAAACCGCAAACCTTGAGCTTCTAAAATACAAAAACATCATAGAGAGTACAAAAGATGGAATTGGCCTTATCTCTTTAGAAAACGAAGACGTATTTCTCAATAGTTCTTTAAGGGAAATCCTTGGTTTTTCTGATACTGAATTAAAAGGTATTATTGCTGTTAAAGAATTATACGCGGATGCTGTTTTTGCAGATACTATATTTTCCAGCCTTCTTGCAGGAAAATTCTGGGATGGGGATATTCAGCTAAAAAATAGAAAGGGCGAAATTTTGGATTTTCATTTAAGTGCAGGTCCGGTTTTTAATGAAACCGGAGAACTCATCGCCATTTTTGGTTTGCATACAGATATTAGTGAAAGAATCGCTCACGAAGCTGCTCTTAAAAAATATGGAACCCAGATCAATAATATTTTAGAAAGTATCACAGATGGTTTCTTTTCAGTCTCCAGGGACTGGAAGGTTACCTACTGGAACAAAGAGGCGGAAAATTTATTGGGGGTTAAAACGAATACCATTTTAAATAAAAATTTATGGGATTATTTTCCTGAAGCAAAAAAATCACTGTTTTATTCGAAATATAAAGAAGCACTGGAAACAGGAGAGAAAGTTTCTTTTGAGGAATATGCTGAGCCGTTAAAAATATGGTTTGAGGTGAATGCTTATCCAGGAAAGGATGGATTATCTGTTTATTTCAAGGATATCTCCGATAGGAAAAATGTAAATGAGCAAATCAGGATTGCAAAGGAACGCTATGATTTGGTATCTAAAGTTACACAGGAAGCTATCTATGAATGGGATATCATTGAAAATACCATAGAATGGAGTGAAGCTTATTATTCGCTTTTTGGATACCAGAGGCAAACTCCTACTGAAACCATAGAAAATTGGGAAAATATTATTCATCTTGAAGACAGGTTGGATCTGATAAATAACTTAAATGCCATTTTGAAGATTACTTCTCAATCTAAGTGGCAAATAGAGTACAGGGTAATTAAGGGAGATAAAACTGTAGCAGTTGTTTTGGAGCGCGGTTATATAATAAGGAACGCAGGCGGTAAAGCTCTCAAAATGATTGGATCCCTTCAGGATATTACAGAACTTAAGCAAAATGAAAGAGCCTTGGAAGAGCTGAATTTTATACTAAAGAACCGGGCAAATGAGCTGGCGGTATCCAATGCAGAACTAGAACAGTTTGCATATATTGCCTCGCATGACCTGCAGGAGCCGTTGAGAATGGTTACAAGTTTTCTATCCCAGCTTCAAAAGAAATATGAGGATCAGTTGGATGATAAGGCACAGCAGTACATTCATTTCGCTGCAGATGGTGCCGTAAGGATGCGACAAATTATTCTGGACCTCCTTGAATATTCAAGGGTAGGACGGATGGATTACCGGTATGAGAAAATAGACTTAAATGAGCTTATTTCAGGGATTACCGGATTGTATACCAATTCAATTAAGGAATCCAATGCCATTATTAATTACGCGAAACTGCCCACTATTGAGGCTGCAAAAACCCCTTTACAACGGGTATTTTCCAATTTGATTAGCAATGCTTTGAAATATAACCGAAAGGATGTACCTCCTGTTATTGATATTAAAGTCCTCGAACACAAAAGATTTTGGGAAATTATAATAGCCGATAATGGAATAGGAATCCGGTCTCAATTTTTTGATAAAATTTTTATTATTTTCCAACGTTTGCATGCCAGGGATGAATATTCAGGAACGGGTATTGGTTTGGCAATCTGTAAAAAAATTGTTGAAAATCACGGTGGTGAAATCTGGTTGACTTCTGAAGAAGACAAAGGGAGTACATTTCATTTCACGATCAAAAAATAATTTTAGTATATTTATGATCCCCAATCATACGCAACATATGAAATTAATTGATATTCTTTTAGTTGAAGATAATGAAGGCGATATCGTATTAACTACAGAAGCCCTTCAGGAAGGAAAAATAGCAAATAGAATTTCAGTGGTCAAGGATGGAATCGAAGCCTTGGAATTTCTGGAAAAAAAAGGAGATTATAAGGATGCAGTAACTCCGGATTTGATCTTGCTCGATATTAATTTACCCAAGATGAATGGTCATGAGGTTTTGAAAAAGATTAAATCTATAGACCACCTCAGGCATCTCCCTGTTATTATTCTTAGCACATCCTCTTCTCAGGAGGACGTGATGAATTCCTATAAAAATTATGCTAACTGTTATATAACCAAGCCTGTAGATGCGAGCGATTTTCTAAAAGTTGTTTCATCCATTGAAAGTTTTTGGATTTCGGTTGTTCAATTACCTAAAAAGGATTAAATCGCTCTATGTCGTACATTCCACCTGTTTTAAAAATTTTGGTAATTGAAGATAATCTGGGGGATTTTATTTTAATAGAGGACTATCTAAATGAAATTCAATCGGATGTGAGTATCAAAAGAGCCTCCACTTTTAAGCAAGCCAAAACTATTTTAAAATCCGATATTCAACTGGATGCCATCTTGCTGGATCTCTCGCTTCCAGATGTTGAAAACAGGGAAATTTTGGTTAAAGATATTGTTGAATTTTCAAATACAAGTGCCGTAATTGTACTTACCGGTTTTGGGGATAAGGACTTTGGGGTTAAAACCTTGTCTTTAGGGATTTCAGATTATTTACTGAAAGATGAACTCACTATTTCTCAACTTTCAAAAAGTATATTTTATAGTATTGAACGAAAAAAGTCTGAAATACAGCTTTTAGAGTCAGAAAAAAAATATAAATCTTTATTCAATTCCAGCCCTGTGCCTATGTTTGTTTTAGATAGGCATTCTCTTCAGTTTTTAAATGTAAACGATGCAGCAATAAAACTTTATGGCTATTCCGGGGAAGAATTCCTTAGCCTTAAGGTAAGTGACTTGTGGTTAAATATTGAAGAGCCGGAAATTGATCTTCTTGTAAACAACAAAAGGCACGATTATTTTGAATTCCAGATTTCTCATAAGAAAAAATCCGGGGAGGTCATTCATTTGGAAATTCAAAGCAATCCAATCTCATTTGATGGCAGGGATGCACGGGTCACTCTTTTAAATGATATTACAGCCAGGATCAAGGCCGAAAAACTTTTGGCAGATAGCGAACAACGATTTAAAGCCTTGGTTCAGGAAGCATCAGATCTTGTAATGATACTGGATTTTAATGGCAATTTCTCTCATGTGAGTCCTTCTTCAGAATTGGTGATGGGTATTCCTTCAGATCAAATGCTAAAAATGAATTTATTCGATCTAATCCATGCGGAAGATATAGAACAGGTTAAGAAAAATATTTTAAGGCTTGAAAATAGAAAACGGATCCAGATACCTTCCTATCGTATTAAAACTTTATCAAATGAATGGAGATGGATTGAAACAGTTTTCACAAACCTTTTAACAGATCCTGCAGTTAAGGGATTGGTAGCTAATTCAAGGGATGTCACTGAATTTGTAAATCAGGAGCGAAAACTTATGGATAGTGTGCAACGCTATGATATTGTTGCAAAGGCAACCAGTGATACCATTACAGATTATGATGTACAAAAGGATATCATTCAATTTAACGAAGGAATTTTCACCATGTTTGGTTACAAAGTTTCTGAGGTTAAAGAGGGGAGAGCGTGGTGGAGAGCAAGAGTCCATCCGGAGGACAGAGACAGGCTTTATAAAAACACAGATGAAGTTTATATATACAATAAATCTACCTTGCAAATTGAATATAGGTTTCTTTGTGCCGATGGCAGTTACCGATATATATTAGACAGGAGCTTTTTGGTAAAAGATTCAAATGGGAATCCGGAACGAATAATTGGGTCTATGCAGGATATTACAGAAATACAAAATCATATACAAACTATTGAAGATCATAACGATCGTTTAAAGGACATTGCCTGGACCCAATCCCATGTGGTTCGTGCTCCATTGGCAAGGATTATGGGGATTGTAGATTTATTGCAAACGGATAATGATATTGAGGACCAGGAAGATTTATTGAAGCATATCCTGAACTCTGCTACAGAACTGGATGGAATTATTCGCAAGATCACAAATCAAACCGAACAGATAACTTAAAACATTTCGGAATGCTAAAAGTATTGATTATTGATGATGATTCCATTGTGCTTTTCATTCAGGAAAAAATGCTTAAAAAGTATGGGGTCACAGATACACCATTTTCTTTTCAGGATGCAAGGAAAGCAATTGCTTTTCTAAAGATTCAGAAATCCGAGGATATATTTTTGATTTTACTGGACATCAATATGCCCGGGATGAATGGATGGGACTTTTTAGAGGAAATCAGGGGAATGGAAATTTCGGAAAAAGTGTTTGTGTTTATGGTAACTTCTTCCATAGATAGTTACGACAAGGAAAAGGCAAAAAAATATAGAAACGTGATCAGTTTTATAGAGAAACCAATTTCAGCAGATAATTGTATTAAAATAAAAGAGCATCCTGAACTAAAGCAATTTCTAATAGATTAATTATATCTGCTACCCTTACTTTTTCAGGCTTCTCCTGAAAAAATTTCCCACCTGGCTGATAATCTAACTGGATAAACATTAGGAAATGATGAGTTAATAAAACTTTTCAAATGCTGTAAAAAAACGTGGTCCGACGGCCAGCATAAAAGTGCATATTCTCAAAGAAATGTATTGTAAAATTCTCTACCTCTTTTTGAGTGTAATTTTTGATTATGGATTAACCTTCAAATCTCTAAATATCAGGAAGGATTTCTACTGTACATTAATTCTCTTCTACCAGGTTCAGCATCTCAACTCCTTAATATTATTAACAAATATTTAGTCTGTGTTTATAAAGATCATTTTTTAGGTTGCGTTTAATTGTTTTAACTTTATTGCTGTAGAATATTCTGTTGTTTTTGCTTCGAAACAAGAATAATTCAGAAGCTATTTCAATAATGATACTCGGAATAATTTTTTATTCTGAGAGCCCTAAATAAAAAAAACCTACACATGAAGAAGAAGGATGCTCCTATAAGAAAAGGTTTTGTATTCAAAAAATTTGAAGAACCTGAAAAATCACCTTTTGATAAGCTTTTTGAAATTTTTAAAGAATTGATCACCCATACCTCAGGAGATTTTGATGAAGCGATAGAATGGTTGCGCCAGCTGGATGTTGAATATAAACTCACCAATAAGGATTATACCATAGATGATTTTATTGAAGATCTGAAAAAGAAGGGGTATATACGCGAGGAAATTGATCCCGATGGAAAAGGCGGAATGGCGATTACCGCCAAAACCGAAAGAGCGATTCGTCAACAGGCCTTAAACCAGATCTTCGGAAAATTAAAACGCAGCAAATCCGGAAATCACAGTACAAAACAGCAGGGACTGGGAGATGAGCATACCGGGGAATTCAAGGAGTTTCATTATGGGGATTCCCTGGATAAAATTTCCATGACGGAAAGTTTAAAGAATGCCCAGATCAATCATGGTACGGGAGATTTTAAAATGACAGAAGATGACCTGGTGGTGGAGGAAACCCATCATAAATCCCAAATGAGTACCGTTTTAATGATAGATGTAAGCCATAGTATGATCCTTTATGGGGAAGACAGGATCACTCCGGCTAAGAAAGTTGCCATGGCACTGGCAGAGCTTATCACTACTAGGTATCCTAAAGATACTTTGGATATACTTGTTTTTGGAAATGATGCCTGGGCAATTTCCATTGGCGATTTACCGTATCTCCAGGTAGGACCTTACCATACAAATACGGTGGCCGGATTGGAACTCGCTATGGACCTGCTTAGAAGGAAACGCAATACCAACAAACAAATATTTATGATCACCGATGGGAAACCCAGCTGTATAAGAGAACGGGATGGGACGTATTACAAAAACAGCGTAGGGCTTGATCCATACATTATCGATAAATGTTATAATATGGCACAAAAGGCCAGAAAGCTCCATATTCCTATAACCACGTTTATGATCGCACAAGATCCTTACCTGGAACGATTTGTTCGTGAGTTTACCCAGGCCAATCAGGGAAAAGCGTTTTTTACAGGATTAAAGGGATTGGGTGAAATGATCTTTGAAGATTATGAAAGCAATAGAAAAAGAAGAATTAAAGGATAATATATAAATCTTGAAAAAATTTTTAAGGTAATATATACCTCGATTAAAAAAACAATAATATGAAAACAGAAAATATAAAAACCTTTGAAGCACTGAAAAAATCAGGTTATAAAAGCAGAAGTATTAAAGAAGAATTAAGGCAAAACCTGCTTCAAAAAATAAGGAACGATGAACCTGCCTTTGAAGGGATTCATGGGTATGAAAACTCGGTGATTCCAGAACTGGAGCGGGCAATTCTATCTAAACATAATATTAATTTACTCGGTTTGAGAGGGCAGGCAAAAACAAGGCTGGCCCGTTTGATGGTGAATTTATTGGATGAATGGATGCCAATCGTTGAAGGATCCGAGATCAACGACGATCCTTTTAATCCAATATCGAGGTATTCAAAAAACTTAATGGAAGAAAAGGGTGATAAAACGCCAATTTCCTGGGTTCATAGAGAGGAACGCTTTTTTGAAAAGCTTGCTACTCCGGATGTTACTGTTGCAGATATTATTGGGGATGTTGACCCTATAAAAGCTGCAAATTTAAAACTCAGCTATGCCGATGACCGTGTGATCCACTTCGGAATGATCCCTCGGGCCAACAGGAGTATTTTTGTGATCAATGAACTTCCCGACCTTCAGGCAAGGATTCAGGTTGCACTTTTTAATATCCTTCAGGAAGGGGATATACAAATTCGAGGTTTTAAATTGAGATTGCCCCTGGATATGCAATTCGTATTTACCGCAAATCCGGAGGATTATACCAATAGAGGAAGCATTGTAACTCCGTTAAAAGACCGGATAGGATCTCAAATTTTAACACATTATCCGCATACCATAGAAATAGCAAAAACCATTACCCAGCAGGAAGCCAGACTGGACAGTCGTCAAACTGAAATGATCCATGTTCCGGATCTTGCAAAAGACCTTCTGGAGCAAATTAGTTTTGAAGCTAGGGATAATGAGTTCATTGATTCCCGAAGCGGAATTAGCGCCAGACTGAGTATTTCAGCCTTTGAAAACCTCTTGAGTACTGCAGAAAGAAGAGCTGTTAAGAACAAAGAGGATAAGACCTTGTTGAGGTTTGGTGATTTTCTTGGTGTAATTCCGGCGATAACCGGTAAAATCGAGCTTGTTTATGAAGGGGAGCAGGAGGGAAGCGCATTTGTAGCAGAGCAATTGATTGGCGATGCTGTTAAAACCCTCTTCCCTAAATATTTCCCTAAGCTTGAAAAACTGGAAAAACCAGATGCCGATAATCCATACAATGATCTGGTAGAATGGTTCTTTGCCGAAAGCGGTTTTGAAATATTGGATGATCTTACCGAAGAAGAATACAAAAAGAAACTGGATTCCGTTCCACCATTAAATGATCTGATCAAGAAATATCAATCTGATATTTCTACAGAAGACAGCTATTTTCTGAAAGAATTTTTATTGTGGGGGCTTGTGGAATATAAAAAATTAAATAAATACAGGTCTGCTGAAGGAGTTCAGTTTAAGGATCTTTACGGGAGTTATATAAGTGGATTGTAGATCCTTTTTCAGGAAGGTTTTGGGCTTCGAAAATGCCAGATTTATGATTCTTGCATAACGCGCGTAAACTACTATAATTTTACTCAAAGTATTAACCTATCCATTGTCTAAAATGGATAGGTTTTTCCTTTTTAATGCATTTTTTCTTCTGTTTATTTTTTTCTTCTATTAATTTGTATACTTTTAGCTCCAGTTTAAAACCTATGGCACTTAAAGGAATTACATATTATAACACAACCATCACTCCGGTGGCTGTTATGGGCATGTATATTTCTACAATCACTACTATTACCCCTTTGGGGTATTAAGCTATAGTTTCTCCGTCCCGCAATTACCTTAATGGATTTCCATTTATTTTTTTTAACATTTAACAACATTCTCATGAATATTTTAAAATTCGGTGGTTCTTCCGTAGCCACTCCTGAAAGAATAAAATTAGTAGCAGCCTGTATTCAGAAACACTTAAAAGAAGATACTACCATTGCGGTTTTTTCTGCTTTTGGAGGAGTAACAGATGATCTTATTTTAATGGCGCTCCTGGCTTCCAGGGAAGATCTAACCTACAAGGAAATTCTTCAGAAAAATGAAACAAGACATTTGGAAGCCATAAAAGAATTGATCCCCGTGAATGCACAAAGCGGAATTTTGAGCAGGGTTAAAACCGAATTTAATCGGCTTGAAACCTTATATGAAGGGGTTTATCTCTTAAATGAGCTTTCCAACAGGACCAGAAATATGGTCGCGGGATTTGGAGAGATCCTTTCTTCCCTTATTATCGCCGAGTATTTTAAAAGCCAGGGAATCTCTGCTTTATCGGTAGATTCAAGGGAATTGATCGTTTGTAAGAATACCAATGATAAGATCCAGGTAAACTATCCTAAAACCAACAAAAACATAGAAAATTTCTTTGCTGAAAATCGATCGGAATTATACGTGGTTCCGGGATTTATCGCCAAAAATGATGACGGAGTTCCCAGTACTTTAGGACGCGGAGGATCCGATTTTACTGCGGCAATTCTTGCGGCTGCACTTAATGTTCCGCGTCTGTATATTTATACCGATGTTAACGGAATGTACACCGCAAATCCAAGGATTGTTCCACAGGCATATCCCCTTAAAAATGTGTCCTATGAGGAAGCTATGGAATTATCCCATTTTGGAGCAAAAGTGATCTATCCACCAACCCTTCAGCCCCTGCTGGAAAAGCAAATAGAAATTCTTGTAAAAAACACCTTCAATCCCGAGGAGGATGGAACATTGATCTCAAGATCAGGAAAACATAATTTTAGGTGGGTTACCGGAATTACTCATATTGACAATATAAGTCTGGTAAATATAGAGGGTAGCGGAATGATTGGAATTTCCGGATTTTCAAAAAGATTTTTTGAAGTGATGCACCAGGAAAATATCAATGTGGTTTTGATAACACAAGCTTCTTCTGAACATAGTATTTGCATCGCTGTAAAGGATGAAGAGGCCCAGGCTGCAAAAGTGGCTTTAGATGAGGCCTTTGAGGCCGAGATCATTAATAAAAGAATAAACCCAATCCAAATTGAAGATGATGTGGCAATTATAGCCCTGGTAGGTGATCGAATGAAAAGTCATCACGGTTTAAGCGGAAAACTTTTTAGTGCATTGGGGAATAACAACATCAACATCCGGGCAATTGCCCAGGGATCTTCAGAAAGAAATATCTCTGCGGTGATCGCGAAAAAGGATGTTAAAAAAGCACTGAATACCCTTCATGAAACCTTTTTTGAGGTTCCGTCAAAAGAACTCAACCTTTTTATCACCGGTGTTGGAAATGTAGGCGGGAAATTAATTGAACAATTGAAACGGCAGGAAACCTACCTGCTTGAGAAACTCCGTTTAAAAGTAAGAATTCTTGGACTTTCAAATTCCCGGAAAATGATCTTTGATGAAAACGGGATAGACCTGGAAAACTGGAAAAACCTCTTGGAAAACGGAGAGGCAACAAGTCAGGATGCATTTTTTGAAAAGGTGAAAGAATTGAATTTCCGTAACAGCATTTTTGTAGATAATACCGCAAGTCCAATAATTGCAGCTACCTATAAAAATTATCTGGCAAATTCTATTTCTGTAGTAACCTGTAACAAAATTGCCTGTGCAGATGATTTTTCAAACTATGAAAAACTTATGGATCTTTCTAGGGAATACGGTGCTTCTTTTTTATACGAAACCAATGTGGGGGCGGGATTGCCTATAATTGATACCTTGAAAAATCTTGTGGATTCCGGGGACAGGATCCAAAAAATACAGGCCGTACTTTCCGGAAGTCTAAACTTTGTATTCAATAATTACAAAGGAGAAGAACCTTTCTATAAAATAGTGGAAGACGCCATGAAAGAGGGCTATACGGAGCCGGATCCAAAAATTGACCTTAGCGGAATTGATGTTGCCCGGAAAATTTTGATCCTTTCCAGGGTTAGCGGATTAGAGATGGAACTGGATGAAATTGAGAAGGACAATTTCCTTTCTGAAGAAAGTCTGAATACAAAAACCAACCAGGAGTTTTTTGATCTATTGGAAAAGGATGAACCCCAATTCAGGGAATTGTACCAAAGTGCAGCCCAAAATAAGGCCCAGTTAAAATATGTGGCGCAACTTGAGAATGGTAAAGCAAAAGTTGGATTACAGCAGGTAGGGCCGGAACATCCTTTTTATAATTTGAACGGCAGCGATAATATCGTACTATTCTTTACAGACAGATATAGCGTACAACCGCTTATTGTAAAAGGAGCCGGAGCTGGTGCAGATGTTACCGCTTCGGGGATATTTGCAGACATCATACGAATTGGAAAAAAATAGGGATGGAAGAACTAAAAATATTCGCCCCTGCAACGGTTGCTAATCTATCCTGTGGTTTCGATGTTTTGGGCTGTTGTCTGGAGAATGTAGGAGACGAAATGATCATTCGGAAAAATGAATTGAAAAGGATAAGGATCACAAAGATCCTTGGACAGGACCTCCCGATGGAAACAGAAAAGAATGTGGCCGGAGTTTCTGCAATAGCCTTACTTCAGAAGTTGAAAAGCACTCAGGGTTTTGATATTGAAATCACCAAGAATATAAAGGCAGGAAGTGGTATTGGCAGCAGTGCAGCCAGTTCTGCCGGAGCGGTGTTTGCAATTAATAAATTGCTGGATGAACCCTTTACCCCAAACCAGCTTATTCCTTTTGCGATGGAAGGCGAGCGACTGGCAAGCGGAAATCCCCATGCCGATAATGTAGCTCCTGCATTGCTGGGAGGTTTTACTCTTGTTAAGAGTTATGAGCCTCTGGAAGTGCTAAGATTACCGAGCCTTTCTGAATTGAGAGTGGTTGTGCTGCATCCGTTAATAGAACTTAAGACCAAAGATTCAAGAGCCGTGATCAGGAAAAATGTATCCCTTAAAAGCGCTATTAGCCAGTGGGGGAATTTAGGTGCTTTGGTGAGTGCTCTTTATACACAGGATTACGATCTTTTGGGCCGTAGTCTGGTAGATGAAATTGTGGAACCGGTGAGATCTATTCTAATCCCGTTTTTTCACGAATTAAAACAAGTCTCATTGGAGTGCGGGGCTTTGGGCTTCGGTATTTCAGGATCGGGACCATCGGTTTATGCCATGTGCAGGGGCGAGGAATCTGCTGAAAAAGTAAAAGCAGCATTTCAGGAATTCTACCAACAAAAGGACATTGATTTTGATCTTCATCTTTCTAAGATAAATACAACAGGGATAAAGATAATTTGATGAACCATTCATTACAGATGTCTGCTAAAACAATAAATATCCACTTATGAAATATTTCAGTTTAAACGATAAAAGTCAGGATTCAACTTTCGAAAATGCCGTTCTTAAAGGTTTGGCCCCGGACAGGGGTTTGTATTTTCCGCAGGAAATAAAGAAGCTGCCGCCATCTTTCTTTGAAAATTTTAAAGCAAAGTCAAAATTTGAGATTGCTTTTGAAGTGATTAAAGGTTTTGTGGGTGATGAAATCCCGGACGCTGAATTAAAAAAAATCATTGAGACCACCTTGGATTTTGATTTTCCGGTAGTAGAACTTACAGAGGATACAAGTGTTCTGGAGTTATTTCACGGGCCTACGTTGGCTTTTAAAGATGTGGGTGCCCGGTTTATGGCAGGATGTCTTGGTTATTTCATACAAAGGGATAATTTGGGGAAGATCATCGTACTGGTTGCAACTTCCGGGGATACGGGAGGAGCAGTAGCTAATGGATTTCTTGGTGTTGAAGGAATAGAGGTTGTAATCCTTTATCCTAAAGGAAAAGTAAGTTTAATCCAGGAAAAACAGCTTACTACCTTAGGCAGGAATATTACCGCACTTGAGGTGGATGGGGTTTTTGATGATTGCCAGGAGATGGTAAAGCAAGCATTTTTGGATCGCGAAATTCAGGAAAAAGTAAGGTTGACTTCTGCAAATTCCATAAATATCGCCCGCTGGTTACCGCAAATGTTTTATTACTTTCTAGCATATCAGCAGTTGATGGAAAAAGATGAAAAACTAGTGTTTTCGGTCCCAAGCGGTAATTTCGGGAATATTTGCGCCGGACTTTTAGCCAGGGAAATGGGGCTTCCAATAGATCATTTTGTTGCAGCGAATAATGTTAATAATGTGGTAGAGCGCTTTCTGCAAACGGAGAAATTTGAACCCAGATCGAGTATTCAAACCGTGTCCAATGCCATGGATGTAGGGAATCCGAGTAATTTTGTAAGGATACTGGAACTTTTTCAGAATAAATTCGGGAATCTTAAGGACGTTTTATCCGGGTATAGTTTTGACGATTCTGTTACAAAAGAAGCAATTGCAGAAATGTATGAAAAAACCGGTTATGTTATGGATCCCCATGGAGCAGTAGGATATTTGGGGTTAAAAGCTTTTCTAAAGGAACACAAAGGGTTTCACGGCACCTTTTTGGAAACCGCTCACCCGGTTAAATTTCTGGAAACCGTGGAAGAGGCGATTCAGGAAAAAATAGAAATCCCTGCGACGATTCAGTCACAAATGAAAAAAGAGAAAAAATCCATTGAAATTAAAACCTATGAGGAGTTGAAAACATATTTATTGGCTTAAAACAAAAACCCTGCAGGTTTCTTAACCGGCAGGGTTTTAATATGAAACAGGAATTTTTTAATATTTCGCAGAATCTCCTGCTTTCGGAAGGGAATTTTCTATAAAATCCCTTATATCATTATTCGCATTTTTAAGGTCTTCACTTCTTAGGTACATCATATGTCCACTTCGGTAACCTTTAAAACTCAATCGATCCCGCATTTTGCCGCTGGGATCCAGTTGCCACATGGTGTATTTAGCATTGAAATAGGTAGTAGCACCGTCAAAATAGCCGGATTGTACCAGGACATCCAAATTTGGATTTTGAGCCATTGCCTGGCGGAGATTTTCTCCGGTGTTGTCACCGCTTCTATCCCAGGGATGAACCGGTCCGAACATATTGTATTTAATATCGGTTTTGAATTTCAATTCTTCCTGAAGGTAATAATTAATGGCAGGGGTGAAGGAATGAAGCCAGGAAGTTAGTTCCGCATTATAATCGGGGGAATCTCCAGCAACTTTTGCATCTATCCCCAGGTATCTGGAATCAAGCCGTCCTATAGTATAACCTCCACTTTCACGCATCAATTCTTTCCAAAAATACCGGAATGGAACATCAAGATTGTTCTGAAGGAACACTTTCTCCTCTATGCCCGAGTAATATGACATTTTTGAAGCGATCTCCTGCTTTTTTTCTTCTGAAGTAAATCCACCCTTTATTAATGCAGGTAATAGAGTATTAATGGTGAATTCTTCTGCTTCAGCCAGTACCTCTTCCAGATCTTTATTCTGTAAAGCCGAAGGCAATTTTTCATGATACCAGGCAGCTGCAGCAAAATAGGGAAGTCTGTTTGCGATTTCTACAGGACCTTCCCGATTAACGCCCATTTCGGTAGGGGAAACCAGGATCACTCCGTTTAAATACATCCATTGGCTGTTTTGCAATTCCAGTGCTAAACCAGAAACCCTGGTAGTTCCATAACTTTCACCAATTAAATATTTTGGGGATAACCACCTGTTCTTTCGAGTTACAAAGGTGTTTAACCATCCAGCGAGGTATTTAATATCTGCCTGAACTCCAAAGAAATCTTTTCTATCTACTTTTTCATCTTCCTTTTCTATCAACCTGGAATATCCTGTATTGACAGGATTTACATAAACAATATCTGCTACATCCAAAATCGAATAGGGATTTTCCTTTAAACCGTAAGGCTGCAAAGGAAATCCTTCATCATCGATCTTTAAAACCCGGGGGCCTGTGTAGGCAATGTGCATCCAAACAGAAGCAGATCCTGGTCCTCCATTAAAAGAGATCACCAGGGGACGGTTTTCGGTATTTTTGATATCGCTGCGCTTATAGTAGGTATAAAATAAACTCGCAACCGGTTTTCCTGCTTCATTCCAAACTGGTTGAGTCCCGGTTTGTGCGGTGTAATTGATGGTTTTTCCATTGATAGAAACCGAATGATTTGTAACAACCATAGTGTCTACCGGGAGTTCTATTTTTTGGGCATAAATACTAATGGAGGCTATACTGAAGATGAGGAAGGATAAAAATTTCATAAGTATGTTTAAATTGAATTTTAAGATGATTTTAAGGATTGAAAAATAAGTTATTTTTTTTGATTGAAGCCTTCATCTTTGAAGATTATAATAGAATTATGCATTATTTTCTTAATTGCGCAATAAAAAGGGCAATTATAGCCAATCCTTTGTCAAGACTTGATAAGGTGGTTATAAACATTTAATTTGTTATTTTTATAGCCTATTTTATAACTTACTGCTGGGAGCTCAAATTCTCGGCATTTAACCAAGCCCTTCTATTGAAAAAGATTCCCAGTTTTAATAATATAGTTAATAAGGTTGATCTCAATCCCCGTAAACCTCTATTTTCGAGTCTAAATAAGGATATCCCTGCAAGTATCGTAGTTTTTTTAGTTGCGCTTCCGCTTTGTCTTGGAATAGCACTTGCAAGTGGCGCTCCACTTCTTTCAGGATTGATCTCCGGAATTGTTGGAGGTATTGTAGTAGGAAGTGTAAGCATGTCTTCTGTAAGCGTAAGTGGTCCAGCGGCCAGTTTAACTGCGGTGGTGCTGGCTTCCATAGCCTCTTTGGGAAGTTTTGAAGTTTTTTTAATGGCTGTGGTTCTAGGCGGAATTTTTCAGTTTATTTTAGGGATTCTTAAGGCTGGTCTTATCGCAGATTATATGCCCTCTAATATTATTAAAGGATTACTTGCCGCTATTGGGATTATCTTAATTATCGCTCAATTTCCTTATGCTCTTGGAATTGAAGCAACCAAAGAAAGTTATCTGGATGCAGACCTTGGATTTCTACGGCAGATGCAGCCTGCATTTTGGAATTTTGTAGATTCTCTAACCGCAGGAGCGCTTCTTATTTCCGGACTATCCCTTGCGATTATGATATTCTGGGACAAATCTCCGTTAAAAAATTTCAAATTACTTCCACCAGCCCTGGTAGTGGTAATTTTAGGGGTATTCCTGAATTTCATTTTTGAATATACCATGCCTTCTTTTCACCTTACTTCGGCTCATTTGGTGAATATTCCAAAAATTGATCATTTTTCGGAGCTTTTAACTTTTCCAGATTTTTCATCTATCACTAATCCCGAAGTTTGGGGAGTTGCAATAACCATTACTTTAATCGCTTCTATTGCCAGTTTACTTGCTATTGAAGCTTCAGATGAGATTGACCCACACAAGCGGAAAACTCCTCCAAACAGAGAATTGGTGGCACAGGGAATAGGAAATACCATAACGGGCCTTGTTGGAGGAATTCCAATAACATCAGTAATCGTAAGAAGTTCTGTGAATATAAACGCGGGGAATGAAACGAAACTATCTGCGATTTTACACGGTGTTTTTCTCTTGCTTAGTGTTTTGTTCCTTAGCTCCATTTTGAATCTTATTCCGCTATCAAGCCTGGCGGCTATTTTGCTGGTTATAGGTTATAAATTAGCTTCCTGGGATGTAATCTCGTCTATGTTTAAAAAAGGATGGAATCAATTTATTCCTTTTGTGGTTACCGTAATCGCAATTATTTTTACCGATTTGCTTATTGGAATATTTATAGGAACCCTGGTGAGCATCTTCTTTTTGCTTCGAAGCAATTATCACAATGCCTTTTTTATAGAAAACACTAAAATTTTTAAAGGCGAAACCATCCGTTTGGAATTATCAAATGAGGTGTCTTTTTTTAATAAAGCTTCTATAAAAAATACGCTTTGGAGTGTACCTCCAAAGTCTACAGTAATCATTGATGCCACATTTGCAAGTTTTATAGACCATGACGTGCTGGAAATCTTTGAAGATTTTAAAGATACTTTTGCCAAAGAACATGATATCAATTTGAGTATTATTGGATTAAAGGAAAAATACTCGGTTGGAAAAGAGCTGGAATTTATAAAGGGAGAAATTCAGGAATCTAAAGAAAAATCTACTCCAGAGGAGATCTTTGAATACATGAAAGAAGGAAATCAGCGCTATGTAGATGGGAAATTGGTTTCCAGAAGGCTCAGGAATAAGGAGCTTATGGATTTCATAAATGCACCGCCACTCGCAACAGTGGTAAATTGTATCGATATGCGGGAACCATTAAACGTTTTAATGAATACCGGGATTGGAGATTTAATTCCCATCAGGACAGCAGGAAATTTGGCAGATCAGGAAGTTATACGAAGTATTGAAGTAGCCTGTAAAAAACAAGGGGCAAAATTTATTTTGTTAATGGGAAATTCGGCCAATAAAATTTATGCGGAAGCTTTGAAAGACTTTATGCAAGGGAGGAAATCCTATATAAGTCCGTTGATTGAAGATGCGGTAAAAGCACTAAATATTTCAGCACAGGATATTGTGATGGAACAAATATTTGAAGTTGCAGATACTATAACGCAATGGAATCTTGAAGAATCTAAAAGAAGAATCATTTCTGAAAATGAATATTTAAAAGCCGAAATCCGGCAGGGCAGGATCGGAATGGCATCAGCTTTTTTTAACCGGCAAACAGGAAAAATCATTTTTTCTGAGCTCTATAGAATCCAAAAATCAAAAGTATCCTTACCAGATTAATTCCGGTTTAGATTTCTTGATTTGTACCAAGATCGCATCAGCCGAATGCTTAATATCGATACCCGAAAGACAAAACTTCTAAAGATAAATTGGCGAACAGAAGAAGAAATACCTCTGTTCGCCTAAAATACAGATTGATTCCATCAACTATTCTAAAATTTTCACCGATATGGGATCTAATCTTTTACCGGTTTTTTCTACTTCAACTTCTACATTTTGTCCTTCCTCCAATGCAGAAAAATCAATGGTTTCTCCATTCCTGGTTAAAGATGTGTTCTCGTTAAAGTAAAGTTCCAGTATTCTATCATCCTGAATTCGAACATAGATCTCAGTTTTAGCAGGTTCAACTTCATCGATGATTCCCTGGTAAGTTCCGGATTCGACTATATCTGTTTTTTCACCACATGAAGTGAAAATTAAGAAAAAGGCCGCAATTACTGTTGCTGATTTAAATTTCATAATCTCAGTTTTTAAATGAATATTTAAGGTTATTTATTCTTAAAAAAAGTCTGCTCTATTAAAGTTATTAAATTTTAATCAGTTATTTGTTAGTTATTTAAACTTTAATAGGAAAGGATTTCGCTGAGATTATTGATGTTTGAAGGTGCGCCAAAAAGATATAGAAAGTCCCCTTGTTTAATTAAGGTTTCCGGTTTGATCTCGGTTAAATAAGTTGTTCCTCTTCGTATCGCTAAAATAGTAACGCCAAAGTTTTTTCCTATACCCGATTCCTGAATGGTCTTATTCACGATTGAATTGGTTCCCTGCTCCACCTTTAAAGTCACAATTTCTTTATTAGGAATATTTAAATGTTGGTAGGCTGGAGCATGTGGTCCTTCCTTTATGCTCGTTAGCATTTCATAATCTGAAGAGCGTACCTGGTTTATAAAATCCTGGATTTCATTATGGGGGATAAGGTATTTCCGTAATACCCGGCTAAAGATCTCTATTGAAGTTTCAAATTCCTCCGGAATTACCTCATCGGCCCCTAAACGAATGTTTTCTTCAATTTCTTTTACGTACCTCGTTCTTACAATAACACAGGCAGTTTGACTTAACTCCCTTATTCCGTTGATTATTTTCTTTGTGGCATCAGGATCTGAAATAGCGATTACAACTACTCTGGCTTCCTGAACATGGACATGTTTTAAAATTACGGGATTCGTAGCATCTCCAAAAACAATTGGTTCCCCGGCGATTTTTGCTGCATGGAAGGAATCTGGTTCAAGGTCTATAATTATGTAGGGAATATTAGCGTTTTTGGCTGCTTTGGAAATATTTTTTCCATTGATTCCATAACCAATAATTACCAGGTGGTCTGTAAGTTCTTCTGAAGGAGTTTGCTGATTTTGATGCACTCTTTTAACATTATTCAGTCGTTTTCTAACATTAGCAGGAATTGGCAATTTTACGAGGAAATATGTGATCTTTGGGGCAAGGTTCATCAAAAATGGTGTAAGCCCCATCGTAATGATCGAGATTGCCAAAAAGAACTGATATACATTTTCCGGAAGCAAATCATTTTGAACGCCAACGGTAGATAAAAGCAAAGAAAATTCTCCTACCTGGAAAAGGGCAAAAACCGTCATAAATACAGTTCTGGCAGGGTACTTTAAACTTAGTACAGTAATGCCAATTATAATCATTTTCAGAAGAATCACCCCTATTACCAGCAATAGAATGTACAGGATATTATTGATGAAAAAGTTGAGATTAAGCATGGAACCTACCGAAATGAAAAAGAAACTTATGAAGATTTCCCTGAATGGTAACACATTGGCTGTTGCCTGGTGACTGTAATCTGATTCAGAAATAATAAGCCCTGCAAAAAATGCTCCCAATGCGAGGGAAAGACCAACCGAAGAGGTTAGCCAGGCCACTGCGAAGCAAAAAACTATTGTAGTTAGTATAAATAGTTCCCGGTTCTTGGTTTTTACTACCATTTTGAAAATTCGTGGGACTATATAAATGGCCAGTAGAAAAATCACAATGCCAACTCCAATTATTTTTATAATAAGAATTCCAAGCGTTTCCCAAATATTATCCGATTTTCCGGCTAATAGGGGAGTGAGCAGCATCATTGGAACCACTATAATATCCTGGAATATAAGGATTGCAACAGCTACCCGACCATGTGGAGAAGTTACTTCTCCTTTTTCCTGAAGGATCTTCAGGACAATAGCAGTACTGCTTAAAGCAAAAAGGAAACCTATAAAGATCGCAGAATTTAAGGGTATACCAAGAAAATAGGCTACTACGGCAGTGGCTAAAATAGTTCCTCCCACCTGCATTCCACCACCTATGAGAATTGTTTTCTTAATTGCGGCCAACCCTTTTAGTGATAGTTCTATCCCAATAATGAACAGCAGGAAAATAATTCCTATTTCAGAAAGCAATTCAACCTCGTGCTGGGAACTTATTAAATTAAAAGCATACGGGCCGGCAATAATTCCTGCAAGTAAAAAACCCAGAAGGGAAGGGACCTTAATTTTTTGAAATAATAAAATAATGAAAATAGACAGTCCTAAAATTATTACGATGTCTTTAAGAATAGGTATTTCCATATGTAAAGTGTTTCCTTGAAGATTTGACGATAGCTTGGGAAGTTACGAATAGGATCTTTATTTAAAAACTAATAATAGCGGTTTATTCAATTTTTCGTACAGTATTAAAAGTGATTTTTTTTAAAAAAAATAATAGCCGCTCGATGACAGCGGCTATTATTTTATAAAATAAAATTCTGGGAAAATTACAAATTATTGAATTGAAATTCTTAATTTTTTAGCCAGGCCTTCCTCAATTGAACTTTTGGGTGATTTCCGGGAAGATCGGCTTCTCTAAGTTTAATTTGGTTATCTGTGGGTTGAATAATCTTTCCGGTAAGAACCAATTCTTCTCCATCTCTTAGAATCGTCATTTTTATATCCTCACCTTCTGTCCAGGATTGGGATTTCATTACTAATTCGTAAACATTTTCAATGGTATATTCAGTGTCATTTACAGATTTAATAATATCTCCATTTTCTATCCCTAATTGCTCAAGAAATGAATTCAAAGCGATATTTTTTCTAAAGAAAAGAGCACCTGTTTCCGGATCTCCATCTATATAAGGAATTTGTCCTTTTATGAAATATGAAGTATTGACTTCTGTATTTTCGTAATTAACTCCAACTTTTTCTAAAAATTCGGCATAAGGAATTGGAGTGGTACCGCTAACATAGGTATCAAAGAAATTTTGGATTTCAGGATAAGTTATGGAAACAATTGCAGGAATTAATGCATCGTCTTCAAAAGGTTTGTTCTTTCCATATTTTTCAGATAATTTTTTCATCATATCCAAAATACCCATATCCCCATTGCTGAGTTCCCTTAACCTTATGTCCAGAGCCATTCCAATAAGAGCTCCTTTAAGGTATACGTTATAATAATCACTTTTATAAGGTTCTTCCAGAATGTTTTCACTCATTGTGGTAAACGGAATGCTATCGTTGAAATTTTTCGAACTTTCGATTTTATCAGAGATGCGATTGTAAAATTCATCATTGCTGATCAAATTCTGGTTTACCTGAAATAAATTTGCGAAATATTCGGTTACTCCTTCATACATCCACAAATGTTTAGACATTTTCGGCTCGTTATAATCGAAATAATGAATCTCATTTGAATGAATATTTAAAGGGGTGAGAATATGAAAGAATTCGTGAGAAACAACATCTGTCATAGTGGTTTTTAAAGCGTCTAAAGGCATTGTTTCGGGAAGAACCACAACAGTTGATGTATGATGTTCTAAAGCCCCAAAACCTCTTGCATCCATCTCTTCCGGATCTGATAGGTATAATAAAATGGCATATCTGGAAGTGTTATCGATCTCGCCTAAAAATTCTTTTTGGGCTGATATCATTTCTTCAATCCCGGCTTTAATATCCTTAGTAGAATATACTTCATTAGGGGAATAGACATTCAACAAAACCTTCATTCCCTGAATATTAATGGAAGTTGTATCAGGTTCTGCATACATTATTGGATTGTCTACAACTTCAAAATACCTTTTGGTATTATAGGAGTCTATCGTCGTGCCGGGAGAACCTTGTTCTGTAGTTGAATGGGATACCTGTAAGCTGGTTCCTGCAATAAGACCTGTTGGCCTGTTAATTACCAATTTGTAGGGTTGTTCTGTCATATTTTCAAAATACCCAACAAACCCGTGAAGATTAAGCATAAAATTTTTATCTTTTTCAATATTTGTTCCCGCCGGGGAAAATATGTCTTCTTCTCCTTCCACATCATAAGAATCGTTTACCCAATAAGTGATCTTATCCATATTTTCAGCATTATCGATCAACCAGGAACTGTCATCTTTTTTTGCAACCAAAAGTTCTTTTCCCAGGTAATCAAAAGCTTTCAGGTTTTCTATAAATTTTCCATAATTATCTACAGAGTAGGTGCCGGGAATTGTTTTTGGAATATAAAAGGTAGTTTGAGCACCTGTTAATTTACCTGGGTCTATGGTAACCTTAACTTTGTCATTTTCAACATTTACCAAATCGAGATTTACAACTATAGGTTGTGGTGTGATTTTTTCAAGATCCTGAGTGGTTTTGCAACTATAAGTGACAGTAAGCACTGCCATGAAATAAATCAATTTTTTCATAAATATTTTTGTTTGAGTGTTTGCTTATAATATGATTTGCCAATTCAACCATCAGAAAAAATATACTCATTTCAAGGATTTTCAGCAACCGCAATTTAAGGTTTTGTTCCCTAATTATCTATTTCCAAAAAAAAACCTGCCGCAAATTTAATATCCAGGCAGATCTTTTAAAATAAACTATATCGAGCTTATTTTTTCTATGGAATTATTATTCCCTTATATGGCCTTCGCCCAACACATAATATTTGTTGGTAACCAGTTGTTTTAGACCGAGGGGTCCACGGTGATGAAGTTTATCTGTACTAATGGCAAGCTCTGCACCAACGCCCATTTGTCCACCATCTGTAAATCGGGTGGAGGCGTTATGATAAACAGCGGCACAATCTACCTGCTGCATAAATTCCAGCGCTTCTTCCTTGTTTTTTGTAATAATAACTGCAGAATGTCCTCCTGAAAAATGATTGATCTTGTCAATGGCTTCATCTAAACTATCCACAGCACCAAGGGCTATTTTCATGGCAAGGAATTCTTCAAACCAGGTATCTTCGTCAGGAATTTTAGATTCTTCTTTTAAGATGTTACTTACTTCATCATCAACCAGGATTTCAACGTGATTTTCCTTCATCATTTGCTGAAGTTCCTTCAGTTTATTTTCATAATCCGGAAGTTTTTTATCTATCAAGACTTTATCCAACGCATTGCAACCGGAAATTTTATCGGTTTTAGCGTTTAAAATTACCTTTTTTGCAATTTCAAAATCTGCTTCTGGTGATACATAAAGGAAATTATTACCTCTACCGCTAACCAATACTGCACCGGTAGCATGTTCTTTCACAAATGCAATCAATTTTTCGCCTCCACGAGGAACAATTAAATCCAATTGAACTGGTGGATTTTTTAGAAATTCCTGAGTTTCTTTCCGGTTTAAATTCAATAACTCGACCCAATTAGTATCCAGTCCGTTTTCCTTCAGAGCCTCATGCCAGCAAGCTACCAGAATTTCATTACTACGTATCGCTTCTTTTCCTCCTTTTAGAAAGATCTTATTATTTGCTTTAAAGGCAAGTACTGTGGCTTCTACTGTTACATCCGGGCGGGATTCGTATATGATCATTATGTTCCCAAAAGGTGCTGTTTTGTTGGTGATATCAAGGCCACTCTCCAAAACTTTGTGTGAAATAGTTTGCCCAACAGGATCTTCCTGATCCATCACTTCCTTTATAGACAAAATCATCCCGTCAACTTTCTTGTCATTTAGGATTAACCTATCATACATGGCGCCTTCAGTTTCACCGAAAGCTTCCAGATCGGCTTTATTTGCCTTGATTATTTCTTCGCGTCTTAAATCAAGGATTTTCATCATAGATTTCAAAACGTTATTCTTAACTGTTGTCTTTATTAACTTCATTTTGATTTTTTTTTAAATTTAATCGCTCATTGAGGGTTTAACCCGCCTAATGGGCGAGCAGGTTTCCCAAGGTCTGCCCGAATCGCTCAGGCGGTCTTTTCTCTGAATTATAAAAGTATTTTCCTCCTGATAATTATCGGGACATACTTTTCAATCAGGCCGTGAATTTTGTTCCTACAGGCTTTCCTGCAAGGATATCAAGGATTACATTTTTTTGTTTTCCATTAGCGATATAGGTAGGAATATTTTTTGCCGCTGTGCTTTTTGCTATTTTAATTTTGGACTCCATGCCTCCACGGCCTTCACCTTCACCTTTGCCTGATTCCTGAACATATTTTTCAACATTTTCATCTATTTGAACCTTATTCAGTTTTTCTGATTTATCATTATCAGGATGACCGGTAAACAGCCCATCGGTATCGCTTAGGATTATAAGGGCATCTGCACTTATAAGTTCAGCTACCAGGCTGGCCAGTTCATCATTGTCAGAAAACATGGACATGGTTACAGAAACTGCATCATCTTCATTTGCAATAGGAATGATCCCTTCAGCTAATAAAGATTCATAACAATTTATCATATTTTCCCGGTGTATTCCCGGAGTGAAATCTCTTTTTGTAGCCAAAACCTGGGCGCATCGCATTCCGAAATTATGGAAAATGCTATAATAATGCCGCATCATTCTTGGTTGTCCAACGGCAGAGTATACCTGTCTTCTTTTGGCGGGATCTGTTATGCTTATTTCACCAAGAATCTCTTTTCCTGCTATTGCCGATCCCGAGGAAACCAGAACCACCATAATATCCTCTTCATATAAAGTGGCGATCTGTTCTACAAGATTGTTTAAAACAGGTCCTAAAATTCGATTGTCTTTGTTGGTCATTACATTGGTGCCAACTTTTACAACTATTCTCCTTTTTTCCATCTCTCTCTCTTTTCTAAATAGTTCTTTGGTTACTTTTCTTTTCCAAGTTCCACAGCTCTGTCAAAAGCTGCATAAGCGGCATCTTTTATCAATTCTTTCACATTGTTATCATCCATAGAATCCAATGCAGCCCTGGTAGTTCCGCCTTTTGACGCAACCCTGTCCATCCAGGATTCCGGGGAAAGATCAGATTGGTTGAATAGTTCTACCGCACCTTCAAATGTTTTACTAACCAGAATTTTAGAATCATTTTTAGAGAATCCCATTTTTAGTGCAGCTTCCAACATGGATTGCATAAAATAAAACACATACGCCGGCCCACTTCCTGAAATTCCCGTAGAAGCATCAATGAAATTTTCATTTTCCACTTTAATGGATTCTCCTGTGGTATCCAATAGGTTCCTTACCGTTAATAATTCAATTCGTGAAATTTCATCGGAAGCGGTATAGGATGTTACTCCTTTCCCAACTTGTGCGGGTAAATTTGGCATGGCGCGAACTACTTTTTTTAGATCAAGACCTTCCTGGATTGTTTTCATTGTAACTCCTGCCATTATAGAAACAATAACCTGCTCTTTATTTACCAATGGCTTTATCTCCTCGAACATTGCTTCACAGTGAAAAGGTTTTACAGCAAGAAAAACTATATCTGCTTTAGGCAGACACTTTTCAATATCCCCATAAACATCAAAGTATTCTATTTTGCTTAACGTTGCTATCAATTCCGGAGACTTATCATATATCATCAAATTGTGCCGGTTTAATAAAGTAGATTTTGACATACCTTCTGCATATGTTAATCCCATGTTCCCTGCTCCAATTACTAATACTCTCATTCTATATTTTTTGATTAATTAAATATAACCGGTTTTTTAAACCAGTTTTCTTTAGTCCTGTAGCTCCAAAGACCGTACTATCCCGCTTGTTTTGATAAAATAATTCCTTGAAATGGATGAAAAACTGGTTATTTGATCCATTTTTTTTCTGAAAAACTGAAGCAGAAAAAATAGTTGCTTAAAATTCCGAAATGGGCAGAAGATTAATAATTACTGGTAACTAACGCTATTGCTATTGGTGGGAGGTTTTAAAGAATCAAAGAAAACATGAATCGCACTTAAAAAGATTAAGATCTGAACTAAAAAGAATTGCAAATTTATTTTTATTTCAAAATTAATAAGGGAACATAAAATTATGTGACTCCATGGCGAAAACCTGAAATTATGTCAGTTTTTACGGTTTATGTCTGGATGGCCGACTCATATTAGCTTCATTACTCATCTACTGTAATTGAACCTGCCCGAATAATTCAGGCGGACTTAACCCGAATTTTTAATAATTTTTCCCTTCCCATATTATTGGGTCATACCTTTGTTTAGCATGCCCCGAGGTTTCTGATCTACATTATAAAAATAGAAAATCAGTTTATTTTCCAATTTTAATCCCAACAATATCTTTAATTTCGTGATACTTCTTCATTAATTGATTTTCTTTTAAGAAAAGGAATACTAAAATGAAAGATGTCCAGTTTCAATGATTGAAAATTCGCAAGGAGATCCTTTAGTCTGTTGAGAAGTTCCTGATGCTGGCTTTGATAAAAAATGTCACAACTTATATCTTCACATTCCAACATTCCTTTGAGGTCGTTTTTATGATTTCTTAATGCGAGTTGTACTTCAATTTTTTCGGTTTTTAAATTTTCAAGTTCCTCGGTATAAGATTCCAAATTTTCAAAAGTATTGGTGGTAATGGGTTGAAAGACTTCCGATGTTAGGAAATTTTTTAAGAATACCAATTCATCAGTACAGGTTTGAAGAATTTTATCCCATTCGAGCGTGTCATTTTCAAGTTCTTCAACGCTTTTATCATTAACGGATTTACGGGAATAATCGAGTGCTGTCATTATCAAAAATTTTAATTGTTCAAAACAAATTATGTACAGGTTTTACAGGTAATGCTGTTGTGTTGTTAATCGTTGCTATATTTAATCGCTCATTGAGAGTTTATTTGTCCGAATCATTCAGGCAGCCTTGCCTCGAATTTTTAAAAGTATTTTTCTCCCGAATTATCTGGACATACCTAGTGGACTTACCCCGAGGTTTTTGATTCATAGGCAACATTGCATTTAGTTTTCAGTTCAACTCAATAACTTTTTTTGTTTTTGCTGTTTCAAAGCCCTGGTAACCGTTGTGAAAATATCTTTTTTAAGAGCCTGGTATTCAGTGGAAAAATTATTTACTTCTTTTAATAACCTCCTGTGCTCTTCCCTGTATTCCTTTTCCTGGTCTGGTTGATCAATTCCATCTACCAGTATTTGTAAGCCGTTTCGATGTTTTTTTGCTTCTTTAAGCAAATTTTCAACTTGCTTTTCAGAATCAGTTAATTTGAAGATCAAGGATTTAGCCTCTTCAAGCAAGTGCGACTCCAGAATAGGAAGGGTGTATTCTTTTAGCATATCCTGAAAAAATACTTGTTCATCTTTTATAAAGTTTAACTCGGAGATCCATTGTAAACAGGAAAAATGCATTTCATCAGAATTTTTCCATTCTACATATCGAAAATTTTGATTTGATGTATTCATAATAATGATTTTTTAAGTTATTTCAAGTGTTTTGCATTAAGACAGGTTAGTCATTTTGTTTCAGAAGTTTGCCGGTATAATGAAAAATGTCCAGTTTGAGATCGTAGAATTTTTCAAAATATTGCTCGATGTCATTTCTTAGCTTCTCAAAATCTGAAATGAAATTTTCTTCGGGAGTCTTCCCGTTTTCTATGGCATCCTTTAGGATTTTCAAATTTTTTTCTAACAGGTTGTAAAATCGTGAATTCTGAGATTTTATATCTTCCACCTTTTCTAGGTATTCCTTTAAATTTTCAAATAAATTGGGAACTCCAGGTTTAAAAATTTCAGCATTTAAAAAGAGCTTTAGAAAATTTATTTCATCTAAATTATATATTAACTGATCTTTCCAATGTAAAAGTTCCAATTGGTATTTTTTGAGCCTCTTTTCACTGTAAAACGAATTATCTTTTTCTGATGTAACCATTGCAGTAAAGTTTGTTTTTCCTTCTAAAATTAAATTTTTAAAACGAAAATATCAATGATAATTATCAGGATTGAAAAATATTTTAAAGCTGAATGCTTATGCTTTCATTTAAATGTGGAATATATACTTGCCACTGGTAGGTGTCTTTTATTTTTACCCTTAAAACATCCAGAGCAGTGGGCTCTCCATGGATCAAAAATACCTTTTCCGGGATATTCTTTATTTTTCCCAACCAATCGATGAGACCTTTTTGATCTGCATGCGCAGAAAGACTTTCTATCGTTTTTATTTTGGCATTTACCTCACAGTATTTTCCAAATATTTTAATCTCATGGTCGCCCTCAAGAAGTTGCCTTCCCCGGGTTCCTTCCGCCTGAAAGCCTACCAGTAAAATCGTTGTTTCCGGTTTATCTATAAAGTATCTCAAATACGTAAGAACTCTTCCGCCGCTTACCATTCCACTTCCTGCAATAACAACTTTAGCTCTTTTATCATCTATTGTTTTCCAGGTGTCTTTATAGGATGTTATAATGTTAAAATGATTTTTCATCGCTGCCAGGTCATGTGGATTGATTTTATGCCAGGAAGGAAAACGTTCAAAAACCCCAAAGGCTTCATTTCCCATCGGACTATCGATAAAAATGGGAATCTTCGGAATGATATTTTTATTGTAAAGTTGCCACAATTTATACATTAAGGTTTGAAGCCTTTCTACCGCAAAACTTGGAATTATTAAAATTGAATTATTTTTTATGGTCTGATGAATAGCATCTTTCAGTATTTCATCAGAATTATCTTCAGGATGTAACCTGTTGCCATACGTGCTTTCCAGGAATATATAATCACCCCAATCAGGTGGTTTTGGAGGATCCAGTAATAGGTCTTGTTCCCGACCAATATCCCCCGAGAACAGAAATATTTTTCCAAGGATGTCCAATTCTATATAGGTTGCTCCTATAATATGACCATTTTTTTCCAATCTGAATTTAATATCTGGAGTAATCCCAGACCATTTACCGGGTTCTACAGATTTAAATAGCCGAATCGTATTTTCTGCATCTTCTAACGAATAAAGCGGTAAAGCCGGTGTGTGGATGGAAAAATCCTCATCATTTGCTTTTTGAGCCTGTTCTTCCTGAATTTTTGCGCTGTCCAAAAGAATAATTGAAGCGATAGCCAGCGTAGGGGCAGTTGCCATTATTTTTCCATTGAAACCTTGTGCTACGAGCTTTGGTAAATATCCAGAGTGGTCCAAATGTCCGTGAGTAAGCAGGATTACATCAATTTTATCTGGTGGAAATGGAAATGGTTCCCAGTTTAGGTTTCTTAATTCTTTTAATCCCTGGAACATTCCACAGTCTACCATAATGTTGAGCTCGGGAGTTTCCAGAAGAAATTTGGAACCTGTAACCGTACCCGAAGCTCCTAAAAAATGAATTTTTATTTCTGAACTCATAACTGATTATTTTAATCTCACCAGAAGGTTCGATTTAACTAGCTCCTGTGAAATGTTTTATGAAATGTCCTGTTATATACTTCAGGAAGAACTTGCCCCTTGAGGGGTTTTACGAAACCTCACAAAGCATTTCCATCTCTTTAAAAATCCTGGATTTTCTTCCTTCGGAAATACCTAAATGATCCAGGTAAAATTTGTCATCAATCAATTCTTTACACAATACCACATCTCTGCTTAAGAGGAATTGCTTTTCCCTTGAAGAAAGCAGTGTAGAAACTGTAATAGGGTACAAGCCAGTATGATCTATCCTGTCTTTTAAAGCATTCCCTTTGGGCAAATCCCAGCTTAACAAATTCATTCCTACACATTTTCCATATTTCTTTGCATCTTCAGTAAAACGTGTGTTGGTGGCTACCCAGCCCTTAAAGGCAGGGGTATCTGGATGTTTTTTATCTAAATGATTTTGAATGTCTCGAAATCTGCTGTGGATATATAATGGAATTTTTACATCACAGGCCTTGCCCGGTTCGGTATGAAACTTACATTCAATTAAATTTTTCACCTTATCTTTTACGGCGATCACATCCAGTTCATGGGTGACACAATTTCCCTGCAGAATTTTTCCAACCTCTACTTTAAATCCGCTATTTTTTAAAATTGCGGCAATAAATTTTTCAAAAGGAAAACCGGTGGGCCCCAGTTCATAAATTGCATTTTTCAATTTATACCGGGAGGCAAATGATCGGTTCTTTATCTTTAAAAGATTAAAAGCCCTGTTATAGATTTCCTTTGTAGAAATGCCATCATATAATTCATCTTCCAGAATGCCAATTATATGATTAATAACTTCCTCATCTGCTCCCGATTTTCTTAGAGAAGCCTTGACTTTTTCAACTGAAAAAACATCTTTATCTCCTGAGGCTTTGGTAATCTGGAGATTCTTGATGGTCATAGTATTTAATATTTAAATTCTGTTAATTTGAATAGTGCAGTCATCATTAAAATGAGATCGTGCGCCGGTACTTTGTGAACCTGTTTTTGGTTTCATCTTTGTTCCTTATTATTTTAAATGATGCATTACCAGAACAGGCACCTGAGGTTTATATCCAATTTCTTTTACCAGGGATTTTGTAAAAATGCTATTTAAAAAGCTATGTTTTTTATTGATAAGTGCAAGGAGGTCACTATCCCTGCTTTCTATGAAGGAATGAATGCCGGGAGCTACTTTAATATCGGTTAATGTATGGAAGGTGTGAACCACATTCCCAAAATATTCCTGCAAGTCCTCTTTATTTTTTTCCTGCTCCCTGCTTAACTTATCTGCTTCCTGAATGTGAAGCACCCGGATTGCTGCCTTCATTTTTTTTGCGATATCTACAAGGTTTTCCAGTTCGCGCCGCTTATAAGCAGTCTTGAAATTTGTAGCAAATACAACTTCCTTTCTTTTTTCTTCCAGGTAGCTTACATTTTCCGGAATGACAATAACCGGGCAATTATAAATTTTGTCCATAATATCCACTGCGTTGCTGCCATACAATTTACTTGTAGGATCATTTTCCCCTTTTGTACCCATGATCACTAATTCTATCTCGTTTTTATCGATAACCTTTTTTACCGCTTCCAAAACAGTATTATAGGTAGAAATAGCTTCAAATCTATGCGCTTCATTATCTCCCCTGGAGGTGATTCCATCTATTATTTTTTCAAGCCCAATTTCAGAGGATTCTTTGGCTTTTTCATAATTTGGTTCTCCAGGCTCTGGAACAATCAGGCTATCTGTTGTGAAATAATATAGCTGAAATACATTTAAAAGGTAGAAAGTACAAGTATCATCTTTAAATAGACTTAAAGCATAATTTAAGGCATTCCATGAATTTTTGGAAAAATCGGTTGGTATTAATATATTCTTTCTCATCGCTTAATTTGTTTAGTAGTATAAAGATAATTTGTTGATTTTCTGGAAAATATGACAACGATCAAAATCCTTAATTTTTTTTAAAGCTTATTCATTGGAGCGATGTAAAACGAGTAAGGGAATTCTGGAATAATTTCCTAAATCTTTATACAGCGGCTTAAAAAGTAATTTTTCTAAAAAATTGTGCTTTTTATTTATAAACACGATCATATCACTTCCTCTGCTTTCGGTAAAACAATAAATTCCTATAGGAATAGTAACGTGAGCCAAAGAATGAGCGCTATGAGGAAGCTCTTTTAGACAAGTCTCCAAATGGTATTTGTTATGTTTTTGAGAAATGCTCAAACCTCCAGATTCCTCTATGTGAATGATCCGGATGGCAGAATTATTTTGTTTGGCAAGTTGAATGAGGTATTTGAGATCTTCTTTGGAATGTTCAATTTTATAGCTGGTGGCCAATACGATCTCGTTTAATTCCTGGAAAGACACATTGGATGGAACTGCAAGAATAGGGCAGTTTTTTATCTCATTCAATATTTGAATTGTATTGCTTCCAAAAATTACTTCATACGCTCCCGTGGTTCCCTGAGTACCTATAAGAATAACCTCAAATTCGTTCTGGCTGAGTTCATTATTTATGGAATCTATTAAAGTTTTATTTAAGGCAACACAATTGAATTTATGCTTGGGATTTGAAAAACCTTCTTTAATCACTTCACTAAGTCGATTAAGCTTTTCTTCTGAATCTTGTTTATGTTTGATCAATTCCTCTTTCGCGGGAACCGGATCCATGACACTGTTTTCATAATAACCATTTACATCATATGAATTCATTAAAAAAAAACGACATGATTCCTCTTTATACAAATTTATCGCGTAGCGTGTTGCATTCCACGCATTTTCTGAAAAATCTGTAGGAAGGAGGATATTTTTCATGCTTAAGAATTAAATTTTCCGGAAGGAATTACCAAAAAAGGAATCTTTACGTGAAATCCAATGTCATTTATTAGAGGCCTGAAAAGAAGGTTTTCAAAAAATGAATGTTTGTTGCTTATCATAGCTAAAAGATCGATGGAGTTTTCTTCCTGAAAATCATAGATCCCTTCTGTAACCGTTTTTTTTTCAATACTATAAAATTTATGATGTGTATCCTTTAAATATTCACTGAGGATTTTTTTGGAGTTTTCCTGCTTCTCTTCAAGCGGCCGGCCAAAAACCACGTGTAGAATATTTAGTTCAGAGTTATAAGTATTTGCAAGATCCTTCAGAAGCTGTAAATGTTTTGCCGTATAATTGATATCATAGTCTGTTGGGAAAAGAATGTTTTTTGGCGGGATGAACTCAAAATCAGAAGGAATAGCCAGGAGAGGCACTTTTGTTTTTTTTATGGCTTGTACGGTATGAGTTCCAAATAAGATTTCTTCGGCACCAGTTGCACCCTGAGTACCCATTATTACCAGGTCTATTTCTTTTTCCTTCACCTGTTCCACAATCTCTTCATTCAGCAAATTAAAGGACGAAATTTTCTCTATAGTATGGTTGGGATTATGAAATTTTTGGTTTATTTTTTTTTCGACTTTCTTCAATCCTTTTAGGGAATTATTTTTGTAAATTTCGTCAAGACTTAATTGAGATGGGCTGTATAGAATATACTCGGTATCGTAAAGCACCGGAGTATAGGTGTTTAAAAGGTAGAAAGTACAGGTTTCTTTCTCAAAAAGTTGCACTGCATATTGTATGGCATTAAACGCATTTTCGGAAAAATCGGTAGGTAATAGTATTTTTTTCATTTTTCAATATTTTAAAGTAAAACTTAGAATCTTTACATCACTTTTTGTAAAATTTAAGTTATTTCCCGATAGAAATTCTGAAGTATTAAAAATGGGATTTTGGGTTGTAAACCAAGAATGTCTATGGTAGATCCGGATAAAATAGTTTCTAAATAGGTGTAGCGGGAATTCACCATAATTAAAAGATCTATATTCATTGAACCAATGTTTTTATTTATGGCTTTTATCTTGTCTGGTTCCTCCTCCCTATGAAATTTAAATCCTGTTTCATAGAATTGTTCCTTCAGAAATAACTGGTTGTCCTTTTGGCGAAAACTTTCTACAGGAAATTCAGAAATATATAAAAGATGTATTATAGCCCGATAGGAGCGGGACAATTCAGCTACCAGTTTTAATTCCCTTTTTTGATAAGGGATCATATAGTTTGTAGGAAATAGGAAGTTTTTGGGTGTTTTAAACTCATAATTTTCCGGGATTGAAAGAACCGGACAGTGCACATATTTAATTACCTGAAGGGTATTGCTCCCAAAGGTTATATGCTGATAATTTGTTTTACCCCGCGTTCCCATGATAACAATATCAGCATTTTCTTTATTCACTACCTCATTGATCTCATCTACAAGCGAACCAAATTCGGAAATAGGGTTAAAATGATGATGAGGATTTGGAGAATATTCTTTAATATCTAAAATTATTTGGGCAATTTCTTTTTCAGAATTTACCTGAACGCTATCTTTTAAATCATCTAATACAGCCTTGTTAATTATCGCCATGTCATTATAAACCTCATCGGCAAATGCGTGTAATAAGAAAAATTCACATTTTTCATATTTAAATAACTCTACGGCATATTTGAGTGCATTGAATGCATTTTCAGAAAAATCTGTTGGAACAACTATCTTTCTCATCTTTGTAAAATTTGTTTACAATAAAGTTATTGCGAAATGACCCTTTAAACTATGACCAATATCAGTTTAGCACGGGCTTTGAAGCAGTTCTCGAGATGCGTACTAAACTGCATTAGGATGAAAGTATGATGTTTATCATTTTTTACCTGAGGAAAGAACTGTAATTTTCTTAAATAATCTTAAAATTTAAAAAGATGAAATCAGGACTATGGCTTACGGTTTTTCTTATGATACCGATGCTCACTTTTTCACAGGTAATCCAGGATCTCGATTTTATTGGTCCTGCAAATGAAGGTCACATCCCGGTTTTAAAAAATAAAAAGTGGGGTTTTATAAATTCTCAGGGAGAAGTTGCTGTGAATTTTAGGAGTGATTTAATTCACAATGAAAAAATATCTTCTAAAACCGATTTAGGAGTGGCTTCTCAGCAAATCCCGAGCATGCGTGATGGAAGGATCACCATTAAAAAGGTTATCGACCAAATTCCATATTATGGATTTATAGATTCTTCAGGAAAGACAGTTATTGAACCGGAATTTCTAAATGTTTCCAACTTTAATAACGGGTATGCATTGGCTCTAAAAATAGAGGAGAAATTTTTAGGACGAAATGATATTCTGGATATAAAAATCAAATCCTATAATTACGACGTTGTTTTAATAGATAGGGAAGGGGAAGTAAAGCAATATTTAGCTGGTCCTTTCCCGGTAGGTATCTCTAGAGAAAAATTAAGGGAAGCCCCTAGAATTGAAGCGCGCTGGGTGAGTGAGGATTTAATTGCTGTAAAAAATCCCCAAAATAAATGGGGGATTCATAAAATATAAAACTCAAAAAAATAAAAAAGGTTGTTTGAAAATATTGATTTTCAAACAACCTCTTTTTTTAAGACACATTCACTTTTTTAGGACTTTTCGGTTTTGCTCCTTCTTTTTTATGAATGGTTAATTTTAAAACACCATCCTTGTATTGGGCTTTAATATCCTTATCTTCATCAACAGAATCCGGAAGAATCATTGACCTTGAAAATGAATTATAACTGAATTCTTTCCTTACAAATCCTTCCTTTTCTTCTTCTGATTTTTCTTCCTTTTCAGCAGAAATAGTCAAAATACCATCATCTATTGTGATATTAAAATCATTCTTATCCAATCCGGGAGCGGCTAATTCCACCTCGTAATTTTTTTTATTATCCTTTACATTAAGAGCGGGGACTAAATTGAGATCATTTTCAAAATCCCCATTAAAGATCCGGTTCAAATTAAAGATGCCTCTGCGGGTATCCATCAAATCTGAAAAAAAAGGATCCTGAGACATAATAGATTCTCCTGCTGCAGGAGAACGGCGCTTGCTTGATTTAACTAATGACATGATTTTAGGTTTTAAAAATTAATAAATTATATTTTACATATTGAAATTAAAATAAATTCCGATTTCATGAAATGATATATATCAGAGGTTTAATTTTATTTTCTTGATAAAATGAGGTTAGTTTTCATTCAAGATTATATAAAAGCAAAAAGCTAATATTTAGGAAGACCATAAAAAAGAGGCTGTTTTTTAAAGACAACCTCTTGCCAGCTAAAATTTTTTAGTATAACTCTTTTTTAAGAATTAACAGGAACCGAGGTATTAGAGGAAATTTCCGTTTTCGTCTGTTTTCACCCTCATTCGCTTATCCCCGTTTTCCAGTAAAATTTTATATCTTTTTGAAGCTCCTTTGGCTTCGTGATAATTTACCAAATAGACATCCTCAGCAATGGTCCAATTAGGAAATCTTTCGGCAACGGCCTCAGCTACTGCTCTTGGAAGCGCTATGTTTTTAAATTTTTCGGCAGTTCTTAATAGTTTACCGTCTTTGTCATAAGAGGCAAGAATTTTACCTTCAGGAAGGAAAAACGAGATAAAATAGGTGTCATATTCATCCTGATAATATTCTGAATTTTTCAAATTGAAAGTTGCTGCCTCCCTTTGTAATAGCTTTACCGGTTCTGCCACATCTTCTCCTCCTGCGGCATCAAGGTATTTGTAGTTTACGCCTACAATTTCAATTTCAGGTAACTCTGTTATCTGAGCATAGTTTTGGATGGTTAATCCAAAAATAAATAAACCAATTAGGATTTTTTTCATGATTATAAATATTTAATTGTATTAAATAAATTATTACGATCCTGCTTCTTGTCTATAAATTATGGGATAATGGTATTTTTATTACCTGCTATGAAACTTTTAATTTCATCATGGTTTTTTTCCAAATTTACACGCCGTTTCGAATGGTCTAATTGCTCTGCCGATGACGGTATTTATTAAAAACAACCTCGATGTTTTTCATTTCATGAATGTTTTTTTGGCCTCTGGGGAAAATTGATTTTTAGTTGGGGGGGGGATGGATTATACAGGAGCTATTGAAGTGATTTTCACCCGATAACTATTAAACAGAATGAATTTAAGATATTTCAGGATTATTAAAAATGATATTTATCATTAGTTAATTCTCCGAATTAAATTGAATCTTGGAGAATATGTAAAAAAAGAATAAGAAATAAATTATTTTAAATTTTACACTTTTGATTTAATAAAATTACCCTTTTCATCGGTACGAATTCTCATTCTTAAAGTTCCTTTTTCCAATAGTAATTTGTACTCTTTACTGTCTATTTCTCCATTAAAATGATGATTTACTAAATAAACATAATCGGAGACGATCCATCCGGGATATCTGTTTTTAACAGCTCTGGCAACAACAGGAGGAGTTTCCGTGTTTTTTAATTTTTCGATTGTACGTAAAATATTACCTTCTGCATCATAAGAAGCCAGGATTTTTCCTTCTGGAATAAAAAATGACAAGAAATAATAGTCATATTCATCTTGATAATATTTTGAATTTTCCAAATTAAAGATCGCAGTTCTTTGTTGATGAAAATTGACTGGTTCAGCCGGGCTTACTTCCGTGCTATCTTCTGTAACCTTATTAATGTATTTATAACTTGCGGGTGCAATGCGAACGTCAAGAACCTCCGTTTCCTGTGCAAAAGATTGGATGGTTAAACCAAAAACGAATAAGCCGAGAAAAAATGTTTTCATGATTTTTAATTTTAAATTATCCAAGGTTAATTTTTAAGTCAACAGAAATATTTAAGATACCTTCGATTTATATATTTCTGATATTTAAAGCAAAAAAGGGGATAAATTTTTTTCAGATGAGGGGAGAAGGGCTGACACAACTTTATTAAAGTATCTTTAAAATAAATATATATCATTTTAAAAGAATCTAAAATGATATATATCAATAGAATAAAAGTATTTTTCTGGGTTATATAACTCTTTTTTCTCCGATAATAAAGATGATTATAAAATCAAAGCGTTGGATATATAAATGCGTGAATCGGAAATTTTATAACAACCACGTTTTTAATTACTGGCAATCAATATATCTATTGGTGAAGGATAAAAAAACCATTAGACGAGCTTTCGATGGCTTGTGTAATGGTAATATATCTTTAAAAAGCAAACGTTTTTTTAAGGTGTGATAAGAGTTGGAAAAAGATATGGGAGATAAATAAAACCTGCAATGATAACAGCGGTAATGGCGGCAAAAAGGACAGCGCCTGCAGCGACATCCTTTATATATCCAATTTTTATGTGGAAATCCGGATGGACAAAATCTGCAATTCCTTCGACTGCGCTGTTAAGTCCTTCGGCGCTTAAAACCAGGCCAATTGCAAAAAACTGAAACATCCAGTCTGATTTTGAGATATCAAAATAAAAGCCAAAAGCGGTTATTAAGACAGTAATCCCTATCTGCACCTGAATGCTGTGTTCGCTCTTAATTAAAATCCAGGCTCCTTTTAATGCATATCCTCCTCCCCGTATTCTCTTACCAAGGTAACTATCCCGCATTATAACAACGGCTTAAGAGCTGCAAGATAATCTGGTTCCTGAGAAATATCCGGCACTTGTTGTGTGTGAATTACTTTTCCTTCTTCATCTAAAACAATAACAGCTCTGGAAAGAAGTCCGGCCATTGGGCCATCCATCATTTCAACGCCATAATCCTTTCCAAAATCACCCTGGCGAAAATCAGAAAGATTGGTCACATTTTTTATTTCTGCATCGTCAACAAATCTCTTTTGTGCAAAGGGAAGATCTCTTGAAATACACAGAACCTCAGTATTTTTCAATGTGGAAGCTTTTTCATTAAAGTTTCTAACAGAAGTGGCGCAAACATGAGTGTCAATGCTTGGGAAAATATTTAGAATAAGCCTTTTTCCCTTAAAATCTTTTAGGGTTGCAATAGAAAGATCGGTTCGTACCAATTCAAAATGAGGTGCTTTTTCACCTGTCTCAGGTAAACTTCCGTAAGTGTTGACTTTTTTATCTTTTAATGTTATTTGTGACATGTGTTAGGCTTTATTATTATTAAGAATCTAAATTTAATGCTTATGTTGCAGGGATTTACTAAAATTATCATAAAACAACAAGGGCCGTTTTTATTTCTAAAAACAGCCCTTGTAAGCTATTAAGCTTTAGGTTTTAGCGATCTATAGATCCCATTACCTTTCTTACAAAATTATTGGCAGCATCCATTTCAGAATCGCCATCTTCAATCATTTTATGTACTTCTACAGCCCCGCACAAATTGGTGATTAATTCTCCAACAACATCCAATTCTTCATCAGAAACAGATCGGTGTTCTGTAAAACTCTCTAAAACATCGATGGTATTTTGCAGTTTCTCAGCATCATGGTTGCGCTGCAAATGTCTAATTACTGGCAACTTCATTTACTAGATCTTTTAAGAGTTCAAATTTATTGGTTTGTACCTGATTTACTAAACTTCCGTTTTTAAAGGTTGCAAAAGTTGGAAGATTATCTACATTGGCCATTTTTCTGGATTCAGGAAATTTTTCAGCATCCACCATCAAAAACGTGGAATCCTCATTTTCCCCTGCCAGCTTTTTGAACTTAGGCTTCATAACTCTGCAGTTACCACACCATCCAGCCATATATTGAACAACCACAGTTCCATTTCCTGCCACTATTTCTTTTAAATTATCCTGTTCTAATTCCTTAACCATTTTTTATCTTTTTAGTTTAAACTAAGGTAAGAAGCTACTCCTTCTCGATCTGCGTTCATTCCTTCCTTACCTTCTTCCCAGTTCGCCGGGCAAACTTCTCCTTTTTCCTGAACGTGCGTGTAAGCATCGATCAATCGGATAAATTCCTTCACATTTCTTCCAAGCGGCATATGATTAACACCTTCGTGAAAAATTGTTCCTTCTTCATCAATAAGGTAAGTGGCACGATAAGTTACATTATCTCCTTCTACAGTAACTGCACCGGTTTCTTCATCGTACTGCTCATTGGTAATGTCAAGAATCCCAAGCTGGGAGCTAAGGTTTCTGTTTGAATCGGCAAGTATCGGATATTTAACACCTTCAATCCCACCATTATCTTTTGCTGTATTTAACCAGGCAAAGTGAACTTCGGCAGTATCACAGGATGCACCAATTACCATTACGTTTCTTTTTTCAAATTCCTTTGAAGCTTCCTGAAAAGCGTGCAATTCAGTTGGACAAACGAATGTAAAATCCTTTGGATACCAGAATAATAATACTTTTTTATTGTTTTTTTGAGCTTCTTCAAGAACATTTAACTTAAAGGTGTCACCCATTTCATCCATTGCATTCACACTTAAATTTGGAAATTTTCTTCCTACTAAAGCCATACTAAATATATATTTAATTGTTTATTTATTTCGTCGTGCAAAAATAGGAATTTATCGATCTTAGAAATGCCGATAAAATTTTAAATTCCTATCTAAGAATAGTGTTTATCTATCGTGAATAGTTTTTGTATAATATTGATTTATCCAAAAAGATTTTAGCCGGAATAAACTTTAAGCCGTTTTAGTGCTAAGTTGCTTTATTTTGATGCTGAAAGCTGCGAACAGTAACGTCATAAACGGACTTAAATAATTGAAAAAGGCATATCCTGCATAAGTTAATGTTGGAACCCCAAGCACTCCGCTATGATATGCTCCACAGGTATTCCAGGGAACCAGAACGGAAGTAACCGTTCCGGAATCTTCCAGAGTACGGCTTAAATTTTCTGGAGCAAGGCCTTTATCCTTGTAAGCTTTAGCAAACATTTTTCCGGGAACTACAATGGCCAGGTATTGATCTGAAGCGGTTGCATTTAGCGCCAGACAGCTAAAAACCGTGCTGGCAAACAAACCGAAAGTAGTATGAAACATATTTAACAAAGCACGGCTAATAGTTGCCAAAGCTCCTATTGCTTCCATAATTCCGCCAAATACCATCGCACAAATGATTAGCCAGATGGTTCCAAGCATTCCTGCCATCCCTCCGGAGGAAAAGAGTTCGTTTAAGTCTTCATTATCGGTTAAAACAGATGTTTCAACCGTTATAGCCTGCATAATTCCTCTGTATCCACTTATGAAATCCAAATTTGTCACCCCCGCAATTTGGGCAACTAGATCTGGTTGAAAGATCAATGCTGCAGCAGCTCCAAGTAAAGTCCCAATAAGAAGGGCTATAAGAGGCGATGTCTTTTTAACAATTAAAAGAATGACAAGCAGTGGAACTATAAATAGCCAGGGAGATATTGTAAACGAAGATTCAATCGAACTTAAAATAGCGGAAGTATCGGTATCCCCTGAAATGTCAAGGTTGAGTCCAATAATAATAAAAATAATAATAGTGATTGTAATCGTTGGAACCGTTGTAAGGACCATATAGCGAATGTGCGTAAAAAGATCGGTTCCGGCCATAGCAGGAGCAAGGTTGGTGGTATCGCTTAAAGGGGAAAGTTTATCCCCAAAATAAGCTCCGGAAAGAATAGCGCCAGCCGTCATTCCAACAGAAATACCCAAAGCCTCTGCAATTCCTATAAGTGCAATACCTACCGTAGCAGAAGTTGTCCAACTACTTCCTGTGGCTATCGAAATAACAGAACAAATAATAACACAGGCCGCAAGAAAAATAGTAGGATTTAAGATTTGTAACCCATAATAGATCATGGTTGGAATAATCCCGCTAATCATCCATGTACCGGCAAGTGAGCCAACCAACAGTAAGATCAAAATTGCTCCGGTTGTACTTTGTACATTGTTGGCAACTTCATCGATCATTTTATTGTATTTTACTTTATTAAAGTAACCTACAATAGCTGCAACTGCCCCACCCAATAATAAAATGAACTGATTTGATCCGCCTAGAGCATCATCTCCAAAAACAAAAACATTGAAAGCCAGCATTGCAATAAGCGCAATTACCGGGATCAATGCTTCCCAAATATTTAATTCTTTGTTTTCTGTTATTGGTTCATTTTCAGGGGAATTGGTTTGACCTTCCATTAAATTAGTTGTTTTGGGTCGTAATGTTACGATTTTAAAGGAAATTGAGCAAATGTGAAAATGAAGTTGTTGAATTTGACAGGGCATTATTCAGGCTGAAAAATAGAATACCCAAAAATAATTTTAGTAATTCAAAGAAATAAAAAACAAAATAAAAAGCGCACTATCAGAAATATCTTTTCCGAAAAATGCGCTTTTTTTATCCTGTTGGTTAAAAGTAAATCTGTTTGCTTAAGCTTTTTGATTTTCTAATAAGCCAACCTTTTCCATGCAGTTTTTCATCATGTTGTAGGTGCGTTCTATATCATTATCCAAACCAATTGAAAACCGAATCAATCCATTGCTCAATCCCATTTCGATTTGTTCTTCTTCAGGAATTTCTGAAGAGGTGGAACTTCCGGGAGCGCTAAACAGCGTTTTGTAAAACCCTAAACTAACCGCCAGGTATCCGAGGTTTTCTTCCTGCATTAATTCCATCAATTCATTGGCTTTATCTATGGTGCCTACATCTAATGTCAACATTCCTCCAAAACCATAATCGGGATTCATCATCTTTTTGAAAAGCTCGTGGCTTGGGTGGGAGGGAAGACCGGGATATACGGTACGGAATCCATCTGCTTCAAACTTTTGAGCCAGATACATCGCATTTTCACTGTGTTGCTTCATCCGGATATGCAAAGTTCTCATATTCTTTAAAATAGAAGCTGAACGTAAACTATCCATAGTAGGCCCCAGCAACATATTTGCTCCATCATTAACACTTCTTAAAGCATTGATGAAATCCTGAGATCCACAAGTTACACCGCCTACGGTATCACTGCTTCCGTTTATAAATTTTGTAAGGCTATGAATAACAATATCGGCTCCCAATTGGGTAGGCGTGATGGATAAAGGTGAAAATGTATTATCTACTACCAGCGGAATATTATGTTTTTTTGCGATTTTAGACAAGCCTTCAATATCGGCCACTTCTAGCAACGGGTTGCTCACAGATTCGCAGTATAAAACCTTGGTGTCTTCATTGATCGCAGCTTCTACCAAATCAAGTTTTGTAATATCCACAAAGCTGGTTTCAATATTTAAGCGTGGCGCAAAATTCTTTAAAAAGGCATAGGTCCCTCCATAGATTGTTCGGCTGGAAACAATATGATCCCCTGCCATACAAAGTTGTAAAAGGGTACCTGTGATTGCACCCATTCCGGATGCTGCAACATTGGCGGTTTCAGTTCCTTCCATCGCAGCAAGGGCTTCTCCAAGGTAGAGATTAGACGGAGAAGAATGTCTTGAGTAAAGATAACATCCATCTGCATTCCCCTCAAAAGTATCGAACATGGTTTTTGCTGAAAGAAATGTGTAGGTGGAAGAATCGGATATGGAAGGGTTAACGCCGCCAAATTCTCCAAAATATTGAAGATCCTGAATGTGGTTTGCTGGTTTATATTTCATAAGTATATATTTATTATTTGTTATAAGTAATTCTCATATTTTGAACGCTATTTTTTATCAGATTTCCGTTATGCTCATTTCAGGATAATTAGATTGTATTTCAAAATAAGGAAAATTAAGATCAAAAGTCAATAGATAGTTAAATTTTCAGGATTTTAATCTATATAAAATAGAATTTATAGATAAATATTCCTATAAATTCTATCTTCGTATGATTAAAGCGAAAAATTTTCCTTAGATGAACTTGGATGATACCGACAAAAAGATACTTCAGAAATTACAGAAGAATAGCAAGATCACCAATAAGGAGCTTTCTAATGGTTTAAGCCTTTCGGTTACTGCTATTTTTGAACGCATAAAGCGGTTAGAGCGGAATGGAGTGATTTCAGATTATGTTGCATTGGTTAAACCTGAAAAGGTGGAAAAAGCCTTTATGGTATTAACCCAAATAAAGCTCGTGCAACATACTAAAAGCAATGTTATTAAATTTGAAGCAGAAGTAGTGAAATTGCCAGAAGTTCTGGAATGTTACCATGTAAGCGGAGAGTATGATTATATCCTGAAAGTACTTGTAAAAGATATGGAGGCCTATCGCGAATTTATGTTGACAAAGCTTACAAATCTTGAACATATAGGAAGTACACAAAGTACTTTTATAATCAGTTCGGTAAAAAGCACCACAGCCTTGCCTTTGTAATTTCAATATTCCTTTTTTTGATCATGCTTTTATCAGGATTAAAAAAAAGATTTCCGCAGCAATCCAACCACTATTTTATCTTTATTTTATTGGCTTCATAATTAACTTAAATTTTGTTATATGCCTGTCAATATTAAGTTTAGTTGCAATTGATAGGTTTTTTATTGTACCTTATCGGGCGATTGCTGTCTAAAAAGCGTAGGCTTTTTCATTTTAAACAGCAAGTTTAGGATTCCTTCGATCCTTTTGTTTTTAAACAACCTAAATTTTATATGACAGAACAGCAAACCCAATCACAAGCGCTCCTTGACAGGAGAAAAAATATAGTCGCTAAAGGTGTTGGTGTTTTTAACACTGCTACCGTAAAACACGCAAAAGGAGCAATAATAACAGATGTTGATGGCCGGGAATTGATAGATTTTGCCGGTGGGATAGGTGTCGTAAACGCAGGGCATTGTCCGGAACCAGTGGTAGAAGCCATTCGCGAACAGGCTGGAAAATACCTGCACACCAGTTTTAATGTGGTAACCTATGAACCCTATATAAAATTATGTGAGGAACTTGCAGAGATACTTCCGCACGGCGAAAAAACCAAAGCAATGCTTATAAGCACTGGAGCGGAAGCTGTTGAAAATGCAATCAAAATCGCCCGGCAGGCAACTAACAGGCCTGCTATATTATGTTTTAGCGAAGCCTACCATGGCCGCACATTAATGACCATGAGCCTTACCAGCAAAGTGAATTATAAATTTTCTTGTGGGCCATTCGCTCCTGAAGTATATAGAATTCCTTTTCCAAATTTTTATAAATATCACGGAAGTCAGGAAATGGATCAATTTGTAGAAACAGAGCTTAACAGGCTGCGGGAAAGTGCCCACAACCTGGTTGATATCAACAGTGTGGCCGCAATAATTATCGAACCCATACAAGGGGAAGGTGGATTTAATCCAGCGCCTCAAAAATATCTGGAGGGATTGAGGTCTTTCTGTGATGAACATGGGGTTTTACTTATCATGGATGAGATCCAAAGCGGATTTTGCCGCACCGGTCATTGGGCTAGTTGGCAACATTACAATGTTCAACCAGATATAAGTACCTACGCAAAATCTTTAGGTTCAGGTTTGCCAATTGCGGCCGTTCTTGGAAGAGCTGAAATAATGGACGCAGCTGGTTCGGGAACTATTGGGGGAACATATATAGGAAGTCCGGTGTGTTGTGCAGCTGCACTTGCAACAATCCAGTACATGAAAGATCTGGATCTGAATGAACGTGCAATGCATATTGGAAAAATAGTTACAGAAAGAATGGAAAAACTTCAGAAAGAATTCTCTGATATTGGTGATGTGCGAGGAATAGGTGCAATGATAGGTATTGAATTTGTGAAGAATAATGACCCCGGAAAACCAAACACAGAACTTTGTGATCAAATAGTTAAAGGTTGTGCTGATGAAGGCTTGATTCTGATAAGCGCCGGAACCTTTAAAAATGTGATTAGAATTCTTTCTCCGCTAGTTATAACTGATGAACAAATGAATAAAGGGCTGGATATTCTGGAAGATCAGATTCGAAAATATATTTAGACATAAATAATTTTTGAATTTATGGTGATTCAGGAAGGACTCAGTAGTTGAAATAATGAATGGTTTCCTTAAAAACATTAAGGTGCCAAAATATAAATAATTATAAAATAAATTTAGAATGAGACCATTTGCAATAGCAGGAATACAAATGAAAGTTTCGGCAGTCGGCTCCAATGTGGAGATGATGAAGCTGAAAATAAACATAACCATGAGTATCTATCCCTGGGTAGAAATGATAGTTTTTAGCGAGCTGAATGCTTTTGGCCCTTTGACTCATAACGCCCAGGAAATTCCAGGCTCTTTTGAGCAGGAGATGCAGGCACTGGCAAAAAAACACGGGGTCTGGTTGTTGCCGGGATCCATATTCGAGAAAAGTGAAGGGAATATTTATAATACCGCGACAGTTATTAATCCACAAGGTGAAATTGTAACCCGTTACAGAAAAATGTTTCCCTTTTATCCATATGAGGCAGGAGTGACTCCGGGGTCAGAATTTTGTGTGTTTGATGTTCCGGGAGTTGCCAGGTTTGGTCTTTCTATATGTTATGATATGTGGTTTCCAGAAACAGTGCGTACCCTTGCGGTTATGGGAGCTGAAGTTATTCTGCATCCAACTATGACCGGTACAATTGATCGTGATATAGAATTATCTATAGTTCGGGCAATGGCTGCTGTAAATCAGTGTTACTTTTTCGATGTTAACGGATTAGAGTCCGGAGGTAGCGGAAGGTCCATTGTTTGCGGGCCAGATGGTCGTGTGATTTATCAGGCTGAAGGTAATGAAGAGATTTTTCCACTGGAATTGAATATTGAACGGGTGAAAAGAAGTAGAGAACTGGGAGTTCTTAGATTAGGACAACCCCTAAAAAGCTTCAGGGATCACATTGGACAGTTTGGAATTTACCAGCATGGAGCTCAGTTGCCATACCTGAATTCATTGGGTCCGCTTATCAAGCCCACCAAACTTGACACTTTGGCAAAATTAAAGATGCAGGAACATGAATATGTACCACCTACATACCCTGCGGGGTTTAAAGGATTTGGTGGAATTTAAAAAAAAGAAAACTATGGGTGGAACTACATCAAGTAAAAAAAAGAAAGAAAAAATACAAAATTGTGTAAACTGGTTTGAAATACCTGCAATTAATTTCCAGCAATCCGTGGATTTTTACAATACTATTTTCGGAATTGAGATGGAAAAGAATTTTGATGGTAATTACGCCATGGCTTTTTTTCCAGCTGAAAATGGAATTGGAGGGGCTATTGTAGCAGGTCCGGGGTCCACTCCGGGTGATTCCGGCCCCTTGTTATATCTCAATGCAGGGGAGGATCTTAAAACGGTTTTGGATCGCGTAGAACCGGCTGGTGGAAGAGTGGTGATGCCGAAAACACTTATTAATGAAGAGTCAGGTCATTTTGCCATTTTTATAGATTCAGAAGGAAATAAACTAGCCTTACATTCAAAAAAATAGAAATTTATGCCAGATAAAAAACCGCTAAGTTCACCACATTATAATGTTACTCAGCTTCGTTTGGAATCCTGGAACACTTTAAAAAGTGAATCCACAAAACTTCAAAATTGCAACAGAGGTTCTTCGGAAGAAAAAGATTTGAAAAAAAGCGTTCGGGATCTTTTCCAGAAATTGGAGGGTGTAGAAAGTTATTTTGCATTTCCCGGAATAGCTCGTTTGCGATCGCTAAATGTGATGTTGGACCGCATGGAGCATACAGCGCTGGCGCATAAAATTGCTGAAATCACCAAACTTCTTGTTAGCGACAGGTATAGGAGTAGCCCTGATTTTATTGAAGAGGAGGAACAGGGTGGTGACACTTTAGAAAATGGTGACCATTCCAATGGGGTCAAAAAGAATTATTTTGAAGTTTTATTTGTAGAAGATATTTCCCTTCAGGAGGAAAATAAACTTAGAAATGACCTTAAAGAGCTTCGGGGTCCCAATGAGCAGTTTACTTACGGAATTGTGGTGCAGCGAACTTTTGAGGATGCCATGATAGCTTTACATTTTAATTATAATATTCAGGCTGTGGTGGTGCGTTATGCTCCACCATATCATTCCAAGAAAATAACACCTCTTCTAAAGCCTTTTATTCAAAATATTTTGAATCTGGACATGGCTTCGAAACAGCAAACTGAACTCGGCCCGCTTTTGGGGAATTTAGTAAAGAAATTCAGACCAGAACTGGATACGTATTATGTTACAGATACTTCCCTGAGCAATCTTAAAGACAGTACTTTAAAAAGTTTTAGAAGAATTTTTTACAGGACTGAAGATCTTCAGGAATTACATCTTACCATCTTAAGAGGTATAAGTGAACGTTATGAAACGCCGTTCTTTTCAGCATTAAAAGAATACAGTAAAAAACCTACAGGAATTTTTCATGCAATGCCTATTTCCAGGGGTAATTCTGTTTTTAAATCAAGGTGGATCAATGATTTTGGTAATTTTTACGGAAGAAATATGTTCCTTGCCGAAACATCCTCCACAACTGGTGGTTTGGATTCCCTGCTTCAACCCACAGGATCATTAAAAAAGGCTCAAAAAATGGCGAGCGATGCCTATGGCTCCCTCAACACTTTTTTCGTGACAAACGGAACTTCAACAGCAAATAAAATTGTTGTACAGGCTCTTGTGAAACCCGGGGATGTGATCCTCATTGACAGGGATTGTCATAAATCACATCATTACGGATTGGTATTGGCCGGAGCTTATCCGGTTTACCTGGATTCTTATCCTATTGAACAATATTCCATGTACGGAGCAGTTCCTTTGAAACAAATCAAGGAAAAATTGCTTCGTTTAAAAGATGCAGGACGTATGGACCTGGTAAAAATGCTGCTTCTTACCAACTGTACTTTCGATGGATTGGTTTACAACGTTGAAAAGGTAATGCAGGAAATACTGGCTATAAAGCCGGATATGATTTTTCTATGGGATGAAGCCTGGTTCGCTTTTGCAGGATTTACTTATAATTACAAGCAAAGAACAGGAATGTTTGTAGCTCAAAAACTGCACGAAAAATATAAAAGCAGTGCTTACAGGGAAGAATATGAGGCACATATTAAAAATTTAAAGAAAGATGAGATTCCAAGCCTACCGGATCCCGACAAAGTCCGCATAAGAGTCTATTCTACACAAAGCACGCATAAAACCCTGAGCAGTTTTAGACAAGGTTCTATGATCCATATATGGGATGAGGACTTCCGAAGAAAAAGCGAAAATACTTTTATGGAAGCTTACATGACACACACGTCGACTTCCCCTAATTATCAAATGCTGGCTTCCCTGGATGCGGGCCGGCGACAGGTTCAGTTTGAGGGATATGAACTTGTGGAAAAAAGTATAGAAATGGCAATGGTTCTTCGGGCAAAAGTGAATGACCATCCAAGACTGAATAAATATTTTGACGTTTTGACCGTGAGCGATTTTATTCCGAAGCAATATCGCAAATCCGGCTTATCAGAATATTATAATCGGAAGGAAGGCTGGAACAGAATGGAAACCGCGTGGGAAAATGATGAATTCGTTTTGGATCCTACCAAAATAACATTGCACATAGGTAGAACAGGTGTGGACGGGGATACTTTCAAAAATAAATATCTGATGGATAAATTTAATATCCAAATAAATAAAACCTCTAGGAACACCGTCCTGTTTATGACTAATATAGGTACTACAAGAGGAAGTGTAACTTACCTCACAAATGCCTTATTAAAAATTGCAGACGAACTGGATAAAGAATTCCTTTCGTTAAGTAAAAAAGAATACAAGATCCGTCAGGAAAGGATACACTCTCTAACAAAGGATTTTCCACCTTTACCGGATTTTAGTTATTTCCATCATTCATTTCAGGCTGTGCCGGGGGTTCCGGGCGGCAATATCCGGGATGCTTTTTTCCTGGCTTACAATGAGGAAAATTATGAATACATACCAATGGAAGAATGCCTGCCTTTTATGGAAAGCGGACGAACCCTGGTAGCCTCCTCTTTTATTATTCCGTATCCACCCGGATTCCCGGTACTTGTTCCCGGGCAGGTGGTAAGCGAAGAAATCATCAGATTTCTGACTGCGCTGGACGTTTCAGAAATTCACGGTTACAGGGCAGACCTCGGGCTTCGTATTTTTAAAGAAAGCGTTCTAAACAGGCAAAAAACCGTTACATCGATGGGTGCAATGGGAAATAATACAAAAAAGAGATTAATTAATTAAAACCAACATTTATGGATTCTAAAAAACCAACGACTCCCAAATCTAAGGGAACACCAAATAATAAAGAAAAATCTGCAACTGTAACGGGGAAAGATGAAACCAAAATGCCAATACGGGGCAATGAAGAAAACGGACAGAAAGGGGCTCCAAAAAAATCGAAACCCGCAAAGGCTAAATCGAGCCCTTCTGCAAAAAAATCTTCTGTTGCTTCTAAATCGGTGAAAGGAAAAACCACAGCCAAAAAGACTGTATCAAAAAAGAAAAGTAGTGCAGCAGTTTTAAAATCCAAAGAAAATACCCAGGTAGAATTAAGTGGAGTATCAGATATAAGAAGGTCTTTTCATAAAAATGAGGAACCTCTGTATTTTATAAGCGCGACAAACTTTAATCTTTTAGGAGCCGATGAATGGATAAAAGGATTCAAGTTCATTACATATATAGAATGTTTTGATGGATTACATCCAAATGTTTTTTCTCCGAAACACGAAATTCCTCACGATGATTTTGAAGGAATAGAGGATATCAATAATTATTTACTTCAACATCCCGAAGTTCAGGATTACATTAAAACAAGGTCTGTAGATGGAAGGGCTGGAAAAGCGATGTTCCTTATGTTCAATGAAAAGACAGAAGAACTTGCCGAAAAATTAGGGCTGGAAATAATGTTTCCAAAGGCCGAGATGAGAACATTTCTGGATAACAAAGTCAATACCAACAGAATTGCTGAAAGGGCAGGAGTGGCTTGTGTACCTTATGTATTATCAAAAGTCAACGATTTTAAGCACCTGAGGAAAGTTTCCAAAAAACTTGGAGATGCGCTTGTTATCCAAACACCCTTCGGAGATTCCGGACATACTACTTTTTTCATTTCTAATGAAGAAGAGTACAAGAAATATGCAGAGGAGATCGAAGCAGAAGACGAAGTGAAAATCATGAAACGCATCAATTGCAAAGGATCTGCAGTTGAAGCTTGTGTTACCCGCCATGGAACAATTGTAGCTCCTCTTATGACAGAGCTGGTAGGTTTTAAAGAATTAACTCCTTATGAAGGTGGCTGGTGTGGAAATGAGATCTATCCGGATGCTTTTACTCCTGAATTAAGGCAGAAAGCAATTGAAAACACCCAACTTTTTGGAAACCAATTGAGGGAGGAAGGTTATAAAGGATATTTTGAATTAGATTTTTTAATCGATCAGGACAATGGAGAAATTTATCTTGGGGAGTTGAATCCCAGAGTTACCGGAGCCAGTTCCATTACCAATCATGCAGTTTTTGCACTTGCAGATGCACCTTTATTTGTATTCCACATTCTTGAATGGATGGATATTGAATATGAACTGGATGTTAATGCGTTAAACAAACGTTGGGCAAAACAGGATAATCTTGACGGATGGAGTCAGTTAATTATCAAACATACTGAAGACACTATAGAGTACGTTACCGAATCTCCAAAATCCGGGATCTGGAGAATGTATGACACAGGTCATATACAATTTGACCGAATGGACACCCATAGAAGAGCTGTGGAAAACGAAAATGAAGCTTTCTTTCTTAGGATCGCCAAAAAAGGAGATTACCTGTATGAAGGAGCAGATATGGGGATCCTTGTTACAAGAGGCAGGATGATGACGGATGATTTTAAACTGAATCACAGGGCGAAACATTGGATCAAAGCCGTTCGTTCCCAGTTTAGGTCTGAAATGGTGGAGGATAAAAAGAAACCAAAACTCACAGGAAGTTTAGCGAAATAATTTTTAAAAATATTTTCCAATTTATATCTCGTGGGCTTGGCCCCGGGATAAATAGCCCGGTCTTAAAAACCGGGTTATTTTACTCCATCTGTAATCAGAAATAATGGATTTTAAAAATAGTCTTAAATATCACTAATAAAAATATGCATCTTCATTTTAACGCTATTTCTGAACCCGGATTACCTGGTAGGAAATGGCAAAAATTATATAATACCCATTGGGCATCCTATAAAGTTTGGTTGGATTCTGCAGAGAATACTCAGTTACCGGATCTTAAAACCTCTCAGGCAGCCCTAAAAAAATACATGCCTGAAATGTGGCCAACTTATAAGCGGCTTTGCAATTTGGCAAAGGCAGATGAAGTGGCGGCAAGATTTTTAACCGGTTTCCAGCCACCTGCCTATATCAGTGCATGTTCGAATGCTGTTTTAGCAGGAGATGAGATCCAGTTGGTGCGTAATTACGATTATCATCCGGATTTAATAGAGGGGATACAGTTATTGAGTGCCTGGAACGGAAAAAAAGTAATTGCAACCAGCGATTGTCTTATTGGAGCATTAGACGGGATGAACGAGGACGGACTTGCCATTTCCCTTACCTTCGGAGGACGAAAAGTTGTTGGGGAAGGATTTGGGATTCCGTTTATTCTTAGATATGTACTTGAATTCTGCAGCAATGTTGACGAAGCCGTTGCAGCATTGGTGCGTATTCCTTCTCATATGTCCTATAATGTTACTGTGGTTGATAAAACCGGAACTTTTAAAACAGTTCGTTTAGCACCAGATAAAGAACCGGATATTGCAGTTGCAGCTTTTACCACAAATCATCAAAAAGCTATAGACTGGCCGGAGATTGCCGCTTTCAATAAAACATTAGAACGCTCTGCATACCTGGAAAAATTGTTAGCTGAAAAAGGAATAAAAGCTTCCGCCATTGCAGATTCTTTTCTTCAGAAGCCACTTTACAATACAATGTTTCAGGAAGGTTTTGGAACGCTCTTTACTGCTGTTTACAGACCTTCAGAAGGAAAAGTGGAAATGCGCTGGCCCGATGTAAAGATTCCTCAAACTTTTGATGGATTTCAGGAGCAGTACAAATTGATTAATTATAATAAATTATCCGAAGCACCGGCAAAAGTTGTTAATAAGGAAAAAGCCAAGATTCAAAGGACTTTACGCCAGGCACAACCAGTTCAGGATCAAACCTTGAACGGTTTAGAATGGCAGGAATCTATTTCTGATAGCCTTTTGAAAGCAATGGAGCATTTAAATCCTTCCGCAGATATAGAAGAACTGGAAATTCTTCAAAAAAAAATATTAAACCGCGGAGAAATTTCAAGGAAAGTGCTGACAGATTTCTGGACTAAAGCCGGAAAAGAATACGGGATTACCGGGAACTATTAATAAGATTCAGGATCTTAATGCAGGCATATTCCGTGTTAAGATCTTTGATTTCTTTCACATCACTAATTAAAATACATGGAATTTTACAGCAATAATCCATATAATGGAGAACAGGTTGGGAAATATACTGCCCTTTCTTCGGTTGAATTAAATCTAAAATTAAACAAATCGGCAGAAGCATTCAAAACCTGGAGCCAAACACCACTTTCTTATAGGACAGGACTGATAAAAAAGGCCGGACAAATACTTCGGGACAATCTCGAAGAATATGCACAGATGATCACTTCAGAAATGGGAAAACCTATTTCAGAATCCAGGGCTGAAGTTAATAAGTGCGCCTGGGTTTGTGATTATTATGCAGAAAATGCCGAAACATTTCTTGCACCGGAAGAGGTGAAAACAGATGCTGCACAAAGTTTTGTCAGGCATGATCCTATGGGGACTGTCCTTGCAATTATGCCCTGGAATTTTCCGTTCTGGCAGGTGCTGAGATTTGCTGCTCCAACGTTAACGGCCGGAAACACGGGGCTTTTAAAACATGCTCCCAATGTCTTTGGTTGTGCCATTAAAATTGAAGAAGTTTTCACCAAAGCTGGATTTCCTGAAGGTGTATTTCAAAACCTGGTGGTTCATCACGACCAAACCGAAAAGATCATAGCACATGATTCTGTTAAAGCAGTAACACTTACCGGAAGTGAATTGGCAGGATCTGCGGTTGCTCAAATCGCTGGAAAATACATCAAGAAAAGCCTGTTGGAGCTAGGAGGTAATAATTCCTTCATCGTTTTGGAGGATGCAGACATCGACCAGGCAGTAAAAACTGCGGTTTCAGCAAGAATGCTCAATTGTGGCCAAAGTTGTATAGCCGCTAAACGATTTATCCTGTTGGAATCAATTCATGATGAGTTTGTTTCCAAATTCACAGATACTGTGAGTAAATTAAAAGCAGGTGATACGAAAGATGGCAATACACAGGTAGGGCCGTTGGCAAGAAAAGATCTTGCAGATCAGCTCAACCGTCAGGTTAAGGATTCCATTTCCCAGGGCGCAACCCTGCTTCTTGGTGGAAACCAGGATAATTGCTTTCATGAACCAACCATTCTTGGAAACGTGAGGCCTGGAATGACAGCTTTTGAAGAAGAAACCTTCGGACCTCTGGCAGCAATTATTAAAGCAAAAGATATAGATGAGGCATTTTCTTTATCTGAACAGTCTAAATATGGACTTGGAGTCAGTGTTTTTACAAAAGACACGGCTAAAGCTATAGAATATGCTTCAAAAGTTACAGATGGCGCCTATTTTGTAAACGAATTGGTGAAATCGGATCCCAGATTGCCTTTCGGAGGCACTAAACGATCCGGGTATGGGCGGGAATTGGCAAAAGACGGAATGATGGAATTTATCAATAAAAAGGTCGTTTACATAAAAGCATAGATTCTTAAAAAATCTGGATTTCGGATAATCGATCAGAATATATTTTTAAAGATGGCCAGTCCCTTATTAGGATTGGCCATTGCTAATTTTAGTCGTACTTTTGTTATTCTTTGAAAAAAATCATTAAAAAAATATTTTATGAACACATACGATGTTGCCATCATTGGATCTGGTCCCGGCGGTTACGTAGCAGCGATTCGTTGCGCACAATTAGGATTGAAAACAGCAATTATTGAAAAATATTCAACTTTAGGAGGAACCTGTTTAAATGTGGGTTGTATTCCCAGCAAGGCTTTACTGGATTCTTCGCATCATTATGACGATGCCATAAAACACTTTGAAGAGCATGGAATAGATATTTCCGGGGAAGTTAAAATTAACCTGGAACAAATGATGAAGAGAAAATCTACTGTGGTTAGCCAAACCTGTGACGGTGTTAAGTTTTTAATGGATAAAAATAAAATCGATGTTATTCACGGTGTTGGTTCTTTTAAAGATGCAACTCATATAAATATTGATATGACCGAAGGTGGTTCAGAAACTATCGAGGCAAAAAACATCATTATTGCTACCGGGTCAAAACCGGCTAGTTTGCCCTTTATTAAACTGGATAAGGAACGTGTAATTACTTCAACTGAAGCCCTAAAGCTAAAAGAGATTCCAAAGCACATGGTCGTGATAGGCGGCGGAGTTATTGGGCTGGAATTAGGTCAGGTTTATAACAGACTTGGTGCGGAAGTGACTGTAGTAGAATTTATGGATAGGATTATCCCTACAATGGATTCAGCCCTTTCAAGAGAACTCAATAAAGTTCTTAAAAAACAAGGGATGAAGATCAATGTAAGTCACAAGGTAAAATCTGTTGAAAGGAATGGAGATGAGGTAATCATTAAAGCCGATGATAAAAAAGGAAATGAAGTAGAATTTAAAGCAGATTATTGTTTGGTTTCTGTAGGTAGAAAACCATTTACAGATGGTTTAAATGCAGATGCTGCAGGAGTTGAGATTGGAGAACGCGGAATGATAACGGTAAATGAGCACTTGCAAACCAATGTCAAGAACATATATGCACTTGGAGATGTTGTTCGCGGGGCAATGTTGGCTCATAAAGCGGAAGAAGAAGGAACCTTTGTTGCCGAAGTAATTGCAGGACAAAAACCACATATAGATTATAATTTAATTCCCGGAGTTGTTTATACCTGGCCCGAAGTTTCTGCGGTAGGAAAAACCGAAGAAGAGCTTAAGGAAGCAGGAGTAGACTACAAAGAAGGGAAATTCCCGATGCGTGCTTTAGGACGATCCAGAGCGAGCGGAGATACAGATGGGTTTGTAAAGATCCTTACAAATGCCAAGACCGATGAGGTTTTAGGGGTTCACATGATAGGTGCCCGTGTTGCCGATTTGATCACCGAAGCGGTAACAGCAATGGAATTCAGAGCTTCTGCAGAAGATATCGCCAGAATGAGCCACGCGCATCCAACCTATGCTGAAGCCGTTAAGGAAGCAGCAATGGCTGCGACGGGAGACAGGGCAATGCATATTTAGGGAATTAAATTTAAAATTCAAGGTTTAAAAAAGCCCGAAAACGCTGTTTCTCGGGCTTTTAATTGATTATTCATGAGTTAAATTTTTATTTTCAATCCTGATTATTTAAAATTTGGTAATGTAAGTTTTCTTATATTTATCCCACTTAACTGCAATAAAAACAGAAATCATGGCAAAAGAAAAATCTCCTTCAAAAAATTCGGCTAAGAAAGAACCGGTGCTGAATTTAAAAGAAAAACGCGCTGCAAAAGAAGCGAAGAAGAAAAACCGAAGTTAAATTTATACTGAATTCCTAAGCTATCGTAATAGCATAGGAAGCAGAAAAATCCTTAGAAGGCATTATTTCTATAATGCCTTCTTTTGTTCTTATATCCTGCGTAGTTTCCTCAACATCTGCATATCCCAGCCAGGGCTCAATACAAACATAAGGAGCTCCAGGTTTCGCCCAGATACCCAAATCCTTAAAATCATTATATTCCACAGTTAAAACCGTTCCCGATTTTTTACTCTTTAACGCTACTTTTTTAGATTGGATGTTTTTAAAGATCAAAGCATCCTTATCGAATAAATTCTTGTGAAGTTGAATTTTGTTGTCATTTTGGAGTACAGGTTTGGTTTCCGCAGATATCAATCCTTCCTCGTTCAACAACCAGGTGTTTAAATCAAGGTTTCTGTCAAATTCCAAATAATAATCTTCATAGGTTTCTCCTTCATATATGGGAGCATTAAAAGCAGGATGCCCACCAACAGAGAAATACATAGGCTTGTCATCTAAATTGGTGATTTTGTGTGAAACCGTCAGGGTTTTCTCCTGTAGCTGAAACCTGATTTCAAAATCGAATTTGAAGGGGTAGTTTTTTAAAGTTTCTTCGGAATATATCAGATTAAAAATTAAGGAATCGGGATTTTTTTCCTTGAGTTCAATATTGCCGTTATTCCTTATTATGCCGTGTTTGGGTAATTGGTAGGCCTTGTTATTAAAGAAGAACTCTCCATTTTTCAAAGCTCCAATTATCGGAAAAAGGTTAGGAGCGTGACTTCCCCATATTTTAGGATTTGCCTGCCAGATATATTCTTTGTCCGTTTTAAGATTTTTGATGCTGCATAATTCTGCTCCTTTCGAAAGAACCCCAACACTTAAAAAGTCATTTTTAATTTGATTCACCGGTTTTATTTTTTCCTTCTTCGGTTGGCATGCTTATCGCCTTTGGTCTTAGGTTTTGAGTATTTTTTAGCGATCTCTCTCCTGTAGGATCCTCCCTGGTTTACTTTTTGGTTTAATTCCGATTTTTCGTGAAAAGCAGGTCCGGGAGCATCCTCATTTTTCCTGTTTCCGGGATTGTTGATCTCAACAATTTTAGGTTGTTCCTCCGGGATCAATACTGTTGAAACTTCAACATCTTCTGGAAGATCGAATTGCGGAACTTTCATATCCATTAAACTTTCGATCTTTTCAAGATTTTCAGTTTCTTTTTCGGTGCTTAACACAATTGAAATTCCAGGTTTTTCTGCACGTCCGGTTCTTCCAATCCGGTGCATATAGTTTTCAGGATATTCCGGAGTATCAAAATTTATAACGTGAGAAACACTTTCAATATCAAGCCCACGGGCCATAACATCTGTAGCCACTAAAATCCTGCAAAATCCATCGCTAAACTGACGAATACTTCTCAAACGGTAATTCTGACTTTTATTTGAATGTATTACGGTGCATTCTTCCGGGAATTCTTCAGCTAACATTTCAAAAAGCCTGTCGGCAAGTCTTTTGTAGGCTACAAAGATCAAAACACGGGAAAAGTTTTCCTTGTCTTTCAGCAGTTTTCTTAAAAAGTTGACCTTTGTATGGAAATTCGGGATGAGGTATCCACGTTGTTCGATATTTTCAAGCGGGGTTCCACTGATCGCCACCGATATTTTTTCAGGACTTTTAAAGTTGGCATCGATCAATTCCTCAACCGCCTCCGTCATCGTTGCTGAAAACATGATGCTTTGCCGATTTTGCGGTAAAAGCTCCAGAATATTTATGATCTGAAATCTGAATCCAAGATCCAGCATCACATCTACTTCATCTATTACCAGTTTTTGGATGGATTTTAACTGAAGTGCACGGCGTAATACCAGATCATACAATCTTCCCGGAGTTGCAACCACGATATCCGTGCCTTGCAGCAAATCCTGATGTTGCGTATTAATGTTTACCCCACCGTAAATGGCTACAACCCTTGTGTTGATGTACTTGGTTAATTTTTCTATTTCCTCAGCCACCTGAACCGCCAGTTCCCTGGTAGGAACCATCACAAGAATCCTTGAATTTTTTTGTTCAGAATATTTCAGCATCCTTAAAATAGGAAGCATATAGGCAAAGGTTTTTCCTGTCCCGGTTTGAGCGATCCCTACCACATCCTTACCGGACATAATAGATGAAAATGCCTGTTCCTGGATAGGAGTAGGTGTTTGGAATTTTAAATCTTCCAAAGCGTTTAAAAGCGGGGTATTTAAATTTAAATCCTGAAAAGTCACGGATGATTGTTTTTTTTATGATCTGCAAAGATACCTTTTGAATCTCAGGATTTTAAGAAAAATATGGAGGAATAAATCGGGCGGGTAAAAATTGGTGATTTTTTACAACAAAGGAAGGTTGAAATCAAATGATATTAAGGTTTAAACTATTCATAAAAAAATAGAAATTTTGTCGTTCAGCTATTTTTTTAGGTATTTTTGGTGCCAATTAAAAAAATCAACGAAATGAGCATAGTGGAATCTCTATGCAAACACCAATTAACGCGCCTGTTATCGGGCAGGAATATGCGAATTGCATATAAACTTTAAAAAAATAGAAAGCTATTTATGAAAAATATCCTTGCATTTGCCGGTTCCAACAGCAGTACTTCCATTAATCATCAATTTTTGACTCATGTTGTAAACAGAGTTCAAGGCCATGAGATAAAGGTTATAAAACTTACTGACTATGAAGTTCCATTATTTAGCGTGGATCACGAAAAGGAAAAGGGTTTCCCGGTTAATGTGCAGGTATTAAAAAATCTTATTTCTGAAAATGATGCCTTGATCATTTCGGTAAATGAACACAATGGAATGGTATCCTCATTTTTTAAAAATTATATCGATTGGCTTTCGCGTATAGACCGGAATTTTCTGGCTAATAAAAAGATTCTGCTAATGAGTACTTCTCCCGGAGCCAGAGGAGCTGCTTCCGCATTGGAATTTTCCAAGGGGATTTTGTCCAGGTTTGGAGGAAATGTAATAGAAAGTTTCAGTTTTCCATCTTTTCATGAGAATTTCGGGGAAGATCGCGTTCAAAATGAAGTTCTTGAAATGGGAATTGATGATGTGCTTACAACATTTTCACATGAAATTGAAAGCTAAGTGCGTACAACCAGGGAATTTATTCTAAAAAAGCCGCAGGAATTCAAAGAGAAATTGCTCGAATGGAGCAGGCAGTTTGAGGAGATCGCCTGGCTGGACAGCAACGAATATGACCAATCCCAAAGTGATTTTGATGCTGTATTAGCGGTGCAGGCCTTTACTGTTTTAAAAACCGATTGCCATAATGGTTTTAGTAAACTTCAGGAATACCAGGAAGTCACAAAAGACTGGATTTTCGGGTATTTGTCCTATGATCTTAAAAATGATGTAGAGCAACTTTCTTCCCGAAATTATGATAATCTTCATTTTCCTGATTTGTATTTTTTTCAGCCGGCCAGGATAATCCAGCTTCAAGGTGAAAAGGCAATTTTTCGGTATCTGAAAATGGTGGATGATGAAATGTATGATGATTTTGAGGAGATAAATAAGGGAGAATTTGTATTAAAAAGAGAAGAGAATTCAAAATTTAAAAATTCCGAAATACAACCCAGAATCTCCAAAGATCAATATTTACGTAAAGTAAAGGATATGCTTACCCACATTCATCGTGGAGATATTTATGAGGCCAATTTCTGTCAGGAATTTTTTGCTGAAAACCGGACGATCGAGCCTTTTGAAATTTTCAAAAATTTGAATAAGATCTCTATTCCACCTTTTGCTGTATTTTTAAAACTGGAGCATAATTATTTGCTGTGTGCTTCTCCTGAACGCTATTTGAAAAAATCCGGAAATAAAATTCTTTCTCAGCCAATTAAAGGAACAGCCAAAAGAGCTGAAAATCCAGAAGAAGATTTAAAGATCGCATTAGAGCTTTCCAGAGATCCAAAGGAACGATCGGAAAATGTTATGATTGTAGATTTAGTTAGGAATGATCTTTCCAAAGTCGCAAAAAAAGGCAGTGTGGAGGTTGAAGAATTGTGCAGGGTGTATTCCTTTAAACAGGTGCATCAAATGATCTCTACAGTTTCGGCAGAACTGGAAAAGGGGATTCCGCCAGTGGAGGTTCTGCGTGCAACTTTTCCAATGGGAAGTATGACCGGAGCTCCAAAAATATCGGCGATGAAAATCATCGAGGAACTGGAAGAAACTAAACGAGGTCTGTATAGTGGCGCAGTGGGTTATTTTACCCCTGAAGGTGATTTTGATTTCAATGTGGTCATTCGCAGTATTCTTTATAATAGCGAAAGAAAATATGTTTCCTTCTCTGTTGGCGGTGCTATAACTTCAAAATCGGTTCCTGAAAAGGAATATGAGGAATGCATCTTAAAATCGGATGCCATGCGGCAGGCATTAATTCAAAATTAGGAATTCAGAATTCAGGTTTTATCCCCGTCTTTTGTATCTTTGAGAGACCATGGAAAAAGCCTTCAAAAACCTCATAAAATCAGAATTTCCCTATTTAGTAAATGCTAAATTATTGATCGCTGTAAGCGGTGGTTTAGATAGCGTTGTGCTGGTTCATTTATGTAAAATTGCGAAAATGGAGTTTTCTATTGCCCATTGTAATTTTAATTTGCGCGGAGCCGAAAGCGATTCCGATGAATCTTTTGTATTGGATCTTGGAGATGCACTTGATGTGGAGGTCTTTACTGAAAATTTTGATACGGAAGCCTATGCCAAAGATTCAAAGCTATCCATTCAAATGGCAGCCCGGGATTTGCGTTATAACTGGTTTAATGAATTGAGCGCAGCCCTTAATTTTGATTACATACTTACTGCACATCACGCAAATGATAATCTGGAAACTTTTCTGATAAATCTTATTCGTGGAACCGGATTGGATGGTTTAACAGGGATTCGATCTGAAAATGAGAAAATTATCAGGCCTTTGATGAAATTTTCACAAAAGGAAATCGAAAACTTTGCCCGGGAGAAAAATATCCCCTGGCGTGAGGACAGTAGCAATGCTTCGCCAAAATACCTTCGGAATAAGATCAGGTTGGAGGTAATTCCCGTTATGGAAGAGATCAATCCGCAGTTATTGGAAGGATTTGCTCAAACTCAGTCACATTTGAATGAAAGTTTAAATTTGGTTGAAGATTATATAGGATTGCTATATTCTGAAATCGTTTCAAAAGATACCTATGGATATAAGCTTGCTATTGAAACATTGGAAAAGATCCCAAATACAAAAGCTGTTTTGTATCAATTGCTTAGATCCTTCGGTTTTACTGAATGGGATGATATTTATGATCTTCTAAAAGCACAACCGGGTAAAATGGTGTTTTCAGCAACCCATCGATTGATAAAAGACCGGGAATTTTTGTTGCTTACCGAGATTCCTTCAGAAAAAAATAATAAAGTTTATAAAGTTGAGGAAGTAGAAGAGGTTATGATGCTTCCAATAGGCACTTTTACTTTTGAGGAAGTCGATGAGATTTTGGAAAAAGGTTCACATTGTATCTATGTAGCGCAGCAAACATTAAAATATCCACTAATCTTAAGAAAATGGAAGGAAGGGGATATATTCCATCCATTTGGAATGAAAGGAAAGAAGAAGATTAGCGACTTTTTCAAGGACAAAAAATTATCTTTGCCCGAGAAGGAAAATTGTTGGTTGCTTTGCTCTGAAGATAAGATCGTTTGGGTTGTTAATCATAGAGCAGATGCACGTTTTGCCATTAAAGATACTTCAGATAAAATATTAAAAATCACCTACTCCATATGAAATATATAATGACGCTGGCCTTTCTGATAATTTCTTTATTCTCTGTTCAGGCTCAGGTTTTTAGTTCCCCTAATTCTCAAATCGCAGATCCCATCACCTGGGATGCAAAACTGGAACAGGTAAACGATTCTATTTACAATCTTGTATTTACTGCAAAGCTTGAAAAAGGTTGGCATTTATATTCTCAGGAAGTGGATGAAGATGGTCCAATTCCTACTACGTTTACTTTTAATACTTCAGAAAATACCTACCAACTTATAGGGTATACAAAGGAACCCGATGTTCCGGCTATTTATGATGAGGTTTTTGGAATGGACATTAAATTTTTTGACAAAGAAGCTGTTTTTGTTCAGGAAATAAAGGTTTTCGATAAAGATGCCACCATTGAAGTGGAAGTGGAATTCATGGTATGTGACGATGAACAGTGCCTTCCGCCAGATATAGCCCCATTTCAGTTTTCCGTAAATGAAAAAAAAGCGATCAAGGGATATGCCGATGCCGATGTGACTGCGCTTGATATAGAAAAAACCAAAGCCCTGGACATTGAAATGCAGGGTTGGGAAAATTTTCAACCGGAAGAAAAGGAAGGGAATACTTACTGGAATATTTTCTTTTTAGGATTTATAGGAGGATTAATTGCGCTTTTAACCCCTTGTGTTTTCCCAATGATCCCACTTACCGTTTCCTTTTTTACCAAAGGAGCGAGAACCCGTAAAAAAGGACTTGTGAATGCTATTTTATATGGTGTTTTTATTTTTCTTATCTATCTTTTACTAAGTCTTCCTTTCCACTTATTGGATAGTGTTGCACCAGAAATCCTTAATAATATCTCTACAAATGTCACGCTGAATGTCGTGTTTTTTGTCATATTTATATTTTTTGCCTTCTCATTTTTTGGATATTACGAAATCACATTACCTACTTCCTGGAGCAGTAAAATGGATGATAAAGCTTCCAGTATTGGTGGAATAGTAGGAATCTTTTTTATGGCGCTTACATTGGCGTTGGTTTCCTTTTCATGTACCGGACCTATCCTGGGATCATTACTTGGAGGTTCTTTAAGCAGTGATGGCGGTGCTATACAGCTGTCCTTTGGGATGGGTGGTTTCGGACTTGCCCTGGCATTGCCATTTGCCTTATTTGCACTTTTTCCAAACTGGTTGAATTCTCTTCCAAAGAGCGGTGGTTGGTTAAATACGGTTAAAGTTGTACTTGGTTTTATAGAACTTGGACTGGCATTCAAATTTTTATCGAATGCAGATTTGGTCCAACACTGGGGATTCCTAAAAAGAGAGATCTTTATTGGAATCTGGATTCTTGTTGGAATAGGATTGGCACTTTATTTATTCGGAATAATCCGTTTCCCGCACGATGGGCCTAAAAAGAAACTTTCTAAAACGCGGTTCGCATTTGGAAGTCTTACCTTTTTATTTGTACTCTATTTATTTCCGGGATTAACCAATACCCCATTTGCCAATTTAAAATTGTTAAGTGGATTTCCACCTCCTTTATTTTATAGTGTTTATGAAAAAGAAACAGAAGGACCGCTGGGACTGAAAGCCTATAAATCATGGGAGGAAGGTTTAGCAGCTTCCAAAGCCGAAAATAAACCTATGATGCTTGATTTTACTGGGTGGGCTTGTGTGAATTGCAGAAAAATGGAAGAACAGGTTTGGAGCAACCCCGAAGTGTATGATATGATCAATAATGAATACATCCTGATTTCACTTTATGTGGATGATAAAATGGAATTACCGGAACAGGATAAATTCAATTATGTACGCGAAAATGGTGGAATTAAGAAGATACGAACGATAGGTGATAAATGGGCAACTTTTCAAACAGTTAATTTCAGGAATAATTCTCAGCCATTCTATGTCCTTCTGGATCCCAACGTGAAAATCCTTAATCAGCCTGTTGGATATACGCCCGATGAAAAAGAGTATTTGGATTGGCTTAAGGATGGCCTTGCGAAATTTAAAACTCCGGCTCCATAATAATTTTCTTTATGGTTTAGCGGTTAATTTCTATCTTTAGGATTTTAAATGAAGTTTTAGGCAATTTATTCTCTTTTTCATATTATTTATTGAATTTCTTTTAAAAAATGATCTCTTTAAACTCAAAAAAATAGGCTAAATGAAATTAATGAAAACCCCACTAATGTTCCTGATAAGTTTGTTCTTATCAGTTCCACTTTTTTCCCAAACGACTCAAAAATTTGAAGTTTCAGAAAACTACGATAAGCAGGAAGTGTATATCACTATGCGTGACGGAGTAAAACTGCATACAACCATATATTCTCCAAAGGACACTTCAAAAAAGTATCCTATTATCATGCAGCGCACTCCTTATAGTTCCCGGCCTTACGGAGAAGATCAATTCCGGTCTTTAATAGGACCTAACAAATATTTGATGGAGGAAGGGAATATTATCGTTTATCAGGATGTTCGTGGTCGTTGGATGAGTGAAGGTACTTATGACAATATGCGGGCGTATATTCCCGATAAAAAGAAAAAGCAAACTGACGAAGCAAGCGATACCTATGATACTATTGAATGGCTAATTAAAAATGCAAAAAACAACAATGGTCGTGTAGGAACCTGGGGAATATCCTATCCGGGTCATTATGCGCTTATTAGCTCCATTAATGCACACCCTGCATTAAAAGCTGTTTCTCCTCAGGCAGGAATAGGTGATTTCTTCTTTGATGATTTCCACCATAATGGTGCTTATCTTTTAAGTTACTGGAGGGCAACCGCATTATTTGGTTATGATAAAGAGGGCCCTACCACAGAAGCATGGTATGAACTTCCTGAACTTGGAACTCAGGATCAATATCAGTTCTTTCTGGATATAGGGCCATTGAGCAATCTTGACAAATATTATGGAGAAGACAATATTTTTTGGCAACAGCTAAAAGAGCATCCAAACTATGATGAGTTCTGGAAGTCCAGAGGCGTCATCCAGCATTTAAACGATATTAGACCAGCGGTAATGACAGTAGGTGGATTGTTTGATGCAGAAGACCTTTATGGCCCGTTTGAAACTTATAAAACAATTGAAAAGACCAGTGATAATTATAATATTATGGTTTTTGGTCCCTGGAGTCATGGGGATTGGGCAAGACAAACTGAAAGACAGGCGGTAGGTAATATTTATTTCGGGGATAATATTTCTGAAAATTACCAAAAGAATGTGGAAACCAAATTCTTTAATCATTTCTTAAAAGGAAGCGGTTCAAAAGAGCTCGCTTTACCTGAAGCTTATATGTATGATACAGGAAACATGGAATGGGATTCTTATGATTCCTGGCCTCCTAAAAATGCCGTAAATAAAACCTTTTATCTTGGAGATGATCAGGAATTAAAGGACCAGCCAAGCAATGCCGAAATTTCCTTTATCAGTGATCCTAAAAAACCTGTCCCTTATTCTGAAGATATAAAAATGGTATTTACGCCAAGAAAATATATGACAGACGATCAGCGTTTTGCAGCGAGAAGACCGGATGTTTTGGTATTTGAAACCCCTGTTTTGGAAAAAGATATGACGATGGCCGGAGCAATTGAAGCTCATTTAAAGGTTGCAACTACAGGAACAGCTGCAGATTGGGTAGTGAAAGTTATCGATGTTTATCCACCGGATGCTGAAGATACTGAAGAAATGCAGGATCATTTAAAAATGAGTAATTATCATATGATGGTAAGAAGTGAGGTGCTTCGTGGGCGTTTCAGAAACAGTTTTGAAAACCCTGAACCTTTTGAGCCAAACAAGAAAACAGATGTATCTTTCAATTTACAGGACATCAACCATACCTTTAAAAAGGGACACAAGCTTCAAATTCAGGTGCAAAGCACATGGTTTCCGCTAATAGATCTTAATCCGCAAACCTACGTTCCAAATATTTTCAAGGCTGAAGAGAAAGATTTCACCAAACAAACCCATACGGTATATGGAGATTCATTTATAAATTTTTCAGTTTTAGAAAATTAAATAAGAATCAAGGAACTGGAAATACCCGCTAGGTATTTTAGAGAAAGAATAGCGTTGAGGTCATATAAAATTCTCTTCCCGAATAATTTTCAGGGAAGAGAATTTCACTATTAAAAAGAATCTGATTATGAAAACAAATCTGAAACTATCCATATTATTCCTCACCATATTTGGAATGGTTGGCTGTAAGAGCGATATAGACGACCAGAAATATTCTGAAATAGAAATTTCAGAAGCTTCGGCAGCTTTGAATGCTTATTTTGATGCGGAGTTTGAAAAGGAAGTCGCAGAATCTCCCATGATGCAAACCCAACTGGGCAGAAAAACAGATTATGGGAAATGGGATGATTTTTCAAATAAAAAATTAGTTCAGGATCTTGAACAGGCTAAGGAGCGACAAAAATATCTTAAGGATAACGTAGAGGAAATTGTTTTAAATGACGAAACCAGGCTAAGTTACCGGTTATTTAAACAAGAGGTGGAAAACGAAATCGCCGATTATGAATTCAGGTTCCATAATTATCCTGTAAATCAAATGTTTGGATATCATTCCCAGCTTCCGGCATTTTTAATAAATATGCATCGCATAGACTCTGTTGGCGATGCTAAAGCATACATTTCACGGTTAAATGGAATTCCAAAAGCTTTTGATGAAGTAATAGAAGGTATCAAACTGAGAGAACAAAACGGAATACTTCCTCCTAAGTTTGTTTTTGAAAAAGTTTTGGATGATGCTAAAAATGTGATAAAAGGTAAACCTTTTATCAATTCTAAGGAGACAAGTGTACTTTTGGATGATTTTAAAAGCAAAGTCTCAAAACTGAATTTATCTGAAAAACAGAAACGGGATTTAATTGCAGAGGCACAGGAAGCCCTTGTAAACGCGGTAAAACCTGCCTATGAAAAGTTGATTGCTTCCCTGGAGGATCAACAACAAAGAGCAACATCAGATCATGGTGCCTGGAAATTTCCAAAAGGAGAAGCATTTTATAAAAACAGGTTAAAGAGAATTACCACTACAGATCTTACTGCAAATGAAATCCATGAGATAGGCCTTCTAGAAGTTGCAAGAATTCATGGGGAAATGGAGGCGATCATGAAAAAAGTGGGATTTGTAGGTTCCCTTCAGGATTTCTTTGAATTTATGCGAACCGATCCACAGTTCTATTATAGTAATACTCCTGAAGGAAAAGAAAAATACCTAAACGAAGCCACTGCACTTATCAATACCATGAAAGGGCGTCTTGATGAATTGTTTTTAACAAAGCCAAAGGCCGATATCATAGTAAAGGCAGTAGAACCCTTTAGGGAGAAAAGTGCTGGAAAAGCGTTTTATCAGCAGCCAGCCATAGACGGTTCGAGACCTGGAACCTATTATGCGAATTTATATGACATGGCTGCGATGCCAGCCTACCAAATGGAAGCATTGGCTTATCACGAAGGTATTCCAGGGCATCATATGCAAATAGCGATTGCTCAGGAATTGGATAGTTTACCTATGTTTAGGAAATTCAGTCGATATACGGCTTATTCTGAAGGATGGGGATTGTACAGTGAATTAGTTCCGAAAGAAATAGGTTTCTATAAAGATCCTTATTCAGATTTTGGACGCCTGGCTATGGAATTATGGCGTTCCTGCAGGTTGGTGGTAGATACTGGCATTCATTCAAAAAAATGGACCAGGGAGCAGGGTATCGATTATTATAAGCAAAATACCCCTAATGCAGAGAGTGATTGCGTTAAAATGGTTGAACGGCATATTGTGATGCCCGGGCAGGCAACAGCCTATAAAATTGGAATGAATAAAATTGTGGAATTACGGGAAGAAGCTAAAGTCCAGTTAGGAAACGATTTTGATTTAAGAGAGTTTCACGATGTGGTACTTCTAAGTGGAGCAGTTCCTTTAAATATTCTTGAAGAATTGGTTCAGGAATGGGCAGATTCCAAAAGAAGCTAGGTATTTTAAAGTTTTTCCCTTTAAATCAATGCGTTGGTTGATTGTATATTAGCAGACTAAAATAAAGGGTTAAAGTTGATATTTGAAGAAAGAGCTGTAGCTGTGAATTAATTTATTTTAAGTCCGAAGTCAACAGCCATTTTTTCAACTAATTGCAAATCTCTTGCATTGGTTATGTTGGACCTTGCATCATTTAAAAGTGTTTTGGCTTCAAGATCGATACTTTTTGAATATGCTGAATTTTCCATTTTTTGTATTTTCAAATATTTTAACATTATCACTAATTTTTGTACCAGGATGATATCCTGTTTGCAATAAGTACGAATAGAAGCCATTACCTGGTAAATAAGTTCTGAAAAACTCACGGAATTAATTTTTATAAATGCTTTCTCATCTGTTCCAAACATATTAGTATCTTTTTTTAACAGCCTTAAACAAAAAAGTTCTGTAAGATAATCTATACCGTTTATGGCAGTTCCGGGATCGTTGGTTCCTGGGGACATGGCTTTAACTATAACTTCTGTAATTTGTTTAAATGCCAAAAGATAATTATCGGCAACCAGTTCTGCTTTATGGAGTTTAAAATTCGCTAAAATTGTTTTGAGCGTTTCTTTATCTAATTCTTCTTTCGATTTAAAAAGTATATTTCCTTTTAGAACAAAACTCCCTTTAATGGGTAAAATATGAATCTGAGTATTTTTAGCATCACAAATATTTACCAAATTAGAAATGGAAACATTTTGAAAATACCCGCTTTTTCCGTTGTAATACTCAAACCAATCTTCCGAAGAAGGAAATTCGTTTGAGCTTTTTGAATCGTTTTCAATAATTTTTTTTAACCTGCTTTTTGCCAGGAGATGTATTTTATCCATGATATTATTTATCTGAATATTTTGGGAGATATTATGGATAAAGTAGATAAAGGAATAAATACAAATTACGGTACCTAAAATACCCAGTAATACCGAAAATCCCGGTATTTGGTACTTATCGCCTGTAGGCTGAATGGAAAATAGTATGAAAATTAAAAAAAGGATTGTAGCCAGGTAGATTCCCAGGATTATTTGGTGCACTTTGTCTGAGATCAATCCAGGTAAAAGTCTTGGAGAATAATTATTGGAAGCCTGACTAAGCAGAAGCATCACCATGGAAAAGCTAAAAACCATCATGGATATCAATCCCGTGATTAAAGCACTTAATATAGTAAGGGCTGTTTCACCATTATTTACAACCAAAATTGGAGCATGGTCCACCAAATATCTTGAAATCCCTCGCTCTTCAAGATAAAATAGTGAAAAAGCCAATAGAACCCCTATAATAGCAAAAGTAGTAGGATAAAAGGCAATCTTGCTTTGAAGGAGATTGAAAAATGCGAGGGAACGTTTGTATAATTGTTTCATATGGTTATATCATTGTTCTAGAGGTCATATGTAACATCCATCCCTCAGAATCGAAATCCTGTTAAGGATGTTTCATAAAATCAATTTCAATGATTAAAATTAAACATTTATGAAGAAGAGAGCCAACTTAGGCTATTTATATAACACAATTTTAATTCCATCAGTAGATTTTAATCCCTCATTGAAATTTAACGCCGTACGTACGGGCAGGTTCCCCGAGGCCTGCCCGAATCATTCAGGGGCGGACTTGCCTCGAATTTTAAAAAGTATTTTCCTTTTGATAATTCGTGACATACTCAGTGGGCCCCAAAGTTTTTGATTTCCTTATTTTTTTTATCGGAATTATTAATAGTCTGTTTTATAACATAACTCGCGGATTTTATTTAAGGATTTTTTCTCAGGTTTACAACGATCCAGCGGTTCCCGGCACTTTGAATCGTAAGCATTTCTTTCCCACTTATGGAAGGAATTGAAGAGTCGAACACATTATCATAAATGTCGTCCCCTGGAGAAAAGATAAAAGGTTTGGTGCCGGTTCCTTTCCAGCCAATTAAATTAATGATTCTTCCTTTATTTTGATTTGCCGGCGGAATCACCAATCCGGAAACCTGATTGTTAATACGCAGGCTGTAAATTTCATCGGATATAACAAAATCCCCTGAAGTAGTACCGGTAGTGGAATAATTTTTAGTATTTGGATGTTTCCAATTCATATTGCCGTTTGATTCCAAAACTAAAATTTGTCCTGAAATTCCTTTTGTAGCCGGGAAAATATATTCTTCCTCAGGGGTCATTCCAATCGCCACACGACCTACAAAATACCCGGCAAAAATCTTGGCGGTATGACTTCCAATGGCCTTGCTGTAAATTCCTATTACAGTTCCAATACCCTCAGGGCTTCCAATGACCGAATAAATACCAAAATTATCACTATTGGATCCAAAAGTTTTTCCAACCTCATTATAAATCCCATAGATGTCACTAGTGCCACTATTCTGAAAGGTTTTAGTGTGGATTCCGTAATGGACTCCAGTACCCAATCCACCAACATTATTTTTGATGCCGTATTTAACTGCATTGGTCGCGCTTCTATTATCGCTGATAATTCCATAAGTCACAAAATTATCCACTGTAGGATTGTTATTGTCTACTTCCAGACCTTTTTTTATTGCGGCATCTGTAACCGAATTCAAAACAATTTGAAGTTTAGCAGTGATTTCCTGTGTGCCAATCCCAATACTACCTAATCTGTACATAGGATCTGAAATATTGTTTGGATTGCTGCTGGTTCCCGGTTTAAAAAAATTGCCAAAACTATTGCCGCCAATCGTTTCCCATTTTGTTTCTGGAGCATTCCAGAAGTAAAATCCTTTGGGAAATTCATTCACAGATTTCGTTAAATAAATCAACATCGCGTGTTGATTTAAACCGGGATTAATCGATGGGAATTTATCGATCCTCGGAATTAAAAGTCCATCGATTACCGATGGGTTTGAGGGAGAATTGGAAATAATATCAAGTTGCGCATGTGGATTGGAGGTTCCAATTCCAACCTGGGAAAAAGAGCATAACCCTGATAAAATCGACAAAATAAAAATAATATTTTTCATGTGTTACGGTTTTAGACCGTCACATCAGTAAGAGAAAGTGTATATGGGTACTTGAATATAGGAATATTAAACTTCTGAATATTAGTTATTTGTGAAAAATTATCAAATATTTAAGAGAAATTATTTCATGTTTAAACTTATTCAGCAAGGGCAGTGGTTTTTTCCTGAAGCATTTTTATTTCATCTCTTAACCGGGCTGCGGTCATAAAATCAAGATCTTTGGCAGCGGCCTCCATTTCTTTTCTCTTTTCCCTAATTCGCTTCTCCAGTTGAGGCTTGCTGAAATAAGCGGTTTCTTTTTCTGCTGCTTTTAATGTCGGGGCCGATTCTATTTTGTAGGCTTCTTTCTTTTTTACCAGCGTTTCATTAAAGGCTTTTATCAATGCAGTAGGGGTAATGTTATGTTCTTTATTGAACTCCATTTGTTTTGCCCGGCGATATTCGGTTTGATCTATCGTTAACTGCATGCTTTTGGTTATTTTATCTGCATACAGGATCGCACGGCCTTCAAGATGTCTGGCTGCACGACCAATGGTTTGAGTAAGCGAACGATTGCTTCTCAGAAAACCTTCCTTATCGGCATCCAGAATCGCTACCAGGGATACTTCAGGTAGATCCAGACCCTCCCGTAATAAATTTACTCCAATAAGCACATCAAAAATACCTCTTCTAAGGTCATTCATGATTTCAACCCTTTCCAGGGTATCCACATCAGAATGTATGTAACGGCATCTCACGTTGATCCGGGTAAGATATTTAGTGAGTTCCTCTGCCATTCTTTTGGTTAAAGTTGTAACCAAAACCCGTTGATCTTTTTCTGCACGAACCTGGATTTCTTCAATTAAATCATCGATTTGATTCAGACTTGGCCTTACTTCTATAACGGGATCCAGCAAACCTGTAGGTCGAATCACCTGTTCGATGTAAACCCCTTCTGTTTTTTGTAATTCATAATCGGCAGGGGTTGCACTTACATAGATTACCTGATTCTGAAGCGCTTCAAATTCTTCAAATTTAAGCGGTCGGTTATCCATTGCTGCCGGTAAACGGAAGCCGTATTCTACAAGAGTTTCTTTTCTTGACCGGTCCCCTCCGTACATCGCGTGTACCTGTGGAATCGTTACGTGGCTCTCATCTATAACCATCAGGAAATCATCCGGGAAATAATCTAAAAGGCAAAAGGGACGTGTGCCTGCAGTCCTTCCGTCGAGATAACGGGAATAATTTTCAATTCCGGAGCAGTATCCAAGTTCACGAATCATTTCCAGATCAAAATTAGTGCGTTCTTCTAAACGTTTTGCCTCCAGGTGTTTTCCAATATCCTTGAAATAATCGATTTGTTTTACCAAATCATCCTGAATTTCCCTGATTGCTCCCTGCAAAACATCCGGAGAAGTCACAAACATGTTGGCAGGATAAATATTCAGACGGTCGTATTTTTCAACAATTTCATTTGTAAGCGGATTAAATGCTTCAATCTCTTCGATATCATCTCCAAAAAAATGTACTCTGAAAGCATGGTCAGCATAACCAGGGAAAATATCCACGGTATCTCCTTTTATTCTGAAATTTCCACGGTTAAAATCAGCTTCCGTTCTGGAGTATAAACTCTGCACCAGGCGATGAAGCAGCTTGGTCCTGGAAATATGCATATCTTTTTCGATGGAGATCACGTTTTTCTGAAATTCAACAGGATTTCCAATACCATATAAACAGGAAACCGATGCGATCACAAGGATATCCCTTCTTCCGCTCAGCAGTGAGGAAGTTGTGCTCAACCTCAGTTTTTCCAGTTCTTCATTCCTGGAAAGGTCTTTTTCAATATAAGTACCGGAGGAGGGGATAAAAGCTTCCGGCTGATAGTAATCGTAATAACTAACAAAATATTCCACTGCATTTTCAGGGAAGAATTGCTTGAATTCAGAGTAGAGCTGGGCGGCTAATGTTTTATTGTGGGCAAGGATAAGGGTTGGACGTTGTACTTCTTCAATTACATTGGCAACAGTAAACGTTTTTCCAGAACCCGTAACTCCCAGTAAGGTTTGATACTGTTCGTTTTTATTGAGTCCGGAAACCAGTTTTTTGATCGCCTGTGGCTGATCCCCGGTGGGTTTGAAATTGGATTTTATATTGAACTTCATGAATTTCTTTTTGCTGGCTCCGCAAAATTACGCAATTATCATGCCTATTCAAACCTATACAAATCAAGGATTTTTGAATGCTATCTTTTTAAGGTGAAGTGACCTTTCATTTCTTTTCCGTTCTCCAGAACTAAGTTAAACCAGTAGTCATCTGAAGGCATTTGCTTATTGTTGAAAGTACCGTCCCATCCTTTTCCAAGTGGATCAAGTTGGGCAAGAAGCTTTCCATAACGATCAAATATTTGGAGACTTCGAATCTTGAATTCGGGATCGGTAATCTTAAATGGTTTCCAGAAATCGTGGTATCCATCATTATTTGGTGTGAAATATGCCGGAACGCCAAAAACCAGAATTTCCTGTTGGATAATCTGGCAACCAAATTGGTTTTTCAAATAAACAATATGTGATCCTCCAGGGATATTTCTAAAAATGTTGCTATTCTGATACGGCCCATCAATATTATCCAAAGCGTATAAATTTCCCTCATTACTGTTGGTTAAAACGGTGATCACACTGTTTTCTCCGTTACTTTCAACATTGATATCGGTAATTTCCGGAGTATTTAATTTATCTACTTCGAATAGTATTGTTCTTCCACAGCCAATTTTAGTGTTGGTTATTTCAAGGGAATACGTACCTGCTGATGAAACTACTATTTCTGGTGTTGTTTCACCGGAACTCCAAAGATAACCGTACTGTGGGTCATTTCTAAAAATTGCATCGGCAGAAAGGGTTACAGGAAATTCTGAAGAACAGACATCCATCTGAGTTTCCAGCTTAACGTCCGGAAATGAAATTATTTCAAGTTGTATGGTTCCCGATCCATAACATATTCCCTTGCTGGTTGCTTGAATGAAAATGGTTCTGGGGGCAGAACTATAATTTTCAGGTAAAGGATTTCTTCCCACGAGGGCATCATTTTCTGTAATGTGAAAACTTAGGCCTATATCGGATGTTAATCCAAGGTCAGCTATAATATTTTCAGCAATTCTATTAAAATTGAAATCGGCTTTACCATTTCCGGTATCACAGCCATTTGCAGGTTCTGGCTTTAATTCTAAACTCCCTTTGGTCATCAGGCTTACTTCTGATATATCATAACATATGGAATTAAAGATCATTACTTTGGCGTAAACAAGTTCATTCGGGGTTTGATTCGTGTAAATATCATCAAGAGCATAAAGTTTCAAACTATCGGTTACAGCAGTGTTATAATCTTTATAAAAGAACAATTGCGTATTTGGATTACCCAGGGTTACTTCATCCCGGGCTGCCTGTAAATTGAATGTGGTAATTCCATCATTGGGATTTTCATCCGTATCACATTGGAATAATTCAAATTCTTCTAAAATCTCCGGGGTTTCAACTATTGTGAGTTCCTTTTTGGCGGGTTCAAAGGCTTCTCCGTTTATAAATCTTGTAAAAGAAACAATGTAAGTCCCGGGAGCATCATAGGTATGGTATGCATTTGGATTTGTAGAGGTGTTTCCATCCCCAAAATCCCATTTCACAGCACTATAGGGCTCATCACTGGTGATAAAGAAATGGGTTTCATCCTTAAAACATAAATTTTCAAAATTAAAATTGTTTAGAAATAAAGACTGTATAAAAGGAGGAAGGCCTAGCTGAACAATTTTTGGGGAAACATCAATTGTATTATGGTCATAATTTGAAATGCTTCCCAAAGCTTCAGGATTTTTAATCACTGAAAGATATTTAAAGTTGGTATTTCCAACTGGATATCCCGCCCTATAAATTCTTCCATCAATGGCCAATTGCAATGCTCCGGCATTGTTGGTTGAATTATGAAGGAGTTTTTGTGAGGCAGCAATATTTGAACTTTCCAGGTCAAACTGGTAGAGTTCACCTTCTTTTACCCGCCCCTGGTCGTTAAATATATTAGATGTCGCATATAGTTTGGTGGTTTTTGGAGAAAACTCAACACCGTAGGGATAACTTGTGCTAAGCAATAATTTTTCGTTATTCACTTTACCAGTCAGATCATTAAAATCATAAAGAAATAATTTCCCTGTTTTTATATTCAAAGTTCTTGGGCTTCCTAGGTTTGTGGAACTAAAGGCGATAGCTAATTTTTTCCCGTTTGGTGATATTTTAAGATATCCAATAGCCGATATATTTACTCCCTCATCATTGAAAACAATAGGAACTGCATTGGGTGTAGTAGAGATTATGGGCGTTGGATCAACTCCACTTTGGGTAACTTTATATGAATAGAACCTGTTTACATAATGCGTGACTACCCAAATTGAACTCCCGTCTCCGTGTAAAACGGATGAAATCTTTTCTGAACTTTTATATTCATTTTCCAATGGATCATTGGTGTTATAACTTAGCAGATGAATGTTTTTTCTTCCAGGGATAATATCTCCAAATCCGTTATTTAAAGACATATCCACTTCAGAATAATTTATGCCTTCTATAGGATCACTGGAATTCCCGGAATAATCTGGTTTATCTATTGTGAAAATGTAATAGATTCCCGGGTTGGCAGGCTTGGGAATTATTATGGCAGATTGTGAACTGGAAACATTTCCTTTAAGCCCAAATCCATTTGGCATGCTGTTATGTTGCCTGTCAAATACAAGGCTACCATCTGTATAAAAAAGAAGGTTCCCGTTTCTATCTGAAATAGTTGCACTCCCTTCTATGGTTTGTAATTTTCCATTTTGGAGTGCTACGGGTACTCCACTGTTAAAATCAAGTCCTGCGTTTACTCCAAAATACCAATTTGCTGCTTCCCTTTGCGCATTGGCCTTCTGTCCAGTAAACATTATAAAAAGAATGGTAAGGAAAGTGAAAGATTTCATTAACCGTGATTTCCCGCTAAGTTATTATAAATCCCTTCTTTTCAGTAATTTATAGGATAAAAATATAAAAAGAAATGTCCATATAAGGACTATTAGAAGCTGATACCAATGTACTCCATAATCTTTATCCAATTCCGATCCAATTTGTGAAGCAGCAGTTTGAATGAAATTTAACCTTGAAAAAGGTTCAATCACAAGATTGCTCATGGAGGCCAGCGGAAAGAACTGAACTATATTTTCAGCAATATCGCTGTCGCGGAAAATTCTCCAGGTGAGAATCCCGGAAACAATATTTTCTAGAACCCACCAGATAAAAAGAAATCCCAGCGCAAAAGCCGATCGTTTTATCAAAATCCCAATAAACATACAAAAGGAAAAGAATCCAAGAAGTTTGATGAAATAGCCAAGTAAATATTCCATATCTGAAAAAACGATGGAAATTTCGGTGTAATCAGAAAATGAATACCCCAGAATCAGGGAAACCACGAACAGGAAAAAAGTTGAAATAATTGAAAACAGCACGACCGTAAGAAACTTGGAAAGCACAAATTCTTTCTTGCTTAAACCGTCGATAAGGTTTTGTTTTAAGGTCCGGTTACTGTATTCATTGGACATCATGGATACAATTACAATGGCGAGAAACAATTTTAAAAGTGCCGCAATATAACTGTTGAAATGCCAGATAAAAGGAAAATTAAATATTCCCTGATCTGCCAGCCGAAAATGAATTTGTCCCAAATCGAATTCTATGGAAGCGATCAGGGCGATGAAAGTTATAAGGATAAAATAGGTGATAGTTAGAATCTTTGCAGACCTGCTATATTTTAGTTTATGTAATTCTATATCTAGTAAACGAAACATCTAGTGACTTGTTTGGTTGGTTAATTGTAAGAATTGTTCTTCAAGACTTTCTTTTCGCTTGATGAGATAAGAAAGCACAATCCCATTTTCAAAAAGGAAGGAATTCATGGTTTCGGCATCCATAGGCTCTTCAAGAATTGCTGTAACTAAACCTTCAGAATTGGTCACTTTTCCAATTGAAGGATGACTGGATAAAATACGCTCCAGTTTTTGTAAATCGGAAGATCTTAATTCGAAAAACCCGTGACTTGCATTCATTTCGTCCACCCTTCCGCTGTATAGCTTTTCGCCTTTCCTGATGATCACAACGTGCGTACAAACTTTTTCAACTTCATCCAGCAAATGAGAAGCAAGTAAAATAGTGGTTCCTTCAGAAGCAATACGCCTGATGATTTCTCTAATTTGATGAATTCCCTGAGGATCAAGTCCATTGGTAGGTTCATCTAAAATTAAAATTTCCGGATCGTTTAGAAGGGCAGAAGCAATGGCAAGACGCTGTTTCATTCCTAATGAAAAAGTGCGGAATTTACTGTTTTTCCTTTCCAGTAACCCTACAATTTCTAGTTTTTCTTCAATTTTATTATGATGAACTCCTTTTATTTTACACACCAAAGCAAGATTTTGCCTGGCAGTCATATAAGGATAGAAATTAGGATGTTCTATTATTGCACCTACCTGTTTCAAGGCCTCATGAGTAGAATCTTTTCCGTCGAACCAGTGATATTCACCACTTGTTTTATTAACGACATTTAAAACCATTCCAAGGGTTGTGGATTTCCCACTTCCATTGGGGCCTAATATGCCGTATACATTTCCTTTCTGGATCGTGAAGGAGAGGTTTTTAACAGCGGTAAGCGGGCCATATTTTTTGGTGAGGTTATTTAGTGTAAGTATTGTTTCCAAGGGATGCTTAGTTTTAACATGTGACGTCGAAGTTAACGTTTTGTTACAGGCTAAGTGAATCAGAACCCGTATTTTTGAAAAAAAAACATTACATGGAAGAAAAGTTAATGTCCAGGAAAAAACCTTCCTTTCCCATAAATGATAGATTTAACAGTTACCTCACACGGTACAATCGAAACACAAAAATCCCGGTGTTTTATGATGATTTACTGCGATTTTCCGGTTGTATTACAGTTTATGACCGCAACGATGAAGATACGTTGTGGGTGCGCTGTTATTATGCCGATTCGGAACGGACCGAGTTGGATGAATCCCTAAAGCATATTTATACGATACTCCATTCCGACGGAAATGTAGATTCCCTGGAATTTTTGAATGTAGATGCCATTGATTACTGCACTTTCGGAAATTCAAAGCCTTTCCGTATCCGTGTCCGGAATATTTTGAATGATGTTACTACCTATTTCTATGTAAAACTTTCCGATGCCTCCCGAATTTATGGCCTGGAGATCGAGCACATACTTTCTCCACACAGAATCAATTTTTTGGTTTATAAAGACACCTTAATAGAAGAACACATTGCCGGAATTCCCGGAGATGTATTTATAGAAGATGAATTGCCCCATTGTGATGAACGCGCAAAAACACAAATAGCAAAACAGTTTGTGAAATTCAATGAACGTTGTATGGTTCGTTTGCTTGGGGATATGCGCTCCTATAATTATGTGGTGATTCCCACCCACGATTTTGACCATGTAGAATATACCATTCGTGCCATCGATTTCGATCAGCAAAGTTATGAAGGTAATTTGAAGGTTTACAGACCACAGTTTTTCAAGGAAAATTTTAAAATGGTTCAGTTGGTTGCCGATAAATTACAGGCAGATTCCATAGAACAATATCGCAGGGAAGAACGCTCACTACTGGCTAAAAGAATGATCAACGCCAGAACCCGTTTTAAAGAACTCATACGATGTATGATAAATGATCATGTTTCTACCCAGGCAAATGTGAGGCAATTGCGGAAAGATCTTTATGATCTTACCAAGGATATGAAATTTAAAAGGGCACGCACAATGGGACAAATATTACGCACGGCCCTTGAATTTGTTAGGAGAAATTATGAAGATGTAAATACGGATGGGCAACGTTAATCCCTCATTGAGGGTTTATTAACCCGACTTACGGACGGGTAGATTCCCCCAGGTCTTCCCGAATCATTCAGGCGAGCTGGCATTTTTTTTAAAAAATATTTTTTCCCGATAATTCGGGAAATACCTCGTGACCTTGCCCGGGGTTTAGGATTTTAGTTCTTGGCCTTAATTTTAAAATGCCTTAACTGTTTGGAAGGCACTGTATTATGCTGTTTAATATTTCGCGAACTTATTGCGGAATATATTTATTTAGCTCTTTTCTTCTTTATTGAAATAAACAAGGTAGTAATACATCTGTTTTTCTTCATCCCAGCCTTTTTCAACAAATTTCTCAGCCGATTCCGGATTGATGAAATCCAACCTTATCTGGATATGTGTATCCAGATTGATGGTGTTCTTAATAGATTTTCTGGCGGCTGTAACCGCAGTATTCGCGATAGGGAATGAGGTAAGGTCTTCGATCTTATATTTTTGCCCTTTGTCTGTTTTGTAATTTTTGAATTCCGGGATCAAATCCGGATTATCGATCACAGAGTTCATAAAAGCTGTTTCTTCAAAATCGTCATTTTTTGCGAAATAATCCACACTTCGATTCATGAACATCACCTCTTCTTTCTTGTCTTCAGCAGGTAAAACCACATCTTTTGCAAAATTCTGGCAAAATTTTAAATACTTCTTGGTATAAAAATTATTGTCGGCCAGAACATCAACTCCTAAAAAATTATCGAGCCAGTATTTGGTGTCATATTTATTTGAATCTACAGAAAGGATTTTATAACCTTCTTCTCTGTTTTTGTTGAATATTAGCGCTCCCTTATCAAGTTTTTGAATATTGATTCCTTGCTGAATGATCATTTCCAGCGTACTTCCTTTTTCCTGAAACTGAAGGAAATCATGTTTTAATTCAGATTTGAATATTCCTATTGCTGAAACTTTCTCGTTATCCAGCAACATATTTTCAAAATACACCACATATACTTCCCCGCTTTTGATATGCGGATGGGAAGATTGCTCAAATAATAAGGTATTGATCTTTTTGGAAACCTCATGAACGGTTTCCGGCTGATCAAAAATTTTATTAGCTAAATTGAAAAGTTCATTGAATTCCAGATCTGTTTCGTGAAAGAACTGATAATAATTTTCCTCTTTTTCACGAAAAGGTTTTAAGAAATATTCCTTGATAAGTGGTGTGATCTCATCGTTTAATTCAAAGGGTTCTGCTGAAAGAAATATATTCTCATTCCGGCTTTTATTTCCAACTCTGTGAATTGAAAGCGATTCAATTTGTGCGTTAAATAGGTTGATCATTTGAGAAAATAGTATTGAGATATGAGAATTGAGAAAAAAATTAAAACATAAAGGTGAACAGTGAACGGAAAACATTTAGTGAATTCTGACCTTGGGCGCAGTCTAAGGGATTCTAACCCTGAGCGCAGTCGAAGGCTTAATTCCAGTTATCATCAAAGGGAAGATCATCATAATCCTCGAGATCAAAATCTGAATCCATTTCTTCTTCTGAAAATTCGTCTTTTTCAGCAATAAACTCCTTGTCCGGAGCTTCCAGGGGAATTTGTCCGTGAACAAACATTAAATTGGGATAATCCCGACCTGCTTCCGGTTCGGCAATTTCTCCTAATTCGATAAGGAATGTCCACATATTTAGAAAGTCGTATACATAAATCAATTTGGTTTGCGATTCTGAAACTACCGAGTCCAGGGATGTTTCATTCATCAAGCGGATAGATTCCCCTCCTTCGCTAAGATCAAATTGAGAGATTTCTTCGCCCTGATTCCAGTCTCCATCGCTTAAATAGAACGAGGCCATTTCATTACCATCAAATCCGAAGGCATTTATAATTGCATTGTGAAAATCTTCTAACGTGGCTTCTTCTTCAATTTCAATGTCCCGGAAAACATCCTCATGGGTATCTAATATTATTCTAAATCTATAAATCATGCTATTATTTTACTTTGAGCCCACAAGTGGGTTTAATTCGTTGTTACTTGCCCATTATATCTGGACGGGATTCCTTTATAGTGAGTGATTGTGCTTTTTAATTTTTATCGGCTAAATCTATGCAGGGTAAATGTCATTGCAGCAAGAAGGAAAAATGCTCCCACCTGATGCAAAATTCCCAACCATAACGGCACGGCAAAAATAAGGGTAAAAACTCCCAAAACAAATTGTACAAGAACTAAAATTAAAAGTGCACTGATTCCGTTGCTTTGCGGGCCGGTAAGATCAAATTTCCGACTTTTATACCAAATTACAGCTATAAGTCCTACCACAAGATAAGCCAGGTAACGGTGTACAAACTGCACGCCACTTTTTCCTTCCACAAAATTTCTCCATAGCGGCGATTGTTCTATAAATACCGTTTCGTGTATGAGTTTGCCATCATTCATCAATGGCCAGGTATTATGGATTAATCCTGCATTTAAACCTGCCACAAAGGCCCCCCATATAATCTGGATCAATAAAATTGCCATGCTAAACCTCAGCAAATTTCGAAAAGCGGTTTTTATGGTTTTTTTATCCGGGTACATGATATCCAGTGCTACCCAAAGTGTAAAAGCAAAGGTGATGAATGCGGTGGTAAGATGCATAGCAAGCCTGTAATGACTCACATCCGGTTGATCTACTAAACCACTTTTTACCATATACCATCCTAAAAATCCCTGGAAACCACCAAGAAATAAAAGGACAATACATTTTTTTAGAATTTCTGCACTAAATTTTTTCTTTATCAAAAAATAAAGGAAAGGAATAATAAATACGATTCCTAAAAGTCTGCCAAGCAAACGATGGAACCATTCCCAGAAATAGATTTGCTGATAATCTTCCAGGGTGAAATCAAAATGAATATTGATCTTCTGGTATTCAGGATATTTTTTATATTCCTCAAAAGCCGCTTCCCATTGCGTGTGCGTAATGGGAGGAATTACTTCGGTTACCAGGTGCCAATCGGTCATGGAAAGTCCGGAATTGGTGAGTCGGGTTATTCCTCCCACTACCACCATTATAAAAATTAGAAAACATCCGGTGAGAAGCCAGATGACAACGGGTTTTTGGTCTTTTTTCATAGCGGAATTTTAGTCTTTCCAATTGCTAAACCTTACCGAAAAAGCCGGGATTAACATACGTTTAAAGGCTGCTCTCATTTTGGTTCTTTCTTTATTTTCTCAATTCTGGGGATTTTCAGTTTTTAAACCTAAATCTTTCCCTTTCTGAAGCATATAATTCCTCGCTGCTTCATATTCATTGGGAATTTCGCCTTCCAGAATAGCTTCTTTGATAGCATCTTTAATTATCCCTATCTCCCTGGATGGTTTCAGGTGAAAAGTCTTCATTATTTCTTCCCCTGTAACAGGCGGTTGGAAATTCCGAACATGATCCCGTTCTTCAACTTCCTTGATTTTCTCCCTTACTTTCTGAAAGTTATTATGGTATTTTTTGAATTTTTTCGGATTTTTTGTTGTGATATCCGCTTCGCAAAGTGTCATCAGATCTTCAATCTCATCTCCCGCATCAAAAACCAACCTGCGCACGGCAGAATCGGTTACATTTTCATCGGCTATCACAATTGGTCTTGAGCTCATCAATACGAGTTTCTGCACGTATTTCATCTTCTCATTCAGCGGCATCCTGAGGCGTTTGAAAAGTTTAAAAACCATTTTAGCCCCTATGAATTCGTGTCCATGGAAGGTCCAGCCAATTTTTTTATTGAATTTCTTGGTAGGAGCCTTTCCAATATCGTGTAAAAGAGCTGCCCAGCATAACCAGAGATCATCGGTATTATTGGAAATATTATCCACTACTTCCAGCGTATGCCAGAAATTATCTTTATGTCGCTGACCTTCGATTTCTTCAATTCCTTCCAGGGCGGTTAATTCCGGTAAAATAAGCTGAAGTAATCCTGTTTTATGCAAAAGCGCAAAACCTACTGAAGGTTTTTCAGAAAGTAATATTTTATGGAGTTCGTCAACAATCCGTTCTCCGGAAATTATTTTAATACGCGCCTTGTTCCTGGAAATTGCTTCCAGGGACTGATTTTCAATTTTGAAACCCAACTGCGTAGCAAATCGTATTGCGCGAAGCATTCTTAAAGGATCATCAGAGTAAGTTATATCCGGATCCAGCGGGGTTTTAATCAGTTGAGCTTCGAGATCTCCCAGGCCATCGAAAGGATCTATGAGTTCTCCGAAATTTTTTTCGTTTAAACTTAATGCAAGCGCATTAATGGTGAAATCCCTTCGGTTTTGATCATCTTCCAGAGTTCCGTTTTCCACCAAAGGATTTCGGCTATTTTCATTATAACTTTCGGTACGGGCTCCCACAAATTCGATCTCCATATCAAAAGCCCGCAACATAGCGGTTCCGTAATTTTTGAAAATCTGAACTTTGGGTTTATGGGGAAGTAATTGGGAAACCTTTTCTGCTAGAACTATTCCGCTTCCTACAGCAACAATGTCGATGTCTTTTGGATCTCCCCGTTGTAAGATGTGATCTCTTACAAACCCACCTATCACATAGCTCTCAAGCCTTGTTTCTTCCGTTGCTCGGGATATAATTTTAAATATTTCAGGTTTGAGTGCGTTGCTGAAATTCTTGTTTTTGGGCATGTCTTACTTGCGTATCACTTTTACAGTTCTATCGTTCCCAATTTTAATTATGGACGATGGTTTATCTGAAATTTTTGAATGGTGCAAATTTACTATATAGTCTACACCTTTTAAAATTTCCGGAGCTATTTGAGCAAAAGATTTCGGAGTAGGTTCCCCGCTGATGTTTGCAGAAGTTGAAACCAGGGGTTTTCTTAATTTGTAGATAAGCTGTTCGCAAAATTTTTCTTTTACCACACGTATCGCCAGGGTTTCATCTTCAGCAACCAGGTTATTTGCCACCCGGATTGGGTTATCATAAATAATGGTGGTTGGTTTATCTGAATGATCAATAACATCATAAGCAGGATCCGGAACTTCATTTACAAACTGTTCCAGCATTTTTACGCTGTTCACAAGACAGATCATCGCTTTGCTGTCGGTTCGTTTTTTTAATTTATATATCCGCTCTACCGCTTCTGGGTTTGTAGCATCGCAACCAATTCCCCAAACCGTATCTGTGGGATATAAAATGATCCCTCCTTTTTTTAATACTTCCAGGGCCCTCTCGGTTTCGTCCTTAAAATCTTCCATTTAAAACGTTTTTATATTCATTTAAAGTTTTTTGTGCCATTATTCCGGAAGTAAAGCTTTGGTGTAGTTTTTCTTTTGAAATGCTGGTAAATTGCTCGCGCAATGCTGAATTATTTTGTAAAGTTACAATATGCTTGGCCAATTGCATAAAATCGAAAGCCGGAGCTAAAAGACCGTTTTCCCCATGTTGAACCACTTCCGAAATCCCACCAACATCCGTACTTACAACCGGTATCTGATGATAAAAAGATTCATAAATAAACTGTGGAATCCCTTCGCTTTCTGAAGTCATTAAAGAAATATCAAATTGTGGAATGAATCCGGAAGCTTCCGGGATTTTATTCAAAAGACTGATATGATTTTCTAATTTTAAGTGTTTTATCAACTTATTAAAAGAAGGGGTCAATTCTGAAAATGCGCCTATTTGAACAAAATGAAGATTCTTAATTTTTTGATTATTAATAAGCTCATCGGCCACCCGAATAAATGTTTTAAGATCCTTTGGCCAGATATGATTGGCGATATTTCCAATAATTAGAGTGTCCTTATTAAGCTTTAAATGAGCCTTTATAGAAAAGGCATTTTCGGTAGCTTTATCCCTTAAAGATGTGCCATGATAAATACATTGGATTTTTTCATGTTCCGAAATGTTTTCTTCGGAAACAGCTTTTGTCTTTTCTGAAACGCAAAGGATTTTTTTAAGTTTTGGATAATTATATTTATACAAACTCGATTTACGGGCCTGAATAGGAAATGAGGTTTTTTTACTGAAGATAAACGGCGGCAAATCTTCCAAATAATCTCCCATTATAGCCAGTGTAAGGGCTGTGCTATCGTGAATATGAATAATATCTATTTTTTGATTCCTGCATATTTTCACGAGTTTTAAAAAATATCTTGGATCCATTTTAAAATCCAAATGGGCTGTAATAACTTTAAGATCTGTTTTTTTTAAATGTTTTTCAAACTGACTGTTATGTGGGCAAAATATGATATTTTCAATTTCTGGAGACAGAAAACCCAGCTCTATACAAAGATTTTCAATATGCTTTTCCCCGCCACCCCAATTTTTAACTGCAGAAAGATGGAGGATGTTCATGAATTATGGTTGAGATAATGGGCAGAATAAATAGACCGATTTTCAGAAAAAATAGTTGGACAAAAATACTGATTTAAATTTTAAAAGTTCTTTCTTCAATTCATACTTATGACAAATTATACATTTCCTGGAAAAACCCAAGTTTTTGTCCGCACGGGTAAATAATGGAAATGAAATTGTTTATTTTTGAACGATAAAAACAATAGATGAATATATTACATGTTTCCGGATCTACAAGCTGGGGCGGAAATGAACAGCAATTATTATATTTAATTGAAGGACTTGGCAAATATAATGTTACGCAAAGTCTTTTTTGTTTTCAGACTTCCCCTCTAATGGAAAAGGTGGAACACCTGGAGATCGAAATTTTATCTATGCCCAAATCCAGTCCTTTCTCTAAAAAATACAGAAAAAGTTTAAGCGAATTTGTTTCCACTAAACATATAGATATTATCCATCTTCATACCAGCGATTCCCTTACGGGTTATGTTGTTACAGACATGTTTTATCATCTTCCCGTTAAAACCATTTTTTCAAAAAAGGCGGTTAGTAGTAAAACCAGCTTTTTGAGTAAGTTTAAATATAATTACCATCATATTGATAGTATCGTTTGTGTTTCAGAATATGTGAAAAAGCATTTTAAAAAGGTGCTTAACACTAAACACCATCATAAACTTAGCGTTATTCATGATGGTGTGGATGAAAATGTTAAGGAAACTCCTGTAAAATTAAATTTGAAGGAAAAATTACAATTAAAAAATTCTACCTTCATTATAGGAAATATTGCAAATCATACCAAAGCTAAGGACTTATCAGTAATGGTTGAAACCCTGAATTACTTGGTGAACACTTTAAAATTAAATGATGTACATCTGGTTCAAATTGGGAATTTTTCTAAAAGAACACAGGTTTTAAAGAATAAAATTAAAGAGTATGGATTAGAATCCTATATTACATTTATGGGGTTTGTGGAGAATGCATTTATTCTTTTTCCTCAATTTGACATTTTTTTAATGACCTCAGAACGTGAAGGCGGGCCGACTGTTGTTTTGGAATCTTTTAAAAACAAAGTCCCTGTTGTAACAACGAAAGTGGGGATCATTGAAGAATGTGTGAAAAACGGAGAACATGCTTTTGTTGCCGAAGTAGGGGATTTTAAAAGTTTGGGAGAAAGTATTTTTACATTGAAAAATGACAGCCTTCTTAGAGAACAATTTTTAGCAAGGGCATATAAGCTCTTCGTTGAAAATTTCACGGTGAATCATTTAGTTGAAGCTACCTATTTTCATTATAATGATATTATGAAACCTCAAAAATCTTAACTTCCTCCACCTTTATGAAAATGAAATTTTCCAAAAAATATCAGGATAAAAAAGAGGAAATCCTCCATTTCATTCAGTTCTTTAATGAAGAAGGCACCGTGCTTAATGATGGAAAAAGAAACCTGCTTAAAATATTCGAATTTGAAGGTGAAAAAATAAATATCAAGTCCTTTAAAATCCCAAACCCTGTCAATAAAATAGTTTACCGATTTTTTAGAAAATCCAAAGCAGAACGTTCTTTCACTTATGCTGAATATCTTATTTCAAAAAATATTGGAACTCCGTATCCTATTGCTTTCGCCGAGAGAAAATCGGGGTTCACTTTTCAGGATAGCTATTATATAAGCGAGCATTTAGAGTATGATCTAACCTTCCGGGAATTGGTGACAAACCCTGAATATCCGCAATGGGAAATAATTTTAAGAGCTTTTACAAGATTTACTTTTCAACTTCATGAAAACCGGATTGAGTTTTTAGATCATTCCCCTGGAAATACGCTTATTCAGGTTAAGGAAAATGAATGTGAATTTTATTTAGTAGATCTCAACCGGATGAATTTCAGGGAATTGAATTTTTATGAAAGAATGAAAAATTTCTCCAGGCTTACGCCTAAGAAGGAAATGATTCGAATTATGTCCAATGAGTATGCAAAGTTTATAGACAGATCTGAAGAAGAGGTTTTTGAGAAAATGTGGTTTTTTACAAATCAGTTTCAGAAGAAATTTGCCAGAAAGAAAGAACTTAAAAGGAAGTTGAAAATTTGAGATCCTTTATAAGCAGACCAAAAAAATAAAAAATTTTGAGAAGGAAAATTTGGTTCAGGAAATTCAAATTAATCTGGTTCCGTCAAAATTAGAACCTGCGGATTCTTTTTAAAAGAAAAAGAAATTTGGACATTGGTTTAAATCCTTATGGAGATAAGAGTTACTTCTTGAACATTCTTTTCATTTTGAGCTTCCTGAGAAAAGGAAGTTTTCTTTTTTCGGGAATTTTATGCTTTTGTATATAATCTTCAACAGCCTCTACCATTCTCAGTGATGAAAGCCCGTCATTATATGGGTGATAGTCAGCAATAATTTTTTTACGCTGAGGTTCAAAAGGATCATGTTTAAGATTTTCCTGAACCTTTAAAACGAGATCTTCGTAGGTAAGAGAATCCGCCCAGCGAATGTTATTAGAATCGTTTTTATAAGTAATCACCGGTTTATTCAGAAGTAAAAATTCATAGACTACAGAAGATGTATCGCTAATCATAAGGTCGGCCATCAACAAAAACTTTATAATATTAGGTTCTTCTTCAACAATCAGATTCGAGATTTTTTTGGCGAGGGACCGGTAATTTTCAGCAAAATCAATAGACATCAGATCGTGAAATTTTATAAGTATCAGATAATCTTTATTATCTGAAAGCTTCTCTAATTCGGTTAAAAGAAAGGGGGCGGAAGTTAAAGATGGGGAGAAAGTGGGAGCATATAAAATAAGCTTTGAAGCAGAAAATTTTTGAAGAAGGGCTTCTTTCTCCTTTTTTATAGCGGAATCGTTTTTACCATAGATATCCAGTTTGGACCATCCGGTTTCTACAACTTCAAAATCCTTATATTTCTGTTTTAACCTCTTGAAATTCTCAGTAAAATAAGGACCTTGAGTGAGATAAAGATCAAAATAATGACGAATCCTGAAATGACTTTTCTTTTCTCCTGCCAGACCATGAAAAACCTGAACTTTCACTCCTCTTACAAAATGTGGAACTTCATTACCAGGGCAAAAAATGGCATCACTCTTATATTTTTCGAGGTCGCTTATCCGGGATATTACAGGTTCTGAAGGAAAGGGGAATTTTCCTAAAAGATTATCTGTAATAAACCAGGTGAAATTATGACCTTTTTCTTTTAGAACCTGCATAATGGGTTCAAGAATTCCAAAGGCATAAGGATTTTGACAAAAGAGAACGAATTTCATTTAGAACATTTTATTTGCGGCCTCAAGATCTTCTTTAAAATCAATTTCCATACACTTAAAATTGGAAATATCTACAGCTTTTATCTTTAATCCATTCTCACTAATGGACATTTCTATCCCTCTTTCAAAGTAATCATTGTCATTACAATTCTCCAGTTGTTCAAGGAAGTAAGGCATATCATCCCTTGAAATAAAATTAATTCCAACAGCCTCTCCCAGTCCGTTTTGAATTGTTTTTGATAATTCCTTGATATAGCCGTTTTTAAGGGTGTATTTCACTTCTTCTTCTGCAACTCTTGAAGTATTAACAGCAACAAAAGAATTTTTTTGATCAATCTGTTGTTTTAAGATGGTAAAAAGTGCTTCATCAAAAATAACGTCTCCATTCAACCATAGCACATCTTCATTTCTGTATTTTCTCAATCCTTTGAGCAAACTTTTAGAGGTATTTGTCGCGTCAAAATATTGGTTGTAAATGTATGTTAGGTCTGGAAACCGTTCCATTATTAGATCTTTTTTAAATCCAACAATAACTGAAATATCTTCTTCATTAAAGTGCAGGTTGAGATTTTCTAGTTGTTTTTCCATAATACACTTTCCACCTTTCAATGGCGTCAACGGTTTGGGAAAAGGATTGCCCAATCTGGAACCTATACCTGCTGCCAGGATAATGATTTTCATAGCGTTTTTGCTTTACAAATTTGTATTTAAGAAATATTCAAGTGGTGCGAAGATAAGGTTTGGAATTAAAAGCTCATATAAATCAATGGCATTTTCCGATAGTCTCTTTTTGGAGGTGCCTTCTATAAGGGTAGGTTCAAAATCTCTCAGATGAACAGAAACATGTTTTTTACCATCTTCATAAATACTCCAGTTCTCTTTTTTGATTTGCGGAGAAAATATTGAAAATGTTGGCACTCCTGAAGCTTTAGCCATATTTGCTGCGCCTCCTTCATTTCCTATAAAAGCATCACAACAGGAAGTAAGAGCCATAAATTCTCTCAGGCTTTTCCCATAGATTCCAAAATGGATATTTTTCTGTGTTTTTGCATTACATTTTGAAAATAGCTCCTTTGCCTGTTCCTCTTGTTGAGGAATGTAATTAAAAAGAAGATTTGCCTGGGTTTTATCTATGATGAAATCCAGTACCTGTGCCATATAATGGAGCGGATAGGTTTTGTTTGCAGAACTCCCTAAAATTCCAACCATAAATAAAGGTTTCTCACTTGAAATTCCGGCCTCAGTTAATTTTTCTTTCGCCTGAAATTTTTCAGTTGCTGTCAAATAAATCTTTGGTTGTATTTCCTTTGGGAAATTATTTGAAATGCCTTTAAGCAGCATCATCCTGTTTTCCACAGCCAGGCCAGCAAGAGTATTTGGCTGTTCCTTTAGCCTGAATGTTTGGGTGTAGCCTTTGCGGGTATACCACTTATGATAGGAGATCCTTTTTTTGGCTCCCGAAAGTGCAGTAAGGAAAGCTGAATTGATTTTTGAATATACATCAATTACAATATCATACTGCTCCCATTGAATCCTCCTGGAAAGTTCCCAAAGTTTATAGAAGTCCTTATTGGCAGGATCAAAAGGAATAATTTTATCTATAAACGGATTATTCTCAACTACAGGCTGAGTTTGTTTGTAGATAAGGTAATGTAATTCAGCTTCGGGGTATTTTTTTCTCAATGCTTCAAATAAGATTGAGGATGTAAGTACATCCCCAATCATTTTCATTTGAATCACAAGTATTTTCATAGGCCCCACGCAACCTCTTCTGAAAAAAGAGGCTTTTTAAAATTATATTTTGGATCTGTCAATTTCCCCCTTCGGGGTTTAGGGAGGATTTATACCGCCACATTATATTCTCTCAGGGCATCATTCAAAGAAGTTTTTTTATCGGTGCTTTCTTTTCTTTTTCCAATGATCAATGCGCAAGGCACCTGAAATTCTCCTGCGGGGAATTGTTTAGTATAACTTCCCGGGATAACTACAGATCGTGAAGGGATATATCCTTTGATCTCTTTCGGTTCTGTTCCTGTTACATCAATTATTTTCGTCGATGCTGTAAGAACCACATTGGCTCCTAAAACGGCTTCTTTTTCAACTCTGATTCCTTCTACAACGATACATCTTGAACCTACAAAGGCATTGTCCTCAATAATTACCGGTGCAGCCTGTAAAGGTTCCAAAACCCCGCCAATTCCAACACCGCCACTTAAGTGAACATTTTTACCGATTTGAGCACAGCTTCCCACGGTTGCCCAGGTATCTACCATAGTGCCCTCATCTACATAAGCTCCAATATTTACATAACTCGGCATTAAAATCACTCCTGAAGAGATATATGCTCCGTATCGCGCAACTGCATTTGGAACCACCCTAATCCCTTTGTCTGCAAATCCGGTTTTTAGCGGAATTTTATCGTGGTATTCAAAAATTCCGGCTTCAAGGGTTTTCATCTTTTGGATGGGGAAATAAAGCACCACGGCCTTTTTTACCCATTCATTAACCTGCCAGCCATCACTTGTTGGCTCTGCAACCCGAAGTTTTCCTTCATCCAAATACATGATTACTTGTCGAATAGCATCGATCGTAATAGAATCGCTTAGTAAACTTCGGTCTTCCCAAGCCTTGGTAATAATATCTTCCAGTGATTTCATTTCAATAAGTTTTTAGCAAATATAACAGCTTATGTCCGATTTTTGGGAGTATAGGAAGATAAACCTTATCTTTGCGTAAAATTAATAATGGCACGGATTATAGCTTTAGATTATGGTGTTAAGCGCACCGGAATTGCGGTAACCGATGATTTTCAAATCATTGCGTCCGGCCTTGCGACAATTCCTACCAAAGAATTAATCCCTTATCTCGAGAACTATTTTAAGACCGAAAATGTGGAGCTCGTTCTTGTTGGAGAACCAAAACAAATGGATAACACTGCTTCTAATAATGAAGTGCCTATTCAGGAGTTTTTGAAGAAATTTCAGGAAAAATTTCCAACTATGGAAATGAAACGGGTAGATGAACGTTTTACCTCGAAAATGGCAGTTAGAACGATGATCGATAGCGGTTTAAAAAAGAAAAAGCGCCAGAATAAAGCGTTGCTGGATGAAATAAGTGCGACCATCATCCTGCAGTCATATTTATATAAATGATTATTGATAAGTCCAAAATCGAAGATAGAAAAAGTTGATTTTTCTAAATTATAAATTATTCAATATAAATTATAAAATTTAAATGATTTTACCAATTATTGCATACGGAGATCCGGTTTTAAGAAAGAAGGGAAAGGAGATCACTAAAGAGTATCCAAACCTGGATAAACTTATTGAAAATATGTGGGATACCATGTATGAAGCATACGGAGTAGGACTTGCAGCTCAACAAATTGGACTTCCAATACGTTTATTCATTATCGATCCCAGTGCTTTTGGTGAAGATGATGAACTGGATATTGATGAACAGAACCAATTAAAAAACCTTAAAAAGGTTTTTATAAATCCTAAAATTGTAGCCGAGGAGGGAGAGGAATGGGCTTTTAATGAAGGATGTTTAAGCATCCCGGAAGTAAGAGAAGATGTCTTCCGAAAACAACAAATTACCATAGAATATCAGGACGAAAATTTTGATTCTTTTCGTGAGGTTTATGAAGGACTGGCCGCCAGGGTTATCCAACATGAATATGATCATATTGAAGGAATTTTATTTACCGATAAACTATCAAGTCTTAAAAAGCGTTTGATCAAAGGAAAGCTTGCAAACATTTCAAAAGGAAAAATACAAGGTGATTATAAAATGAAATTTCCATTGATGAAAAAAGGACGTTGATTCTTTTGATATTAATGTGAGAGATATGATATTTGCCAGCCAAAATTTATAAGAAAATATGGGTTTAGAAAAAATTTTATCGATTTCCGGAAAACCGGGATTATATGAATTAACAGCACAAACCCGGGGTGGTTTTGTTGCAAAATCCATTATTGATGGAAAAAAAATAGCGGTCAACGTTCGTCATAATGTTAGTTTGCTTAGTGAAATAGCGATTTACACGTACACAGAGGAAGTTCCTCTTGGAGAGATCTTTAAAAAGATTAGTGAGAAAGAGAGTGGAGGAGAGGCCATAGATCACAAAGCTTCCAAAAAGGAACAAGAGGCTTATTTTACCGAAATACTTCCGGATTATGACGTGGAAAGGGTTTACCAAAGCGACATTAAGAAAATTCTTCAATGGTATAATTTGCTCGTGAAAAATGATTTCACCGATTTTTCAAAACCAGAAGAAAAAACTTCATACGAAGAAGAATAGTCTTAAATTATCTAATTGTATTAAGCAGTTTTAATTTATTAAAGCTGCTTTTTTGTTTTGATTCCTCATTGAGGGTTTACCGCGAATTTTCAAAAGTATTTTCCTCCCGAATTATCGGGACATAACTTGTGGGTTTGCCCTGAGGTTTTTTTGATTAATTTTCGGTTTAAAATAATCACAGTTGTATTTTTATAAAAAATTCAGAGGAATGAATTCAAGAATGGATCAATTACAGGCATTTGACAGACTTTTAACCATTATGGATGAGCTTCGGGAACAATGCCCATGGGACCGGAAACAAACCCTGGAGTCGCTTCGGCATTTAACTATTGAAGAGGTTTATGAATTGGGGGATGCGATTCTTGAAAAGGATATGCAGGAGATAAAAAAAGAGCTTGGAGATGTTTTATTACACCTGGTTTTCTACGCAAAAATCGGGAGTGAAACCAATGATTTTGATATTGCCGATGTAACGAATTCAATTTGTGATAAATTGATTTCAAGGCATCCGCATATATATGGAGATGTGGAAGTGGCAGATGAGGATGAAGTAAAAAGAAACTGGGAGAAGCTGAAACTTAAGGAAGGTAAAAAAAGTGTTTTGGAAGGGGTGCCTGCTTCATTGCCTGCTTTGGTGAAAGCCAGCAGGATTCAGGAAAAAGTTGCCGGAGTGGGATTTGACTGGGAAGAGCCCCAACAGGTTTTTGAAAAACTAAAAGAAGAGCTGGAAGAATTACAGGATGAAATCAATGTGATGGATATCGATAAAATGGAAGCTGAGTTTGGAGATGTTCTGTTTTCCATGATCAACTATGCCAGATTTTTAAATATCAATCCGGAAAATGCTCTGGAACGAACCAATAAAAAGTTCATTAAACGCTTTCAGTATCTCGAAGGAAAAGCCAAAGAAAAAAATAAATCCCTGAGCGAAATGACCCTTGCAGAAATGGATGTTTTTTGGAATGAGGCTAAACTTTTATAATTCAAGAGTAAGAGGCCAGGAGATCACCTGGAAATTCTATTTTTCAAAAACAATCAATTTTTTTGTAATTTCCAGCTTTTCAAATCCGAAATTTTCCTTGATCCACTCCAGACTTTCTTCAGAATAGAAAAAAACATGCGTGGGATCGTTCTTATAATACCACCTGTTAAAATCTATAGTTTCATAAAAAACTGAAGTTTTACAGTAAAGTTTACCACCGGGATTTAAAAGTTCATAGAGTCGCTTAAATTCATCGAATGGCCTATGGAAATGTTCCATTACCTCACAACAAATTATAAAGTCATAGGTTTCTTCAAGAACTTTGGGATGGTTCTCAAAATAAGGATCATATAAATTGATCTCATAAGAATGCTTATGAAGCTCAGTGGCTGCAACCGGTCCTGTGCCACAGCCATAATCCAATCCGCTGGTTGTGTTGGCAAAATTCTTTAGTACCCGGCAAATGATAGGATCGACAAAATTTTGATAGCGGGGATCACTTACGTCGTTATTATGTTCCAAATAACGCTCCTTTTCAGCGCTGGTAGTGATATAATCGCCGGGATGAAGGAGTACAGCTTTGCAGTTTTGGCAACGGATGTATTTTCGGTTTTCCTTTCTGAAAAATTCCGTCGTCTTACCCTTACAAAGCGTACATTTCATTTGTGTGAAATTGAAAAAATCCTCCTGAAATTATTTAGTAGATAGATTTAATTTTTTCGAGTTTTTCCTTCCAAACCTTTAGTTGTTCTTTTTGATCTGCAATGTTTTTATGAACTTCCTTAACCAGAGGGTTTTCATCGTCTACATTAGAGAAGAATTGTAAATTGTTCTCCAGCTGGCGAATATCTGCGATTGTTTCTTCCACTTTTTTGCTTAGGAAATAATGTTCATTTCTTAATTTTTTATCATCATCTGCATTATTTAAAGCCTGGATTTTATTCTCATACTTCATCATTTCCGCTTTGGTGCGGTCTACATCCAGTTTAGAAAATAATTGGTCGAGCAACTTGTTGAATTTCCCTTCTATAAAACGTTTGTTATAAGGTACTTTTCCTATATTTTTCCATTCTTCTATCGCAGCTTTTATCTTTGGAAGATCCTTTTTCTTTTCTCCTGAAAAATCAAAGGATTTCAAACCATCCAGAATTTCCTTCTTTTGTTCAAATGCCTTTGCCTCTTCATCATTTTCAGCATTGTTGGATTTGTGCAAGCGATCAAAATAATGATTACAGGCAGCTTTAAATTGTTTCCATACCTTATCGCTGTCTTTTCTTGGAACATGCCCAACCTTTTTCCAATCGGCCTGGACTTTTTTCATTAAAGCGGTGGTTGCTTTAAAGTCTTCACTATCTTTATTAGCTTCTGCAATTTGAATGAGTTCCCTCTTTTTTTCAAGGTTGTCGTATTGTTCCTTTTTCAGCCCTTTGTAATATGCATTTTTATTGCGGTTGAACTGACGAACGTTTTGTTTGAATTCACTCCAGGTCGCTTCGTTCTTTTCCCTTGGTACTTTCCCAGCTTTAAAGAACATATCCCGTAAGGCTTCCAGTTCCTTAATTTTTTGTTGCCACTGGTTGTGTGTGGTTAATTTTGCTTCTGCCAGTTCCCGGATCTTTGAAATAATCTCCTGTTTTACCTCCAGGTTCTTCTCAAATTCTTTTTCAAGATCATCATAATATGCCTGACGCAAATCATGGATTTTTTTGGTCGCATCGCTAAAACGTTCCCAGATATCGTCCCTAAATTCTTTTCCTACAGGTCCAAGTTCTTCCTTCCACATTTTGTGAAGCATTTGAAGTTCTCTAAATGCTCTGCTGGTGTCTTCTTCCTGCGTAAGTTCTTCTGCACGGTCTATAATCTTTAGCTTTTGCTCCAGATTATGTTTGAAATCCATATCGCGGAAATCGCGGTTCAAATGCAAGAAGTCGTAAAAATTCTCCACGTGATGGTGGTAGGTATTCCAAACGGTATTGTATTTATCCCTTGGAATTGGTCCTGCCGTGCGCCATCTGTCCTGTAATTCCTTAAAGTGCTTATAGGTAGTATTGATGTTTTCTTCAACATCTATAAGGCCTTTCAGTTCCTCTATTATTTCCAGTCTTTTATTCAGGTTTTTATTGAGATCCTGCTTTAACTGCTGGTAGTAATTATTCCGCTTTTCTTTATAATCAAAATAAACCGAGTTGAATTCTTTTTTGATAGGAGTGGAGTAGTGAAAATCTATTATATTTCCACCATCGGCAAGAAATTCTTCCTTCTTTTCTTCCAGTTCCTCATCAAATTTAGCATTGAATTCTGCCTTTATTTCTTCTATATGCTCCTTTATTGCCTGGATCTTTTCCTTTTGAACCAACAGTTGCATTTCGGCAACAAGTTCTTCCTTGGACATCGCATGATAATCCTTTTTTACTATTCCGTGGCGCTCAGAGGTACTTTCATCCTCGCTGTCTTCAGCTACAGAATCTTCAAATTCAGATTTTACATTTTTTTTATCCACGGGCTTTTGATCTTCATCATCAGCTTCTGGGGTATCCTTTGTAGTATCTGATTTGTTAGCTTCGGTAAATTTTTCTTCTATTTCTTTCGTTTCAGATAATTTTTCTGAAGCTTCACTTTCATCTACCATCGCATTTTCCAAAGTATCTGCACTTTCTTTAGATTCCTCTTTTTTCATTATTTCTGAAACTTCGCTTTCAGCTTCAGGAGTTTTTTCTGAACCAGCTTCGTCTTTTTTATTTTCTTCAGTTTTTTCTGCTGAAGGCTCTTCAGAAGCAACTTCGGCTTCAGGTTGTATTACATTAGAATCTTCAGCGGCTTCGAAAATTATCTCCTCCGTGGATTTATCTTTCTTGCTGTCATTGGAATCTTCCGCTGTTTTGCTGGTTTCACCGGCGACATTTTCAGATTTTTTCAAATCTTCTTTGGGAAGTTCTTTCTTCGTATTTTCATTTTCTTGCTGAGACATATCTTTCAATGTTAAGGTTCGTTCAAATTATTAATCCTGAAAGATACTAACTCCACCAAAACCTGCCAAGATTTTGCTTTAATTTATAATGTGTATAGGTAATAAATGACACTGCTTATTTATTCCAGATTTCCCATGCCTTCTCTGCCTGAAGTTCCAGCATTTTCTGTCCATTGAGAACTTTAGTACCATTTTGAAGTGCCATTTCCATCAGTTTTGTAGTTGGTGGATTGTAGATTAGATCGAATAAAAGATGCTCCGGAGTGAAATAAGCTGTTGGTACAGGAGGGAATTCTCCGGTTTTAGGATATGTTCCAAGTGGAGTGCAATTGATTATTAATTTATATTCATCAAAATGGCTTTTGTTCAAATCGGTATAGCTAAAATCTTCGGCTAAAGGAGATCGGGAAACGAATTTAAATTTTATGTTTAATTCATTTAAACCGTAAGCTATGGCTTTTGAAGCACCTCCCGTTCCTAATATGAGCGCGTGGGTATGCTGTTTTTTTAAATGCGGCTTTAAGGATTCCAGAAACCCCAAATAATCTGTATTATATCCTTTTAGTTTCCCTGAACCTTCAATTTTAATGGTGTTAACAGCTCCTATTTCCTTTGCAATGGGATCAAGATGATCCAGAAAAGGGATTATCGTTTCCTTGTAGGGAATAGTGATATTAAGGCCTTTAATTTCAGGATTTTCAGAAATTAAATCGGGGAATTCTGTGATTTTATCCAGGTCAAAATTTTCATAAACTGCAGAAATATTTTCTAATTTGAATTTATTTCTGAAGTAATTCCTGGAAAATGAATAGACTATATTTTTGCCTATAAGGCCAAAGATTATCATACGCTTTTATTTCTGTTTTCGAACCAGGCAAGGCTTAATACTACAAATATTCCCAAAAGGATAAAAACCAACGCCATCCAGGTTTCAGAGATAGAGAAATCGGGAAAATAGCGGTCGTAATTATCAAGGACTTGATTTCCTTTTATATCGATAAGGATTTCACCCTCGGCGTTGATTTTATAAATTTTTTCTTTCCAGGGCCATACAACCCCCAGCGATCCAGCAATAAAACCGATTATTACCGCATAGGTTTCCTTTTTAAATTTCTTTAGAACATATCCCAGTAAATGGGAGAGCGAAACCAATCCAACCAGCGATCCTAAGGAGAACACCATTAAAACCTGTAACAATCGCATCTGTCCATCATTGTCTAAAAAAGAGAAATCAAGTTGGATTACCTGTGTAATAGTGTCAAAAAGAGCATTTACGGAATCTACAAGAAGAAGGACATAATTTCCAAATAAAATGAGGATAAAAGAGCCTGAAAGACCTGGCAGGGTCATTCCTGAAACTCCTACAATGCCGCAAAAAAACACAAACCAGAGGTTGTCGTTCTCGGTTGCAGGTTCCAGAAAACTAATCCCTAATCCGGCAATTACTCCTGCAATAACATAAAGCACCAGCTTCCTTGACCAATCGTCAAATTCCCGGAAGATATAATAAATGGACCCTATGATCATTCCAAAGAAAGATGCCCAAACATATAATTCGTAATGGAGAATTAGATAATCCAGCAACTTCGAAACGCTGAAATAACTTATAACCATTCCAAGGATAAGCAATCCAAGAAATTTCCCGTTGGTATAGGTATATAGGCTTCTAAACCTTCCATTGATAAGAAGTTTAAAAGCTTTGAAATTTATTTTTTGAAGCGAGTAGATAAATTCTTCGTAAAAACCTGCTACAAATGCAACAACCCCGCCGGATACTCCGGGAACTTTATTGGCAGCACCCATGGCTAAGCCTTTAAGTACTAAAAATACCTTATCACTAAATGTCCGGGTTTGTTGCATTCTGTTGAATAGGTTTTTGATTTGCGACGCGCTCTAAGATAAGAATTAATAAAAAACCGGTAAGCATTAATATGATCGCAGGAAACAGGTAAGCATTACCTTCAAAATTCCAGGGTAAAACAGAAACCTCTTTAATTATCACAATTTTTTCTCCGAATTGCTCGGTTTCCAGAACTTTCTTCCAGGGCCATATCTTATTGAGCGAACCAGCAATAAAACCTGTAAGAACGGCAAGTGTGATATTGCTATAATGCTTAAACAGCCATTTTAGGATGTGGGAAAATGATAACAGTCCAAAAACAGCACCTATGGCCACTATTCCCAAGGTTTTAAAATCAAAATCCTGTGCAGCTTCTGTAATGGTTTTATAAGCACCCAAAAGCACTAAAATAAATGCTCCCGAAATCCCGGGCAAAATCATAGCACAAACAGCAATAGCTCCTGCTACAAAGAGAAACCAATTGCTGGTTGTTGATTCCGAAGGAGGAAGTGAAACGATATAATATGCAAATACAGCTCCAGCTAAAAGCCCGGCTATCATTTTAAAATTCCATTTGGGGATTTGTTTAGCCACAAACCAGACACTTGCCAGAATAAGACCGAAAAAAAATGACCATATCAACACGGGATGTTCTTCCAAAAGGAAATTGGTAAGACGCATTAAAGTGAAAACACTAATTAAAATACCGGTAAAAAGAGCCAGGATAAAGGATCCGTTTACCTGTTTCCACATTGCTTTAAAGCCCTGTGTTTTCCAGGTTTTGAACAAAGAAAGGTTTACTCCGCTTATAGTGGCAATAAGTTCCTGATAAATCCCAGTTATAAAAGCTATGGTTCCCCCGGAAACACCTGGTACAACATCTGCTGCACCCATGGCCATTCCTTTTAAAGTGATCGTGAAGTATTCCCTGAAAGTTCTTTGCATTACCTGAATAACTATTTTGGCCAAATATAAATAATTATCAGGAGGTCTTCAGGTAAGAGTTAATCATTTCTTTAACACTTTTTCTGCAGAAAATCTTTGGGAAAAGTTCTTCAATAATGATATAATATTCTGCATCTATTTTAAGGCCGTTATTCAAATGGAAATAACCTTTATCGCCTTCATTTAAATTGAAATATAACCCGGCAAATCTGTATTCGATTTCTGCTGTTTCAGGATAAAATTCAACAGCTTGTATTAAATTTTGTATTGCAGATTCATACTCTCCAAGATTGATAAGAATATCACAACGGCGTATCCATGTTTCAAGTTCATAATTTCCCAGATCGATGGTTTTTTGATAGCCACGTTCGGCCTCTTCAAAAAATCCTAATCTGCTGTTTATCTTCGCATAACGCTTCCAGTAAAGTACATTTTCCTCATCAATGGCAATAGCTTTATTGATGAAATACAATGCTTTTTGGAAATTTTTCTTTTTGTAATAAAAATCGGTGATTGCAATCCAGCCTTTATCCAGGAGCGGGTCTTCCTGTACTGTTTTTGAATAATGCTCTAAAGCCAGTTCATTCTCGCCTAATTTCTCAAAACATTTTCCAATTCTAAGAAATGCAAAGGATGTTGGATCATCCAGATCCAGGGTAATTTTATAATTTTCTATCGCTTCCTGAAAACGACCTAATTTCTCAAGGACTTTTCCTTTTTCAAGATAAGCCCCTATAAAATAGTCATCACTGATTATTGCAAAATCAAAAGCGGTCAATGCTTTTTCCAGATCTTTTAGGTCAAAATATTGTTTTCCTATTTGATGCCAGGCGACTTCACAATATGGATTTTTGTCCAGAAACATATTCAGGTACTCTATAGCTTCCGTTTTTTGCTCTAAAAAATCAAAGCAATACATGATGTTATATAAGGAGGAATAATCTTCCTCATCTGCCTCAAGGCATTTCATGAAACTGAATTTTGCATTTTCAAAATCCTCCATAAAAAGATATTCCATTCCAAGTAATGAATACACATCGGCTTCATCCATTGAGATTTCCAATGCCAGTTCCAGCATTTCGATCGCTTTTTCGTGATCGTCTCTTTTAGAGAAAATATTGGCTTTCTGAATATAAACTTCTTCATTGGAAGATTCCAGGTCATAAAGCTCATTCAACAAGCCATCGGCCAGATCAAGCTTATCTTCAAAGACAAGGATTTCAACCTTATAAAGTTTAAGGTTTGTAGAGGTAGGGTGTTGCGCCAGTCCTAACTTTACCGCTTTTTTTGCCAATGCAATTTTACCATTTTCTAAATAATGGTTAATGATATCCTCAAATTCTTCTGAATCAAAAAACAAAACATCGTTTGTTTTTAGCATTGACTCAAACCGGGTAAGTGAGAAATTGTTTTCTTCGTTATGACTTAATAGCATACACTGGGGATTACGGGATTTCTACATTTTTAAAGTTAACTTTGTTTAGCCTTCAACACTATAGAAATCAATATTGTTTTTAACAAAGTAATGAACAACTTAAAAGCCATTACTTTATTTTATTGAGAACGTCAATAATAATGCCACACCCTTCTTTTATTTCATACATTGAAATGGTGAGCGGGGGCGTGATTCTTACAGCCTTTTTCTCAAAAAGCAACCAAAAAAGGATCAATCCCCTGTCCTGACATTTCAAAATAATTTCGGTTGCAATTTCTTCAGAAGGGGTTATCAGTGCAAGCATTAAACCTGTTCCTCTTAGTTCTTCTATTAAGGGATGTACCAGCATTTCCCGAAAAAGCTTTTCTTTCTCAAGGCTTTCTGTCATAAGGTCAGATTCCATAATTTCCTTTAGGGTAGCGAGCGCTGCTGCAGCAATTACTGCATTTCCTCCAAAAGTTGTTATGTGTCCTAATTTTGGGTTATCCATTAAAAGGTCCATGACCTCTTCCGAAGCTGTAAAAGCACCTACGGGAAGTCCGCCGCCCATTCCTTTCCCCATAACCAGAATATCCGGTACAACCTGAAAATGCTGAAATCCAAATAATTTTCCGGTCCGTCCAAATCCGGGTTGAATCTCATCCAGAATTAATAAGGCGCCAACGTCTTCACATCTTTCTTTGACTTTTTTCAGATAATTATTTACCGGAAAGATAAATCCAGCGCCGCCCTGAATGGTTTCCAGTATCACGGCCGCAGTTTTAGGGGTGATCTTTTTTAAATCTTCTTCTGAATTAAATTTGATAAAGGAAATATCCCCAATAAGTGGTCGGAAAGGTTTTACCCGTTCTTCATAATCCATTAAACTGAGAGAGCCCATGGTATTGCCATGATAGGCATTTTTTGCCGCTATAATTTCTGTTCTTCCCGTTGCTCTTCGCGCTAATTTCAAAGCGCCTTCAATGGCTTCGGTTCCCGAATTTGTGAGGTAAGTTTTATTTAATTTTTCCGGAAGATGATGTGCCAGTAATTTGGTGTATTCCACCGCTGGCCCTTGTGCATATTCTCCATAAACCATCACGTGCAGATAACTGTCCAACTGTTTTTTTACCGCATTAACTACCTTTGGATGACAATGCCCTAAACTACAGGCAGAGACTCCTGCTACAAAATCCAGGTATTTTTTCCCCTGAATTGAATAGATGTAGGATCCTTTTGCATGTGAAATTTCCAAAGCCAAAGGGTGTGGGGTTGTTTGAGCCTGGTATTTTAAAAAATCTTCTTTCAATTGCTTTCTTCTTTCTCTTTATCTTCTTTTAATAATTCTGGTCTGGGTATTTTTTCAGGAACTTCTGTGCTGTCTTTCTCCTTATCCTTAAGGTCCTCAGGTTTTAATCGCGAATTTTCATTTAGTTGGGTTTCCCCGGAATTGCTTTCATCAAAAAAGTCGGTTTCTTCTTCGGGTAAAGGAATTCCTTTAATTTGCCTTAGTTTTGGTGCAGGTTTTCCAGCAAAGAGATCTTCTTTAGTCTTTAGTTGTTCTTCTCCCCGCCAGTTAAAACCGGCTAATTGCCTTGCGTTTCGAGGAAATTCCTCGGGAGGGGTGAGGGTTCCGTCAACCTGTTTATAATAATAAATATCCTGTATCTCTTGCTCCTGAAAAAGAATCTTTATAGAACTGGAAAGGGTTTTATTTATTCCAATTAACTCCGTTGCTTCATTACGCGTGTAATAAATTGTTTCTGTATTCTTTATGATATCCACCTGATATAATTCGTTGTCTACGAATAAGCCTGTGAGTTGCTGACCTTTGATTTGATTGTAGCTTTCTATACTGTCTTTTTGGACAAGAAAAGCATTATTAAACACTTTTAAAGAATCGAGTTGCTCCGTTTCCGGATTGCTTAAGATATGTATGGTATCTCCGGTCATTTGATTATTTCCAGACCAAATTACCGGGCTTCTTCTTTTGGCGATTGTGGAAACCGGTCCTTTATTGATGTTTATGAGCTTTGTGAGACCGGATTTTTGGTTGAGAAAAATGGAATCGCTTTTTGCGCTCATATCGGTTTTGAACAAGCGGACATCATAATATCCGCGGATGATTCTGTTTTCGGGTTTTCCGGTAATCATAATCGTGTCACTGTGAATAAATACAGAATCTTTATCCTGAAGGGTCGCTGCCAATGCTCTTTTTGTGATAAAAACAGAATCCTTATCCCGAAAAACTTCAGCATAATGACCGGTTATTACACTTTTGTTGAGAGTATCGGTAACTTTTATATTATTGGTACCCGATGCAAAGGCATTGCTTCGGTTAAAATATAGACTGTCCCCCTGCAGAATACGGTTTTCATAATCTATCCTGGAATTCTTGACGAAATAACCCGTGTCATTCCGGGTATCATAGAAACCGCGTTCACAATATACCGTGCTGGTTTCGCTTTCTATTGTAGTTGGTCCATAGAGGTACGCATGTCCGCTTTCGGAATAAAAATCAAGTTGTTCTGAATTTATTACATATTCCGGATTGGTCACCTTTACCTTTGAAAGAAAGGAATATTTATCATCCTCCATAAAATACCTGCCAACCCGACTGGTTAAAACACTGGCCGAATCGCGAACAGTACCACCGCTTCTGTAATATGCCTGTTGTTTTACCCTGTCAAAAAATAAGGTGTCTGTTTCCAGGGAGGTTTGGGGGCGTGTCATTTTTACTTTTCCGCTGGCAAAGGCAAATTGAGTAGTTCCGTTATATTCGGCGTAATTGCTTTGCATAGTAACCGTATCACCTTGCTGCATTCGCACATTTCCGTAGGCCTTGAAAAAATTATCCTGATCATAATGAATGGCCTGATCACACCATATTTCAATTCCCTCATGAATAAAATAAACCTGATTGGTTACTTTACTCAAAATTATAGCACCGGGATATTTGATCTCATCCTTAAGGGTTCTGTCACTGGTATAATCTATTTTCTTGGTTTCCTGAGCATAGACGGGAGCTATCCCGGCTATGAAGATAAAAAAGAATACTAACAAGGCTGCTGAAAATTTCACAGAAATAAATTTGTTTCAAAAGTAATTAAAAGCCATCAAAGAACTTGGCTTTATAGGTAAGTAAAAAATAGCGATTATATTTTTTGGATGCCTTAATTTTAATGCCACCGGTTTTTCAGCTGAAGCGGTTTCTCAAGCTTATGGCGAACCTATGAGTGGTAAAACAGCTGTGGGAATTGCAGGACTTTTTATTGTTTCATAATTTCATAGGAGTTTTAAATTAAAAATCCCGCTAAAGAAATTGCTTTGGCGGGATTTTATAACTTATAAGTTTTCTATAATTTATCTCTGGATCGTTTGTTTTCTGTCCGGACCAACCGAAATCACAGATATTGGAACATTGAGTTCTTTCTCTAAAAATTCGATATAATCTTTAAATTCTTTTGGGAATTGGGAAGCTTCCTTCATTTTAGAAATATCTTCTTTCCATCCTTTCATTTCTGTAAAGACCGGGGTAACATTTTCAGGTTCAATATTATAGGGTAAATGCTTGATGTTTTCTCCTTTATAATTGTAGGAAGTACATATTTTTAGGGTTTTAAATCCGCTTAAGACATCTCCTTTGGTCATGATCAACTGAGTAATTCCATTGATTTGAACAGTATATTTCAAAGCTACAAGATCCAACCAGCCGCATCTTCGTGGTCTTCCTGTTGTAGCACCTACTTCATTACCAACGCGGCTCATGGTTTTTCCGTCCTCGTCAAATAATTCCGTTGGAAAAGGTCCGCTTCCTACCCTTGTGGTATACGCTTTAAAAATCCCAAATGCGTCTCCTATTTTATTTGGAGCAATTCCTAAACCAGTGCAAGCACCTGCAGCAGTTGTATTTGAGGAAGTAACATAAGGATAAGTTCCAAAATCTATATCCAGTAAAGAACCCTGGGCACCTTCGGCAAGAATGGTTTTTCCATCCTCCTGTGCGCGTTGCAAATATTCTTCACTATCAATAAAGGTTAAACTCTTTAAAACCTCCACAGCATTGAAAAATTCATCTTCAAGTTCAGTTAAATTATACTGGACATCTACATTGTAGAAGCTAATCATAGCTTCATGCTTGTCTGCAAGGATTCGGTATTTATCTTTCCAGCCTTCCAGTTCCAAATCTCCAACTCTCAAACCGTTTCTTCCGGTTTTATCCATATATGTTGGCCCAATTCCTTTTAGAGTAGAGCCTATTTTAGCCTTTCCTTTGGAAGCTTCAGAAGCTGCATCCAACAACCTGTGGGTAGGTAAAATTAAATGTGCCTTTCTTGAGATAAGCAGATTGGTTTTATAATTTGTTTTGTAAGGCTCAAGATTTTCCAGTTCTTTTTTGAAAATAACAGGATCAATTACAACTCCATTGCCAACAAGATTGATGGTTTCTTTATGAAAAATCCCAGAAGGAATTGTATGAAGAACATGCTTATGACCATCAAATTCCAAGGTATGTCCTGCGTTGGGACCTCCCTGAAACCGTGCTATAATATTATAATTTTCGGTAAATACATCTACAATTTTACCCTTTCCTTCATCTCCCCATTGTAATCCAAGTAGTAAGTCTACTGCCATAAATAGTTAATTAGTTGGTTCTTTTTTAGTGCCGTAAAAATATAAAGAATGTTTAGAAACATCAATATTAAATACCTCTTCTATTGTTTGTTTTATGCTTTGTATCCTTGGATCACAAAATTCAATCACTTCTCCTGTATCGGTAAGAATAATATGATCGTGTTGCCTGTCAAAATAGGATTTTTCATACTGGGATTGATTTTGCCCAAACTGATGTTTTCTTACCAGTCCACAATCCAAAAGCAATTCTATGGTATTATAAAGCGTTGCCCTGCTCACCCGGTATTTTTTGTTTTTCATTTTAATATAGAGGGATTCTATATCAAAATGTTCCTCATGGTTATATATTTCCTGAAGAATTGCAAATCTTTCGGGAGTTTTACGGTGCCCTTTTTCCTCCAAAAATTTGGTGAAAACGTTTTTGACTATTGCCTGGTCGTTTTTATTGGCTGCTTTCTTACTCATAGTATTCCTTCCTCGCAAAGGTATTGGTTTATTCTCTTGAGACCTGATCTATCCCATTAATTTTTTTGAGATGTGCTATCAGTGTGTTCAAAATAGAATTATTTTTTACGATTACCGTTATTTTCCCGGTAAAAATCCCAGCAGAACTTTCAAAATTAATACTTCTCATATTAACGTTCATGCTGTTGGAAATTTCCCTGGTAATTTCACTCACCAATCCAAGGTTGTCTATCCCGGTTAGTTTGATCACCGCTTTAAAGTCTTGCTGTGAGGAGTCTATCCATTTTGCCTGAATAATCCTGTAGGCGTAATTGCTTTGAAACTGAATTGCATTAGGACAATCCTTTTTATGCACCTTAATTCCTTCACTTACCGTTATAAATCCGAAAACATTATCTCCAGGGATTGGGTTGCAACAGTTTGCGAGTTTATAATCCAGAACTTCTTCATCCGGACCAAAAACCAGTTGGTCATATTTTGATGTAAACTCCTCCTTATCCAGATCTTCGGCAATAGACGGTTTTTTTATCTTGCTTTTAATATAACTCACAAAAGCATTGCTTCTGGAAGAGGTGAATTCTTTTAATTTGACATTGTCTATTTTTCCAGTTCCCACCCGGTAGAAAAGATCCAAACTTGTCTTTAATTTAAAATATACCACCAGTTCATTGATGATACTTTCATTAAAGCTAAGTTTTTGAGATTTGAGTTTTCTGGCTAAAATTGCCTTTCCTTCTTCGGCGATCTCTTTCTTCTCGTCCTTTAAGGAGTTTTTGATTTTAGCTCTGGCTCTTGCAGTTGTTGCATAATCCAACCAGTTAGCATTAGGTTTTGCATTTTCAGAAGTAATGATCTCAATTTGATCTCCGTTTTTAAGTTCTTGGCTTAAGGGAACAAGTTTGTTGTTTACTTTGGCACCTCTTGTATGCAAACCGATTTCTGTATGAATGCTGAATGCAAAATCCAGTGGAGTAGAACCTTTGGGTAGGGATTTTAAATCTCCCTGTGGGGTAAATACAAATATTTCCTTGGCATACAGGTTTAATTTGAATTGTTCAACAAAGTCTACGGCATTGGTTTCAGAATTTTCCAATGCTTCTTGAAGGCGGTTGAGCCATTCCTCCATGTTTTTCTCTTCCTGTTCCTCTCCATGTTTGTATTTGTAATGTGCAGCATATCCTTTTTCGGCAAGTTCATTCATTCGCTCACTGCGTATTTGAACCTCTACCCATCTTCCTTTTGGCCCCATAACGGTTATGTGAAGCGCTTCATATCCCGTAGATTTAGGGGAGGAGATCCAGTCTCTTAACCGGATAGGGTTGGGACGAAAATGGTCGGTAACTATGGAATAGATCTTCCAGGCAAGAAATTTTTCATTGGCAAGATCACTTTTATAAATAATACGTACCGCAAACTTATCAAAAACCTCATCGAAGGTAATATTCTGAGCCTGCATTTTTTTTCGGATGGAAAATATGGATTTTGGCCTGCCTTTTATTTCATATTCCAGATGCTCCTGATCCAGGGAATCTTTAATTACCTTAGTGAAATCGTGGATATATGCATCCTGTTCTTCCTTGCTCTCCCTTATTTTATTAAGGATATCATTGTAAACCTCTGGCTCAGTATATTTCAGGGCCAAATCTTCCAGTTCGGTCTTAATGCTATAAAGCCCTATTCGATGAGCAAGCGGAGCATAAATATAGAGTGTTTCTGAAGCGATCTTTATCTGTTTGTCTGGTGCCATGGAATCCATGGTTTGCATATTATGCAACCTGTCTGCGATCTTGATAATTATTACCCGTACATCATCATTAAGGGTAAGAAGCATTTTTCTGAAGTTTTCTGCCTGAAGGGAAACATCTTTATCTTTCTTTAAACTCGATATCTTGGTAAGCCCATCAACGATCTTGGCAACCGTTTTGCCAAACATTTGCTCGATTTCCTCCAGGGTGTAAAGCGTATCTTCTACAACATCATGCAATAAGGCAGCAACAATGGAAGTGGCATCCAAACCTATTTCGGAAGCTACTATTTTTGCTACTGCAATGGGGTGAAAAATATAAGCTTCTCCCGATTTTCTGCGTTGTGCTTTATGGGCATTTACAGCAGTATCGAAGGCCAGTCTTATTTGTTTTTTGTCTTCATCAGAAAGGAACCGGTAGCTTATGCGCAGCAACTCCTTATATTGTCGCGCAATATTTTTATTTTCCTTATCTATTTCAACTTCTGTCATGCGATAAAATTACGATTAAGATTGTAAACTAACAACTACAAACTACCCCTGAAGGTTTTTGTACCGTTGTAAAAGAGTAGGGTGAGAGTAGTGCATAAAAACATATGCTTTGTGCGGAGTTAAATTGCTTAAACTGGTTTTTGAAAGCTTTTTTAATCCCGATATTAAAGCATCTGCATTATAGGTTTTTTTGGCAAATTCATCTGCCTGATATTCAAATTTTCGGGACAGGTAATTCATAAAAAGACCTGTCACCTCTGAAATTGGGCTATATAAAATCCCGAAGGCTATTAATCCTATGTGAAAACTCGGTTCCGAAACCCCCAACGCTTGTGATAATAATGGATTGCCTACGAATAAGGAAAGCAGCCAGAGGGTAAATCCTGTTGTAAGGATGGAAGCTGTGATATTTGCAACAACATGTTTTTTCTTATAGTGTCCCACTTCATGAGCCAGTACACTTACGATTTCCTCCTCTTCCAAATCATTGATAAGCGTATCATAAAGTGTAATTCTTTTTTCTGAACCAAATCCTGAAAAATATGCATTTGCTTTGGTGCTTCGTTTTGAACCGTCTATCACAAAAATATTATCGAGTTTAAAACCGACTTTTTCTGCATAATTTTCAATTTTGGATCTTAAAGAACCTTCCTGTAAGGGAGTTTGTTTGTTGAACAAAGGGACTATCAGTTTAGCATAAAACATAGTTACAAACAAGGTAAAAACAGTTACAAGGATCCAGGCATACCACCAGAAATCTTCTTGTGTAGTTTGGTAAAACCAGGTAATAAGGGCGAGAATTCCTCCCCCCACAAGTGCCATAAGTAACCAGGACTTAAGTTTGTCCAAAACGAATGTTGCTTTGGTGGTTTTGTTAAAGCCATATTTTTCCTCGATAACAAAAGTGCTGTACCAGGAAAATGGCAGGGTAAGCAAATCACTTCCAAACATTATTATTCCGAAGAATATCAAAACGATTAGAATTGAATTATCCGTAATACTTCGCGCGATGGAATCCACATAAGCAAATCCGTCAAAAAATAAAAATACCAGCATCAATAACACTGAAAATGTGGAAGTGATTACTCCAAATCTATAGCGTTCTTTTTTGTATCGCTGGGATTTTTCATATTCTTTTTTGTCATAGACATCCTGTAATTCCTTCGGAATTGGATCATCAAAATGCCTTGCATTGAGGGCATCAAGAACTTTATCAATTATGAAATCGACAATGATAATGGCAACAATTATATAAAATAAGGTTTGTGGAGTCAAAATGATTGATTGTTATAAATTAATGATTCTTGTTTAATTTGTATCATTGCTGTTTTTGATTCAAAAATCACGATTTTTTAAAGATTTCAGATATGTTTTCAGACTCTATTTCTCCCTGTATAGAAGGTATTTATAATCGCAATTTTCAAGCCATACCGCACCAACCACTATTTATAAAAAAGGGATGATTAAACCTGATAATGTAAAAGGAAAAGGGCAAAAAAAGGTATAACGATTTTAATAGCCATGAAGTTCTATAGTTTTACTATCGATCATAGTAACCCATTTTCCCATCTTTTTCTGAACGATCTTAAAATGATGTTCTTCTTCGGGGGAAATTAAGGAAATTGCTTCTCCCGGAGATTCTGCGCGGCCTGTTCTACCTATACGGTGAATATAATCCTTGGGAGATCGCGGCAATTCATAATTGATCACATAAGGCAAAAACTGAATATCGATTCCCCGTGATATTAAATCGGTTGCAACCAAAACGCGAAGTTCCCCGGATTTGAATTTGCTCAAAGCTTCCGTTCTTGCTTTCTGGCTTTTTTTACTGTGAATTGCCTTGGCGTCTATTCCGTTATTTCGGAGTTTATCGGCCACATTATCTGCTTTGTATGTTGAAGATGTAAAAACCAATACCTGTTTTAAATCCTTGTGTTTGATAAGATAACGCAAGAGTTGCCCTTTTTTCTCTTCCGGTACAAAATAAGCAAGTTGGGAGATCAGTTCGATACGATCGCTTTCCTGTTCAATTTTAACAACCAGGGGATCGCGTAACAGGATCTGGTTGATGTTGGTGACATCTTCATTTAAGGTGGCAGAAAACAATAAATTTTGACGCTTTTTAGGTAAAAGGGCAAAGATGCGGTTCATTTCTTCCTTAAACCCCAGGTTCAGCATTTTATCCGCCTCGTCCAGAACAAGGGTTTCGATATTGGATAATTTCACGGCATTGGATTCCACCAATTCCAATAACCTTCCGGGAGTGGCAACTAAAATATTGACACCCTGCAAAGCCTTCATTTGCGGATTGATGGCAACACCACCGAAAACCGCCAGGGATTTTATTCGCTCCGGAAGTGCCGATCCGAACAACCGAAAAACTTCCCGCACCTGCATTGCCAATTCACGGGTTGGTACAAGCACCAAAACATTTACATGCCTGTTTTTTGAAGGAGGATTGGCTCTTAAATTCATTAAAATCGGCAACACATAACCAGCGGTTTTACCCGAGCCTGTTTGGGCAATTCCCAGGACATCCTTTCCATTTAAAATTGCCGGGATCACCTCCTTTTGAATGGGATATGGCTGAGTGTAATTTTGATCGGCCAGGGCCTTTAATAATGAGGGGGATATGCCTAAGGAAGAAAAATCCATGATTGTTTGTTCTTGTTATGGTTGAAGAAATTGCAAGTGGCAAAGATACGGGAAAATCCAGTCAGCAAATTTTAATATCAGGTATGAACTATCAGGGTATTAAGACTGTTGCTTGTTACTTCAAAACCCGCGTTGTCTTTTTGCTTCAAAAACCAGAATGCCAGCGGCTACAGATACGTTCATGGAATCTATTTCTCCCTGCATGGGAATAATTATATTTTGATCACTATTTTCAAGCCATTCCTGGCTCAGGCCGGTAGCTTCCGTTCCAACCACTATTGCGCAGGGAGCTGTGAAATCTATAGCGCTGTAAATTTTTGAAGCCTGTAATGCAGCGGCATAAATAGCGATGTTTTTATTTTTTAAAAACTGAATGATCTCTGAAGTGCTTCCGGTCGCTATTTTATTGCTAAAAACACAACCTACGCTGGATCGTATGATATTTGGGTTGAAAAGATCTGTTTTCGGGTTTGCAATTAGGACTGCGTCTACATTTGCAGCATCGGCAGTGCGAAAAAGCGCTCCAATATTACCCGGTTTTTCAGGAGCTTCAGCTACCAGGATAAGTGGATTTTTGGAGTTCAGCTGAAGATTTTCAAGGCTGGTACTTTTAGATTTAACCACCGAGATCAAGCCTTCGGTACTTCCGCGATAAGCGATTTTATTATAAATATCGGCAGAAAGCTCTGTGATCTCCGGTTGGTTACCTGTGTTTTTAAGCAGGACTGAAATTTGCCCTTCATTAAATAATTCGGCACAAAAATAAATTTCATCAATTTCAAAACCAGCTTTAATCGCAAGGCTTATCTCCCGTATCCCTTCCACGACAAAAACTCCTTCCTTTTTACGGGAACGTGATTTTTCCTGAAGCTGTAAAAGTCTTTTTACCGCCGGATTCTGAGCGCTTGTGATTTGTTTTGTCATCCTGCTAAAATAAGCAGATAAGATGGAAAAAACAGCTGTAAAGCCTATAAAATTAATACCACCGCCTGGAGTGAAATCCTGGCGGGGGTATTAGGTCAAAAGTCTGAAAAATCAGAACCTACTTTTCTTCCTGAGCCTTATATTTGTTTGAATATCGGTGATATAATTCTGTTTGGTGACTTTCAAGACTAACTTCCCGTCCCTGAATAAAGGCTTTTATGATTTTATTGCCTCTCATATCCAATGCATCTCCTTCGCTAATAAATAAGGTTGCATCTTTTCCTTTTTCAAGGGTTCCAACAACATCATCGATTCCTAAAATTTTTGCGGTATTGGAGGTGATCAGTTTTAAAGCATCTTCCTTATCCATTCCATGTGCTGCTACTGTTCCTGCATAGAAAGGCAAATTTCGGGTATTCATGGTTTCCATTTGTCCGCTGCTTTCCAATCCTACCAAAATTCCGGCGTCAAAAAGGGTTTTTGCCAGCTTATAGGAAGCATCATAATGATCTCCATCGTTATTTGGAGTAAGATGTGGTCTTTGCGCTAATACAGCAATGTTATTCTCCTTGAGTTCATCTACTACTTTATGGGCATCATAAGCTCCCACAAGAACCAATTCATTTAAATTTTGATCCTTCTTGAACTGAATGGCATCCAGGATCTCTTTCTCCCCGTTTACGTGGATATAAACTTTCTTTTCTCCTGTGAAAACAGGTTCCATCGCTTTAAAAGGCAAATGGATCTCCTTTTGTTCTCCTGCCAAAAATGCTCTGGAATTATTGAAAAACTGAGTCAATTTTAAAACCTGATCGGAATATTCTTTATTGGGTTTCATCCCGCGTTCTTCTCCTAACCACCAACGACCTCTTGTAAAACTATTTGGCCAGTTGATGTGCAATCCATCATCTTTCTTTATGGCCGCATCTTCCCAGTTCCAGGCATCAAATTGAACGATGGAAGAAGTTCCGGAAATGGTCCCTCCCCGCGGAGTAATTTGTCCAATCAACACTCCGTTAGGTCTCATGCTTTCCACGATTTTACTTTCGGCATTATAAGCGATCAAACTCCTTAAATGCGGCAACATTTCCCCTATTTCATCCTCATCATCTGTAGCTCGTACTGCGGCGATCTCTACTAGTCCCAGGGTTGAATTTGGTGCTATAAATCCTGGGTAAACGTGCTTGCCTTCGGCATTGATAATCTCTCCGCGGTACTGCATTTTTGTGGTAAGCGCATCCATTACCTGGGTGATTTTTCCATTTTCAAAAATAATCAGGCTGTTCTCGATTACTTCTCCGTTTCCAAGATGTGCCGTTGCTCCTAAAATTGTAATCGCTTTTGTTTGTTTGGAAGCAGGGGTTTGTTGGGCTGCTAGATTCCCGGTAATGGAAATAAGCAATAGTATTATGGTTATTTTAAATATTTTCATCTGTTTTTCTTATTGTTTTTTATAGGTCATATGTAACATCCATATAATCATTTTTCTGTATGATATATTTTATACTAATAGATGTTTCATTTTTGTGTTTTTAGTGTATTTCCAGCGTGTTGCAGTGAATATGTTGGTCTTCCCTCGGGCTAACAGGTCGGGTGTTTTCTCCACCGTTTTTAGCATTCAGCATTTGTCCTGTTAACAGGTTTTTTTGAACTTCAATTTCTTCCCGCATCGTTTTGTCTTTTTCAAGATCAAAATAAACAGCTCCTTCAATCAGGGTTTTCTCTGCCTTGGTGTAGATGGATAGTGGATGTCCGGACCATAAAACAACATCGGCATTCCTTCCGGTTTGAATACTTCCAACATATTGATCAATATGCATCAGTTTGGCTGGGTTTAAAGTGACAAACTTCCATGCATCTTCTTCGGGAACATCACCATATTTCATGGTTTTTGCAGCCTCCTGGTTCAATCTTCTGCTCATTTCGCTGTCATCGCTGTTTATTGCAACGGTTAATCCGGCATCATACATAATTGCTGCATTGTATGGGATCGCATCTTTCACCTCGTATTTATATGCCCACCAATCGGAAAAAGTGGAAGCGCCAACCCCATGTTCTTTCATCTTATCGGCAACTTTATAACCTTCAAGAATATGTGTGAAAGTGTTTATTCTAAAGTCAAAGGACTCTGCCACTTTCATTAACATATTGATCTCGCTTTGAACATAGGAATGGCTGGAAACAAAACGTTCCCCATTTAAGATTTCAACAAGGGTTTCCATTTCAAGGTCTTTTCTGAAATTTTTGTTGGTCTTCTTTTCCTGTTCATATTGTTTTGCTCTTCCGAAGTAATCTATAAAAACCTGTTCCACACCCATTCTGGTTTGTGGGAAACGGTTTGCATTGCTTCTGTTGGACTGTTTTACATTTTCGCCCAATGCAAATTTTATGAATTTTGGAGCTTCTTTAAAGATCATATCTTCTGCCGATGCTCCCCACTTCAGTTTCAATATTGCAGACCGGCCGCCAATTGGATTTGCCGATCCGTGCAAAAGCTGAATAGTGGTTACCCCACCAGCTAAATTTCTGTAAATATTGATGTCGCTGGGATCTATGACATCCTCCATAGTAACCTCTGCCGTAGAATTATGTCCGGATTCATTTATCGCCGAGGCTGCCAAATGTGAATGTTCGTCTATAATTCCGGCGGTCAGGTGCTTTCCGGTAGCATCAATAACCCTGATATTTCCCGCTTTTAAATCTTTTCCTATTGCGGAGATCTTTCCGTTAGAGATAAGGACATCTGTATTTTCCAGAATTCCCTTGTCGGTATTGGTCCAGACAGTAGCATTTTTAAATAGCATGTTTTCCTGCTTCGGAAGGCTGGTGTTTCCATACGCCATATTTGGGAATGTTACAGGAAGTAGTTCATAGACCTTTGCTTCTTTTTCTTTTTTAGCAGAATCATCGTCCTCCTGTTTTGCTTTAACGGCTGAAAACGTAGTTTCCGAACCATTATTCAAAATAGCTTTTCCTGAAAATTCATCAGATTTTGAGGTCACTTTAGCCTGGAGTCGGGTGAATTCGGTTTTGGTAGAATCGGCAGAAGAAAGTGTTAAATTCATCCAGGTATCGTCATAAGATAACTTCGATTTAATTTTTTTATCACCCAGTTTTACTTCGGCTTTTGGTGCGTTTGGTTTTCCGGAAATTTTCAGTTCATATTCCTTAGCATCTACTTTCAGGGAATAGGTTCCACTAAGATCTACTACATTCATATTTTCCAGCATTGCTCTCTCTCCCAGTACCCAGTTTTCATAAAGAACAGTTTCTTTATCGAAAAAATCTCCCGAAGTGATCAGGAAATTCGCCCAGGCACCTTCTTTTAAAACCCCCAATTTATTTTCCTGTCCCAATATTTTTGCCGGGGTAGTGGTAAGGGCAGCGAGTGCAACTTTTTTATCCAATCCATATGCTATCGCTTTAAGAAGATTTGGTTTGAATTTCTTTTCATCTTTTAAATTTTGAGTGGTAAGTACAAACGGGATTCCTTTTTGAGCAAGCAATTTTAAATTGGCAGGGGCCTGGTTCCATCGTTTCATATCCTGTAAGCTCACATAATCTGCCATAAAAGGGTCTTCCAGATCATAAGCTTCAGGAAAATCTAGAGGCACTATTATAGTAGCATTGGTGTTTTTGATCTCCTCAAGTTTTTCAAATTCATTCCCGCTACCAAAAATGACATATTGAACTCCGGAATCGTCTCCAACTTTATCCGCTCTAAGTTCATCCAACAGGTTATCAGTTTTAAAGATCTGTACCAGATCCTTATTTCTGTTCAAAGCTTCCAAAGCAAGATCTTTGTTTTCTGATTTTCCCTGGGCATACCATGATGCATCCAAATAAGTTTGGCGTAATAAGGCCATGGCGCCCATAATAGAAGTAGGGTAGGCCTGTCTGGATTGAACGCTCTTCTCAAAAGACAAATATTGAGCAGACCTGTCGCTAATAATTCGTTCACCTTCGGTGCCCTCGGGTTTGAGTGCAACCAATATTCCGCTGCCTCGTATTATTCCATCTGCTAAGTGCGTGTTTACCGTACCAAATCCATTTTTATGAAGTTTTTCAGCTTCCTCTTTATTAAAACTAAAATGCTCCATAGCCTTGTTTTCCGGCCTAATGTGGTCATTCCAGTAATATCCTTCGCGGCTGGCCTCATATTGAGGATCCCCGTTTCCATTTCCTGCCTTGATAGGGTTTTTAATTCCAAATTCACTGTAAATATCAATGAAGGAAGGATATACCTCTTTTCCCTTAAGGTCAATACGGATGCTGTTTTCCGGAACAGGGATGGATTTTCCTATGGCGGTGATCTTTCCGTTCCTAACGGCAAACATTCCATTCTCTATAATGGTGTTGGGATCTACATGGATTTTTGCATTCTCAAAGACGGTATAATTCGTATTTTTTGCTATTACGCCCTTGTTATCCGGGAAATATACCTGAGCCTGTAAGCTACTATAGGCCAGGAACAGGGTTAAGATTAAAATTTTAAACTTCATTTTCATAATTTTGTGGGGTGAATTTGTGTGAAAATAACTTTTTTAAAAACCGGAATTTAAGAAAATTTTAATAAATAGAATTCCCTTTAAAAGGCATTTTCCACATCATCAAAATAGTTAACCAGAAGTGCCACTACATAGCTGTAGCTTTTCATTCCGTCCTGCTGATTGTTTGCCTTTAAAAATCCGTTATAGGTGAATTGGAAAATGGGTTCGAAAGGATTTTTATGTTCCTCCCAAAAAATGCGTACTTCCTTGTAGTTTTCCAAAACCCCGGGATGGATTTTTTTTAACAAGGCATCTGCTTTTGTTTTGTCCCGAATATAAAGTTCATTTAAACAATATCTTAATGCAAAGGTAAAACCCGAATATCTGAAATAGGGATCCGGATGATACATCGTTGCGAGACAAGCAATAAAATTGGCTTCGTTTTCCTTTGCGAATCCCAGTTGATGTCCAATTTCGTGACTTGCGGTTGTTGGGATCTTATACTTTATTATCTGGGTGTTTACCTGGCCTTCGTTTGTCAATGGATTCAAATATCCGTTAAAACCCATGTAGGTAAGTGGAATGCTGTACAGGGATGGTTTTAATGATCTTCCTTCATATTTGAGTTTTGGATATTCTTCACTTAAATAATCAAATCCTTCAATTGTGGATTTAAGAAGTTGTCCCTTTTTAAAATCATAGGGAACTTTCAAAGAATCATTATCCATTAGTTCCTCGTGAAGGTCATTGGATTTTTTAATAAGGGTTTCCGTCAATAAAACAAGTTCTTCTGTGGTATAGGTATTTTTAATTTTAAGGGTTTTATGCAACGGAAGCCGGTAATAATTCAGCCCCCAGAAAATATGAAAACAGAAATATATGATGGAGAAAACCGCGAAAATCTCCAAGATCCATTTTTTTGGATTTCTAAATCGTGATTTAGCTCTTAACACGATCCATCGAATTATAGAAACAATAAAAAATGTATAGAGCAAATCTCCAAATGAAAATGGAATAAACCCAAGGGAATAGCGCATAATCGTGGAAATATATGGATATAATCCTGTGCTGTACCAGTTTTCAATAAAAACAGGGTATCCCGCAATAATCTTTATCGCAATATATTGAAGGGGTAATAAAACGGCTAAAATGAGCTGGGTCTTCTTTTTCACTTTCTAAAATTACAAACTAATTAAGCATCGACAAATTTTCATGCTTTGTTTATTACCGATACCTTTGGGGGCAAACTATTTAATCCCTCATTGAGGGGTTAATCCCTTGAGGTTCGCATTTAAAAAACAAACTTTCCAACGAAGGTATTTATTGTGGTAAGCCTTTGGAAATATATTAATTAATCTATAAAAGTCAACAGAATGAATGAAGAAATAAGATCCCTTGAGCCCAAAAATCTTTGGAATAAATTCGCCGATTTAAACGAGGTTCCCCGCCCTTCCAAAAAGGAGGAAAGAGTGATAGAGTTCATTAAGGATTTCGGAAATAAACTCAAGCTTGAAACTAACGTGGATAAAGTTGGTAATGTGATTATCAAAAAACCGGCCACTAGCGGAATGGAAAATAAAAAGGCGGTGGTTTTACAGTCACACCTGGATATGGTGCATCAAAAAAACAACGATACCCAGTTTGATTTCGATACGCAGGGAATTCAAATGTTTGTAGAAGGGGATTGGGTAAGAGCAAAAGGGACAACCCTTGGAGCAGATAACGGTCTTGGGGTTGCCACTATTATGGCCATTCTTGAAAGTGATTCTATCGAACATCCTGCGTTGGAAGCCTTATTTACCATAGACGAAGAAACGGGGATGACAGGAGCAAAAGGCCTTGAGCCTGGACTGCTCAAAGGAGAGATTCTTTTAAATCTTGACACCGAAGAAGATGATGAGATAGGAATAGGTTGTGCTGGTGGTGTAGATCTTACTGCTGAAAGATCCTACAAGGAGGAAAATACACCCAAAGGTTCCAAAGCCTTCAGAATTATACTGAATGGTTTAAAAGGTGGTCACTCCGGAATGGATATTATCAAAGGTTTGGGAAATGCCAATAAACTGATGAACCGACTATTATTTAGTGTTTCTGAAAATCTTGATCTTAGAATTTCTGAAATTAACGGAGGTGGTCTTCGCAATGCGATTCCAAGAGAAAGTGAAGCACTTTTTGTTGTGGACGATCTTCAGGAAAAAGCATTATTATCTGAGCTTGAAAATGAAATACAGAAAATAAAGGATGAATTCATCAAACTGGAACCCAATCTTGCTGTTAGTATCACTGAGGTTAAAGTTCCTGAAAAAGTTATGGAAACCAATGCTCAGGAAGCGGTTTTAAAAGCTGTATATGTTGCTCATAATGGAGTTTACAGAATGAGTCCCGAAATAGATGGGCTTGTGGAAACCTCGAATAATGTTGCTAAAGTTGAGGTAAAGGCTGGAAAGGTTGCTGTGAAGTGTCTTACCCGATCCTCTGTAGAATCATCAAAAGATGATCTTGCGAATGCTTTAAGATCCGGTTTTGAACTGGCAGGATTTGAAGTTGCCTTAAGCGGCGATTATCCGGGATGGGCACCAAACAGGGATTCGGCTATTTTAACCGCGTTGGATGAGCTGTATCAAAAAATGTTTAATGAAAAAGCTGATATAGCTGCCTGCCACGCAGGTTTGGAGTGTGGAATTATAGGAAATCATTATCCGGAGATGGATATGATCTCTTTTGGACCCACCATTCGTGGAGCGCATTCTCCAGATGAACGTGCAAGTATTAAATCGGTTCAGAAATACTGGAGATTTGTTCTGGAAATCCTTAAAAATATTCCGAATAAATAAATTCAATACTGATTTTAATAAAAAGTGGCCTTCTTAGTAGTTAAGAAGGCCGCTTTTTTAGTTTAAAAGGTTTCAGCTTATTCCTGAATTCCTACCATATGCAATTCGAATATTAAATCGGTGTTTGGAGGGATAACATTTCCAGCTCCTCTTTCTCCATACGCAAGGTGTGATGGAATGTAGATAATGGCTTTATCACCAACCTTCATTTGCTGTAATCCTTCTTTAAATCCGGCTATCACTTCTGCATCCGGTCCATAAGGAATAAGCATGGGGTTATATCCTACCTGATCTTTTCTTTGTTGATTGAATACTCCACCAGCAACTGCCTTTTCTTCCATACTGGTATCAAATAAAGTCCCATCTTCAAAATATCCTGCGTAATCAACTTTTACCATTTCACCGTCGGAAGGTTTCGGGCCTTCTCCTTTTTCAAGGAAGTGGATCATTAACCCGCTCTCAAGTTCTTCTGCATCTTCTTTCATGGCGGCAAACTTTTCAGCATTTGCCGTTTTTGCAGCTTCCTGTTTTTTAATCATTTCCTCTTCTTCGGCTTTCAATTCTGCCAATTTATTTTCAAAAACTTCAGCTGCATTGAAATCTTTAGCATCTTTTCCTTTTCGAATGATATTAACTTCTTTTATCACAATCTCCTCTACAGGCTTATCCTGAGCAATTGTTTCAACAGTACCTATACTATCTACAACGGCCATCCCTTCCTGCACTTTTCCAAAAATGGTATGTTTTCCATCCAACCATGGAGTTGGAGCAAGTGTTATAAAAAACTGACTTCCATTCGTTCCAGGGCCTGCATTGGCCATAGATAAATATCCTTTCGAATCGTGGGTTAACGAATCCACGATTTCATCCGGAAATCTGTATCCCGGCCCACCGGATCCGGTTCCAGTAGGATCTCCACCCTGAATCATAAAATCTTTAATTACACGGTGAAAGGTAAGCCCGTCGTAAAATTTCTTTCCTTTATACGTACTATCCACCATTTTATGTGGTTTGCCCTCAGCAAGGGAAACAAAATTGGCTACGGTAATAGGAGTTTCTTTAAAGTATAATTCGGCAACAAAGTTGCCATGGCTGGTGTTAAATTCTGCGTAAAGCCCATCCTCTAAATCGGGATAATCTTCCTTACAGCCTACCAGGCCTACTAAAATTGCACAAACAAACAGAAAACTTAATTTTTTCATATTTAGATATTTATTATTTCGACTTCGCTCAATACAAGCGTTTTTTAATGTTCATATGCAATTCGCATATTATTATTGGTTTTTGTATCGTATTCCCGTTATGCTCATTTCATACTAATCATTGTTATTTTTATTGGGTTCTTCAGTTATTGAATATAAAGTTACTTTGGTTATTATGGGGATGTTAGTGCCAATCTTATTTTTGTCACCATAATATCCAAATGCTTTATGTGAAGGGAAAATAAAAGTAACAACCTCCCCTTCTTTCATTAATTTTATTCCTTCCCGCAAGCCGCCAAAAAGTTCTTCCTTGTCGATTGCATAGTTTTTTCTTGGCAATTCCCCTTCAGCATAAATATCCTGACCGTCTAAAGCTTTGATTGAATAATCAAACTCCACCACATCACCAAATTTAGGAGTATCGGTATTCAGGGAATCCGTCGATCTTTTATTATAGTAATACCAGAAACCATTTTCTGAGGTGATATATTCGGTGATGGAATCGCGTTCAATAATTTCTAGGATTTGTGCTTCTTCCTTGGCAACGAGTTTCTTATTTCTTTGAATGGATTCATTGATGAAAGTGCCCGAATTTTGAGTTACAGGCTTTCTGGCTTCCGGAGTTTTACATCCAAGAACAAGAATTCCCAAAAGGATCATCGTATACTTTAGGTACTTCATAAACTTAATTCTTCTTTATACTCCGGTAAAACGGTATTAAATTTTGTTACCGTATTTTCCAGCGAAAGTTCACTTTTTCCTCCTGCGGCATTTAAATGGCCACCCCCGCTAAAATGGGCTCTGGAAAAGGCATTTACTGAAAAATTCCCTTTAGATCGGAAACTGATCTTTATAATACCTTCTTTTTTATGCTCTATAAAAATGGCTGCAAATATAATTCCTTCCAGGGATAATCCATAATTGACAAAACCTTCGGTATCTCCTTTTTTGAAGTTGTTTTTATCCAGTTCTTCCTGAGAAAGGGTGATATATGCTGTTCTTAATTCATCGTTTACTCTCAAATTTTGCAAGGCCACGCCTAAAAGTTGCATCCGACTTTCAGAAAATGTATCATATATCTGTTGATGTATTCTGGTATTGTCAGCTCCTTTGTCAATTAATTCAGCTATTACACGGTGAGTTTCACTGGAAGTGGACCTGTATTTAAAAGAACCTGTATCGGTCATTATTCCCGTGTACAGACAAGTGGCTATTTCCGGGGTAATATGTTTTACCGATCTTAATTTTTGAAGAAATTTAAATACCATCTGGCAGGTAGAACTCATCGTTGCATCGCTATAGGTATGGTGTGCATAGTCTGATGGCTCCGGGTGATGGTCTATCATGATAAAAATCGCCTCTGATGCTATCAGGGGTTCTTCCATAGCTCCCGTTCGAGCCAACACATTGAAATCCAATGTAAATACAATTTCGGCTGCATCGATTAACGTGTTGCAATGGTCTACCTCATTTTCATAAATTAGAACATCCTCACTACCAGGAAGCCATTTTAAAAATTTCGGAAAATCATTTGGAGCAATCACTTTTACCTCATGCTTTTTTTCCTTCAAAAAGTGGTAAAGTCCCAGGCAGGATCCCATGGCATCGCCATCCGGTCCTTTATGAGGTACAATAATTATATTCTTGGCTACAGAAAGTGCGGAAGTGATCTCTAAAATACTTTGTTCTATCATAATAAGGGGTAAAGATACAATTTAATAACATTTTCAATAAAATCGAATGCCTATTTTTGTAATTCTGAAATGTACTACAAATGAAACAAATTTTAAAGGTATCGTTACTATTATTGCTTCTGAATTCCTGCGGACCCGGGAAAACTTCTGAAGAAAATCAGGCTTTAAAGTCGGATGAAACTGTTGAATTGAATAGTGTTCAAAGTGCCGATTTCACCATCGCCTTTGGAAGTTGTAATAAACAAAGTCTCCCGCAACCCCTGTGGGAACCTATAATTGCAAGCAAACCGGATGTCTTTATCTGGGGTGGCGATAACATCTATGCCGATACTCCGGATATGAATAAAATGGAACAGGATTATATTATTCAAAAATCGAACCCGGGTTACCAAAAACTGATTTCTTCTACTGCTGTTTTAGCAACCTGGGATGATCATGATTATGGAAAAAACGATGCAGGATTAGAATGGGAGTATAAAAAGGAAAGTCAGCAAAAGTTTTTGGATTTCCTGGATGTTCCTCAAAATGATGCGCGCAGACAGCGGGAAGGGGTCTATCACAGCAAGATGTTCAATCTTGAAAATGGAAGTATAAATGTAATCCTGCTGGACACAAGGTATTTCAGGTCTAATTTGATAAAAAGCGAAGAAGCCGGTAAGCGATATGATCCTAATATGGAAGGCACTGTTTTGGGGGAAGAACAATGGGAATGGCTGGAACTGGAATTGAAAAACAGCAAAGCCGATTTTAATTTAATAGTGAGCAGTATTCAGTTTCTTTCAGCGGAACATGGGTTTGAAACCTGGGGCAATTTCCCAGAGGAAATGGAGAAATTAATAGCGCTCATAAGTTCCTCCAAAGCTGAAAATGTAGTCCTTTTAAGCGGGGACAGGCATATATCAGAATTTTCTAAATTAGAAATCCCATCCTTAAAATATCGATTGATCGATTTTACATCCAGCGGGCTAACCCATACTTACACCAGTTTTTCCGGAGAACCAAATCAATACAGAGTGGAGGAAGTAGTAAGCGATTTGAGTTTTGGTTTGTTGCATTTTGATTTCAGCAAGAAAATGATAACGATGCAAATGCGGGGAGTGGGAAATACGTTGCAACAGCAATTGATACAGGTCTATGATTAACCGTTAAATATAAAAGCATAAATAGACTTGTGGACTTGGTTGATTTGTTTATTTTTGCCGAAAATTTAAAAACCACAAGATGGCAAATAACAGAACATTTACAATGCTTAAGCCCGATGCTATTGAAAAAGGATACATCGGTGCGATCCTTGAACAGATCAATGCTTCAGGTTTCAGGATTGTTGCACTGAAAATGACCCAAATGACAAAAAGCGATGCACAAACTTTTTATGAAGTGCATAAGGAACGTCCATTTTATGGGGAATTGGTAGATTATATGACACAGGGACCTATCGTGGCTGCTGTTTTAGAAAAAGACAACGCGGTAGAAGATTTCAGAACCTTGATTGGTGCTACCAATCCTGAGGATGCTGCTGAAGGAACCATCAGAAAAAAATATGCTGCTTCAATCGCTGAAAATGCGATTCACGGAAGCGATAGCGATGAAAATGCAGCTATAGAATCTGCTTTTCATTTCGCCGGAAGAGAAATGTTTTAAGCATTTTTGGCAAATAATTAAAAACCACCCATTTTTGGGTGGTTTTTTTGTTTTATTCTTCGGAACCTTGGACACTCCTTTTTCAAATCGTTCCTCTATTTCTGTGCTTCCCCGGTCATAGGAACAAAACTCACCATCAGGAGTCTGTTTTCAATAAAAGTGTCATCTCCGGTTCTTTCCAGAAGTTTTAACTGTTGCCTAAAAGTACCTACCGGGGCAAGCAAACGGCCTCCGGTCTTAAGTTGCTTTTTAAGGGGTTCCGGTATAGAAGGTGGAGCCGCGGTGAGAGAAATTGCATCAAAAGGGGCTTTTTCCGGCCAACCTTTGAAGCCGTCTCCAAAACGGGTTGTCACATTTTTAATTCCTGCTTTTTCGAGGTTTGAACACGCATATTCCTCCAGCCATTCTATTACCTCAATACTGTAAACGTGTTTTACGATGTTAGCCATAATTGCGGCATTATAACCACAGCCAGTGCCAATTTCCAGGATTACATCTTCTGGCTTAAGTTTTAATTCCTGAGCCATATAAGCAACTATAAAAGGCTGACTTATGGTTTGTCCATTTCCAATATTTAAAGGCCTGTCCTCATAAGCGAACTCCTTCATTTCATCTGGTACAAAAAGTGTGCGATCTACCTTCCGCATCGCTTGTAAAACCCCTAGATCACATATTCCTTTCTTTATTAGTTGATCTTCAACCATTTCTTTCCTGTTCGCCTTCATAACTCCCCGACTTTATATCTTCTTAAAGTTAATTATTTAAGACAGGAAATGAAAAAATAATTAAGGTTTTAAGTTTTTTTTAATCCGTCAGACGGGCTTACCCCGGTTTTTTTAAAAGTATTTTCCTCCCGATATTACAGGTACATATCTTAGGATCTCCAATAGGTTTTTGATTTTGAAATTTAAGTTCGTTTATATAATAGGAGAAACAAAAGGGCTCCTTCCTCCCGAAACGTCAGGATAAAGGGAAGCCCGCCCGAACGGTACGGGCGGGGTGGATTAATCGGAACTGGGATGTTTCTAATTTGCCCGAATTCATCGGGCGATTAAGAAGGAAGGGTTAAGGAATTAAATTAAAACCGGAACCACCCCGGCCTTTGGCCACCCCTCCTTGGGAAGGATGGAGCTTTTTGATTTTAAAATTTAAGTTTGTTTAAAAGTTACGGCGGAAGCTACCTTAAAACCAATTTGGTGATAAGGTGCTTGCCTAATTCTTCATTAAGAAGTTTGACGATCTTTTCCTTTCCATAACTCAATTCCTCCCTGAGGACGGAGGAACTCAGTTGTACGTAAAGCGTACTGCCATCAAGTTTTATGGAGGTTGTATATTTTTCGATTGCCGGCCCCATTTGTGCATTCCACACATCCCTTGCATTTACTTTATCCAGACCTGTTTGTAGCTTGTTGCTTGCTACAAAATCCTGCAAAGCATCGCTAAGTTTCATGTTTTCGTTATATCTCTTCTTCATTTAGCTCGCTTAATAATGATTTAAATCTTTTGTAATGATAAATAATTCCCCGGTTGTTCTTAATGCTCATTTTATCTTCTCCTGCATTTAAAACCGTTTCCTTCCAGGAATCGAACGGGGTAGAGTAATATAAATTCAGACTGTCATTTTCGATCTTTGCTTCAATCTTTTCTGCATCATCGGTTGTGATGTAGGTGCCATCATATTGAGGGCGGACTTTCTTTCGGAAGCCAATACCATTTTCAATTTCAAAATAATCCACATTTTCACTCATCCGGAATTCTTTGATGGAATCCCTGGAGAATTCTACTTTTTCGATCTCCCAATACCCGTTTAGTTTGGTGAGTTTTTCCTCTGGAGTTTGTTGGTTACAGCTTGTAACTGCAACAGAAAGCAGGATTATTAATATGATTTTTTGCATTTAAACAGGTTTTGAATTTTATATTTATTTCTGAAAATTGATTCTTCGGAACAGATCACAATCTAAACATTTTATAGGACTGATTGCTTTCTTTTACCACTTTTTCTGTCCTTTCCGGATGGGTATCACTAATGAATATTTGTCCCAACTCATTCTCTGCAACCAGGGCTACGATATGCGCTACACGTTGTTCGTCCAACTTATCAAAAATATCATCCAAAAGCAATAAAGGGCTCGATTTACTCAGTCTTTTTATGAAATCGAATTGAGCGAGTTTTAAAGCGATGAGAAAAGATTTTTGCTGCCCCTGAGATCCAAATTTTTTAATGGGATGTCCTTCGATCTCAAAGCTGAGATCATCTTTATGAAGTCCCACACCGGTGTATTGAAGCATCATGTCCTTCTGAAGATTTTTTTCCAGCAATTCAGAAATCGGTTTTTCAAACAACTGACTCTTATATGTTATTGCAACTTTTTCTTTTTGGTTGGTGATTTCAGCATAGCGTTTGTCAAAGATTGGAATGAACTCTTCCAGAAAGACCTTTCGTTTTTCAAAAAGTAAATTTCCCAGTTCACTCATTTGAGCGTTGTAGATATCCAGGGTATCCCTGTCAAATTTCGAATTTGCAGCAAAAAATTTCAAAAGGGCATTTCGTTGCGCAATCACTTTCCCATAATGTATCAATGCATTCAGGTATTCCTGATCGCTTTGGGAAATTACCCCATCCATGAATTTACGGCGGGTTTCACTGCCTTCTATAATAAGATCCCTGTCTCCAGGGGAAATGATCACGGCAGGAATGAAACCAATGTGCTCACTAAATTTTTCGTAGGCTTTATTATTGCGTTTTATCACTTTTTTTTGGCCGCGTTTCGCGCTAACCAGGATATGTTCTTCCCGGTCATTCTTCTGCAAGATACCGTCGATTACGAAAAATTCGGCCTCATGATTAATATTCTGACTGGTAATTGGGTTGAAATAGCTTTTTCCGAAGGAGAGGTGATAAATACTATCCAGCACATTGGTTTTTCCAACCCCATTATGGCCTACCAAACAATTTATTTTGGAATCAAAATCAAAGGCAGCGGTAGTAAAATTCTTATAATTGACTAATGAGAGGGTTTTTAAAAACATAAAGTGCTGTAAATCAGCTTAATGAATAAATTAGTTTGAGATGTAAAGGTACAGGAATAGCGTTAAAATTATTAAAAAATAACAAAATTTTTCCCTTTTTTATCTGAATAAAAATTTTATTTTTGCCACACATTAAACCAATTCTATGGCGACTTACAAGAAAAAAGGACATAAACCAAGCAACAAGGAAGAACAGGCAAAAAAAGTAGAGGACGAATCTACAACTGCAGAGGTATTTAATACTTTGGATGAAGGCGCTAATAAAACTGAAGAGTTTGTAGCGAAAAATCAAAAATACATCTATGTTATCGTTGGTTTAGCCGCTGTGATAATCCTGGGATACTTAGGATGGCAACGTTTTATTCAGGAGCCTAAGGAACTTGAAGCAGCAAATGAGATGTTCCAGTCTCAACAGTATTTTGATGCGGCATTAGCCGGATCTGGTGCTCAGAGTGACTCTTTATATAATATGGCATTAACCGGTGGCGAAGGAAAATTCGGTTTTCTTGACATTATCGAAGAATATAGTAGTACAAATGCAGCTAACCTTGCTAATTATTATGCAGGATTTGCATATTTAAACTCCAACAGATACCAGGAAGCCATCGAGTATCTGGAAGATTTTAAAAGTGATGATGAGATCCTTGCGCCTTTGGCTAAAGGAGGAATTGGTGATGCCTTTATTCAATTGGATCAACCGGAAGAAGCTTTAGATTATTATGATGAAGCTGCTTCTATGCGTTCCAATGAATTTACAGCACCACGGTTTTTGCTGAAGGCTGCTCTTACCGCAATAGAACTGGGAAAAGGAGAACAGGCTGTTAAGTATTTAAACCGAATCCAGGATGAATTTCCTAATGCTCCTGAAGCTGAACAGGTACCTGTATACCTGGGAAGAGCTCAGGCAATGAAATAATAAAATCATATGGCTACCGAAGGTAAAAATCTTTCAGAATACGATAAAAGCAGGGTTCCGGATGCAAAAGAATTCCGTTTTGGAATTGTGGTATCAGAATGGAACGAGGAGATAACAGAAGGCTTGTTTCAGGGTGCTTTTAATGCACTGAAAGACAATGGCGTTATCAATGAAAATATCGTTCGCTGGAATGTTCCCGGTAGTTTTGAACTTATTTATGCCTGTAAAAAAATGCAGGAAAGTTATGATATGCTGGATGCCATTATCGCTATTGGAAGTGTAATAGAAGGGGAGACAAAGCATTTTGATTTTGTTTGCCAGGGAGTTTCCCAGGGAATCAAAGATCTTAACGTACTTCACAATATTCCTGTAATTTTTTGTGTGCTAACCGATCAAAATATGCAACAGGCCATTGACCGCTCCGGGGGGAAACATGGGAATAAGGGATCTGAAGCCGGGGTTGCTGCTATTAAAATGGCGCAGCTTAGGAAAGACGCGCAATTCTAGGTTCCTTTTCTTCGGCATTATTCTTGTTCCCTTAAAATTACCTAAACAAGCTTTCTTTTCTGTAGCTTTTTAAGTAAATTTAAACATATATAAATCCGAAAATTTTGAAACTCAATTTAGGCAAACTCCGAAAGAATTCCCGCTATAATTACACTCCGCGTTATTATAAAGGGAAAGAAGAGGGCAATATTTACTCCTTTGAATCAAAATTCAACAAATACAAAAACACCACCAACTCTATAGATTTTGGCTCCCAATGGGCCGATGCCCGTGCCTCGAGCAGGACCAGGGGAAATCGGGAGATCAATAGACGAGTGATTTATATTATTATTCTTTTGATCCTTCTTTTCCTATGGATCATCGACTTCGATTTATCCATCTTTTCGAATTAAATTATCCATGAAAGATGTTATCCATCTGCTGCCGGACCACGTGGCCAATCAAATCGCTGCGGGAGAAGTAGTACAGCGTCCTGCGTCGGTTATCAAGGAATTACTCGAAAACTCCATCGATGCACAGGCCAGCAATATCCAGGTTTATATAAAAGAAGCAGGCAAAATCCTTATTACCATTGTTGATAATGGGGTTGGGATGAGCCTCACAGATGCACGGCTAAGCTTTGAGCGTCACGCGACTTCCAAAATCAAATCGGCTGAAGATCTTTTTAGCCTTCAAACAAAGGGCTTCAGGGGAGAGGCACTGGCTTCCATAGCAGCGATTGCGCATGTGGAACTCAAAACCCGGAGGGAGGAAGATGAAGTAGGAACCTGCATCCGGATTGAAGGAAGTGAAATTATTTCTCAGGATGCCTGCGTAACTTCCACGGGAACATCTATAAGCGTAAAAAATCTTTTTTATAATATCCCTGCAAGAAGAAATTTCCTGAAATCGGATACGGTGGAAACCCGGCATATTATAGACGAATTCCAACGTGTTTCCCTGGCCCATCCGCATATAGCATTTTCCCTGGTACATAATTCAAGCGAGTTATTTCAACTCCCGGATACCAATTACAGGCAAAGAATAACGAACATTCTTGGAGGAAAGACCAATGAGAAACTGGTACCGGTTAATGAAAATACCGAAATTTTGAAAATTTCAGGATTTGTTGGAAAACCTGAATATGCAAAACGTACCCGTGGTGAACAATTTTTTTTTGTAAATGACAGGTTCATTAAAAGTCCTTATTTAAATCATGCCGTTACCGCAGCTTTTGAAGGTTTGCTGAAAGATAAAAGCTATCCAAGTTATTTCCTATATCTAAAGGTTGATCCAAAAAGTATTGATATAAATATTCATCCTACAAAAACTGAAATAAAATTTGACGATGAGCATGCTTTGTATGCTATTTTAAGAAGTGCTATAAAACATAGTCTTGGACAATTCAATGTAGCTCCTGTTTTGGATTTTGAAAGAGATCCAAGCCTCGATACACCTTATGATTACGAGAAAAAGCATGCCTCGGCCCCACACGTAGAGGTGGACAGGAATTTTAATCCTTTTAAGAATGAGAACAGGGGGAGTTTTAGAAATGATTATAAACAGGAATCTGTTGGCTGGGAAAGTCTTTATACCGGGTTAAAAAGTGAATCTTCAGGGATTGATCCCGATGTGAGGCAAATAGAATTTGAAAGTGAAGAGGTTACCGGGAACCTTTTTGGAGCTTATAAATCCGAGCAAGTTCAGAATACCACCTTTCAGCTTAATAAAAAATTCATCATCACTACTCTTAAAAATGGTATGCTGGTGATAGACCAGCATAGGGCTCACACCAGGATCCTGTATGAAGAGCTTTTAAAAAGTATCACGGTTTCTGCAGCGGTAAGTCAGCAATTGTTGTTTCCGTTGATCCTTAGGTTTAACCAGCAGGAAATAGAATTACTTAAAGGAATAAAGGATTCCCTGGAGCAAACCGGATTCATTTTTTCTGAAATAAAATCAGATTCAGTAGAAATAACAGGGATTCCAACGCTTATTCTTGAAAGTGAAGTTGAAATGTTACTGGAACAACTTTTATCTGATTTTGAAAATGAAATTCCCGAGAACAATTTTTCTCAAACAGATCTTCTTGCTAAATCCCTTGCAAAGAGTATGGCAGTGAAATCTGGAAATTTATTGAACTCAACAGAGCAACAACATATAGTCAACGGATTATTTGCCTGTAAAGAGGCATCGATTACCCCTTTTAACAAACCTGTTTTTATTACCTTGCCGGTTGAAGAACTGGAAAAAAAATTCATGTAAATGGGAAGAATTACAGATACTGTAAAAGTACTTATAATTATAAATGCAATATTTTTTGCAGGAACGATGTTTATCGGGGATTTCACCTATAAAATATTCTCGTTATGGTTTTTCCAAAATGATAATTTTGGAGTTTGGCAGGTGATTACCCATATGTTCATGCATGGGAGTTTTATGCATATTCTGTTTAATATGTATGCTTTATGGGCCTTTGGAAGTCCGATAGAACAAATGCTGGGGCAGAAGAAATTTCTGTTCTTTTATTTTTCCTGCGGAATTGGAGCTGCTATCATTCATTCCCTGGTGAATTATTTTCATGTAGAAAGTGCCTACGGCACCTTAATAGAAGCAGGAATGAATCCGGCGGCAATCCAGCAGTTATTGGAAACAGGGCAGTATTCCACTGCCATTCTGGATTCGGTGCCGCGGGAGACCCTGGAAAGTATGTTTACCGCTTTTAACACTCCGGCAGTTGGAGCTTCCGGTGCAATTTATGGGATTCTGGTAGCTTTTGGAATGTTGTTTCCCAATGTGGAACTCTTCTTGCTTTTTGTTCCAATTCCAATTAAAGCAAAAATATTTATTCCTATATTAATTGGGATAGATTTATTTTCAGGATTCACAGGATATTCGTTATTTGGAGGTGGGATAGCACACTTTGCCCATGTAGGCGGTGCGTTATTCGGATTTATTATGATGTGGTACTGGAAAAAGAATCAGTTTAACCAAAACCGTTGGGATTGATGAGTGCAGCAGATAAAATAAGACATAAATTTCAAACGGCTTCGGTGGTTGAAAAGCTAATAGGCATCAATGTATTGGTGTTTATTTTGTTTTATGTTTTTAAGACCATCGCGTTCCTGTTTCAGTTGCCCTCAGATTTTTTATTGGAATGGCTCGTCTTTCCGAAAGAACCCGGGGAGTATATTTTTAAACCCTGGTCTATTATCACGTATTCCTTTATGCATTCTGGTATTTGGCACATTTTAGCCAACATGCTTATTCTTTTCTATGCAGGAAGTTATTTTCTAAGCTATTTTTCGGCAAAAAAATTACTCACTTTTTATTTTCTGGGAGTGATCGTTGGCGCGATGGTGTATATGTTGAGTTATAATTTATTTCCTGCCTTTGAGGCTACCGGCCGTTCCTATTTATTAGGAGCATCTGCAGGAGTGATGGCTGTATTGGTTGGAATAGCTACCAGAATTCCCCATATGAGGATACGCCTGCTCATCCTTGGAAGTGTGAAATTCTGGTATATTGCTGCTTTTTTGGTGATTTTGGATGTTGTTCAAATTCCCTTTGGAAATGCAGGTGGACATTTTGCTCACCTTGGAGGAGCGTTATTTGGATATTTTTACTCATCCCAACTGGCAAAAGGAAATGATATCGCCAGTGGATTTGAAAAAGCGGTCATCTGGTTTCTTGGCCTTTTTGAAAGTTCTAAAAAGTCAAAACCAATCATGCGTACAGTTTATAAAAAAACCGGGCACACCACTTCAAAAAGGGCTTCCTCAAAAATAAGCAAGACTGAAAAGCAGGAAAAAATCGATTCAATTTTAGATAAAATAAGTAAAAGCGGATATGAAAGCCTTACTAAACAGGAAAAAGATTTTTTATTTAATGCCGGGAAAGATAATTAAATGAGAAGACTCGGGTTATTTGATAAATTCCTGTTTTTTATAAATTCTTTATTGGCCTTTGCTCTTTTGCTTTCTTATTTATTGCCGTTCGTACCACCCTCCGCATTTCCTTTGCTTTCTGTATTAAGTTTAGGGGTTCCGGTTTTAATAATGACAAACATCCTTTTTATGCTGTTTTGGGCCATTAGGTTTAAACGTCAGTTTTTATTGTCTTTTATTATTCTAACCCTTGGTTATTCGAATGTTATTTCCTGGATTCAGTTTGGAAGTGTAAATAACTCCACTTCCGAAGATCTTTCCATAATGAGTTACAACGTGCGGATGTTCAATGCATATGATTGGACAAATGATAAATTGATTCCTCAAAAGATCACTGCTTTTGTAAAAGAAAAAGATCCTGATATTCTGGCTACTCAGGAGCATTATGTTGGTGTATCGGGATTGACTAAAGCGTTCCCTTATAGCTTTATAAAATCAAAGGATAAAAATTCAGAGTTTGGTTCTGCCATATTTTCAAAATATCCCATCATTAAGAAGCATTCCGTAGATTTTCCTCATAACGGTAACAACAATGCGATTTTTGTGGATATTGTTAAAAATAAGGATACACTGCGCATATTTAATGTGCATTTTCAGTCCCTGAATATAAAGCCTGAAATTAAAGACCTTCAAAAAGGAGATTCAAAAAAGCTGATTGGGCGAATTGGGTACGGATTTAAACTTCAGCAGGAACAGGCGGAATTGATGATGGAGGAAGTAAAAAAATCTCCTTATAAAACGATCATTTCAGGGGATTTTAATAATACTGCCTTTTCTTATATTTATAAATTCATCAAAGGAGATCGATTTAAGGATGCTTTTCTGGAGGCAGGGTCTGGATTTGGAAAGTCTTTTGATCTTAGCTATTTTCCCCTGCGCATCGATTTTCTTCTGATTGATGAGGAGCTGGAAATAAATTCTTTTGAGACGTTTAACGATCAGAAATTATCCGATCACTTTCCAATTATGAGTCATATAAAATGGTAACTGCTACCTAAGGTTTTTTAAATAATTAGGTGTATTGGGGCCTTCACTGAAAAGCAGATCCAAAATTGAAAGATTGGATAAAAAACCCTTTTTCTCCTGAAAAACCTGAAAGTATTCCGGAATTTGGATATTTGTTTTAGCATTGATTAGATCCCGCTTATCTATGAATTCTTTAGCGTCATGAAAATATTCCGTCGTTTTTTTAATATCGATCTTTAGCTGAAGACAGCTGCAAATGACATCGAAACAATCGTAATTAAAATCCATCAGAAAATCATAATCCTTAAGATAAAGCGGAGCCAGTTCATCTTCATAAAACTCGAAGAACGGAGATGTTTGATAGGCAGATTTTAATGATTTCCAATGTTGTTTCTGCCATTTAAGATCTTTTTCAATTTTTATATCCTTATATTTCTGATGCTGTCTTGGATTTGATTTAGGAAGGTGTTTTACGGGAATATTCAGCAGCAATTTTCCATTTGCGCCGTAAATATACATACGGTTCCGGTAGGTTTGTTTTTGATAATTATCTTCATTTTCAAAATAAATTCGAGCAGGTTTTACCAGCTCCGAAAAATGAGAAACCGGTCCGAAATAGGGGAGGTGTAATAAAATTTCCTGCATCGTTTAGCTTTCTGAAAATTAAGATTCCCTTCTTTTTTTGAAATAATTAAATGCTATTAGAATAACCAGCACTATAAGAAAATAGGGTAAGTAGGAAATTGGTGTTCCGCCGCCGCTTACGGTTGTAAACATGCGTTCCCATCTAATTTTGTCAAAAAAGCCTTTTCCATTGGCATCCCAGCTCATCCATATAAAAACAGGTTTTCCTACCACATGATTTTCGGGTACATAACCGAAATAACGGCTGTCTAAGCTATTATGTCTGTTGTCTCCCATCATATAGTAATAATCCTGTTTAAAGGTATAGGATTCTAAAGGTGATCCGTTTAACAAGATCTCAGTGCCGTTTTGGCTAAGGTTATTTTCAATTCCCATTTCAGAACCTTCATAAACCTCAATGATTCTTTTGTAAAAAGGAAGTGATTGCTGCGTAATTGGTACAACTGCTCCTTTTTCTGGAATGTAAATTGGCCCTAAATTATCACGATTCCATGATATATCCGCACTTTTCGGAAAAATATCAGCTTCTCTTCCTACAGAATCGATCACTCTTTGAATGGAAGCTACATTGGGATGGTTTTTAAATTTCTCAAAGGCTTCTTCAGTAAGATTTATTCGAAATGTATTGTTGTTGGGATTATAACCATAAGGGTCGGTTATGTCATAGCGCTCATATAAATAATTATAATCAAAAGCCTGGCCTTTGGTTGTTCCTTCATAAGAGAACTGTGGTTTGGCTCTTTCGGGAAGTTGCAGTGGTTGGGAATCAATATGTATCTTTCCGTTGATTATTTGAAGCGTATCTCCGGGAACCCCAACTGCGCGCTTCACGTAGTTGGTTTTCTTATCTATTGGTTTGTAGTAGTATCTATCGGTATAATACATGTTTTTCATGGTATCTACCGGCCAGTTAAATACAACAATATCATTTCTTTCAATATCCTGAAAACCGGGAAACCTGAAATATGGTATTTGAGGTTTTTCCAGGTATGATTTTACATTTGCAACCGGGATCGTATCATGAACCATTGGGAAAGCAACTGCGGTTAAAGGCGTTCTTGCCCCATAGTGAAACTTGCTTACAAAAAGAAAATCTCCTACCAGAAGTGTTTTTTCAAGGGAAGAGGTAGGTATGGTAAATGGCTGTATAAGGTAGGTATGAACCAGCGTGGCTGCAATAACAGCAAACAGTACAGAGCTTATCCATTCTCCTGCAGCCGTTCTTGGTTTAAGACTTCTGTCCTCGATATAGGTAACATTTGCAATGTAATTAAGGTAAAATATATAAAGTCCACCGGTGAGGATTACCAGAACTGTTTCCCAGGTGCTGTGCCTTCCAAAACTGCGAATGGTCTCCACCCAAATTACAGGGAACATGATCAGGTTTACAATAGGGATAAATAATAGTATAGTCCACCACCATGGCCTGTTTATTATTTTCATCAGGATCACCGCATTATAAATGGGAATTACGGCTTCCCAGCCTTTTCTGCCTGCCTTAATATAGAGTTTCCAGGTTCCTAAAAAATGAACTACCTGGACCAGGATGATAAACAAAAACCATTGGGTAAAAGTCATAGTGTGTAGTATTTACTGAATATTAGTGTGTATTCAGGGATATCTGTTACAAAAAAAAGTTAGCTTAAACCGGAAAGAACATCCTTCATAGTAAAAACACCCTTTTTACCGAAAAGCCATTCGGCTGCTATAACAGCACCCAAAGCAAAACCTTCCCTGGAATGTGCCGTATGTTTGATCTCTATGGAATCCACTTTAGAATTATATGAAACCGTATGGGTTCCGGGAACATTTTCAATTCGTTTGGCGTAAATAGGGATCTCATTCTCTTTTGCCTTATCCAGTTCCCATCTTTCTTTAGAGGAATTGTCTATTATTTGCTGGGCAAGGCTTATCGCAGTTCCGCTTGGAGCATCGAGTTTTTGAGTATGATGGATCTCTTCAATTTCTGCTGAATAATCCTTAAAACCATCCATCATTTTCGCCAGTTTCTCATTTAATTCAAAAAACAAGTTGACACCAATACTAAAATTTGAAGCATATATAAAGCCAGAATTTTCTTCGGAACAAACTTTTACCGCTTTTTCATAGTCCTTAAACCAACCTGTAGTCCCACTAACAACCGGTAATCCATTCTGAAAACAGGTGGTAATATTTTTTAAAGCAACTGTTGGAATGCTGAAATCAATGACTATTTCAGCTTTGCTCAAATCATATTCCTCAATATTCTCTGAAATTTTAAGCACGACCTCATGCCCTCTTTCCAAAGCGATTTTTTCAATGGTTTTTCCCATTTTCCCGTAACCGGAGAGTGCGATTTTCATCTGTAGGTATTTATTGTTTTTTATTGGACATATGTAATTCGCATATATTTATCGGTGTTTACAAATTGTTTCCGTTATGCTCATTTCACATTTGTTTTTGTTAAAAAACTTCTGAAGAATCAGAAGTTTTTTCTGGATCCTTAAATAAGAATCGCTGTTTTAAAAATTTAAATTGAGTGTAAGTCCATAGCCAGTCTTCCCGGTAAATTGATCAAAATTTAATCCGGGCCTTAGGGACAAATCCTCGCTTACATTAAACTGTTGTAAATGGGCATCTACGTTAGCATCGATAATATTAAGTGCATAAATGCCGGCAGTAATTAAAAGGGCCAGTTCTTTATTACGTCTGTAAAATTTTTGAGCCCGAATCAGTCCATCGGTTGAAACACGTGGAGGACCGCCGGGATTTGGGTTTGAGAATTCATCATCATTAAAGCCCGCAAGTCTTCTCTTATAAGCACTTCGGTACCGGTCCAATTGTTTATCATTTTCAACGACAAAATAAATACCAGCTCCCAATCCGGCATAGGCTATTGGAATTTTCCAGTATTTCCCATTGTAGGCTTGCCCTAACCCGGGTAAAATAGCTGAATAAAAAGCAGCTTTCGCAGGAGCAAGTGCGTTATAGGCTTTATAATCCTGATCCTTTTCAACGATAGTATCAACAGCAGCTTCTATCACAAGAGCACCTTCTTCCTGAGCCACTATTAAATTGGTAAGTAAGAAGAAAAATAAACCCGAAAAAAAGAATTTAATTCTCACCTTGGATGAGTTTTTTAATTCGTTGAAAATCTTCTTCGGAAGTAAATGGAATTATAAGTTTTCCTTTACCTTTTTGAGCCACTTTAATATCCACTTTGGCTCCCAGATAATCTGAAAATTCTTTTACACCCTTTCTGAAATTCTGTGGCAGGGGTTTTTCTTTTGGGATGGCTTTTGTTTTGGATTCTCCGTTCAGCTCTCTCACCAGTTTTTCGGTTTCCCTTACAGAAAGGGATTTCTCCAGAATTTTCTCGTAAATATCGAGTTGGATTTGAGGATTCTCAACGTTTATCAATGCGCGGCCGTGGCCCATAGTTACAAACCCATCGCGCATCCCGGTTTGAATGATAGGATCCAATTTTAGCAACCTTAAATAGTTAGCGATGGTAGACCTGTTTTTACCTATCCTGTCACTCAGTTGTTCCTGGGTTAGGTTTATTTCGTCCAGCAATCGCTGATAAGAAATTGCAATCTCAATAGGATCCAGATCCTGACGCTGAATATTTTCAACCAATGCCATCTCAAGGGATTCCTGATCATTGGCAATTCGAATGTAGGCGGGAATGGTTTCCAAACCAATTAAACCCGAAGCCCGGTATCTTCGCTCTCCTGAAACCAACTGGTATTTATTGAAATCAAGTTTTCGAACCGTAATAGGCTGGATAACTCCAAGTTCCCTGATGGAAGAAGCCAGTTCCCGAAGTGATTCTTCGTTAAAACTGGTCCTGGGTTGAAAGGGATTCATTTCAATAGAAGTTAAATCCAGTTCTACAATATGACCAACTAATTTATCGGCGTTCTTGTCTTCAACAGATTTTATATCGTGATCTGGATCTTTCAGCAATGCCGAAAGTCCGCGTCCTAATGCTTGTTTTTTGGTAGCTTTCGCCATTTTTTAGGAATTTTTCTTTATAATTTCGTGCGCCAGGCTCAAATAATTATTCGCTCCTTTGCTGCTTGCATCATAATTAATAATGCTTTCCCCGTAACTGGGTGCTTCACTTAAACGTACATTTCTCTGAATGATTGTGGTAAAAACCATCTCGTTAAAGTGCTTCTGAACTTCATCTACAACCTGGTTTGATAGTCTTAGTCTGGAATCATACATGGTTAATAACAGCCCTTCAATATCCAGGTTCTTATTGTGGATCTTCTGAACACTTTTTATGGTATTCAGCAATTTTCCTAAACCCTCAAGTGCAAAATATTCACATTGAATCGGGATTATTACAGAATCTGCCGCAGTTAAGGCATTTAAAGTTAAAAGTCCTAAGGAAGGGGCACAGTCAATTAGGATATAATCGTACTTTTCCTTTAGGTGTGTAATGGCCTTTTTAAGCATGTATTCCCTTTCATCCTGGTCTACAAGTTCAATTTCAATAGCCACCAAATCTATATGAGAAGGGATGATATCAAGATTTGGAGAACTGGTTTTTATGATGGCTTCTTCTGCTTTTATGGAATGTTCCAACAATTGATACGTCCCAAACTCAACGCCTTCAACATCAATTCCTAACCCTGAAGTGGCATTTGCCTGCGGGTCTGCATCAATCAATAGAACTTTTTTCTCAAGAACTCCCAGGGAAGCTGCCAGATTTATAGAGGTGGTAGTTTTACCTACCCCGCCTTTTTGGTTTGCAATAGCAATGATTTTACCCATTAATTCTCTTCAGTTTTAAAAAGTAAAAATACAATTTATTACAGGTTTAGAAAATGATTTTGTTAACAGCTTATACATTAATAAACAGGGAGTGCGATTTTCTCGTAGATTTGGGCTTAATTTCCTTTCCTACCCTTGATTTTCAGGTAATTTATTTAAGTTAAAAGATTTACTTTCAGGCAGGAACAAAAAAAACCTGACAAGAAATTATTCTGTCAGGCTTTAAATTAGGTTTTATGCTCCTATTCCAATTCTTCCGGCATCAGAATGCCTAAAAGATACTTTTCATTTAAAAAAGTATTGGCAACATCTTTTAAATCTTTTAAAGTAAGTGCAGCAACTTTTTCTTCAAATTGCAGCAGGTCCTCAATGTCTTTTTCTTCTCTTTCTGCAGCAGAAAGTTGATTTAGCCAAAACCGGTTCTGCTTCAGACTTTCTTTTCGGTTTAATAAAAGAGATTCTTTTATTTTGGCCATATCTTTTTCTGAAGGGCCTTCCTTTTTAATTTTTTCTACCTCTGCTAAAGCGGCTGCAGTCAATTTATCTACATTCTCTGGCCCACATGGGAATGAAATGCTGAAGTTGTAGGATCCATAAGGGATTTTTGACATAGTTCCTCTGGCTCCAACACCATAAACACCACCTTCTTCTTCCCGAAGTTTTTCTACCAGTTTTATGGTTAGGACCTCTCCCAAAGCTCCCAGTGCAAAATCTTCTTCTTCCGTATAACCTGTTTCCCCATTCCAAATGATGGTTACCTGGCTTTTAGGATCGGTTCCTTTATTGATCACCTTTTTGCGGTACTCATTAACTTCCCTGAATTCCGGAACCTTATATTCCTCTTTTTCCCCGTTGGATGGCAGGCTGGCAAGGTAGGTTGAGGCGAAATCTTTAAGTTTTGCTTCATCAATATTACCTACAAAATAGAAGGTGAAATCCCCTGCATTGGCAAAACGTTCCTGATATTTCTCATAGGCAAGATCATAGTCCTGGCTATCAAAAGCTTCAGGAGTTGGAAAGCCCAGGTAACGGGAATTACCTTCATTTCTGAATTTTCCCAGTTCATTTTGAAAATAGAAATTGGGATTGGATAATAAATTACCAAGAAAATTTTTCTGTTTGGTCACAAATGAAGTATAGGCTTCTTTATCCTTATTGAGATCAGTAAAATATAAATGTACCATTTGGAATAAGGTTTCAAAGTCCTGAGGCGTCGAGGATCCATTAAAACCCTCAGAAATACTTCCGATATTTGGGCTAACAGAAACCAACTTTCCACTCATCATTTTATTAATATCGTTTAGGGAGAGGTCTGCAATACCAGCTTCAGCTAAGCCGCTATTGGCAAATCCGGTATTGAGATAATCTTTATCTGAATACAGGGAAGTTCCTCCAGGGCTGTATGCAGAAAATAAAATTTCATCGTTTTTGAAATCGGTATTTTTATACACTACGGTTGCACCATTGCTAAGCAGAAGCTTCTTGAATCCAACTTTATGGTTGCTTTCAACTTTTGTAATCGTGCCTGCCTTAGGCGCAGTAGTAATTAAATTCTCGCGGATGTCTGTTTCCTGATAAGCGGTAATTTCAGAGTTCTCAATCTCTTTAAGCAAAGCAAGAACTTCCTCTTCTTTTACCTGAGTGATATCTTCTTTTTCCGGGCCGGTAAGAATAATTACGCGGTTTTCCTCGTGAAGAAAATCATTGATAAGGTTATTTACCTCTTCAAGTTTTATTGTTGGTAATGAACCGCTTGCAAATTCTGAAATCCATTCAATTCCAGGAATTGGAGAATTGGATAAGTAATGGCTCACATAGGAACCAACGATCCTGCTGCTTTCCTGCTTATCACGATCTTTGTATTGACGGTCGAGCTGAGCGAGATACTCTTTTTTAGCCCTATCCAGTTCCCCGGAATTAAAGCCATAACGTTTTACGCGTTCATTTTCTTCAAGCAATGCGCGCAGAGATTTTAACTGCTCGCCGGCTCCACTCATTGCGAATGACTGGTACGCATTCTTGGATCTTGCATAGGTCCCGCCATAGCTTGAAAATCCATATGAAAACGGTGGATTTGCACTATTACGAAGTTCGTCCAGCCGGTTATTTATCATAGTAGAGAAAAGATTTTTAACTAACTGGTCTCTGTAATCCTTTGTAGTAACAATATCTTTAGCATTTTCAAGGTCTTTGTAATAAATTCTAACCTGGCTGAAAGGAGCTTCTTTATCTGAAGCTATTGCAACAAAAGTTTCATCGTGATTTGGAAGATCAAATACTTTCCGTTCCCTTGGGTTGGCAACCGGTTTCAGTTTAGAAAAATGATCTTTGATCTTTTGTACCATCACTTCGGGATCCAGATCTCCAACCGCAACCACAGCCATTAAATCTGGCCTGTACCAATCTTTATAATAACTTCTTACCGCTTCATAATCCGCATTCTCAATCACTTCTTGTTTTCCAATAGGAAGTCTTTCAGCATATTGAGACCCGTACATAAGCTTAGGTAAATATTCTGTCATCATGCGCTTATCCGGGCCAAGGCCAAGCCGATACTCTTCAATAACAACACCTCGTTCCTCGTCGATGTCCTTATCTGTCATTAACGCATTGTGCGCCCAATCTTCAAGGATTTGAAATCCTTTTTCCAAGGTCTCGGGATTATCACTTGGAATTGGAAGAATGTAAACTGTTTCATCAAAACCGGTGTACGCATTTAGATCAGCACCAAATTTCACACCTATACTTTGCAGGTAATCTACAAGTTCGTTTTTCTCGAAGTTTGTAGTTCCGTTAAAGTTCATATGCTCTACAAAGTGAGCCAGACCTTGCTGATCTTCATTTTCCAGAATAGATCCAGCATTGATGGCAAGGCGTAATTCCACCTTGTCCTCAGGTTTGCCATTGTTACGGATGTAGTAGGTAAGTCCATTTTCAAGTTTACCTATTTTTACATTAGGATCTGTTGGAATGTTTACCGAAGGAAGTTTTTTTACTTCCTTTTTACTGTCGGTCTGTGCAAAACTTCCTGTGGAAATGAACAGAAGTGCAGCAATGGAATTCATCACAATTTTTTTCATACTAGTTTTACTTGTTTATTTATTAATATAAATTTAACTAGTAGGGTAGTTAAGTAGGAAAATAAGAAAAGGAAGTTACATCATTTTTATTTCTTTTGCTTTAGATGTAAATATATAGAATTGAGTTATTTAACTGTTTGAGAGAATTATTAAATATAGAATTTCCCACTAAAAAAGCAGTTCCAGATTAATTCCGAAACTGCTTTTGCTATTATATCAGGAAAATACCTGGTTATTTTTATTTCTTAGACTTTATCATGGCTTCCAGCTGATCCCACATTTCTTCCGGAATAGCCTCCAAAAGATTAAACTGGCCTGCACCTTTTAGCCATTCCCCGCCATCTATTGTGATCACTTCCCCGTTTACATATGCGGAAAAATCGGATACCAGGTAAGCAGCTAGATTTGCCAGTTCCTGATGCTCTCCAACTCTTTTTAAAGGCACTTTTTTTGACAAATCAAATTTTTCCTTTAAATCCCCGGGAAGCAACCTGTCCCAGGCACCTTTAGTTGGAAATGGACCGGGAGCTATCGCATTCGAGCGTATTCCGTACTTTGCCCATTCCACAGCCAACGACCGCGTCATTGCAAGAACCCCAGCTTTTGCGGTTGCACTTGGAACCACATAGGCAGATCCTGTCCAGGCATAGGTGGTTACGATATTTAAAATAGTCTTATTTTTTTGTTTTTGGTCAATCCAGTGTTTCCCGAAAGCCAGCGTACAGTTCTTACTGCCTTTTAAGACAATATCGATAATAGTATCAAAAGCATTTGCTGAAAGTCTTTCGGTAGGAGAAATAAAGTTCCCTGCCGCATTATTCAGCAATACATCCACTTGTCCAAATTTCTCAACCGATGCTTTCACCATGGCTTCCACCTGGTCATAATGCCTTACATCACATTGTACAGGTAAAACCTGGCCTCCGGTTTTTTCTTCAAGTTCCCTGGCTGTGTTTTCCAGCTTTTCCATATTTCTGGATGTGATCACAACATTGGCACCCAATTCTAAAAAGTAAGTGCTCATCGCTTTTCCTAGTCCGCTTCCGCCTCCGGTAACCACAATTGTTTTGCCTTTTAAGGCATCATCTCTAAGCATTTTTTGTGTGTAGTCCATATAATATTGTTTTTTTTATTTTGGTATTGAGATGTTAGTATTGAGTATTGAGAAATTTTGAATTTTCTACTTAAAACTATTCATCAATTAATATCTCCAGCAATTCAATCGCTGCTTCACTGATCTTTGTTCCCGGACCAAAAACGGCTACCGCACCGGCATCAAACAAAAACTGATAATCCTGTGATGGAATAACTCCTCCCACAATTACCATAATATCCTCCCGGCCGTGCTTTTTTAGTTCTTCAATTACCTGAGGAACGAGGGTTTTATGTCCTGCAGCCAGAGAGGAAACCCCTAAAATATGCACATCATTTTCCACAGCCTGTTTTGCGGCTTCTGCCGGTGTCTGGAATAGTGGGCCTATATCCACATCAAATCCCAGATCGGCATATCCTGTAGCAACCACTTTTGCGCCACGATCATGCCCATCCTGTCCCATTTTAGCGATCATGATGCGTGGACGTCGACCGTCCTGTTCCGCAAATTTATCTGCCAGTTCCCTGGCTTTTTTAAAGGAAGTATTGTCTTTCATCTCTTTTGAATAAACTCCACTGAAGGATTGAATTTTCGCCTTATATCTCCCGTAAACTTCTTCCAAAGCATCGCTAATCTCTCCTAAGGTAGCTCTTTCCCTTGCAGCATCTACAGCTAATTCCAGTAAATTCCCATCTTTGTTTTTAGCAGCTTCGGTTAAAGTTTTAAGGGCCTTTGCAACCTTTTGGGTATCGCGCTCCTTCTTTACCCATTCCAGTCTTTCCAACTGCTGAAGGCGAACCGTCTGATTGTCAACCTCCAGAGTAACCAAAGGATCCTCTTTTTCAAGCCGATATTTATTATTGCCTACAATGATATCCGTTTCACTGTCTATCCTGGCTTGCTTCTTTGCGGCAGCCTCTTCAATCCGCATTTTTGGAATTCCGGATTCAATGGCTTTTGTCATTCCGCCTAATTCTTCCACTTCTTCAATGAGTTTCCAGGCTTTTTCAGCGATTTGATACGTAAGACTTTCAACATAGTAACTACCGGCCCAGGGGTCTACGGTTTTGGTTATTTTTGTTTCCTGCTGAAGGAATAGCTGTGTATTTCTCGCTATCCTGGCAGAAAAATCTGTAGGAAGGGCAATGGCTTCATCTAAAGCATTGGTATGTAAACTCTGAGTCCCTCCAAAAGCAGCTGCGGCTGCTTCAATGCAGGTTCGGGCAACATTGTTAAAAGGATCCTGCTCGGTAAGGCTCCAGCCACTGGTTTGAGAATGTGTTCTAAGTGCAAGGGATTTTTCGCTTTTTGGATTGAACTGTTTTACCAGTTTCGCCCATAACATCCTCGCAGCCCGCATTTTTGCAATTTCCATAAAATGGTTCATTCCAATTCCCCAGAAAAAGGACAGGCGGGGAGCGAAAGAATCTATATCCATTCCTGCTCCAAGACCTTTTCGTATATATTCCAGTCCGTCTGCAAGGGTATAGGCAAGCTCAATATCTGCCGTAGCGCCTGCCTCCTGCATGTGATATCCCGAAATACTGATGCTGTTGAATTTCGGCATATTTTTAGAGCTGTACTCAAAAATATCCGATATAATTTTCATTGAAGGAGTAGGAGGGTAGATGTAGGTGTTGCGTACCATAAACTCCTTTAAGATATCATTTTGAATCGTTCCTGAAAGCAGCTCTGGCTTTACGCCCTGTTCTTCTGCAGCGACGATATAAAAAGCCATAATTGGCAAAACGGCTCCGTTCATCGTCATAGAAACCGACATTTTATCCAGTGGGATTTTGTCAAACAGGATCTTCATGTCTTCCACGGTATCTATCGCAACTCCCGCTTTTCCAACATCTCCTACAACCCGTTCGTGGTCACTGTCATAGCCGCGGTGCGTTGGAAGATCAAAAGCTACCGATAATCCCTTTTGGCCTGCAGCAAGATTTCTCCTGTAAAATGCATTGCTTTCTTCTGCGGTGGAAAACCCGGCATATTGGCGAATGGTCCAGGGCCGAATCACGTACATAGTGCTATAAGGTCCACGCAGATAAGGTGCGATTCCGGCAGCAAAATTCAAATGCCCTGCATCTTTTATATCTTCTTCGGAATAAACCTTTTTAAGATCTATTTCTTCAGCAGTTTCAAAAATTTTATCTAAATTTTGTTCTTCAAATTTTTTTGAAACCGATTTTTTTAACGTGATATGTTGTAGATTTTTCCTGCTCATGGATCAATAATTTTGTAAGACCATTTGGTGTTCCTGTGATTTTTGGCGAATTCATTAAAAAAAATCCCGGATGAGATCATTGCTACACCACCAAATACAAAAGCAATTCCGGCACCAGAACTAATTGCTAATGCCACTATAGGTGAAATAACCAGAAAATAAGCGCCGGAAATTATTAAAACTGTACCAACTATTCCTGCAACCACAGATCTACTTTTAATATTTTCAATAGAATTTAAAGGGATATTATTTCCTTTAATTTCAATCGTGTTGGCATCTGATATTTGAAACCTTCCAATATACTTTTCTCCAGTAATGGTTTTGATCTTCACCCTTTTGTTTTGTTCGAAAAGTATCGATTTATCACTTCCGGTTTCCGAAATTTCCAAAACTTGCTGGGCAGCTATTTGCTGTGAAAAAACAAGGAATAAAAATAAGGTCAGGATTTTCATATGTGATATTTATTGTTTTTTATTGGCCATATGTAATTCGCATATCTCCATAGGTATTAGAATCGTATTGTAGTAATGCTCATTTCATATACTTGTATTTTTATTCATTTTTCAAACGTTCCTGCTCTATTTCTTCTGCCAAACGCCTTTCCAGTATTGGCTGGATCAGGGTTTTTCTGGGATTCATTTTCAGAAAAGGATACAGTTCCAGGTCATTTTTCATCCTGTCTTCAGGATTTTCAAATTTATTTGTCCCAACGAGTACCAGTTCTCCATTGTTGAATTGTTCCTGTTCCTTTTGGGCACTTTCCAATATTTTTTTCTGAATAATCCCTTCCTTTAATTGTTTTAAAAATCCTCCACCGGCTTCTATCTCCTTAAAAATTTCCAGTGCTTTTTCTGCAAACTGAGTGGTAAGACTTTCAATATAGTAAGAGCCTTCTGCTGCATTGGAAACTTTATCCAGGTAACTTTCGTTCTTTAAAACCAAAAGTTGATTCCGGGCGATCCTGTCTCCAAATTCATTGTTTTTATGAAAAACAGCATCGTACGGGGAATTATAAACGGCATTTGCGCCGCCTAAAATTGCACTCATGCTTTGTGTCGTGGTTCGAAGGAGATTCACATTGTAATCATAAAGTGTCTTATCGCGTTTTGTTGGTTGCGCCAGGATTTGACAGTTTTCCTGAAAATTATACTCGGAAGCCAGACTTGCATACAGAATTCTTAAAGCGCGGACCTTTGCAATCTCGAAAAAAAAATTACTGCCTTGAGAGATCAGGAATTGGATTTCGGGATCTTTTTTGATTTTTTCAGAGGTGGAAATATGATTCAAATATTCATTTGCATGCGCCAAAGAATACGCCAGTTCCTGAGGGATAGTTGCCCCTGCATTTTGGTACAAGGTAGCATCTACACTTAAAATAGATCTGAATTTATCGCCAGTGGCAAGGATTGTAATCAAAATCTCATGATCTTTAGGTAGATTGAAATACCAGTTTCCGGAACGGGCCAAATTTCCAACGATATCCACTTGGGTTACTATTTTGTGATCTTTCCCGGAAAGAAATTTATTGAGATTCGCGAAAAACCCTTCAGAATGGAATTCCAGATCAAGATATACCGGAACTTTCTCAAGGTCCAGATCCTTAAATAATTTTTGAAGGTTAACTTTTTCTGATGGAAGAATGAGCCAAAGACTTTCCGCTCCTTTTTTAAGTGCGTCCTGAGCTTTCTGATTGCTTTTTTCTTCAGAAGCCACATAGATCTTTTCACAGATCTCCCAGTTTTTTGGAGAAATAGCTTTGGGAGTTTCGGAAATATCTTCGGAATTATAAAAGGGCTTTACATTAATGCCATCCCTGCTTTTATAAACCAACTTCTCGTTATAATCGGCTCCTTTTAATTCAAATTGTATTTTTTGTTTCCACTCTTTGGCGGAAACTTCTTCAAACTCCTGAAATAGACCTTGACTCATTTTTTTATAATTTTTTAAATGAAAAAAACGGAAAGGGAACCAGATTTTTATTGCTTAATCAATGGTATCATATTGAATTATAAAAATATCCTCATTTGCTCTTTTCATATAATAATGTTGCCTGGCGTAACTTTCCAATTCAAATGAATCATTCAGTTTATTAATAGTAGCGCCGTCTTTGGCAATTTCTTTTTGGTAATATTCTTTATTTTCCTGCAATTCGTTAATTTCCTGATCCAGTTCATAATGGGTTAGCCAGGAGTTGCTGTCTAAAAAGAACATCCAGAATGCAAAAATTAACAACAGTAAAACATAGCGGTTGCTTATAATTTTAAACCATCTTTTTTGTCGGAGCTCTTTTAGCTTCATTGTATAATAATTTAAAGTCTTTTAAGGGTGTTTCAAAAAGTTGAACTGATTATTGCAACATTTTTTAAAGATACAAAATTAAGATAATCTGTCCTTTATAATAGTTTGAACAATATCTACTGCTACCGTATTATGACGATTGGTAGGAATGATGATGTCGGCAAATTCCTTTGTAGGTTCAATAAATTGCTGATGCATAGGTTTAAGGGTGGTTTGGTAACGCCATAAAACTTCGTCAAGATCCCGTCCCCGTTCATTGATGTCCCTTTTCAGTCTTCGGATCATGCGCTCATCACTATCGGCATGTACGTAGATTTTAATATCGAACATATCCCGAATATCGGTATGGGTAAGAATTAAAATTCCCTCTACGATGATTACTTTCCTGGGACGGATGGTTCTGGTTTCACTTGTGCGGTTATGTTCCTGAAAAGAATATACAGGTTCCTCGATGGAATTTCCTGCTTTCAATTCTTTTAAATGAGCTACAAGGAGGTTAAAATCTATAGATTTTGGATGATCGAAATTGATCTTTTTTCGGTTCTCCATACTTAAATGACTGGTATCCTGATAATAGGAATCCTGAGATATTACATCTACTTCCTCATTTTTCAATTCATCCATTATTTGGCGTACCACGGTAGTTTTTCCACTTCCGGTTCCACCCGCAATTCCAATAATCAGCATATTTCTAAAAATTTTAGGCAAAGTTAATTATTCCTTTGGAATGCAGTGGGTTTGATTTTTTATTTGACTTATTATTTTCTGAGATTGAAATTCAGGAAACTTCAATAAAAATACAACTGACATATCTTTAAAATAGACGAAAAAAAACAAATGCCTAATAGAGAGAATAAAATATTCTCTCTATTAGGCATTAAAAAACTGGAGATAAGGAATATTTTATTTCTCTATTGCCTTGACATCTTCAACAGTTACAGGTTTTTTACTTGAATTGCTCCAGGAGTTCATGACATAATTCATCACATCTGCAACTTCCTGATCAGATAATCCCATAGGTGCCATCGCCATATTATACTTTTCTCCATTTACCTCAATTGGCCCCTGTAAACCATATTTTACAGCATGAATGCTTTCCTGACGTTTTTCAGTTAGCCAGTTGGATCCGTCCAGTGGTGGGAATGTGCCTTTTATTCCCTTCCCGTCTGCAAGATGACAGGTCATACAAAAATCGAGGTAAACTTCCTTCCCGCGTTTGTAGCTTTCACTTGATTGAATCTGTGATTTTGCAACCGATTCCTGCGGAATGGTGTATTCAATTTTATTTTCTTCAGAGTTTGATTTGCAACTTAAAAGACCAATTATTAAGAGCAGTTTAAAGGCTGTTTTCATTCCTGAGATGTTTCAACTTCTTTTTCAACCAGCTTCACGATTCCTTTTTGCTCCACGGAAACATAAATCGTACCATCCGGACCTTCCTTCACGTCTCTTACCCGACCAATTCCTTCCAGTAATTTTTCTCTTCGGGTCACTTCCTTGCCATCCATTACAACATGTTCCAGATATTGAAATTTTAAAGAACCAATTAATAGATTTCCCTGAAGGGAAGGATATTTGTTTGTGCTGACATAAGCCATTCCGCTTGGGGCTATAGAAGGTACCCAATAGTAAATTGGATCTTCCATTCCCGGTTTGCTGGTTTCATCAGAAATTGCGCCACCTCCATAATTTTCACCATAGGTAACAACAGGCCAGCCATAGTTTTCACCTTTTTTAATAACATTGATCTCATCACCTCCTTGTGGACCATGTTCGTGAACCCAAACTTCTCCTGTATCCGGATGAAGAATCATTCCCTGAGGATTTCTGTGTCCATAGCTGTAGATAGCTTCCTTTGCATTTGATTCTCCTACAAAAGGATTATCCTTAGGAATACTGCCGTCATCATTAATTCTGTAAATCTTACCGCCATCCCGGGTTATATCCTGTGGATTTTCATCCCTTGCCCCACGGTCTCCAATAGAAAAATATAAATATCCGTCGTTGTCAAAAACCATTCGGGAACCAAAATGCTGTCCTTTGGTAGTATTTGGGGTTGCTTTATATAATACTTCCTGATTTGTAAATTGTGTTCCATCAAGTTTTGCGCGCATCACAGCGGTATTTCCACCATCACCTTCACCTTCAGAAGATGAATACGTCATATAGATCCATCCATTTTTCTCATAATCGGGATGCAGAATAATGTCTAATAAACCACCCTGACCACGCTGATATACTTCCGGACCTCCGGTAAGTTGCTGTTTTTCTCCATCTTTAAAATGTATGATATCTCCGTTTTTTTCGGTAACGATCATGCTTCCATCAGGGAGAAAGGTCATTCCCCAGGCAATTTCCAGACCATCTACAACCATTTCATAATCTATGGAGGTTTTTGGGGTTTCAATGCTTGTATCTTTTTGACCACAGGCCGAAAATGATAATATTGCCGTGCTAAAGAGTAATAATAAATTTGATTTCATTTGAATTTTATTAGGGTGAAAAGATAAATAAAAATGAGCAAAATGGTCTAAAATATATGTTAACAGGCATTTTCAAAATTTTTCTTTAGTTCATAGTTGGTTTTCGCTTAATTCAATTATATTTGCAGCCGCTTAGGCATTAAGTTAAGCGTTCTTTTCCTTATTTGATTCTGGAAATTACAAATTTTTTATTGAATAAATTACACCTCGGGGTGTAGCGTAGCCCGGTTATCGCGCCTGCTTTGGGAGCAGGAGGCCGCAGGTTCGAATCCTGCCACCCCGACTTTAACTGTTACTGTTTTAACACATTTAAAGGCTAACTATATGGTTTTCATATAGTTAGCCTTTTTTTTTGTGCTCAAAATTTAACAAACAGTGTTAAATTTAACGTGAGTTTTTCGTGAGCTCACGTTAAATCGTGAGCTTTTCGTGAGCTTATTTTTCGTATTTTTAATTCGCTGCTATTCCATAGCGCGTATTGGTAGTTTGACTTCGTACCCTTACTATTGTTTCATTTAATACGATCAAACCATGCGTAGTAGTCAAACCTTTTCTATTTCTTTCTTCGCCCGCAAAAAGAAAAAACAACCGGAGCTTGCCCTGCTTTATGCCCGGATTACCGTTGACGGCAAATCCCTGGAAATTAGCCTAAAACGAACTTTACCCATAACCAAGGGGAATCAATCCGCTGGAAAAATGCAGGGATCCAGGATGGAGAGCCAGCACATCAATAAAAAGATTGATGAAACGAGAACCTTACTCTACAAAGCCTACGACAGTCTTCTGAAACAGGAACAGGTTATCACTGCTCATCGTATCAAATCACGGTTCTTAGGGACGGACCAACAGCATCATACTTTAACCCAGCTTTTGGAATATCACCATCAAATATCTGGTGCATTAAAATATGGGACGATGAAAAATTACTTTACCACAGAAAATTACCTGAAGGATTTTTTAAAAGCAAAGCATCATACTTCAGATATTTATTTAAAGCAGCTTGATTACGAGTTTACCTTAGGGTTTGAGAGTTACCTTCGATTAATGCCCAGCCTTCAAAATAATGGGGTAATGAAGCATATGCAGCGGTTTAAAAAGCTGATGCGATTAGCAGAACATTTGAATTGGATTGAAAAGAACCCAACCCAACAATTTAAGCTTCACTTTGTGGGTATATCGGAGGGACCATGCCACTGATTTCGGTCAAACAGTGCCACTTTAAAAGATACTGCAATTATATAAAAAATTAATGTTATTCCTTCTTTAGGATTCCTTTTCTTAAAGATTCTCCTTTGAGATCGATGCGATGTGATGAGTTTACAATCCTATCGAGTAATGCGTCAGCCAAGGTTCCTTCCCCTCCTATAATTTCATACCAGGCCGAGACTGGTATCTGTGAGGATATCATAGTGGATTTTTGACCGTGGCGGTCATCAATAATATCCATAAGCGTTTCTCTGTCATGATTATCCAATGCCTGCAGCCCAAAATCATCAAGAATAAGAAGATCGGTTTTTGTCAGTTTCTCCAGTTCTTTTAAATAAGTTCCATCCACTTTGCTGAGTTTAAGTTTCTTAAGGATTCTTGCGGTAATGGCATAAAAGGTCTTATAACCAGAGAGACAGGCCTGATGCCCTAATGCCTGCACGAGATAACTTTTACCCACACCTGAGGCCCCGCAGATTATAAGACCTTCCTTACGGGATATAAAATCAAGAGTGCTTAAACGTACAAACATATTTTTGTCGAGATTTCTTTCAGGAGAATAGTTTATATCAGCAAGGTTTGCATTCTGTCTGAAGCTTGCCTGTTTTAGAAGTCGATCAATTTTCTTATTCTCTCGCTCCTCCCATTGGTGATCTGTAAGGAGTGCCAGGTACTCATCACAGGTCATTTCACCCAAGCGGTTATCCTTGACGTGCTGAAGGTGTAACTGGGCCATAGCGCCTAATCGCATTGTTTTTAATTTTTCAATAGTCTGATTGTTGTTCATGGTTTTAAATTTAATTAGTGATTATTATTTGTAAGCAGAGGCACCTCGTATGTTAGGATGTACCGGTATATGGTTCGTTGTTTGCTCCAGGTCCTGGTAGAATAATGATGCTTTATCCATATTGTTTTTAAGGATGTTTTTTATATGCTGGTAGGAAGAAGCCTCTCCCTCCAGGGCTCTTTTACATGCGTTATTGAGTCTTTCCGAGCCATAGGCTTTGTGAAGTTGGAGGACGCCCATAGCACGTTTGTAACCTATTTCAGGATAATCTTGAGAGGTGAGGATTCTTTCTATGCAGTTCAATACATATATTCCATGAGGGGCTGCTTTTTTCTTGAAGAATTCCGGATTCCAGTCGGAGTAGAATTTATGGGTACTACTAAGATGGGCTGTATTGGTGATATAACTCCCCTTGGCTCCATTACGCGGGTGTAGCGCTATTCTTTCCTGATAGAAGTAAATCTCGATCATTCCTTCGGTGTAATGGATACAGGTCTCTTTTCCGATATACCGATAAGGGACGCTATAGTAACTCTTATCGGGAGAGAAGTACACATACCCCATCTTTTGCACCTTCGCTTTTCTGTAATCCTTCAGCTCATAGGAACTTGAAGGGAGGGGTTTTAAATACTGACGCTCGACCGACTGAAAAAGCTCAGTACGACTAGCTTCTTTGCGTTTAAACAATAAATTATTATAGGCACTTAGCAGCTTTCTTATCTCTCGGTTAAGATCATGTAAAGAGAAGAAAGTCATCTCCCGAAGAGGATAATAGATCCGTTGATACGTAAGGTGCACGGCATTCTCCACCAACGCCTTATCTTGAGGTGCATAGCTGCGGGTCGGATTGATCACGCAGTTGTAGTGGCGGGCGAAGTCCTTGAAGGTGCGGTTGATTTCTGCCTCATATTTACTGGCTCTGGTTACTGCTGATTTCAGATTGTCAGAGACAATAGCTTTTGGGACTCCCCCATAAAAGTTTAAAGCTGCGGTGCAGCAAGAAATAAGATCTTTGCGTTTCTGGCTTAAACAGGCTTCCACATAAGTATAGTGGCTGTTGGGAAGAATGGCAACGAATACTTCCACAGGAATGATTTCCCCGGTTTCCTTATTTACAATTTGAAGTTTCTTCCCGGCAAAATCAATAAACATCTCATTTCCGGCTTCATGTTCAAGTTTCATAGAACCCTTTTCCTTGGGATACTTCCGCCGATAATGTTCCAGGAACTGGGTATAGCTATAGGGGTCTTTAGCTAACTGAACATATTGCTGGTAATGATACAGGAAGGTAAAACCAGGATGATTCCGAGCTTTATTAACCCCCTCAAAGTATAGCATCAGTTCATTGTGTCTTTGAACATCAAGGGTGGTATGGGAGGAAAATAATTCAGATAAGGCTGAGTTATCAAAAAGCAG
>JBNJKO010000009.1:0-140105 GCA_051751125.1 Bacteroidota bacterium
TTTATTTTTAGCAATTACAGTTCCCCAAAATGCAAAAAGTAAAATTGAAAAAAACAGTCCAATTCCGATATATTTTATTGTCAGATTATCTCTACCATAACCAAACATCAGAGCACCGGTTATTGGTAAAATGGCAATAATCCAAATTGCTTTCCTGTTTAAAAAATCATTTCCGCAAATTTTTAAATTTGTATTGTCTTTCAATTCCGATACATCATACTTTTCACTTCCACACCACTGAATTTTAGCTCTTAATTGTTCATTATTCAATTCGTCGGAAATTTCAACAACTTTTTCTTCCCCATTTTTTAATTCGGTCAATTTTATATTTCCGACAAAAATCTCATAAGAATAATTCTTATTAAATCTTTCTTTTGGTCTTTGTAACGTGAGTTTTTTCATATGCATTACAACGTCCCATATAAAAACTGTGCGCCGGCAAACTTGATTTTCAATAAAAAAACGAACGTCGCAAGTAAACACTGATTTTCGATGGAGCACTAATATAGCATTGTTTTTATATATTGTTGTAAAAAGTGCTTTTCCTGGAACGCTTAATTTATGCTCTGCGTTCTGCGAGTGTTGCTTGCGCACTGCCACCCCGGGAGGGGGAATTCAGCGTACTGCTTGCGTTCTGCTCCGTACTGATTGGAAAGCTTTTGCGCAACAGTTGCGAAAGAGTGGAAATCGTCCGTTTTTAATCCGTAAAATTTATATTCTTTGCTGGACTTACACTGCATTTTTTACAACGTCTCGTATAAAAACTGTGCGAGCTGGCGTGCGTGATTGTCCCCAGGACAATCCACTGAGCAAGCGAGCAAAGAGTTGCGATTAAAGAACAAATTAAGCATTGTTTTTATATGTTGTTGTGCATAGGTTTAGGGCGTTTCTAAACTAGTTAAAAACTCAGAGGAATATCCGATCATTATGTTTTCAATTTTTCCTTCTTCATCTATTAAGACGAAAGTGGGATAACCACTTACTCCATAAAGCTCCTCAATATTTTCAAGTGCCTGCAGGATGGGGTATGGTATATTATCTTTTTCCGCGTAAAGTTCCATGGCCTCTTTACTGTCTACAGGATTAATGTAAAAAGCACTTATTTTCTCAGACAATTTGTAATTTTGCCTGTTAAAATGTTTTAAAGCGAGCTTACAATTACCGCAGTTGATAAAAGAGAAGTTGAAAAGAATTTTTCTTCCCCTATACTTTTCTAAATCGAAAATGTCTCCATTTAATGTTTCAGTTTGGAATGAAGGAGCTATATCACCGATATTTTTAGAAACCCTGTTTTCTCCGACAAGAATACTCGAATATCCGTCCGGAAGTTGGTATGAAATCGATTCTTTTTGAGTCACTAACTTATAATCTGTGAAGGTGCTTATGATCTTTGGGAGTTTCTTTCCGTTCTCGTAGGGTCTACGTTCATATCTTTCCAAAAGTGCGGTTTTGGTGTTAACAAAAATATGATTGTCTACAATTATATGGGAGTCCTCATCAGCGATTAAGGTATCGATTTCGTTTCTCTTAAATTCCTGATAGGACAAATTCGTTATAACAGTATCTTGTAAAAAAATCCAGTCTGTGTTCTGCAGGTATTGGAAAGGAGAGTTGTGAAAAACTATATTGCTTTTTATGTAATCTTCCACATATTCCTCAGGATATGAATAGATGAACTTGGAATTATGATCAATTATTTTCAGATCGTTCCCCATGAAAGCTACATCTCCTAAATTATTTTTTCCTGTAAAATCCCAACCTCCGTAGGAATCAGAATTTTTATAGAAATTAGATTTCCCCTCGAAATCTTTCTCCATTCCACCCATTCCTGAAATTGTTTGGTTGAAACTAACAGTATGACTGGCATGTAATTTCGCTCTGGCAGTATCTAATAAATTTTTTTCCTTTTTTTGGCAGCTTACCATTAGTGCTAAAACCAGGAGGGTCAGTAAATGTTTCATATGTTCCTTTTTAACTTATGCACAACGTCTCGTATAAAAACTGTGCGAGCTGGCAAGCGTGATTGTCCGCAGGACAATCCGTTGAGCAAGCGAGCAGTGAGTTTCGATTCAAGACTAAATTAAGCATTGTTTTTATATGTTGTTGCCATTAGTTTTCAATTCCGCTACATCTTTCACCACTTTGGTTTTTGAGAGGTAATCGTGAAACCCATTTTTCACAAATAGGAAGGAAATTCTGTCAAATGGTATTAGCCGGCAAAAAGTTCTACCCACGATATCGGATGAGTCCGGTTTCGTTCCATCCATTTTCACAACTTTTGTTTTAGTTATAAACTTCCCTACGGTTTTTTGATATTTAATTTCCATAATTGCATAATAGGCTATAAATGATCCGAAAATCAAGGTGTACCCTAAAAGGTGAAGAAGAAATTGGTCGGAAGTCTGAATAAATAAATCAAGAATTGAACTCAACAGGGATGCTATAATAAACCAAACTAATATGTCAATGAGAAAATTCCAGAAACGAGTTAATGAACTAACAACATTCTTTTCCACCGTTTCTTGACGTGTTTTTTCAATAGTTATTTTCTCTCTTACTTGTTCAAATGCAGTAGTATCAATCTTTCGTTTTTCAATTTCATTTTCAGCTGCAGCAATTGCATTTGGATTATATTTTTCCCTTTCAATTGTAACTATTTTAATCAGGTCATTGTCGGTTCGCTCCGACATTACTTTGGCAAATTCATTTTCCATTTAATTGATCTTGTTTTAAATTAATGGCAACGTCTCGTATAAAAACTGTGCGAGCTGGCGAGCGTGATTGTCCGCAGGACAATCCGCTGAGCAAGCGAGCACCAAGTTTCGATTCAAGACTGATTTAAGCATTGTTTTTATATATTGTTGTAGTGCGTTTTATTTTAACTAATATTTTTTCCAATCTGATTGTGATTCTTACTCATAAGTTGGATAAATATTAGAGTAGATTACTTCCCATTTGTCTTCAAAATGATAAACATAAATAATTTTGTAATTTTCTTTAATTGGTATAGAAATGCAATCTTCTTTATATTCAATCCTTATATCAGGAATTTCACTGTAATTGGAATAATCATAGGAGAAATAATTGCCAGTAGTTCCTAACGATTCTTCTGTGTTTATTAATTCATTAAAAACATTGTTTCCATTAATCGAAGCCTTGGCTGTGTCATTAAAATAGTTTTCAAAAAAAACAACAACATTTTCCAGTGCCTGGTCCGCCACCATTTCATAATCCTCGTTACCAGTAATTTTTTGAAAGTTTACAGAAAAGTCCGTTTTGCAATTGGCCTTGTCGGCGCCATTTATCTGAAATTTGCAAGCAGTGCTCAGGAAGATTAAGAATAAAAAAGAAATGTATTTTTCTAATTTCATTTTTTCATTTTTTTTAAATGCACTACAACGTCTTGTATAAAAACTGTGCGAGTTGGCGCGCGTGATTGTCCGCAGGACAATCCGCAGAGCAAGCGAGCACGGAATTTCGATTCAAGAACAAAATAAGCATTGTTTTTATATGTTGTTGTGCATAGTGCTTTCCCTGTAACTTATTTTAAAGTCCGAAACTAAAAGGTTTTTTTCCTTTAATTCCATTTTTTAAATCGGATGGAATTTCCCAAATATCCACTGCTGACGGCCAAACCGTTTTATAACCCTCCTTGACAGGTATAAACTCATACTTGCTTTGCGAAAAATTGTCGGCTTTAAATCTGGTGATTATTTTTTGAAGCAAGTCCCAAATCCCTTTTTCATACTCGTCTATTGTATCTGCTGTATAATCAAAATAATAATCCGGTTCTGCTCGCCAGAAAATCATACAAGCAGTCCCTTTATCACATTTTGGACTATCTACTATCCAGTGCAAAACGACTGGTCCGTCATCCCAGTTGTATAAGTCCGCCAGGTAATACTGCTCAGCGGAATTAAGAGACTTAAACTTCTTAAAATCTGGAATGATATCTTTCTCAGAATCATCATCTTCATCAAAAGAGAATTCTATAAAATTCTTTTTTATTAGTAGAAGTTTGTTAGGTCTAATCATATTTTTTTAGGCATTATGCACAACGTCCCGTATAAAAACTGTGCGAGCTGGCGTGCGTGATTGTCCGCAGGACAATCCGCAAAGCAAGTGAGCACGGAATTTCGGTTCGAGACCTAATTAAGCATTGTTTTTATATGTTGTTGTAACACGTCTTTTTTAGTTCATTTTGGTCAGTCACACCTTATCAGTTGCTGTCCGCTATATTGATCTTAGCAATTTCCAATTACGGTAATTAGAAAGTCCGTCATCCAGAAGAGGAAGGATACAATTACCAATGTAGAAAAGGCTACAGTTGCAATTGAAAAACTTTTACTATTGAAAAATGAAGGTTTATTTTTTACTAACCGTTGTCCCCATTTAGAACGATAAAAGATCCAATAATTTATCACTAAGGCAAACAGAAAAATGGAAATCATAGACCACTTTTCCAATAGAAATTCACAGTTAGTATGAACCCAAATAAATTCTGTTATGAAAATCAGAAATAAAGATTGAATAAAGCTCAGCACAAACACTGTAGTTGCGTGAGGTTCGCTGTCCGGCATTATCTGAGTGTAAAACAAATAATAGTAATAGTAAAAAACTTTAATCATTCTTTCAATGGATCATTATAATTGAATCCGATGTGTTACAACGTCTCGTATAAAAACTGTGCGAGCTGGCGTGCGTGATTGTCCACAGGACAATCCGCTAAGCAAGCGAACGCAGAACTTCGATTCGAGACTGGTTGAAGCATTGTTTTTATATGTTGTTGTGCATAGTGATTTACTTTTATCCGTTTCTCACACTAAGGATTTGCAGATAAACTATAACAGCAAGTAAAAAAACCAACACATAGAAAATAATAGTCAAAAGGTTGATTTTCTTTTTTAAACGGAATAGTTTTTCATTATCAGTATTAAACAAAAAAGGAACCCATATCATAATGGTGGAAATCATAAGGATGATAAAAGATCCGATAAAGTTTTTAGGTCCGTTTTTAATAGTCAAAAATTTAAAACTCCAAAAAATTTTTGTCAGCATAGCAACTGCAGTTAGGATTGAAATGGCTATTAATAAAGATAGAAGCATAGTCCGAATTAAATCAATTATTATTTGCTGTTTTTACATTATGCACAACGTCCCGTATAAAAACTGTGCGAGCTGGCGAGCGTGATTGTCCACAGGACAATCCGCTAAGCAAGCGAGCACAAAATTTCGATTCAAGACTGATATAAGCATTGTTTTTATATGTTGTTGTAGGTAGTGATTAATTTCTACAACAGTTTATATTCTATACTTAATTCTCCTTCAGTTGCCTTATAAGGGTCAAAAGTAAAATGTTTTGTGAGAGAGCCATAGTAGTCCATTCTCAGCTCTTCGTCAATATTGCCATTATAATAAAATGAATACGTCCCATCTCCTTCTTGACCAGGAATTATTCTAATGCTATCATTAGTATAGCCTTTGATTTTTATATAATAAGTTGAGTAAGACCGATCAGTCGGCACTAAACTGTCTTCGTATATTCTCGAAAAGTCTGTTACTTTTATTTCTTTTCGGTCGGTGGAGTCAGAACAGGAATAAAGAAATACAGAAATAAATAAAATAAGCAGTAATCGGTTTTTTTTCATAAATATAGTTTCATTGCCTACAACGTCTCGTATAAAAACTGTGCAAGCTGGCCAGCGTGATTGTCCGCAGGACAATCAGCTAAGCAAGCGAGCAAGATGTTTGGATTCAAGACTGATTTAAGCATTGTTTTTATATGTTGTTGGGCAATGTTTTATTTGTAATACTCATACTTGTATTCTATTACTTCTCTTTCTTTCCTGTTAGCAAAAGCTTTTGCATTTGTAATCCGGGTTTTGACTTCTCTGATACGCAGTGTATCTTGGTATTGATATTCATATAAAAAAGCTAAATTATTCCCGTGATAAAAATTGGTCTTTACTAAATTGTCATTATCATAAATATGTTCCTTTCTTTGAAATTTGCCCTCATCTAAATTCCACGTTTCTATTTCCTCAATTAGATTTCCTTGTTTATCGTATTTATATTCGTTTAAATTTTCGTTATACTGTGACTTTGTATAAGAAGAAATAAGATTGTTATTTCCATCGTATTTCTCAACTTTTTTGAATATCTCGGTACTATCAATTATAGTCCAAAATTCTTTTGTAAGAAATCCGTTATCATCTTTATAGGTGGTGAAAAACTTTTCACTTTCTTTTTCTGTTTTATTTTTTTTACTCAAGGTATCATTTTCCGATAACCTCTCGTCAATGTATTTCTTCAGGGAATCAGGATTATTAATAGAATAGATTTCTTTGTATAGATTACGTTCCCTTATTTCTGGTTTGGTTACACTAACAGTATAAGTTTCCCGGAGCTTATTATCGGGGTCATAATCAAAAATTGTTTTGTTCAGAGTTAAATTAGAATGGGCGTAATATTCTGTGACTACTTTGTTTCCTGCATAAAAAGTAGCTGTCATCCACGTCATTAATTCATTGTCCCAGTCTTCAATAATTTGGGTGGTTTTGTCGAAAATCAAATTGCCGTTCGGGTTGTAAATTTTTACGCCGACAATGGTGTCGTTTTGGGTCTTTATTTCCGATTTGAGTTCTCCTTGTTTTTCATCACAAGAAACAATCAAAAAAACAATTACCACTATTTGAAAGACTTTTTTCACTCGAAATATTTTTTTGAAATGTTGCCCAACGTCTCGTATAAAAACTGTGCGAGCTGGCGAGCTTGATTGTCCGCAGGACAATCAGCGCAGCAAGCGAGCAGTGAGTTTCGATTCAAGACCAAAATAAGCATTGTTTTTATATGTTGTTGGCGGTAGTGCTTACTTTACTAAATATTCCTTTGGATCTACTAATTCAAAATTAGGATGATCTCTTAAAAACAAGTCCAAATAGGCAGTGTGGGTACCTCCTAAAATTATAAGAATCCGATCATCTTTGGTTTTAGGAACATCATAAAAATTACTGTAAATCATTAAGTTCCTTTTATAAAAGTCAGAGATAATTTCTGCTCCTTCATAATTACCTGGTGTATGCATTAATGCTAAAGTATTATAGAAATCAATAATTTCTGATTTAAATTCATCGGTATTTAAAATCCGAAACTTCTCTTGAATACCTGTTTCATTAAATTTCTTGGTTTCCTTGTCGTAGTTGGCTATATAGGTGCTGATTGATTCAGATTCTTTTGCCATCTCCATCAATTTTGGGTAATTAAAACCTAATTGGGAATCGATGCCGTAGATATTTTCAACACCACTCAAGCGTCCCACTTCAAAGGCGATCGAATTAATCTCTTCAGTCCAATTTGTCGTTTTCGATTGATCCGCTTTATATTCTTGATAAATTTCATTAGTACGTTTTGAAGAGTTTACTGGAACTTCTACACATATAATGGTGGGATCAAATTTCACCAATTCTTCAACGATTTTATTGATCTCTTTTTTAACCTGGGGGTTATTAATATTTACTGGTGATGAATTTGCATCAGTAGAGCCTGATAGATGGAAGGTTGCAAAATTTAAAACTTTTATTTTTTCATTGCTCGATTCGGTGTTTTGTCCAAAAACTTGAAGTTGAACTTGAATTAGTAATATTAAAAAAAGAATTTTTTTTGTAGTCATTGTTTATTTATTTTTTTGCATTACTGCCAACGTCCCGTATAAAAACAGTGCGAGCTGGCGTGCGTTATTGTCCGCAGGACAATCCGCTAAGCAAGCAAGCACGGTGTGTCGATTTGAGACTGATTAAGCATTGTTTTTATATGCTGTTGTACAACGTTTTTCAAAGCATTTTTCACCTTTTCTTTAAATTTTCTTCTCTCTAATACAGAAGAAAAAAACTACACCTATAAATTTTTTCATTATAATTTTCATATTAATTAAACAATGGATGCGTAGCGTTAGTAGATTCAATAAAAAATACGGTGTCAAACATTTTTAAAGGAGAAAGCTTATAATAATCTGTATCTTTTTCCTGTGGATAACCCAACAATTTTAGGTTTTCAAAAATTTGATCATCTGCAAATTCTTTGGTTTCAAAATAAAAAGCCTTTTCATCTATTTCGCTAAATATCTTTTCCCAGGAGTTGTTTGGCTGAAAATTTAAATCTGCTTTTAAAAGTTTATCATCATAGGAATGATCATTATTTATCATCGGGTTTTCTATATAAGAATAACTCCCCTTTAAAGAACTCATCCCTATGGAATGGTATGCATCACCAAATCCTTTTTTTAGATTGTGCCCCATTAAGCCAATTTCACCAGCCAAAACTACTTCATTAGAAATGTGGGCGTTATGTGCCCAAACCACTATTTTGGCATCGGGACCTGCGGCAAACCAGGCTATTCTTTTGGCCATCATTTCATCCCTTGTTTGAATAGGTCTTTTCTTTGAAAGGTGTAAATAGTTAATATATGAGGTTTTAATATTAAATAAATACTCTTCCAGTTCTTTGGTTAATAAACCTTTCGTACTAAGAGCTTCTTCCAGATTCAATGCTGCCTGATAGGTGAAAACTCCCAAGTCATCACCACTACTAGCTTTTTTACCCGATATTTTATACTTTCTGTTGAATTTCTTTATCGACAAAGCTGCAGCATCCTTAAGTACCTTCACATGGCTTTTTATTTTATCGTCATTTAAGGTTGAAAGCTGTTGCTCCAATATTTCCTGTAAAACCCAATAGGAATCATCGCACCCTTTAAATTGCACATTATGTTCCGACCCATTGGTTTTGTACCAATCTAAAAAGGAATTCATTTCCCTGGTTTGATATATAGAAAACAAATGTTTTCGCATTAAATCCTCAAGCTTCTCCTGATGAATATCCTTTCCTAACATTTCAATATCATCATATGGATTTTCTAATACCACTACATTAAATCCCTTTTCTAAAATGAGTTTTTTAGTAATAGCTTCACGTAATCTGTAATATTCTGAAGTTCCATGAGTGTCTTCACCAATTGCCACAATTTTCTTGTCACCAATGGATTCAATTAGAGATTGCAAACTAGCCTCCAGTTCTAAATCTGAAGAAAGGTCTAGTGCAATTTTATTTTGTGCGATCTGATTTACCAGGGATTCTTTTACCTCTGGAGTTAAATCCACTTTTTTCTCCGCAGTCTCTATCTTTTTCCCATCAATAGTTATTTCCAGATCATCAATCCACATTTTTCCCTTTCCTGCCAGCAAGCCTCCTATAACTATCTTTTCGGCTCTAACCTCATAATCCAATTCAATTTCATACTTCTGCCATTCAGTGGTTCCTTTTACCCCTATATCCGCCATATTATAAAAAGCAACCTTAGGATCAATTCTCATCCATAACCCGGCAAAGCCTTCAGTTACCTCTTCAGTTTTTATATAACCGGTGAGTTTTAGTTTTTTTCCAACAAAGTCGGCAGGAATATCAAATGACAAGGCTCCAAAAGTAGTGGCCTCATCTTTGGATTCAATAAAAGCAGAATTCTTACCGCTCCTAGCCGCAATGGTATCAATGCCCTTTATATAATCCTCATTCCCAAAATCACCCCAGCCCAAAGCTTTATTGCCATCAACAATTTCAAAATCCAGATTAGGATTATCACATTTAAAATTCTGGGAAAAAACATTTAAGGAAATTAAACTCATAAAGACCATCTTCCAAACTTTAAATTTTATGGAAATATTCATATAGTATTAAAATTGGTTAAATTAATTTTCATCTTATTATTTACAACGGTATAGACGTTGTGTTGGTATTTAATAACTATGTTGTACAACGTCTCGTATAAAAACTGTGCGAGCTGGCGCGCGTGATTGTCCGCAGGACAATCCGCTGAGCAAGCGAGCACTGAATTTCGAATTGGGACAGTATTAAGCATTGTTTTTATATAATGTTGTGATGCGTAAAATTTAGTATATCGGAGTCGGCGGAAGTTAAGTCCGAAAATATTTTACAAAAGCAGCGATTAAAATAGCAATTCCAATAATGGTTAATATATAGCTTAGAACAGATCCGTCCGTACTCAATTTAGACAAAATAAAGAATACTCCAGAAAGTAAATAAAGGTAAACTGGTTTTAAATTTATAAGTTTTTCCATTATAGAAGAAATTTAGTCTTTTATGCATCACAACGTTTCGTATAAAAACTGTGCGAGCTGGCGAGCGTGATTGTCCGCAGGACAATCCGCTGAGCAAGCGAGCAAAGACTTTAGATTCGAGACAGGTTTAAGCATTGTTTTTATATGTTGTTGTAGTGCGTTTTTTTATTTTTCTAATTTCATTTTCCCGAAGAAATTGAGTAAAAAAGAAGGAAATTATTAAAGTCAGCCAGAGCCAATATTGGTATTCCACAGCCCAGACAATAAATGGTGGAATAATGAGAAGCCACTGGAAGAATAAAATAATTCGAATGTTTTTGTCCGTTATGGTAAATCCAATAATATCCAGTGTGAAAATTGCAACCAAAAAACCTCCCATAATTTTCAATCCATAAACGAAAAAAAGAAGCGGAATAGTAAATAAACTCAAAAACAATATTGATTCCCAAGAATCATTCTCCGCTCCCTCAAGTCCGATTAATTTAAATAGAATTAAACTAAAATAGGTAGTAATATAAAAACCTAAGAAATGAATCCAATTTGTTGACAGGATCCGTAAATTTTCTTTTATTCTTTCCAATTTTTCACGATTATTTTCTTAATGCACTACAACGTCTCGTATAAAAACTGTGCGAGCTGGCGTGCGTGATTGTCCGCAGGACAATCCGCTAAGCAAGCGAGCGCAGAGTTACGATTCAAGAACAATTTTAGCATTGTTTTTATATGCTGTTGTGCAAAGTTTTATTTATTTCCATTCTTCCGTTTGTATCGGTCAGAATTAATTTTTATTAAAAGATAGGGTATACCGATTAATAATGAAATTGCAAAAGTTACCCCAGCAATGTCAGGATTTTTGAGCCAGTTAGAAATTAAAAGTCCCAGCATCATTAATAAAGCCATTCCAATAAATGAATTTCCAAATACAACGGAAATTCCTTTTATGTCATAATCCGCTTTACTTTTGTCCGACATAGTATTATAGCCGGCAATCAAGAAATACAGTTTAGCATATTTTACTAATATTCCAAGCACTAAAAAAATTATTGAGGTCAGTATCATATTTATTTGTTCGTTACAAAATTTTGCACAACGTCTCGTATAAAAACAGTGCAAGCTGGCGAGAGTGATTGTCCGAAGGACAATCCGCTGAGCAAGCGAGCACGGACTTTCGATTTGAGACTGAATTAAGCATTGTTTTTATATAATGTTGTGTGCCGTTTATTTTGTCGGCTCACTGCAGGTTTTAATTTAAAATAATTCACGGAATATAAGTGTCAGACCAATCATTATAAATCCGACTCCGCTTCCTATCAATTGTATTCTTAGTCCGCCTTTATGCTCCTTTTTTAGTTTGTTATAATAACTAAGTATTATAGATCCGAGGACAATCAGGGTAATACCCAATAAAATGTCTATCATAGATTATTTTGTAAAGCTTTTTTCAATGGCACACAACGTATGTATAAATGCATGGGTACCTTTATATTACCCTTGTCTTTTTAGGTACTTAATTAGGGAAGTATCACGAATCTAATGGATTTTTTATTTTAAAAAAAACATTTGTTGCCACATGGGTGTATATTTCAGTGGTTTTGCTGCTTTTATGTCCTAAAAGCACCTGGATATATCTTAAATCCGTACCGGCTTCCAATAAATGGGTAGCAAAGCTGTGACGAAGCATATGGGGTGATACCTTTTTTTTGATTTTGGCATTGACTGCTGCCTGTCTAACAATTTTGGCAACACTTTCAGCCGAATACCTGGCGCACATAGGACCTTCAAACAAATAAGTTCTGGGTTTCCACATTTTATAGTATTCCCGGAGTTCCTTCAGCAATGTTTCAGAAAGAATTGTAAGGCGATCCTTATTTCCTTTTCCTCCTCTAACTTTAATCATCATCCGTTTTCCATCGATATCTTCGGGAATCAAATTAAGCAGTTCATTCCTCCGCAGTCCGGCGGAGTAAAGCAGGCTCACCACACAGCGATGTTTTATGTTGTTGGTATGAGCAATTATGGAGAACACTTCCTCTTTTGAAAGCACTTTGGGCAATTTCTCCTCCACCCGGGGCCGTTCCATTCCGTAGAACCGGTTGGGCATTTCCATCACCACTTCGTAATAGAACTTTATCGCATTGATCGCCTGGTTGATATATGAATTGGAACTTCCTTCCTGAATAAGTTTTTGAAGGTAAGCCCTGATATCGTTTTCATTGATGTTTTCGGGTTCAATTTCGCTGTAATGATTGATGAAAGCCTCAAAACAGGAGACATAAGTTTTTACGGTGTTGTTGGCGTACCGCTTTAATTCCAGCTTTAACAGGTAACTTTCAGGACAGCGCCGATATGCTGCAGGATGGTTGCGTTTCCTGAACCAGTCTACATTAATATCCTCATTGTTGCGGCTAAACCCGCTGTTGGTAAAAAAATGATTGCAGTTGACCCAGGCCACTCCGCGAAATTGGTCAAAAATCCCGTCCAAAGCCGCAGGGGAGTTAGGCAAATAGTTCATATGGAACTCCTCGCTCCAAGCGATCCCGGGAAGTTCATTCACCAGGGCCTGCAGCACTTTATCCTGGTAAAACTTGAGCCCTATGCATTTTTGTCCCGCTATCATTAAATTCTTAAGGGTGATATACTTCCTGTCCATGGCCGCAAGATTTATTGTAGTAAAATTACATTGTAAATCAAGCAATTAGGTGGATTATCCGTATATTATTCGGATAATATTTGGCTATGATCCGTAAACAAAAGAATTGCCTTGCCTGTGACAAAGAACTGGTGGGACGCCGGGATAAAAAATTCTGTGACCCTTATTGTAAAAGTGCCTTTCATTATAAAAAAGTGCAGGAGGATAACCTCAGTTTTTATGCGAAAGTAGACAGACATTTAAAGGTTAACAGAAAAGTTCTTAAATTTTACAATAAAGCCGGGAAAGCAACTGTAAGATCTGAAGTTCTGATCGAACAGGGGTTTGATCCGAATTTTTTTACGCATTACTGGAAAAATAAAAATGCAGATGTCTATCTTTTCGTCTACGAATTTGGTTTCCTATCAAGAATTGAAAACGGTAGAAAAAAATATGTCCTCGTTACCTGGCAACCTTATATGGAAAAAAGGTTAGATTCCTAGCCTGAACCAAATACCCCTTAATTTCTTTAAAATTGGTATCTAAATCTATTTTTAAATTTCTCTTCGGAAATAGCCGGATAACCCCATAGCTCCGCCCCGTCAATCACATTGATGTTATTTTATTCCACGATAAACCGGCCTTTTTTTTCTAAAGGTTTTGTAGAAATCGTTAAAAAGCTTCCGGCGATATTTTTTTATCCTAAAAAGTTAAAACTGACTCTTAAAAAAGTGAGATTTTCATTTCAGGACATAAAAACTTTTATTTATAAACTGTAGGGATACCAAAACTAAAGATTATTTAACGGGGAAACTAAGATTTTTTAATGATTATTAACAATATTTTAAGAAAAATACTTGGAAGTAACTTTTTTAAGAACTAACTGATCAATCCAGGTACACCCCTCAGCACATTCCCCTGCATTCCGTTGCCCTCCATTTCGGGGAAAGCGCTTCGTAAAAAAAAGGTCTTCGACACAGGCACAAAAGCGAATCCCTTCGTTGCGCTGATCCGCAAACCCGAAAAAATCGGGAGCGGAACCGCTTCACTACGGAAAGCCCTTTTGTGCCTGAGTCCGCCGGATCTGAATTTCTATAAAGCCTTGTGCTAACCAAACCAATTAGAACTTCTCCTATTTGTTGATTCACCTTCCTGAGCCATTTATGCGTTTACCATTTTTTGAAAAAGCAAAATTCAGGAATTTAGAAATTAGCCGGCCTTGTAGCTGGATCATCTTCTGTTTCGGTATTCTCTGGCGGCCTATCCTAATTCTAAATTCCCGTCTAAAAGCAGATCAAAAAATGGTAACGGCAGACGGCTCTATGGGAAGTAAATCAAAACTCTGAAGCGCGTTTTTAAGTTCATTCTATAATTCTATTTTTCAACCTGAAAATAAAAAATGGAAAACGCTCCGGATATAAAAAGTAAATCTGCAAAAGTTTTTGAAAAATGATAAAATACAGCTGAATGTTCTTTGTTGCTATTTGACCTTATCGTTCAATTCTATCAGGGATAAATACACCAATTCATATTATTACCGCTTAACTATTTTAAAGAGCTAAATTAAAGTAGTATTTAAAGTACTTATTTGTCTGAATTTTCGATTTGGCTTCGCTGGCAATAGTACACATCTAAAATTATTATGGGAGTTCTTGCCTTTTAAAATAATAAGGATGCATTAATTATCATACCCCTAACCCTTCTAATCTTTCTTTTTCCGTTCTAGTTTGTTTTGCCGCTCCAGCATCTCCATATCCTTTTCCACCTTTTCATCAAGAACCTTTGCATAGATCTGGGTAGTTTTTAGGGATTTATGGCCAAGCATCTTGCCAACACTCTCAATAGGAACTCCTTTAGACAAGGTTACAGTCGTGGCAAAGGTGTGCCGGGCTAAATGCGTAGTGAGGTTCTTTTTAATGCCGCAAACGTCCGCTATTTCTTTTAAATAGGAATTGGATTTCTGGTTTGTCAAAACCGGTATAACTCCTTTTCCGGCTTTTACATAAGGATGATCCGCATATTTTTCAAGTATCGCTTCCGGAATTCCCAATATAGGAATGCTGCTCAGGGATTTAGTTTTTTGTCGTTTGGTTTTGATCCATTTCTTCCCGCTTATATTAATAACAATATCATCCGCAGAAAGTTTTTTTATATCCGCAAATGCCAGGCCGGTATAGCAGCAAAAGACAAAGGTATCCCGAACAAGATCCAGGCGCGGAATATCGAATTCCTGTTCAACCATGTTATAAAGCTCAGTATCGGTGAGAAATTCCCGCTCAGAAGATTTCCAGTTCCCTTTCCAATGGAAAAAAGGATCCTTTTCTATCCACTGATTGGCATAAGCGATCCGAATGATCTTTTTGAAATTTACAATATACTTTTGAGCAGTATTGTGGGCACAATCTTTTTCTGATTTCAAATAATGATCAAAACCGGTGATAAATTGATGGTCCACATCCTCTACAGGTAGATCTTTCACCTTCCATCGGAATGCCAGGTAATTTTCAATATGCATTTTACAGGCATTATACCTTTGTAAAGTTCCTTTGGTATATCCTTTTCCTATTAGTTTTTCCATTTCATCATTATGATCCTGGAATATTTCTAACAGCATGTACTGTTTTTCTTCTTTGCCTAAGTAAATATCCTTTATAATACCCGAGGATATGCGTCGGCTTTCTCTTAATAGTCTATCATGGATTTCATATAAGGAAGCCCGAATATGATCTAGAAACCGATTGACCGATCTCGCCTCCTCTGAAGTTCCTTTGGCCTTCCCGCTTTTATTGTTCCATAAATGAAGATTAATTCTTCGGCTGGTACTAAATTCCGCCCGCTTCCCTCTATAGGTTATTCTAGAGTAAATAATAGCGGAGCCTTCTGTATCAGAAGCTCTTTGTTTTGGATAAAAAAGAATTGAAAATAAAGTTGACATAGGTGACAGTTTTAAAATGCTCACCGGAAAGGTACAAAAAGAGAGTGCTCAAAAGTGTTAAAGAAACTCTGCAATCGTTTTATTAACAGGGCTTTAGGAGTTTTCTGGTGAGCATTTCTTTTTCGAAAAAATGCTCACCGAATTGAGCACCAATTACTTAGGTTTATTTGTGTTTATTTGATGTTTTGGGAATAAAAAAAACCCCTAAATCATTGATTTAGAGGCTTTTTGCTTTAATTTGATACGTAATAAGCGGTCTGGACGAGACTCGAACTCGCGACCCTCTGCGTGACAGGCAGATATTCTAACCAACTGAACTACCAGACCGTTGCGTTATTGCGAGTGCAAATATACAGTAGTTTTTATATTGCACAAACATTTTTTGAAATTTATTTATTGAAATAGTACTGCTTAACCTGCAAATTTTTGTCTCTCAACAAGATAGGTGGTTAAAATTTTTTCAAAATTTTCTCCTATATCTGCCTGAACATATTTAATCCGGTATTTTGCACACTGCAATTTAAGCGCCGCTATATAATTTGCCACAGTTTCCCGGTAAGATTCTTTGAAATTATCGGCATACAAATCGATTTGCGATCCGGTTTCCACATCAGTGAACCGCCTGGGAATATTGTCGAAATCAAATTCGAGCTCCCTTTTTTTATCGATTACATGGAACAACACCACCTCGTGTTTGTTATATTTTAAATGTTTTAGGGCCTCGAACAATTCAGCTTCATCCTTATCATCCTGAAACATATCCGTAAATAAAAAAATCAAGGAACGACGCTTTAACTTTTCTGCGATTTGATGTAAATAGGTGTAGCTGTCGGTAGTTTTGTTTTTAACCGGATTGCTTAAAATAGTATTCAGTTCGCTCAACAACATTCTGTGATGCCGCTCACTTCCTTTTTCCGGAGCATAATATTCATAAGTGTCACTATAGATACTTAATCCCACCGCGTCCCGCTGACGCTTTAATATATGCATTAGGGAAGCCGCCGCCAGCACCGAAAAACCAATCTTATTAAGAGAATCTCTTCGGAAGCTCTTTGTTTCTGGAAAATGCATGGATGCAGAATTATCCAGGATCAGGTGACAGCGCAAATTGGTTTCCTCCTCATATCTTTTTGTATAGAGCTTATCGGTTTTGGCAAATAATTTCCAATCGATATGCCGGGTGCTTTCACCACTGTTATAGATCTTATGTTCGGCAAATTCCGCAGAAAATCCATGAAACGGACTTTTATGCATTCCGGAAATAAAACCTTCCACTACCTGCCTGGCCAATAGCTCCAGATTGGTAAATCCAGCCGATCTATGTACTTCCTGCTCTAAATCCATTCCTCTTTTTTTCTAAACTTTTGGGGTTAGGCTTTTTAATTTCTACTAAGATAAATTATTCTTTAGAAAGAGCTGCAGCGCGAATTGCCCCAGATTCATAAATAATTTTTAAAAAATGAACCTGCGGGCAAGGCTGGTGCAATTAATTTATTTCACCATTCCACCTAAAAAAACATTTGTGAATTCGTGGCCAGGCTTTCATTGCTATTTATCTGAAAATTGGACATAAAAAAAAGGCCCCATATTTCTACGAGACCTTTTAAACTATTTTTTTATTCTACTATAACAAAGCATCCAATGCTTCAGCATATGTATTTTTAGGGGCAACACCAACCTGGCGGCCAACTACTTCTCCGTTTTGAAAAATCAATACAGTTGGGATATTTCTAACTCCGTATTTAGCTGCAAATTCCTGATTTGCATCTACATCAAGTTTTCCAACAACTGCTTTTCCTTCGTAATCTTTACTAATATCTTCTATAATTGGTCCAACCATTCTACAAGGTCCACACCAGGCCGCCCAAAAATCAACCATTACAGGCTTATCACTTTTTAGTACGGTCTCTTCAAAATTAGCATCTGTTATCTCTAAAGCCATAATATTTATTTTTTCTTATGAATTAATATGTAAAAATAGTCAAATATTTCAGCAAACCTTACAATGAATATCACATTTCATTATATATACATTGCAATCACCTATTTTTCTCTGTGTACTTCTTTCTGATTGTTTCAATTTATATGGGTATTCTTTTTAATTCAGTTTATAAACCACCTGCTCTCCTTCCAGAGCATCCAGCAATTCCTGCGAAATTCTCACCTTCTGTTTTTTACTGGACATACTCACTTTTACCATATCCTTCATTTCATACACTATAAAGTTCAAACTGTGATCTCCGCGGTGTGCCCTGAAAATATCTTTTAAGGAATCGATTTGCTCTTCCTTTAAATGATTTATATCCAGCTGAATGGTAAGTTTCCTTGCATACATATCCATAATATCATGCAATAGCTGAAAATTATTAAACTGAAGTCTGGGGTCTCCTTTACTTCCTGTTTCCCGGTTTGTCCAGCCTTCTTTCACAAATGCTTTTATATACACAAAACTATTGGGGACCAGGAAATGCTGAAATTTTAAATACTCCTCTCCAAAAATCCGGAATTCATACGAATCCCAGTAATCTTCTACGGTAAAGGATGCCCAGCCTTTACCCATTTTAGAAACCCGATGTTGCACTTCTGAAACAACGCCTCCAAAAGCCATTTCACGATTGATGAAATTTTCCAGATTGGTAAAATCTGAAACCTTTGCGGTACAGAAATAATTCATCTCTGCCCTGAAATCGTCCAGCGGATGTCCGGAAATATAGATGCCTACCACTTCTTTCTCCCGCTTTAATTTCTCCATGGTCCCCCATTCTTCACAAGGGGGAACTACTGGTTCTGGAATTTGCACATCACTTGCTTCCCCAAAAAGGCTTACCTGTGAGGAATTCTCGCTTTCCTGGAATTTTGACGCATATTTTATCGCCTTTTCCAAAAAGGTGATTCCATCTCCTTCATCGTGGAAATATTGAGCGCGATGATTTCCAAAACCGTCAAACCCTCCTGCGAGTGCAAGATTCTCGAAGGCCTTTTTGTTGGCTGCGCGAAGATCGATACGTTTGGCCATATCAAAAATGGATTTATAAGGGCCACTTTCGGTCTTCCTTAATTCAACTATAGTGGCAACTGCACCAGATCCTACTCCCTTGATCGCTCCCATTCCAAACCGTACCGCGTATTCCTTGTTTACCGAAAATTTATAATAAGATTCATTAACATCCGGCCCAAGAACTTTTAGTTTCATTCGCTTGCATTCTTCCATAAAGAAGGTCACCTGCTTGATGTCATTCATATTATTGGAAAGTACGGCAGCCATATATTCGGCAGGATAATGGGCTTTTAAATATGCTGTCTGGTATGCGATCCAGGCATAACAGGTAGAGTGGGATTTATTAAAAGCATAGGCTGCAAAGGCTTCCCAGTCTTTCCAAACCTTTTCCAGAATCTCCCGCGGGTGTCCTTTTGCTTCTCCTCCATCCAAAAATTTAGGTTTGAGTTGTTCAAGCAGGGCAAAGATCTTTTTACCCATCGCCTTTCTCAAAACATCGGCTTCACCTTTAGTAAAACCTGCAAGTTTTTGAGAAAGCAACATCACCTGCTCCTGGTAAACTGTAATTCCGTAGGTTTCTTTCAAATATTCTTCCATGTCGGGAAGATCATAGGCAATTTCCTCATCCCCGTGCTTCCGCTTGATAAAACTTGGAATATATTCCATTGGGCCCGGCCTGTAAAGCGCATTCATAGCGATAAGATCATCAAAAACCGTTGGTTTCAAATCCTTCATATGCTTTTGCATTCCGGGAGATTCGTATTGAAATATCCCTACAGTTTCCCCACGCTGGAAAAGCTCATAGGTTTTTTCATCATCCAGCGGAAAAGTATCCGGATCCAGATCTATATCATGACGGCCTTTTACAATTTTTACGGTATCCTTAATAAGTGTGAGGGTCTTCAGACCCAAAAAGTCCATTTTCAATAATCCCGCGCTTTCCACTACCGAGTTATCGAACTGGGTAACATAGAGATCGGAATCCTTTGCGAGTGCAACCGGAACAAAATTGGTAATATCGCTTGGCGTAATAATGACCCCGCAGGCATGAATCCCTGTGTTCCTCACAGATCCTTCCAGGATCCTGGCCTGATTAACAGTTTGTGCCTCCAGATCGTCTCCTTCGGAAATATTTAAAAGCTGATTGACCTTTTCAAGATCTTCACTTCGGAAATTCTTTTTTAATTCCTTATCACTTTGACCAAATATCTTTGCCAGTTTAGACATATTTGGGATCAGTTTCGAGATCCTGTCGGCTTCATTTAAAGGAAGATCCAGTACCCTGGCGGTATCCCGAATAGCCGACTTTGCAGCCATAGTACCATAAGTGATAATTTGTGCCACCTGATTCGATCCATATTTCTTGATCACATAATCCATCACGCGGCTTCGGCCTTCATCATCAAAATCAATATCGATATCGGGCATACTCACCCTGTCCGGATTCAGGAATCTCTCAAAAAGCAAATCGTATTTTAAAGGATCGATATTGGTGATCCAAAGGCAATATGCAACAACACTTCCCGCTGCCGATCCCCTTCCCGGCCCCACCGAAACATCCATCGCACGTGCCGCACGAATAAAATCTTCAGTAATCAAAAAATAACCCGGATATCCGGTATTCTCAATTACGGAAAGTTCAAAATCCAGTCGGGTTTTAATTTCTTCTGTAATTTCAGGATATCGTTTCCTAGCTCCTTCGTAGGTAAGATGTTTCAGGAAGGCATTTTCTCCTCGTTTTCCGCCATCGGCCTTATCCTCATCCACAAGAAATTCCTCAGGAATATCAAAAGCCGGCAATAAAACATCCCGTGCCAGTTCATAAGGCTCGATTTTATCCACTACTTCCTGCACGTTGGAAATGGCTTCCGGCAAGTCCTTAAAAAGGGATTTCATTTCGGCATCACTCTTGAAAAAATATTCATTGTTTGGCAATCCATAGCGGTATCCTCTTCCGCGTCCTATAGGCGTGGCCTGTTTTTCGCCATCCTTAACACAAAGCAGAATATCATGGGCATTGGCATCTTCCTGATCCCTGTAATAGGTATTGTTCGATGCAACCAGCTTAATTTCGTGTTTTTTGGCAAATTGCACCAACACCTCATTAACCCGGTTTTCCTCTTCCTGGTTGTGGCGCATTAATTCTATATACAGATCTTCCCCAAAAGTTTCTTTCCACCACAAAAGTGCCTCCTCTGCCTGGTTTTCTCCAACATTCAGGATCTTTCCGGGAACTTCCCCGTATAAATTTCCGGTGAGGACAATGAGATCCTCCTTATATTTTTTGATCACTTCCCGGTCTATCCTGGGAACATAGTAAAATCCTTCGGTGTAGGCCAGAGAAGCCATTTTTGCCAGATTGTGATATCCCTTCTTTGTTTTTGCCAGGATCACAATTTGATATCCATTGTCCTTCCTGCTCTTATCCAGATGATCTTCACACACAAAAAACTCACATCCCAGGATCGCTTTTAATTCCTTCCCAACTGCAGGTTCGTTGTTCGCAAGGGCGGCTTCATTCTTTGCTTTTATCCCTTTATTATAAGCACCTACCTCCTTTACGAAATGAAAGGCACCCATCATATTTCCATGATCTGTAAGAGCCACCGCCGGCATATTTTCCTCCCCGGCAGCTTTTATAAGTGCCGGAATGCTGATGGTGGATTGTAAAATAGAAAACTGGGAATGATTATGAAGGTGTGAAAACCTTACCTCATCCAGTTTTTCCAGATTTTCATTGATTTCTTCTGTTGAGATTACCGTTACATCCTGCTCTTTTTGCAGGTTTTTTCGTATCTCTTCAGAAGCTTTTTTAAGATTGATATGTTTTAATCCTATAAGCCGAATTGGCTTTGGATTTGCTTCAGAAAAATCCTGAAAATAATTTGCCGGTACATCGAGTTCTTCTTTGGTAAAGATCTCTTTTCGTATCAATTCCAGAAAGCAACGCGTGGTCGCCTCCACATCGGCAGTAGCATTATGCGCTTCAGAAAAAGGCTGGGAAAAAAGTTCCTGGTGCAGCTCTGTTAACGTAGGCAGTTTGAACCTTCCGTATCGCCCACCGGGAAGTTTACAATATTCCGCGGTCTTTTCTGTACAGGTATCCAACACCGGAAAACCATCAAGGGGATTTTCCATTCCTTCCCTCAAATATTCGGCTCCCATGATATTAAGATCGAAGCCTACATTTTGACCAACCACAAATTTATTTTGCGACAAGGCAATATTAAACTTCTCCAGTACTTCTCTTAGCGAGATCCCGTTTTCCTGGGCCAGCTGCGTGGAAATTCCGTGAATTTTTTCGGCATCAAAGGGAATATTGAAACCTTCAGGTTTAACCAGATAATCCTGATTATCGATAAGATTTCCCATTTCATCATGCACCTGCCATGCGATTTGAATGCAACGTGGCCAGTTATCAGAATCGGTTAAAGGGGCATCCCATCGTTTAGGAAGTCCGGTGGTTTCAGTATCAAAAATCAAATACATTATTTATGGAATATTTTTATTTTCTGCTGATTATCAGGGATGAATAACAGAAAAACGGGGTGTAAAATTTTGGCTTAAAAATAGGAAAAATTACAGGCAGAACATCAAAATTCCAAAAGGAATTATCAACTAATTTTTATATAAAAAACCTTCAGTCTTATGTATTTGCATAAAACTGAAGGTTAAACTACTATTTTAAATAGATCTTATATCCTAAGACCTATTATGCTTCCGATTCCAATGTTTTCACCTTATTTAAAGCTGCCGTTATCGCATTTCGCTGCTTCAATAATAAATTTTTTGTAGATGGCGGAATATTTTCATCATCCAAAACCTCATTATATTCTTCTACAGCGGCCTTTTCTCCTCTAACGGCTTCTTCCAGGATCGCCTCCTCCTTATCTGAAGAAAAAGTCGCTTTTAAATTCATCCACGAACGATGCATATCTCCCTTTACACTGGAACCTTTTTCAGGCTTTTCTCCGAAATTGCTGATTTCCGATTTTAATTCATGTCCAAAATCATAGCGCTCCTTTGTCCTTTCTTCAAAAAATGACTTCAAACTGGGGTTTTTCACATTCTCGGCGGCAAATTTATATCCCTTTTCTGCATCATAATTTTTTTCCAACAATTCATTTAATTTATTGGCAACTTCTTTAGTATAGTCCATAATTTTATATTTTTAAATTAATAATGATTTTAAAATTACAACCAAATAAACCCGTTATCAATCTGTTTAACAGACTTTAAAACTCTTTAACAGCATTTTACAGAAAGCCGTAAGCCAAGGTTAAATTCTTCCTATCATGGCATTCGGAATAATTTTAATTGAACCTGTTTGGCTCCATATTTCTTATTCTTCTTTAAATGAAAAACAATAAAATAAACAGATGAAAAATAAATGCATTGAACAGAATAATATAGTATCTTTGCAGACTTATTAATAACCGAGGTCGGGGACCTCACAAATTAATTTATATGCCTGTAAAAATTAGATTACAAAGACACGGTAAAAAAGGGAAACCATTTTACTGGATTATCGCTGCTGATTCCCGTTCACCAAGAGACGGAAGATACCTTGACAAAATAGGGATCTACAATCCAAACACCAATCCTGCAACTATCGAACTTGATGTTGACGGAGCGGTAAAATGGCTACAAAACGGAGCACAACCAACGGATACTGCACGTGCAATTCTTTCTTATAAAGGAGCACTTCTTAAAAATCACCTTGTAGGTGGTGTTAGAAAAGGAGCCCTTACTGAAGAACAAGCTGAAGCAAAATTCCAGTCCTGGTTAGATGAAAAAGAAGGAACCGTATCTGCTAAAAAAGAAGGTTTAAGCAAAGAGCAGGAAGCTGCAAAGCAAAAAGCTTTTGAACTTGAAAAAGAAGCAAATGCAAAACGTGAAGCTGCAACAAATGAAGCTGCAGAAGCTGAAGTTGCTGCTAACGAAGCTGCTGCCAAAGCAGAAGCAGGTGAAGCGGAAGCAGAACCAACAGACGATGCTGGTGCAGCAACCGCAGAGGAAGCAGCCGCTCAGGAAAAAAAGGATGCTTAATTTACTTTTCTAACGATGCTTAAAAAGGAATGTTTCTATTTAGGGAAAATCGTTAGTAAATTTAGTTTTAAGGGAGAAGTATTGATTAAACTCGATACCGATGAACCCGAAGCTTACACAAAAATGGAATCGGTTTTCGTTGACTACAACGACAATCTGGTTCCATTTTTTATTGAAAGAAGTTCACTTCACAAAAGCGATCTCTTACGCGCAAAATTTGAAGACGTAGATACTGAAGAAGATGCCGACGACCTTATGCGTTGTGATATCTACCTGCCGCTGGATCAACTTCCCGAACTGGAAGGCGATAAATTCTATTTTCACGAAATCATCGGGTTTACCGCTGAAGATGTCAATTTTGGAGAAATTGGTATTATAACCGGCGTTAATGACAGCAGCTATCAGGCTCTTTTTGAAATTGACCATAACGGAAATGAAATCCTGATCCCGGTCAATGATGATTTTATTAAAAAAGTGGATAAAAAAAATAAAACAATCCTCCTTGATACGCCTCCCGGCCTCATCGAGATTTATCTTTAGATTCAATTCCTACTTTTCTCATCATCATATTCCATAATCCTTACCAAGAAAATGTCCAATAAACCATTTGCTTTTAAGCAGTTTTCAGTAGAACAGGATCGCTGTGCCATGAAAATTGGAACCGATGGAATTTTGCTGGCTGCCTGGGCGAATTTAAAAGATCCTTACTCCATTCTTGATATTGGAGCCGGAACCGGTATTATAGGACTTATGATGGCGCAAAGATCCAATGCCGGACTCATAGACGCTCTGGAAATAGATGAGGATGCCTATGAGCAATGTGTAGACAATTTTGAAAACTCCAATTGGGGAGATCGATTATTTTGCTACCACGCCTCTTTAGATGAATTTACCGAAGAAATGCAGGAAGAAGAGAAGTATGACCTTATCATTTCCAACCCTCCGTTTCATTCTCCAAATTTAAATGATGAAGAAATATCGGCAGCGAGAAAAAAAGCGCGGTTTTATGATGCCACGCCTTTTGAAGAGCTGGTAGAATCAGCTTCAAAATTGCTTTCAGATGAAGGGGAATTTGCAGTAATCCTTCCCTTTTCTGAAGAAGAAAACTTTTTAATAATAGCAAAAAGCTTCAATCTTTTCCCAAATCTCATTACCCGGGTTCGGGGAATGGAAAACACACCACTAAAACGCAGTTTGCTTCAATTATCATTTTCTGAAGTAAAAGTGCAGGAAAGCGAATTGACAATTGAGATCAGCAGGCATCAGTACACCGAAGAATACAAAGCTTTGGTGAAGGATTTTTATTTAAAAATGTAACGGATATTTTTTCATCTAATATTTTTGATAAAATTGACGGATCATATTCTGTACCTAAAGGCACAGGTTTTATTCTCTAAAACATATTCCACCAATAGATAGTCATCCCTACCGGGACAAAACCAATTGAATAATTCTACTGAAACTATTTAGAAATATCCCAAACTCCTTTCAGGAATTTATGTCCCGATAGGGACAACATTCAGGTAAAAATCAAAATAAAATAAAAACTTGTGCCTTTAGGCACGGCATATAAACGTCTTGATAGATTCTGTGCTTAACGGAACTAATAGGTCAGACGAATAAGGTTTTATCAAATCCCCTCTATTGACCGCTTGTCTCTAATTTCTTCTAATTTGCTTTGACTAAGTCCCACATGCAATTTCCTCGCACATATTAAATCATTTAAAATTGTTTACTACTCTGCGGTTGGTTAAATTTGTTACAAAATCACTTCAAAATGAAACAAGATCTTTTTCAGGCACCGGATTATTACAATCTTGACGACCTGCTTACTGATGAACATAAAATGGTTCGCGATGCTGCCCGGGAATGGGTGAAACGTGATGTTTCTCCTATTATTGAAGAAGCTGCACAAGAGGCAAAATTCCCAAAATCCATCATTAAAGGTCTTGCCGAAATTGGTGCTTTTGGGCCTTACATCCCTGAAGAATATGGCGGAGCCGGGCTAGACCAAATTTCTTACGGACTTATCATGCAGGAAATTGAACGCGGTGACAGTGGAGTTCGCTCTACCGCTTCGGTTCAGTCTTCCCTGGTGATGTATCCTATCTATAAATACGGGAACGAAGAGCAACGTAAAAAATACCTGCCAAAACTCGCCAGCGGGGAATGGATGGGTTGTTTTGGGCTTACAGAACCCGATCACGGCTCAAACCCGGGCGGAATGACCACCAACTTTAAAGATAAAGGAGATTACTATTTATTGAACGGTGCTAAACTTTGGATCTCGAACTCTCCATTTGCCGACATCGCAGTGGTATGGGCAAAGGATGAAAACGGAAGGATTCACGGACTTATCGTCGAACGGGGAATGGAAGGATTCTCTACTCCCGAAACTCATAATAAATGGTCCCTGCGTGCCAGTGCTACAGGAGAACTTATTTTTGATAACGTAAAAGTTCCTAAGGAAAATTTACTTCCTAATAAAAGCGGATTGGGCGCACCTCTGGGATGCCTTGATTCTGCCAGGTTTGGAATTGCCTGGGGAACCATTGGAGCTGCTATGGATTGCTACGATACCGCGCTAAGATATTCCAAAGAAAGAATGCAGTTTGGAAAACCTATTGCCGGGTTCCAGCTTCAGCAGAAAAAACTTGCTGAAATGATCACTGAAATCACTAAAGCCCAGCTTCTGGCCTGGCGACTTGGAGTGCTTCGAAATGAAGGAAAGGCAACGACTGCCCAAATCTCCATGGCAAAAAGAAATAATGTGGATATGGCCTTAAATGTAGCCAGGGAAGCAAGACAAATATTAGGCGCAATGGGAATTACCGGGGAATACAGCATTATGCGACACATGATGAACCTTGAGAGCGTGATAACCTATGAAGGTACCCACGATATTCATTTATTGATAACAGGAATGGATATCACCGGTATTGCGGCATTTAAATAGATTTTATTTTTTTGGAATAATCAGTAACCTCGGGCTAAACCCAAAAGCTATGAACTGGTAAATACTTTTAAAAATTCGAGACAGGCCTCTGGGAGTTAAGCCCTCGATGAGGGATCAAAACAAGGGCAGCGTTTACAACGTTTGCCCTTTTTATATTTTTCACAACACTCCGTCTTTAACGGTTTAGGCTTTTTGGGCTTTTTCGCCATTTCGGTTATCTGCGGTTTGAATTCTGTTGCTTTTTCGGAATAAAACACCAGGATGTGATAAATTTGTTTTGCCGAAAGATTCATATAATAAACTACTGAAAATACTTTTTTAAACAAAATACATTCCACAAATTTACTGAGTAATTCATTAGTTCCTTCAATTCATTTTTATACCGCAAAAGCTACAAAAAACTCATGATAGATTCTATTAATCAAAGTCTGAAATCTCAAAGATCCAGGCTATTGGATCATCCTCTTTATAACGAAATAAAAAGTCCTGAACATTTAAAATGTTTTATGGAACATCACGTATTTGCTGTCTGGGATTTTATGTCCCTGTTAAAGGCGCTTCAGGAAAAATTCACCAAAACAACAACGCCCTGGTATCCGGTAGGCAATCCCAAAATAAGATATCTTGTAAATGAAATCGTTCTTGCAGAGGAATCTGACCTCAACTTTTTCGGAAAGCATCAAAGTCATTTTGAAATGTACCTGGATGCGATGAAAAATTCAGGGGCTAACCAAAAAAAGATCGTTGATTTTCTCCTTCAGGTAACCCATGGAACGGATATTTTCTTGGTTATCGCCGTTAGTGAACTTCCGGCAAGTATAAAACAGTTTTTAAAATTCACTTTCGAACTTATTTCTGAAGGAAAACCTCATAAGATTGCTGCCGCTTTCACATTTGGCCGGGAAGGCCTTATCCCCGATATGTTTACCTCCATTATTAATAAGGTGCAGCAAAACTTCCCTGAAGAGGATCTGAAATTGTTTAAATATTACTTTGACCGACATATAGAACTTGATGCCGATGAACATGGACCGATGGCTTATAAAATGATTGAAGAACTTTGCGGGGATGATGCCTTAAAATGGACCGAAGTTAAATATGTTTCCCGGGATGCACTTAATTCCCGTGCGGAACTCTGGGATGGGATTTATAACGAAATTACGAATCAGGTGGCCCTGGAACGTTAAAAAATTTGAAATAAATTTTAAAAAATAGACTGAAAAAAAAGGTTGTTTTATCAGGTGCTTTCCGGAGCCAGTTTTACCTCAAGCCCATCCAGTTCTTTTTTGATGAAGATCTGGCAACCAAGACGGCTGTTATCCTCTACAAAAAATGCCTGATCCAGCATATCCTCTTCTTCATAACTTTTTTCGGGAAGAAGGTCTTTATGACTTAAAACATAGCACTGGCAGGAAGCACACATAGCCATTCCACCACAAATACCAATAGTTCCCTCTGGAGCAAGCTCATAGGAACGCACTACTTCCATTAGGTTCATATTCATATCGGTTGGGGCATCAACCTGATGAGCTTCTCCCTCGCGGTCTATAATGGTGATTTTAATATCGGACATTGAATGGCTAGACATAAGCCTCACAGGTTTTTAAAACCTGTGAGGCTTATTATTAATTTATACTTTTTACAACTTCTCTTTTAGCTTCTTTTCGGGATCCGTCGAATCCGCTTATTCCGCTTACGGTGGTATATTTCATCACATATTTTTTATCGGGAAAAATACGTTGATATGCACTTTGGCACATAATAGCCGCCTCGTGAAAGCCGCAAAGAATTAATTTAAGCTTTCCGGGGTAGGTATTCACATCTCCAATAGCATAAACCCCAGGAATATTGGTTTGATAATCGTAAGCGTTATCAACTTTAATGGCATTTTTCTCAATTTCCAATCCCCAGTCTCCAATTGGACCTAGTTTTGGTGAAAGTCCGAAAAGGGGAATAAAATGATCTGTTGGTTTCACTTCTTCATCTGAAGCCTGTCCTTTATGACGGATCACTACCGCCTCCAGATGATCTTCTCCTTTTAAATCCACCACTTCAGCCTCGGTGATCAAATTGATTTTTCCAATTTTGGAGAGCTCCTCCACTTTATCAACCGAATCCAGCGCCCCACGAAAATCTTTTCTGCGATGTACAAGAGAAACTTCTTTGGCTATATTAGACAAATAAATAGACCAGTCCAAGGCAGAATCGCCACCTCCGGCAATCACTACATTTTTATCGCGGTAAACCTCCGGATCACGAATTATATAAGCAACCCCTTTATCCTCATAGTCTCCAATAGCTGGAATTGGTGGCTTTCGTGGTTCAAAACTTCCAAGGCCACCTGCAATTACCACAACGGGAGCCTGATGTTTAGTGCCCTTGCTGGTTGTAACAATAAAACTTCCATCCTCCTGGGTATCCAGGGTTTCAGCTCGTTCACCCAGAGTAAATCCGGGGCTGAAAGGCTTGATTTGTTCCATCAAATTTTTTACCAGATCCCCTGCTAATACCTCCGGAAATCCGGGAATATCATAAATTGGTTTTTTGGGGTAAATCTCAGAACATTGTCCGCCAGGCTGTGGCAAAGCATCTATTAAATGACAATTTAGTTTAAGTAATCCAGCTTCAAAAACGGTAAATAAGCCAGTTGGCCCGGCACCAATTATAATTATGTCTGTCTTGATCATTCTTATTCAATTTTCCATTGAAAGCTAAGTAGCAAAAAGCATACTTACCTTTCTAAATTTACCACCTTTTCGATTTGTGGCACATATTTTTTAATCGTTAATTCAACCCCCGATTTAAGTGTCATTTGGTTCACATGACAACTTACACAGGCACCTTCTAATTGCACCGTTACAAAACGATCGTCTTCAATGGAAACCAGGGAGATATCCCCGCCATCACTTTGCAAAAACGGACGAATCTCCTCAAGGGCTTTTTCAACATTTGATCTAATTTCTTCAGTCGTCATTTATTTCTTTTTAACAGCACTGCATCCAGCCATCGTCGTAATTTTTATGGCTTCCGTTGGAGGAAGGCTTTGGTTTCTATTTACCGTTTCCTGCACCACATTTTGAGTGATTTTCTCAAAAGCGGCTTCAAGAGGTGTTGCTGTTTGCAAAGCTGCAGGGCGACCAAAATCACCCGCTTCGCGAATGCTTTGAACCAAAGGAAGTTGCCCCAGGAATGGAACCTTCAGGTCATTTGCAAGATTTCTGGCGCCATCTTTTCCAAATATATAATATTTGTTATCGGGCAATTCTTCAGGAGTAAAAAAGGCCATGTTTTCAATGATCCCTAAAACAGGAACATTGATACTCTCCTGCTGAAACATAGCAACTCCTTTTCTTGCATCGGCTAAAGCTACATTTTGAGGGGTACTCACAATCACTGCGCCGGTGATAGGCATAGACTGCATAATGGATAAATGAATATCTCCTGTGCCCGGGGGAAGATCAATAAGCATAAAATCCAGCTCACCCCAGGCGGCATCAAATATCATTTGATTAAGCGCTTTTGCAGCCATAGGACCACGCCATACTACGGCCTGATCTGGTTTTGTGAAAAACCCAATAGACAATAATTTTACACCATAATTCTCTATAGGTTTCATTTTGGATTTTCCATCGATGTTAACAGATAAAGGCTTTTCTGCAGCAACATCAAACATCATGGGCATTGAAGGCCCATAAATATCGGCATCCAGCAATCCAACTTTAAATCCCATTTTGGCAAGGGTAACAGCAAGATTCGCGGTTACTGTAGATTTTCCAACCCCACCCTTTCCGGAAGCAACTGCGATTATGTTCTTGATTCCAGGGATGTTTTTCCCCTTTATCTCAGGTTTTTCAGGCGCTTCAACCTTGATATTCACGGTTACCTTTGCCTTGGCATATACCTTATCGTGAATAATTTTCATCACATCCACTTCGGCTCTTTTTTTAATGTGTAAAGCCGGGGTTGAAAGAACTAAATCTACCACAACTTCATCTCCAAAGGTCATTATATTTTTTACAGCGCCACTTTCCACCATATTTTTCCCCTCTCCTGAAACAGAGATGGTTTCCAGTGCAGCGAATATGTCTTTTTTATCTAATTTCATACTGATTGTTTTTTCTGATTCCAACCTCTTATATAGATTGATTCTAAAATGCAAAGATAACGGTAAAAGCCAATAAAACGAATAATTTACCTATAATTGATCGATAGGGCAATAAGCTGAAATTATGGTATTTCAGGCTCATAATCCCTTCCGGGGAGTTCCAGATTTGGATCCCAAAAAATTTTCTTAAAATCGAGCACCTGATTGTCTTTAATTTTCACACCTTCCGCCTCCAACAATTGCTGCATTGCTGAAGAACCTCCAAAATGGTGCTTCCCGGTAAGCAAGCCAAGTCGGTTTACCACTCTTTGCGCGGGAATCGTATCCATATCGTGAGAATTATTCATTGCCCAGCCCACCATTCTTGCACTTCCGGCAGCACCAAGATACCTGGCAATAGCACCATAGGAAGTTACTCTACCGTAAGGAATCAACTTTACCACTTCATAAACCCGTTCAAAAAAATTTTTCTCGGTAGCCATTCTAATAATAAAAGATCCTGATGAGTGTAATAATGACCAAAACAAACATCAGTATGGCCATAAAATAATTGGAATATCTAGAGAATATCGCTGTTTTACTATCTATCTTTTGAAAGGATAAAACATAAAAATAAAGTGTAGTAAAAGTTCCCAGCGAAGCTGCAAGCACAAAAGTGATCATTAAAACAAAATCATAGGAAACATCTCCGCCAATATTTAATGCGGTTGCAAGTGCTACAAAATAGGGTATGGGAAATACGTTTAAAACAGCAACAAGAATTCCTTTAAAAATACTGTTGGCGTTGGTTTTTTCCGTTTGGGCTTCTATGTGTGAACCATTTTGTGCTTTCACAAAAAAGAAGATTGCTAAAATAATGAAAATCACCAGGCCAGCCCGTAAAAGAACATTCCTGATGAATGGATTATCGAAAATATACCTTGCTAAAAAAACAGCCAACATTGCTTGCAGAAGCACAACAAAGGATGCTCCAATTGCCACGAAAACACCGCTCTTTTCCCCGTGTTTCATACAGGTTTTTGCAACCGTCATATTGACCAATCCCGGCGGCACTACACCAAGAAGAGCAGCAAAATAAGTGATTAGGAAAAGTTTGGTTTCCTCCAAAGTTTTATTTTATCTTAAATTGAATATAAGTAATAGGCTTTCCTTGTTCAAGGTACTGTTTTTCGTAGAAAGTTTGTATCCCGGTTACTTCTTTTGGAGAATATACATTTTTATAAACATCGTGATTGGCCTGTAAAATCTCATGACCTTCGCCGTGCAGAAGCCCAAGGGTATAACCGTGCATAAATTCGCTATCCGTTTTTAAATTCACGATGCCTTCGGGTTTTAGTATGTATTTGTATTTCTGAAGAAATTCTGAATTGGTCAACCGGTGTTTGGTACGTTTATATTTAATTTGCGGATCCGGAAAGGTTATCCAGATCTCATCGATCTCATTTTCGGCAAAAATATGATCCACCAGTTCAATCTGAGTTCTTATAAATCCAAGATTGGTGATATTTTCTTCAATCCCGGTTTTTGCTCCGCGCCAAAACCTGGCTCCTTTAATATCCACTCCAATAAAATTCTTTTCCGGGTAAGCCTGGGCCAGGGCAACGCTGTATTCCCCTTTTCCGCAACCGAGTTCCAGAACTATCGGATTGTTGTTTTTAAAAAAATCGATTCGCCATTTGCCTCTTAAAGGATAGTTATTCTGAGTTAATTCCTCCCGCGAAGGCTGTACCACATTATCAAATTGCTCGTTTTCACGGAATCTTTTGAGTTTATTTTTACTCCCCACTGCTTCTGTATATTTTGGTAAAATTAACTAAAATGGTTTAGAACCACCCAAAAAAGCTGAAATCTGCCTTAATAAATCTGAATTATTCCAGACTAACCCAATTTCCAATGCCTATTCCTATATTTGATCATGGACAAAAAACGAATTCTGGTAGCACCTTTAAACTGGGGATTGGGACATGCCACCCGCTGTATTCCTGTTATTCGTGCGTTGATCGAACAAAATTTTGTTCCGGTGATAGCATCAGACGGAATTGCCCTGCATTTATTACAGAAAGAATTTCCGGAACTCGAACATTATTTGCTTCCCTCCTATGCCATTGAATACTCAAAATATCCTTCCCTTCTGAAATTCAAGCTTTTGGGCAATATGCCGCACATACTAAGAACCATTTCAAAAGAACTAAAACGTACCGAAGATCTCATCAGAACCAAAAACATTTCTGGGATCATTTCAGATAACCGGTGGGGTGTTCGTTCCAGGTTAGTACCTTCGGTTTTTATCACCCATCAAATTCAGGTTCTTTCGGGGATAACAACTCTTTTAAGCAGTAAAATCCAGCAAGGCTATATCAATAAATTTGATGAATGCTGGGTTCCAGATCTTCCGGGAACTATAAATCTCAGCGGAAAGATGAGCCATTTAAAAAAAACTGCTATTCCCGTTAAATACCTTGGTATCTTAAGCAGATTTGAAAAAGAAGTGCGATCTATTGAATACGATATTCTGGTTTTGCTTTCAGGGCCGGAACCTCAGCGCAGTATCCTTGAAAAGATCATTTTCAAAGAATTGAAGGATACCAAAGCAAAAATTTATTTGGTTCGTGGAGTAGTTGAGAAAATTCAGAAGGTTGAAAAGAAGGAAAATTTTACCGTTTGTAATTTTATGACTTCAAAGGAACTTGAAGGTGTAATCAATCGCAGCAGTCTGGTGATTTCAAGATCGGGATATACAACCCTGATGGATCTGGCTAAACTGGAGAAACCTTGTTTTTTGATACCAACTCCGGGACAACCCGAACAGGAATATTTGGCCCGCCGATTGAAAAAAATGGGAATTTCACCTGGTTGTCCTCAATCTAAATTCACTGCAGAAAGACTTACAGAAATTAAGGATTATAGTGGTTTAAGCTTTTTTTCCTCGGTTCCCGGTTTTTTCAGAAGTGATGATTTTAGAAGGGTTTTTGCTCTTTTCCAGGGTGAATGAAAATTCACTTCCAACGCCAAAAACACTTTCCACGTAGATCTTTTCATTATGAGCCTCAATAATATGTTTCACTATAGATAATCCCAGTCCGGAACCGCCTTCTTTTCGGGAACCACTTTTATCTACACGGTAAAATCGCTCAAAAAGCCTTGGAATGTTTGCCTTTTCTATGCCTTCCCCATTATCGGTCACCCGCACAATAACTTTATTTTTTATCAGGTTCTCGATACTTATTTCCGTAGTTCCTCCCTTTTTTCCATATTTAATTGAATTAACAATAAGATTGGAAAGCACCTGCTGAATGCGCTCTTTGTCTGCGTATACCCAGATAGGTTCCTTGTAAGGGATATCGAAAGTTAAGGTGATGTTCTTCTTCGCGGCTTTCATTTCCAGAAGATCAAAGGCATTCTGGACCATTTCCACAATGTTGAAGTTTTCCAAATGTAAATGAAGATCTCCGGTTTCCAGTTTGGTGATCATATCAAGATCTTTTACAATATAGATCAACCTTTCCACGCCCTTCCCAGCTCTTTGAAGATATTTTTTGCGAACCGCCTTGTCTTTCATGGCCCCATCCAAAAGTGTGAGTATATAACCCTGGACAGTGAAAAGTGGCGTTTTTAATTCATGGGATACATTTCCCATAAATTCCTTTCTATAGGTTTCCCGAATCTTCAGGGTTTCTATTTCAAGTTTTTTGTCCTCGGCAAATTTTTCTACTTCTCTGGTTAAGGTTGCCATATCCGTAGTGATTTGATTTGGCCTTAACGTGGTGGCATCCAAAAGAGTTACATTGTCGTAGATCTTTTTAACACGTTTATAGATAAAATTCTCTACACGATACTGAATTATAAAAAACGAAACGAGATAGCTGAACACCAGAAAGATCCCCAGAGAATAGAATTCAAACAAGCCATGATAAAATAAGAATACCCCAAAAATAAGGGATAATATAAGGGTAATAAAAAGCGAGGTTTTTATTGCAAATTTATATGATTTCTTAAAGTCCTTAGACATTAAATAACAAACTTATATCCAACCCCTTTAACTGTTTTAAAACTTTCGTCCCCAATCTTTTCCCGAAGTTTCCTAATGTGGACATCAATTGTCCTGCCGCCAACAACCACTTCGTTTCCCCAAACTTTATCAAGAATTTCTTCCCGTTTAAATACCTTACCGGGTTTTGAGGCTAATAGTGAAAGTAATTCAAATTCTTTACGGGGAAGGATTAATTCCACATCGTTTTTAACGATTTTGTATTCATCCCTATTTATTACAAGATCACCAATCTTCAAAATATTGGAAGAAGATTCTTCATCCTTAAATCTGCGAAGCAATGCTTTCACCTTACTTACCAGCACTTTTGGTTTGATGGGCTTGGTTATATAATCATCGGCTCCTGCATCAAAACCTGCCATTTGCGAATAATCTTCCCCCCGGGCGGTTAGAAAAGTAATAATGGTTTCGCTGAGTTCCGGAATTTTTCTAATTTGAGCACAGGCTTCAATTCCATCCATTTCAGGCATCATCACATCCAGGATAATTAAATGGGGTTTTTTCTTTCTGGCGAGTTTCACTCCCTCTGCACCATTTTCAGCAGTGATAACATTATAACCTTCTGCAGTAAGATTGTATCCTACTATTTCAAGGATATCTGGTTCGTCGTCTACCAGAAGTATGGTAATATCTTTTTTCTTCATATATAAGTATAGCAATACAAGTGATTACAACAGTAAAGATAAAATTTATCCTTCAGCATTTCAGTAAAAACAATACTGGTAACACATAGTTAACAATGAAACCATCCCAAAAAGGCTGTAAAAGCCCTAAAGAAAAGGAGTTGACAGCAAATACTACTACCTGCAAAATTTCAGCACCTTCTGTTTCAATCTTTTTATAAACTTAAAGGTAACATTCCATCCTATGCTATTAACCTAAGCTTAAACTTTAGTTAAGGCCGTACTTAAACTAAGCTCGTTAATTTGCTTCGAATTTAAAACTCAAAAGAATAACTAATTTATTGAAACTATGAAAAAATTAATTATTGCAGGATTTGCTATCGCCACATTAGGATTAATAAGCTGCAGCGAAGATGACGACATGCCAATTGAACAACTTGCTACCTGTACGGATGGAATCCAAAACGGTAACGAAACAGGTATAGACTGCGGTGGGGCTTGTGCTCCATGTGCAGGAACAGGAGGTACAGTTGCACAAGACGAAGATCTTTCAGGATTATTAACCGAAGACTTTACCTTAACGAACGATATTATTTGGGAAATAAACGGAAAATTTGTGGTAAGTAATGGAGTGACTCTTACTATTGAACCAGGAACTATTATTAAAGGCGCAGAAGGAACAGGTTCTTTGGCTTCTGCACTTATTGTAGCCCGTGGAGGTAGCATTATGGCAGAAGGTACTGCTGAAGCACCAATTGTATTTACTTCTATAAATGACAACATTCAACTTGGACAAAAGCAAGGATCAAACCTTGATGAAAACGACCGCGGTCTTTGGGGAGGGGTACTAATTCTAGGATATGCACCAAGCTCCTTTGAAGGTGATTCTGAAGTATCTCAAATTGAAGGGATCCCTGCAGATGATGAATTTGGAAGATATGGAGGTGATGATCCTGAGGATAATTCAGGAGTTTTCAAATATGTATCTATTCGTCACGGTGGAGCACTTATAGGTTCCGGGAACGAAATTAATGGACTTACCCTTGGAGGTGTTGGTACTGGAACAGTTATCGATCACGTAGAGGTTGTAGGAAACGTAGACGATGGCTTTGAATGGTTCGGTGGTACTGTTAATTCAAGCAACCTTGTGGCTTTTGCAGGAGGTGATGATGGTCTTGACATTGACCAGGCCTACTCAGGAACTATTACAAACGCTTTGGTAATTCTAGGTGCCGAGTCGGATCACGCTTTAGAAATCGACGGTCCAGAAGGAACATTTTCAGATGGATTTGTCATTGAAGACCTAACTATTATTGGAGATCCTAATTCCCCATCTGGCGAAATCGCGGATTTCAGAGATGGTGCTATGGGAGCCATAAATAATGTATATGTAAGAGGCTTCAACGATGTACAGGATGTAGAGCTTGATGATGCAGGAACTGCTGCAAACTATACCAATGGGAGTTTAAGTTTCTCTGCCTGGGAATTAGTATTGCCAGATGGAGTAGCAAGTATTTCTGATGTTTTCAAAGACACAACAGGAACTACAACTTTCTCTGATGATGCTACAGAATTTGCTACAGCAATAGAACAAGATCAGGAAACTGTAGGTGCAGACCTATCGGTTTTTGGATGGACTTATGCCAGCTTTCGCGGTGCATTTTAATTGAATTTTAAAGCAAAATTTAAATAGCGCTTAACAAAATTGCTCGCCCCATAAAGGAGGCGGGCAATTTAGTATTCAGATTTTTAATCGACAATTTTATGAAGACCCAATTTTCAATAGTTTTATTTTTTAGTTTATTCATTAGCCTGGCACAGGCACAAACCGGAAAAATTTCAGGATCTATATTTGATGTTGAAGCCAATGATGTGATGCCCTTTGCCAATGTTGCCATTAAAGGCACTAATACAGGAACCACTTCTGATTTTGAGGGAGATTATAGTTTAAATACAGCTCCTGGAACCTATACCGTAGTATTTTCCTTTGTAGGTTACGAAACCATAGAAGTAACCGAAGTTATCGTGAAAGACGGTGAAGTAACCACCCTTAATGTGCAGATGAAATCTTCTGCCGGGATGCTAGACGAGGTGGTAATAACTACCACCACTGCCAGGGATACTGAAGCTTCCGTATTAAATATGCAAAAAAATTCCATAAACCTTATGGATGGACTTTCTTCTCAAACTTTCGATAAAATTGGGGCGGGAGATGTTTCCGCTGCAGTAAAAACCATCCCGGGAGTTTCTGTTCAGGGCGGTAAATATGTTTATGTAAGAGGCCTGGGAGATCGTTACACCAAATCTATTTTAAACGGGATGGATGTCCCTGGATTGGATCCAGACCGAAATGCCTTACAAATGGACATTTTCCCGACCAATATCTTGGACAACGTAATTGTGGTTAAATCCCTAACTGCAGATATGCCTGCCGATTTCACCGGGGGAATGGTAAATATTATTACCAAAGATTTTCCTTCCCGCGAGGAATACAGCATTTCACTTGGCGCTAGCTACAATCCATCTATGCACTTTAATTCAGATTTTCTGAAGTATGATGGAGGTGATACAGATTTTCTTGGCTTTGATGATGGCACAAGGGATCGTCCGGTTAGCAGAAACCAAACCTTTCCAAGACCGTTTGATAACGATGCTGCATTAACCCGACTTACAGAGCGTTTTAATCCTACATTAGGAGGTACCAGAAAAAGCAATTTGATGGATTTTAGCTTCGGATTTACTGCCGGAAATCAATATGAAATAGGGGAGAAAAATAACAAACTTGGTTATTTTGCATCGCTTTCTTATAAAAATTATTCGGAATTTTTTGAAGATTATGAAAACAATTCCTGGTTAAAGCCAAGAGAGACTTCAGAGTTTGAAATGCGCCCAGCCAGATTATTGAGTGGTGACGTTGGGAAAGAAAATGCACTGATTAGTGCTCTAACAGGACTTGCTTTTAAAACTGAACAATCTAAATACCAGCTTAATTTACTTCATATACAAAATGGAGAATCCACTGCAGGAAATTTTCGGGAAGAAATTCTTGTCTCTGATGCCATAACAGTTTTTAGAGATAACCTGGAATATACCCAACGTTCCATTACCAATGCTTTATTGAGCGGAAAACATACCAATAAAGATGCAAGCTGGACTACCGAATGGAAACTTTCTCCAACACTATCCCGCGTTTATGATAAAGATGTAAGGATTACAGCTTTTGAATTTAACCCCAGTAACAATACTTTTAGTATAAGACCAAGTTCCTCTGAAAGTCCTACGAGAATATGGAGAAATTTGGAAGAGATCAACCTTGCAGGAAAATTGGATCTCACCAAAAGACACCAGCTTTTTGGCAGAAACGCCAACTTAAAATTTGGTGGAGGCTACACCTACAAACAAAGAGATTTTTCTATAGATCAATATCAAATTCTAATTCAGGGTTCTATTAGTCAGAATTTTGGAGGAGATCCAAACCAGGTTCTGGCACCCGGTAATATCTGGACTCCAGAAACCGGGAAGGGATCTTATATCAATGGTTTCTTTGAACCTGCAAACACCTATGATGCTTACAACACCAATGCATCGGCATATGTTTCAGAAGAATTCAATGTTACAGAAAACTTCAAAGCGATTCTAGGCTTAAGACTTGAGAAATTTGACCTCTTCTATACAGGGCAAAATAACCTTGGGGATTTAATTCTGGATGATGAACAACTTCTGGACAAAACCGATCTTTTTCCCTCGGCAAACCTAATTTACAGCCTTAATGACGCCAGTAACCTAAGACTTTCCTATGGTCGTTCTACTGCAAGGCCTTCTTTTAAAGAAGCTTCCATTGCCCAAATTTACGACCCCTTGACAAACAGGACCTTTATTGGTAATATAGATTTGCAACCTACTTACGTAGACAATCTTGATGCCCGCTATGAACTTTATGGGGACGATGCCCAGCTTTTTGCGGTAAGCGGTTTCTACAAGAAATTTACAGACCCTATTGAATTATCTGTATTTAGTGATTTCTCTGCAGATAATTTTCAGCCGAGAAATGTGAATGATGCCACGGTCATTGGAGCAGAATTTGAAATGAGAAAGAATTTTGGATTTATTGCTGAAGATCTTAGAAAATTAAGTGTAAACCTCAACGTGTCTTTTATAGACTCACAGGTAGAAATGGATAGAAGTGCAAATGGAGAATTTGAATCCAAGCAACGTAACCTCAGACCTGGGGAAGAATTTGACGGCACAAGACAACTACAAGGCCAATCTCCATTTTTGATAAATACGGGTTTTGACTACACCGACAGCGAAACCGGTTGGCAGGCTGGTATTTTTTATAATACCCAGGGCAAAACGCTGGAGCTTGTGGGTATTGGTACTGTTCCCGATGTTTATACTATGCCATTCCACAGTCTTAATTTTAATTTGAATAAATCTTTTGGAGAAAATAGAAATTCTACCATCTCTTTAAAGGTTTCCAATATGCTTGGAGATGATATTGAAAGCAGATTTCAGTCTTTTGGAGCCGAAGACCAGATATTTTCGCTTAGAAAACCAGGCACTCCAATCTCTTTAAGCTATAGCTATAAATTTTAAAATCAAGCACTTACTTTATTTTCATCAAAAAGGCTGCCCATACCCGGCAGTCTTTTTTGATTTATAATAGCATTAACTTAATTAGCAGGCTGTTATGGCACTATTTTTGAATTTTTTATTGTAGTTTTGTAATAACCATATCCAAAAAAGAATGAAACAACAGTACTTATTAAGTTTCTTATTGGTTTGCTTCCTGCTGTTGTCCAATTCAATAACAGCTCAAAGCACCAGCCTTCCTGCATATACACAGGAAAAACCTATTGAAGGCCTTGCAATCTATCCCAATCCTGTTACCGGAAGTAAAGTTTATATAACTTCAGACAGGAATCAGGCTAAAGTAGTGGAAATCTTCAATGTACTTGGAAAAAAAGTGCTTTCTTCCAGGGTGACCGGAAGAGAATTGGATGTTTCGGAATTAACTCCAGGGATTTATATTTTAAAAATAAGTGAAGGATCTTCTCAGGCCACCAGAAAATTGGTAGTCCGTTAGCTTTTTCATAACATCATAAACCAAAGGCTTCTAATTATAGAGGCCTTTTTTTGTGCTCTCGCTCAAATATAATATTTGGACCTAAGGCCTTGCCTTTTATTTTTACCTTTACTACTGCGTATTTTAAATTTAAATATGGATTACCCCAACATTTTTTCCATTGCTTCTGAAAAAGAATTTCGGTCGGTTTCACTGGAAGTTTTCAGATTTCAATTTTCGAATAATCCAATATATCGAAGGTTTTGTGAATTGCTTCAAAAAGATCCGAAGCAGATTGATGAGATCCAAAAAATCCCTTTTATACCAATTGATTTTTTTAAAAGTGAGTGTTTGCTATCTTCCAAAGCGCCTGTTGAAAAGATCTTTTCCAGCAGCGGAACCACAGGAAAGAAAACCAGCAAACATTATGTGACAGACCTTTTCCTTTACGAGCAAAGTTTCACAAAAGCATTTTCACATTTTTACGGAAATATCGTGGATTATGCAGTTTTAGCACTTTTGCCATCCTATTTGGAACGTGAAGGCTCTTCCTTAATTTATATGGCCGATGATCTAATAAAGAAAAGCAAACATCCCAAAAGCGGATTTTACCTTAATAATTTATCCGATCTTAAAGATACCTTGATTTCCCTGGACAATTCCGGACAAAAAGTACTGCTTATTGGAGTTTCGTTCGCATTGCTTGACCTGGTGGAAGCTTATGAATTTCAGCTAAAAAACACTATTATCATGGAAACCGGGGGAATGAAAGGAAGAAGAAAGGAGATGATCCGTGCTGAACTTCACGAACTATTAAAGAAGGGATTTGGAGTTTCTCACATTCACAGTGAATATGGCATGACAGAACTTCTGTCCCAGGCTTATTCAAAAGGAAATGGCACTTTTGAATCTCCACCCTGGATGAAGATCCTTATCCGCGATCCTGAAGATGCACTTACCTTTCTTCCTGAAGGGAAAACCGGCGGAATAAATGTTATAGACCTTGTCAATATAAATTCCTGTTCTTTTATCGCGACTCAGGATTTAGGAAAAATAAATGCAGACGGATCTGTAGAAATCCTTGGAAGGTTTGATAATAGCGACATTAGAGGATGTAATCTTATGGTGCTATAAACTTTTAAGAATCAAATGCCTTAAAGAAATCTCACAAATGTTAATTATAAGTTAATTTTGTAATCAAAAGAAATTTCTCCGACTATTAGATTGTAAACATAATTTTTGGTTAGGTTTTTGTTTACAGCTAATTGAAGTTTTTTTCATATTAGATTGGTTAGTTAGTTGCAAATCCCTTTAAACGCCTGTTTGAAGGGATTTTGTAATTTAAATAATCTGGTTTAAACCACCTTTATAATATAGGTATTCCGTTTTCCCTTATTTAAAATCACATATTTGTTATTGATAAGATCTGTACCAGTGATCTTATAATCCTCTCCCACCTTTTCTTTATTTACGGAAACCGCGTTTTCTTTCAATGCTCTGCGCGCTTCGCCATTGGATTTTAAAAAATCGGTTTTTGCTGAAAGTGCCGCGATCATATCGAAGCCTTCCTCAATATCGGCTCTGGAAACTTCGGCTTGTGGAACGCCTTCAAAAACGTCCAGAAATGTAGCCTCGTTTAGGTTTTTTAAGTCACCTGCTGTACTTTTTCCGAATAAAACTTCAGATGCTTTCACCGCATTATCATATTCCTCTTCACTATGAACCGTAATTGTGACCTCCTTTGCCAAAGACTTTTGAAGCAACCGCAAATGAGGAGCTTCTTTGTGCTGAGAAAGAAGTTCCTGAATGGTTTCCTGATCTAAGAAAGTAAATATTTTAATATATTTTTCGGCATCCTCATCACTGGAATTTAACCAATATTGGTAAAATTTATAAGGGGAAGTTCGGTTGGGATCCAACCATACATTACCTCCCTCACTCTTGCCAAATTTACTGCCATCGCTCTTGGTTATTAAAGGACATGTAAGAGCGTAGCCTTTTCCTTCTCCTATCCTTCTAATAAGTTCTGTTCCGGTGGTAATATTCCCCCACTGGTCACTTCCTCCCATTTGAAGGGTACAGTTTTGGGTTTTGTATAAATGAACAAAATCATAACCCTGAACAAGCTGATAAGTGAATTCCGTAAAAGACATTCCTTCAGTATTTTCTCCAGAAATCCTATTCTTTACCGAATCTTTGGACATCATATAATTAACGGTTATATGTTTTCCCACATCTCTTATAAAATCAAGAAATGATAATTCTTTCATCCAATCGTAATTGTTCACTAAAATGGCCTGGTTTTTTTCACCCGAAGAAAAGTCCAGAAATTGAGAAAGTTGATTTTTCACACATTCCTGATTGTGCCTTAAAGTAGCTTCATCTAAAAGATTACGTTCACTGCTTTTCCCAGAAGGATCCCCTATCATTCCTGTTGCACCACCAACTAAAGCTACCGGCTTGTGGCCGGAACGTTGAAAATGGGCCAACAACATAATTGGAACTAAATTCCCAATGTGTAAGGAGTCTGCAGTAGGATCAAAACCAATATAGGCAGCCCGCATTTCTTCCAGTAAATGTTCTTCAGTTCCGGGCATCACATCGTGTAACATTCCGCGCCAGGTAATCTCTTCAACAAAATTTTTATTCATGATTGAAATTTTCTTCTAAAACAGGCGTAAAGATACCAAACCCTATGATTTTTCCTAAGTTGAAATAGCTATATTTACCCTATGATTTTAGTTACCGGAGGAACAGGTTTGGTAGGCTCTCATTTATTGCTTGATTTGCTCAAAGCAGGCAATAAAGTACGGGCCATTTATAGAGAAAGCAGCAACTTACTTGTTGTAAAAAAAATATTCTCCTATTATGTATCTTCTGAAGAATCCGATCTCTATTTTAACAGGATTGACTGGCAGGAAGCCGACCTCAATGATATTTTCGCCCTAACCAAAGCCTTTAAAGGAATTACTTCTGTATATCATAGTGCTGCTATGATCTCATTTGACCCTTCAGATGAAAAAGCACTGCGGAAGATCAATATTGAAGGAACCGCTAATATTGTGAATTTGTGTGTTTCCGGCGGAATTAAAAAACTTTGTTTTATCAGTTCCACTGCTACTATGGATCTTACTCCGGGGGAAAAAGAGATCTCTGAAAATTTCACCTGGTACCAGGAACAAAATCACAGCGATTACGCCATTTCGAAACACGGAGCTGAAATTGAAGTCTGGAGAGGCTCTCAGGAAGGAGTTCCTGTTATTATTCTTAATCCCGGAATAATAATTGGGCCGGGATTTTGGGATTCCGGAAGCGGACAAATCTTTAAACGAATAGATGCCGGCCTAAACTACCATTTTCCGAAAACTACGGGCTTTGTGGGGGTACAGGATGTAGCGAGGGCAGCAATAATCTCGATGGAATCCAGCGCTATTAATGAACAATATATTGTTGTGGCTGAAAACCTGGAATTCAAAAAAGTCCTGGAAATGGTTGCAAAAAGTATTGATAAACCTGCGCCAAAACGACCGCTGAAACCATGGATGGTTTTTATTGGGTGGATCTATCAATCTATTGCAGGGATGTTATTCGGAAAAAAACGGCAAATTGCCAAAAAAGATATAAAGGGTTTATTCGCACATACTTTTTACAGCAACCAGAAGCTTGTTTCAGAGTTTAATTTTAAGTTCAACCCGGTTCAGGAAGCAATCCGCCAAACAGGCAAAATCTTCAAGGGGCAAATTTAAGGACGTTCCTAATTTCTCCCTATCGGAAGACTGTCCAGGACCAGGCTGTCAAGAATTGGCCTTTTTAATTCAGGTTCAACCAATGAATCAGATTTAACTCCGGAAATAGAATCGGCAAGCTTTATGGAATCCTTAATGCGTGTTTCCTCTTCCTGCAACTTCTCCAAATCACCCTGCATTTTTTCCAGATTCACCTTTACCCGCTTATAAATGTTTTCCAACCTATCATAATTTTTTGCATAATATTCATTGCTCTTTGCCAGCTGGAGACTATCGATTCGGTGTTTTTCGTACAAATATTCGTCTGGCTTTAAGCCGGTTTCCTCAAGAATCCTTTTGTTATAATTTCTGGCAGAGTTAAGAATGGAGAGATCGGTAAGAACTTCCACCATTTTTGATTCAGAAATTAAATTTTCCGGTTCTTTTACTTCTTCCACATTTTGACAGGAGACAAATAAAAGGGCGAGAATAAAGATCCAATAAGGTTTCATCTTATTATCGGTCAAAGGTTAGTTGCTCGGCCACATTTGCAAATGGCGGAAACTTAAAATTATTGTACACCAAATTTCCGTTGACAAATGTATGAGTGATCCTGGATTTAAAGGTAACCCCATCAAAAGGAGACCAACCACACTTGTAAACAATATTGCTTGGTTGAACTGCCCAGGGAGAATTCAGATCTATTAAAACAAGATCGGCCTTGTAGCCTTCCCGAATAAATCCACGTTTTTCAATTTGATATAAAATCGCCGGATTATGGCACATTTTTTCTACAATTTTTTCCAGACTTATCTTTTCCTGATGATGTAACTGAAGCATTGCAGGAAGTGCATGTTGCACCAGGGGTCCACCACTTGGAGCCTTGGTATAAACATTTTTCTTTTCTTCTTTGGTGTGCGGGGCATGATCTGTTGCCACAACATCAATATGATTGTCCAAAAGACCTTGCAACAAAGCGTCCTGATCTTTCTTGGTTTTTATAGAAGGATTCCATTTTATAAAAGTTCCTTTTTTCTCATAATCGGAATCATTAAACCAAAGATGATGCACGCAAACCTCTGCGGTTATTTTTTTATCTTTTAAGGGTTTCTTATTATCAAAAAGAGCGATTTCTTTTGCTGTTGAAAGATGAAAAACATGCAATCGTGCTCCTGTTTTTTTAGCCAATGCCACCGCTTTTGAAGAAGAAATATAACAAGCTTCTTCACTTCTAATTTTGGAATGCATTTCAACAGGAATATCATCTCCGTAACGCTCTATGTATTCTTCCAGGTTTTTTTTAATAGTTGCTTCATCTTCACAATGCACTGCAATCATTACAGGGGACTTGGTGAAGATCTCTTCCAGAACTTTTGGATCGTCTACCAGCATATTTCCAGTAGAGGAGCCAAGAAATAATTTAAGGGCAGCAGTGGTCTTCGGATCTATTTTTAAGATTTCCTCAAGATTATCATTTGTTCCACCAAACATGAATGAATAATTGGCATAAGAGGATTTTTTAGCGATATCAAACTTTTCCTGCAACTTCTCCATAGTGGTAGTTTGCGGCAAAGTATTTGGCATTTCTATGTACGAAGTGATACCGCCTGCAACAGCTGCCCGCGACCCCGTCTCTATAGTTTCCTTATGCGTAAGTCCAGGTTCCCTGAAATGAACCTGATCATCTATTACCCCAGGGATCAAAAAATTTCCTTCTGCATCTATAATATTTACATCAGGAGATTTAGCACTAATACTATCGGCTATTTCAGCAATAATACCATTTTCAATAAATACATCACCTTCCCTGATTGTTCCTTCGTTAACAATACGCGCATTCTTAATTAAAACCTTTTTCATCACTTCGTTGCCTTATTAAAAAGACTTTTTAATTTCATATTAATTACCCCAAATATAGCTTCAGAAATTATTCCTCCGCTCATTTTGGAAGTTCCTTTGGTTCTGTCGGTAAAAATCACAGGAATTTCCATTATTTTAAATTTATGCTGATATGCTTTGAATTTCATTTCAATTTGAAAGGCGTACCCCACAAAATGTATCCTGTCCAAATCGATTGTTTCCAGTACTTTTCTATTATAACAAACAAATCCAGCTGTGGTATCGTGAATATCCATCCCCGTTATCACCCTTACATATTTAGATGCCAACCAGGACAATAGCACCCTGCTCATTGGCCAGTTTATTACGTTAACTCCGGTAACATAACGGGAGCCTATCGCCATGTCTGCACCCTTTTTGGCGCAGGTATTGTAAAGCCTTATAAGATCATTTGGACTATGAGAGAAATCGGCATCCATTTCAAAAATATACTCATAATCTTTTTTCAGGGACCATTTAAATCCATGAATATAAGCAGTTCCCAGTCCCAGTTTCCCTTCGCGTTCTTCCAGAAATAAAGATCCGAAATATTCAGACTGCAATTCCCTTACCATAGCTGCAGTGCCATCTGGTGAATTATCATCTACTACCAAGATATGAAACTTACGCTGTAAAGAAAAAATGTTTCTTATTAAACGCTCGATGTTCTCAATTTCGTTATATGTTGGTATTATAATAATCCCATGAGACATGCCCTGTTTTTTTGGGCAAATGTAACTAATTTTGCGCTTAGCAACTTCAAATTTGCTTCCAACTTTTAACCGTATTAATGATACCTTTATAAAAAATTTATTTTTGGAAATAATAGAAAGATATAGTACATCCAACGATTTAATGACGCTTGTTATTTTATTGGTATTATTATTACTTGTAATAGCAAAACAAGTTTACCCATACAGATTTGAGGATTTTATAACCCTGTTCTCATCCGGGAAATACCTGGTAATTAAATCCAAGGAACACAAAGCGTTTTTTGGATTTAATGTCCTGATGCTGATCGTTCATTTGTTAGTTGCATCCATATTTATTTTTGTGCTTTACCGTGAATTTATGGATCCGGAAATACAGGAAACAGGCATTTTATTTTTACGGATTTTCACGGCTTATAGTTTTTTGGTCCTGCTTAAGGTGACAGTAGAAAAAATTATAGGGAATATTTTTGACCTTGATGAAGCAATAGAAAATTATCTTTTTCAAAAACACAGCTATAGAAATTTTATCTCCCTAGGCTTGTTCATTGTTTCAATATTCCTTGTCTATTCAAGCAATTTGAGCCGGTGGGTTTTTTATATAACAGGTGCTTTTTTAGCAGCCGCATGGATTTTTGGTTATGTAAGAATAATAAGCAAAAATCAGGGGTTTATCACACTTAATTTGTTCTATTTTATTTTGTACCTTTGCGCTCTTGAAATAGCTCCTTATATAATATTATACAAGCTAATTATAAGGAGTTAAGGGATTTAAAAATCAGCCGCCTATGAAAGTGAGAACAATTTTGATTTCTCAACCGGAGCCTAAGTTGGAAAATTCACCTTACTCTGAGCTTGAAGAAAAGCAAAAAGTGAAAATTGATTTCATTCCTTTTATTCATGTAGAAGGAGTTTGTTCTAAAGATATTCGACAACAAAAAATTGATCTTTCCAAGTATACTGCTATAATTTTAACCAGTAGAAATTCTGTAGACCATTATTTCAGAATTGCTGAAGAAATGCGTTATAAAGTGCCTGATAGTTTAAAGTATTTTTGTTTAAGTGATGCAGTGGCCTATTACCTTCAAAAATATGTAGTGTATAGAAAAAGGAAAATTTATGTTGGAAAGCGTACTTTTTCTGAATTAGCACCCTATATCAAAAAATACAAAAACGAAAAATTCCTATTACCCTCTTCAGATATGCTGAAGCCGGATGTGCCCAAAACTTTAAACAAATTAGGTGTAGATTGGAAGCAAGGTACATTTTACAAGACCGTAGTTAGTGATCTTTCTCATCTACGGGAAGTGTATTATGACGTCCTGGTATTCTTTAGCCCCAGCGGAATTAAATCCTTATTTGAGAATTTTCCCGATTTTGAACAAAAGGAAACGCGCATTGCAGTTTTCGGGAATACTACTGTAAAGGCCGCAAAGGAGCATGGTTTGACAGTAAACATTCAGGCACCGACCCCTGACACCCCCTCTATGACCATGGCATTACAAAAATATATAAAAGAAGCCAATAAGAAATAATATAGCATTTTGTATCAATATAAAAAAGCCGGTAATTTTAAAATTACCGGCTTTTTTATATTGATATCGAGATCTCTTATTTTAAAGGTCCACCTTCTAAAATTTCCTGATTTGCATTCTCCTCATACTTTTTAAAGTTTGCTTTGAAAGAGTTGGCCAATTCTGTTGCTTTCACATCATAGGCCCCTTTATCCTTCCAGGTTTGGCGGGGATTCAAAATTTCCGATGGCACGTTTTCACATTCCTGTGGTACGTGTAATCCAAAGATAGGATGCGTGGAAAAGGACACCTCATCTAAGTTACCCTTGAGTGCAGCTTGTATCATAGCGCGGGTATATTTAAGCTTCATCCTGCTTCCTGTTCCATAAGCGCCACCAGTCCATCCGGTGTTTACCAACCAAACATTCACATTGGCATCCTTCATCTTTTCGCTTAACATTTCAGCATATTTGGTAGGATGTAATGGCATAAACGGCGCTCCAAAACAAGCAGAAAAATTTGGCTGCGGTTCATCTATTCCAGCTTCGGTACCCGCAACTTTCGCAGTATATCCACTTATAAAATGATAGGCTGCTTGTCCGGGAGTTAGTTTGCTTATTGGAGGTAAAACTCCAAAAGCATCGGCTGTAAGGAAAAATATATTTTTAGGGTTTCTTCCAATGGAAGGCTTAGCAATATTGCTAATATGATCTATTGGATAACTTACCCTTGTATTAGGAGTAATGGAATTATTATCAAAATCCACATCCCCATTTTCATCTATAATTACATTTTCGAGTATTGCCCCCTTTTTGATGGCATTGTAAATATCCGGCTCATTTTCTTCAGACAAGAAAATCACTTTTGCATAACAACCGCCTTCAAAGTTAAAAATGGTATTTTCTTTGGTCCACCCATGTTCATCATCCCCGATCAATTTCCTTTCAGGATCTGCAGACAAGGTTGTTTTTCCGGTTCCGGATAATCCGAAGAAAATAGCGGTATCATCATCCGGCCCAATATTCGCAGAACAGTGCATGGGCAATGCATTTTTATGTACCGGAAGTATGAAATTTAGTGCAGAAAATATTCCTTTTTTAATCTCTCCGGTATATCCACTCCCACCTATTAATGCGATTTTTTTTGAGAAATTCAGAATGGAAAAATTTTCCTGACGGGTTCCATCTATTTCAGGATCTGCTTTAAATCCCGGAGCATTCAGTACGATCCAGTCTTCCTTAAAATCTTTAAGTTCTGATTCTTCAGGTCTTAAAAACATATTATAAGCAAAAAGGTTTGACCATGGATACTCATTGATCAAGCGAATGTTCATCCTGTAGTTCTCATCGGCACAAGCATACGAATCCCTTACAAATAATTCATTTTCAGAAAGGTAATCTGCCACTTTATTATATAAAGCATCAAATTTATCGGCATCAAAAGGGATATTTATATCGCCCCACCAAACTTTATCTTTTGTTTCATCATCTTTCACAATAAAACGATCTTTGGGAGATCTGCCTGTAAATTCCCCGGTATTGACTGCCAATGCACCAGAATTTACCTCAACCCCCTGATCTTTATCAATAGTGATTTGATGGAGTTCTTCCGGAGAAAGTTGATAGTGAACTTTGTCGTTGTTTATTCCGTACTTTTTTAACGAAATCGTTTTCGTAATTTGATTGTTTGCCAACATAAAAATTTAAGTTGTGTGTTTGTTTAGGCTTACAAAAGTAGATAATCTCAAATTGATAGCGGGAAAAAACCAGCTATTTTATTTCTTTTTTAACTTTAGAAAAGAGATTAAAAGCAGCATCCAACAGCCAATTAACAAACTTCCACCCAAAGGAGTAACCAGAGCGATCGTAGTAAAATCAAAGCTTGTTAGGGAATTGGTGGCAAGCAAATAGATGGACACGGAGAATAATATTACACCTCCTAAAAGTAGTATAAATACCCAGTTGGAAAGTCTAATACTCAAGGGTTTCATCGTTCCCAGTAAAATAAACAGAAGGGCATGATACATTTGAAATCTTACCCCAGTTTCAAAAGAATCCAAAGATTCAGGAGTTAGTACTGGTTTTAATCCATGAGCTGCAAAAGCCCCCATAATTACCCCGATTAATCCAAATAAAAATCCGGCAACGTAAAACCTTCTACCCATTGTTTAGTTTTTTTAGTGTGAACATTTAAGTACATTCGTACTTCTTATGCTTACAAAACTAACTAAGAAATTTTTATTATGAGACAAATATTAGTGATTGGTGCAGGTAAATCTACCGCGGCGCTAATAGCTTATCTATTGAATAATTCAAAAAAGGAAAACTTATTTATCACTATTGGAGATATCAACCTGGAACAGGCGATCAAACTCTGCAATAATCATGAACAATCCAAGGCGCTTCAACTCGATGTTTTTGATGCCGATAGACGCCAATCTGCCATTAAACAGGCCGATATCGTGATTTCCATGCTACCGGCAAGATTCCATATAGATGTTGCCAGAGATTGTATTAAATTCAAAAAATCGCTGGTTACCGCTTCTTATGTAAGTAAGGAAATGCAGGCTTTGGATAAAGAAGTGAAAGAAAACGGACTTGTATTTATGAACGAAATAGGCGTTGATCCGGGGATTGACCATATGAGTGCTATGCAAGTGATAAACCGTATTAAAGATGAGGGAGGAAAAATGCTGATGTTTGAATCATTCACCGGCGGACTTGTAGCTCCTGAAAGCGATACCAATCTTTGGAATTATAAATTTACCTGGAATCCAAGAAATGTTGTTGTTGCAGGACAGGGTGGTACTGCAGAATTCCTCCAGGAGGGAAAATTTAAGTATATTCCGTATCATCGATTATTCCGAAGAACAGAATTTTTGAACATAGAAAACTATGGTAGATTTGAAGGGTATGCCAACCGGAACTCCCTGGACTATCAAAGCATTTATGGGCTGGACGATATCTTAACGCTTTACCGGGGAACCATTCGAAGGGTTGGCTTCAGCCGTGCCTGGAATATGTTTGTTCAACTTGGAATGACAGATGACAGTTATCAACTCCACGATTCGAAAAATATGAGTTATCGCGATTTCGTGAATTCCTTTCTTCCTTATTCCCCAACAGATACCGTGGAACTTAAACTTCGGCATAATTTAAAAATAGATCAGGATGATATTATGTGGAATAAACTGGAAGAACTGGATATTTTTAATGCCGATAAAAAAATAGGAATAGAACATGCAACTCCTGCACAGGCACTTCAAAAAATATTATCCGATAAATGGACTCTGGCTGAAAATGATAAGGATATGATTGTTATGTATCATAAATTTGGATATGAACTTAACGGGGAAAAGAAACAGATAGATTCTACGATGGTTCATATTGGGAAAGATCAAACTCAGACGGCCATGGCTAAAACAGTAGGATTGCCTTTAGGAATTGCTACACTGGCAATTTTAAACAAAAAAATAACAACTCCGGGAGTACAAATCCCCATAACCAAGGAGGTTTATGAACCCATTTTAAAAGAACTGGAATCTCACGGAATTGTTTTTAATGAAAAAGAGACCGAATATTTAGGCTATAATCCCTTTGGAGCAGTTGGAAATTAAATAAAGTAAAGTATCTTTTGTCCCTCCCAAATCAACCTGTATGAAAGTAACAGATGAAAAAGTAAGCATCGATGGTATTGACAAGATCATTTTAAATTTTTTAATGGAAGATGCGCGTAAGCCCATCCTGGAAATAGCCAGAAGCATAGGGATTAGCGGTGCAGCCATCCATCAAAGACTTAGGAAACTTGAAAAAGCTGGTTTAATTGAAGGTTCAAAACTTCAAATAAATCCTAGGATTCTAGGCTATAAAACGCTTGCCTTCGTTGGGGTTTTTCTGGATAAGGCCATTAGCAATCCACAAGCGGTAAAAAGACTTAGCGAAATTCCGGAAGTGATAGAATGTCATTATACCACCGGAAACTGGTCTATTTTTTTAAAGATACTTTGCAAAGACAATGAGCATCTAATGAATGTGCTCAACAAAAATATACAAGCCATTGAAGGGGTTTCCAGGACTGAAACCTTTATTTCCCTGAATCAGCAAATTCAAAGACAAATTAAGATTTAATATTTGGAAGAATTCTAAATAAAAATTATTTTTGTTTCCATAATGAAACTACTAGATCAAAGCCGGTTTTTTAAATCCTATCAATGTGACCGGGACCGTTGCTTTTATATTGATTTTGATCACAAAACGGTTAAAATGAGTTTTTGTCAGCTGTTATCTTTGCGGCAAAAACTTATAAATGTTGATCTCGAAACCCACTTTAACGGCAGGAATTTACATGGAATGGAAATTCTAATGCTATGCAACAACGAACATCTTTTCATCTTCAATACTCTGGAAATCCTAGACCTTAAAGAACTTTTGAATAAAACATTTACTGCCCTGGAGATCAACTCAATGATTGTTTGTTAGATTCATTACTACTTCATTCAAACCTTTAGAATGTTTCTAAATTTTTATAGAATTTAGGGAAAAGCCTAAGTTTTGATTAACTTTAAAAAATATCTTATGAAATGAGCATAACCGAAACTCGGTTCAAACACCGATGAAGATATGCGAATTACATAGGACCAATAAAAAACAATAAATAGTTATATATGAAAGATCTGGTAAGACAAAATTTAAGTATTCATGTGGAAATCATGGATCTTCTAAATAAACAAATAGAAAAAGAAGCTCATTCCTCTTCAGCATACCTGGCAATGGCTTCCTGGTGCGATCACAATGCTTTGGAAAACAGCGCAAAGTTCTTTTATGATCAATCCCTGGAAGAACGGGAACATATGCTCAAAATTTTTCGCTTTATAAACGATAACGGAGGTACCGCTTATTCTCCGGAAGTAAGTAAAATTGCGCATGATTTTAATTCCCTGGAAGAAATTTTTGAAACAGCCCTGGAACAGGAAATAGCCATCACAAAATCCATTCATAACATCGTTTATAAATGTAGAAAAGTGCAGGATCTTGCTTCCGAACACTTTCTTCAATGGTTTGTAAATGAGCAAATGGAGGAAGAGCAAACGATGCGAAGAATCCTGGAATTGTTTGATTTGATGGGAACTGAAGGATTAGGATTAAAGCTTCTGGATGAGCGCATTCCCGGAATAAAAGGAAGCGTTTAAAAAACCGAAAATATCATAAAAATATATCGGAAATCCGGTAAAAAACAAAAAGAGCTGCCTTATCCGGGCAGCTCTTTTTAACAAGGTTTTTTTTAGTCCCGACCCAAATAAATGCTGACAAAATATAACAGGGTTGCAAGGGATCCAACAGCAGCTACGACGTATGTTCTGGCGGCCCATTTCAGGGAATCTTCAGCGGCATCGTGCTCCTGTGGACTCAGCATGTTTTCTGTTTCCAGCCAAACCAATGCTCTGTTACTAGCATCATACTCTACAGGTAGCGTCACAAAACTAAACAAAGTACCTAATCCAAACAGGATGATACCTACCAGTAAAATAGTACTACCAATTGCTGTAGTGGCCATTAAAAGCAGACCTCCAAGTATGACCCATTGAGACATTTTGGAAGCAATGCTTACCATTGGAACCAATTGGCTTCTCATAGTAAGCCAGCTGTAAGCTGTTGCATGTTGTACTGCGTGACCACATTCGTGGGCAGCAACTGCAGCGGCAGCGGCATTTCTTTGAGAGTAAACAGATTCACTAAGGTTTACTGTTTTCTTTGCCGGATTATAATGATCGGTTAGCATTCCCGGGGTGGAAATAACTTTTACATCATAAATCCCATTATCACGTAACATTTTTTCAGCGATTTCTTTTCCATTCATCCCATTTTGAAGATGAACCTGGGAATACTTCTTAAACTTGCTCTTTAGCTTATTGCTTACATACAAACTCACAACAAATATGAGTCCGGCAATGATATAATATCCAAACATATTTTTTTATTTTTTTGAAAATCAAATATAGCAAAAACCCGGCCAATATAAAGCCTGACAGTCTCCTCAAAATCAGGATAACAACATTTCTGGAAGAAAAAGATTAAGGTGTTTTTAAAAAAAAATCTTCGCTTTCCGGAAACATCTCCCGGAGATTCTTTACAAATTAAGATATTACATATATTTGCACAACTTATCTTTAATATGACTATGCATTACAAAAGAATTCTTTTAAAATTATCCGGGGAAGCCCTTATGGGAACAAGGCAATATGGTATTGATCCCGAAAGACTGGCAGATTATGCCCAGGAAATAAAAACAGTAATAGAAAAAGGTATTGAGGTTGCTATAGTTATTGGCGGAGGAAATATTTTTAGAGGCGTTGCCGGGGCAAGCAAAGGAATGGACAGAGTGCAGGCAGATAATATGGGAATGCTCGCTACGGTTATCAACGGGCTTGCTTTACAGAGCGCGCTGGAAAATGCCAACGTTCAAACCAGACTGCAAACCGCGATCGAAATAAATTCGGTAGCAGAACCCTTTATTCGAAGAAGGGCTATCAGGCATTTGGAAAAAGGACGGGTCGTAATTTTTGGAGGGGGTACCGGAAATCCATATTTCACAACAGATTCTGCGGCCGTTTTGAGAGCGATCGAAATAAAAGCAGACATCATTTTAAAGGGAACCCGCGTAGATGGAATTTATACGGCAGATCCTGAAAAGGATAAACTTGCCACAAAATTTGATTTCATCACCTTTGAGGATGTATTAAAAAAAGGTCTAAAAGTGATGGACACCACTGCTTTTACCTTAAGCCACGAAAATGAATTGCCTATTATAGTATTCGATATGAATACTCCTGGAAACCTGTTAAAGGTGGTAACCGGAGAAAAAATAGGTACAAAAGTGAATTTATAAATCCAAAAACCTTTAATTTTTTTCAACTTTAAGTTTAATAAAAATGAGTGAAGAATTAGATTTTATTATAGAAAGTACCGAGGAGAATATGCAAAATGCCATCAGGCATTTGGAGAAACAACTTCTTAATATTCGTGCCGGAAAAGCCAGCCCTGCTATGCTGGGAAGCGTAATGGTAGATTACTACGGAAGTATGACTCCCTTAAACCAGGTGGCCAATGTGAACACCCCCGATGCCCGCACAATTTCTATTCAACCTTTTGAAAGAGGAACGATCCCAAATATTGAAAAAGGAATTTTGGTCGCAAACCTTGGATTCAATCCCATGAATAATGGTGAAAGTGTTATTATAAGTGTTCCTCCTTTAACTGAAGAACGAAGAAAAGAATTGGCTAAACAGGCAAAATCTGAGGCTGAAGAAGCAAAGATAGGAATTCGAAATGACCGCAAGTCTGCTAACAACGAAATAAAAAAACTTGAAATCTCTGAAGATCTCGCTAAAATTGGCGAAGATACTATCCAGGAACTTACCGATAAATATGTACGAAAGGTAGATTCTATCTATGAGAATAAAGAAAAAGAGATCATGACTGTGTAAATTTTTAATAATACGCTACTTAAAGTCAAATCACATCAGCTTCAAAATATTATTTAGTAAAATATTATGAAGCTGATCTTTTTTAAACACTACTTTTCCCAATTAATTAGATGAACTAATAATCATATGCGCTTATTTCTGCTTTTATTGATTATTCTTTCCGCACCAACCGTTTCTGCACAAAAAACCATCGCCGGTATTGTGTTGAATTCAGAAACGCAGGATCCTCTCCCCTATGCCACAGTTAAACTTTCTGATAAAAATGAAACGTTAACAAATATTGACGGGACTTTTCAGCTAAATGCGAAACCTCAGGATTCCATGTTTATGGTTACCTATATTGGATTTCAAACGCAAGAATTTTCACTTTCTTCAGAAAAAAATTATTATAAAATTCAACTCCTTCCCAGTTCAGAAAAACTGAACGAAGTCGTACTGTATTCCGCAAAAGACCCGGCAAATGAAATAATAAAAAAGGCAATTGAAAACAAGGCGCTGAATGATCCGGAAAAACAGCTGAAAAGTTATAAGTTCAGGAGTTATAACAAACTTATTATTGATAATCAGAATCGGGATTTTAGGGTGGAAACAGACACTTCAAGACTGGATATAGAAACCATAATCAATCAGGGACGCTCTTTCCTGTCTGAAAAAGTATCAACCCATCTTTATGAAGCACCCGGCTCCCCAATAGAAATTGTTGAAGGCATAAAAACAGCTGGATTTAAAAAACCGGTCTATGACATTTTATCTTTAAACATTCAGGCATTTTCACTTTATAAGGAGGATTACGTTATTTTTAAAACAGAATACGCCAGCCCTTTGAGTAAGAATGCATTGAAAAATTATAGCTTTCGACTTCTGGATACGGTAACAAATAAAAACAGGCCGGCATTTGTGATTTATTTTAAGCCAAAACGCGAAAAAGCGGTAGCGGGCCTGGAAGGGATCTTATATCTGGATACCATTTCCTTTGCAATACAAAAAGCGAAAGCACAATTAATGGGAGCTGTAGATCTGGAAATAGATCATTTTTATAATTTTCATGAAAATGAAAACATCTGGTTTCCTTCAAATCAATCGGTGACCTTGAAACCTGGAAAGGGCGGAAAAGACATTTCGGTTTTTGGCGGAAGTATCTCTGTAGGCACTTTACAACGTAAAAAATCAATACTCAATGCTTTTTTGTCAACCGGTGAAATTGAGAAAGACCTGTACTTTACTTCTACCACGACCTATTATGACAAAAAGTTTAATTTGGAGTTGAATCTCAAAAAATTCCAACCCGCGATCTATGTTATGGACGAAGCATCCCGCAAATCTGTGAATTTTTGGGCAGCGAACCGTCAGGAACCTTTTACACCTGAAGATGAATTCACCTCTTTACGGGTAGAAAGAATAATCTGGATGTACGATATTGAACAAAAGATCGAGCTTAAAAAAGCTATTTCCAATGGGTATTATCCATTGGGAATTATAGACCTTGATCTTGGACAATTTGTAAAGTACAATAGATATGAAGGTTTTAAGCTTGGACTTGGAGGCAAGACAAATACCGATTTTTCCAAAAAGTATAGGGTTGAAGGTCTTTTGGCGTATGGGTTCAAGGACAGGGAATTTAAATATGGCATTGGAGCCGGCGCGCTCTTAAACCAGCGAACAGGCACATGGCTTAACGCAAATTACAGCAAAGGGATAAAGGAAATAGCCAGTTATAATTACATTAAGGGTATAACTGATTTCTCCATTTTACAACCCCGTGCTGCCAATATCGATTATTTCTACAGGCACCAAACTTTTCAGACTTCAATTGAGCATAGATTCGCACCGTATTTAGATACGGAGTTTATGATTTCCATAGGTGATATTTCACAAATAGAAGATTATGCCTTTTTGAATAATGGTAAGCTTTATAGGGATTTCACTATTAGTGAAGCAAAAATCGGTTTTTTATGGAGACCTTTCAGTAAATTTTTAAGCACACCAGAAAGCCATGTCATAGTAGAAAAAGGATATCCGCAGTTTACCGGCCAGATATCTCAGAGTTTTACCGACTTTTTAGGCGGAGATTTTAATTTCACCAAAATAGGTTTAAAAGCTGAATACCAAATAAACAGGATAAACCAATCCTCAACCCATTTCACACTGGATGCAAATCAAAGCTTTGGAGACATTCCTCTTACACAGGCTTTTCACGCATCACCAAACCAACCCAATAGTCCGGATATTCTGGGACGTTTTTCGGTAGCAGGTGGAATTGTTTTTGAAACCATGTATTTCAACGAGTTTTTCAGTGAACGCCAGCTTGCACTTCATATGAGACATACATTCCGTCCTATTTCGATAAGTCCTTCGATTCGACCGGAATTTTCTATTATTTCCAGGCATGTGATCGGGGATTTTAAAAACATGGCACCCCATCAAAATATCGAATTCAACTCCCTGAAGCAAGGTTTTTCTGAAGCAGGTTTGGAATTGGACAATATCTTTTTAGGATTTGGCCTAAGTGCGGCTTATAGGTATGGAGCTTATCATTTGCCGACTTTTCAGGAAAATTTCTCCTTTAAATTCACATTCAGCCTAACCATCTAGTTCATCTGTTTTTTTCCTTGATTGAATTGCAGTAAAATTTCGTTAAATTATTTAATACCTACGTTAAATTCGGCTTAAACCCGCCCATTTTATATTTAAAAAACCAGCGGTTCACTAACTTAATGTAGAATAAAAAACACTGGCAATGAAATCAGTAAAAATATTAGCGATTTTAATGGTCTCGATATTAATGAGTTGTGGACCCCGCGTTCAAACCGAAATAACAACTGATAAAAATTTGAGGGAATACAACACTTATGCCTTTTTGCCTAATTCCAACCAAAGTGTTGATAATAAGCAGTATCAGGACCCGGTTTTAAATCAAGCCATTGTAGAAGCCATTCACGATAATTTGCAGCAGGAAGGGTACAAACTGGACCAGGACAATCCCGAACTCTTAGTACTGGTTAGTACAAAAATTCAAGAAAGAAGAAGAACTAGTGTTAGACCACGTTATTCCTATTATCCATATAGATTTGGGGTTCGAGGTATACACCCAATGTACAATCCATATTATTATTATGGGTATATGGATTTTGGCCCTTTTGCAGGTTATGACGTGGATGAATATCCCTATGAAGAAGGCACTGTAATTATTTATCTGGTAGATCGGGAAACAGAGCGAACCGTTTGGAAAGGAATTGCCACCGAAGGTATCTATACCCAAAATGAACCCCAAGCTGTCGCAAATTTAATAGATGCTGTTTTTGAAGAGTTCCCATAATTTCAGAATTTGGGATTTTTAACCCAGAATTGGAATTATTCAAAAATAATACTCTCACTCTTAATCTGCTTAAAACTTAAGCAGGTCCATTATTTTAATATGGCCGTTAAATACTATATATATTGAAAGTTCCTGTAAAAGGTTTAAAAACAGTTTATAGTTGATTTTCATTCTTCTCCACTTTTTACCGCCCAAATTCAACTAAAGAGCCACTAAAAGTAATAAATACTCCAACTTTTAATACCTTTGCAGGCGCATAAAAACCAGCAATGTCAAAAATTTTCAGTTTTGGATTTTGGAATTCCATAGCCCGTGTAATTCTTAGAAACAGGGTCCTGTTCATCTTCATAATTATTTTAATAACTGCATTTTTAGCCACCCAGTGGCAAAATATGCGCTTTTCACATACCGAAGCCAATTTACTGCCGGATGATCACGAAATAAACCAGGTGTACAATGATTTTCTGGATAAATTTGGTGAAGAAGGTAATCTCATTGTAATTGCGGTTAAAGACTCATCGCTTTTCACGCCCGAAAAATTCACTGCCTGGAACAAATTAACCCGGGATCTTGAAAGATTTAATGCCGTAGAAAATGTTATCGCGATTGGTAATCTCAAAAAACTGGAAAAATTTGAGGATCCCAACAGATTTGAAATGGTTCCTTTTATTCAGGATAAAGAATGGAATAGTGCCCAGGTTAGTGAATATAAAAACGACCTGTTCAATAAATTGCCATTTTACAAAGGCCTGGTTTACAGCGAAAATTCCAAAACAGTTCAAACTGCTGTCTATTTAAAGGAAGAGATTGTAAATTCTATTGAGCGAAAAGACTTTGTCCTTGAAGAGCTGCAACCCCTCATAGAACAATTTGAGAAAGATACGAACCTGGAGGTATATGTTTCGGGAATGCCATATATACGTACGCTTAATTCAAAAAACATCACCGATGAAATTGGCCTTTTTATAGGGGCAGCACTTTTGGTAACATCACTAATCTTCTTCTTTTTCTTCAGGTCTATAAGAGCAACGGTAATTGCTATGGTTACCGTGATGATTGGAGTTATGTGGGCATTTGGAATAATTGGGCTGCTTCATTTTGAGATCACGGTACTCACGGCATTAATCCCACCACTTATTATTGTTATTGGGATTCCCAATTGTATTTTCCTCATCAACAAATATCAGCAGGAAATAAAAACCCATGGAAATCAGGCAAAATCCCTGCAACGGGTCATCTCTAAAGTGGGAAATGCAACCATGCTCACCAATCTGACAACAGCATCCGGATTTGCAGCTTTTATTTTAACCGACAGCGCCTTATTAAAAGAATTTGGAATCGTTGCTTCCATAAATATTATCGCCATCTTTCTTTTAAGCCTGGTAATTATCCCCATTATTTACAGCTATATGTCTGTGCCAAAAGACAAACATTTAAAGCACTTAAATAAAAGATGGATTGGTGCATTTACAGAATGGACAGAGAGAATGGTGAGACATCACCGCCTCGCCGTCTATATAATTTCTATCATACTTCTTGCTGCAAGTATCATTGGGATTTATAATATTAAAATCTCCGGGAGCCTGCTGGAAGACATGCCGCAGGATGCCGATTTTTTCCAGGATATACGGTTTTTTGAAGAAGAATTTAATGGAGTAATGCCATTGGAGATTTTAATTGACACCAAACAGGAAAAAGGAGCATTAAAACTTGCAACTTTAAAACGAATGGAATCCCTTGAAGATCTTATTGCTGAAGTCCCCGAACTTTCCACTCCGGTCTCTGTAGTTCGTCTTGCAAAATATAGCAAACAGGCATATTATAATGGAAATCCAAAATATTTTCAGCTACCCACTTCACAGGAACAAAATTTTATCGCTCCTTATTTAAAAGGAATTTCAGGGGAAGGAGCTATTTTGAATTCTTACGTCGATTCTACCGGACGATATGCAAGAATAACAACCTTCATGAAGGATGTTGGCACTGAAAAAATGGAGCGTATAGAAGAGAATTTAAGGCCACAGATAAATAAAATTTTTCCGGAAGAACGGTATACAGTAACCATGACCGGAAAGGCTTTAATCTTTCAAAAAGGAACAACCTATCTGGTGAAAAACCTAATCGTTTCTCTGTCACTTGCAATTTTACTTATTGCATTATTAATGGCCTGGATGTTTCGCTCTTTCAGAATGATCTTGGTTTCACTTATTCCCAATTTACTTCCTTTACTGGTTACTGCAGGAATGATGGGCTTCCTTGGTATTCCTATAAAACCGTCCACCATTCTGGTCTTCAGTATCGCATTTGGGATCTCTGTAGATGATACGATACATTTCCTCGCAAAATACCGGCAGGAACTAAAAGCCAATAACTGGAAAATAAAACGATCGGTTTATGCCGCATTAAAGGAAACAGGAGTAAGTATGTTCTATACTTCCATCGTGCTTTTCTTTGGGTTTTCTGTATTTATGATAAGTAGTTTTGGAGGAACCGTGGCTTTGGGAGGATTGGTTTCAGCGACCTTACTTTTTGCAATGCTATCCAATTTAATACTACTACCTTCACTCCTGCTTTCATTAGAAAAAAGCATCGCAAATAAGGAAACTTTAAAAGAACCGTCAATCCAGATTATCACAGAAGAAGACGACATTTTAAACGAGTCGGAAAAACCTTAGGTTTGCCTTTTAAGTCAGTGAATAGTAAGCTTACAAATAATTCATAAATCCCACCAGTGGAAATAAATTTCATCAAAATCAAAAATTGCCTCTTGTCAAGCTAACAAGGAAGATTTATCTTTGATTTTTTAAAAAAATATAACCAAAATGATAAAATTAAAAATTGCTGAATTATTAACCAGTGATCAATTTCTGCAGGAAGTAGAAGTAAATGGATGGGTAAGAGCTTTTAGAAGCAACAGGTTTATAGCCGTTAATGACGGGTCTACCATCAATAATTTACAATGTGTTATAGATTTTGAAAATACGAATGAAGAAATATTAAAACGCATCAATATTGGCGCTGCAATCAAGGTAGTTGGTACCTTAAAAGAAAGTGTTGGCAGTCAGCAAAGCGTTGAAGTAGAAGTGACATCTATAGAAATACTGGGAGATGCAAACCCGGAAGAAGTGAAACTCACTATTTTATCTCCAAAGCGACACAGCCTGGAGAAACTTCGGGAACAGGCCCATTTAAGGATTCGCACCAATACATTTGGAGCTGTAATGCGGGTTCGAAGCAAGCTCTCGTTTGCGGTTCACAGTTACTTTCAGAAAAATAATTTTCACTACGTAAACACGCCCATTATTACCGGAAGCGATGCTGAAGGTGCGGGTGAAATGTTTAAAGTGACCTCTTTTGATCTTAAAAACCCTCCTAAAAATGAGGATGGATCCATAGATTTTAAAAAAGATTTCTTCGGAAAGGAGACCAATTTAACGGTTTCCGGTCAACTGGAAGCAGAAACTTATGCCCTGGGATTGGGACAGGTTTATACCTTTGGCCCTACTTTTAGAGCTGAAAATTCCAATACTTCCAGGCATTTAGCCGAATTCTGGATGATCGAGCCGGAAGTAGCCTTTTGCGATCTTGACGGGAATATGGACCTTGCTGAAGATTTTATAAAATACGTGGTAAAATACGTGTTGGAACATTGTAAGGACGATCTCGAATTCCTGAATAAACGACACGAGGAAGAAGAAAAGTCAAAACCCCAGTTAGAACGCAGCGAAATGAGTTTGCTTAAAAAGCTGGAGTTTGTAACCGAAAACAATTTCAAAAGGGTAAGTTATACCGAAGCGATCGAAATCCTTAAAAACTCCAAACCAAATAAGAAAAAGAAATTCCAGTATCCTATAGAAGAGTGGGGAACCGATCTTCAAAGCGAACACGAACGATTTTTGGTTGAAAAACACTTTAAATGTCCTGTGATACTTTTTGATTATCCTGCAAACATCAAAGCATTTTACATGCGCCTTAATGAAGATGGAAAAACGGTACGTGCTATGGATATTCTTTTCCCGGGAATTGGAGAAATAGTGGGAGGATCCCAAAGAGAGGAACGCCTGTATGTTCTTAAAGAAAAAATGAAGGCACTGGATATTGACGAGGAAGAACTTTGGTGGTATCTAGATACAAGAAAATTTGGAACCTGCGTCCACAGCGGATTTGGACTTGGCTTTGAACGCCTTGTGCTTTTCGTTACAGGAATGACCAATATACGGGATGTAATTCCTTTCCCAAGATCACCGCAAAACGCGGAATTTTAAATTTGACTTTTTGAAAATACTAGAAACGCATATTGTTCCTGCACTTGATGAAAAAATCAGGCTGCAGGAATATGCGGCTTCAGCTTTTAAATCGATTTCCACCAGAAGCGGAATTAAAAAAGCAATAAAACGAAAGGAGATTCTAATCGACGGTAACATTGGAAATACTTCAGATTGGATAGAGGAACATCAGAAATTAGAATTATTACAACAGGAAGTTCCAATGAAAAAAGTCTTTCAGCTTACTCTGGAAGTAGTTTTTGAAGACAATTTTCTTGCTGTTATTAAAAAACCACCCGGATATCCTACCAGCGGAAATTACTTTAAAACCATAGAGAATGCTTTGCCATTCAACCTAAATATTTCCCCGGAACAAGATGCGATTCCCTTTCCATTGCCTGTCCACAGGCTGGATAATCCTACCAGTGGATTGCTTTTAATTGCAAAAACACGTACTGCCCAAACAAAACTAAATTTAGCATTTGAGCATAAAGAGGTCCATAAAACTTATTTGGCACTAATTCATGGAGAAGCACCGGAAAGTTGCATTTACGACTCGAATTTAGAAGGCAAAACAGCCATAACAAGAATTAAAAGAATTGGAACTTTCGGTTTTAAAGAAAAACCTTATTCCTTACTTGAAGTTTTTCCCGAAACCGGAAGAACCCATCAAATAAGAATACATCTTTCAGGAAATGATTTTCCCATTGTAGGCGATATGGAGTATGGATTAAAAATTCATCCTTTTCAGAAAAAAGGATTATATCTTACAGCAATTGCGTTGGATTTTTCACATCCAATTAGCCATGAAGCTATGTCGGTAAGAATAGATCCACCCCAAAAATTCAGGATTTTAAAAGACTTTTAAGGAATCTTAGCTTTCTTAACAAAAATTTACCACCATCATTTTTGATGCCAAAGCTACATTCGCATTGTTTTTGCTTATTTTTGTAGAAAGAGTACAACAATCTATTTATGCTAAAACAGCAATTAAATTTTAAATTATCGCAAAAGCTCTCCCCTCAGCAAATACAACTGATGAAGCTTATCCAATTGCCTACGCAAGCTTTTGAGCAGCGAATAAAAGAGGAATTGGAAGAGAATCCGGCTTTGGAAGATGGAAAAGAGGATCTGGAAAAGGAATTTGATGATGAGTTTTCCAATGATGATTATGATTCTGAAGGCACTGAAACCATTGAGGCTGATATTGATGTAGACGATTACCTGAGTGATGATGAAATACCAAGTTACAGGCTTCAGGCCAATAATTACAGTGCAGATGATGAGGAAAAACATGTGCCGTATGCTTCGGGAACTAGCTTCTCCCAGTACTTAAAAACACAATTAAGCACCTCCAGATTAAACGAAACCGAAAAGGAAATCGCTGAATTTTTGGTGGGAAGCGTAGATGAAAGCGGCTACATTCGAAGAAGCATTCAGGATATCGTAGACGACCTTGCCTTTACTCAGAATGTATATACCGATGAAGAAACGGTAGAAAAAGTGTTAAAGCAGGTCCAGCAACTGGATCCTGCAGGAGTAGGCGCCAGATCCCTGCAGGAATGCTTGGTGATCCAACTTCACCGAAAGGAAAAGAATAAGGACGTTTCCCTTGCAATCGATCTCATGGAAAAGTCCTTTGATCACTTCAGCAAAAAACATTATGCTAAATTACTTGCCAAACACGATATCACCGAAGATGAATTACGGGATGCCATAGATGTTATTGAACATCTCAATCCTAAACCTGGAGGAAGTTTTGCCGGCAACAGCAGGATGACAGAACACGTAATTCCCGATTTTACGATAAAAATCGTGGACGGAGAATTGGAATTGACCCTTAACAGCAGAAACGCTCCCGAGATGCATATCTCTAACGATTACAATAATATGCTGAAGGGTTACAAAGAATCCCGGGAAAAAACCAAAGCTCAAAAGGATGCGGTGATGTTTATAAAGCAAAAACTGGATTCGGCAAAATGGTTTATAGAAGCGATTAAGCAGCGGCAGCAAACACTTATGGTAACGATGGGCTCTATCATGAATTATCAAAAAGAATTTTTTCTTACCGGAGACGAAAGAAATTTACGCCCAATGATCCTGAAAGATATTGCGGATGAAATAGGGATGGATGTATCCACAGTTTCCAGGGTGGCCAACAGTAAATATGTAGATACCCCATATGGCACAAAACTGATAAAGGAATTCTTTTCAGAATCTATGACAAACGACCAGGGCGAAGAGGTTTCTACCAGAGAAATCAAAAAAATCCTGGAAATTTCTATTGAAGAAGAGAACAAACGCAAACCACTCACCGACGAAAAACTCGCCAAACTCTTAAAGGAAAAAGGCTATCCAATCGCACGCCGTACAGTGGCGAAATACAGGGAACAACTCGACATCCCTGTAGCAAGAATGCGAAAAGAAATATAATGCGATTTTTAATAAAAAGTGCTTCCTACATTTTTCATCCTTTATGGATGCCTTTTGCAGGAAGTTTGTTTTATTTCTTGGTGACACCCAGATTTTTTCCGGAGCCACTTATAAAAGCAAAACTTCTTGCAATAGCTATTACCACGCTTTTTATTCCAATCGTTTTTTATTTTCTTCTGAAAAATTTAGGGAAAGCAAAATCAGCCTTTTTAAGCGATGTGAATGAAAGGCTCTGGCCACTGTTTTTTTATATCCTGCTTTTGGGGTTAAATCTCTACCAGATATTAAACGCCTATAATTATCCTGCGCTCTATTATTTCTTTGTAGGGATCTTGTTTTCCATTTTGACCAGCTATATACTTGCGCTGTTAAAACTGAAAATCAGTCTACATATGGTGGGATTGGCGGGAATTTTCATGTTCGTTATTTCGCTGAGCATATTCTTCTCTCTAAACCTGGTTTTCAGCATAGCCTTTTTGATTATTGCGCTAGGGTTAACAGCAACTTCACGACTTTATTTTAAAGCTCATACAAGGGCTGAAATTGCTCTTGGGTTTTTCATAGGACTCCTTCCGCAACTTATTGTGCTTAATTACTGGCTATAAGATATAGAACATCAAACCCAATTTAAACGTCGTTATACCCAATTGGCTATCATTGAGCTGAGCGTCCTTAAAAAATGGATTTAAGCTGTAATAAACGTGAAAATTAAAGGTGTTATATCCAAAAGTAAAAGTAGTACCTAACCTAAAACGTTCAAATTCGGGTACATCTGTTTGGATTACCTGGTTTTCGCCTTGTTTAAAATTTGATTTGAAATAGTAGGCATACCCTAATCTGAATCCGGTATAAACCCTCCAGAATTTATAAGATTCCGGTGTTGAAGTTCGCCACCTAAATTCAAGCGGCACTTCCACAAGCTGTGTAGTAAACCTGTTGGTATCATAAACAATATCCTGATTGTTGAGATCCCGAAAGATGGTTTGACCATCTGCATCTTCTCCTATAAACAACTCCTGTCCGTATGAATTTAAGGACCAGCCTAAACCTGCCCCAATGGAAATATTCCTTTGCTTATTAACAGGCATATCCCTTATAAAACCAAGATGAAGCCCGCCGGAAAAACCAGATTGGGAAACATCTTCAGGGAGATCACCCATCAATTGAAAGGTTAATCCCAGGTAAAATTGATCTTCCCTGTATAAACTATCAATAACTGTTGGTGTGGAATCCTGAATAGCAGGTATAGAATCATTCTCAACCTGAGCCCACGTAGGAATAAAAGTGAAAAGCATCAATAACCCGGGATACAGATTCTTCATTTGTCAGGAAATTACCAAAATAAGGTCCATTTAGGAATAGGTGAATATAAAAAAACATCCCGAATTCCGGAGTATCCGGAAGGGATGTTTTTTAACAAGTGATTTAAAGATATTTTAATTCTTAGTTACATCACCAATACGGGTGGTGTAATTAATTTTTAGGGCTTCCGCTTTTCTCAATTCTTGTTTTATATCAGAAACCAATCCCATATTTGTTTCAACATCTACTTTTAATGCAGTTGTTAAATAAGGGATTAACTCTTCCCGTTTAGCTTCTCTTTCGGCATAAATAAATTTTTGCACATCACTAACATCTGCAAATTTATCATTTAACTGAATTCGGGCTTCGGTACCAAATTTTTGTTGATATCTCGGGCTTGGCTTTCCAGCATAAATATACATTATCAAATCCTTTTTATCCAACTTTTCAACCTGGTCTGCAAAAGGTAATTGGTTTTGTATCATCAAGGTATTTTGACGCATTACGGTTGCAACCATAAAAAAGAAAAGCAACATAAAAACGATATCGGGCAGGGAAGCAGTATTTACCGCTGGCAACTCCCCACTCTTTTTCTTCGTGAACTTAGCCATAATTTAATTGAATTTTTTGTTATTAAAGCAATTAGCTTTTAGGCTCTGCTTCAGATAATTTTTGAGGATACATAGACTGTATTATATCAATACGTTCCTTTAAAGTCTCTTTATTTCCTCTAAAGTTAGGATCATTATACCTTTGCTCCATTTCCTGAAAATCCATTCCATAGAGTCGCTGTGCTTCCCGGTTTCTCAACTGGTTATAAGCAGCAACCAACTCATTTTGAACAGAGATATAAGTACCATATTCTGTTTTCCGGTCATTTACCAAAGAGATAATAGCTTTTTCAGGATTATCTGAAGAAGCAGGATCTCTCGGTCCCTGACAGTAATCACAGCCCTCTTCACCTACACCACCGCCATTATCCAGGAATTCTACAGCAGCTTGCCTAAGATCCTGCAATTGCATCAATTCATCTTCTACAAGCAATTGGTTATCCCTGTTTACAATAACAGTAAAAATATTTTTCTGTTTTATAATGGGCGGCTCGATATTCTCCTCCGGAATAGGGGGCAGCTTACGGCTAATCCCTCTATCGGTCTCAATTGTTGTGGTTACCAGAAAGAAAATTAAAAGCAAGAATGCGATATCGGCCATAGAACCGGCATTTACTTCTGGTGCTGCTCTTTTAGCCATAATTTATTTTATTAATTTTCTGACTCCCGATAGAACCATTGCTCCAACTGCCACTATTGCAAGAATATAAAAAACATATAATCCTGCACTTACCCAATGAGATGCATTGGCAGATAAGGTACCTCCGTCTTTTAATTCAACGGGCGCACCATCTGTTAATACGTAAGCAATAGCTATTACAAGAACGAATGCTCCTACGGAAATTAGCGTGTTTTTAATATTACCTCTAAACAATCCTTTTATAACATAGAATGCCACTAAAATCAGTACAACTGCTAGTACCAGGTAGGCTAAATAGATAAAAGGTGTTATAAGACTTTGCTGTTCTGCAGCAGAAGACTCTATCACATCATCGCCCGCCATAATAATTCTACCCAAAAGGATAAGACCTATGACACCAATAACGAGTGCAAAATATTTTAAAATTTTATGAATTGTCATAGTTTATATCTCTTAGATTCTTTTTTTGTTTTTGTAGTCTACAAGCATATCAATTAAAATGATAGATGCATCTTCCATATCATTCACAATGCTATCAATTTTAGCAATGATGTAATTATAAAAGATTTGTAGAATAATAGCTACGATCAAACCAAATACTGTGGTAAGAAGTGCAACTTTAATACCTCCGGCTACAAGTGAAGGCTGCATATCTCCTGCCGCTTCAATTCTATCAAAGGCCTGGATCATCCCAATTACTGTACCCATGAACCCAAGCATAGGAGCAAGAGCGATAAATAAAGAAACCCAGGATACATTTTTCTCCAGTTGTCCCATTTGAACACCTCCGTAAGCCACAACAGCTTTCTCTGCAGCTTCAATACTTTCGTCTGCACGATCTAATCCCTGGTAGTAAATAGACGCTACCGGACCTTTTGTATTTCTACAAACTTCTTTAGCAGCTTCAATTCCACCGCTGTTTAAAGCATCTTCTACATCCTGAGCCAATTTCTTAGTATTGGTCGTAGAAAGATTTAAAAAGATAATTCTTTCAATGGCAATTGCCAAACCAAGAATCAAACATAAAAGTACAATCCCCATAAATCCGGGACCACCTTCTATAAAACGTTTTTTAAGCTCCTGGTGAAAACCTAATTCTTCTTCCTCCTGAACATCGAGGGCCGCTTCTTCATCCTGAACAAAATTCACGATGTTATCCGGTTGTGGGGACACGAAATTTGTCGCATTTACGTTTGCGGCTCCAAATAACATAATCGAAGCGATTACCAAAGTTGAAAATAATCTTTTCATTAGTGTTTGTCTTAATTTAATTAGTTAAAGGGTTAAAGATATAAAAATAATTTTTTAATAAAAATACTTTGCAGAGAGGAAGGGATTCGAACCCTCGATACCCTTTTGAGGTATACACGCTTTCCAGGCGTGCGCCTTCGACCGCTCGGCCACCTCTCTATTAAGTAATTTTAACGGAGCGCCAAATAACAAAAAAAAATGTTTACCATCAAATAGAAATCGTTAATTTTATTTCATCTCTCCCCTTAAGGAGGTTTCAAAGATGGTTTTAAAAACTTTTGGAGACAATTCGCTCCCCAAAAGGTACATTAATTTTGCAACAGCTGCTTCGGTTGTGATGTCTTTTCCTGAAACCACCCCTATTTTTTTTAACTGGGTACTGGTTTCATACTGCCCCATGGAAACACTTCCGGCAATACATTGGGTAACATTCACTATAATTAAACCTTTTGAAATATGCTTTTTCAATAAATTTATAAACCACATATCCGTAGGAGCATTCCCGCTTCCGTAGGTTTCCAGGATCACTCCTTTTAAATTTTTCTTAGAAAGCATATGTTCTACAGTGCTTTCATTTATCCCCGGAAACATCTTCAGGATCAGGATCTCGTGATTGAAATTCGTATGCAATTTCGTCCTGCTCCTTCTGTTGGTCTTCCACAAAAAATTGTTATTCACCGATAAATGTACGCCAGATTCTGCCAACGGAGGATAATTTGAAGAGGAAAATGCCTGAAAATTTTCCGCATTTATTTTTGTGGTTCGGTTTGCACGGTATAATTTATACTCAAAATACAATCCAACTTCAGATATTACAGGCTTTCCATGCTTTTGAAGACCGGCAATTTGTATGCTGGTAATCAAATTCTCTTTGGCATCTGTGCGAAGATCACCAATAGGCAATTGAGAGCCCGTAAAAATTATAGGTTTTGTGAGGTTTTCGAACATAAAACTCAGAGCTGAAGCAGTATAGGACATGGTATCACTTCCGTGTAAAACCACAAATCCATCATAATTCTCAAAACGATCTTCAATGATTTTCGCTATCTGAATCCAGTAAACCGGGTTCATGTTCGAGGAATCTATGGGATCCTTAAAACTTATGGTATCTATGGTATGCTCAAGAAGCTTTAATTCCGGTATATTTTGAAGCAATTCGCTAAAATTAAATGCCTTGAGAGCGCCTGTTTCAAAATCCTTAATCATACCAATGGTACCACCGGTATATATCAATAAAATATTAGACTTTACTTTCATCCAGCGCTTCTTGATTGATTACCGGATTCGCATACATCAACAGATAGCTATTTACTTCTAAAGAATTTTTAAAATCGATTCTCCTCGTCAAACGACGCTCAAACTGTCTTTTTTGCTTCAAGGTATAATGACTGCTATGCTCATCATTATTATTCAGCAAATCACAGGCAATGTAATTGGACGGCCATAATTTATAGTTTCCCTGAATTTTTCTGTCTATAAGATCTGCAATGGCTTTTAATTGATCATTTACCGAAGTTTCTTTTTCTTCAATAGCCATTAGCAGCTCTTTGGATAGCACCTCTCCGGCACTTATATGTATGCGGCCTTTGTTGCCCAAAGCACCTTTCATTATTGAATTAAAATCCTCATTCGGGCTTTTCACATAAGTTTCTTCCATCCTTTTAGCCATTATTTCTGGCATTTTCAGGATGTCTGTAGGATCAAACTCATAGGAAATATCGACGGGGACAATTTTTATTTCCGAAAAATATTCGGCAATACTTTTTTTCCCTTTTGCCATAGCTAGCATTTTCAAAACTCCCTGCTGGGTAAGATCGTTGCCATCTTTAGTTCTTCCCTCCCGCTGGGCCATCCAAACCGATCTGTTTTCCTTCAGCAAAAGATTTTTGATATATTCTGAAAGCTCCTGGGAACTTTTCAACATCTCCCTGGGCCCCAATCCTCTTTGAACCAAAAAATTCCGGTTTAATTTAGACAACAATAATAAGAATGATTTCTGCACAAGGTTGTCTCCAATTGCCGAAGCAGTCATGATCAAACCCTGCTCATATAACGCGCAGTTCAGCAAACTGGTGTCAAGCAAAATATCCCTGTGATTCGAAATAAACAAATAAGCCTGATCCTTCTTAAGACCCTCAAATCCGCTATAGGTAAGTCCCCCTGAACTTTTTTCCAGAACTTTCCTTATGGATTGATAAATAACTTTGGTTTGAAAATCTTTGATGGAATGACATTCAGAAATAATCTTTTCAATTTCTTCTGAAGATTTATCCGGAAATGTAAATGCAAGCAAAGCCCGGATCATGGGATGCTTAATATATTGTTGAAGCGCAGGTTGCACTTCAGAATCTTCATAAAATCTTATTTTTTCGAAGTTTGCCACGTATATCCTAAATTATCTTGACAAAAGAACAAAAATTATTATTAAATCTATGCATTACACTCCAAATATATCTTTGGAGTTTTGAGTGGTTATTTCGGCAACCTCCGCAACGGTAAGGTCATAAATGGAAGCTACTTTTTCTGCGATAATTCTAATATAAGAACTCTCATTGCGCTTTCCCCTGTAGGGCGCAGGAGAAAGATAAGGGGCATCTGTTTCCAATACAATCTCTTTGAGGGGTATTTCATTTAAAAATTTATCGATTCCGCCATTTTTAAAAGTTACCACGCCCCCAATTCCCAGCTTCATATTATACGATAAAGCTTTTTTAGCCTGGGAAAGATCTCCTGTGAAACAGTGAAAAATTCCGAAGAGGTCCGGGTCTTTTTCAGACTCAAGCACTTCAAAAACCTCATCGAACGCATCACGACAATGGATCACAATAGGAAGTTTCTTTCTTTTAGCAAGCTGAATTTGTTGTTTGAAAGCGATTTGCTGTTGCTTTAAAAGAGATTTATCCCAATAAAGATCGATCCCAATTTCCCCTACGGCATAAAAATCCCTTTTCTCAAACTCCTCCTCTACCCGAAGCAATTCTTCTTTGTAATTATCTTTTACCGAAGTTGGATGCAACCCCATCATCAGGAAAACATAAGAAGGAAATGTCTTTTCCAGGCTGTACATTGCAGCTATATAACTGGAATCTATCGCGGGGATAAAAAAACGGGAAACCCCTTGCTCTAATGCCCGCTGGACAACTTCATCTCTATCCTTATCAAAATCTGCACTATATAAGTGCGTGTGGGTATCTGTTAAAATCATAAATACAAAAATAATTTATTTTGAAGACCTATCTTTGCCAAAACAAAAAGAATGTCGTCTTTAAGAAAATTAATGGAAGCTAAGGGATATCAGCGCATTAAGCTGAAATTCACCGAAACACAACATTTTGAATTGGTCGCAAAGATCAACAAAATTGAAGGAAATTTTATTTTAGATACCGGCGCATCCAGCACTTGTGTTGGTTTTGAAGCCGTTACTCATTTTAAATTGCTGGCAGAAGACAGCGAAGTAAGAGCGGCAGGAGCGGGTGCAACCAATATGCTTACTCAAATTGCACAGCAAAATAAGATTGAGATCACAGGCTGGAAAACAAATAAAATCGACCTCGTTTTATTCGATCTCACCCATGTAAATCAGGCTTTGGTAAATCATAAAGCACAAAAAGTACATGGGATCATAGGAGCGGATATCTTGAAAAAAGGGAAAGCTATTATAGATTATAAAAATAAAGCACTTTATTTAAAATAGGGGAAAAACCCCCTTAGCTTCTTTGACATATTCCTGTTAGATTTGTTTTCAATAAATCGAATACATGATACAAATGATCAAAAAAGAGAAAATTTCTAAAATTGCGGTGAGGATTCTGGCCATAGCTGTAATTGTGGTTTTGCTCCTTAATTTTTGGTCTCTACTCACATTATTCTGATTGATTTGAAGCCAAAACTATTCCAAAAGAAGTAAGCCTAATGCCGAAATAAAACCTTTGGTGGGATAAAAAGTAAAGGGCAGCAATTTTTAAATTGCTGCCCTTTACTTTTTAAATAATTCAACTTTTTTTAAAGCTCCAAAGCTCTTTTTACATCGTTGTCCATCAAAAGTTCTTCAGGATTTTCCAGTGCTTCCTTGACCGCTACCAGAAAACCAACAGATTCTTTTCCGTCAATAATTCTGTGATCATAAGAGAGTGCCACGTACATTATAGGACGAATCTCCACATGTCCGTCTATTGCTACAGGACGGTCAACTATATTATGCATTCCTAAAATCCCACTTTGAGGAGGATTTATTATTGGAGTGGACAACATAGAGCCAAACACTCCGCCATTGGTAATTGTAAAAGTACCTCCAGTCATTTCATCAACCGTAATTTGACCATCTCTTGCTCTAATTGCCAATCGCTTAACTTCATCTTCAATCCCCCGGAAACCAAGGTTTTCTGCATTTCTTATCACGGGAACCATCAATCCTTTTGGCCCGGAAACCGCGATACTAATATCTTTATAATCATATTTAACCTGGTAATCTCCATCTAACATAGAATTCACGTCAGGATAAAGATCCAGAGCCCTTACAATAGCCAATGTGAAAAAGGACATGAATCCTAATCCCACTCCGTGCTTATCTTTAAATTCCTCTTTATACTGTTTGCGCAAAGAAAAAATTGCCGACATATCTACCTCATTAAATGTAGTAAGCATTGCGGTTTCATTCTTCACACTCACTAAACGCTCTGCTACCTTGCGGCGAAGCATAGACATTTTTTTTGTGCTTTCCCCTCGTTTTCCGAGTCCCGGAGTTCCCATAGAAGCTTTGGCCTCAACCGCATCTTCTTTGGTGATCCTTCCGTCACGACCAGAACCAGTTACAGTTTTTGTATCTATTCCTTTTTCATCGAGGATTTTCTTTGCTGCAGGAGATGGAGTTCCCGTTGCATAACTTTTTTCTTTCTGCTTTTCCGGCATTGAAGATTTTGACGGCTCCTCTTTCTTTGATTCTTCCTTCTTAGGTTCCTCTTTTTCTTCCTTTTTGGCAGGTGCTTCTTTTTTGTCTTCTCCTCCACCTGGCTTTTTAGCTTCTGTGTCTATTAAACATACCACTTGTCCTACAGCCACAGCATCCCCTTCTTCAGCCTTAAGAGTAATAATTCCGCTTGCTTCAGCCGGAAGCTCTAAGGTTGCCTTATCACTGTCAACTTCAGCAATTGGTTGATCTTTTTCTACATAATCTCCATCTTCTACCAGCCATTGTGCGATTTCAACCTCTGTGATGGATTCTCCGGGAGAAGGAACTTTCATTTCTAAAGCCATGATTCTTTGTTTTTTATTTTCTGCTTTTCTAAAAAAAGCACGTTATTATTTCTTTTAATTTATCGACTACACCATCGTTTTATCAAACACACTTGCAATTACTTTTTCGTGACGTTTTTTAAACCTCACAGAACTACCTGCAGCAGGTGAGCCATAAAATCTTCGGCTACAAACCCTGAAATTCTTTGCTTCCTCAAAATGCATCAACATATATCCAAAAGCTCCCATATTCCTTGGTTCTTCCTGGGCCCAAACAATATCATCGGCATTTTTATATTTTTCCATGATCGCTCTCATTTTTTCTGTGGGCAAAGGAAATAATTGTTCCACGCGCACCAGGGCAACATCATCACGTTTGTTTTCTTCCCGTGCTTCGAGAAGATCATAATAGAATTTTCCTGTACAGAAAACCAGCGTCTTGATTTTATCAACATTAGCTTCGGTATCGTCTATCAGCATTTGAAAACCACCTTCTGCGAATTCTTCTTTCGTAGAAACCACTTTAGGATGTCTCAACAAACTTTTCGGGGTAAAAATAATCAAGGGTTTTCTATAATTTACTTTCATCTGCCTACGAAGAAGATGGTACATATTCGCAGGTGTAGTTACATCGGCAACAAACATGTTATCTTTTGCACATAGCTGTAAAAAACGCTCCATCCTTCCGGAGGAATGCTCTGCTCCCTGACCTTCATATCCGTGAGGTAGAAACATTACCAATCCATTTTGAAGCTTCCATTTATCCTCTGCAGCAGAAATGTATTGATCTATCATAATTTGAGCTCCATTTACAAAATCCCCAAATTGTGCTTCCCAGATAGTAAGCGTTTTTGGACTTGCCATGGCATATCCATAATCAAATCCTACCACGGCATACTCTGAAAGCAGTGAATTATAAACGCTGAATTCTCCTTTTTTCCCGGGAATATTATTATGCAGGATAATTTCTTCTTCACTATCCTCTACTTTTACAACGGAATGTCTGTGGGAAAAAGTTCCTCTTTCTGAATCCTGTCCGCTTAATCGAACACTAAATCCTTCCATCATTAGTGATCCGTAGGCCAGATGTTCTGCCATAGACCAGTCAAGGCTGTTATCCTCAAAGTACATTTTATTGCGCGCTTCGATCAATTTACCGATCTTTCGCATAAATTTTTTATTTTCCGGAAGTCTGGAAAGGGTTTCTGCAACTGTATTTAGTTTTTCAATGTCAAAAGTGGTATCCACCTCCTCCATCATTGTATCTTCTTCTGCGTTCTCAAAACCTTCCCATTCATCTTTCATAAATGGGGTTATTCTTGTGGTATCTTCCTTACGGGAGCTTTCCAGTTCCTCCTCCAGTTTGGCTTTGTAATCCTCCTCCAGCTTTTTCACATAGCTTTCATCAATTACTCCACTTTCTATAAGTTTTGCAGCATAAATATCCCTGGGGTTTTCGTGCTTCGCAATAGCCTTATATAATTTTGGTTGCGTAAACCTGGGCTCATCTCCTTCATTATGACCATACTTTCGGTAACCTAAAAGATCTATAAACACATCTCTTTTAAATTCCATTCTAAAGTCCAGGGCAAATAACACAGCATGAACTACCGCTTCGGCATCATCTGCATTCACATGTAAAACTGGCGAAAGCGTAACTTTTGCAACATCGGTACAATATGTGGATGAACGGGCATCAAGATAGTTAGTGGTAAATCCAATCTGGTTATTTACAACTATATGAATGGTTCCCCCTGTTTTATAACCATCCAGTTGTGCCATTTGCACAATTTCATATACCAATCCCTGTCCGGCGATAGCAGCATCTCCATGTAAAATAATTGGTAAAACCTGGGAATTATTGTCTTTAAATCTATTATCCTGTTTAGCACGGGAAATTCCTTCCACAACCGCTCCCACTGTTTCCAGGTGCGATGGATTTGGGGCAAGATTGATATTTATCTCCTTTCCGTTCCGGGTTTTTCTCTTTGTAGTCCAACCCAGGTGATATTTCACGTCCCCATCAAAAATATCCTGCTCGTAATCTTTCCCGTCAAATTCACTAAAAATATCTTTCGCGCTTTTTCCGAAGATGTTAGTAAGCGTATTTAATCTTCCTCTATGGGCCATTCCCATAACAAAATCCTTAACCCCAAGATCTGCGGCTTTTTCAATAATAGCATCCAAAGCGGGAATTAAACTTTCATTCCCTTCAAGCGAAAATCTTTTTTGACCTACGTATTTGGTATGCAGAAAAGCCTCAAAAGAAACTGCTTCATTGAGCTTTGAAAGAATGAATTTCTTATCTGCTTCATTGAAATCAGGCTGATTATTATTTATATTAAGCTTATTCTGTATCCAGGAAATCTCTTCGGGTTTCCGGATGAACATATATTCAACCCCGATGGATTGACAATATACTTTTGCCAGATGTGATATAATTTTTTCAAGAGTGGCAGATCCTATCCCAATAAGCTCCCCAGCGTTAAATACTGTATTAAGGTCACTTTGGGAAAGTCCGAAGTTCTCAATATCCAACGTAGGACTGTATTTTCTTCGTTCCCTAACCGGGTTGGTCTGGGTGAATAAATGTCCTCTGGTACGGTATCCCTCTATGAGTTTAATTACCCTGAACTCCTTTTCAAGATTTTGTAATTGTGGGTCACAGTAATCCTCGTCTGCGGTTATTTCTTCTTTTGAAGAGATAGTTGACCCCTCCATACCAAAGTCAAACCCTTGGAAAAATGCACGCCAGCTAGGCTCTACACTATCTGGGTTTTTTAAATATTGTTCGTAAAGTTCGTCGAAATAGGCTGTACTTGCCGCGTTAAGAAATGAAAATTTATCCATAATTTGAAACTAATGTTCCTTTTGTTATAAAACAAGGCAAAAATACAATTTTTAGATTTTATAGCTTATAGAAATCATTATATTTATCAAATCCATTAAAAGAACTTTAACATGCTAACTTTTTTATGTTATACCAATAGAAGGCTATTATTGCCGGTTTTCATACTACTACTTTCATCGACAGCATTCTTTGGTCAAACTAAAGAAAAAGAGAATCCCGGGACAAAAAGTCAATTCTGGCAACAGGTTCGTTTTGGAGGAAGTTTGGGACTTAGTTTTGGTAATGGCAATTTTACCGGGGCGCTGGCACCTTCAGCAATCTATGATTTCAATAAAACTTTTTCTGCAGGTGCAGGTTTGAGCGGGGCATATTCCAGTCAGAATAATTTTAAGGCCACCAGCCTGGGAGGAAGCCTGATTGGAATGATGAGACCAATAAGGGAAGTGCAGCTTTCAGCAGAATTTGAACAACTTAATATTACACGCCGTTATGAATTCGATGGAGCGAATATCAAAGATCAGGATTGGGTTCCTGCGTTGTTTCTTGGGGTTGGTTACAATTTGGGGCCTGTGGTTACAGGGGTGCGGTATGATGTCCTGCACGATAAAAACAAAAGCTTTTACAGCAGCCCTTTTATGCCCTTTGTGAGTGTTTATTTTTAAACTTCCCTGTCCATAAGCATACTTCCAAATTTCCTGAGCAGAGTTTTTTTATCCTCAGGAATTTCAATTTTGTCCAGGACCTCAAAGGCCTTTTGAGTATATTTCTTAATCTCTTCCCTAGCCAGCTCTGAAGCGCCACTCTCCTGAAAGATGCTTTTTACGGCTTCAATTTTCCCACCGGCATCCATAGGATTTATGGAATATAAATGTTCCAGCTGCCTGGCTTCTGAAGTTTTAGCCTTTTGAAGTGCAGTTAGGTATAAAAAAGTTTTTTTGTTCTCAATAATATCACCTCCAAGTTGCTTTCCGAAGGTTTCCGGATCACCAAAAGCATCCAGGTAATCATCCTGTAACTGAAAAGCGATCCCAAGAAGGCATCCATAATCATAAAGCGCCTTTTTGCAATCCTGTGGAGCCCCACCTACAATGGCACCCATTTGCAGCGAAGCGCCTACAAGAACTGCCGTCTTGTATTCTATCATTTTGAGATAATCTTTAATTTCAACATCCTCCCTGTTCTCAAAATCTACATCATATTGCTGTCCTTCACAAACCTGAATAGCAGTTTTTGTAAAGAGCTGCGCCAATTCCTTAAAAACAGGACCCTCATAATTTTCAAAAAGTTGATACGCGTTAATCAACATGGCATCTCCGGAAAGGATCCCGGTATTTAAATCCCATTTTTCATGCACTGTTGCTTTACCCCTTCTTAAAGGAGCATCGTCCATAATATCATCATGCACCAGCGAAAAATTATGAAAAACTTCTATTGCCAAAGCCGCATCCAATGCCTTTTCATATGAAGTGTCAAAAACCTCCGTAGACATTAAAACCAAAACCGGCCTTAAACGCTTTCCGCCTAAATTAAGAATATAGGTAATTGGTTCATATAAATTTACAGGCTCTTTGGTGATGATCTTTTTATTTAAATAGCCTAAAAAAGCCTCGCGATATTGAGTGATGGTTAACATTATTGAAATTTTCGGCTAAAATACCATAATTGACCCTAATTCATATTCCTAAAATTAAATTAAAACCTAAAAATAATTGGAAACTTTTTCGGTTTTTAAAGTTTCCCGAAGTACCTTTGCGCTCGCAGAAAAATAAAACACCCCTGTGCAGGCGCATTAGGTGTGAAAAAATGGGAGTACCGTGAATATCGATGAAATTCCTGGGGAATTAAAGCTGTTGAAGGGATTAAAAATATGAAAGAAGAAATTATTAAAAAAGCCGCAGATCTATTTCTCAATTTGGGATTTAAAAGCGTGACCATGGATGATCTGGCCAACGAGTTGGGGATTTCAAAAAAGACTATTTATTTCCATTTTCCGAACAAAGAAAAACTCGTTCAAGCCGCTACCCTGTTCATATTAAATGCGATCGATGAGGGGATTGAAAAAATAAAAGAAAAAGAATTGAATGCCATTGTGGAAATGGTAGAGATCAAAAATTTCGTTATGCATCATTTAAAAAATGAAAAATCCTCTCCTCAGTTTCAGCTTCAAAAATACTATCCAAAGGTATACAACTCTGTTCAAAACCATCATATTGACACCATGCAATGCAGCATTATCGATAATCTTGAAAAAGGTATTAAAGAGGGCTTATACAGGGAAAACATTCCTGTAGATTTTATTAGCAAGATTTATTTCCTGGGCATGTCTACCATTAAAAGCAGCGATCTTTTTCCCGCAGAAAAATATTCTATTAAAGAAATTAATGAAAAATACCTTGAATATCATTTACGGGCTATTGTTACTGAAAAAGGACTGAAGACTTTAAAAGAATTTTTACCAACAGACCATTAAGATGAACAAAATAATCACTTTTAGTATTGCCGTGTTTTTTACTCTCGCGTCTTTTGCCCAGGAACTGGAAGCGAATAAATCCTATTCCTTCTCCCTGCAACAGGCTGTCGAATTCGGATTAAAAAACAATTATTCCTCTCGAATTTCTTCCAAAGAAATAGAAAAATCATTAAAGCAAAAATGGGAGATCATCGCCCAGGGGTTACCGCAAATTTCGGGAAATGTAGATTATCAAAACCAACTAAAGCAACCGGTCACTTTACTGCCTGCAGAACTTGCCGGAGGGGAGCCGGGAACCTTTATTCCCGTAAGGTTTGGAACTCAACAAAATTTAAGCGGAACGGCCACATGGAACCAACTAATTTTTGACCCATCCTATATTGTTGGGATACAGTCTGTAAAAACACTGCTGTCAATTTCAAAAAATGCAAAAACAAAGACAGATCAAGAAGTAAAACTTGCAATTATCAATGCATATGGCAACGTGCTGTTATCCCAGGAAAGTGTGGATATTCTTAAAAAAAATATTAAAACCCTGGATAAAAATTACCGTGACACTCAAAAAATATTTGAAAATGGCCTTGCTGAAGAAGAAGATGTGGAACAGCTGGAAATAACTTTACTGGGCTTGAAAAACAACCTTAGCAGAAGTGAGCGTATGCAGGATATTTCCTTTGAAATGCTCAACCTCACCCTGGGGCTTCCCGTAGAAACTGATGTTACTCTAACCGAAAATCTTGATGGCCTGGCGATGGAATATTTTGATCTTGGTTTATTGGCGAGGGAAATTCCGTTAGAGGAAAATATCGATTTTCGGATTGCTGAAAATCAGGCGGAATCTGCCAGAATATTTGTGAGGCTTGAACAGGCCAAAGCCTTGCCTACCCTTACCAGTTTTGTGAATTACGGATTTCAGGGCTTTAGCGAAGAATTTACCTTTTTTAAAGATAGTCAGGAATATTTCACGCAGTCCATCCTGGGGGTGAGTTTAAACATTCCCATTTTTAGCAGCGGATTACGCGGTGCTAAAACCCAACAAAAGAAAATCGAATACGAACAGGCTTTATTACAGCTGGAAGAAACCAAAAATAAGATCCAACTGGAAATTAATTCGGCAAAAAGCGACTACGAATTTAGCCTGGAGAATTACCAAACACAAAAACGAAATTTGGAACTTTCAGAAAGGATTGAAAACAAAAATCAGATTAAATTTTTTGAAGGTCTTGCCAGCAGCTTTGAATTAAGCGAGGCCCAACGCCAGTTATATGCTGCACAGCAGGAGTTGCTGCAGTCTATGTTAAATGTAATCACCAATAAAGTAGCCCTGGAAAACCTGCTTGATACTTCAAAATATTCCGATGAAAATTAAAATGTCAGATCATTTAAACGCTATGAAAAAAATAATAACGCTATTGTTTATAAGCCTGTTGGTAATTTCCTGTGGAAATTCAGAAGAAAGATCCGTAGAGGAAATTGTAAAAACCGATGATCTCGCGGCTATAAAAAACAAAAAGATGGAATTAAGCAAGCAGCAAAGCGAACTTACTGCCAAAATAGACCAATTGGATGCTGCTATAGACAAACTGGATCCAAACAAAAATTTAGCATTGATTCGCACAGCTATTGTAAATGATACTGTCTTTAACCATTATACAGAGGTTCAGGGTGATGTAGCCACAAAGGAAAACATCCTTATTTATCCTGAATATTCAGGCCTGCTCACCAGGGTTTATGTGAAAGAAGGCGATAGGGTTACAAAAGGCCAGGTCCTTGCAAAGATTGATGATGGCGGCCTTTCCAGTCAGCTGGCGCAAATCGAGGCTCAGGCTTCCTTAGCCAAAACTACTTTTGAACGTCAAAAAAGGTTATGGGAACAGAATATTGGATCGGAAATTCAATATCTGGAAGCTAAAACAACCTATGAAGCCACCCAGAATTCAGTAAAGCAACTGCGGTCTCAATTGGGAAAAACCACAGTGAGAGCCCCTTTTAGCGGAGTGATTGATAAAGTGATCACAGATCAGGGTCAGGTAGTTACTCCCGGACAAAATCAATTGTTTAGACTGGTAAATCTTGACAATATGTACGTTCAGGCTTCGGTTCCTGAAAATTATTTGAGCCAGATACAAACCGGAACTTCTGTAATTGTTGAAATTGGCGCAATTGGAAAACAGTTTGAAGGAAAAGTGAGACAGGTAGGGAATTTTATAAATCCAAACAACAGAACATTTCAAGTAGAAGTGGCAATCCCAAATGAAGGAGGTCTGGTAAAACCAAACTTGATTGCAACCGTAAAACTGAATGATTATTCTGCAGAAAATGCAGTGGTCATTCCGGAGAATGTCATTCAGAAAAACTCGATGGGAGAGAGTTTGGTCTATATTCTTGAACCTGACAGTGACTCAACCGGAGTAGCCAAAAGAGTAAGCGTAGAAACCGGATATTCCTATGGAGCATCTGTAGAAGTACTTGAGGGCTTAAAGCCTGGAGATCTTTTAATCACTGAAGGTGGTAAGAATTTACGTGATCAGCAAAAAGTTAAAATAAAAAATTAAGCAGCTCCATTTCATTTCCTATGAGTAACAAGATAGACAAAGAATTTAGTATTGCATCCTGGGCCATAGATAACAGGATGACGGTTTACGTGATTATTGCTATAGTAATGGTTGGAGGGTTGCTTTCCTATTACAGCATGCCGCGGGAATCCTTTCCTGAGATTATAGAAACAAAAATATATGTAAGTTCTGTTAACCCTGGAAACTCTGCAGAAGATGTAGAGAAATTTATTACGGAACCTTTAGAACAGGAATTCAATAATGTGGCGGGAATAAAGGAGATAACCTCTACCACTTTTCAGGATTATTCCATGGTTATTGTTGAGTTTGATGATGAAATTGGAGTAGACATTGCCAAGCAAAAGATTAAGGATAAGGTGGATCTTGTAAAAGCAGAAACTACCTGGCCTACAATGGATAACGGAGCCAAGGTAGAACCCAATGTTTTTGACCTAAATCTTTCAGAAGAAATGCCCATATTGAATATCAATCTTACGGGAGATTATACCGTTCAGCAATTAAAAGAATATGCTGAATATCTTCAGGATAGGATCGAAATTTTTCCTGAAATAAAAGAAGCTACCATTCGTGGAGCTGAGGAAATGGAAGTGGAAATTGCATTAGACCCCTATAAAATGTCTGCCTCCAAGGTGAGCTTTACCGATGTGGTGAATGCGGTTAGTTCAGAGAACCGCACCATTTCAGGAGGAAATATCATCTCCAACAATTTCCAGAAAAACATCAGGATTATTGGAGAAGTAGAAGATCCAAAAGAACTTAACAATGTAGTTGTGAAACGCGACGGCGGAACCATTTTCCTAAAAGATATCGCAATGGTACGATTTCAGGAAAAGGATCCCACAACCTTTGCAAGGGAATATGGGGAGCCTGTTGTTATGCTGGATGTGAAAAAACGCAGCGGAAGCAATATGATCGAAGCTGTAGATAAGATCAAAGAAGTAATCGCAGCAGAACAGGAAACCTACTTCCCGGAAAATCTTCAAATTTCACTTACCAATGATCAATCTACCAAAACCAAGAGTCAGGTAGACGATCTGGTAAACAACATTATCTTCGGGGTAATACTTGTGGTGGTGGTATTAATGTTTTTTCTTGGATTCAGAAATGCATTATTCGTTGGCTTTGCTATCCCTCTTTCCATGTTTTTATCGTTTATAATCCTTTCCAGCCTTGGTTTTACACTTAATACAATGGTGCTTTTTGCACTGGTAATGGGACTGGGAATGCTGGTAGATAATGGAATTGTGGTGGTAGAAAATGTTTATTCCCTTATGGACCAGGGAATGCCACGAGTGAAAGCAGCAAAACAGGGAGTTGGTGAGATTGCCTGGCCAATAATTGCTTCTACAGCCACTACCTTGGCCGCATTTTTTCCTTTGGGATTATGGCCTGGAACCATCGGGAAATTTATGGTTATTTTCCCAATGACCCTTTCAATCGTGCTGGGCTCTTCCTTATTTGTTGCACTTATCATCAATTCTATGCTAACCTCCAGGTTTATGAAAACCGAGGAAAAGGAATTCACAAAACGAAAGCTTATCCGTTTCAGCTTAATCCTTGGCATACTTGGATTGATCTTTTTAATTAGCGGATTTATAATAGATGCCGGTGGTCTGAGAGCAATTGGAAACCTAATGATTTTTGGAGCGATTATGCTTTGGATTTACAAATATGTGCTTTCACAAGGGGTAGATTACTTCCAGTATAAAGCATTGAAAAAACTTGAGAATAGCTATGAGCGATTTTTAAAATTCGCTCTTCGGAGAAAGAAGGCCTATATTTTCTTCTTCGGCACCTTGCTGTTATTGATATTTTCGTTTGTTTTGGTTGGTTTGGTACAACCAAATGTTTTATTTTTTCCTGAAAATCAGCCAAACCAGATCATCACTTATATTGAATACCCGGAAGGAACCGACATTGAAAAAACCAATGAGCTTACCAAAGAGGTAGAGGAAAGGATTTTTGAGGTAATCAAGAAGTATGAAGATGAAAACGGCTATAATTATATGGTAGAATCTGCGATTTCGCAGGTTGGTCTGGGGGCTGGAAACCCACAAACCGATGGAGGCCAGCAAAACGACATCCCGCATAAAGGAAAAGTAACCTTATCGATGCGGGAATTTAATGAGCGCCGTGGAGTAAAGAGCAGCACGGTTTTGGCCGAAGTACGGGATGCAGTTCAAGGTTTTCCCGGAGCTTCCATAATTGTTGAAAAAGATGCTGCAGGCCCACCCTCCGGATATCCTATAAATATCGAATTAAAAGGAGAAGATTATGAACAATTGCTCACTCAGGCGGAACAGGTACGTTCTTTTATTCAGGAACTGAATGTTGCCGGAATTGAAGAATTAAAGATCGATGTTAATAAGTCTAAATCGGAGCTTGATGTACGTGTAAACAGACAAAAAGCAGGACAGCTTGGAGTTTCTACTTCTGCAGTAGGGCAAACTTTAAGAAGGTCTATTTACGGAGAAGAAGTTTCTACCTATAAGGATGGTGATGATGATTATGAAATCAATGTACGCTTTAATGAAGCCACGAGATATGATGAGAACGCACTCTTTAACCAACCTATAACCTTTAGGGATCAAAATACCGGTGAACTGGTCCAGGTGCCAATTTCCTCGGTTATCGAAACAGAATCCACTTCAGCTTTTAATTCAATAAAAAGAAAAGATTTAAAGCGGGTTATTACTATTTATTCGAACGTGCTTGAGGGATATAATGGAAATGAAATTGTTGAACAGCTTAAAATTTCATTGAACAATTATGATCTTCCCGCAAATACGAATCTCGCCTTTACAGGAGAACAGGAAAAACAAGCCGAAAACATGGACTTCCTTCTTAAAGCCTTACTCTTTGCTTTGGGAGGTATATTATTGATCCTGGTTGCGCAGTTCAACTCGGTTTCAAAACCTGTCATTATTTTAATGGCGGTAGTTTTGAGTTTAGCCGGAGTTTTCCTTGGCATGGTCATTTTCCAAATGGATTTTATCATTATCATGACGATGATGGGAATTATTTCCCTTGCAGGAATCGTGGTGAATAATGCCATTGTACTTATAGATTATACCCAGCTGCTCGTCGATAGGAAAAAAGATGCCCTGGGCTATGAACCTGAGGAATTATTAACCCGTGAGGAATATTTCACAGTGATAGTTGCTGGAGGAAAATCAAGGTTACGTCCTGTTTTATTAACCGCAATTACTACAATCCTGGGGTTGATCCCGCTGGCAGTTGGACTAAATGTGGATTTTTTCAGCCTGTTCACAGATTATGACCCTAAATTATATATTGGGGGAGATAATGTGATTTTCTGGGGACCATTGGCCTGGACAGTAATCTTTGGATTATTCTTTGCCACTTTCCTTACATTGATCATAGTGCCTGTGATGTTCTATTTGGTGAACAGAAATAAGGTTAGCATCCGTAACAAACGAACCGCACGGAAGAGACTCAAGGCTATGAGGCAAGCTTAAACTTAGATTTATAAATATAGAAAACCCCGAAACCTAAAGTCTTCGGGGTTTTCTATATTTATTTAATAAGGATTTAGTTCCTTGTCACCAAAGTACTTTTATAAGCATACTTGGTAACCTCGGCAATACTATTGTTGTCATAATCCACTTCCGTTAATTGATCTGACGACCAAAAAAACCATTTTCCGGTTTTTTTTCCTTCCTCATAATTTGCCATTGCGACCTTTTTACCATTTTGGTCATAAGAAATCCATTTTCCATGCAGTTTCCCATCCTTATAAGTCCCTTCCTGACTAACACTACCATCTTCATAATAGAAAGTTCCTTTAATCAAATCTCCCTGTTTTTCAAAATCAGGTTTAATTTCCTGCGCTGACAGGGTTACACTAAACAGAAAGGCAACTACCACCAACATTGATTTTATATTTTTCATAGCTTTCATTTTTTCTTATTATCTTCCTTCTAATATAATAAAAATTTACATTCAAACAACGTTTAGGTAACATTAAGTTAACATTGTAGCGTGTGAAAATTTTCTGTAATGTGTCAGCTACGATGTAATAGTCCAAGAATGGACATATTTTTTATCCGGTTTAATCATTAGAAACCACCATAACTTCTTACTTTTGCCTCTCAAAATTTCAAGAAATCAATATGTACAGAAGTCATACCTGTGGTGAGTTAAGAACAGAAAATATTGGAGAGGATGTGATCCTTTCGGGTTGGGTCCAGAAGCTTAGGGACAAAGGATTTATGATGTGGGTAGACCTTAGAGACAGGTATGGAATAACCCAGCTAATTTTTGATGAAGAACGCACTTCCAAAGCACTTATGCAGCAAGCCTCACAACTTGGGCGTGAATATGTAATACAAATTAAAGGGAAGGTGATTGAACGGGAATCCAAAAACCCGCAACTTCCTACCGGGGATATCGAGATTCTTGTTTCGGAATATATTTTGCTTAACGCTTCCAAAACACCTCCTTTTACCATTGAAAATGACACCGATGGCGGAGAAGAACTCCGAATGAAATACCGTTACCTGGACATTAGGAGAAATCCTGTAAAGGATAGCCTGATGTTTCGCCATAAAGTAGGAATGCAGGTAAGAAATTATCTTTCAAATCAGGGATTCATTGAAATTGAAACTCCGTACTTAATTAAATCCACACCTGAAGGGGCACGTGATTTTGTGGTGCCAAGCCGGATGAATGAAGGTCAGTTTTATGCTTTACCTCAATCTCCTCAAACTTTCAAGCAACTCCTCATGGTTGGCGGAATGGATAAATATTTCCAGATCGTAAAATGTTTCAGGGATGAAGATTTACGGGCAGACCGTCAGCCGGAATTCACACAAATCGATTGCGAAATGGCTTTTGTGGAGCAGGAAGATATCCTGAACACTTTTGAAGGCCTTACAAAACATTTGCTGAAAGAAGTTCGCGGATTTGAGATCGATTCTTTTCCCAGAATGACCTATGCAGAAGCGATGCGGAAATATGGAAATGACAAACCCGATATTCGATTCGGGATGGAATTTGCAGAATTAAATCATCTTGCCAAAGGCAAAGGCTTTCCAATTTTTGATGATCAGGAATTGGTTGTTGGAATTGCCGTTCCGGGTGCCGGAGCCTATACCAGAAAAGAAATAGACAACTTAGTAGCATGGGTGAAGCGGCCTCAAATAGGTGCAAATGGACTTATTTGGGTTAAATACAACGAGGATGGAAGCTTAAAATCTTCGGTGGATAAATTTTATTCTCAGGAGGACCTTTTAGGTTGGGCAGAGATATCTGGAGCTAAGGCTGGAGATCTAATACTTGTAATGTCCGGTGAGACCAATAAAACCCGAACGCAGTTAAGCGCTCTTAGAATGCACCTGGCAACGGAACTAGGATTGAGAGACCCCAATGTATTCGCACCGCTATGGGTACTGGATTTCCCACTTTTGGAATGGGATGAGGAAACCAATCGTTATCACGCCATGCATCACCCGTTTACTTCCCCAAAACCGGAAGACATCATGTTACTGGAAACCAATCCGGGAGATGTTAGAGCGAACGCCTATGACCTGGTGCTTAACGGAAATGAGATTGGAGGGGGTTCCATCAGGATCCACGATAAGGCTACTCAGGCAAAAATGTTCGATTACTTAGGCTTCACTCCTGAGGAAGCAAAGGAACAATTCGGATTTTTGATGAATGCTTTTGAATTTGGAGCACCTCCGCATGGAGGAGTTGCTTTTGGTTTCGATAGGCTTGTAGCTATATTAGACGGAAAAGAAACCATCCGGGATTATATAGCATTTCCTAAAAACAATAATGGCAGGGATGTTATGATTGATGCTCCGGCCAAACTGGATGATGCACAACTCAAGGAGCTTCATCTCGAGGTGAAATTATAAAATTTTAAATCCTGCTTATAGCAGGATTTTTTATCTTCACTACTTATAAAAATCCATAGCTTGGCTTCAGCAACTAAAAGATTATCAGATAAATTTGCCATCTGGAAAACCCAGCACTTAACAAATCATCAGTTTTTGATGTTTTTAAGTGCCCTTATTGGTTTCATTGCAGGGCTGGTTGCTGTTACTATAAAAAACCTCACCCACTATATTCAACTACTTCTTGAAGGGGAATTTATAATAAATTATCACGTCGCTTTCTATTTTATATTTCCAGTAATAGGACTGGCACTCACTCTGTTTATCATAAAATTTGGATTAAGAAAAAATATTGGCAACGGAATTCCAACTACGCTGCATGCCATATCCAAACGGAAAGGGATCATGCAGAAATTTCAGATGTACGCCTCCCTGCTTACAGCTCCTATCACTGTTGGTTTTGGAGGTTCTGTAGGACTCGAGGCTCCAACCGTTGCAACAGGTGCATCTATAAGCTCCAATTTGTCCCGGTTTTTTAAAATGAACCAGGCTTCACGAACGCTTCTTATAGGATGTGCTGCTGCAGGAGCTATGTCTGCTCTTTTTAAGGCTCCCATAGCCGCTATCATTTTTGCAATTGAAATTTTCAGTCTTGACCTTACCCTTATTTCTATGATCCCTCTGCTACTGGCATCAGTTTCAGCTATACTTACAACGTATTTCTTTTCAGGTTCAGATATTATTCTGCATACACAGCTCACAGATGAATTTGAGATTCAGCAAGTACCTTTTTATATTCTTCTAGGTGTTATTGCCTCCTTATGTTCTATTTATTTCACCAAAATATACTTCCGGATAAACAAATTTTTCAACAAGGTTACCTCTTCCTTAAACAGGCTTTTAATTGGAGGGATTTCCCTGGGGGTTCTCATTTTTCTCATACCTCCTCTCTACGGTGAAGGTTATGATGTTATAAATAATTTACTCCAGGAAAACTACCTCGCCGCACTGGGAACAAATATTTTTGATGCATATCTCGATAATATCTGGGTGGTTATTGCGCTACTTGCAGGACTTGTTGTATTTAAAATTATTGCCACCTCGCTTACTATGGGTGCCGGGGGTGTAGGAGGAATTTTCGCTCCTGTACTTTTTATGGGAAGTGCAATGGGACACTGTTTTGCCTTAATAATAAACAATAGCGGGTTTTTAAAATCCCCACTTTCGGTAAGCAACTTTACAATGGTAGGAATGGCAGGCTTAATGGCAGGAATTATGCATGCCCCACTAACCGCAATTTTCCTCATTGCAGAGCTCACAAGCGGGTACGATTTATTCGTGCCCCTTATGATAACAGCTGCAATTTCATTTATGATCACTTCGCAGTTTCAGCCACATTCGGTTTATACTCTCGATCTGGCTTCACGTGGAGAATTAATTACCCACAATAAGGATCAAATGGTATTAACTTTGCTAAATATTAGACAGGTGATAGAAACAAATTTTGTAAGCCTGAATATAGATGCAACTCTTGGAGATATCATTCATAACGGAGTAATAAAATCCTCCAGAAACTTTTTCCCTGTTTTAGATGAAAATGACCATATTATGGGAATAATTTTACTTGATGATATACGCCCGGTGATGTTCAATCAATCTTTGTATGACGAGATTAAAGTAAGGGAATTAATGCAGGCTGCCCCTGAAGTTATAGAGCTTAAAAAGGACAGCACCAAGGATATTATGAAAAAATTTCAGGAAAGCGATGCCTGGAATTTACCGGTGGTGGAAAATGAAAAATATGTTGGATTTATTTCCAAATCAAAATTATTGACAGCCTACCGGCAAAAATTAATTGAAGTAACAGTTTAAATTATGAAATGAGCATAACGGAAACTCGATGGAAACACCAATAGATATACAAAATTACTCCTGATAGCTGTCGGGAAACCATTAAAAAAACACTAAATAACTACATATGAATTTAATATTAAAAATACTTGGTGTATTAATCCTTATTGCCGTTGGCACAGGGTTCTATTTTAGATTGAATGACGATGTCCTTTTGGGAGATAAAATTATAGGAGTTGCAGTTTTGGCAAGTGCCTTTATCCTCATGCCTATCTTTTTATATGTACGCTGGAAAGGAAAAAAACTGGAAGATTATACCCTGTCAGATAAAAACTTTAAAAAAATGCGCGAGAACGAGAGGAACTAACTCATTTATAATCAATAACGTTAAAAATATTTTTTGTTTTTTCTCTTTCCAATAAATTTAATTATGTAAGTTTGTTCTTTATTAATTATTTATTTTTATTACAATGGAAGGTACAGTTAAATTTTTCAATGAGTCTAAAGGATATGGATTCATTACCAACGACGACACAGGCAGAGACATCTTTGTACACATTACAGGTCTTGACGGTGAATCTTTAAACGAAGGTGACAAGGTTGAGTACGTTGAAGAAGAAGGAAGAAAAGGATTAACAGCAGCACAGGTGCGCGTTATCAACGATTAATATATTTAGTATATTTAATTCGAAAACATTAGAAACCCGGCTAAATTAAATTTAGACGGGTTTTTTTGTGTTTTATAAATGCTTCAGAGGCAAAAAGATAGTCAGAAGAACGGTAATTCATAGGTCCTCCCCCTTTTTTCAAGGAGAGGTGCCAAGAGACGAAGGTGTTATTTCAAAACTAAATAATAGCTTAAAAACTTCAGAACTCAATTGCTGTAATTACGAAACAGGCTTCTTCAGACCTTCCAGCATTGTCTTTGTTAGTTTTTCCAAATCGAATTCATGCTCCCATCCCCAGTCTTCTCTAGCTTCTTTATCATCAATGCTTCCAGGCCAGGAATCGGCAATTTGTTGTCTGAAATCCGGATTGTACTTAATTTCAAATTCCGGAAGTTGTTTTTTTATTTCTGATGCGAGTTCTTTCGGAGTAAAACTCATTGCCGATAAATTATAGGAAGACCTCACTTTTACATTTTTAGCAGGAGCCTCCATGATATCCACGGTTGCTTTAATAGCATCATCCATAAACATCATTGGAAGTGAGGTATTCTCATCTAAAAATGAAGTATAAGATCCTTTTTTTAAGGCTTCGTGGAAAATTTCGATGGCATAATCTGTAGTCCCTCCACCCGGAAGGGTTTTATAACTTATAATTCCGGGATATCTCAAACTGCGCACATCCACATCATACTTTTTAAAAAAATATTCACACCAGCGCTCCCCGGTTTGCTTGGAAATCCCATAAACCGTTGTTGGTTCCATAATAGTTGTTTGTGGCGTATTTTCCTTTGGGGTACTTGGACCAAAAACAGCAATACTGGAAGGCCAAAAAACTCTGCTAATCTTTTTATCCTTCGCCATATTGAGAATTATGAAAAGTGAATTCATGTTCAGGTCCCACGCCTGCATCGGAATTTTTTCGGCAGTTGCACTTAACATAGCCGCCATAAGGTAAACATTGGTAATCTGATATTTCTCCACCACTTCCTCAATCAATTCTTTATTAGTAGCATCTAAAATTTCAAAAGGACCGGAATTCATCAATTCTTCATCGCCCTCCTTAATGTCACTGGCTACTACATTATCATTGCCGTAAAGTGCTCGTAATTTAAGTGTAAGCTCGCTCCCAATTTGCCCGGCAGCGCCAATTATCAATATTTTTTTTGAATTCATCATCTCAATTTTATCGTGCAAATATATCGATTTCGTAAAAGAACATCGAAGATTCAGCATAAAATAAGAAGCACATCACACTACATTTCATTCTGCTTTTTTAGGAAAGGTTTTTCATTAACTTTGTTTTTCAAGATGTGAATATGAAAAATATTTTTTTAATACTGTTATCCTTGTTTTTATTGGGTTGTGAAGAGAAAAAAAACCTGGAAGAGAATTCCGGAAAAAAGATGGAAGACTCCATTGCTTTTAGTCAGAACCTGAATATTACCAACCAGGAAGTACTTCTCCTCCCTGAAGCCCGCGCCGTAACCTCTGAATGGCTTGCATATCTCACGGCACAAATCGAAATCGACAATTTCGATAAGTACACTGTGAATGAAGTGGTTTCCAATGCCCGTCCTATTGCCGAAATTATGCGTTCCCTGAGAGAAACACTTCCGGACACCCTGAAATCGAACGCTACAGAAGCACGACTCGCAGTAATTTACACCAAAGCGATGGTACTGGAACAACAATCTAAAAAGAGAAATCCAGATCCTAGGGAAATTGCGAATATTGCAACGGAAATCCCTACAGAATTCAATAATTTTAAGATACAACTCAACGAATTATTTCTTAAAACCCTGGAACAGTTTGAAATGGAACTGGATGATTTTGATGCGGAACAGGAAAGAGATACTACTGAAACCTCAATAACACGTGCTCCGGAAATGGAAGATCGCGTTTAAGCCTGCTCATTTTTAAAAAATCACTTAAAAACCAAAAATGAAAAAATTTTCGCTGCTTCTGTTAATAGTATCCTTGTCCGCCTGCACATTTCCTTCTAAAATCACGACTGTAAAAACTTCTGAAGAGCATGAATCTGAAGAAATTTCAGAAGAAAAGATAAATGCAATATTGGAGAACTGGCATGCTGACGCAGCCAATGCAAATTTTGAAGACTATTTTGCATTAATGGCCGATGACGGAGTTTTCATAGGCACAGATGCTACCGAAAACTGGCAAAATAAAGCATTCAGGGAATTTTCAAAACCCCATTTCGACAAGGGAAAAGCCTGGAATTTCACAACTTTGGAAAGGAATATCTACACCTCCAAAAATGGACAAATAGCCTGGTTTGATGAACTGCTGGATACACAAATGGGAATTTGCCGCGGATCCGGAGTGCTGGAAAGGGTGAGCGAAGAATGGAAAATCAAACATTATGTGCTTTCCATCGCTATCCCAAATGAGTTTGTTTCAGAAATCACTGCGACCAAAAAACAAACCGACAGCCTTCTAATTCTCCAACTTCAGAAAAAAAACTAAAATTAAGAGTATTTTCAGCTCCTTCTGAAAAAACGAAAAAACAATGGCATAATTGCTGATCATAATTTGTTAATTATAAGTAATTTAGCCAGCTAATTCAAAAAAACTGCCTTGTGGAAAATCCCAAAAGTGGCGAATTAAAACCCTAATAATAATTTTAAAGAATTTATGAGAAGAATAACCAGTATGATGTTACTACCAGTGCTTGCAGCATTGGTTGCCACAGGCTGCAAAAGCGATGACAAAAAAATGCAGAATGAGGAAGCCCGCGGCATCAATCTTGCTTTTATGGATACAACTGTAAGTCCTAAACAAGATTTTTTTAGATATGTAAACGGAGTTTGGGTAGATTCTACCGAAATTCCCGATGAATATACTACCTGGGGTAGCTTTAATGAACTCCGGAAAAATACAGATGCCGCGGCTTTAAGCCTTCTTGAAAAAGCTTCAAATAACGATGAACTGGATGCTTCCAGCGATCAGGCAAAAGCGGTATATCTTTACAAAAGCATTATGGACACCGTGTCCCGAAATGAAAAAGGGGTCGCTCCTTTAAAGGACTACCTGGCAAAAATTGAAGCTATCGGGAATAAAGAAGATCTTCAGGCCTATCTTACAGAAATGCAGGAATATGGAGGCGCAGGATTTTTTGGATTTACGGTGCGCGCAGATGCCAAAAACAGCAACTCAAATGCTGCATACCTTTATCCTTCAGGATTAGGTTTGCCAGATCGTGATTATTATACCGCCGATGATGCAAATTCAAAAGAAACCCGCGAAAAATACAAAGCACACATTACAAGAATGCTTCAGTATTTGGGCGATTCTCCGGAAAAAGCGCTAAAAAGTGCCCAGAGCATTCTTGCCTTTGAAACCAGCCTTGCACAACCTCAACTTGATAAAGTGGAACGCCGGGATGCAAGAAAACAATACAATCCGATGGCGATCGCTGAACTTCAGAAGCAAGTTCCCGCCCTGGACTGGAAAACTTATTTAGATGCAATTGGTGCATCTCAGGTAGATACCGTAATTGTTGCTCAGCCTAAATATATGCAGCAGTTGCAAAAGACCTTTTCCGGAAATAATGTAGAAGACTGGAAAAACTACTTGCGATGGAACCTCTTTAACGATGCCTCCGGTACTTTAAGTACGGAGATTGAAAGGGCAAGCTGGGAATTTTACAGTCAGACCTTACAGGGTGCAAAAGAACAACGCCCGCTTAAGGAACGTGCTTTAGGAATCGTAAACGGGACCCTGGGTGAAGCTTTAGGAAAGTTATATGTGGAAGAGAATTTCCCGCCGGAAGCAAAGGAAAAAGCTCAGGAAATGATCGCAAATATCATTAAGGCCTACGAAGTAAGGATCAACAACCTTAGCTGGATGAGTGACAGCACCAAGACAAAAGCAATCGAAAAACTGGGGACTACAAGAATAAAAGTAGGTTATCCCGATGAGTGGAAAGATTACAGCGAACTTGAGATCGCCGCTCCCGGAGATGAAAACGGATCTTTTTTCCAGAATATGATGAACGCTGCAAAATGGAACGTCAAAGAAGCCATGGCGAAACTAGACAAACCGGTGGATAAGAATGAATGGTATATGGCACCGCAAACCGTGAATGCATATTACAACCCAAGTTACAACGAGATCGTATTCCCTGCAGCTATCCTGCAACCACCATTTTACGATTATAAGGCAGATGCTGCGGTAAACTACGGCGGAATTGGTGCTGTAATTGGTCACGAGATCTCGCACGGATTCGACGACAGTGGATCCCGTTTTGATGCTGAAGGAAACCTTAACAACTGGTGGGGTGAAAATGACCTTACCGAATTTGGAAAACTGGGAACTGCACTTGCCGATCAATACAGCGCTATCGAGGTATTGGACAGTGTTTACATCAATGGAAAATTCACCTTAGGAGAGAACATTGGAGATCTTGGAGGAGTGAATGCCGCCTACGACGGACTTCAAATTCACCTGAAAGAACATGGAAATCCAGGTGAGATCGATGGATTTTCACCAGAGCAACGTTTCTTTATGTCCTGGGCTACCGTTTGGCGTACCAAGATGAGGGAAGAAGCTTTGAGAAACCGGATCAAGACAGATCCACACTCTCCGGGGATGTACCGCGCTTATGTGCCACTTCAAAATATCGAGGCTTTTTACCAGGCTTTTGATATTCAGGAAGGAGATAAAATGTACATAGCACCTTCAAACCGGGTATTGATCTGGTAAAAAGGAAATAAGAATTTTAGAAGGGCCGCAGCAATGTTGGCCCTTTTTTATTTTCAGGCTGCGTCCCCGCACCCAAAAATGCGGCGGTCGGGCTATTCGCTGTAGTTCCAATCCCCTTCGGGCATTGGAAGCTGCCGCTGCTATCCCTCGCAGAAAATTTGATTTACCTTATATGAGTCCGCAAAAAATCAATAAATACGCTGTTGAAAAGTATAATCCAACACTTCATCTAAAGTTACAGATTCTATATACTTCCCCTTTGAAACATTCTCATGATTAAATTCAGGGACGGCAAGATTTTTCTCCTCTGCTATTCTGGAATAATAAGCTGCTTTTGTAGGATGCTCCGGATATACCGCATTAAATGTAGCTCCCCAGGCTTCTTTCTCAATTATCTTAGAAATAATGCTGATACAATCCTCCAGATGGATCAAATTTACCGGCGCATTTGGGTCTTTGACATCTTTTTTGCCAGATAAATAAGCTACAGGATTCCTGCCCGGCCCAAACAAACCTCCAAACCGGACAATTGTAGTTTCATACTGTTCACTGTTCTTCAATTCATTCTCTGCCGATTTTAACTGAAGGGAATTTTCAGCCGTTCCATTTGGGGAATCATCCTCCGTATAAACAGGAAATTCTTCGGTGTCTTCATACACAGAAGTGGCGCTTACAAAAAGCACTTTTTTTATGCTGGATTTTTTAATAAAATCCTTCAGCCTTCCTATTTTTCCGATAAAATTCGCATCAGGATTATTTCTTAATCCGGGGGGAATATCTATAATAAGCAATTCAGAATCTTCCAGAAAGGCACTGAGGTCACCCTGAACTCCTTCCGCGAACAACTTAATCCTGTAAGGAATAAGCCCCACTTCAGAGAGCTTACTGAGCTTCTCCATACTGGTGGTAGAGCCTTTTATTATATGGCCTTCCTCCAGCAACTTTTCGGACAATGGCAATCCCAGCCAACCGCAACCTAATAGTGATATTTTCATGTATTTTTCTTCCTCCTATATATGAAGGATTTTTTATAAAATTAATCCAATTTGATTGTTTTCTTAATGATTACTGCATCATTAAGCACAAAGGGCCTTGGAATCATAGCTTTTTCGCGTTCCGGAATATCAAATTCAGGGTTTTCCAAAAGATCATAACTGGATTCATATAAAATGAATTCCGGCAGCTTTTCTTCCCTAACCACAAATTCAATGCTTAAGGTATCCCTGTTTGCAGCATGATAAATGAGCAATCTGTTATGCCATCGTTTGGTGAAAATATGAAATGAATTTGCCCCCAGATCAATAGAATCAGCCGTTAAGCCATTTACTTTAAATTCCTCGAAATCGACTTTTCTATCTGCATAGAGTTCCATCCGGTTGATTTTCCGATTTGGAGCAATTTTCAGGGAATAACGGTTTGTTTTAACAATGCTATCAACCGATTTCAGTTTTTCAAAAACAACTCCCGGTTGAGCAATATTTTTTACCGGTGCTTTGGCTTTAAAAGTAAAATTTGATCCATACTTGCTTTGTAAAGCCTCTTCAGAAGAAGGTATAATTACAGGATCTTCTCTAAAAAATTCTGAGGTCCAGGAATCGACCATAAAATCATAGGAATTCCAGCTTGCTTCGCTTGTATCTGCGTTCAAAAGATAAACAAGACTGTTGGGTTTTGGCCTTTCTTCTGAAAAAGAAGATTTAAAATGCGCGGTGATAAACAGCACATTAAATATCAAAAAACATAGTAATGCCAGGGCTTTTTTTAGCTTAAAATATCCGAAAACGGGAAGGAAAAACAGGAATAAAAAAGTGGTGAGTATAGCAGTTACAAAAAGTATTTTCAACCCTAATGCCACTGGAAAAGTGGTAATAAATGGCAATAGAATGAGCAGTGCCGGCAGGCTTAACAGCAGCATTAAAAATAAATTTGGCCGTTTTTGGCGAATCATCACCCATAATTGCACAATCGCAAAAAATGCAGGCAAAATAAAATATGCCGCTCCCTCAAGAAAAAATGCGAGGAGAAGGCAGATTAACATCCAGAAAAACAGCGGGAATACCAGGTAACCAGCTTTCTTATCCTGGGAATTGAATTTATGATATGCGAAAAGATTTACGCTGAGGGTTAGGAAGATTACGGCTGCAATATAATAATACCCGTTATAGGTAAACCCGTGTTCCATTTCGGAATATTCGGGATAGATCATCAGGCAGAATTTCCAGAGTAAATAGGTCAAAATTGCAGATCCCAGCAGACTTATAAAAAATGGGATCATCCCATTTAATACCGATCTTAGAAAATGCTTTTCGCTAAAAATCCCATAGCCCAAAACCAGAAAGAAAAGGATGAAACAAAGGATCAACATCGGGAAGATATACGAGAAAGGATAACTTATGATCTTCCCCAGGGGTAAACTGAAATAGATAAGATCTTCTTCAGATTCCAGTTCTGAAATATTGGCATCCTTGAAATAATCAAGCAGTGGCATCAAATAACTCCCCTGGTGTGCGAGGGTTTCCATATCAAAATTCTCAGGGATATCCCTGGCGGTATGATAATCAAAATGATCGTCTATAAACGCGAAATTGTAACCATTAATATTGGCCTGCTCTCTTAAAACTGTAAGATCTGTATCATTAGGGAGCATCTTATAAACACTGTAAGCCAGGGAATTTGTAACCGGATATTTGGGATTGGCTTTTATGAATTCACCAATAAGTGCAGCATTCCCGGAATTGGTTTCCAGGAGCATAAAGGAATTCCCCCCGCTCCCACGGGCTTCAAAATTTAGAGCCAATCCCACATTTTTTGCCCAGGGGTGTTCCTTTACAAAAAGATTAGCACCATTCAATCCTAATTCCTCAGCATCTGTAAATAAAAGTATAATTTCATTTTTGTTGGATTTGCCACTTTCAAGAAATGCCCGGATTCCCTCCAAAATGGTTGCCACTCCACTAGCAGCATCTGCAGCTCCGGGAGAGGAATGTCCTGCACTGTCATAGTGAGACATTAAAAGCAGGGTGCTTCCCGCTTCGCTGCCGGGAATTCTCGCCAGGATATTTTGAGGGCGTGTAATCACACCTTTACTATTAAGACTGTAACCTTCCTGCATTTGCACTTCCAGTCCCAGTTCCTGCAATTCATTCACAATGTAATTTCGTACCCTGCTATGGGCACTACTCCCCACATAATGCGGAGTTTGTGCGATGTTTTCTATTTGCTGAAATGCGCGTTCAGCAGAAAATTCGGTTTCGGGGATTTCTGCAGTAGATTCTTTTCCGGGCATACTGGAATAAAAAATAAACCAGGTGCAAAAAATGAGGATCAGGATTATAAATAATGGGGATAATTTTTTCAGCATAAAATAAGGCAACTATTAAGGTTTAAAGATAAATAAGTTAAGCTGAATAAAATAAATTTATGCAGCTCTTCTAAGACTCGAAAATTTTCATTATATTCAAAAGATTATTAATCAAAAAGTTAGCATCATGGGAATTAAAAGTTTTGAGGGAAAAAGAGCGGAGCCGGAGAAGATTCAAAGCGCTCCCATTCAGGTAAAGGATTATATGAGTGAAAATCTAATAACCTTTAGAAAAGATCAATTTGTAGTGGATGTGATGGAAACTCTTATTGAAAAGAAGATTTCCGGTGCACCGGTAGTCAATGAAAACAATGAGTTGTTGGGAATTATCTCTGATGGAGATTGTATGAAGCAAATATCAGAGAGCAGGTATTATAATATGCCTATTGGGGATATGCAGATTGAACAATATATGGAGACCGATGTTCCAACCATTGATAAAAACGTGAGTATCTTTGATTGTGCTTCCTTATTTTACAAACACAATTGCAGAAGGTTTCCTATTATTGAAAACGGAAAGTTAATTGGACAAATAAGCCGAAAAGATATTCTTTGCGCAGCTCTTAAATTACGCGGCCAAAACTGGCATAGTTAAGTCCGTTTTACCAATGCGTAATAATCACCGTCCAGAGGTAAATAACCCTGGTCGTAAATAAAATAATATATAGTTCCGGATTTCGTTGTGTAGATACTTGTGAAATAATCGAAACTGAAACCTTTAGCCAGCAACTTTGTCCTGCTGGTTCTTGTTTTATCTGCAGGGTTTAGTTCTTCCAGGATCCTGTAATTCTTGCGGAGGCGGTTATTTACGTTGCGAACCAGATTATTCCGGTCTTTATTGATCTTGTTATTATAGGAATTGCGACAGTAGTCCCCACAGAACTTTTTATCGATCCTGCCAACTATTTTTTCTCCACATTCTATACAAGCTTCCTGCATCTCTTAAAGATAGGAAAAAAGTTTAAAAATGGTTAAAATAGTACAAACCCTTTAATCTTAATTTAAAAGAAAACTTAAAGTTAATTGATCATTTCCTTTTAAAAAGATCGGTAATGTTTTTCCCTATTTCATCCAGGCTTTGCATAGACTCTAAAATGGAAGGATTTCTTCGGTCGTAGGTAGATATTTCCGAAAAGGTATCCTGAATGGGATAAATAAGGATAAAACTATTGTTCTTAAAATATTTATTAAGGTGCACAGGCACCTGAGTCATATTTTTTTGATAGGATATTTTGTTCTTCCTGCTCAACACAATGATAAGGTTATCATTCTTCTGGCAAACGCGGGAAAAGATTAGAAAGTCACTCCAGTCATTAAACTCTTCAAATTGACAAGGTACAGGATGTTTTTTATGTACCTGCCGGATGTAATTCAACGTCTCTGTAGAACTGTAAAAGACCAAAGTTGCCCCGGTATTCCTTGCTATATTCCACACTTTAATAAGCCAGAAGGGGAAACCCGCTTCCTTTTCTGCTTTGTCCGGAACCACTATAATATGCCTTTTTATCGTAGATAAAGGTTGAGCCGACTTATATATTAATGTGGTTGTTTTTGACTTTTCAAGAATTCCTTCTGTAAGATTCCCCAGGTACGAGTCGGAGAGATCACTTTTAATGTGTAACCCTAAAATAAGATCGCTAATGTTGTGTTCTTTTATTACGCTCTTAATCCCGTTTCCAATGTTTTGGTCATACCTAAGTAATTCAGTTAAAATATTATCGGTGGAAGCGGCAGTAACAGCTGCTTTAACCAGCAGTTTTTGGGCATTTTTATCTGCGCTCTCCTCTGTAGCATTGTTATTTACCACACTTAGAGCATAAAGTCCGGTTTTATTATTTTTGGATTTTACGGTTACCCCTAAATTAATAAGTTCATCTGTGGTATCTATATTACTTACAGGAATTAATATTCTTTCCTGAATATCAATTTCATCATCTCCTGGCTCAGGGGCTTCAGATAAAGCTAGGTTTTTTGCACCTTTTTGTGCAACAAAAGAGGCAATGGTACAGGTGATCAGGATCATTAAAATAGTTCCATTCAGGATACTTTCATCAAGTAACCTGATAGGCTCTCCCGCAGCGTCTTCCCCAAGAATTATGTTATAACCTACTAATACAGCTGCCAGGGTAGCCGCTGCCTGCGCATTGCTTAATCCAAAAATTAGCCTTCGTTCGTCAAGGGTATAATTGTAGGTTTTTTGTGTAAGCCAGGCAGCAATAAATTTTGCTGAAGTAGCCATTATGGTCATTACAGCGGCAACCTTAATAGTGTCCAGATCTTTGAAAAAGGCCCTGTAATCTATCAACATTCCCACACCTATCAGGAAAAATGGAATAAAAATAGCGCTGCCCACAAATTCGATTCGGTTCATAAGAGGCGACGTATGCGGAATAAGCCGGTTCAAAGACAGTCCAGCCAGGAAAGCTCCAATTATGGCCTCTATTCCTGCCAATTCAGCAAGAACGGCTCCCAAGAAAACCATAACCAAAACAAAAATGTATTGGGAGACATTATCTTCAAATCGTTTGAAAAACCAACGTGCTATTATTGGAAACAGAAAGATCACGATAAGGCCAAAGATTAAAATGGAAATAGATAACCTTACCCAAAATGCAGTATTCACTTCCCCTTCAGACATTCCAACTATTACAGCAAGCACTAATAAAGCAAGTGTATCTGTGATCATGGTTCCTCCCACAGTAATATTTACAGCTCTGTTCTTTGCTACTCCAAGTTTACTTATAAGAGGATAGGCTATCAATGTATGCGAAGCAAACATACTGGCAAGCAAAACAGAAGTCATTATAGAAAAATTCAGCACATATATTCCTGCCAGTGTACCCAGGATCATAGGAATAAGGAAAGTATACAACCCAAAAACCATACTTTTCTTGCTGTTCTTCTTAAAATCTGCTAGATCGATCTCCAGGCCGGCAAGAAACATAATATATAAAAGCCCTGCGGTTCCCGAAAGGATGATACTGCTGTCTCTCTCCATAAGATTGAATCCGTTTGGTCCAATAACAGCTCCTGCGATTATAAGCCCAAGCAAATGTGGGATCTTTATCTTATTAAGAATAATGGGGGCAAACAGAATGATCACCAGGATCAACAGAAATTTGAGAACAGGATTGGTTAGCGGAAGGGTAGCGTCGTAAATATTTAAAAAGAACATATTATATTTTTTAAGGGGATCCGGTATCTTATGCCGGTCAAAAATACAACATTTAAACAATTCAAAAATTCACAGATCTGAAGGATCCTTTATCCTAAAAATCAGTAATTTGAAGGATTTATTTTAAATTAATTTAGTTTCAGAAATTTAAAATAATCAAAAAAAAACACCCTATTTTTCATCCTAGATCAAAGTGTATATTTAAAATTTTTAAACTTTTCTCTTTCATCGGAAAATACTTAATTGCCAGTGAGAATTTGCCTGAGTCTACTCCTCTAATTTCTCAAGCTCCAACCTGTAATCATATTGAAGGTCTTCATGCAGCGTTGAAATAATCTTCTCAGCCAAAGCCAATTGACGCTCATAGAGATTTAGAAGCGTAGTATTTCTTGTGATAGAAGGTTTAAAAGTTTTTAATTTTGAACAAAAATAGATGAGTAATTCTACCTCGGTTTCCTTTTTTTGGGAATACCGGCTGTATTTTTTTATGTACCGGAGGATTTTCCTAATACTCTTTTTTATAAAATAATAACTGCTGGTATTGATAGCATCAAATTCCAGATCGATCTCATTTTTTACACTTTCAATATACCCGGTTTCATCGGCAAATTCAAACAGCAAATAAGTTAATAATTCCTTATTCTCCTTTTTAAATTTGGAGAGCCTGAGGCAAATCTCCAGCAATTCCTCAGGAGACCGATAAGAAAGTTCTTTTTTAAGCTGACTTACAGTTGCGGCTTTCATTGAATTTATCTTTCCTTATTTTTTCTCATTTCGTCTTTCCGCATTGGCATGGAATCTATGGTGCCAAAAAGTTTTTCACAGGAAATTAGCTCTGATTGATCTATCTTTATTCCACCATCCAAACCTATGAGCAGAACCTGAAATCCCGGTTTGTTTCCATTATACTTTTTATAGATATCCGGTGAATTTTTCCATTCCCCTGCAGTTTCCAGTCCCTTCCGAAATTTATACTTTGTACTTTGGTAAACAATGAGTTTCCGGTCTTCAATTCCTTTGAGGCAATTGCTTAATTCTTCCAACTGCTTCTTATAGACCATATCTTCAGTATCTTCTGAAAGCAGAATAAGAAGCCTGTTTTCCCATTTATGCACAGAAAGATCCTGTGCGCTTAAAGTCGTCATAGAAGTCAGTATTAGTATTATTAAAATGGTCTGGAATCGGATCATACTTTACAATTAATATAACTGCCAAAAATCTCTTCAGAAATAATTCCTTAATTACTGAAACAGTTTCCTTCTGAAATATAATTCATGTAATTGGCTTTTAGTGGTACGGATTTTAAGTATTTTATTTCATCTGTTTATATTATTGTTTTTTATTGGTCATATGTAATTCGCATATATTCATCGGTGTTTGCATCGAGTTGCCGTTATGCTCATTTCATTATAACTTCTTCAGAATGTGCCATAAATGAATCCTTTAATCGTTCGATCTTGGAATTGAATTCAGTTGAAAATATCAAATACTGACACTTTGTAATATGCGGGGGTATACGAATAAGGTCATTATAAGCGCTGTTTTTCAGAAGAAACTCGGCATCGTCTACAATGAATAATTTTAACTGACTCACATTTATTCCTGTGGCCTTGAAAAGTTTAAATAATTTGTTTGGAGTGGCAATAACAATGTCAACTCCCTCATAAATTTCCCCTTTTTGCATATCAAGATCCGGTTGATCATAAGCACTGAATATCCGGAGATCCATATACCTTGTAAAAGTTTTAAATTTATCCTCAAGTTCCAGGGCTGCTTCCTTGTCTTTCACGACTATAATGGCACGTGGAGCATCTTCAAAAGCTTCACTTTCCAGTTTTTGAATCACACTTATAATCAAGGCTGTGGTTTTTCCACTTCCTTCAGGAGCAATCCCAAACAGATTCATTCCGCTTTTTATCTTAGACAAAACCTTTTTTTGAAACGGGAGCGGGTTCTCATAATCCAACCTTTCAAGAGTTTCTTTTAATGGGGTATTTAATTTTTTAAACGACATAGTATTCTTCTATTTTTATCTAAAATTATAGCGGAAAGACAACTGCCTTTCGTTTTGTGGTAATATATAAAATCTGACATCAATTCCGGGAATTTATTTCAACTGCCTTGGCCCTTTTGTCCTTTTTGGCATTGAATAGTTTAAATAGTTCCATTACCAAAATTATGGGAACGGCCAACAGAAGAATATAAAACCATTCACTTACTGTAATAGGTTCAATCCTGAGAATATTTTGCATAAATGGAAGTTGCATGCTCAGTATATGGATCCCCTGTGCAATAAGAACTCCAAATACCAGAATTACATTTCTTTTTAGCGGTGTTTTAAAAGCCGAAACCCTTTCAGAACGACAATTGAAAACATGGAAGTTTTGCATGAACACCATTAAAAGTAAAATGAGATTCCTGGCATGAAATTCTTCCATTTGAGTATAGTTGTTGAGCCAAAACCAGAACCCAAAAACTATAATTCCTATGGTAACGCTGGAAACCAGGGTTTGCTTCACCATTAACGGATTAAAAATTTTCTCTGATGGACTTCTTGGTTTTCGCTTCATGGCTCCGGGTTCCCCTTTTTCAAAAGCCAGGGCAACATCCTGGATCCCGTTAGTTACAAGGTTAAGCCAAAGCAATTGCACGGCGAGCAAGGGAAGGGGAAGACCGGCCAAAATCGAACAAATAAAAAGAATTACTTCTGCTGCTCCGGTAGAAATAAGAAGATAAATCACTTTCCGTACATTGTCATATGCAAACCTCCCTTCTTCTACCCCGGCTACAATCGAAGAGAAATTATCGTCTACTACAATCATAGATCCTACTTCCTTTGCGACATCGGTGCCGGAACCCATAGCTACACCTATATTTGCCCTTTTTAAAGCCGGAGCATCATTAACTCCATCTCCGGTAACCGCGACAAATTCTCCCTCCCCAATTAAAATATCCACGATCTCCAGTTTTTGCGATGGCGACACCCTTGCAAACACCGTTGCAGATGCCACAAGGTCTTTATATGTCTTCGTATTTGGCAAATTTGCTTCCTCGAGCATTTTCCCGTTTATCACTTTGCTATCCTCATTGGCAATTCCCAATTCGCAGGCAAGTGTTTTGGCTGTGGAGGGATGATCTCCGGTAATCATAATAACCTTAATTCCTGCTTTTTTACAATCTTCTACCGATTCGATGGCCTCCCTGCGTAATGGATCTATAAACCCTACGAGCCCATAAAAAGTGAGTGTTGGAATATCTTCCGGTTGATAATTTTTTTTTCTTTCATAATCAGGACTTTTCCTGTTGGCAAAAGCAAGAACTCTATATCCTTGTTTCGCCAATTTATCCGCCTGCTCCAAAATATAACCCCTGTCAAGTTCAACAGGGGAACCATCAATAGACATAGTATCACAAAAATCAAGAACGGTTTCTACAGCTCCCTTTAGATCGATATTATTGTTTTCACAGAATGCTGCGGAAAATTTTCTTTCCGATTCGTACGGAATTAAATCTGATGGATCTTTTTCAGCCTTTTCAGGAGCTAATCCAAATTTATAGCTCATTCCCAATAAGGCAACATCCATGGAATCGCCATAATGCACCCATTTGTTATTTTCTTTAGTGAGACTGGCTTCATTGGCACAAACTGCGATTCTGCAAATTTTCTGAAGTTCTCTGTTTTCCGAAAATGATATTTTCCTTTCCGGTTCATCTTTTCGAAAAACGTTACCGTCTCCGTTGTAGCCTTCTCCTTGAATGTGGAAAATACTCCCATCCGGCAAAACCACTCTTTTGGCAGTTTGTTCATTCACTGTGAGCGTCCCGGTTTTATCACTGGCAATAACGGTGCAACTACCAAGACTTTCAACCGAGTTGAGTTTGCGTACAATTACATTGCGTTTTGCCATGCGTTTGGCAGCAATAGACAGGGCAACCGTAAGTGCTACTGGTAAACCTTCAGGAATTGCAGAAACTGCCAGGGCAACCACAAAAAAGAAAATATCCATTAGGCTTGATCCCTGCAAATAAAGCATAACCCCAATGATTAAACTGAGTACCATTATAAAGATGCCTATTTGCTGTATGAATTTCTCCATACGCTGCACCAGCGGAGGCTTAGCCGACTCCGATTCTGTAACATGCATTGAAATTTTTCCTACTTCAGTTTCTATACCTGTGGAAACCACCACACCCCAACCACGTCCGTAAAGCACGGTTGAACCGGCAAATGCCATATTAGTTCGTTCTGCAATACCAAGGTTTTCAGAAAGGATACCGGTTTGTTTTCTTACAGATACGGATTCTCCGGTTAAAAGACTTTCATCTATTTCAAGGCCTGAAGATTCGATAAGCCGAATATCTGCAGGAACCTTAACTCCCGATTCCAATAAAACCACATCCCCAGGAACCAAGTCTTCTGAAGGTATCAACAATTGTTTTCCCTCCCTCCGCACGCTTGCCTTAATTCTTAAAAGTTTTTGCAATGAGGCAGCGCTTTTTTCAGCATTGTATTCCTGGTACGTACCAACTGCACTATTGATTAAGATCACAAGAAAAATAAAAATTGCATCTTTAGCTTCCCCAATTACGATCGAAGCAATTGCAGCAGCGACAAGAATAAATATGAGGGGATTTAGCAACTGGTGAAGGATAATTTCCCACACGGTAACTTTCTTACCCTCCGGAAGTTTATTCTCTCCGTAGATTTCACGTCTGGATGTAACTTCCTCTGGGGAAAGACCAACTTTTGAGGCTTTTAACTTATCAAAGATCTCTGAATCTTCAATCGCATGCCATGCTTCCCCTGAAATTTGTTTTTTTAGTTTCATTCTCAATTAAATTATGAATAGTTCACGTGTATTTTAAATGTGTACAATCAATTTTTCAAATCAAATTTGCAGCGGGGAAAGCAAATCTTTAGGTTTAACCCATACATATAAAAGATACTAAAATAATGAATTTTGCCTTATAATTTAATCGAAAGCTTTGTGAGATTAATCATTAAACAGCCATATTTCAAAACCTGGAGATTTAACCAGCGAACATTTTATGGCATATTCATTTTAAACGAGCACATATAAACCGGGATTATTATTAAAACTATAACCGACAACAAACGTTTACAAACGAAAGTAAACGAAAACAAACCCTTCACAACCGACTAAGGTTAGGTGCCTGCTATAAGTTTGTCCTGTTGAAATGAACCAATGATTTTCAACTGCAATAAATTCTATCGTTATGAGCACTTTAAGAAACAAAGTACAATTGATTGGCCACGTAGGAAACGAGCCTGAAATCATGAATCTTGAATCCGGTAAAAAACTGGCGAAATTCTCCATCGCTACCAATGAGTCTTACAAAAACTCCAAAGGCGAAAAGATCACAGACACCCAATGGCACAATATTATCGCCTGGGGCAAAACCGCCGAACTCATCGAAAATTATGTTCCAAAAGGAAAAGAAGTGGGCATTGAAGGAAAACTTACTTCCCGCAGTTATGAGGACAAGGAAGGCCAAAAGCGCTACATTACAGAAATTGTGTGTAATGAATTGCTGTTGATGGGAAAATAAGATTCAATGCTTATTCTTTATCCTCGAAAAGGGACATTCACTAAGTACTCCGTGGAAATATTTTTTCCGGAGTACTTAATTTTTGAGGTTTCCTCCTCTAAGGAGAAAAATAATTACTTTGGGAAAAGTTCACGAGCTGTTTCTAAAGAAGAAATATCCGGTATTTTTGATGGATTTCCCGGTCTATAAGAAAGGGCGGGCATCAGGGGAATTTAATTTAAGAATGGGAATCAAAACCTCGATAAAATTAAACAACGAATGAAGCAGGAAAAAATTAAAAAATCCGGGGCAAATCCGCCTGAATGATTCGGGTAGGCCCAGGAAAATTAAACTCTCAATGAGGGGTTAAAAATAGATCTCCTGTGCCATTCTATAGGTGTTCGCATGGGCTTCAATAATAGTTTTAATATCCGGAGAATATCCTCCGCCCATACTCACTTCAACAGGAATTTTATGGTCTTTACAAGTTTGAAGTACAAACCTGTCGCGCTCTTTGCACCCGGCTACAGAACAGCCCAGCTTTCCAAGTTTATCGGTAAATAAGATATCTACCCCGCTTAAAAAAAAGATAAAATCGGGCTTTTGTTTTTCAATTAATTCAGGCAGGGTTTCTTTGAGGATTTTCAGATATTCTTCATCGCCGGTTCCGTCTGCCAGTTCAATATCTAAATCACTGCTTTCTTTTTTAAAGGGGTAATTGTTCTTTCCGTGCATCGAGAAAGTAAAAACCGAAGAATCATTTTCAAAGATCTCTGCAGTACCATTTCCCTGGTGCACATCCAGATCGACGATTAAAATTTTTTCAGCCAGTTTTATCTTCTGAAGGTATCGCGCCGCAATTGCCTGATCGTTTAACAAACAAAATGCTTCCCCATGCTTTGTGTAGGCGTGATGGGTTCCACCGGCTATATTCATTGCTATTCCATATTGCAAAGCAAATTCACTGGCTTTTATGGTTCCATCGGCAATGATTTGCTCACGGTTTACCAGGGCTTCTGAAAGCGGAAATCCAATTTTTCTTTCTGCCCGTTTATCTAAACATAAATCCTGTAATGACCGGAAATAATTTTCGTCGTGCACCGCGAGAATCACAACTTCTTCTGGCATTCCCGGCTTGAAGAAATTGGCTTCGGTACAGCTTCCTTCATGAAGCAACTGTTTTGGAAGCAGCTCATATTTTTCCATTGGAAAACGATGCCCTTCGGGAAGGGGGTGTTTGTAAATGGGATGGTAAGCGATTTTGAGCATTAATTTTTTTTAGATCCTGTTCTGTCAGTTCGAGCGCAGTCGAGAACCAATGAAGTTATTCATCTTCAGATTTATGTTTATGATTTGATACATTTCTGCATTCAGCCAGAATCTTTAGCAAATCAAAATCTTTCTCAATTAAAGCTCTTTTCTTTTGAGCACTCCATCTTTTTATTTTTTTTTCAAAATAAATTGCCTGATTGACATCAATGAATTCCTGGTGGAATTTTAAAGTTACCGGCCTTCTTTTATGAGTAAAACTACGTTTGTTTAATCCTGAATTATGTTCCGTCAATCTTCGCTCTATATTATTGGTGATACCAGTATATAGCAGTTCATATGAACATTCGAGTATGTAAACATAGTAGCGCTTCATAAGAATAATTTAGATGACCTACCAACCCCTCGACTGCGCTCGGGGTGACCATTGCTGTCAGTTCGAGCCCTTCGACTTCGCTCAGGACAGGCTGCGTCGAGAACTTCTTGCTAAGAAATCACCGTCCCATTCTCAACTCCATCGGTATCAGGGTTTAAAAACACCAGTTTTCCCTTGGCATCTTCGGTCATCAGGATCATCCCCTGACTTTCCACCCCGCGTAATTTCCTGGGAGCAAGGTTAACAAGTACAGTTACTTTTTTACCTATGATCTCTTCCGGTTTAAAACTTTCTGCTATCCCCGAAACGATGGTTCTAACATCCAATCCCGTATCAACCTTCAACACGAGCAGCTTATTGGCTTTTGGCATCTTTGTGGCTTCCACGATGGTTCCTGTACGCAGGTCCATTTTTGAGAAATCTTCAAAAGTAGCGGTTTCCTTTTGTGGTTCCAGCTTTTTATTTTCTGCTTCGTTAGCAGCTTTGGTAGTTTCCAGTTTTTCCAATTGTTCCTGAATTTGTTCTTCCTCAATTTTGCTGAAAAGCAATTCGGCTTTTCCTATTTTATGTCCCGATGAAAGCAATGCCTGTTTGGTGGATATCTCATCCCATGAAGTGGCTTCCTTTCCAGGAGCAGGAATACTTTCCTGTTCCATATTCAATATCTTTTTCAATTTTGCTGAAGTGAAGGGCAAAAATGGTTCGCTTAAGGTTGCAAGGGCTGAAGCTATTTGTAAAGCTACATACATAACGGTTTTCACGCGTTCCTCATCTCTTTTAATAACTTTCCACGGCTCTTCATCTGCGAGGTATTTATTTCCAAGCCTGGCCAGGTTCATCAATTCTCCCTGGGCCTCGCGGAATCGGTATTTCTGAATAGAGCTTGCTATTACTGCAGGATATGCTCTTAAAGTGGCAAGGGTTTGTTCATCCACTTCAGAATAATCTCCGGGGGAAGGAACTTCTCCTTCGTAATACTTATCTGTAAGCACCACTACCCTATTGATGAAATTCCCGAAAACGGCGACCAGTTCATTGTTATTCCTGGCCTGAAAATCCTTCCAGGTAAAATCGTTATCCTTTGTTTCCGGGGCATTGGCTGTTAAAACATACCTCAGCACATCCTGCTGCCCGGGGAAATCCTCAAGGTATTCATGCAACCAGACCGCCCAGTTTTTAGAGGTGGAAAGTTTCTTTCCTTCCAGGTTTAAAAATTCATTTGCAGGAACATTGTCCGGCAAAATATAACTTCCTTCTGCTTTTAAAATAATGGGGAAAATAATACAATGAAAAACGATGTTATCCTTTCCTATAAAATGTACCAGTTTGGTATCTTTTGCTTTCCAGTAATCCTCCCAATTTTTTCCTTCCCGCTCTGCCCATTCTTTTGTAGAGGAGATGTAACCAATGGGAGCATCAAACCAGACATAAAGCACCTTCCCATCTGCACCTTCAACGGGTACGGGAATTCCCCAATCCAGGTCACGTGTTACCGCACGGGGCTTCAGGCCGTCATCTATCCAGGATTTCACCTGCCCGTATACATTTACTTTCCAGTCCTTTTTGTGCCCTACCAGGATCCATTCCTTCAGCCAGTCTTCATATTGATCCAGCGGTAAAAACCAATGCCTTGTTTCCTTCATTGTAGGAACTGCACCAGAAATAGCTGATTTAGGATTGATAAGATCGGTGGCATTAAGGGATGAGCCGCAACTTTCACATTGATCTCCATAAGCCTCTTCATTTCCGCATTTGGGACAGGTTCCGGTTACAAAACGATCGGCAAGAAATTGGTCGGCTTCGGCATCATAAAGCTGCTTGGTAGTTTCTTCAATAAACTTTCCGTCTTCATATAATTTCCTGAAAATTTCAGAAGCTGTTTCGTGATGAATCTCAGCAGAAGTTCTGGAATAATTATCAAAGGACACCCCAAAATCAACAAAAGATTGCTTGATTATGGCGTGGTATTTATCTATAAGTTGTTGTGGCGAAATACCTTCTTTTTTAGCTTTCATCGGGATAGCTACTCCGTGTTCATCGCTTCCGCACACAAAAGCCACATCATTTCCCTGCATTCTTAAAAACCGTGCATAAATATCGGCCGGAACATAAACGCCTGCTAAATGTCCAATGTGAATGGGGCCGTTTGTATAAGGTAATGCTGCGGTAATGGTATATCGTTGTGGTGAAGTATTCATTTATTCCTGAAATTTTTTTAGTCCGTAAAGGTAAGCATCTACTAAATAGTACACGTTAAAATCTTGCAAAAGACGCTTTCTGTATGGGAATTCTGTCTATTTTTATCCAAACTTAACCAATGAGAAAACTATTACTCCTGCTCACAGTCTTGAGCCTGGCATCCTGTAAAACCGCTAATAAACCTATAACAAGCCCTGCCGACCGATTTATGATTGAAGATCTTGTGGAATTAAATTCCGAAGAGATAAAAACCCGCTATCCGGATGCAGATATAAAGGTGGGAATAGGAATTTATGAAGAAGGCACAGAAGAACGGCCTTATTGCATTTTATTCCCCGATACTCCCAACCATTTGGAAATAACCTGGAAAGATTTGGAGCGAACAGAAATATACGATATCCGTTTTACCGAAAAAGGAAACTGGAAATCCTCTACAGGAATTGGAATTGGAACCACCCTTGACCAATTAAACCAGCTAAACAGCAAACCAGTTTCCTTCTATGGATTTGGATGGGACTACAGCGGCGCAGTAGTATGGAATGACGGAAAACTTGAAAACAGCGGTCTTTTTGTATTTCTTGAAGCCAGAAATATACCCGGAGAATTTTATGGAGATCATATCATAAAAGCTTCCGCAGAAGAAATAGTAGCATTAAATCTTAAAGTGCAAACCCTGATCTTTAAAAACTAAACCAACGACCAAATATCAGTAATAACCCCTATATCCAATTTTAAGCGCATTATGTAATTTCAATAGTTTCCGGTCTATCCGGTAAATAATCCATAAAAGCGAACTATGGCTGCACATAATGAACTCGGTAAAAAAGGAGAGGATCTTGCGGTAGAATTTCTTCTGAAAAAAGGATATGAAATTGTTGCCAGGAACTTCAAATATCAAAAAGCTGAAGTAGATATCATCGCGCGAAAATTAAATGTGCTTGCCATAATAGAAGTAAAAACCAGAAGTACACCTGATTTTGGAAGTCCGCAGGAATTTTTAAAAGCAAAACAAATACAGCGAATGGTAAAAGCAGTAGATAATTTTGTGACCGATCATAATATGGATGTACAGGTGCGCTTTGATATTGTGGGTATTATTAAAAACAAAGCAGGCACCAAAATAGAACATTTGGAAGATGCTTTTTTACATTTTGGAGTATAAAAAAAACCTCACTGAACTTTAAGAACTGTGAGGTTTTTTTTAGAAATTTTATAGTTTATTCTACTTTTAAGGCTTCAGCTTTTTCTTCTTTTTTATAAGCTTCAGAATGCACGTTTGCCACTGCCCTTCCTGAAGGATCATTCAAATTCCTGAAAGACTCATCCCACTCCAAAGCGGTTGGCGTACTGCAGGCAACCGAAGCTACCGAAGGAACAGAAAGCGCCGCGGCATCGCTGGGGAAATGCTCTGTAAAAACAGATCTGTAAAAAAATTCTTCCTTGCTCCTGGGTGGCTGAACCGGGAATTTGAAATGAGCATTTTTTAATTGTTCATCGCTCACCTGGGTATTAACCATCTCCTTTAAAGTATCGATCCAGCTATAACCAACCCCATCTGAAAACTGCTCCTTTTGTCTCCAGGCCACACTGGCCGGAAGGTAATCTTCAAAAGCTTTTCTCAAGATCCATTTTTCCATGCGTTCCCCGTTGATCATTTTCTCCTGCGGGTTAAGTCTCATGGCTACATCCATAAATTCTTTATCCAGAAAAGGAACTCTTCCTTCAATTCCCCAAGCAGCAAGAGATTTATTGGCCCTCAGGCAGTCATATTGGTGCAATTTATCCAGTTTTCTCACAGTTTCTTCGTGAAATTCCTTTGCGTTAGGGGCTTTATGAAAATATAAATATCCTCCAAAGATCTCGTCGGCTCCTTCTCCTGAAAGTACCATTTTTATTCCCATCGCTTTTATAGCACGCGCCATTAAATACATAGGTGTAGAAGCCCGGATGGTTGTTACATCATAGGTTTCCAGTTGATAAATAACATCTTTAATAGCATCAATGCCTTCCTGAATAGTGAATTTTATTTCGTGATGCACCGTATCCAGATAGTCGGCCACTTTTCTTGCCGCAGCAAGATCCGGTGAACCTTCCAGTCCGGTTGCAAAAGAGTGTAATCTTGGCCACCAGGCCGCATCGGTATCCCCGCTTTCAATTCGTTTATCTGAATATTTTTTTGCCAATGCTGAAGTAATTGAGGAATCAAGTCCGCCGGAAAGCAAAACCCCATAGGGAACATCGCTCATCAACTGACGGTGTACGGCTGCTTCCAGAGCTTCCCGAAGTTCAGCAATACTGGCCTCGTTATCCTTCACATTCTCATAATCCATCCAGTCACGGGTGTACCATCGCTGATATCCTTCTTCCTTACTGGACAAATAGTGCCCGGGAGGGAATAATTCTATTTTGGTACAATGTCCCTCAAGTGCTTTTAATTCGGAAGCGACATAAAAAGTTCCGTTTTGATCCCAACCTATATACAATGGAATGATCCCCATATGGTCTCGGGCAATAAGATATTCATCCTTCTCCACATCATACAATGCAAAGCCAAAGATCCCGTTGAGCTCATCCAGGAATTTCGTTCCTTTTTCTTTATATAAAGCCAGAATTACTTCACAATCAGATTTGGTTTGAAAGTTATATTTTCCATCGAATTGTTTTCGTAAAGCCTGATGATTATATATTTCGCCATTGGCAGACAAAACCAGATTTTTATCTTCGCTTAACAAAGGTTGTTTCCCCGAGGTAGGATCCACAATCGCCAGACGCTCATGAGCTAAAATGGCTTTTTCATTGCTATAAATTCCGCTCCAGTCCGGACCACGGTGACGCAGGCATTTAGCCATGCTCAACAATTGGGGTCTTAACGATTCAGAAGATTCCTTTAATTCGAACGCACATACAATTCCGCACACAATATTTTTGTTTTAGTTATAATGCAAATATGCCCTATTGACTTATATCGACAAACCGTTTTACAATAACTGCTTATAAACATAAATATTAATACAAAATTATTATAAAAAGTGTAAGCCTTATCTATCTATTTTATTGAATTGTGTTTCCATTTGAAATTTAGAAACTTATCTGTTGGCACTTTACCGACGCATTGCCGTATGCTTTCGTTTTTGAAACTGCTAAATCGAGATCTATTAACAAATTTATAAGTATATTGGTGATTAGAAATTAAGCCCTCACAGGTTTTGAAAACCTGTGAGGGCTGCAATAAAATACGACTTCTTCTAAAGTGGATTTTCATTAATTACTCTTCACTTTTCACCCTTGCCATGTTCCGAAATTGATTGGGCGTTATCTTTTCAATGCGTTTAAATTGCCGGTTGAAATAGCTGGTATTATTAAATCCCGCTTTAGCTGCTATATCCGTAAACCGGAAGGAAGTATTCTCGATGAGATTTTTCGCGAATTTAATGCGTTCCCCATTTAAAAAATCAATCGGGCTCTCGCCTATGGTATTTTTGAAAATTCTGTGGAAATTTGAGGTGCTCATACAAGCCTTATCTGCCAGTTTATTTACACTGATATTTTCTGTTAGATGCTCGCGCAAATATTTTACAATAAATGCCATCCTGTTATTTTCAAAAAGAATTGAATTATCAACCAACATCGATTTTGCCCTGGTTTGCAATAATCTAATAATCAATTCTTTGACCATAAGATCCACCAAAGCATCTTTGGCCTTATTGCTTCCTAAAAAAGTGGTAAATATCCGGTCTAAAATAAATTGAACCTGTTCATTGTTATTTAAATGAACGGAACTCTCCTCAAAATCATGAATATCATTTTCAAATTCTATCCGGGTATTTTGGTTAAAAAGCTCCACCGTTTCCCTTATTTTATCGGGAGAGATCCCCAGGGCTAAACAACGGGTTGGGCTATTGGCAGCGGCAAGAGGAAAATCAATTGTCATCTTTTCATTTGCCTGAAGCACCACAGATTCCCCCGGAAAAAATTCGAAAGCTTCTTTGTTTTTCAGGTGCATAATTTTTTTACCGCTAAGCATACTTGCAATTACAGGGAAGCCAAATTGCAGATCTACATTTTCGGCAACCATATGAGTTTCAAAAACATTCAGTTCAGCATAATCTGCGCTGTATATCGTCCTGTTCTCAATAAGCGTATTGAGTTTTCGGCTGTTTTCGTGTTTTAATAAATTAGCATTCAAAGTAGAAAATATTTATTAATTAGGTAGATATGTCATATTAAAATATAGAAATGTTCAAGTTTTGTATAATTAAATATAGTAGTTTACAATCAATTAAATCAAAAAAACACTATGAATTATTCAAAACCAAAATTTAAGGAGAAATATGGCAATTTTATCGATGGGAAATTTGTTGATCCCATTGATGGCCAATACTTCGAAAATCATTCCCCTGTAAACAATAAACTACTTGCGAAGTACCCGCGTTCCAACGAAAAAGACGTGAAAATGGTCCTGGAGGCTGCAAATAAGGCGAAGGATGCTTGGGGCAAGACATCTGTTGCTGAAAGAGCTTCAATTTTACAGCAAATTGCTGATGTTATTCAGGAAAATGCAAAGGAATTTGCTGAAATGGAAACGGCAGATAACGGGAAAGCCATCCGGGAAACCGTAAATGCCGATGTGCCTTTGGCAGTTGATCATTTCAGGTATTTTGCATCCGTGATCCGGGCCGAAGAAGGCTCTGCCACTGAACTCAATGAAAACACCCTTTCACTTATCATCCGGGAACCTCTTGGGGTAGTCGCACAAATTATTCCCTGGAATTTCCCATTGCTTATGTTGGCATGGAAAGTCGCCGGAGCGCTAGCCGCGGGAAACTGTGTGATTTTAAAACCTGCGGAACAAACCCCGGCCTCAGCGACGTTTTTAGCCGAAAAAATAGCGCATTTATTGCCTCCGGGAGTGTTCAATGTACTGCACGGTTTTGGTCCTGAAGCAGGAAAACCACTTGCATCTAGTCCTCTTGTAGACAAAGTTGCCTTTACCGGCGAAACCACTACCGGACAATTAATTATGCAGTACGCATCTAAAAATCTGAATCCCGTTACCATGGAATTGGGAGGAAAATCCCCGAATATATTTTTTAACAGCATTATGGATCATGATGATGCGTTTCTGGATAAATGTATTGAAGGCGCCGTGCTGTTTGCTTTCAACCAGGGGGAAGTTTGTACCGCTCCATCCCGATTGTTGATTCAGGAGGATATTTACGATGCATTTATCAAACGGGTTGTTGAAAGAACAGAAGCCATCGTTATGGGAGATCCTTTTGAAATGAGCACGATGATGGGTGCCCAGGCATCTAACGATCAATTGGAAAAGATACTTTCCTACATTAAGATCGGGAAAGAAGAAGGAGCCGAAGTTTTATGCGGCGGCGGAGCAAAAAAATTAAATGGAGATCTGGAAAATGGTTTCTATATTCAGCCAACTATCTTTAAAGGGCATAACAAAATGCGGATCTTCCAGGAAGAGATCTTTGGGCCGGTGTTGTCCGTTTGTACTTTTAAAGATGAAGCCGAAGCTATAGAAATTGCCAACGATACTATGTATGGTTTAGGTGCCGGGGTGTGGACCAGAGATGCACATCAGCTTTATCAAATCCCTAGAGCCATTAAAGCCGGAAGGGTTTGGGTGAACTGTTATCACGATTATCCTGCACACGCTCCCTTTGGTGGATATAAAAAATCGGGTTTCGGAAGGGAAAACCATTTGATGATGTTAAATCATTACCGACAAACAAAAAACATGTTGATCTCTTACGATAAAAATAAATTAGGATTCTTTTAGAAATAACTATGCCTCACAAAAGAGTTGAAATAACAAAGGAAGCTGAAGAAATTGTCCGGCAACTGAAGCAACAGCATGGAGAAGTGATTTTCCATCTAAGCGGAGGTTGCTGCGACGGTTCTTCACCAATGTTGCTACCTAAAGACGATTTTTATATAGACGATAATGATATTTTTTTAGGGGAAGTAGCCGGAGTGCCTTTTTATATGAGCCGCGACCAGTTTGAATATTGGAAACACACGCATCTCACGGTAGATTTAACAAATGGCAGAGGCTCCAGTTTTTCGCTGGAAATTCCTTTGGGAAAGCGATTTCTAATTCAATCCCGGTTGCTGACCGAAGAAGAAAGCGAGCATTTCAAAAAATAATATTTTTTAATTATTCAACAGATCCAGCCCTCACAGGTTTTAAAGCCTGTGAGGGCTTTTTATTTAATTAATTCCCTCTTAGGAGTTTAGGAAGCCTCTACTTCCTCCTTCTTCCTCAAATCCAGCGGCTCCAATACTTTTAAGGCTCTATCAACCGAAGTTATCTTTTCAAAAGTGAGCAGCAACCTTAAACCGGAACGGGTTTTCTTTTCTTTCATAGTACAGGAGCGGGAATGGGTTTGCACATATTGCAGCACTTTGGTAAACGCCTGGGTTTGGTAAAAGCCAGATTGCTGGTCGGCAATAAAATAGCCTATCAGTTTCCCCTGTTTCATAACCACTTTCTCCAGACCAATTTTGGAAGCGATCCATTTTATTCGAACGCTGTTTAGAAGATCAACCGCTTGGGTAGGTAGTTCTCCAAACCTATCGACCAGGTGCGCTTCATATTTCAGGAGCTCTTCTTCGGTTTTTACGCTGTTTAACTGAGTGTAAAGATTTAAACGTTCAGAAATATTATTGATATAATCATCGGGAAATAAAAGCTCGAAATCGGCATCGATCTGCGTATCCTTAACAAAGGTTTTATCCTCCACATCTTCATCTTTGTGATACAAATCTTTAAACTCGTTTTCCTTCAGTTCCTCGATGGCTTCATTCAAAATTTTCTGATAGGTATCAAAACCTATTTCATTGATGAATCCGCTTTGCTCGCCGCCAAGCAAATCTCCCGCACCACGAATTTCAAGATCTTTCATCGCGATATTAATTCCGCTGCCCAGTTCGCTGAATTGCTCCAGGGCGGTGATACGCTTCCGTGCATCATCGGTCATCGCAGAATAGGGCGGGGTGATAAAATAGCAAAATGCCTTTTTATTGCTTCGGCCCACACGTCCCCGCATTTGGTGAAGATCCGAAAGTCCGAAGTTGTTGGCGTTGTTGATGAAAATAGTATTCGCATTTGTAACATCCAATCCGCTCTCCACAATTGTAGTAGAAACCAGCACATCAAACTCACTGTTCATAAAGGAAAGCATCAAATTTTCGAGCTTTTTCCCTTCCATTTGCCCGTGGCCTATCCCCACTTTTGCATCCGGAACCAGTCGCTGGATCATCCCTGCAACTTCCTTGATGTTTTCAATCCGGTTATGAATAAAAAATACCTGTCCGCCCCGCTGGATTTCATAGGAGATCGCATCACGAATGGTATCTTCGGCAAACCGAACCACATGGGTTTCAATTGGATACCGGTTTGGAGGCGGGGTGGTAATCGTGGAAAGATCTCTCGCAGCCATTAAGCTGAACTGCAACGTACGCGGAATTGGAGTCGCGGTTAATGTAAGTGTATCCACATTTTCCTTAATGGTCTTCAATTTATCTTTGACTGCCACTCCAAATTTTTGTTCCTCATCTACAATTAACAACCCAAGATCCTTGAATTTTACGGTTTTACTCACCAGCTGGTGGGTCCCAATAATGATATCCACCTTTCCCGCTTCCAGATCGGCCAGGGTTTCCCGGCGTTCTTTTGCGGTTCTAAATCTATTAAGGTAATCTACGGTTACAGGAAAATCCTTCAGCCGCTCCGTAAATGTTTTATGATGCTGAAAAGCGAGTATGGTAGTGGGAACTAAAACAGCCACCTGCTTTCCGTTATCTACCGCCTTAAAAGCAGCACGAATGGCAACTTCTGTCTTTCCGAAGCCAACATCTCCACAAACTAGTCGGTCCATCGGCCTTTCGGTTTCCATATCTTCCTTCACCGCAGCGGTTGCCGTGGTTTGATCTGGTGTATCTTCATAGATAAAAGAGGCTTCCAGCTCGTGTTGTAAATAAGAATCCGGTCCAAAAGCAAAGCCTTTTTGCAGCCTTCGCTTTGCGTATAATTCAATAAGGTTATAGGCGATATGCTTGACTCTGGATTTCGTCTTTTCCTTTAAATTCTTCCAGGCATTGCTTCCCAGCTTATATATTTTGGGCGGTTTCCCGTCTTTGCCGTTAAATTTTGAGATTTTATGAAGCGAATGTATGCTCAGGTACAAAATATCGCGCTCACCATACACCAGCTTAATGGCCTCTTGCTTTTTCCCTTCAACATCTATCTTTTGCAATCCACCAAATCTTCCAATCCCGTGGTCAATGTGGGTCACGTAATCGCCCACTTCCAGGTTGCTGAGTTCTTTAAAAGTGATGGCCTGCTTTTTCGCATACCCACTTTTCAGTTGAAATTTATGGTAGCGTTCAAAGATTTGATGATCTGTATAACACACCATTTTGGAGGTTTCATCAATAAACCCCTGAAATAAGGAAAGCACCACTGTTTGGTACTTCACCAACCGATCCTGATCGTCAAATATATCGTGAAACCGCTTGGCCTGTTGTTCACTTACGCAGAATATATAATTTGTATACCCAGCCTCAGTATTTTCAATTAAATTATCGATAAGAAGATCAAACTGCTTATTAAAAGAAGGCTGAGGTTTTGTGTTGAATTCAATAGTTTCCGCACTTTTCAAATAAGCCTGCGTACTCAGCTCCACCACGCTGAAATCCATCAGCTGTCTTTTTATAATTTCGGAATTACAAAAAAGTTCTTCGGGCTTGCTGTGTTTTATTTCTTCTGAAATAGTTTTAAAAGCTTCTTCCGCCTTACTGAAGAGTTTGTCCAGTTGCGCAAGGAAAATATCAAGATCTTTTACAAAAACCAACGTATTGGACGCGATATATTTCAGAAAACTTTCCCGGATCTCATCTAGTTTTTTGTTTTCCACATTGGGCATCACCGAAATTTTCTTGACCTTTTCTGTAGAAAGTTGGGTTTCCACATCAAAACTCCGGATGCTGTCAACCTCATCCCCAAAAAATTCGATCCTGTAAGGTTCGTCATTGCTGAATGAAAACACATCTATGATCCCTCCACGAACCGAAAACTCTCCCGGTTCGGTTACAAAATCCACCCGTTTGAATTTGTATTCAAATAGTACTTCATTCACAAAATCTATGGAAAGCAGATCTCCAATTGCTATTTTCAAGGTACTTCTGTCCAGTTCCTTTCGCGTAACCACTTTTTCAAAAAGAGCATCCGGATAAGTGACTATAACGGCTGGCTTTTTTCGGGAATTAATACGGTTCAATACCTCTGCCCTTAAAAGTACATTGGCATTATCTGTCTCCTCCATTTGGTAAGGCCTGCGGTAACTTCCAGGATAAAAAAGCACGTTTTTTTCACCAATTAACTGCTCCAGATCGTTTAGAAAATAGGCAGCTTCTTCCTTATCGTTAAAGACCAATAGAAAAGGAACATCCGCTTCCTCAAAAGCATCGGAAACAGCAAAGGATAAAGCAGATCCCACAAGGCCTTTTAGGTGGATATTAGCGGTGTTTTTTGAGAACAGGACGAGGGTATCCCTAAGTTTCTGTTGTTGCAGAGACTTCGCGAAATTTTGGGCAATAGAAGTTTTACTCATTGAGGCAAAGATAATTCCCTCACTTTTGCAATACAACCCCCTTCAGCTTATTTAACTTTTGATTAAGCGAAAATTATTTTCAGGCATTTGCGCGGATTGATGGCGCGGATTTGCAATCCGTGACAGCAATCCGCCTAACTTTATCATTTCTCTAACAGCAATTGGGCGCGGAGTTGGTAACTTTCCATGAATTTAAAATTATAGCATGGCTTTTAAACACTTTGATGTTTTTGTTATTGGTAGTGGCACTGCAGGAAAAAATGTCGCTAAAGAATGTGCTGCCGCAGGATTAAAAGTGGCAATTGCCGACAATCGCGAATTTGGAGGAACCTGCTCCAACCGGGGATGTGATCCTAAAAAAGTTTTAGTGGGTGTCACAGAAATCCTTTACAAGGCATTAAAATTAAAAAATAAAGGAGTCACAAAACTACCTGAAATTCGCTGGGAAGATGCCATGGCCTGGAAGGAAACCTTTGTAGATGCAGTCCCAGCAGCTACCGAAAAAAATCTTAAAAAGCTTGGAATCAAAATGTATCATCAGTCTCCGGTATTTTTAGATGAAAATACGCTTTCGGTAGAAGGTAAGACAGTAACGGTAGCTAAAATCGTGATCGCAACCGGACAGGTTCCAATGGAATTAAAAATCCCCGGTCGTGATCATGCACTCATAAGCGATGATTTCCTGAATCTTGAAAAGCTTCCAAAGACTATGATTTTTATTGGCGCCGGCTACATAGGGATGGAATTTGCCCATATTGCCGCCCGTTTTGGAGTAAAAGTGACTGTGATGGAGTTTTTTCCAAGATCCCTTATGAATTTTGATGAAGATTTGGTGGAACACCTTCAGAAAGCTTCAGAGGAACTGGGAATTGAATTTATATTCAGCGCAGAAGTAATCGAAATTGAAAAACTTCAGAAGAACTTTCGGGTAAAAGCACTTCAGAATGGAAAGGAAATCTCGGCAAAAGCAGAACTTGTTTTTAATACGGCCGGCAGGGTTCCTTCCATTGAAGGACTGGATCTGGAAAAAGGCAGGGTAGCATTTACCAAAAAAGGTATAAGTGTAAATGAATATTTGCAAAACACAACCAATAAAAATGTGTACGCCTGTGGAGATGTTTCAGATAGCGCAGGACTTGCTCTCACCCCTGTTTCCGCTTATGAGTCAGAAATAGTTTCAGCTAATATTTGTCGGGAAAAGAGTCCTGTAAAAATCGATTATCCACTCCAGCCATCGGTGGTATTTACACTACCAAATCTTGCCTCGGTAGGTTTTTCAGAAAAAGAAGCAAAAGAAAAAGGTTTTGATTTCACTGTAGAACAAAAACTGGTGCCGGAATGGTTTAATGCAAAACGAATCAATGCTAAAGTGTATGCCTATAAAACATTGGTAGACAACAAAACCGATCAAATTATTGGAGTTCATTTAATAGGGCCCGAAGCCGGAGAAATAATCAATTTATTTACCCTTGCCATGAACAGCAAAACCGATATAAAACAACTCAAACAAATGCTCTTCGCATATCCTACCTGGGGAAATGATATTAAGGGGATGGTTTAAGACGGATAAAAAAATAGTGTTGGTGCGGATTTGCAGCGCATCAACTTTTATTCACCAGTTTAAACATAGGATTGGTCTTTCGGTTTAAAAATCCATGGTAGGCAATACTAATAAGGACTATTAATGCGCTTCCAAGGGCAGTATAGGCAATCGCCAAATTCCCGTCCTGATGCCTCACATAAATAGCAAACAAAGCCCAAACGGCAACAGCTGCAAACTCCCGCATATTGCGTTTGTAGATCATTAGGATATTAATAATCGCGGCCACTAAAATCATAATAATAGTCCACTGTGTTTTGCTGAAAATCCAGCCACCCCAGCCTATTTTTGAAAGGTATGCGGAAACATTAGCAATAGCAGCCACCGTGATCCATCCGGCATAAAGGCAAATTGGCCACCAGGTAAAAGCAATAATCTTGAGCGGGGCATCCCATCGTTCCATATTGGTGTTTAAAACTATTTTCATCAAAGAGAAAAGGATCACAAACATCAGGATTACAGAAATTCCAGTGTATTCAAAAAGCCATACCACTACCCATGCGGCATTTGCAACATTGGCAATAATAAACCAGGGACCGGTTTTACTAATAAAATCAGAATCCTTGTCACTAAAAAAAGCCCTGTTAATTTGAAAAAACACATAAACCAGCAAGGATAAAAAAATAAGTCCCCAAATGGCAAAAGCATAACCTGCCGGGGTAAATAAGTTGTCATACTCATTGCTCAGGCTTCCGATGGTATTGTTGTTTATTTGAATTGTTTGGGAATAATAGTTCACGATAATGACCAATATAACCGACAAAAAATTTAAAATGGTTAAATTTCTGTTCATAAGTAGGTAGGTTGAGAAGTTAGTAAACTAAAATTACTTCTTTTTTTGTTATCACAAACACCTGATCACCAACATTTGGCGTAATCCAGTAATTCCCAGTGAATTCTCCAAAAGCAGGCAGTATTAATTGTTCTCCGCTTTTATAAAAACATCTGAGTTTAACCTGCTGTCTCCCTGCCCCATTAAGCTTATAACCCGGATGCAAATGCCCGCAAAGATTAAAGTAGTTTTCCCTGGTTTCCGGATGATGTGTTAACAGAAGGTTTTCCAGGATCAATTCTGAATAAACCTCAATCTCAAGGGCTTCGTATTTTAATTCTGAAATGATATCGTGATTACCCACCACAAGCATGACCTCAGCTGAAATATCCTGCATCCAGTTTTCAAATAAATCCCATTCCAGGTTAAGGGAACTGTGAAAAAGATCTCCTAAAAAACAAATTTTTTCAGGCTGAAAATGGTCTACAACCTGTGATAAACGCTCAAAATTTTCGGCTATGCCATTTTGGGGGACAGCACTACCGTATTTTCTAAAATGGGAGATTTTTCCCAAATGCACATCGCTTATAAGCAGCATTTGTTCCTCATTCCAAAACATAGCACCGGAAGGGTGAAGACTTAAATTTTGCCCGAGTATTTCAATGTTTTCTATCACTCTGCAAAAATATCATTTTTCCCATTGAATAAGCATCCGCCTGATTCGATCTTCAAGTTTCTCTGAAGATAATTTTTCCCGAAGTCTGTCTGTAATAATTGGAAAGGAAAAGGGAGTTGGTTTTTCACAGGCCTTCCAGATAAGCTCCTGGTTGGTAATTCTTTCCAGTGCCAGCCTCAACCTTCCTTCTTCCAGCTGATGTTCAAAAGTTTCGCGAAAAGCCTGCAGAAATAACAAATTTTCAGGTTCATAATCCCTGAAAACGCTAAAAAGCAACTGGGAATTAGCCTGCAAATGCTTGCTCTTGATCAACTTATTGGGAAATCCCGTAAACACCATTCCCGCGATCACTGCTATATCCCGGAATTTTCTTCGCGCCATTTCCGTCGCGTTTAAGCTATTGTTGAGATCTTCCATTAAAAATTCCGGAGAAAACAGGTCATTGTCCAACACCTGCTGCATATCGATCTCCTGATTGGAAAGCAGTTCAAATCCATAATCATTAAAAGCCAGGGTAAAACTTATAGGGGACAACAAACTTATGCGGTATGCCAGTAAGCTGCTTAAAGCTTCATGCACAAATCTTCCTTCAAAAGGGTAAAAAATAGCGTGATAGCCTTCGCGGGTCTTGAAGGTTTCAATAAGAAATTCGTCTTTCCCAGGGATAATCGATTCCCGCTGTTGCCGTTCAAAAATGGGTTGCAGGGCAGAAAGTTCCCGGGATTTCCCTCCGCCGGAATTCGCCGAATCCCTGGCTTCGTACATCTCTTCCCGCAGCAACTCGCTCATTTGGGCAGAAAATCCCATTCTACCTCCCATCCAGCTGGGCACCTTGGAATTTTTTTTCTTTGAAACTCTTACCAGAACCTGCATCCCCTTGATTTTTACCAGTTCCAGATTTCTGCCTGCAAAAGTAAATGCGTCCCCGGGAGCTAATTTTGAAATAAACCATTCTTCAATGGTACCAATATATCCTCCGGAAATATATTTCACGCTAAGCATGGCGTCACTCACAATGGTTCCAATTTGCAAGCGGTGGCGCATTGCGACCCCGCGATCGTTCACTTTAAATTTTCCATTCGCTTCGATCTCTACTTTCTTATACTCATCGTACGCCTGCAGGCTCTGACTTCCCTTTGTTATAAAATTCAGGATCCATTTCCATTGATCATCTGTAATTCCCTGAAAGCAGAACGTAGACTTTATTTCCGGGTAAATATCCTTCGGAAAAAATCCGTTGGAAACTGCGAGGGAGGTAAGATATTGCACCAAAACATCAAAACTAAGCAGGTATGGAATCCGGTCTTCCACCACGGTTTGTTTTACCGCTTTTTGCAAGGCTGATGCTTCTATCAACTCAATAGCATGCGTAGGTAAAAAATAGATCACACTTTCCTTTCCCGGCTGATGACCGCTTCTTCCTGCCCTTTGTATAAACCTGGCAACTCCTTTGGGCCCGCCAATCTGGATGATAGTCTCCACGGGCGCAAAATCTACCCCAAGATCCAGGCTGGAAGTACATACCACCGCTTTTAAACGTTCATCCCGGATCGCCTGCTCTACCCATAATCGGGTTTCCTTATTGATACTTCCATGATGCATGGCTACTTCCCCGGCAAACTCGGGGTATTTGTGCATTAACTTTTGAAACCAAAGTTCGCATTGCGACCTAGTATTGGTGAAAATTAAAGTGGTTTTTGAATTTCGAAGAATAGGAACCACCTCATCAATAAGATGCATTCCCAAATGCCCGCGCCAGGGAAATTTTTCCATTTTTTCCGGAATGATGGAATGAACTGTTATTTTTTTATCCAGCTTTGCCCGGATCAATTCTGAATTTTGATAAGCTTCAGAAACTGGCCCCAGCAAAACTTCCCGCGCTTCCTGAAGATTCCCTATCGTAGCCGATATCCCCCAGATCTTCATTTTGGACGAAACAGTTTTAAGTCGGGACAGGGCAAGTTCTACCTGCACTCCACGTTTTGTCCCCAGCAGTTCATGCCATTCATCAACAATGATGGCCTGGAGGTTTTTAAACGTCTTATCATAATCTTTGGAAGATAACAACAGCTGCAGACTTTCGGGAGTAGTGATTAAAAGATCCGGCATGTTCTTTTTTTGACTGGCGCGGTCTTTTTGGGAGGTGTCCCCCGTTCTTATTCCCACTGTTAATTGAGTGCCCATTTGCGCGGCAAACCGGGTTGCGGCCTGTTCAATTTCTACAGAAAGCGCACGGAGCGGAGTAATCCATATCGCTTTTAAGCCCTTTTTGTGTTTGGTCTTATAATCGGGATTGTTTTTTATGTATTCCAACACGACAGGGATCCATAAGGCATAGGTCTTCCCGCTGCCGGTAGGCGCGTTTAAAAGTCCGTGTTTTCCCTTTAGATAAGCTTTCCAGGTTTGTTTTTGAAAGGCAAAAGGCTTCCACCCCTGTTCTTCAAACCAGGATTCTGCTAATTTTATAAGTTGGGTTTGGTTCATTAATTTTTTTATTCCTTCGTCATCCTGAACTTGTTCCAGGGTATAACATGTTTTATCTCTCCGTCATCCTGAACTTGTTTCAGGATATAACATGTTTTATTTTCAAATCAAATTAGAAGCTGAAACAAGTTCAGCTTGACGTACATATTTGAAATTCAAATTATTTTAAAACTCCGCTTTCGGGGGCTGGGGGATTAAGCTTTTTAAATCTTCCAATGTATTGGCATCTTCAATCTTCTTATCCTGCCTCCATCGAAGGATCCGTGGAAATCTGGTAGCCACTCCGCTTTTATGACGACTGGATTTTGCGATTCCTTCAAAAGCTATTTCAAAAACGTGGTGCGGAACAACGCTGCGCACTGGACCAAAGCGTTCGAGTGTATTTTTCTTGATCCAGGCATCTACTTTTCTAAATTCGGCATCGGTCAGTCCTGAATAGGCTTTTGCAAAAGTGACCAGCTCATTCTTCTCCTTATCCCAGAGACCGAAGGTGTAATCTGTAAAAAGATTGGTACGCCGGCCGTGACCGCGCATGGCATAGGTGAGTACGGCATCTATGGTAAGCGGAGCCACTTTCCACTTCCACCAGTCTCCTTTCTTTCGGCCTACTAAATAAGGAGAATCCAGACGCTTCAGCATCAAACCTTCCGAACTTTCCTCGCGGGCACGGGATCTTTCAGCAGCAACTTCATCCCAGTTTTGAAAGGAAATGGTTTCAGACAAATGCAACGGAAAATCCAGGACTGTTACTTCCTTAGTGACATCCACAAACAATTTTTCCAGAATCTTCCTTCTTTCCGCGTAAGCGAGATCCCGGATATCCTTTCCTTCCCATTCCAAAATATCATAGGTTTTTAAAATAACCGGAGTCTTTTTAAGCAGCGCTTTAGAAACGGTTTTCCTACCAATACGCGTTTGCAGCTCGTTAAAAGTGCCTATAGCATTTTCAAAATAGGGCAATATCTCCCCGTCCAGCACGGTACCGTTAGGAATCGAATTTACAAAGGCCTCGAATTCAGGATATTTATCAGTTACAAGTTCCTCACCGCGGCTCCACACAAAAAGTTGGTCATTACGAATAATTACCTGGGAACGAATACCATCCCACTTATGCTCTGCCGTCCAATCCTGAACATCTCCAAGAGATTCCACTTCATTTTCAACGGCGTATGCCAGGTAAAAAGGATAGGGTTTAGAAAGATAATCTTCCTCGTTTTCTTCCAGGATCAATTGGGTAAAAGAGATTTTTTGCGGATCCCAATTTCCCATAAGTTTATAGGCGAGAATATCTTCATCAATCTCGGTAGCTTTCGAAAGAGCCCTGGTCATTAACTTCTGACTTACTCCAATCCTGAAACTTCCTGTAATTAGTTTACAAAAGACAAAGCGCTCATAGTAATTGAGTGTCTTCCAATTCTCAAAGAGATATTGTTTTTTATCCTCATCGGTTTTGGTTTTTAATTCGATCATCTCCTCAAGAAATTCTGCGAGAGTTTTTTCTGAATGGGTTTCAGAAACAGGTATTATAAGGGCAATGGTTTCAGCAAGATCTCCAACAATATGATAGGATTCTTCAAACAACCACAAAGGAATGCTCGCCAATTCAGAAGCCCAGGTACGTAACAATGTAGTATTCACAGGCCTGGGCGGACGGCGATGCGATAAAATTGCAATAGCCCAAACTTTGTCCTTATCCTGTGCCAGCCTAAAATATTCGGCAAGAGCCGCAACCTTTAGGGTGGTTTTATTCGTGCTGTCCAGGGTTTTGATAAGCTCTGCGAAATTTCTCATATGCCCATCCCCAATCCTACCAATAAGGAAGGGAGTTTTATTTATTTATAATATTCTTTGGTTCTACTTTAATGTTAGCCTTTTCTTCATCCGGTACAAGATCATCAACCTTCTCTACCTTGCTTTCCAAATCGCCCATTTCTCCTTCATACTGCGTTTCTTCTGTTCTTGCATCATAGCCTTGCTCGCTTAAATACCGGGAAAGAATATCCGTATAACCGTGGGTGCAGATCACTTTTTCACAACCTGTTGCTTTTATAGAAGACAACAGTCCCTGCCAGTCACAATGATCGGACATTACAAAGCCCTTGTCGATTGCCCTTCTCCTCCTGGCGCCTCTAAAAGTCATCCATCCGCTTGCTGAAGCAGTAACATAAGGCACCATTTTTTTGATCCAAGGGGTCCCGTGAGCACTTGGCGGTGCCAGTACCATATTCCCTTTTAATTCCTCTTTTTTGGTTTCACGGGTAATCCTATTTGTTGGAGGCATAGCGATAAGTGGTCTAACCACTTCAGTCATATTCTCAATTGCTCCATGGGTGTATATCTTTCCTATGGATGGATCCAGATGTTTTAATAATCTTTGGGCTTTCCCCAGGGAATATCCAAAAAGAACCGAGGTTCTCCCGTCTTCCCTATTTTTTTGCCACCATTCATTGATCTCTGTGATAACCTGCTGATGGGGAAGCCACTTAAAGGCCGGAAGCCCAAAGGTGCATTCCGTAATAAATGTATTACACTTCACAACCTCATAGGGAACCGCAACACCATCATCTTCGGTTTTATAATCTCCCGAGAAAACCCAGACTTCTCCCTTGTATTCCACCCGAATTTGGGAAGATCCTATGATGTGACCAGCGGGATGCAATGAAAAAGTAACTCCGTTGATGCTAAAGGTTTCATTCCAGGCTTTTCCGGTTACTTCAATTTCCCCAAGCCTGTGCTTAATAATTGGAACGTTGCTGTGATGCGTAATATATTTTTTGTGACCCCAGCGGGAGTGATCGGCATGGCCATGAGAGATTATGGCTTTATCAACAGGCTTCCAGGGATCGAGATATACACCTGCCTGGGCGCAATAGATCCCATTTTCATTAAATACCAGGAGCGGAGCGTTCATTCACATTTTTAATTATCGCATAAAATTAAAGAAAATTGGCTGGTATTTTTTAGCGATTAAGAAAAGATTATCGAATGTAGAATGCCATATTTATATGGAAATAGCACACAACAAGTAGATAATAAATAGACAGGTTTTATTATATTTGCGCTTTAAAAAAAGATACCATGTCAATTTCAGATCTTTATGGCTCCGGAGAGCATTTGCGTAATTTAGGGCACTTTGCCTCAATTGTCCACTTAGCGTCAGTAGATGGAGCTATTAATGCGGAAGAACAAATCGTGCTTGAGCGATTTGCAAGCAAACTGAATATCTCTGAGGATGAATTCGAAAAAGTCCTTGAAAATCCTGCAGAATTCCCTATTCATCCAAACAACACTTATCAGGGCCGATTGGAAAGATTATATGACCTTTTCATCATCATTTTTTCTGATCATCAAATTGATGATGAAGAAATCTATCTTTTAAAAAGATATGTTATAGGAATAGGATTTTCTCCTGTGGTGGCTGAAACATTAATCAAAAGATCTATTCAAATCTTTAGCGGAAAGTTAAACTTCGAGGATTACCAATATCTGATAGAGAAAAAATAACTATTCCTCATAGACTGCCATAAATTCTTCGGCTTTCTCTACCATTTTTTTGCTTCCGCAGAAAAAAGGAGCGCGTTCATGAAGTTCCTTTGGCTGGATGTCCATGATTCTGCGAAAACCATCTGAAGCTTTCCCGCCGGCCTGTTCCACTATATAAGCCATAGGATTGCATTCATACAGTAAACGGAGTTTTCCATTGGTTGCTTTTGAACTTTTTGGATAGATAAAAATTCCTCCTTTTATCATATTTCTGTGAATATCACTCACCATCGAGCCTATATACCTGGAGGTATATGGCCGATCCTCCTTCTCTTCCTGGCAATATTTGATATAATCTTTCACTCCCTGCGGAAAATGCACATAATTCCCTTCATTGATCGAGTAAATTTTTCCGGTTTCTGGAAAGGTTATATCCGGATGGGAAAGATACCAGGACCCCAAAGCGGGATTCAGCGTAAACCCATTCACTCCATTTCCCGTAGTATAAACCAGCATCGTGGAAGTACCGTAAATGATATATCCCGCAGCTACCTGTTTATTCCCGGGCTGTAAAAAATCCTCTTTCGTCACAGGAGAGCCCACAGGGGTGACCCTTCTGTAAATTGAAAAAATAGTACCTACAGATACGTTCACATCTATATTTGAACTTCCGTCCAGCGGATCCATAAGTACAACATACTTATTTTTATGATCATTATTGCAACCTGCAATAGTGATAAAATCATCATTTTCTTCGGAAGCAATTCCGCAAACGATCTCCCGGTTTGTAAGTGTTCTTATAAAGGTTTCATTGGCCATTACATCCAGCTTTTGCTGGTCTTCCCCCTGTATATTGGTTTCTCCAAAGTTCCCTATAATATCTACCAGGCCTGCTTTATTAACCTCGTGGTTCACCACTTTTGCCGCCAGGCGAATTGAATTTATCAATCTTGATAATTCCCCCGAGGAATAAGCAAAATCCTGCTGATTTTCAATTATAAATTCCCCTAGGGTTTGATTCTTTTTCGGCATTTTAAATAGTTAAATTAAGATGGGGTAAAAATATTCAAATTAATAAGGTACTACAACGTTTTCGTACTTTATATGTGCCTAAGCTTTCTTATTTTTGAAAGAATTAACATTCATATGAACTATACAATTCGAAACGCAGAAAAATCTGATCTTCCTGAAATTCTCAATCTTATTAAGGAGCTGGCAAAATTTGAAAATGAGCCAGATGCTGTGGAGGTAGATATAAAGGAACTGGAAGAAGGGGGCTTTGGCCCTAAAGCTTTGTTTACCTGCTTTGTGGCAGAAGTAAACGGAAAAATTGAAGGAATGGCGCTGGTATATTTCCGGTATTCTACCTGGAAAGGACGCACCGTCCATTTGGAAGATCTCATTGTACGGGAAGCAATGCGCGGTACCGGCCTGGGAAGTGCCCTATACAAAAGAGTGATTGAATACGCCCGGGAACAAGGGGTGAAAAGAACAGAATGGGTTGTCCTGGACTGGAATACCCCTGCTATAGATTTTTACAAACGCAGCGGCGCCAGTGTATTTACAGATTGGTATACCGTACAAATGGACGAAAAAGGGATGAAAAAATTCCTGGAGAAATAAATCAGGATGAATCAATAAAATCTTAATATTCCCTTTTTAAAAAATCAATCGCTAAATTTGTGGAAAACCAATAAAACTATGGAATTTACAATTAGAGAAGCTGAAAGAAAAGATATGCCGGCAGTTCTGGAACTTATAAAAGAACTCGCCGCTTATGAAAATGCTTTAGACCAGGTAGAAATCGATGTTGCCCATCTTGAGAAGGAAGGTTTTGATGAGAAAAACTTCAAATGTTTTGTGGCCGATGTGAACGGGAAAATTGAAGGAATGGCTCTGGTTTATTTCCGGTTCTCTACCTGGAAAGGGAGAACGGTTCACCTGGAAGACCTCATTGTACGTGAAAAAATGCGCGGTACAGGTCTTGGCGGGGCACTTTATCAAAGAGTAGTGCAGTATGGCCATGATAATGGTGTAAAGCGGGTTGAATGGGTAGTTTCTGAAGGCAACAAAAACGCAATCGAATTTTATGAAAATACCGGTGCCGATATCAAGAAAAACTGGTATACCGTACATATGGATGAAACAGGAATCCAGAAAAACATCAAAAAATAAATGGAGATATTTAAATTCGGGGGAGCCTCTGTAAGGGATGCTGCTTCGGTAAAAAATGTTCTCAGCGTACTTCAAAAAACTGGGTATAAAGATAAGGTTATTGTAGTTTCGGCTATGGGCAAAATGACCAACGCCTTTGAAATTGTAATTGCCCAGTATCTTCAAGACAGAAAGGCTCCCCTGGAGTTACTTTCAGAAGTGAAAAAATTTCATCTGGAGATCGCCCGCGGATTATTTCCTTCGGCTTCTGCTCCGGTTTTTAAAATGATCGATGACCTTTTTGAGGAACTCATCAATTTTATGGACCATAATAAATCCATTCAGTATGATTTTGTATATGATCAAATTGTGTGTTATGGAGAACTGGTTTCCTCTAAAATTTTAAGTGAATTTCTAAAGTCTCAGTCTATTGAACACACCTGGCTGGATGCCCGGAAATTGATAAAAACCGACAGTACATATCGGGATGCCACCGTAAACTGGGAAGAAACCCAAAAAAATATTTCCGGAAAACTAAACCAGGGAGAATTATACTTAACTCAGGGCTTCATAGCATCCGATGCCAATAATTTCAGCACCACCCTGGGAAGGGAAGGGAGTGATTATACTGCAGCCATAATGGCCTATTGCCTTAATGCCGAAAAAGTGATTATCTGGAAAGATGTGCCCGGAGTATTAAATGCAGATCCAAGAGTATTTGAAAATCCTCAGTTGTTGAACCAGATCTCTTATGAAGAGGCTATTGAACTGGCATTTTACGGAGCCTCGGTAATTCATCCAAAAACACTGCAACCCTTACAGCGGAAAGAAATTCCGTTGTTTGTGAAATCCTTTATAGATCCTGAAGGTGCGGGTACTTCCGTTAGCAAAGGCCAAACCTTGATCCCGGCAATCCCATGTTTTATCGTTAAGAAAAACCAGGTACTGATATCCCTTTCTTCCCTGGATTTTTCATTTATGGTAGAGGAGAATATCAGCGAGATTTTCAGGCTGTTTCATCAGTATCAAATGAAAGTAGACCTTATTCAGAATTCTGCAATTAGCTTTGCAGTTTGTGTTGATAACCGGTTCAATAACCTGGAAAAACTTATTCAGCATTTAAAGGCACGGTTTAAAGTGAGTTTTATTACAGGTGTCTCCCTGTATACTATCCGCCATTTTGATGATACTGCCATAAAGACTTTGGAAAAAGATAAAGAGGTATTGCTTAAACAGGTGATGCAAAATACCGTGCAGCTGGTAACCGTGGCATAAAAAACAGCTTTTTTCTAATTTGTTTTCAACCAAACCTAACCAAAATGGGAATTGTAACTGCTAAAGAAGTCGCTAAGGTCATGAACCTGGAAAAACTGGGCCCCATAGGCACCTCAATTGGATGGATTGTTTTGCACAGCACGAAACTTTCAACCATCAATAAAGAATACGAAAAACGGAAAGATTTAAATGGAATTGAATTCATAAATTCCATTTTAAAAAGCTTTGAGATAGATTTTAAAATTTCGGAAAAAGACCTGAAGCGAATTCCTAAGACAGGACCTTTTATTGTAATAGCAAATCATCCCCTGGGCGGAATCGACGGCATGATCCTAATGAAGATCTTACTTGAACAGCGCCCGGATTTCAAAATGATCGCAAACTTTTTGCTGCACAGGCTGGATCCCCTGAAACCATATATTATGCCCGTGAATCCTTTTGAGGATCACAAGGAAGCGATGTCCAGTTTGGGAGGCATCAAACAGGCACTTTCACATTTAAGCGAAGGCGGTGCCCTTGGGATTTTTCCGGCCGGAGAGGTTTCCACCTATAAGGACCAGCGAATGATTGTGGATAAACCCTGGGAGCCTTCAGCTATGAAACTTATTCAGAAAGCAAATGTCCCCGTGATCCCAGTCTATTTCCACGGAAAAAACAGTACTTTTTTCTACAGGCTGTCCGGGCTAAGCGATGTGTTGCGCACCGCAAAACTTCCCAGCGAAATGCTTTCCCAGAAAAAACGAAAAATCAAGGTACGAATAGGCCATTTGATCTCTGCGGAAGATCTTTCGGCACATTCCAATCTGGAAGCATTTACTGCATTTTTACGCCGCAAAACCTATATGCTGGCCAACTCTTTTGAAAGAAAGAGTTTTTTTAAGGGATTGCCAAAAAGCTTAAAATTTTCAAAAGCTCCGGAAGAAATAATTGATGAAACAGATGAATCTTCGATGGAAGAGGAAGTAGAAACCTGCAGAATGCTGGACAAGCGCCTGTTGGAAAGCAAAAATTATGAGGTGTTTTTAGCCAAAAAGGAAATAATCCCAAATATTGTAACCGAAATAGGAAGATTAAGGGAGATCACTTTCAGGGAGATTGGGGAAGGAACAAACCTGGCTACCGATCTTGATAAATTTGATGATTATTATTATCATTTATTCCTGTGGGATAAAGATGCCAGGAAAATTGCCGGCGCCTACAGAATGGGAATGGGGAATGAAATTTTTAAAAAATACGGCATCGATGGTTTTTATCTTCAGGACCTGTTTCGCTTTGAACCCGAGTTATATCCCATGATGAGCCAATCCATTGAAATGGGCCGGGCCTTTATAATTAAGGAATATCAGCAGCGGCCAATGCCACTTTTTCTGCTTTGGAAAGGAATAGTTCATTGCACCCTGCGTTTTCCCGAACATAAATATTTGATTGGTGGGGTAAGCATCAGCAATAAGTTTTCAAACTTTTCGAAATCCCTGATGATTGAGTTTATGAAATCCAATTATTACGACCCTTATGTTGCGCAATACATCAAACCCAAAAAGGAATTTAAGGTGAAGCTGAAGGATGCCGATAAGGATTTTGTCTTTGATGAAAGCAAGGCCAATCTGAATAAATTCGACAAAATAATAGACGAAATTGAACCGGAAGGACTTCGCCTGCCGGTACTTATAAAAAAATACATCAAACAGAATGCGCGGGTGGTAGCTTTTAATGTAGATCCATTATTCAACGATGCCATAGACGGACTTATGTACATTAGAATTGCAGATCTTCCTGAAAGCACGGTAAAACCTGTTATGGAAGAGCTTCAGAAAGAACTCGAACAAAAGCAGGGTTTTAAAACACCTTAAGCATCTTCTATTTCTGTTAAATTCCAGTTATACCGGGCATTGAATTGGGAAAGGCTTAAATTCATTCATATCTTCGAAAAAAAGTAAAAAAAATGGAAAAGATCTTAATTGTAGGAGCAAGCGGAAACACAGGAAAAAGAGTGATAGAGATCCTTAGTAATTCCCAAAGTTTTGAACCTGTTGCGATGATTCGCAAAGAAGAACAAAAGGAAATTTTTGACGATATGGACGTGAAGTGGGTTCTTGCCGATTTGGAAGAGAAGGTAGATCACGCACTAAAAGGGATAGATAAAGTGATATTTGCCGCAGGTTCCGGAGGGAAAACAGGAGCTGATAAAACCATTGCAGTAGATCAGGATGGCGCTATAAAAATGATAGATGCAGCTAAAAAAGCAAAGGTGAAAAAGTTTGTAATGCTAAGTGCCATGGGAGCGGATGAGCCTTCAAAACATAAGAAACTGGAGGTTTACCTCGAAGCCAAGAAAAAAGCAGATGAACACCTTCGTGAAAGCGGATTGGATTATACTATTCTAAGACCAGGCGCTCTCACCGATGATATGGGATTGGCCAAGGTAAAACTGGCTGAAAAATTAAATGAAGAAGGGGAGATCTCAAGAGATGATGTTGCATTTCTTCTGGTGATGAGCCTTGCTGATCCTTTGGTTAAAAATAAAACCATTGAGGCTATTGAAGGAAAAGAGTCTATTAAATCGGCTATTATTGAAGCAAGCAGATAGAAAATGAAGCCGTTAAGAAAAGATTTGACACCAGGCACAAAAGTGATGATCATTCAAAAAAATGATCAGCGCAGTGGTTTGCTCACGGAAGGCATCGTGGGTAATATTCTCACAAAATCCCCCTCACATCCTCACGGAATAAAAGTGAGGTTGGAAACAGGAGAAGTAGGACGCGTTCAAAAACTGGTATAAAGTTTAGATAACTAGTATTAAGAAGGGCTGAAATCTAATAAATTTCAGCCCTTCTTAATTCCGATATTTTAGGGCTGTTTTTATCATCCTGAACGAGCTTTTGGGCGAGGTAGGATCTTATGATGATCTGTTTGAAGTGTTTTCTGTTTATTGCCTTTCAACCATGATTCGTCCAAGGAGCACTCAGGATTCTTCACTGCGTTCAGAATGACTTCTATGGGTGTTTTTCGTGTATCTAACTATAAATACTCGCCATTTTCAAAAGCAGTCCCAATCACTACCATATCCGCGCCCGCATCATACGACTTCATGAGTCGCTGCTGTGTGCGGATGCCACCACCAACTATCAACGGAATTTTTATCGCTTCCTTTACCGCAGATATAATCTCTTCTGAAACCGGAATTTTAGCACCACTTCCTGCTTCCAGATAAATAAGCTTTTTCCCGGAGAATTGACCGGCCAAGGCAGTATTGACTATGGTTTCAATTTCAAATTGAGAAATTGGTTTTGTATTGCTTACCTGGTGTACTGCACAAGTTGTTCCGCCATCTATAAGGATATATCCCGTTGGGATTATCTCCAGGGTTGAATTCCGAAGTTTTTCTACGGATTTTACTTGCTGTTCTATTAAATATTCAGGGTTTCTGCCGGAGATCAAACTCAAAAACAATAAGGCATCTGCAATTTCTGTTATCTGGCTGTGATCTCCCGGAAATAAAACCACGGGCAAATCTGAAAACAGCTTGATTGCCCGGACACTTCTTTCAGTTTTATCAGGCGCTACGGTACTGCCACCAACAAAAATATGGGTGGTTTCTTCAGGTAATTTAGATAAAAAGGATTCTGCTTCAGTTTCGAGGAATTTATCAGGATCTATAAGTACTGCCAGTTGTTTTTTTCCTGTTTCAGCAGAAAGATCCAAAGTATTATAAATTGAAGAAGTGAGGATCATTTATCTATAGCTTGAGCAAGTTGTCTCGCGTATACACAGGTAAATCCTTCAAATTCGAGGAAATCCAACTTAAAACGGGATTTTTTCCCCTTAAATAATACTGTTCCGGTGGTTTCTGAGGCCTCAAAATCAAAATCGGTGATATTGATATGTTGCAGGAAACCAAGACCGGGTTCGGCCATCAGTTTATAAATGGATTCTTTTCCTCCCCAAACGATGGTAAGTTTTCGAATTAAAGCCTCCTCATTAGCTACCGTATGATATTCCTCTAAAGGAGTAAATTTATTGGCGATCTTGAGTATTTTATCGCGTTGCATTTCAATATCTATCCCTACTTCTTCATCACTTACAATTATTCCGGTAAAATTAAAAGAATGGGTAATTGAGATATGTTTTCCGTCATTTAAATGAGGTTTTCCTAACTCGTCATAATAAAGGTCATGGTCTACATAGCCAGCTTCAGCTAAAAGATGTCGAATACTCATAAAGCCACGTTGATGTATTTCAGATTTCATACCATCAACCCGGACTTGGCAATTCGTAGTAAGTTCTATTCCTTCATTGAGCCATTCCAGAGGCTCCTCGACCTTCCAAATGAAGACTTTAGTATGCTCATCAACTGTTATTCTTTTGTAAAGGGGCATAAATTTCTATTAGATAATGATTACTTTTGCAATTGAAAATTGCTATAAATCAAATATAATCATATGTCTACTAAAACAGTGCCTTACACGGCCTATAAAGTGAAAGATATTTCCCTTGCAGATTGGGGAAGAAAGGAAATTGAACTTGCAGAAGCCGAAATGCCGGGCCTAATGTCCTTGCGCGAAGAATTTGGTAGTGAGCAACCACTAAAAGGTGCCCGTATTGCAGGTTGTTTGCACATGACTATTCAAACTGCAGTTTTAATTGAAACATTAACAGCTTTAGGTGCTGAGGTTACCTGGAGTTCTTGTAATATATTTTCTACTCAGGATCAGGCTGCTGCTGCGATTGCGGCTGCCGGAATTCCGGTTTATGCGTGGAAAGGAATGAATGAAGAAGAATTTAACTGGTGTATAGAGCAAACCTTGTTCTTTGGAGAAGATCGTAAACCACTGAATATGATCCTTGATGACGGTGGTGACCTTACCAATATGGTTTTAGATAAATATCCTGAAATGGCTAAAGGTGTTAAAGGCCTTTCTGAAGAAACCACTACAGGAGTACACCGTTTATATGAGCGCGTGAAAAATGGAACACTTCCAATGCCTGCCATAAATGTGAATGATTCTGTTACAAAATCAAAGTTTGACAATAAATACGGATGTCGTGAAAGTGCAGTGGATGCCATTCGTCGTGCTACAGATGTTATGTTGGCCGGGAGACGTGTTGTTGTTTGCGGATATGGAGATGTAGGAAAAGGTACCGCTGCTTCTTTTAGAGGTGCTGGATCAATTGTAACAGTTACTGAAATCGATCCTATTTGTGCGCTGCAAGCTGCAATGGATGGTTTTGAAGTTAAAAAACTGGAAAATGTTCTTGAAAAGGCAGATATCGTAATTACCACTACAGGAAATAAAGACATCGTTCGTCCTGAACATTTTGAGGCGATGAAGGACAAGACAATTGTTGCCAATATTGGCCATTTCGATAATGAGATTGCAGTTTCCTGGCTGAATAAAACACACGGAAACACTAAAGTTGAGATCAAGCCTCAGGTAGATAAATATACCATCAACGGAAAAGACATTATTCTTTTAGCTGAAGGAAGACTTGTAAACCTTGGTTGCGCTACCGGCCACCCAAGCTTTGTGATGAGTAATTCATTTACAAACCAAACTTTAGCTCAAATAGAACTTTGGAAAAATTCAGATAAATACGAAAATGAAGTTTATATGCTTCCGAAGCATTTAGATGAAAAAGTTGCAAAATTACATCTTGAAAAAATAGGCGTAGAATTAACTGAACTTACCAAAGATCAGGCGGATTATATAGGTGTAACTGTTGAAGGTCCTTTTAAACCAGAATACTACAGGTACTAGTAATAAGTTGTTATAATTAAGAAAATCCTCTTTGATTAAATTCAAAGGGGATTTTTTTATACTTTTTGGTTATGGATTCATAAACCACATTACAAGAAATGCAACAATAATCAACACCAGCGCAGCCAAAAATATAAAAATCCATTTTTTGGCAGGTTGGTTCCTTCGTTGTTTCTTCGAATCATCTTTCCAATCTCCTAAAAAACCAATCTCTTCCAGAAGCTTTTTTGCTTTATCTATTTGAGATTCCTGAACCTGAACCCGCATTCCTTCTCCGCCCATTCCTGCGATTCCGGCGGAGGAATTGGTATGTTCATCAAGTATTTGATAATTTAGTTTCTCTTCTTCAAATTTGTGTTTGATAATAGAGATCTCTGCACTATCATGCGTCCTGTAAATAGTAAAATAATCCATATATCTTTAATATTTAACTATTAAGATACAAA
>JBNJKO010000010.1:0-128019 GCA_051751125.1 Bacteroidota bacterium
CAAATCTAATCTAAAACCTACCTCTAATTTTTTTTCTCTATAATAAACCGGCACAGGAACTTCTCTTCTAACATTTAATCCTTCGTTTTTTAAATCAGCTTGTAAGGCAGCTTCATAAACAGATTCCAGAAGACCGGGACCAAAATGTTTATAGACATTAAATATAGCACCTCTGATCTTATATGAAATCTCATTTTCACTCATCTTCCATATTTTTAATCCTGCAGTATTTGTCTGCGAAATTTTGCGAATTCTGCGGGGTCCATTTTTTTCACATCCCCTTCAAAAATAACAAAAAAGGGAAGTATGGATAACTTCCCTTTCATCAAAATTTGCAACTAAAATATAAGCGGGGGGTAAATTAACTTTTTAAGATCCGCACATCAAACAATCGTCTCCTTCTGCTTCCTTGGCTTGTGCGATTAAGGCACGTAATTCTTCTGGCGAAAGAGAAGTGTTGGAAGATGCGGCTTTTATTTGTGCAGGATGAGCAACCGGGGCTTCCAATGGTTCTGCAAAGGCTGGTTCCGGTTCTTTTTTGTCCTCTTTTTTAAGGGTGAATTTTATGGCATCCACGGCGCTTTTGGTTCGTAAATAGTACATTCCGGTTTTTAATCCGCTTTTCCAGGCATAAAAATGCATAGAAGTAAGCTTGCTGTAATTGGCGTTTTCCATGAAAAGGTTCAGGGATTGAGACTGATCTATGAAATAACCGCGGTGTCTCGACATATCTATAATATCCTTCATGCTCAGCTCCCACACGGTTTTATAGAGTTCCTTCAAATCCTGTGGAATAACATCTATTTCCTGCACCGAGCCGTTTGCACGCATAATTGCATCCTTCACATCATCGGTCCATAAATTGAGCGCTACCAGGTCATCAAGCAGGTGCTTGTTCACTACTATAAATTCCCCGGAGAGCACTCTTCGGGTATAAATATTTGAGGTATAGGGTTCAAAAGCTTCGTTGTTTCCAAGGATTTGAGAGGTAGATGCAGTTGGCATAGGGGCAACAAGTAAAGAGTTTCTCACTCCGTTTTTAACAACCTGTTTTCTAAGTTTTGCCCAATCCCAGCGTCCGCTTAATTCTTCATCCTCAACTCCCCAAAGGTTATGCTGAAATTGTCCTTTGCTTATGGGCGATCCTTGAAAGGTAGAGTAGGGCCCCTCTTCCTGAGCCAGTTCCATGGAGGCGGTTACGGCGGCAAAATAAAGGGTTTCAAAGATCTCCTGATTTAGCTTCTTGGCCTCATCGCTGGTAAATGGTAGTCTTAGTTTGATGAAAGTATCTGCAAGTCCCTGAACGCCTAGCCCTATAGGACGGTGGCGCGTATTGGAATTTTCAGCTTCTTTCACCGGATAGTAATTCCTGTCGATAACCCTGTTGAGGTTTCTGGTAACTCTTTTAGTGATCTTAAAAAGCTCCTTATGATCAAATTCATCACCTTTTATAAACATAGGCAAAGCAATAGACGCAAGGTTACAAACAGCGATCTCGTCCGGACTTGTAAATTCCATGATTTCCGTACATAAATTTGAGGAACGGATTGTTCCTAAATTCTGCTGATTTGATTTCCTGTTGGCAGCATCCTTATACAGCATGTATGGAGTTCCGGTTTCTATTTGGGACTCCAGGATTTTCTCCCATAATTCCCGCGCTCTGATAGTTTTCCGGCCTTTGGCTTCACTTTCATATTTCAGGTAAAGTGCATCGAATTCATCTCCATGGATGTTGTAAAGATTTGGGCATTCATTCGGGCACATAAGCGTCCAGTGAGCATCTTCTTCTACGCGTTTCATAAAAAGATCCGGGATCCACATCGCATAAAAAAGATCGCGGGCGCGCATCTCTTCTTTTCCATGATTTTTCTTTAAATCCAGAAAATCAAAGATATCGGCGTGCCAGGGCTCTACGTACATAGCGAAGGAACCTTTTCGTTTTCCTCCACCCTGATCAACATAGCGTGCGGTATCATTAAAAACTTTCAGCATAGGAACAATTCCGTTGGAAGTTCCGTTGGTACCGGAAATATAGGATCCGGTCGCGCGCACATTATGAATAGACAATCCAATTCCGCCGGCAGACTGGGATATTTTTGCCGTTTGCTTCAGGGTATCGTAAATTCCGTCGATACTGTCATCCTTCATGGTAAGAAGGAAACAGGAAGACATTTGTGGTTTTGGGGTACCGGCGTTAAATAATGTTGGGGTAGCGTGTGTGAAATATTTTTTGGACATCAGCTCATAGGTCTCTATAGCCGATTCTATATCATTTAGGTGAATTCCCACAGAAACACGCATTAACATATGCTGCGGACGCTCAGCGATCTCTCCGTTTAGTTTTAAAAGATAGGAGCGCTCCAGGGTTTTAAATCCGAAATAATCATAATTGAAATCCCTGTTGTAAATTATGGTACTGTCAAGCAGTTCCTTGTTTTCCTGGATTACTTTAAAAACCTCATCTGCCAGAAGGGGTGCTTTTTTGCCTGTTCTTGGGTTGACATACTCATATAGATCTGTCATTACTTCAGAAAAGTTCTTCTTGGTATTTTTATGCAGGTTCGAGACAGAGATACGTGCTGCTAACCTGGCGTAATCCGGATGGGAAGTGGTCATGGTAGCCGAAACTTCTGCAGCCAGATTGTCAAGTTCACTGGTGGTAACCCCTTCATATAAACCTTCAATCACCCGCATGGCAACCTTTAAAGGATCTACTCTTTCATTGAGACCATAGCATAATTTCCTGATCCTGGCTGTGATTTTGTCAAACATCACCGGCTCTTTATGGCCATCTCTCTTTAATACATACATAGATTGATTTTTTTTTAGTGGGTTTGCAGAGAAGAAGTACTTACCCACAAACGGAAATTTTATATTGGATCCATAATCCAAACAGCGCATCCGTGGGGGGATTTGCTGTTTGAGAATTACAGAAGAGCATTTTTTGATTAAAAAAAACCGGGCAGAGCCGTGATGGGGGTCACGGCCTTATCCGGTAAAACGCCTTTTTAAAAATCGGCGTCAAAACTTATTTTATTGGTGTCTTTGTCCTTGTTCATCACTCCGGCCTTCTGATATTCACCAACTCTTTTTTCAAAGAAATTGGTTTTACCCTGAAGGTTGATCATGTCCATAAAGTCAAATGGATTTGTACTTCCGTATTGCTTTTCACATTCCAGCTCTACCAGAAGCCTGTCTGCAACAAATTCCAGATACTGAGTCATTAGTTTTGCATTCATCCCAATAAGACTAGCCGGAAGGGATTCGGTAATGAATTCCCGTTCAATGTTAAGGGCATCCATAATAATCTCAATAATCCTTTCTTTTGGAACTTTATTTACCAGGTGTTTGTTGTGCAGGTGCACGGCAAAGTCGCAGTGTACGCCTTCATCTCTTGAAATAAGTTCATTGGAGAAGGTTAGTCCCGGCATTAATCCGCGTTTTTTGAGCCAGAAAATAGAACAAAATGCACCAGAGAAGAAAATCCCTTCTACTGCGGCAAATGCGATCAATCTTTCAGCAAAAGAATCAGATTCGATCCATTTTAGCGCCCAGTCGGCTTTTTTCTTAATGGCAGGAAAAGTTTCAATTGCTCGGAACAACTGATCTTTTTCTTTTTCATCTTTCACGTAAGTATCGATCAACAAAGAATATGTTTCAGAATGGATATTTTCCATCATTATCTGAAATCCGTAGAAGAATTTTGCCTCAGAATACTGTACTTCATTTACGAAGTTTTCAGCAAGATTTTCATTTACAATCCCATCTGAAGCCGCAAAAAATGCAAGTATATGTTTGATGAAATAACGTTCATCTGAATTCAGTTTATTATTCCAGTCGTTTGCGTCCTGGTGTAGGTCGATCTCCTCTGCGGTCCAAAAGCTGGCTTCCATTTTTTTATACCAATCCCAGATATCGTGATGTTTGATTGGAAAGATTACAAATCTGTCTTTGTTTTCCTGTAAAATGGGTTCTAGTTGTGCCATGTATCTTGGTTTTCTGGTTTTGCTAATCACGCTAAGAAATCAACGTTAACAAATATGTAAAAACCAATTAGATTTTGAAAGATGTAGCGCCAAACGTTTTCAACAAAGTTTTTAACAGGCAGACTTTGTGTTTCTAATAGAATCGTTAATTTTTAATTGTAAATAGCTGAAAATCATTAAATTAAAAACTGTTAATAAAAACTACATTAATTTTAATGAGATTCATTTATTCCTTTAAAGATGGCGCCTAAGAGGTTTTATTGTATTTGTTAATAATTATGGAAAAAGAACATGATTTTCCCCTTCCCGGAATGGGGAAAGACATGAAAAAACCATTTATCTAAAATGTCATGCTAAACAAAGTGAAGGATCCTGCGCTCCCATTGGACGGATTATGTTTGAAAGGCAATAAACAGAAAACACTATAAACACGTCATTATAAGATCAAATTATCACATCATCATAGGATTCTTTCTTGCCCCAAAAACTCGTTCGGAATGACAAAAAGGAGGGGAACAGCTCGTTCAGAATATGGTTGTATTCAAATATTCTTAAACCAATCAATAAAATAATTTCCTAAAACCGGAACCGGTTTCGTTTGGTAGTTTATGGCATTTATGAGTCCGAAGATCCAGAGAACCAGTAAGAAAACAGATCCTATAAAGGAAATAATCCATCCTAAAATTGGGATCATTCCTATAATAAAGAGTCCAACACTTATTAATACCAATCCCAGAGATTGTTTTATATGAAAACTTGCAAATTCATATTTTTTGTCATTGTTCATGACAAAAGCGATGATAAGGCCTATAAAAGTTAAATAAGCGATCACTGCGATAGTTTTGTCTTCCCCTGATTTTTCGATGATATTGCCTTGTGATTGTTGATTTTCCATTTTTATGAAATTTTAAATTAATTTTTTGCAAGAACCATGTTGTCCTTTTTTCTAAGTTGGAGGTTGTATTTTTCAATACCAATACAGGTTAACGTGATATTATCCTGTACGCTTTTCTTTCCTTCGACAATCATTTGCATTAACATTCCTTTTTCCAGCCAGTTGGGATTAAAGTTTTTGGGGATCAATTTTTGACTGTTTTGGTGAAAATCGTGAATGCCTATTCGAGTTTCTTTTGCAATATAATAAGTGTAAACAAATTCATTGTTTTCAACCTGAAATCCTTTGCTTTCGTATCCCATGATTCTTTTATCTCCAATTTTGTTAAAACTGAAAATTCCCTGGTTTTTACTCCTTTTAGTCACTACAGGTTCTATATCCAAAATTCTTGTTGCTGAAGCGATTTTCGCATCCCCCATGCCTATATATAACACATTGATATTTCTTTCTGGATCCACCACGAGGTACCCTTTTTCGTATTCAGAAATTTGCAATCCAAAATACGATGCATCCTTTTTAAACAGTAAATTTATCCATCGTTCCCCCTTCCTGGTTTTAAGTTGAAATGTATATTTCCATTCAAAATCATAGAATTCCGGAATTTCCGAAGGTTCCACCTCTTCCATCCCTTTTAAGAACCCAGCTTCCTGTAGATCGTCATTCATAAGTAGTTCAGTGGAGATGGTGTTGTGATTTTCCGCAAAAACCAAGGTTGCTTTCGCTTCAGTTTTTAAAGGCTGTTCCGCTGTTTCCTGAAGTTTTTTTAAAAACTGTCCTTGCGTTGGTATAGAAAGCATAATGGCTAAAACCCCGGCTAAAATTCTTCTTTTCATCATACAAACATTTAGATTTTTCTAAAAGCGATCTTCGGCACAGGAATGCGATATTCTTTTATTTGGGGGGAAGTTGTTATTGGGTGTATGGGGATCTTCTAAAAATACGGATTTTAATCTGAAATTTTTCTAAAATTTGAATTTTACAGCTAGGTAATTTTACCCGGTTTTGGAAAGGAATTTAAATTTACTCACCCGGCAAATTCAAAAAAAAACGGAGATTTCGGCAGAAAAATAAAATCAGGTTGTGGAGTTTTTAGGAAAGTAGGGATGGGAATTTAAGTCTTGCTGCGTGTGGGTTACTGCCGATAAAAGTTACTTATGTTGGGGGTTATTAAGTGTAGCAGCAGCCTTTTCCAGTTCCATAAACCAATCTTCCCCGAATTTTCGGATAAGGGCTTCTTTTACAAATTTATAAACAGGCACCTGCAGTTCTTTTCCAAGGGTACAGGCATCATCACAAATTTCCCATTGATGATAATTTACCGCAGCAAATTCTGAATAATCCTGAACGCGAACTGGATATAAATGGCAGGAAACTGGCTTTTTCCATTTGATCTCACCCTGGTTGTAGGCTTCTTCTATTCCGCAAAGTGCAGTTCCTCGATTGTCGAAGGTTACATAGGCACAATCTGCTCCGTCTACCAGAGGCGTTTCAAATTCCCCGTCTTCCCCAATTACCGATGTCCCTTGTCGCTCTATTGCCTCGATTCCCTTTTTTCTCAAAAAAGGTTTTACCAGCGGATAGATCTCTTCCAGGATTTTAGTCTCTTTTTCTTCCAGCGGTGCCCCGGCATCTCCAGCGATACAGCAAGCGCCTTTGCACGCTGAAAGGTTGCATAAAAAATCTTTTTGGACGATCTCCTCAGAGACAATGGTTTTTCCTATTTGAAACATGGGGCAAAGATATTTAATTATGCCGGTTTTATAAACCATTTCCCTTTCGAATTTTCAGTTGAGGATTTCTCTTAAAATAAGCCTGAAAATAATTTTAATTCTGTTTTTAAAACTTAATTTTGCCGCAATTAATACCTGGAGTCATGAAGTTGGATTTTAAAGAGATCGCCACTGCGAGTATGATCTTGTTTGCTGTAATAGATATAATTGGGAGCATCCCAATTATCATTGATTTGCGAAAAAAAGTGGGCCATATTCAAAGTGAGAAAGCTTCAATCGTTGCCGGGATCCTAATGATCTTGTTCCTGTTCGTAGGGAAACAAATACTTAATCTTATTGGGATAGATGTGAATTCTTTTGCGGTTGCAGGTTCTTTTATCCTGTTCTTCCTTGCCCTTGAAATGATCCTGGGGATCACGCTTTATAAAGATGACGCTCCGGAAACCGCAGCGGTAGTTCCATTGGCATTTCCATTAATTGCAGGTGCAGGAACCATGACAACCTTGCTTTCCCTGAGGGCTGAATACGAAACTATCAATATCGTGGCTGCAATTATTATCAATATTATTATCGTATTTGGAGTTCTGAAATCTTCAGGAAAAATTGAGCATTTTTTGGGAAAACAGGGGATCAACGTGGTCCGTAAAATTTTTGGGGTAATTTTACTGGCGATTGCAGTGAAGTTGTTCACAACTAATATTCAGAGTTTATTTGTTTAAAAAAAAATTAAAGATCATTTCCATGAAAATTTTCATCTATATTCTAATTTTGCTTTCCATAGGCGTGATCGCTTATAATTTCACAATTCTCGATTTTGAAGATATGCTTGCTAAAGAAAGTTCCATAGCCCTTATAGGGATCCTTGCAGCGGCAATCGTGATCGTATTGCTTGGTATTCTTCTTACCTCAAAAGCGATTGATAAAAAGCACCGGAATAGCAATTGATTTTGATGTTTTAAGTATGGGGAAGTGCCTCTGGAAGGCCTGATATTTTACTACTGGAATCATCGAGAGAAAAAGGCTACGCGTAAAAAAAGTTTGTAGGGATAATCCTTCATTTCAAAATCAGGTTTAATTATTTGAAAATAAAGGACCCGAACTTGAATATGGTATACTAGAATAAGGTGAAATAGGTCACGACCGTAACCGGCAGTGCTGCTATCATAAGGATGATGAAAACTTTATGGATTTTTCTGAAAATCAAAGCTCTTTTTAACTGTCTTTTGAATCTGGAATCGGAGGAAGAATTTATTTGATCCTTGATGGCTTTCAGTGAAACGTTGGAAGAATCTACCAGGATTTCTTTTTGAAGAAAAAGTAATGCGCTGTTATCCAGCAATCTAAAGCACACCGCGATTATATAGAAAAAGAGCGGGGAGAGCAATAAAAATATGGCTGTATAATCGTTATAGGCATCCATCAATCACGAAGATACTAGTTTGTTTGAGATAATTCTATCACTTTTTTTATAATTCGGTCATCGTTATTGATTATCCGTTGAAATTTCTCATTTCCAAAGAGTTGTTGTGCCATAGAAGCCTTTAAGTATTTCTTTAACAAAGGTCTGTACTCTTGGATTTTCATCGGTATATTTAGTTCTCTTGAATATTGGAAAAAATCGACTACCACTTCATCGGTGATTATTTCTTCCTGCTGAAACTCTTCCCAGGAAATATCATTATAATAATTTCTGTCTTCTTCCAGTACGTCAAATATGAATTTGCTCAGGAATCCCTGGCGTAAAAGGTAAGAGAGATTTTCGCTTTCAAAATTGATATCTTTTGGTACAAATACGTCCGGGATGATCCCGCCTCCGCCATAGACGATTTTTCCGCCGGGGGTTACATATTTCAGGGAATCTTTGACGTGAATACTGTCTGCGTATACCAATTCTCCGTTTTTATACCTGGAGGTATAATCCTTGAAGTAGGATTCATTTCCTTCTTTATAGGATTTTTGAATGGAGCGTCCGGTAGGGGTATAATATCTTGCGATGGTAAGCCTTACCGCGCTGCCGTCGCCAAGTTCCATCTCGCGTTGCACCAACCCTTTTCCATAGGAACGACGGCCAATAATTGTTCCCCGGTCGTTATCCTGAAAAGCTCCAGCCACGATCTCACTGGCCGATGCCGAATTCTCATTGATAAGCACGAATATTTCATTGTTTTCAAAAGCTCCTTCGCGACTGGAGAAAGTTTCTTCAATGGCGCCTTTCTTATTCTTGGTGAACAGGATGAGTTTGCCATCCTTTAAAAATTCATCTACCATATTGACGGCTTCAGAAAGGTAACCTCCCGGATTGTCCCGAAGATCCAGGGCGATCTTTTCAGCTCCCTGTGATTTCAGGTTTGTCAGGCTTTCTTTAAATTCCTTGTACGTGGTTTCTGAAAATCGGTTCACTTTTATGTATCCAAGATCTTCGGTAAGCATATAGGCCGCATCCACGCTCTTAAGCGGAACTCTTGCGCGGGTTACATCAAACTTCAGTAAATCTTTGATCCCTTTTCTGAAAATGGTAAGCATCACCTTTGTGTTTTCTTTACCCTTCAGCTTAGAGGTAAGGGAATCATTGGTGATATTTTTATTGAACAACTGCGCATCATTTGCATACAGAATCCTGTCCCCGCCGCGTATACCAATCCTTTCGCTGGGACCACCTTCCAGTGGCTGGATAACAACAATAGTATCATTTACCGTATAAAAGCTTACCCCAATACCCACAAAATCGCCCTGCATGTTTTCGGTTACATTGGCATATTCGGTTTTGGGAATATATACCGAATGCGGATCCAGGTTTTCCAGAATCCTGTTTACGGTAACATCCACAATGCTATCTGTATTTACTTCATCTACATATTCATAATCTATGTAATCTATGAGTCGGGAAAGTTTTGCTTTCTTCGGATTGGAAGTGAACATCGTCTCATTTGGAGAAAAGTCGAGCATAGCGCCCAGCAGAACTCCTGCAGCACAAGCCAAACCCAGTAAAAAGGGAAAATATATTTTAGAGTTGTTTTTCAATTGTCAAGTTCGTTTACATGGCAGAGTTCTACACCTGCCTTTTCCAGGAATTTTAGCCCGGAATTATCCTTATAATCCACCTGATAAACCAGCCTGGTAATTCCTGCCTGGTGAATAAGCTTACTGCAATCTTTGCAGGGGGACATCGTAATGTATAGCGTTGCTCCCTGGCAGGATTGTGTAGAGGAAGCCACTTTTAAAATCGCATTGGCTTCGGCGTGAAGCACGTACCATTTGGTGTATCCTTCTTCATCTTCACAAAAATTTTCAAATCCGGAGGGGGTGCCGTTATATCCGTCGGAAATTATCATTCGGTCTTTCACAATAAGCGCACCAACTTTTCTTCTTTTACAGTGGGAGAGTTCCCCCCATTCCCGGGCAATTCGAAGGTAAGCCTTGTCATACCTGAGTTGTTTTTTTTGCTGCATAGCTTATAAAGCCTGTATTAGTGGCTTTTAATATTTTTTTAAAACATCAATTTATTTGCTGCTAAAATATTGCAGATCAATGTTTTCTACAATTTAATGCCGTTAAATTATTCTCAAATTGCAAGAAAATTTTCTTTCAAAATTGGGAGGATCACCCCAATAACTATAGCCGAAACGACTAGGATCCAGTCCCGGCGGTTCACCTTGAATATATTCTGAAAAATAAAAGCCAGGATGAGCATGCTAAAGGCAACGATGATTAGAGCTGCCTCAATTCCAAGGGCGAACTCTAGTAGCGGTAGAAACTTTTGTTCCTTGCTTCCGGCCACCATCTTGAAAAAGGTCGAAAATCCCAAGCCGTGAATAAGTCCAAAAAATGCGGTGCTAATGTATAAAAGTGCTGGGTTTCGCTGTTTTTCTTTCTTCTTTGCGGTAAAAAGATTGAAAAGCGCAGTTACCAGAATAGTAACAGCTATCAATAATTCTATCCATTTACTGCTCGCGCTCACGACTCCGTAAACCGAGAGGAATAAGGCCACGGTATGACCAACAAAAAATATGCTTACCAGCCACAATACTCGTTTCCACGAAGCAAAGCTATAGGCTGCCACCAGTACAATAAGAAAAAGGATATGATCATAGGCATTCCAATCCAGCACATGTTCCAGCCCCAACCTGAAATATAACCAAAACTCTGACATAAATTCAATTTTGAGTAGGCCCGAAAGTACGATATATTGTTAAATTGACAAAAGACCGAAAGTCCCAGATTTAGCTTTAAAATTTGCGAAATATGGGAATTTTCAGAAACCAGATCATCGCGGCATTAAAGAATATAATCGGTATTTACAAAATTAGAGTTTTTGGTTTCCAGCAGTTGCCGAAGGATATCATTATTGATCTCATTATCCTTAGCAGCTAAAAAGGTCCTTATTGAAAACGACCGCAAAGCATCGTGAACACTTAGGGTTCCCACGGCAGAATCCTTTCGGCCGGTAAATGGAAAAACATCCGGGCCACGCTGGCAGGAGCTGTTAAGGTTAACCCGGCATACCAGATTTACCAGCGTATCTATTAACGGCGCTAGTTCTTTCACATCTTTTCCAAACAGGCTTATTTGCTGTCCGTAATTGGAATCGGCGATCTCATCCAGCAACTCCTGTATATCGGTAAAAGGTTTTATCGGGATTACCGGTCCAAACTGTTCTTCTTTATAAACCCTCATTTCCCTGGTAACAGGATATAAAACCGCCGGGTAAATATAATTCTCGGAAGTGTTTCCTCCTTTTTCATTTAAGATAACAGCGCCTTTTTCCACCGCATCTGTGATAAGTTCCTGGATATATGAAGGTTTTCCGGGTTCGGGCAAGGGGGTAAGCATAACGCCTTCTTCCCATGGATTACCGAATTTTAGAGCATCTACCCGTGCAGCAAAACGGGTGTTGAATTCTTCCCTGATATCTTCGTGTACGTAGATAATCTTAAGCGCGGTACATCGCTGACCGTTAAAAGACAGGGTTCCGGAAATACATTCGTCAATGGTTAGATCGAGGTCCGCATCGGGAAGGATAATTGCAGGGTTTTTCGCTTCCAGACCTAAGATCAGGCGGAGTCTGTTTTTATGAGGATGCTGATCCTGTAGTGCTTTTGCCGAAGTGGAGTTGCCAATTAAAGCCAGCACATCGATCTTTCCGGAAGCCATGATGGGGGCGGCAATTTCCCTTCCTCTTCCGTATACAATGTTCAATACGCCTTTCGGAAAATTATCCCGGAAGGCTTCCATCAATGGAGATAGAAGCAGTACACCGTGTTTTGCGGGTTTAAAAATAAGGGTGTTTCCCATGATCAATGCCGGAATAAGCAGGGCAAAAGTTTCGTTCAAGGGATAATTATATGGCCCCAGGCAAAGGACGACTCCCAAAGGACCTCTTCTTATATGAGCCCGCACATTGTCGCGTTTCAAAAATTTGGCGCTATCCCTGTCCAGTTGCTTATAGTCCTCTATAGTGTCATTGATGTACTCTACGGTACGGTCGAATTCCTTTTGAGAATCGGGCAGTGTTTTTCCTATCTCCCACATTAAAAGTTTCACCACTTCTTCCCGTTTGGTCTTCATTTGAGACACAAAACCTTCCATGCAGGCAATCCTTTCAGCAACTTTCATCGTGGGCCAGTCGCCCTGTCCTTTGGAATAGGCATCACAGGCACTCTTCAGGACTTCCAGCGCAGTAGCTTCATCCATATGCGGAACACTTCCAAGTAAAGTCGGCTTATAGGTTTCGGTGGTGGAGATCGTCGAATAGACCTCGTCGGTAGCGCCATTCCACGAAATTAATTCTCCGTTGGAAAGATAGGTTTGCTGATGAACTAATTCTGTAATTCTAAATTTTCCGGGATCTTTCATTTTTTAATGATTATAAGGTGGTTATTCTGAAAAGTATATTAAAAATTATACACTCAGCATATCTCAAAAATATAGTAACCCAATTTAAACAGCGTTTTTTTGTGATAGTATTTAACACATCATTCATTAATGTTTAAATGAAAACATTAGTTGAAATAAATTTAAGCTTTGACATTCATAAAAGGTCTATTGATGTTTAATACAGGAATAAAAAACTTGTCGTAGGATCTATAAAATTAAATCATTCATCTGCTAATTGAATTGGTTATTGATAATTTTCTATAAGATTATTCCACTCCATAGTTTTTAATGTGGCGATGAGTACAGGGTTAATTTCATTTATTAGAATAGATCCTTTTGGAAAACTATAGCTATAATAATCTCTTTTCAAAGTTTTCTGAAGGACTTCGAGCTCATCATTTAATTTTCTCCTGTCGATCTCGTAGTTCAATATTGGTTGATCATAAACAAACAAAGCAGATTCTTTATCCATAATTTTTTGAATACCCTCTCTTTCGTTAGCTACTTCTTCATTCCTAATATTATATTGATTTAAAAGCTCCTGGGCGCTTGATCCGGATACTGTAATTACTTCAAAATTATCGAGATCCTGAATCGTGTTGATTTCGTCAGAAATATTTTGAACTGTCAAAGAGGACGCAATTCCCGCAGTTAAACTAGAGATCATTATTATTGCCATGAACATCCAAATAAGCCCAATGAACCGGCCTCCAAATGTTCTAGGGGATTTATCCCCATAACCTACAGTAGTCATAGTTACAGCACTCCACCAAAAACCCTGGAAAATTCCTTTTATCCCACTTCCAAATTCTTCTTTATTTTTTTTCCTTTCAAATAGCCAGACAAGAAAACCAAAAAGAAGGATTACACTCAAAAGGATAAGTATTGCCGATAAAAAATTCCAGCTAAACATATTGGCAAGATAAGACCAAATCATAGTTTCACTTTTTTTTGCGATGCCTGTATAGGAAATGAAATATGGTTGGGAGAAATCCAGGCGTTTCATTCTTGGATTTGTCACCGTGACGGGATTGATGCTTAAATCTACTTCATTATTTTCAACCGCCTCCATTAAACGTATAAGAGAAGGGTAGGTTTTATACTCATATTCCCGTTCTAAAGTTTCATTAACCAGTTCCCATGATGCAATGCTCAAGCCAGAAAAGTCACTCCCCTTCTGCACTACAAATGGAGGAGTTTCAGTAATTCCAATAACAAGTTTGCTATTTATTCCTGGTGATTGTAATGAATCTGTTTCCTGTGCGTTCCCTGTTTCTGAAAAAAAGAAAATGCTGATTAGAAATAGGGTTATTATAGATTTCATATTCCAAAGTTTGGTGAAATCCCAAAATATGATTTTTTTTCCGCTGAAGCTAATTAAAAGCTACATCGCAGGTATCCTGTAAATTCAACCCTATGAATTCCAGATAAAATACAATTCTGAAAGCAATTCAATGTATTGCTTTAGTTGTAAATGAAAAAAAAAATTATGAATTTCCAATAAAAAAGAGGGGTATATGGGGAAAAATAAAACCCTCTAAATCAATAAGATATAGAGGGTTTCTGTACTCGAGGCGGGACAAGAAACCCCCTATTTTGACACTTTCACCAACCCCCGGAAAACCTCAACAAAGTTAGGCATATCCTTATAAACATACTATTTATAAAACTTAACTGAATATTAAGTAAATTGAAGTAAGTTGAATAGTTATTAATAATTGTTCGGAAGATGTTCGGAAGATTAAAAAAAGGTTGTAAATTCGAGTTGTTCAATGTTCAACTTTCAAACAACTTCAATTATGGCAACAATTATTTACCGTATACGTGGAAAATCTTCAATTTATATTTCCTTAACCATAGGACGCGAAATTAAATTAGAAACCAATACAGGATTTAATGTACTCCCAAAAGACTGGAGCACTACCACCAAAAGACCTAAACAAAATACAGATAGCAACAAAAAAACCTTTGGGCACTTATCAAAATTAGAAACTTTCATATATGATGAGGTAAACACCGCACAATCAAAAGGGCAATTAATAGATGTTAACTGGTTAAAGGATAAAATAGATATTTGTTTTGACCGGGTAAAAAAAACAGATCAAAGCCTTTTAGCCAATCATATACAGTACATAATTAATAACGCCAATACGCGAAAAATCTCAGGTAGTAATAAATTAGGTTTATCAAAACGCCGGGTTACTGGTTATGTATCTTTTAAAAACCTAATTGAGGTTTACGAAAAGGAATTAAAAAAGAAGATCCAACTCCAGGACATAAATAAACCCTTTGTTGATAGGTTTACCAATTGGTTAATAAATAAAAAGAATTATTCTATTAATTATGCGGGTAAGGTTTTAGATAACCTTAAAACCGTTTGTTTAGATGCTGAAAAATTAGGAATAAAGATTAATGAATATGCGGGTAAAATACAAGGCTTTAAAGAGCAAAATGAAGATAGGTATATACAAACCCTTTCCTTTACAGAATTAGAGCAAATACGCACCGCAGAAATGGAAACCCCGGCGCAAGATAACGCGCGCAAATGGTTGTTAATTGGTTGCGAAATAGGGCAAAGGGCGGGCGACCTATTGAAACTTACAAAGGATAATTTAAGGTATAAAGGCAATTATATTTATTTTGATATTGAGCAAGAAAAAACAGGGAAAGATTTATCTATTCGGGTAATTGCACCCCATATAATTGATATAGTTGAAAATGATTTTCCTTATACTATCTCACAGCAAAAACTAAACAAGCATATAAAAGAGGTTTGCAGACTTGCAAAAATTGTAGATGAGGTGAAAGGGAAAAAATTTGATAAAGAAACCAAACGTAAAAAGTTAGACTTTTACCCTAAATGCGATCTTATAACCTCACATAGTTTTAGAAGATCCTTTGCAACAAATTACTATAAGAAAATGCCAACCGCAGTATTAATAGGAATTACAAAACACTCTAAAGAAAGTTTATTCCTGGAATACATTAACAGGCGGGAAGATAAAGACCTTAACGCGGATCTCTTTGCAGACTTTTACGATAAAATGCAAAAGGATAAAGAACTGGAATTAAAGGTTATTAGGAATGCATCAAACCAATAGAACAAACCCGATTTAAAGAACCCTTTGCACCCGGCAAGGGGTTTTTAGTATATTAGCAACGGCAACGCAAATAATGTTCAAATGGATAACAGAAATATTTTTCAAGAGGAATCTCTTAACCTTATAGAAGATTTAGAAAACAATAAATATTATTTTGTTATTCGAGAAAATGCAAAGTATTTATTAAGTTTAGATGAAAAAGAATTTTCTTATGATTTTGATTATGCGATAGCCAAAGCAAATTGTATTCCTGTACCCGGTATTAACCCCATAACAGGCGAAGAGGTCGAAAATGCAGTTGAAACCTATTTTCTTCTTTACCTACAATATAAAATAATACGGGCACTTCATATACTCACAGAATATACCACTCATTGCGATAAAACCGGAAAACTCATTTCCGAAAGACTTGAGGAAACTTGTGATATTTACATTTTTAAAAGACAGTTTTTAGAATTAAAATTTCAAAAATTACACCCTCATAAGGATATCCATATTTTAAAGGAAAGCATTAAGAATTTAGGAAAACACAAAAAACAAAGCCGGGAAAATCTTGTTAATGGCAAACAGTTAAACCTTTTAGAACGTTATGAAATAGCCAATAAAATGTTTGGTATAGACGCCAAAATAAGAAGTCTTAAGATTTTAGATACAGAAAAGTATAAACTTTTAAGTTTAATTTTTGATTGCAACCCAACAAATGCCAGGCACGTAATGAATGGAAAATACCCCGCAAATGTTAGGGAAGATTTAATTTCATCTTACATAGAAGATTTAATGAAGTAAAAAAGGTGCAATAATATACTTACACACCTTTTACACACACCTCTCTCTCTCAATATCATTGTACTGTATTAATCATTAAAACAGTTTACAATGCAACAAGTACAAATTATTCAGGAAACCGAAAACTTTAAGCAAGAGTTAGTAAGTGAATTAAGATCTTCTTTATTACAGGAACTTAAAAAAGAGTTTCAACCCAAAGAGCCAACAGAGTATTTAACCCGGCTAGAGGTTAGTAAAATGCTAAAATGCGATATTTCCACAGTACATAATTATGGCAAGTCGGGAAAATTAAAACGTTGGGGCATTGGCAACCGGGTTTATTACAAACGTTCGGAAGTAGAACGCGCAATAATTCAACTTTAATCTACTGGAATTATGGCAACGCAAATACCAACCCCCACAGTACACAGTTATTCAGAAATTAACCCCGGTAAATATGCTGAGGTTAAACACTACGAACTCAAAGAGGTTACCAACGGCAACCCAATTTTATCAAATCTAATAAACGTAAGTAAAGACCGGAAATTTGCAAGATCAAACCCGGATTACTGGTTAAAGATCAAAGAGGGCAAGAAATGGAAAACCCCCGCATTAACTGGTTTATTTAAAACAGACTTTCCTTATATCTTCAAAGGTGATAGCCAATATAAAAAGAACCTAATAATTGCAATTTTTACCAAAGATGCAAGCCAGGTTAATATCTATTACTTCGAAGATTACTACACGCACGATTTAAGGCGTCTTATAGGCGCAACCGTTAGTTAAAATACAAAAGTGATACCCAAGTATTAAAACAAAAAAAGAGGGGCGTTCAACCCCCTCTAAATTGTTCAAATGTTCGGGAATACGGCAACGCATACCCATAACCCAAATATAGTAAAAAAATGACAATCGACTTTCTAAAAATAGAAATTAGGGATAAGGTTACCATAAACAAGATAAAGAACAACCCCCTATTAATTTGGAACAGCAAAAGCGAAAATTTATCTCACTTTGATTTTGAACAAATACAGACTAAAGAAACCAAATATTATAAAGGGATTTTATTTTGCTTTTACTCCAATAGACTGGAAATTCTGTTTCGACCTCACTACTATTTCAACAATAATGAACATAACGCAAATGATTTTTTTGTTAAGGACTGTATATCTGTTATCCAGGATTTTATTGATATACTTGAAATTGAAGATTTTGAACCGTATAAAATTGTAAACCTTGAATTTGGTTTTAATTTGATCCTAAATATGCCTATTGAAAACCTAATAACATTTATTGGTTACCACGGGAAAAATGAATTTAAGACCGATACAGGACTTGCATATAGTAAGAAGTGTTACACCTACAATCGCAAAGGAATAGCCAATACATATAAAACAATCAAAGCCTATGCAAAAGGTATTCAATTCCCGGAATATACAGACCGAAATACATTTCGTTTCGAGGTGAAAAGCAAAAAGAGTAGGTATATTAATCCTTTAGGAATTAAAAATATTGCAGACTTACTCAACCCTGAAATTTATAATGAATTAGGAACAAAATTATTAGAAGAATTTAAAGACGTTCTAATCCTGGATAATGAAACAACCTTTGTCAACCTATCTGAAAAGGAAAAGGATGCTTTAAAGGATTATCTCAATACCCACACCTGGTATAAAATATTGCAGAATAAGAAAAACAGAAACAGTTTTAGTAACGAGAAAAAGAAATACTTTGTTTTATTGGATAAAACAGGCAATAATATACACACCGTTTTATATAATCTTATTTCTAAAAAATTGGATCAGTTAAAAGAAAGTGCATATTCACCAACTATAAAGAACTTGAAAATTAGTGCATATTCACCTATTTATATAAGGGAAAACTGCACTAAAGAGAAACAAAGGATTTGCCCGGTAACCAAATTACCAATAGATATGCAAAAGAAGAACAGCAATCTATTATCAAATACCGGGTTAAAGCATTTAGAGAAAACCAACCCACGGCAATTTGTATTTATAAAGAATCAATTATTAACTGGAAGTACTAACAAATACGAAAAGGATGTTTATTCCCAAATATCAAAACAGATCAGGAATAGGTATTTTAATAATCCTAACCAATACCAGGGGCAAACCTTATTTTGATCCTTTGGATATAGTGCAACCCCGGAAATAACAATAAAACACGTATAACCCCAATAGATACGGCAACTTACAAGGTTTATTCCTACTTCAATATACTGCAAAACACTGCAATATTTTTTATATCTCCCTATCTACCGCGCACGTAAGAAGATGAGGTAATTAATATTACTTAACCTGTATGTAAAGAAGATATTTTGCAGGTCACAACGCGCGCACCTAAGCAAGTTTACAACCTGTATGTAAATAGTTTTCCGACCAATACGCGCGCACGTAAACCCTAAGTTTACCCTAAGGTTTTGTAACGGTCATAACGCGCACTTTAACGGTAAGATTACCCTAAGGTTTTTAGTTTTCCGAAACCATAAAAAAGGAATAGCAAAAGGGCAATAGGGGGTAAAACACCACAAGAAAACATTTCCATACATCGCCACTTAATAAAAATTTTACTCACAGCAGAAAATTGAGGGGGGGGGTATGCTTTTACCAGTCATCTGAGGATTTCTTGAAATTGAATTTCTCCTGAAGGTATTTATTTAAGCACTCCCTACTGTTCTGTAACATCTTACCTGTTCTTAATTCACCATTCTTTTTCACTTGGTAATCGTTATAAGGAACGGGGTTATTTGTTGTTTCCACACCGTAAAGAGATGCAGTTGTAGAAGGCAATAATTCTATTTTACTAACTGTCACCCTATACCTACCTTCTTTAAAATCAATAGAAGTAAAGTACTGTATTTGATCTCGCATAAAAATTGGTTGCGTTTGTTCACAATCTAATTTCACAGGAACAGAAACACCTATAAAATTTTCAGCAACGGAAGTTAGTACTGGATCTTTTTCTATTATTTCTTTTATATCATCTTTAGATAATTCAGATTCATATATTTTTTGCCAAACAACTTCATTATTTTCAGTTGTAAAATTTTGTTGCCCAAAAGCACCCGCAGAAATTAAAAGAAAAAAAAATAATGCTCTCATTTTTAATTGGTTTAGTTTCTGAAAGTTAGAAATAAAAATTTAGTTTTCGGGAACCATAAAAAAGAACAAGGTTAACAACGGAAAACAACGAGGGCAACAGCCGTTAATTACGGTTTAATACGGTTAAGATCTCAGGACAAACATACATTTTCGGAAACCATAAAAAGGGCAATAGAAGAAAATCAAAACAATACGCGCGCGCGAAGGCATTTGAATAATCAAACCTTTTTTCAAATAGGTTAAAGATTGTAATTGTTATTCGAACGCATAAAAAGGGCGAGAATTTACGGCAAGAATATACTCCAGTTTGATTAATCAAGTTTTTTCAAGTGTTTTCTTACCCATAAAAGGCAATAACAGTGATAAAACAGTGATAGAATTACACGAATTACACACTACAAAAGAAAATCCTACGAATCGAACTACTTAAAACAGGCAGAAAACAGGGTAAGAATTAAAAAAGATCATTAATGATTCTATTTTATTGTACCTTTTCTTTAATTAACAATCTATTGTACTGAAAATGAAAAGTATAATTATCCTATTATTTATTCTTTGCTCAAAATTAGGGTTTACGCAAACTATCTATACCTCACCCTATACCCAACACTTTCCAACTGGAGAATTTGAGGTAATTAACCGCACTATGACAATTTCTGATAAGGAAATAATAATTGAAAGTGAAACCGTAGTTAATTCAATTCACAAACAAACCTTTATAATAAACGGCATTTCAGAAGAAGAATTCCCGGAATACGGGTTAAGTAGAATCTTTGTTACCAGTTCAAAAGATAATATTTATATGACCTATTTTTTAATTCCTATATCTGAGAAGGTTGAAATTATTGAAATATTACAACCGCGTCAACACTCCAACCCGGCAAGTCATTGGAGGTTATGGGTTGATTAATTCAAAAAAATCCTTAATGATTTAGACAGATTAGACAGCCTAAAAGAAACTTAACCAATCTTACTACCTAAAAGTTGATTGAAAAGTAAAGCCGGAATACGGAAAACCGTAAGACATTTAGTTTAATAATTATATATTTAAAAAACTAAACCCAACAATATGAAAAAATTATACTTTATCACTCCCTTAATTATTCTTGCGATAACAACTATTTCCTGTGAAAAATCAAAAGAAGAAATATTAATTTCAAACTACACCCAAACAATAGGAAAAGCAAAAATGGATCTTAATTTTAAAATGATAAGCCTGGAAAAGATAAAGGATATAACGGCAAAAGATAGTTTAGATATTTTAAAGACTGAATTTGAAAAAAAGAAAAATAAAAAATTAGAAGAACTTAGGGCAAAACTCGAACAGAATAAAAAAGACGTTTTGCAGTATCAAGCCGAATTAGAGGATGCTATAAAAAACGAACCATACCTGGTAGAGACCAGAAAAAGCAATCTTGAATTTAGACAGGAAATGTTACAACAGACACAAAAATATATTAGATTGTTTGAAACCGACTGCAAAGGCACGTTTTTAGAACCTGTATATAATTCTATACTACGATACGAAGAAACACCAGGTAAACTTTTAGCAACTGAATACAATGTTACCTATACAATTGAAAATCCTATGCTTAATAATGCTAAACAGGAAGTAAAGTCAACTTATTTGTTGAATGATGACAGAACAGAGGTTTTGTCCACTTACTAAAAGAATATACTTTTCTAAAATTAAAGGTTTCTCAAAAGGGAAGCCTTTTTTTAATTGTTACTCTAACGCATAAAAAGAGGTAAAAAGCAAATTGTTCGGAAGATGTTCGGAATATTAAAAAGAAAAAACCTGTAAAGCCTTATAAATAGGGCAAATACAGGTTTCTAAAGTACTCGAGGCGGGACTTGAACCCGCACATCCGAAAATACTGGATTTTGAATCCAGCGCGTCTACCAATTCCGCCACTCGAGCTTGTGGATGGCAAAATTATAAAAATTTCCCTTTGCAACACGGTTTTTTCTGATTTTTTTACAAACGGCTTAAGCACAGGCTGAAGTGCTGTTTTTAAGGCTTTTTTCTTCCGGGTTTCAGAATTTACTCCAACTCGATCTTGTCAATTTCAAGCCGGAAATCCTCTGCCTTTTTATTCCCTATTAAAAACCGAATTTCCTGAATCTCATCGGCTGAAAAGTTGGGGATATTCATTTTTTGCCCGCGGTACACCGGCTCCATCTTATGAAGCGGAACTTCCACGGTTTGCCAATCTCCTGTAGTTTTAAAAGTATATACGTAGGCCGCCCTTTCTTTTAAATCAGATTTTATTCTGAACTGATACTCCTTTCCATCTCCTTTCAAAAGAATAACCGCTTTTTTATACCCCTTGATAACTTTAGGGGCAAAGCGATATTGCACCGAAGCGAAACCGCCATTGTTTTCCAGGGAAACTCTGCCTTTAAAAATGGCATTCCCATCAACACTGCGTTCCAGTTTACTGGAAGAATTTCCTCCCATCACCACATCATTTTCTACTTCCCAACCCGACCAATCATCGGTTGAACTAAAGTCAAAAAGGAGTAATCTGCTCATAATTAATGGTATTAAGATTAAAATGTACAACTGCTGAATCATTTTTGTTTTAAAGTTAAGATTTTTCTGATAAAAAACCATTCGGGGAATTAAGGATGGATGTCTTTTAACCCCATAGAGGGTTTTAATTTTCTCTTTGTTTATGGGTTATTACTGAAATCTTAACTTTTAACAAGAACTAGCTTCTATCAAAGCCCTTTCAGAAAGAATAAATTTATAAATTTGGGGCCACACAACATAAGCACTACAAAAACCCTCAAACACAATACAAACATGTCAGAAGCAACTCCCGAAGCCAAAATTTTTAGCTGTACGCAAAGCACAGAATTATCACAAAAAATTGCCGCTGCCTTCGGCACAAAACTCGGAAATGTAATTACCAGCACCTATAGCGATGGCGAATTCCAGCCGTCCTTTGAAGAATCGGTTCGTGGATCCCGGGTTTTCATCATTGGGTCTACCAATCCTGGTGCCGATCATCTTATGGAAATGCTGCTTATGCTGGATGCGGCAAAAAGAGCTTCTGCAAGACATATCACTGCGGTACTTCCATATTTTGGATGGGCGCGTCAGGACAGAAAAGATAAACCAAGGGTTCCGATTGCCGCAAAAATGGTAGCCAGTATTTTGGAAACCGCCGGCGCAACAAGGATCATTACAATGGATCTACATGCCGATCAAATCCAGGGATTTTTTGAAAAACCTGTGGACCACCTCTACGCTTCTACCGTTTTCTTACCTTATTTAAGAAGTCTTAATCTTGACAATCTTACTATCGCTTCCCCGGATATGGGAGGTTCTAAAAGAGCCTATGCTTATTCCAAAGCTTTGGAAAGCGATGTGGTAATTTGTTATAAGCAACGCGCAAAGGCCAATATAATCTCCCATATGGAGCTTATTGGGGATGTGACCGGGAAAAATGTGGTTTTGGTAGATGATATGGTGGATACCGCTGGAACACTTACCGCTGCAGCAAACCTTATGATGGAACGCGGAGCCATAAGTGTACGCGCTATTTGTACGCATCCGGTGCTGTCAGGAGAAGCCTATGAGCGGGTTGAAAATTCAAAACTGGAGGAATTGATCGTTACTGATTCTATTCCACTAAAACAGGAAAGCAGAAAAATAAGAGTTGTAAGCTGTGCCAATTTATTTGCCGATGTCATGAAAAGTGTACATCATAACAAATCGATCAGCTCAAAGTTTATTATGTAAACAGTCCGGTTTCTGAAGAGGGAACTTCTGCTGTTATGACTGAACCTTATGCAGGATTGCAGATAGTTGTGAACTATATCAGCCACGCCATCATAAAACTTCCACCTTGGGGGACAGGGAAGTAGGCAATAAAAATATTTTTTCTGCAGCAGTTCAAAAACATAAAAAAATATCGCACCTTTGCACACTAAAATTTTTTATAATGAAATCAATAACGATCAACGGATCTAAAAGAGAAAGCGTGGGCAAAAAGGCAAGCAAAGCCCTACGTAATGCTGGACAGGTTCCTTGCGTACTATACGGAGGGGGAGAACCATTACACTTTGCAGCAGATGAGAGTGCCTTTAAAGGTTTAATTTACACCCCCGATGTGCATACAGTAGTATTGGATCTTGCTGGTGAAAAAATGGATGCCGTATTACAGGATATCCAGTTTCACCCGGTAACCGATGCAATTCTGCACATGGATTTCTACCAGATCTTCGAAGACAGTGAAATTACTATGGAAATCCCAATACACACCGAAGGTGTTGCACGTGGTGTTAAAAATGGTGGTGTTTTACGTTACAACCTTCGTCGTTTAAAGGTAAAAGGTCTTCCAGCGAAACTTCCGGATTACATTAAAGCAGATGTTACCAACCTTAAAATTGGAAACAAACTTTATGTAACTGAAATTAAAAGTGACGATTTTACCGTTCAACATCCAGAGAATACTGTGATTTGTCAGGTGAAAACTTCACGTAACATTATTGCAGATCTTGAAGAGGAAGAAGAAGAAGTGCCAGCAGGAGAAGTGCCGGCTACTGAAGCTGAAACCGAAGAAAAAGAGTAAAACTCCTTTTTTACAAGAATTTAAACATCCCAATCTTACAAAGGTTGGGATGTTTTTTTTAGGGCTCGGATTACAAATCCGAGCTAACGGTGGGCGCGGATTTCAAATCCGGGCTAATGCATTAAGCTTTAGCAAATCTTTCAGAAAAGCATCTCATTAATTTTTATATTTACCAAAATTAATGAGATGCTGCCTTTCTTCGGAAGATTATTGAGCAAAAAACAACCACAGGAACAAACAGATCCTATGAAAAAATTTTTGATTGTAGGCCTGGGGAATGTTGGCCCGAAATATCATCATACCAGGCATAATATCGGATTTAAGGTCCTGGATCATTTAGCCGAAAAAGAAGGTGTTTCCTTTTCTACCGAAAAACTGGGCGATGTAGCTTCCTTTAAATTCAAAGGCCGCACGTTTATCCTCCTAAAACCCAGTACCTATATGAACTTAAGTGGTAAGGCGGTTAATTACTGGCTTGCCAAAGAGAAGATTCCACTGGAAAATCTCATGGTAGTTACAGACGATCTTAACTTAAGTTTTGGAACTTTTCGTATAAAAACAAAGGGCAGCGATGGCGGACACAATGGCTTAAAAGATATACAGGCCCATTTAAATACCACCAATTATAACCGGTTTCGTTTTGGGATTAGTGATGAGTTTTCCAAGGGAAACCAGGTGAATTATGTTTTGGGGGAATGGGGTGAAGAAGAATTGAAGCAAATGCCCGAGCGACTGGAAAAGGCAGCAGAGGCCATCAAATCTTTTGGCACGGCAGGGATCAACAATACAATGAATACTTTTAACGGAAAATAATTCTCTCTTGAAACAATATAAAGGAGTAAATGCTTTTAAAAGCGACCATCCCACGGTAATCACAATTGGTACTTTTGATGGGGTTCACGTTGGACATCAAAAAATTATCGAACGCCTGATAGCTTCAGCTAAAATGAGCGGGATGGAATCCGCTATCCTAACGTTTTTTCCACATCCACGTATGGTCCTTCAAAAGGAAAGCGACATACAGCTTATAAATACTATAGAAGAGCGTATACAGCTCCTGGAGAAAACAGGAATAGACCACTTGATAATACATCCTTTTACCCATCAGTTCTCCCGGCTTACCGCACTTGAATTTGTGCGTGATATCCTGGTGAGTAAGCTAAAGGCTAAAAAAGTGGTTATTGGCTATGATCACAGGTTTGGAAGAAACCGAACAGCAGATATCAATACCTTGCGGGAATTTGGAGAACAATTTGATTTTGAGGTAGAAGAGATTGGAAAACAGGATATAGAGGAAGTAGCGGTAAGTTCCACAAAGATTCGAAAAGCCCTTTTAGAAGGAAGGGTGGAAAAGGCCAACCGATATTTAAAAGCCCCCTTTACACTTACCGGAACCGTGGTGGAAGGAAAAGGTCTTGGAAAGGATTTTGGATATCCAACCGCCAATTTAAAAATCGAGGAAGATTACAAACTCATTCCAAAAAATGGCGTTTATGTAGTGCGAGCAGAAATTGATGAGATTCCTTATTTTGGAATGATGAATATAGGCTTTAATCCTACGGTGGGAGGTATTAAGAAATCCATTGAAACCCATTTCTTTTTGCTGGACCAGGATCTATACGGAAGAAGGCTTAAAATTGAAATGCTTACCTGGATTCGGGAAGAAAAGAAATTTAATAATACAGATGCCCTGAAACTTGCTTTAAAACAGGACGAATCCTTTGCTGCTCAGTATATAAAAGATAATTATGCTGAATAAGTGGTTATTTACCAGGATAGATAACAGCGCCCTTGTGGTGTTTCGTATCATTTTTGGTTTGTTGATCGCACTGGAAGCTTTTGGAGCAATTTTTACAGGTTGGATCCGTCATACTTTGATGGAGCCTGAAGAGACTTTTAACTTTATTGGGTTTGAATTTTTGCAACCCCTTCCCGGTGACGGAATGCTCTATTATTATGGCGTAATGGGTATTTTTGGACTGCTGGTTATGGTAGGTTACAAATACCGTTTCGCGATAATTGCATATGCCATTATGTGGACGGGCGTTTACCTGATGCAAAAATCTTCCTATAATAATCATTACTATTTATTGATGCTTTTGTGCATCATAATGAGTTTTTTGCCTGCAAACAGGTATGCTTCCATAGATTCATGGAAAAACCCAAAACTTCGCGATATTTCAATGCCGCGCTGGGTTTGGGTGGTTATAGTTCTTCAAATGTGGATCGTATATACCTACGCAGCAATTGCCAAGCTATACCCGGACTGGTGGGACGGAACCTTCCCATCTCTTTTAATGAGTTCTAAAGAGGATTACTGGCTGGTAGGTGAGATTCTTCAACAACCCTGGGTACATTATAGCATTACAGGCTTTGGATTTTTATTTGATCTGCTCATAATTCCAATGCTTTTATGGCGTAAAACGAGAATTTATGCATTTATAGCGGCCATTTTCTTTCATCTTTTCAATAGTTTTATCTTTCACATTGGGATCTTTCCTTATCTCGCATTAGCGCTCACCATTTTCTTTTTCCCTTCTGAAAAAATAAACAAACTTTTTCTTCGGAAGAAAAAACCATATTATGATAAAAAGGAAATCATAGTTCCTTCTTACCGAAATTTCCTGATCGCGGTTTTAGCTGTATGGTTTATCATACAAATTTCTCTGCCTTTAAGACACTGGTTTTTTCAGGACGAAGTGTTATGGACGGAAGAAGGCCATAGGCTTAGCTGGCGGATGATGCTTAGAAGCAAAAGTTCCAGGGGTACTTTTAAAGTTGTGGAAAGGGGTACAAAAGACACTATTTTTATAGATGAAAGCAACTACTTATCCCGCAAACAACGTAGAGCTGTGTATTCAAAACCGGACATGATCTGGCAGCTTTCCCAACGTTTAAAAAGGGACTTCGCGAAACAGGGAAAGGATGTACAGGTATTTGTCGATTCGAAAGTAAGTGTGAACGGAAGACCCTTCCGAAGGTTTATAGATCCAAAAGTGGACATCGCTGCAGAAAAATGGCAGCATTTTAAACACCATGACTGGATTTTACCTTCTAAATTAGACTGATATTTTTACGGGCTTTTGTTACATTTGCTGCTTATTAAAAATCTACAGGCCAAATGTTACAGGTAAGCAATATACGAGCGCATAAAGAGGCATACATTCAAGCGCTGAAGAAGCGAAATTTTGAGGGAGAAAGCATTTTAAATGAGGTGTTGCAACTCGATGAAGACCGACGCTCCACACAAACAAAATTAGATGATACTTTGGCAGAAGCAAATCAGCTTTCCAAAGAGATCGGATTGCTTTTTAAAACCGGTGAACATCAGAAAGCCACTCTTTTAAAAGAAAAATCAGCCCAGCTTAAGGATGCTTCCAGGGATCTTTCAGAAGAACTCAGTGCAACTGTAAGCAATCTGGAGAAGTTATTATACACGATTCCCAATGTTCCCAATGAAATTGTACCTTCGGGAACTTCAGAAGAGGATAATGAAGAGATCTACAACGAGGGCGATATTCCCGTTTTGGCTGAAGGTTCCCTTCCGCACTGGGAACTTGCGAAAAAATACGACATTATAGATTTTGAACTTGGAAATAAGGTAACCGGTGCCGGATTTCCAATTTATAAAGGAAAAGGAGCCAGATTACAACGTGCCCTGATCACCTACTTTCTCGATAAAGCTGCCGAAAGCGGATATAAGGAATATCAGTTGCCATTGATGGTGAATGAAGCTTCTGGTTTTGGAACCGGGCAATTGCCGGATAAGGAAGGGCAAATGTATCATGTGACAGAAGATGATCTTTATTTGATACCAACTGCCGAGGTTCCTCTTACCAATATGTTTCGCGGGGAAATCCTTCAGGAAGGCGATCTTCCTGTTGCCTGCACTGGATATACGCCTTGTTTCCGCAGGGAAGCAGGTTCATACGGTGCACACGTTCGCGGTCTCAACCGCTTGCATCAGTTTGATAAAGTTGAGTTAGTACGGATTGAAAAGCCTGAAAATTCCTATGCCGCTTTGGATGGAATGGTAGATCATATCAAGAATTTACTGCAGGAATTGAAATTGCCTTACCGCATTTTAAAATTATGTGGAGGCGATCTCGGATTTACTTCTGCGCTCACCTATGATTTTGAAGTATTCTCTACCGCTCAGGATCGATGGCTGGAAATAAGCTCTGTTTCCAATTTTGAGACCTTTCAAACAAACAGGTTAAAACTAAGATATAAAGACAAGGATGGGAACAAGCAATTGTTGCATACCTTAAACGGAAGTGCACTTGCTTTACCGCGTGTACTTGCCGGGATCCTGGAAAATTATCAAACCCCGGAGGGAATTATAATTCCAGAGGTTTTGGTGAAATATACAGGTTTTGACCGCATAGATTAACCATCAAAAAAGGCACTAAACAACGTATTTTGTTATCTTTACAAAATGCGTTGTTTTGGTTTCATACTCGTGTTTTTTCTTTCCGGTTTTGGGCTCTATGCCCAGTCGGAACAAATCGCGCAGAATTATCTGGATCAGGGGCAGTATGAAAAAGCGCTTGCGGTTTATCAGGAACTTTTAAAGGAAAATCACGGGAATGCCAATTTTTTTGACGGGGTGATCACTGCACATCAGCAATTGGAAGATTTCGCTTCAGCGGAGGCCTTGTTGCTATCAAGACTAAACCCCAACGCTGTAAATCCCGGTATTTTAATAGAACTGGGTCATAATGCAGCTTTACAGCAAAAGCAGGAACAGGCGCAGGAATATTACCTCGAGGCCCTCGCGATTTTAGATGAAAAACCCAATTATACTTATACCGTAGCGCGAAGTTTTGAAAAATACAGTCTGCTGGATTATGCGGCAGAAGCGTATCAAAAAGGTCTGGCATTCAACCCGGAAATGAAATTTCAGTTACCGCTTGCCAGGATCTACGGGGAACAGGGAAAGCTGGAGAAAATGTTCAGTTCCTATCTTGATTTTATAGAAAAAGAGCCTGAGATCAGTACCAATCTTGTCCGGGAATTCGATCGTTACATCATGGAAGATGCTTCCAATCCTGCAAATACTGCCCTTCGGAAATTATTGCTTCAGCGATCCCAAAAAAATCCACTGGTTCTTTACAACGAAATGTTGGCCTGGCTTTTTATTCAGCAAAAGGAATTTCAAAAGGCATTTGCACAGGAAAAAGCGGTTTACAAGCGCGGAGACCAGGATCTCCAGCGCATTATTCAGCTTACAGTCATTTCCAAAAGCGAAGGCGATTTAGAAACCGCGAAAGAAATTTTGGAATTTATAATTGCTGAAACTCCTTCAGAAAACATCCTTTTACAGGCGAGGCAATTATTGCTGAGTATGCAGGTAGAAACAGCAACTCCAAAAGAGTACGCCGAAATAGAGAAGAATTTTGACATCTTGTTTCAGGAGTTTGGCACCGGGCCTGAAACACTTTCAATTCAAATAGATCATGCTAATTTCCTGGCCTTTAAAATGGGAAAGATACAGCAGGCTATTGCACAGTTACAAAACCTTTCGGAGAGCGTGAATACTAATTTTCAACAGGCAGCGGTAAAAATGGCCCTGGCAGATATTCTTGTGCTGGACCAAAAATTCAACAAAGCGCTTATTTATTATTCCCAGATCCAGAATCTTGTAAAAAATGATGAAATCGCTCAAAAAGCACGGTTCAAAGTGGCACAAACCAGTTATTTTAAGGGAGATTTTGAGTGGGCAAAAACCCAGCTGGATGTGCTGAAGGCTTCTACTACCCAACTCATAGCAAACGATGCGATGGAACTTAGTTTGCTAATAAGCGAGAACACGCTTGAGGATTCCACACAAACCGCTTTAAAGCTCTATGCAAAAGCCGATTTTTTATCCTTTCAGAAAAAAAATCAGGAAGGAATTGCTATTCTGGATGAAATTTTAGCTGGTCATAAAGGTGAAAAAATTGAGGATGAAGCCCTGTTGAAACAGGCTTTATTGCTAGAAGAAGAAGGGGAAGATGAAAAAGCTGAAAAAAATTACTTGAAAATACTGGAATTTTATTCCAATGATATTTTAGCCGATAATGCCACATTTCAGCTCGCCGAGTTGTACAGAAATAGACTTGATCAACCCGAAAAAGCACGGGATTATTATGAACAGATCATTTTTAATTTTCCTTCCAGTATTTATTTTGTTGAGTCCAGGAAAAATTTTAGAATGTTAAGAGGGGATGCAATAGAATAGAACTCTTACTTTTGCAAGGATTTTTTTCAGGAAAGATTATAGTGTTAAAGACTTCAAACTTTCCGAAGCAAGAATTATTGAATTTAAATTAATTTCCTGTTTCCGGGGAAAATTTCAAAAACGATATTATGTATATATACAATGTAACGATTAACATACAGGAAGATGTTCACGAGGAGTGGTTAGAATGGATGAAAACGGAGCATATCCCGGAAATGCTGAACACAGGAAAATTCACCAAAGCTTTAATGACACGGGTTATGGTACAGGAAGAGATGGGCGGAATGACCTATTCTGTTCAATACACTACCACAAACAGGGAAATGCTGCAGCGTTATTATGAGGAAGACGCAGCATTACTGAGATCGAAAACAAAAGCTTTTGAGGGGAAATTTGTAGCCTTCAGGACAGAGATGCAGGTTGTAAATGAGGCGCAAGCGACCAATAATAAAAAATAAAAAGAATAACTCATTTAAGGTTTTCCTTATTTGAGTTTAAGGATAAGCGAAAATTCGCCTAATTTTTCATCATCACTTCTTTTGATAAAAGGAGCACAATAAAAATAAAATGAAGAAGAGCAATCAAAAGAATTCATCTTTCAAGCATCAAACTCCACGGGATGGTGAAGTAAGGGCGAAGAAGCACCTGGGACAACATTTTCTTAAAGATGAACCTACGGCATTAAAGATTGCAGATTCGCTAACCTATTTAGGCTATAAAAACGTACTGGAAATAGGCCCGGGAACCGGGGTTTTAACCAAATACCTAATCAAAAAAGATATCACCCTTAAAGTCATTGAAATAGACTGGGACAGCGTGGCTTATCTTAAAGAAAACTTCCCAGATCTTGAGGGGAATATTCTCGAAGCAGATTTTTTAAAATACAACATTCCATCGATCTTCAACGGGGAACCCTTCGCTATCATAGGGAATTTCCCTTATAATATTTCCACTCAAATTGTTTTTAAAACACTTGAAAACCGGGAATTAATCCCTGAATTTGCCGGGATGTTCCAAAAAGAGGTTGCGCAACGTATCGCTGCTTCCCATGGAAATAAAACCTACGGAATACTCTCTGTACTGGCACAGGCTTTTTATGAAATAACATATTTATTTACTGTTGATCCTTCGGTTTTTATTCCACCCCCAAAAGTGGAGAGTGGTGTAATTCGATTAAAACGAAAGGAAAATTATGATCTTCCCTGCGATGAAGCCCTTTTCTTCAGGGTTGTAAAAACCGCTTTTCAGCAACGCCGTAAGACCCTTCGAAACAGTTTAAAAGTCTTTCAATTGCCGGATAATTTAAGGGAAGATGCTATCTTTGGACAACGTCCGGAGCAACTAAGCACAGAGGCATTTATAGATTTGACCTTAAAAATTCAGCCATATGCAATTTCAACTTAGCGATGAATTAATCCAGAAGTTAGAGGTTCTTATCCAGCAACAAAACGATAAGGAATTAAACCTTACCCTGGAAGATGTTCACCCGGCAGATATTGCCGAGATTATCTCTGAACTGGATCTGGATGAGGCTACCTATATCATAAAGTTACTGGACAGCGTAAAAACTGCAGAAGCTTTAATGGAGCTGGAAGAGGGAGTGCGGGAGCGCATTCTGGAAAATCTGTCGGCTAAGGAGATTGCCGAGGAACTGGAGGAAATGGACACCGATGATGCCGCCGATATTATTTCAGAATTATCGGAAGAACGGCAGCAAAAGGTTATCGCCCAGATTATCGATGAGGAACATGCCGATAATATCGTGGAATTGCTTCGGTATGATGAGGATTCTGCCGGGGGATTGATGGCCAAGGAACTTGTAAAGGTTAATGAGAACTGGAGCGTAACAGGCTGTATGGCTGAAATGCGCGCCCAGGCCGAAAATGTGACGCGCGTACACTCCATTTATGTAGTGGACGGTAAAAATAAGCTTAAGGGCCGACTTTCCCTTAAAGATCTTATTACTGCGGCAAGTGATGCCCATATACAGGACATCTATATTCCAAAAGTGGATTTTGTAAATGTTCATACTCCCGGAGAAGAGGTTGCTCAGATCATGCAAAAATATGACCTGGAGGCAATTCCTGTGGTAGATGAAATGAACCGTTTGGTAGGCCGGATCACAATTGATGATATTGTGGATTTTATAAAGGATGAAGCTGAAAAAGATTACCAGATGGCAGCAGGTATCTCTGAAGATGTGGAGGCCGATGACAGCATTTGGAGACTCACCCGTGCCCGACTTCCGTGGCTTATACTCGCTCTTTTTGGGGGGTTTATAAGTGTTAGTGTTCTGGGTACTTTTGATGCGGCGATGCAGGAACATGCCGCTTTGTTCTTTTTTGTGCCTTTAATCGCTGCGATGGCAGGGAATGTAGGAGTGCAATCTTCGGCGATTATATTACAGGGACTGGCAAATAAAAGTTTGAAAGGTTCTTTGCTAAGACGTTTGTTAAAAGAAATAACCTTAAGTCTTTTCAATGGGGTGGTACTGGCGGTCATTCTGGCCGTTGGAGGTACATTTTTACTTGGTTTTGACTGGCTTTTTGGGATTACAATTGGGATCTCATTAATTTCCGTGATTGTAATAGCTTCTCTTATAGGTACTTTTGTTCCTATTATACTGGATAAACAGGGAATTGATCCTGCGATGGCTACCGGACCTTTTATTACAACCAGTAATGATATTTGCGGAATTTTGATCTATTTCTCCATCGCTAAACTAATCCTTGGTTTTTAGCTGTTTCAGAAGGACTTTAGAGAAGATCAATTTTTAACCTATTCTTTTAAAATTTCAGTATGCAAGCAATCGATCCAAAGGAAAAATTAAAAAAGTTCAGCAAACATTGGCATCCGCATCAAATAGCGATTGTAAATGATATGCAGGTATTGCTGGCAAAAGTAAAAGGGGAATTTGTTTGGCATCTTCACGAAGAGGAAGATGAGCTTTTTCAGGTTTTGAAGGGCACGCTTTATATGCAGTTTGAAAACAAAACAGAAGTAATTAAGCAAGGAGAGATCATTGTTGTTCCAAAAGGTGTAAAACACTGCCCAATGACCAAGAATGAAGAGGAAGTGCATATCTTGCTTTTTGAAAAAATAAGCACACAACATACCGGAAATATTCAGGATTCCCTAACCGTAGCGGATTATCCCAAAATTTAATTTTTTATGACAGTTCTTCACGCAGACAGCAATCATCCCTTATTGATCGAACAACTTGAGCTGGCCGGATATCAAAATATCGAAGCTTACAATAAAAGTATGGACGAGATTCTGAAAGATCAACATTTGTTCGAGGGATTAGTCATTAGAAGCCGGTTTGATATCGATAAAAACTTTCTGGATGCAGCCCCTAACCTGAAGTTTATCGCCAGGGTAGGAGCGGGACTGGAAAGCATAGATGTGGAGTATGCCAGGAAAAGAGGGGTTGCACTTTTTTCAGCGCCAGAGGGCAACAGGAATGCTGTAGCAGAACATAGTCTGGGCATGTTGCTGTCTATGTTCAATAAATTAAATAAAGCCGACAGGGAGGTTCGTAAAGGTTATTGGAACAGGGAAGCCAACCGCGGAATAGAACTGGACGGGAAAACCGTTGGTATAATAGGCTACGGGAATATGGGAAAAGCCTTTGCCAAAAAATTACAGGGATTTGATGTCCGGGTTTTATGTTACGATATTAAAGAAGGAGTGGGAGATGAAAATGCGAACCAGGTGAATCTGAATTCATTTCAAGAGCAGGTAGATGTGGTAAGTTTGCATACTCCCTGGACTCCAGAAACCAATAAAATGATCAATGCTGATTTTATCAATGGATTTAAAAAATCCTTCTGGTTTATCAATACAGCTCGTGGTAAAAGTGTTGTCACTTCCGATCTTGTTTCGGCAATGATAGAAGGAAAGATCCTGGGGGCAGGACTGGATGTTCTGGAATATGAAAAATCTTCTTTTGAAAATCTGTTTGCTGAAAATCACATTCCGGAACCTTTGCAGGAACTAATGTTTTTGGAAAATGTGATTTTCAGTCCGCACGTTGCCGGATGGACAATAAAATCTCACGAAAAACTTGCCACTACCATTGCACAAAAGATCATTGCGGAGTTTGGAAACTTTGCTGAAAAAAAATTATAGATGAAGGCGCTGGAAAATTTGAAAAAACTGAAAAGGGGAAGCATTGTTAAATTACTTATTATATCATTATTGGCCGGAATGTTTTTCACTTTTCTCTGGCAGCATTTTGGAACATTCCGCTATTTAAACACTTCCGGGAACCTCATTGAAAACAATGAGATTTATATAGATCAGGTGATATTCTTATCTCCTGAAGGAGCCGAAATAAGCAGCCCGGGTGATGGACTTACATTTAATGATATTTTAAATAAATACACTGCCATGGAGCTCTATTTGTTTAAAATGCCATTCTTTTTAAAAGCAACCCTGGAAAGCTGGTTAGGAATATTTCTGATCTCCCTGGCAATTTTCTATATCTTGATCCGAAGAAAGATGCGAAGCAATAATTAAAAATGCGGTGAGTATGAAAAATAGGGTAACAGGAATTGGTGGCGTATTTTTTAAAACCGAAGATCCAATTGCAGTAAAGGATTGGTACAATAAATATCTTGGTTTAAATACAGATTAATGGGGATGCACATTTTGGTGGAAGGATAAAGATGGAAATGATTGTTCCACACAATGAAGCCCTTTCCCAGATAACACCAAACATTTCGCTTGAAACCCTTAAAGCCGAAGGAGTTACCGTAATGGATGAAATCGAGCGTGTGGAAGAAGGGAAATTCGGTCAGATCGTTGATCTGGAAGGAAATAAGATTGAGCTCTGGGAACTAAATTACAAGGCCTTTCTTTAGGGTCTTTGAAGAATATAATAGAACAACCCTGTAATGTCATCCTGAAAGAAGTGAAGAATCTCACGCAAATTTGACGAATCATGGTTGAAAAGCAATAAACAGAAAACACTTCAAACAGATCAACATAAGATCAGATTATCAAATCATCATAAAATTTTTCCTCGCCCAAAAAGCTCATAAAGGATGGACAAAACAAGAAGTATGGTGGTTCTAGCTTTTAAATTATACTTAACTTTGATGAATAAAAGATTAGTGAATTTGTTGCTAAAAAAGTATTAAATGAAAATTTCAGTAGAACTTACCCTTACCCCTATTCAGGATAATTACGAACCGGCAATTATCAACTTTATCAAACAAATGCGGAATTCCGGATTAACTGTTAAAGAAAACCCCTTAAGCACTCAGGTTTATGGCGATTATGATGAGGTTATGTTTGTTCTTAACAAGGAAATTAAAACAGCATTTGAGGCAATAGAACGTGGCTTAATGTATATTAAAATTGTAAAATCTGATCGTAGCGACTATGCAGCCGATTTTTGATTTCTTTTTTAAGCAGTATTACGATTACAGGACCTTATTTATAATCCTTGAAATAATTGCGGTAATATTTGGGTTTCTATCGGTTTGGTTTTCTAAACAGGAGAATATTCTGGTTTATCCAACCGGGATTATAAGCACCTTGATATTTGTCTATCTTCTTTGGCAATGGGGCCTGTTGGGGGATATGATGATTAATGCCTATTATTTTGCCATGAGTATCTACGGCTGGTATATCTGGACAAGAAAAGTGGATGCCATCCATTTTACGCAGGTAACCTCTATGACAAAAAGAGAACATTTAAATTCGGTCCTGCTATTTTTTGGAACCTTGCTTTTTGTTTTTGGAGTATATAGTTACTTTGATAAATGGACAGACTGGACTGCATATATTGACACATTTACTACAGCTATATTTTTCGTTGGGATGTATCTTATGGCAAAGAAAAAACTGGAAAACTGGATCTTCTGGATTATTGGTGATTTAATCTCTGTACCTTTATATTTTCACAAAGGACTGACTCTTACCAGTTTTCAATATTTTTTATTTACAATTATCGCATTTTACGGTTATTTCGCATGGAAGAAAAGCTTAAACAAGAACCTTCAAACTGCCTGAAAGCAGTTCTTTTTGGACCAGAATCAACCTGGAAAACCACATTGGCTGAAAGGCTCGCAAGGCATTATGAAACTGCCTGGGTTCCGGAATATATGCGGGATTATCTTCAGCGAAAATGGGATCAGGATAAAAAAGCCTGTGAACCTCATGACCTTATCCCAATAGCAAAAGGCCAGATACGGCGGGAAAATAAGCAGCAAAAGATCGCAAATAAAATACTTTTTTGCGATACAGATCTATTGGAATTAAAAGTTTATTCTGAAGCATATTACCACGGTTACTGTAACCCTCTGCTTCTTAAAGCTGCGTTAAACAATTGGTACGACATCTACTTTTTAACTAATATTGACAATAAGTGGATTCCGGATGATTTGAGGGATAAACCTCATGACAGAGAAGGAATGTTTAAAAAATTTAAAAGCACCCTACAGCTTAATAGAAGACCCTATATCACTTTAACGGGGGATGAGAATGAACGTTTTGAAACAGCCGTTTCTGCGATTGATGAACTATTAAAACGAGAAAAGTGATTACCAGAGAAGAAGATTTAAAACAAATTGAAGCTAAAGGATTAACAAAGGAAAAAGTTGAGGAACAATTAAGGATTTTTGAAAGAGGAAATATTTCTGTAAATATACTTGCAGCTGCTACTGTTGGAAACGGTATTCAGCAATTTTCTGAATCTCAAAAAAATGAGCTTGAAAAATACTACGATGCTAATAAGTCCGGTTTTGATATAATAAAGTTTGTACCGGCTTCTGGAGCTGCAACCCGCATGTTCAAAGATCTGCACAAGTTTCTGGAAGAATTTGATGCTGAAAAAGAATCAATTTCAGATTTTTTATCCCGCCATAAAAATCAAAATCTGAAACGCTTTTTTTCTGAAATAGAAAAACTGCCATTTTATAAAAGAGCGGTGAATAATGCCGTGGAAAGTCAGCCGGGATTTCATAGCCTTTCTGATGATGCAAAGAAATACATCCTGGTTCGTACTATATTATATGCTCCAGGCCTCAATTTAAGCGATTATCCAAAGGGTCTGGTGCCTTTTCATAATTACAGCGATCATGTAGCCACAGCTTTTGAAGAGCATTTATATGAAGCTTCAAAATATACTGATATAGACGGGATTTCAAAACTCCATTTTACGGTTTCTCTTGGCCATAAGGAGAAATTTGAAGCTGAATTTGATGCTATTAAAAAAAGAATAATTCAAAAAGCCCAGGTAAAATTTGAAATAACCTATTCGTATCAAAATCCCAAAACCGATACTATAGCCGTTGACGATTCAAATGAACCCTTCAGGACTGAAGAAGGGGAATTGTTTTTCCGCCCTGGTGGGCATGGAGCATTAATCGATAACCTGAATGAGCTGAAGTCTGATGTTGTTTTTATTAAAAATATAGACAATGTAGTAATAGAAACCCAGGTGGAGGAAGTGGCAAAATATAAAAAAGTGCTTGCGGGCAAGCTGTTAAAACTTCAGGAATGCTGTTTTAAATTCTTAAAGGATCTTGAAACTGAAAATTCTTCAGAAGGGCTTATCAAAGAAATTTCAGAATTTCTGAAAAAAAAGTTGTTTCTTGGATTTAAGTCTGGTTTTGATGGCCTTTCAGAAATGCAAAAGCTTCAATATCTCAAAGAGAAACTGAATCGTCCATTGAGAGTTTGCGGAATGGTAAAAAATGAAGGGGAACCCGGGGGAGGGCCTTTTCTGGTTCAAATGGAAAATGGAGAAAGTTCCCTGCAAATTATTGAAGGGGCGCAAATAGATAAAAATAATCCAGATCAAAAAAAGATCGCAGAAAATGCCACTCATTTTAATCCTGTAGATATTGTTTGCGGGTTAAAAAATTATTTGGGTACCTCTTTTGACCTGAACGAATTTGTAGATCCTGAAACGAGTTTTATTGCCGAAAAAAATAAAGACGGAAAGCCTTTAAAGGCTCTCGAATTGCCCGGACTCTGGAATGGTGCAATGGCAAAATGGAATACTGTTTTTGTGGAAGTTCCTGTGACAACCTTCAATCCGGTAAAAACGGTTACGGATCTTTTGAAACCCTCACATCAAGTAAAATAGGACATGCCCGATTATGAAGCCCTTAAGTTAGAACTGACTTTTAAAGCTGTTAAAAGTTCCGGCCCGGGCGGACAACATGTTAATAAAACCGCCTCAAAAATTATCCTGAATTTTGATCTTGAGAAATCCCAGGCACTTTCTGAAGAAGAGAAATCCAGGGTTTTAAAAAAACTTGCTTCCAGAATTACCAACTCTGGAGAAATTATTCTTGAAAGTGGAGAAACGAGAAGTCAGCATAAAAATAAAGAATTGGTAACCACCCGGTTTTTCGAACTGATACAAAAGGCGCTCAAAAAAGAAAAACCCAGAAAAAAGACCCGCCCCACGAAAGCTTCAAAATTAAAGCGATTGCGTTCCAAGAAAATAAAATCAGAAAAAAAAATAGCTCGGAAAAAGCCTCCTTTGTCGTAAATTCTCTAATTTTAAAGATCCATCTCAAAAGCGTTCTAAATACAATCTTAGAAATGTGGATTTTTTCCCCATTTCAATTCTGAATTTTCTCTAAAAATCTACATAAAAATCTGTTAATGAGAGGCTTGCATGTTTTGATATTAGCCATTTACAAGGGGTCCACCAGCGATTTTCATTTGCAATAGCCTTGGCATAATCTTTCCTTTATGGTTCACAACCAATATTAGAAATAATAACTATAAATTTTAAGATTATGAAAAAGTTAGGATTAACAATTGCAGCAGTTGGATTATTTTTTGCCACCACAACTCAGGCTCAGGAAACAAGTGAAGCTGCTGTACAGGTTTCAACAGAAATCGAAGTAGCTGTTGCGGCACAGGATGAGTATGCAGAAATAGAAGTTGCCGAGCTTCCGGAGGCTGTAAATTATGCAATTGAAACAGACTATGCCGGGGCTACCGCAAAAGAAGTCTGGGTGAAGGAAAAAGAAGGAAAAAAGGTTTACAAAATTAAACTGGATGTAAACGGAGAAGAGAAAAAAGTTTATGCAGATGCTGAAGGTAACTGGATAAAAAAAGAGGATAAAAAGAAGGAAGCTTATTAAGCTTGCGCTTTTTGAATCAATTAAGCTGTCAAATTTGGCAGCTTTTTTTTGTGTTAATAAGTGGGGTGCTAAAGGTTCATAATTCGTAAATTTGTTAATTACACTAAAATACGAATACGAATATGAACTCAATTCTTATAATTGAAGACGACGTAGCATTTGCTACAATGCTTAAAACCTTTTTTGAAAAAAGGGATTATAAGGTTGAGACTGCTTTTACTGCCGGAGATTCTTTTAAGAAATTAATGACACAATCCTTTGATTTGATACTTACCGATGTAAGGTTGCCAGATAAAGACGGATTGGAAATTCTGCTGGAAGTCAAAGAAAAATATCCCGATACCCAGGTAATTGTAATGACTAATTATGCCGAGATCAACATGGCGGTTAAGGCGATGAAAAATGGTGCTTTTGATTATGTTTCAAAACCATTTCAACCGGAAGCGATCCTTCAAACTATAAAAAATGCACTAAATTCAGATACGGTCGTGCCGGAAAAAATAGCCACTCCCAAATCCACACCAATAGAGAAAGAAAAATCTAAGGATAATTCGATTTCATCCGGGTTCGTAAAAGGAGTAAGTGATGCAGCTAGAAAACTAAGTGATTATATAGATTTGGTTGCTCCCACGAACATGTCTGTACTTATAATGGGGGAAAGTGGAACCGGAAAAGAACAGGTTGCAAAAAGCATTCACGATAAAAGTAAAAGAAGAGGGAAACCATTTATTGCTGTAGATTGTGGTGCGATTCCCAGGGAAATTGCCTCCAGTGAATTTTTTGGCCATTTAAAAGGTTCCTTTACCGGGGCAATTCAAGATAAAACTGGTCATTTTGAAGCAGCCAATGGTGGGACACTGTTTTTGGATGAAATAGGGAATTTGGGGTATGATCTTCAGGTGCAATTGTTAAGGGCTTTGCAGGAACGAAAAATTAAACCCGTAGGCGGAAACAATGAAATTAAAGTAGATATCCGGGTGGTTACGGCTACTAACGAAGATCTTTCCAAAGCGGTGAAGGAAGGGAATTTTCGGGAGGATCTCTATCATAGGTTGAATGAGTTTTCTATTCAGGTTCCGGCTTTGCGGGACCGAAGAGAGGATTTAATGTTATTTGCTGAATATTTTCTGGATGAAGCCAATGCCGAACTGGAAAAAGATGTTATTGGCTTTAGTGATGAGGCTATTGAGGCTTTTCAAAATTACAGTTGGCCGGGAAATTTCAGGGAGCTCAAAAACATGGTTAAAAGGGCGGTTTTACTAACCCAGGACCCCATAATTCCCTTAAAGGTACTTCCTCACGAAATCGCTGCGGCAACAAAAACTGATGACTCCTATAGCTTGTTTAAAAGTAAGAATGAAGAAAGCTTAATTCTGGATGCCCTGGAAAAAGCAAATGGGAATAAAAGCAAGGCGGCCAGGTATTTATCTATAGACAGGAAAACACTCTATAACAAGTTAAAACAATACGATATTAAACTGTGATCTCTTTTTGCAGTTCTTTAAGTAAACTTCTTATTTCATTTAATAATTCCGGGATGTTACATTTTTCGATCTCCTGATCTTCCAAAAGCTGTAATTTTTCAATAATTCCTTTTGTTTTAAGCTGCTTAAACATAGGAAGCATTCGGTGAGCAATATTGCCTGCCTTTTCCGGATCTTTATTTTCCACGGCCTTTTTTATTTCCTTTAAGTTGATCACAGTGCTATTTATAAAAGCATGCAGGATCGTATTCAATGCTTCCTGATCATCCCCGGAAAATAATGCTATTTCATCTAAAGAATAGCTGGAATTCGAAGACATTTTTTTTAAGTGTGGATGGTTGTTTTTTAGTTCCAGATGAAGAATTTCTCCAATTTTCAATAGCAGATCCGAAGGTTTATAGGGTTTTATTATGTTCCCTGTAAAACCGGCTTCTGCATACGCCTTTGAGCTTACATTTGTTCTTCCGGAAACGGCAAGCACCGGGGTTTGAGCGTATTTCGGATTTTCTTTTATGGCCTTTACCAATTGGAATCCATCTATTTTTGGCATTTGAATATCGGTTAAAACAAGATCGTAATTCTTATTTTCTAACTTGGTAAGCGCTTCTTCTCCATCGGCTGCAGTATCGCAATTCATCCCGACAGATTTTATCAACTCTTTGGAAAGTGCCAGTTGGGAAGATTCATCGTCTACCACAAGGATGTTTTTTCCGCTGAGGTTTAATTTGGATATTTCGGGAATTTCAATTGGCTCATCTGCTTCCTTCATTTTTATTACCGGAATTTTAATAATGAATTCACTTCCTTTTCCAGGTTCACTTTTCAGTTGAATAGATCCCTTTAAGAGATCGGTAATTTGTTTGGTAATGGCAAGTCCTAATCCTGTGCCTCCGTATTTCTTTTCAATCTCCCCATGTTCCTGGGAAAATTCCTCGAAGATATCCTCCTGTTTTGTTTTTGAGATCCCAATCCCAGTGTCTTTTATGGAAATTATAAGGGAATAACTATCCTCTATTTCCTTTTTCATAGAAAGTGACGCCATAATCTCACCTTCATTTGTAAATTTATAGGCGTTGGTGATTAAATTTGAAAGGATTTGCTTGATCCTGAAAGGATCACTTATCACCTGGCAATTGGTATTTTCCTCAGCTTTAAAAGTGAATTTTAAGTGCTTCTTATCATTCTCAGGAATGGTATTGTAAAAAGTTTCTTCTATTAAATTCTTCGGATTGAAGGGTAATTTTTCAATAAGCATTTTTCCAGCTTCCAGTTTTGAAAGATCTAATAGATCATTCACGAGATGAAGTATGTATTCTGATGATTTTTTGAGATGGGAAAGGTATCTGTTCTGTTTATTATTAAGATCCGATTTTCCCATCAGTTCCGTATAACCAATAACGGTATTTAGTGGTGAACGAAGATCGTGTGTAATGGTGGCCATGAACTGTTCCCTTCGCTTCATCAATGATTCTGTGAAACTTTGGGCTTCCTCAAGCTGAATTCGATACCGCTGACTTTTTGAAACATCCTGAATGATTAAGAAAAGAAAGAACAGAATGATTAAAATACTTGCTATTCCTACAAAGATTATGATGGAGGATACTTCCTCCAGGAGATTTTGTGAATTTTCTACCCGTGCAAGCGAATTTTCTCTCTCCTGCTGTTCAATAAGGCTCAGTAGATTTCTGAGTTGCTCATTCAGGATCATATCATTCTCCAACAATTCATTTTCTTTTTTATTGATAACCTCCCGGAATTGTTGATTTTCTGCCTCCAGTTCGCTCAAAACATTTTTCACTGCAATCACCAGGGAATCTGCGCTTAAGGTTGATAATTGCCCGGGGTTCTCGTCCCTGGAAAATTCAAGCAATCGAATTAAAACGCTTCTTTGGTGCGGTTCCAGGTTGGAAAAACGCCTTTCATAATTGTTCTCGTTAAAAGAAGCATCCACTTTTTGTAGTTCCTGGATTACTTCCCGGTAATAACTGGTATTTCTGTCCCTGGACCGAAGATTTAACAGCTCTTCCAGGTTCTCGCTTTTTCGTGAGAGCAGTATAGAAATACTGTCCAGCTCCGTTTGCATGATGGTATCTGTGTAGGTCTGCTTCAGCGAATCGAGATTTTTCTGAATAAGATCTATTTGCGCGGAATACCTGTTCAGATCTGTAGTGTCACCAGATTGAATAAAGCGCCTTCCAATATTTTCTGTTTCAGATAATTCGGTAGTTATTTCGCTTACCAGTACCAGTTGCTGGTTGTTAAGATCTCCGGATTGTGCCAGGGATGAAAACTTTACCACCTGGGTATAGATAAACCAAACTGCCAGAGCGGCCAGGGCGGCAACAAGTAAGTATCCCAGGAGTACCTTTAGGGTTATTGATCGCTTGGTGTTTTTCATTATCTAAATAACACCAAAATTAAGCCATTTCTTTTAAATTGGAATATTTACTTAGGAAATCAAAAAAAGCTTAGTACTTTTACTGCACATCTCAAAGGGGTGTCAAATCCTGAATTTTTTTTAGGCCGAGGCTGAGATTATACCCAAAGAACCTGGGCAGGTAATGCTGCCAAGGGAAACGAAATCTTCAAGATTTCGAAAATGTATATAACCCCCTGTTAAATCGCTCGAGAGATTTTAATAGGGTTTTTTTTATGCATTTTTTTTAAGCTATTAATTAATCAAAGAATAATAGCCCCTTTTATTCGTAAAATTTAACTGTTACGAATGAAACATCTTTTTATTTTACCTGCTACCTTTTTGATCTCAATAGTTGGGTTTTCCCAACAAGATCCTGATACCATTTCCAAACCACCGGAAGTGCTTGAGGAGGTTCTTGTTAGGGCTGTTCGGGTTGATGCAGATTCTCCTGTAACCCATTCCAATATCGACCAGAAAGAACTCGAGAAAAGGAATTTAGGTCAGGACCTTCCGTTCATGCTCAATTATCTTCCTTCGGTAGTTAGTACTTCCGATGCCGGAGCTGGAGTGGGATATACCTCATTTCGGGTGCGCGGAAGTGATGCTTCCCGAATCAATGTTACCTTAAACGGAATTCCATTTAACGATGCCGAAAGTCAGGGGTCATTTTTTGTCAACCTGCCGGATTTCACCTCTTCTGTTCAAAACTTACAGTTACAACGGGGTGTTGGTACATCTACCAATGGTTCCGGAGCTTTCGGGGCAAGTTTGAATTTGCTTACCGATGCAGTTTCTGAAGAAGCCTATGGAGAAATTTCTAATTCCTTTGGATCTTTTAACACCAGAAGGCACAACATTAAATTTAGTACCGGACTTCTTAATAACAGGGTGGAATTCGCCGGACGACTTTCTGCGATCGCTTCCGATGGTTATATCGACCGTGCAAGTTCCGATTTGAAATCCTATTTCCTGCAAGGCTCTTATGTAGACGATAACACCCTTATTAAGGCCATAGCTTTTGGAGGACATGAAGTGACCTATCAAGCCTGGAATGGAATAGATAAAGAAACTCTTGAGGAGGACCGTACTTTTAATTCCGCCGGAATCTTTACAGACGCTCAGGGAAATATCCGTTTTCATGATAATGAAGTAGATGATTATAAACAGGATCATTATCAACTTCACTGGAATCAGCGTTTTAACAGTAACTGGTCTTCTAATCTTGGGTTAAATTATACCTACGGAAGAGGGTTTTTTGAGCAATACAAAGAAGATCAACGCTTTTCAACTTATGGTTTTGAGCCTATAGAAATAGGTGGAGAAAGCATAGACAGGACAGATCTTATTCGCCGTAGATGGCTGGATAATGATTTTTTTGTGATCAACGCAAATGCTACGTACAAAAAGAATATGCTGGAAGTAACTTCCGGGGCTTTTTACAGTCACTATAAGGGTGATCATTTTGGAGAGGTTATATGGGCCAGATTTGCTTCAGATTCTGAGATCGGGGAGCGGTATTATTTTAGTGATGCCTCCAAGGATGAGTTTACCGTTTTTTCAAAGGCAACCTATCGTATCAATAACCAATGGCAGCTATTTGTTGATTTGCAGGGGAGATTCATCAATTATAAAACAGGCGGTATCACTTCCGATATAGTGCCTATAAATGTAAATGAAAATTTTAGTTTTTTTAATCCGAAAATGGGACTAACCTATCAAATTGATAAAACCAATCAGTTATTTGCCTATTTCGGAAGGGCTCATAGAGAACCTACAAGAAATGATTTTGAAGAAGGTATTTCCACTCCGGAAAAACTGAATGATTATGAACTTGGTTACCGTTTCACGTCCGATAAATTTAAATTGAATTCCAATATCTATTATATGGATTATAAGGATCAGTTGGTGCTTTCCGGGGAATTGAATGATGTGGGGGCACCATTAAGAACTACCAGTGGGAACAGTTACAGGCTGGGACTTGAAATAGATGCAGAAATTATTTTGAGCCAGCAATGGAGTTTGAGGCCAAACCTGGCCATTAGTTCCAATAAAAATCGGGATTTTGTGGCTTCTGTAGATGGATCCTTAAAAGGATTGGGAACTACCAATATTTCTTTTTCTCCGGATGTGGTGGCTTCAAATATGTTGGTATATCAACCATTGCCTAATTTTCAGCTTAGTTTTCTTAATAAATATGTTGGAGAACAGTATATGGGCAATATTGATAGTGAAGCCTCTCTTCTGGACAGTTTTTTCATAAATGATTTGAATGTTTATTATGAATTGGTAGATGTTCCGGTATTTAAATCGGTGATATTCTCAGGATTGATCAATAATATCTTTGATGTGAAATATGTCTCCAACGGATATTTCTTCACTTATGAGGATGATTTTTCAAATCCGGGAACGGTAACTACAATTGAAGGAGCAGGTTATTATCCGCAGGCGGGGATCAATTTTCTTGCCGGGGTTACCTTGAAATTTTAATCACAACCTAGGGTTTTAAAATAAGAATCCCGCCCAGACATTACGGGCGGGATTCTTTTAATTGTAAACCTCCAAAACATTGCCAGATTTTCTAACCCGGTATGGTTTCAAGGAGTATTGACCAGAACCCTCAGTAATCTCACCGGTAAGAATATTATAAGAGTTTCCATCATTGCAATTACAGGTTGCGATAATTCCTGAAACGCTCAATGTAGAGCATTCTGAAAGTGCGTGATTCGGGTCGCTTAATTCAAAAGCTGTGAACTGGGAATTATTGACGTTATAAACCACAACGCCATTGATGCCGTAATTATAAGTAACATAGCTGTTTCCAGGAAAATTAAGGGAATTATATTCCGGAAGGTTAAGATTCAGGTCCAGTATAAAACTAATGTTAGTTAGATATGGATTATTGGTCCTCTCATTGTCGTCTGCGGTACAGGAAGAAAGAAAAGCAACAAATAGTAAGCTAAAGGTAATTTTTTTGATCATTTTTCGGGCTTTTAAGCGGAAAGATTATTATTGCTTTCAATGTTTAAATTTATTATATTTGTTTAGATAAATCCCGTCGCGAATGGGATTTTTTGTATTTATTGACCTTTGAGAATTTAAAAGCAAATAATATACCCGGATTGGGTTTGCTGAATTCTCCTTCAATAATACTGCTGAATTTTTAAAATATCACAAAATTTGACGACACGATTCGGATTTGAGCTAAATACTCAGTACCTGGATATATAAACGATAATATTATGAGCAAAGTATCTTATTATACTCCTGAAGGTTTAAAAAAACTAAAGGATGAATTAAACCGATTGAGAGACGTAGAACGGCCTAAAGCATCAGAAGCCATCGCGGAAGCCCGGGATAAAGGGGATTTAAGTGAGAATGCAGAGTATGATGCTGCAAAGGAAGCACAGGGTTTATTGGAATTGCGGATCTCAAAAATGGAAGAAGTGGTTTCCGGGGCAAGGGTAATAGATGAGTCGCAATTGGATACTTCCAAGGTATTGGTACATTCTCACGTACGAATTAAAAACGTGGACAATGGAGCTGAAGTTAAATATAAACTTGTAGCCCAAAGTGAAGCCGACTTAAAAACCGGGAAAATATCGGTAGATTCTCCTATAGGAAAAGGTTTACTGGGGAAAAAAGTGGGGGATACCGCTGAGGTAGAAGTCCCTAACGGGAAAATGAAATTTGAGATCCTTGAGATTTGGAGAGAGTGATCTAAATGTTCCTTACTAATATTTTTATAAAAATCTAAATTACAACTATGGCAACTATATTTTCTAAAATAATAAGCGGGGAACTTCCGTCTTATAAAGTAGCCGAAACCGATGATTTTCTTGCATTCCTGGATATCAATCCAAATGCAAAAGGTCATACCTTATGCATTCCAAAACAGGAAGTAAATAAAATTTTTGATCTTGATCCAAAAACCTATCAGGATTTGATGGAGTTTTCCCGAAAGGTCGCAGTAGCTCTGGAAAAAGCGGTATCCTGCAAGCGCGTGGGAATGGCGGTAATTGGACTTGAAGTGCCGCACGTTCACGTACATCTTATCCCTTTAAATACTATGAAGGATATGGATTTTAGCAATAAACTTGAATTCACAAATGAGGAATTTGAAAAATTGGCTGAACACATTAAAGCAAATCTGTAATGGATTTTCCGGGATATAAACTAAGTCTGGAATTGCGTATTGACTGGAGCGATCTGGATATGTACAAACACGTTAACAACCTCACTTTTATAAGATTTCTGCAATCCGGCCGCGTTAATTTTTGGGAGGCAACAGGACTTGGCGTGCTTTACGAAAAAACCAATCGCGGACCTATGTTGGTCTCTACACACTGCGATTTCAAAAAATCCCTTCAATATCCGGGAAAAGCGATCGTAAAAACAAAACTGGCCTATCTTAAAAATTCCAGTTTCGGATTGGACCATCTTATCCTGAATGAAAATAATGAAATTTGTGCTGAAGGAAGAGATGTAGCGGTGTGTTATGATTTTAATACTGAAAGCACTTATGCCATTCCTGAAGATCTCAGGGAGATCATGGGCCGTTATTAAATTTTTCTTAGCGCGATTTGGAAGGAGGTTCCTTTATTAGCTTCACTTTGAAAAACCCTGATTCGTCCACTGTGATACTGTTCAATTATTCTTCTCGCCAGTGAGAGCCCAAGCCCCCAGCCCCGTTTTTTTGAGGTATATCCGGGTTCAAAAACCTGTTTAAATTTACTTCTTGGAATTCCCTTTCCCGTATCTTTTATGTAAATATATACCCAATGAAGATCCTGTTTGATCTCGATGGTTATTTTGCCTTTTCCCCGCATGGCATCAATTGCATTCTTCACCAGGTTTTCTATGGTCCAGCTGTAAAGCGATTCATTTAAATGTACAAAAATAGGAGTATGCGGAGTTTTTATCTGAAATTCTATCAAATCAGAACTTCGGTTTTTTATATAGGTATAGCTCTCTTTCGTTGCCTGGTTAATCTCTGTTTTTGAAAGAATGGGAGCCGATCCTATCTTGGAAAATCGTTCAGTAATTGTTCTTAATCGTTCAATATCTTTTTCTATTTCAGAAATATAGGAACTGTTCACATTTTCTTCCTTCAGAATTTCTGCCCAGCCTATCAGGGAGGAAAGCGGAGTTCCTATCTGATGCGCTGTTTCCTTCGCCATTCCTGCCCAGAGCTTGTTTTGCTCACTGGATTTGGTGGTGGTATAGAAAAAATAGACCACGCCTATAAAAAGAAAGATTATAAGCATCAGGCCAATAGGATAATATTTGATCTTGGTAAGCAACGGGGAATCACCATAATAAATTTTATGTACCCTGTTCTCTCCAAGCACCATTTCTATAGGCTCGTTTTCCTGTTTTAAATTTTCAAAATATTGCTGGAGTTTTTCAGGATTGTTACGCGTTTCAATAGTGAGATTTAAACCGTCAATTATATTTCCATTCTCATCCACCCAAATAGTGGGGATGCTGGTATTGCTGTTCAGGATTTTAAGGGTGAGCTCGATATCGGTATTATCGTCGGCCTTGTCAAGAAATGCCTGAGCTGCAGCCCAAATTTGCATTTTGTCCCGTTCATCATTTTTTAGTCGTTCAAAAAAAATAGAGGTATTCCATAAGATAAGACCTACAATAAGCAAAGAAGAAATAATGATAAACCAACGGGCAAGATTTCGTTCTGATGAAAAATTCATGTAGTCCTTTTAGCAGATTTAAATATAACCGTTTTCTGTTAATATTATTGTTGCAAACGGGTTTTTCATTACTGAAGTGATTCGTTACCTTTGTCAAAAATTGAAAATGCTCAGTATAGATCCAAATGAAATAAGCACTGGAAAGAGGCATCAATATTTGTTGGGAGCAGTTGGTCCACGACCTATTGCTTTTGCCAGTACCATTGATGAAAAAGGAAAACCTAATCTATCGCCGTTTAGTTTCTTCAACGTTTTTAGCGCAAATCCACCAATTTTGGTTTTTTCCCCTGCGAGACGTGGTCGGGATAACACAGTTAAGCACACCTATTTAAATGCAAAAGCAACAAAAGAAGTTGTGATTAATATTGTAGATTACAAAATTGTTCAGCAAATGTCTTTGGCAAGTACAGAGTATGCTGAAGGAGTAAATGAATTTGAGAAAGCTGGTTTCACAATGCTGAAATCGGATTTGGTAAAACCATTTCGGGTTGCAGAATCTCCGGTTCAGTTCGAGTGTAAAATCAAAGATGTAATCGAATTGGGAGCTGAAGGTGGCGCTGGAAATCTTATTATTTGTGAGGTCGTTAAAATGCATTTTGATGAGGCTATTTTAGATGATGAGGGATTTATAGATCAGCATAAAATAGATCAGGTTGCAAGAATGGGCGGTAATTGGTATACCCGCGCAAATATGGGGATGTTTGAAGTTCCAAAACCGCTTTCCAAATTGGGAATAGGAGTGGATCAAATTCCGCAGGAAATAAGAAGCAGTAAGGTTTTAACCGGAAATGATCTGGGTAAACTGGGTAATGTGGAAGCTTTTCCTTTAGAAGAAGAAATCGAAGAATTTTTTATTCAGGATTTGGAGGCTGCAGAAATTTTTAATTCTGGTGATCCTGAAAAAATTCATTTGCAGGCACAATTATATTTAGAGAAAGACGAACCGGCGAAAGCCTGGAAATTATTATTAGCAAAAAAGTAAGAACATGGAAGTACAAGGAAAGATCAAAATGATTGGAGAAACCCAGACATTTGGAAGTAACGGGTTTAGAAAAAGAGAAGTGGTTGTTACCACAGAAGAGCAATATCCACAGCATATTATGGTTGAATTTGTTCAGGATAAAACAGATTTACTGAATAGTTTTCAGGTAGGTCAACCAGTGAAAATCGGAGTGAATTTAAGAGGCCGGGAATGGGTTAATCCGCAGGGAGAAACAAAGTATTTCAATTCTATCCAGGGATGGAGAATAGAAAATTTACAGGCTGGAAGTTCTCCTGATGGTCAAAATGTACCACCACCGGCAGATCAGTTTGAGCCTGCAAAAGATCTAAACGATGAGGATTATGATGATCTTCCGTTTTAGTAAGAATCAATAAATCTTTCCGCTCTTTATGGAACGGAAAGTATGAAAAGAATAAAAAAAGCTTAGATTCAAATTATGGAACTAAGCTTTTTTTATTTTCAAAAAACCTGAAATGAGAACATTCAGATCATATGAAATGAGCATAACGGATACAGGATGCAAACGCCAATCAACCCGCCTTGCCTTCGGGCAGGGATATGCGAATTACATATGTCAAAAAAACAATAAATGTCTATATATGAAAGTTTTCCTCCCGTAGAAAATGCCAATGAAGATGGCCTTCTTGCTATTGGAGGCGACCTTTCGGTAAAAAGGCTTCTGGATGCTTATAATCGTGGGATTTTCCCGTGGTATGAAGCCTCCCAGCCAGTTATGTGGTGGAGTCCGGACCCCAGAATGGTGCTTTTTCCTGAAAAATTGAAGATCTCGAAAAGCATGAAGCAAGTACTTCGGCAGGACAGTTTCCGGGTAACTTTTAATCAGGATTTTGAAGCAGTGATCAACAAGTGTGCGGCAGTAAAAAGAGATGGGCAAAGGGGAACCTGGATCACTTCTGAAATGCAAGAAGCATATCTTGAATTATTTCATCTTGGGATTGTACAATCGGTTGAGGTATGGCAAAATAAGGAATTGGTGGGTGGACTCTATGGGATTTATCTGAAAGAGAAAAAAGTGTTTTGCGGTGAAAGTATGTTTGCCACAGTAAGCAATGCTTCAAAATTCGGATTTATAAAATGGGTGGAACAACTAAAGCTGGAAGGAGTAAAGCTAATAGATTGCCAGATTTACACGGCACATCTGGAAAGCCTTGGTGCAGAAGAGATTTCCCGGAAGGAATTTTTGGAATTTTTATCGATTTAACCGTTGGCATTATACCGTAGAGAAGCCCTAATAGGGTTCCTCTACGGATTATTCCTGAAACAATCTACTTCGTGATCGTTCACCATTCCCGTGGCCTGCATATGCGCATACATAACGGTGGAGCCCACAAATTTAAATCCCCTTTTCTTGAGATCTTTGCTTAATTTATCGCTTATTTGGGTAGTTGCCGGAGCTTTTTTATAATCCTTTACAATATTTTGAATGGGTTTCCCGTCAACAAATCCCCATATATATTTGCTGAAACTACCAAACTCTTCCTGAATTTTAATAAAGGCCTGCGCATTGGTAACGGTTGCCCGAACCTTTAGTTTATTTCGAATGATCCCGGCATTTTGAAGTAAAGCCTGGACTTTTTCTTCGCTATAAACTGATATTTTTTGATAATCAAAATTATCAAAAGCTGCTCTGAAATTCTCGCGTTTTCGCAATACGGTGATCCAGCTAAGTCCGGCCTGGAAAGTCTCCAGGATCAAAAATTCAAATAACAAGGCATCATCATAAACAGGAACTCCCCATTCGGTATCATGATAGGTCTCATAAAGAGGATCTCCAACGCACCATCCGCAGCGTTTCAGCTCACTCATAGCTTAAGGTTTAAATTGATAGGTGATTGTTCCGGGCTGTGAATTTCTGCCGGCTAAGCTGCTAAAAACAGCCTGTGCTGCATATTCAAGGGCTTGTTCTGTAAGGCATTCATTGGTGGTGCTGGAACTGCTTTTATTTATGGAAGTAGAAATAACTCTTCCCAGTTCGTTCACCGTAATATTTACAACTATTTTCCCTGGAGTATCACAGGTATAAACAGGATTTGGAATTTCCCTTGCAGATCTTCCCAAAAGTGAAAAGGAAATAGAACTATGATCTATACCACTCGATTTGGTTGAAGTTAGCTTGGTGGTCTGATTTCCATCGGATCTTTTTGTAACTTTCTTTTTTTGATCCTGAAAATTATAACTGCCGGAAGTTCCGGAGCTTTCGTCCTGGGTAGATTCCAATTGGGAAGCGCTGTTCTTTTCGAATATCTCATCCAGCTGACTTTTAAAATTTTCTTCCCTGGCTTCTGTATTTTCGTTAAATGCCTGGTGTGTTTGGGCTGTTTCCCGATTGGTCTTTTGAGTGATTTCCTCTTTTTCAGGTTCCTGTTCAACAGGTTCTTCCACCTGAAAGTTTTCAAGGTCTACGAGGAGTTCCCGTGCTTTCTTATTATTGCTGGACAAACTGAAATTATAGAGCCCAAGTAGCACCAGGGAACATAACAAGCAAGTGATAATAAGGGCTTTATGTTTATCGAAAAAATCCATATAATTACAACTGCCGAATCAGGGGCTTTATTCTTCGGTTAAGGTAGCAAATTTTCAAAAGATGCTATATCCAATGAATCTTCTACAATAAACCCGCCAATTTTTGTTCTTCTTAAGGAAGAAAGATAAGCGCCGGTCCCCAGGGATTTCCCGAAATCATTCGCAAGACTTCTTATATAAGTGCCTTTGCTGCAAATAACTCTGAAATCTACTTCCGGAAAACGAATTTTGGTAATTTCAAATTCCCTGATTTCCACTTTTCTGGAAGGAATAATAACCTCTTCCCCATTGCGGGCATATTCGTAAAGTCGTTTCCCTTCTTTCTTTAATGCCGAATAAACCGGTGGAACCTGATCGATCTCTCCAAGAAATTGAAGTGCAGCACCATAAATATTTTCTTCAGAAATATGATCAATTCCGAAGGATTCATCAATTTCGGTCTCCATATCATAGGACGGAGTTGTCGCACCAAGCGTAAAAGTGCCGGTATATTCTTTTTCCTGAGCCTGGTATTCGTCGATCTTTTTAGTGAATTTTCCCGTGCAAAGAATAAGTAGGCCTGAAGCCAATGGATCTAAAGTTCCCGCATGCCCTACCTTTATCTTTTTGATGTTGCAGCTTTTCCTGATAAGCCAGCGCACCTTGTTCACCACCTGAAAAGAAGTCCAGCCTAAGGGTTTATCAAAAAGAAGGATTTGTCCTTCTTTGAATTCTTCGGGAGTAATAGGTTTAGTTTGCATAATAGCCAAAGATAATTGCTATAATCCCCACTACAAAACAGTAAATGGCAAAATAGGATAGCTTGCTTTTTTTTACTAAAGTGATCATCCAGGTGCAGGCAAAAATCCCGGAAATAAATGCGGCTATAAATCCTACCGCTAAAATGGATGCTTCCGTAGTGCTCTCGGCCAGATCTCCGCTTAAAACATCCTTTGCAATTTTTCCAAGGATAAGGGGTACAACCATTAAAAATGAAAATCTTGCTGCTTTGCTCTTGTCATTGCCCAGTAAAACAGAAGTTGAAATTGTTGCTCCGCTTCGTGAAATTCCCGGTAAAATAGCGATTGCCTGTGCCACTCCAATCACAAAAGCATTTTTGTAACTTACCGGTTTTCCGGTAAATTTAGCTCTGTCTGCCAGCCATAAAAGCAGGGCAGTAATGATAAGCATAAAACCTACCAGAAGAATATTGCCACCAAAAAGGCTTTCCAGCTCTTCTTCGAAAAAAAGTCCTACCAGGGCAGCAGGAAACATAGAAAGGATGATTTTTAAGGAAAACTGTGTCTCTTCATTCCATTTAAAGCTGAAAAGCCCTTGAAAAATTTCAAGGATATCTTTTCTAAAAACCACAATGGTACTCAAGGCGGTGGCAGCATGTAAAACCACAGTAAACATTAGGGATTCACTAGGGATACTATCGTCACCAAGAATTGCTTTTCCCAACTCAAGATGACCACTGGAGGAAACCGGTAGAAATTCGGTTAGACCCTGAACAATTCCCAGGATCGCTGCATCAAATTCGTTCAAATTAAATTACTTTTTATTGGGGTTCACTAAAATAGCGTAGACTTCAATTGCGAATCCAAGCAGGACCAAAGTTGGTGCTAATCGGATTCTTCTGAAACTGTAGATTTCTTCGTTAAAAACATTGGGGTCATCACTTCCACCTCCGGCCATTAAGATAAATCCAAGGGCAATTACTGCAAGCCCAATAAACATGAAGACATAATTTTTCTTTCCGAAGATGAAATTTAAATCTTGTTTGTGTAATGGTTTCTTGGTTTTGCTCATAACTGGGAATTTTTTAACCGCCAATGCTGGAAGGTTTTATTTTTCACTGAATGATGATTTCTAATCGGCTTCAAAAATAGCCAAAATCAATTACATCTCTTCTTTATTTCCAAAACATTAATAGGAGAACGAATTTTATTTTCCTTTGGGTTTAAAGTAGTTGGTTAGGCTCCTTAAAGGCTAATTTAGTAGTACAGTTCATCTGTTCTTAGGTTCAAAAATCTGGAAGTAGCAAAAAAGGTACTTGCCCAGGTAATAAAGATGCCCATAATTAATATGCCTAAAAATAGCGCAACCAGTAGTTTGGCATCGGCAAGCAGTTCAAGTTCGGGGAAACTGCTGTTTAAATAATACAGTACAACACCCATTCCTATTAGTGCGAGCACGGCACCTATAATTCCCAGTTTTACACTCTGCCAGATAAACGGTCTTCTGATAAATGTTTTGGTGGCGCCTACCATTTGCATGGTCTTTATAATAAACCTCTTGGAGTATACTGCAAGTCTAATAGAACTGTTGATCAATAAAACCGCGATAAATGTAAATACCCCGCTTATGACCAGGACCCAAAAACTTATCTTTTTTACGTTGTCATTCAGCAAAGCGATCAGGGGTTTATCATAGACCACTTCATCCACAAAATTTTTGGCGGTAATATCTGCGGCGATTTCATCTATTTGTACCGGAGAAACATAATCGGCTTTCATATAAAGATCTATGGAATTTTGCAGGGGGTTATATCCCAGGAAATCCATAAATTCCTCTCCTATCTCCTTGCTGTGAGCTTCGGCAGCATCTTCTTTGGAAACATAGGTGGTTGATTTTGTATATTCCGCCAGTGCAAGGCTTTTCTTGAGTTGCTCGATCTCTACCTCTTTTGCAGTGTCTTTTAAATAAACCGTCATAGCGATTTGTTCTTTAAAATGGTCGGCAACTTTTTTGGTATTCAACACCAAAAGACCTAGCAGGCCCAATAAAAACAGGACCAAACCTATACTGATAACCACAGAAAAATACGACGATATCAGGCGGCGTTTTTGATACTTTTCAAAAGATGAACTCATAGCGAGGGTGCAGATTTTGTGTAAAAATAAGAAAGTAAATGATACTCATTCTTTAAAACGTTCAAAGTTTATATTTTATTCTTTTATAAATATCTTTGAGAAAACAGAAGTATGCAAATTTTGATTTATGGTATAGGTGGAGTTGGAGGATATTTTGGTGGAAAGATCGCCAATGCGGGATATGATGTTAGTATGATCGGCAGGGGGAAACATCTGGAAGCGATTCAGCAAAATGGATTGTTTATTGAAAGTATAAAGGGCGATTTTAAAGTAATTCCCAAAGTTGCAACCGATGATTTGCAACAGGTTCCCTCACCGGATTTGGTAATCCTGGGAGTTAAATCCTGGCAGCTAAAAGATGCCGCAATTGCTTTAAAATCTGTGATTAAAGGGAATACCCTTGTTTTGCCCCTTCAAAACGGAGCCGATAATGTGGAACAGTTGTTACAAGTGCTTCCCGAAAAAAATGTGATCGTGGGATTATGCCGTATCGTTAGTTTTATTGAACGTCCGGGAAAAATTAAACATGCTTCTTTTGAACCTGAAATTATCTTCGGGGAAATCGATAATTCACAAAATAAAAGAATTCTTTCAGTAAAAGAAATTTTTGACCGTTCAGGAATTCAGAATAGCATCCCGGAAGATATTCAGCTGGAAGTCTGGAAAAAATTTCTGTTTATAGTAACCATTAGCGGAATAGGAGGTTTAACCAGGGTCTCCATTGGCAGGATGCGTGAAAGTGAGTATTTGCTTGATTTGATGCAGAAAACCGCCCAGGAGATTTTGGAAGTTGCCAATGCTAAAAAAATCCCATTAACCCGGGAGCACGTGAACAAGGTTTTTGAAACAATAGCTAACCAACCTTATGATACTACAGCCTCCACACAACGGGATCTTATGGATGGAAGACCTTCTGAAATTGAAAATTTTAATGGTTTTATCGTAAAGGAAGGTGCGCGGCTGGGAATTCCAACCCCGGTTAACAATTTTATTTACGAATGTTTGCTTCCTATGGAGCAAAAAGCCCGAAACCTTTAATGTTTCTATAGAAAATTGATTCCCGTAAGAAGTTTAAAATTGTAAATTTGCAGCTATTCAGAAATTAGAGCAATGAGTTACCATTTTAACGAGATTGAAATCAAATGGCAGGAATACTGGGCCAAAAATCAAACTTTTCAGGCATCCAATAATTCTTCAAAAGAGAAATTTTATGTGCTGGATATGTTTCCATATCCTTCTGGCGCCGGATTACATGTTGGGCATCCACTGGGATATATCGCCAGTGATATTTATGCACGATACAAAAGGCACCAAGGTTTTAACGTATTGCATCCCCAGGGATATGATAGTTTTGGATTGCCGGCAGAGCAGTATGCCATTCAAACAGGGCAGCATCCTGCATTAACCACCGAAGAAAATATAAAACGATACCGCGAGCAACTGGATCAAATCGGGTTTTCCTTCGATTGGAGCAGGGAAGTACGCACCAGTGATCCCAGTTATTATAAATGGACACAGTGGATCTTTATTGAGCTTTTTGAATCCTGGTATGATATAACTGCCGATAAAGCCCGCCCGATTTCCGAATTGATAAAGATTTTTTCCGCGGAAGGTAATACCAGGGTAAAAGCGGCTTGTGATGATGATATTGTTGCCTTTCTTGCAGAAGAGTGGAATTCTTTTTCTTCGGAAGAACAACAAAAAATACTATTACAATACAGACTTACCTATTTAGCTGAAACCGAAGTGAACTGGTGCCCGCAATTGGGAACCGTACTGGCAAACGATGAGATCGTAAACGGAGTTTCAGAACGGGGCGGTTATCCTGTGGTTCGTAAAAAAATGACCCAGTGGAGTATGCGTATTTCTGCATATGCCGAGCGCCTTCGTGCCGATCTTGATAATATAGACTGGAGTGAAAGTTTAAAGGAAAGTCAGCGCAACTGGATTGGAAAATCGGTAGGGGCGATGGTGGAGTTCCCCATCCTAGTTCCCCCTTCGGGGGCTAGGGGGATTTCGGTTTTTACAACCCGCCCAGATACCATCTTCGGAGTTACATTTATGACCCTTGCACCGGAACACGAATTGGTTGCAAGAATAACAACTCCTGAACAAAAAGAGGCTGTGGAAGCCTATGTGAAAGCAAGTGCAAAGCGAAGCGAGCGAGAGCGGATGGCCGATGTTAAGGCCATTTCCGGAGTTTTTACCGGTGCGTATGCCGAACATCCTTTTACCAAAGAACCTGTTCCCATCTGGATTGGGGATTATGTCCTTGCGGGCTATGGAACCGGAGCTGTAATGGCTGTTCCCTGCGGGGATCAGCGGGATTATGATTTCGCGAAAAAGTTTAATATTCCAATTAAAAATATATTTAAAGACATTGATATTTCTGAAGAAGCTTTTTCAGGAAAAGAGGGGACTGTGATCACCGATTCCGGTTTTCTATCAGGACTTCCTTATAAAGAGGCCCTGCAAAAAGCAATCGAAGAACTTGAGAAAATTGGTCAGGGAGAAGGGAAAACAAATTATAGGTTAAGAGATGCGGTTTTCAGCCGCCAACGATACTGGGGAGAACCTTTTCCGGTGTATTATGTGGAAGGATTGCCACAAATGATAGCTAAAGAACATTTGCCATTGCGTTTACCTGAAGTTGAAAAATACCTCCCAACCGAGGAAGGTGAACCTCCTTTGGGAAGGGCAGAGAAGTGGTATTGGAATACAGAGACCAATCAGGTGGTTTCCCCACCTTCGGAGGAGTCGGGGAGCGGACATGTTTATCCTCTGGAATTAAATACCATGCCGGGTTGGGCAGGTAGTTCCTGGTACTGGTTCCGGTACATGGATGCCGACAACGATGAACGTTTCGTTTCTGAAGAAGCCCAGAAATACTGGGAAAATGTAGATTTGTACATAGGTGGAAGCGAACACGCCACAGGACATTTATTATATTCCCGTTTCTGGACGAAATTTTTGTACGACCGCGAATTTGTAACCGTGGAAGAACCCTTTAAAAAGCTGATCAACCAGGGAATGATACTTGGGCAAAGTGCTTTTGTTTATAGAGTAGATTATGTATTCCCGTATAAGGATTCATCAGAATTGGAGGAGGATACACCAACCGCTTCTATTTATCATGTTCCAATTTTTATTTCTCAAAACAATCAAAAAGAAAAAGATAAAATTGAGAAAAAAATTGTAGAATTAGTTTCAACTAACCCAAAATTAAAAGGATTAAAAGAAACTTTGAGCCATGGAAATTTTGATTCTATTCCAGAAATTTCTTTTTCTAAAATACACGCTGACGTTTCATTTGTCAATATTTCGGATGAATTAGAAATCGAAGCTTTCAAAAACTGGCGCGAAGAATATAAGGATGCAATTTTCATATTGGAAAATGAGGAAGTTTATGACTCCTCCCCTTCGGGGAGGCCGGGAGGGGCTTTTGAGGTTTCCCGCGAGGTCGAAAAAATGTCCAAGTCCAAGTACAATGTTGTAAACCCGGACGAGATTTGCAAGCAATACGGGGCAGATACTTTACGAATGTACGAGATGTTCCTTGGGCCTTTGGAGCAGGCAAAGCCCTGGAATACGGCAGGAATGTCCGGAGTTCATAGTTTTCTGAAAAAACTTTGGAAACTTTACCACTCCTCCCCCAGCCCCTCCGAAGGAGGGGAGTCTTCCTTTCAGGTTTCAAATGAAAAAGCTTCGGGAGAGGCCTTAAAAACTCTGCATAAAACCATCAAGAAAGTAACGGAAGACATCGAGGCTTTCAGTTTTAATACCTCTGTTTCTACTTTTATGATCTGTGTAAATGAGCTTACGGCTCAAAAATGTGATAGCCGTGAGATCCTTGAACCACTCGCGGTATTGATCGCACCTTATGCGCCGCATATCGCAGAGGAGTTATGGGAAAAACTGGGACATTCGGGTTCTATCAGTACTGCAGCTTATCCTGTTTATGATGAGAAGTATTTGGTAGAAAGTGTTAAATTATACCCGGTTTCCTTCAACGGGAAAATGAGGTTTACTATGGAATTGCCGCTGGATATGAGTAAAGAGGAAATCGAAAAAACCGTAATGGCCGATGAAAGAACACAAAAACAACTGGAAGGAAGAACTCCTAAAAAGGTGATCATAGTTCCGGGGAAAATCGTAAATATAGTAGGATAATAAGCATAATGCAGCAAAGGTAATTCTCTTGCTGCTTTTCTTTATATTTGAGTATGGAATATCTATTTATAGGACTTGCGGCCGGAGCCGTTCTTGCATATTTTATTTTTGCGAGGTTTAACAAATATCGCAGTAAGGAGCGTGCCGATGAGCAATCGGTGATTTTGATTGATAAGATCAAGAGCGTTTGTAAATTTATTACGGTGGAAGGCGATTTTTCAGAGATCTACCATTATGAAAATTTGAAGGAAAAATATGTGAGTTTGCTTTTGGGAAAGAAGAAAGCTATCGTTCTTATCAGTGCAAAAGCTCATATAGGATTTGATCTTACCAAAATCAGGATGTCCAGTGATAGTGAAACCAAAAGGATCATTCTCACAAATTTTCCGGATCCCGAGCTGCTTACCGTGGAAACCGATTTTAAATATTACGATAAACGTGAAGGCTGGGCAAATCCTTTTACCACTTCCGATCTCACTGATATAACCCACGATGCCAAAAAGCATATAGTGGATAAAATCCCCCAAAGCGGTTTGCTGGAAAAAGCACGGAAAGAAGCTTTGGAGACAATTCTGCTAATTGAGAAAATCGTAGAAACCATCGGCTGGAAACTAGATTATACGGCACTGGAAAGCAATATAAAAGATCAAAAACAATTGCATTAAAATCCGCTTTATTTCGGAGGACAAAGGAAGGCTGCTTATGGACATAGAAACTTTCAGAAATTATTGCCTGGCGAAAAAAGGCGTTACTGAAGGTCTTCCATTTGGCCCGGATACCCTCGTATTTAAGGTGATGGGGAAAATGTTTACTCTGGCTTCACTGGATGAAATCCCACTTCGGGTAAATTTAAAGTGTGATCCGGAAGAGGCAATCGCTTTAAGAGAGGAACATCCCAATAACATTCTTCCCGGATATCATATGAATAAAAAGCACTGGAATACATTGGTGCTGGATGGATTTCTTTCAAATTCCCTTATCTTCGGCCTCACAGACCATTCCTATAATCTGGTAATTCAGAGCCTGCCTAAAAGGCTGCAAAATGACCTGGAAAACCTTTGATAAATCAGTACTAATTTCATGACAGCATTCGGTTTTTATACAAGAGAAAGAGAACATCAGGAGCATCTATTGGCAAGCGCCAATAAAAAGCTAAATATTTCAAGCCTGATTCGTTTAGTGGTTTTTCTGCTCGCAGCCTTTGGGGTCTATTATTTCTTCAGTGAAATAAGGATCGCAGGAATAATTGCAGCCGTTGCAATAGTGATCTTTTTGATCTTGGTTTCCAGACATACCGATCTTAAACACAAACGCGATAAGATTAAGGAGCTTGTACGAATCAACGAATTGGAATTAAGGGTTTTGCAACGAAAATTTTCAGATTTACCAACAGGAAAAGAATTTGAAGATCCCTTACATGCCTTCAGCCAGGATATCGATTTATTCGGAAAAGGATCGTTTTTTCAGTATTTGAACCGAACTTCTTTAAAAGAAGGAAAAAGAAGACTCGCTCATCTTCTTACCGAAAATTCCATTGAAAACATTCCTGAAAAGCAGGAAGCCATTAAGGAATTAGCTGAAAAAGTTACCTGGCGACAGGAATTTACTGCGGTGGCACACCTGGTAAAAACCGAAACCGAATCAGATCAGGTTCTAAACTGGTTTAATAACTATGTGAGTTTTGCCCCAAGGTATATTACCTGGTTATCACCATTATTTTCTGTTATTTCTTTACTATTGGTGGTTGGTTATTTTACTGATAACGTGACTGGAATACAGCTTTTTTTATGGTTTCTTGCCGGCTTATTATATTCCGGGATCTACCTTAAAAAAGTGAATTTGCTCTCCGGAAGTGTGAGTAGGGTTCAGGATACCTTCCATCAATACCATCAATTGCTGGCGATGCTTGAAAACACAGAATTTTCTTCAAAAATATTGAAAGAGAATAAGAAAAAAATAAAATCTGAAGGCAGGAAAGCTTCTGCCATTTTCAGGGAATTTTCAAAAGCCATAGACGCATTAGATCAGCGGAATAATTTTCTGTTGGGTGTGCTGTTAAACGGTTTCATGCTTTGGGACGTGCACAAGTCATATAAACTCGAATCCTGGATAAAAGCATCACATCAAAATGTAAAGGACTGGTTTAAGGTAATTGAGTTTACCGATGCTTTTAACAGCCTGGGGAACTTTGCATTCAATCATCCAAATTATGTTTTTCCTGAACTTACTAAATCTGGAATAGTGGTGAAGGCAGCAAATCTTGCACATCCTTTGCTCGATCCTGAAAAAGTAATCGCGAACGATTTTAAAATAGAAAATGAACAGTTTTTTATTATTACCGGAGCTAATATGGCTGGGAAAAGCACTTTTTTACGCACCGTTTCCCTCCAGATAGTTATGGCGAATATCGGACTTCCCGTATGTGCAACTTCCTGCGAATATCATCCCATAAAACTGATTACCAGTATGCGTACCACAGATTCCCTGAGCGATGACGAATCCTATTTCTTTTCAGAATTGAAGCGCTTGCAGTACATAGTTGGGGAGATTAAAACCGATAAATATTTTATTATTCTGGACGAAATATTAAAGGGAACCAACAGCACCGATAAAGCAATTGGTTCCCGAAAATTTATCGAGAAACTGGTGAAATCGAATTCTACCGGGATCATAGCGACTCATGATCTTAGTTTATGCGAAGTTTCTAAGGAATTGCCACAGGTACAAAATCATTATTTTGATGCGGAAATCGTCAATGATGAACTTCATTTTGATTATAAATTCAAAAATGGGATCTGTCAGAATATGAACGCATCCTTTCTTCTGAAAAAAATGCACATCGTAGATTGATAATCTGTTTATTCCCTCATTGAGGGTTTAACCCGCCTGACGGACAGTCAGGTTCCCGAGGCCTACCCGAATCATTTAGGCGGGCTTGCCTTGAATTTTTAAAAGTATTTTCCAATTCATACCTTGTGGACTTTCACCGAGGTTTTTGCTTTATCCTTACTGTTATGGAAAGATTTTTACGGGTTCATAAAATCTCTTTGCTGCTTGGTTTTATAGCTGCCTTGTTCTATGCTTCCTTTGCCTATGAACTTGTTCGTACAGATTTTGCAAAGCTTATTTCACTTTATTCTGCCTTGTTTTTCCTTAGCTGGAAATTAATTCAACTGGAGCAGAAAAATTTCTGGTTCCTTGCCGGGGCCGCCCTGTTGCTGAGGTTGGTATTCTTTGGAGCAATCCCTAATCTTTCTCAGGATTTTTACAGATTTATTTGGGATGGACGAATGCTGGTATCTGGATGGAATTCTTATTTATACCTTCCTGAAATACTTTTGGCCGAAGGGAATACTCCAATTTCCCAAGGGAATCTTTTATATGAAGGCATGGGAGAATTAAGCGCCGGGAATTACACCAATTATCCTCCGCTCAATCAACTTATTTTTGCACTTGCAGGCTTATTGGCAGGGAAAAGCATCCTTGGTTCTGTAATTGTAATGCGCATTGTTATAATTGCAGCCGATTTGGGGGTTCTTTACTTCGGAAAGAAATTGCTGGAAAAATTTGATTTGCCGGGACACCGCATTTTCTGGTATATTTTAAATCCGCTGGTGATCATAGAACTCACGGGAAATTTGCATTTTGAAGGTGTGATGGCGTTCCTTCTGGTTTGGTCCTTATATCTTTTGCATTCCAGGAAATGGATTTTGAGTGCTATTGCTTTCGCAGCTTCGGTGTTGCTGAAATTAATACCCTTGTTATTTCTTCCCTTGCTGCTGAAGTATTTTATAAGTGATAGGAATGATAAGGGAAAATTGGGGTTGGCCAGGCTAATGGGTTATTATTTCATTGTGGGAATAGTTGTTATTTCTGGATTCATTCCCTTTCTATCTTCAGAATTCATCTCCAGTTTTTCATCAAGCCTTGGGCTTTGGTTTCGGAAGTTTGAATTCAATGCCAGCATTTATTATTTGGTACGCTGGGTTGGATTCCAGGTAAAAGGCTATAACATCATTGAAACAGCCGGGAAAGCGCTGCCTCTTGTCACGGTGCTTGTTTTGGCAGGACTTGCTTTCTTTAGAGAAAACAGTTCTTTACGGCAGCTTATAAGCACGATGTTGCTGGGGATTACGGCCTATTTCTTTTTAGCGACCACGGTACATCCCTGGTATTTAATGATTCCTTTGTTGCTTTCGGTTTTTACGCGATTCAGGTATATGCTCGTTTGGTCGTTTTTGATCGTTTTAAGTTATTATACCTATTCAACTCCGGAATTCAGTGAGAATTTATGGTTGATCGCTTTTGAATATATACTGGTTTTTGGGCTTTTTGGGTATGAGCTTTTTAATTTCAGAAAAGAGAAGGTTTTACGAGGAATGAATTATTCAGAAGAATAAAAAAAGGGCTGTTTATTTTTGAAAAGGTTTCTTACAAACCCAGTAAAAATAAAACAGCCCTTGCTTTTTATGTGAAAAATTTACATATCCAGAAGATAGGCAAAAATCAGCGGTGCTACTATTGTGGCATCGCTTTCAATAATATATTTTGGTGTATTGATGTCCAGTTTACCCCAGGTGATCTTTTCATTTGGTACTGCTCCGGAATAGGAACCGTAACTTGTGGTAGAATCGGAGATCTGACAGAAATAGCTCCAGAATGGAGTATCTGTTCTCTCCATATCCTGGTACAACATAGGCACTACGCATATTGGGAAATCCCCTGCAATACCTCCACCAATCTGGAAGAAACCTATTCCACTTTTGGAATTTTCGGTATACCAGTCGGCAAGGAACGTCATGTATTCGATCCCGGATTTCATGGTGCTCGCCTTTAATTCTCCTTTTAGAACATAGGAAGCAAAAATATTACCCATTGTGCTGTCTTCCCAACCAGGAACAACCATTGGAAGGTTTTTTTCGGCAGCAGCATACATCCAGCTATCTTTAAGGTCTATTTCATAATATTCCTCCAGCGCTCCGGAAAGCAATAACTTGTACATATATTCATGTGGTAAATAACGTTCGCCGGCGGCTTCAGCATCTTTCCATATCTTCACAATATGCTCCTGAATCCTTCTGAAAGCTTCTTCCTCTGGTATGCAGGTATCGGTAACACGGTTTAATCCTTTTTCCAGCAAATCCCATTCATCCTGCGGAGTTAGATCCCTGTAGTTAGGAACGCGTTTGTAGTGGGAATGCGCCACAAGGTTCATCACATCTTCTTCCAGGTTTGCCCCGGTACAGGAGATGATCTGGACTTTATCCTGGCGGATCATTTCAGCAAAAATCTTTCCAAGCTCAGCAGTACTCATTGCTCCCGCAAGGGAAACAAGCATTTTTGAGCCATCCTGAAGTTGCTTTTCATACCCTTTTGCGGCATCTACAAGCGCGGCAGAATTAAAATGTAAATAATATTTTTCAATAAATTGGGAAATCGCGCCTTTACTCATCGTCGTCTTGGTCTGGGGTATGATTTAAATATTTGAACTTATAGCTCAGCATTTTATAATATAATTTTGCGGCAAGGAAATCTGAAGATTTATCCATATCATTTGGGCAAAGCTCCACGATATCAAAACCTACCACATTTTTTTTCTTGAACATCATCTTCAGAAATTCCAGGGTTTCGTAATAAAACAACCCTCCTGGTTCCGGAGTTCCGGTAGATGGCATAATAGAAGGATCAAAAGCATCCAGATCTATGGTAATAAAAACATTTGGAGTCATTTGCCCAATGGCATCATCCATCCAGTCTTCATAGAGATTATGTGCAAAATAAACCTGATTTTCATCCATATGATCCAGTTCGGAAACATCCATAGAACGAATTCCTACCTGAACAAGGTTGGTGGTTTTGCTGGCTTCATGAACAGCGCAGGCGTGATTGCAGGAAGAACCTTCATATTCCGGACGTAAATCTGCATGAGCATCTATCTGGACTACGGTAAGATCTTCAAAAGCTTCATTAAAAGCACGTATAGTTCCTATAGAGACAGAATGTTCCCCTCCAAAAACCGTTACGAATTTATCTTGTTTAATGTAGTTTTTGGTGGTTTTGTGTACCGCTTCCACCATTTTTTCCGGAGAAGAGTTCTCGGTAACAGGAGGAGCCAGGTAAATTCCTTTTCTGTAAACCTCGGTACGGGTTTCGATGTCAAAAAGCTCCATGTTTTCTGAAGCTTCCAGGAAAGCTTCCGGTCCTTTATCTGCGCCTTTTTGCCAGGAACTTGTTCCGTCATAAGGAACAGGGATTAATACCACTTGTGCTTCGTCTATGCGCGCATACTTATCTGGTATCCCGGCGTAATTCTTTTTGTTCATTACTTAAGTTTGAAATTTTTGGTTTAAAAAATATGCTTAAAGTTATAATTTTTTTTTGACCTAATTATTTGAACTGTAACCTAATATCTTTAATAGATCATCAGAGGTTTGTTGTTCACTAAAAAGACTGGTGACAATATTCCCGTTTTCGTCCTTATTTATAAGTATTTGTTTGGGCTGTGGAATAAGGCAATGCTGCAGTCCGCCAAAGCCCCCAATGGTTTCCTGGTAAGCCCCGGTGTTAAAAAAACCTATATATAAAGGCTTTTCTTTTTTATACTTCGGAAGGTAAATCGCATTGGTATTTTGTTCAGAATTATAATAATCGTCACTATCACAGGTAAGCCCTCCCAGCAAAACCCTTTCATATTCATCATTCCAACGGTTGATGGCCAGCATCACAAACTTTTTACTAATAGCCCAGGTATCCGGTAGGGTAGTGATAAATGAAGAATTTATCATATTCCATTTTTCACGGTCATTCTGTTGTTTCTGGTAAAGGACCTCATAAATTGCACCCCCGCTTTCTCCAACGGTAAAAGAACCGAATTCCGTAAAAATATGTGGCGTATCAACTCCTGCATCTTCACAGGTAAGTTTTATCTGGTTGATGATTTCATCTACCATATATTCATAATCATATTCAAAATGGAGAGAATTCTTTATGGGAAATCCTCCGCCAATATTAAGGCTGTCCAGGGTAGGGCAAACTTTTTTAAGATTGATATAAACCTGTAAACACTTATTTAGTTCATTCCAGTAATAGGAAGTATCCCGAATCCCTGTATTGATAAAGAAATGCAGCATTTTCAATTCAACATCTGGGTTTTCCTTCACTTTTCTGTTATAGAAAGGCACTATATTCTTATATCCAATCCCCAGTCTGGAGGTGTAAAATTCAAATTTAGGCTCTTCTTCAGAAGCGATCCTGATCCCAATTTTATAAGGGCCTTTAATCTCTTCGGAAAGAAGGTCGATCTCCTCATAATTATCGATTATAGGAATACAGTTCTTATGCCCTTTATTGATCAAATTTGCGATATTGGTAATATACTGGTCGCGTTTAAAACCATTACAAATCACGTAGGTTTCGTCGGTGATCTTTCCTGTAAGTTTTAATTTTTCCACAATATTGACATCAAAAGCTGAAGAGGTTTCAATGTGAATATCATTTTTAAGCGCTTCATTCAGGATGTGTTCAAAGTGGGAACTTTTTGTACAGTAACAGTAATTGTAGTCACCCTTATAATTATGCTTTTTTATAGCATTATTGAACCAGGTTTTTGCCCTGTGAATGTTTTCTGAAATTTTTGGCAGGTAAGTAAATTTTAATGGAGCACCATATTTTTCTACTAAAGCCATTAAATCTATATCATGAAACTGAAGCTCATTGTCCTCCAATTTAAACTCTTCCTGAGGGAAATAATAGGTTTGATGTATTAAGTCGGTGTATTTTGTATTCAATGCCTTATCTTATATAATTAAAAATGAAAAATTAGGGTTTATATCAATGGATCAAAAGATTTGTTTGATAAAAAAATGTTAAGAAAAAATTTATTGGAAGATTCCCGGAAGTTTGAGCGGATTTTTTGAATACCTATAATGGGCATGCAGAAGCAGCCCTGAAGGATTTGATCAATAAAAATAATTGAATTTATCAACCTGTTATTTGAAAAAATGGATAAAATAAATTGAATTCTTTTTAAAATACCTGTAAAACTTTTAATCCCAAGAAAGAGGTTTAATTCCACCAATATCATAATTTACTCAGGGGTAACCAATCCTCTTAAAGGACAAAAGTATAAAAAAATTATTGTTATTATTTTATAAAAGCAACCAGTTGTTTTATAAAGCCTTCAGGTTGATGATTTCCTGTTTTGTAAGCACTCTCCAGTTACCGCGGGGAAGATCTTTTTTGGTTATTCCGCCAAAAACAACACGATCCAGTTTTTCCACTTCATAGCCAAGGCTTTTGAAAATTCTTTGAACCACATGAGGTTTAACGCTGTTGGTTTCAATTCCTACTTCATTGTGGGGCCGGTTTTCAATAAAACTTACTTCCTGAACTTTTACTTTCCCGTCTTCCAGGGTAACTCCATTTCGTATTTTATCAAGATCTTCCGGTTGTACAGGCTTTGTAAGCTCTACATGGTAGATTTGCCGTATACCGTTTTTTGGTTTTCCCAATTGTTTTTCAAGAGTTCCATCATTGGTAAATAATAGAAGTCCGCTGGCTTGTCTGTCCAGTTTTCCAACAGGAACAACTTTTCCTTTGGTAGCTTTAGAGATAAGGTCCATCACGGTTTTGGAGCCTTTTTCCAAGCTTCCTGTAGTATAAAAACCTCTTGGTTTATTTAAAACAATATATTCAGGCTTTTCCGGGTTTACCTTGATTCCATCAAACTTTACATCGTCGCTTAATTTTACTTTGTAACCCATTTCGGTCACAGGTTTTCCATTTACGGTCACGTTTCCAGCGGCTATAAAAATATCGGCATCTCTCCGTGAGCACATGCCAGAATTGGCGATGTATTTATTTAACCGGATTCCATCAGATTTTGAAGCCGCTTTAGAAACAACTTTAGAAGCAGATTTTGCTTCTGGTTTTCCTTTAGATTGGTTTTTTAGCGGGGCATTCCCACGGGCATTAGATTTCTTGCGTTCTCCGCCATCTTGTCTTGAACTTGAGGATTTCCCTGAAGATTTTTCATTTCTGATCATACTGATATTTTTTGCAAAGATACTTTATTGATTAAGATGTGACTATGTTATTTTTTAAAGATTTGTATTGTTCTAAAAATCTGCTTCAAAATTTAAAAAATCAGGGAGGTTAAAGAGGTTAAATGCTTTTTAAAAACCTAAAATTCGATTATCTTAGTAATAGTTGGTTTTTAAAAATAGGAGATTTTTGTATTTCTCACTCCAGACCTGAACTTTTCAAAATGCATATTAAAATATTATCCAGAAACTCTAAGCTGTATTCTACTAAAAGATTGGTTGAAGCTGCACGTGCAAGAAATCACGAAATTTCGGTCCTCAATCCGCTTAATTGTGATCTCATAATTAAAAAAAAGGATCCCAATATTTTTTATAAAGGTAAAAAAATTGAAAATGTAGACGCTATAATTCCCAGGATCGGGGTTTCTGACACTTTTTATGGTGCTGCTGTAATCAGACAGTTTGAGCTGATGAAGGTTTTTTCAACCGTTGGATCCCTGGCACTGAATAGATCCAGAGACCGGCTCCGAAGCTTACAACTCTTGGCTGGCGCAAATTTGGGTTTACCTAAAACCGCGATCTCGAATGATTCAAATAATCTTTCCGGGATCCTAAATTTTGTGGATGACGCTCCGTTGATCATAAAATTATTGGAAAGAAAACAGGGAATAGGAGTTGTGCTTGCAGAGACCAATAATGCAGCCGTTTCTGTATTAGAAGCTTTTAAGGGTTTGAAGGTGCGGGTTATCTTTCAAAAATTCATTAAAGAATCCAGCGGTAGCGATATAAGGGCATTTGTGGTGGATGGCCGCGTTGTAGGTGCAATGAAAAGACAGGCTAAAAAGGGAGAGTTCAGGTCTAATCTCAATCTTGGAGGAACTACCCAAAAAATAAGTCTTACAGACGAGGAAGAAAACTGTGCCTTAAAGGCAGCAAAGCTTATGAAACTGGGAGTTTGCGGAGTAGATATGTTACAATCTGATAATGGCCCGTTAATTTTAAAGGTAAGCCCTTCTCCGGGACTACAGCAAATAGAGGCAGTAACCAAAACGGATATCGCAAAAATTATAATACGATTTATCGAGAAGAATATTTAAACCCTCATTGAGGGTTTATTCCCCAAGATTGACTAATATTTAGTTGTAGGGATTAAAATACCCGGCTGAAGACCTCTGCATGGTCGATAAGCAGTATGCTGAAAACTCCTGCAACAATGATAAATTTAAGTATGTTATGAAGCAATAAATACTGCCATTTTGCAGCGCTGAAATAGAGGAATAAAACAAAGAATACCAGTAATAACAGGCATACATAGAAATAGTAAATCATCATCCCGGTATCATATTTTGTGACAAGCAGCAGAATTGGAATCACCGATAAAACAGCTAAAACAGACAGAAAAAATTTACTCCACTTTTCCCCATAAACAACCGGAATGGTTTTATAGTTAAGGATGAGATCGCCTTTTAGATTTTCAAGGTCCTTTACCAGTTCACGCATAACAATCATAAGGTATAAGAATGTCGCGTGTATAAAAATAACTGTTTCAAAATTTTTGTAGTAGATAAAAACCACAAAAAACGGAATGATCGCTAATATTGATGCAACCAGGTTGCCAATAAAAAGAATTCGTTTTAATCGATGGGAATAAAACCAGATTACAAATATGTAGATGGAGAAGAATACAACTGCTCTAAAGGAAACATAGCTTGCAAAGAAAATAGCAGCAAAATTGAGGATGAAATAAACCGATAATTTGGTGCGCTGACTTACAAACCTGTCGAGCATGGTTTTTTTAGGCCTGTTGATGAGATCTTTCTCGCTATCGTAAAAATTATTTATGATATAACCCGAAGCGATCACCGTTGCAGAAGAAAGGATCAGGAAAAATAAATTCGGGTCAAAGATCACATCCCTTAGTGGTAATTCGGGCGCTAAAATAAAAGCTGAAGTGAGATACTGAGCCAGGATCAGTATCAAAATATTGTAGCCGCGAATCACTGAAAACAAACTCAGCATTTTAAGCAATAAACGTTTGTTTTTAGCTGCCGCCATTAAAAAGGGGAGTCTAGAAGTTGTAAACGATCTCTAAGCGATAATCTTTAAGGGCTTTTTTGGCTTTGTCAAAATCCTCGGTAAATCCAAGGATATAACCTCCGCCACCGGAACCGCAAAGTTTTAGGTAATAATCGTTTGTGTCAATACCGTTTTGCCATAATTTATGAAATTGAGTAGGGATCATCGGTTTGAAGTTGTTCAGCACAACGTGGGAAAGCTTCTTGATATTTCCGAAAAGCGATTTTACATCACCCTGTAAAAAATCATCCACACAGGCGTCTGTATGTTTTACAAATTGATCTTTCAGCATTTTTCTGAAAGGCTCCTGTTTCATATTTTCCATAAAAATATGTACCATAGGAGCTGTTTCCCCAATAGAGCCACTGTCAAGTAAAAACACAGCACCTTTTCCGTTTTCTGTTTGTGAAGGAATTCCGGCAGGTTCGATATTATCCTGGGAATTGATAAGGATAGGGATGCTTAAATAGCTGTTTAATGGATCTAAACCGGAAGATTTTCCGTGAAAAAAAGATTCCATTTCACCAAATATCTTCTTCAGCTTTAATAATTTATCCCTGGTAAGGTTCTCTAAAACGGTGATCTTATCCTGTGCATATTCATCATAAATAGCTGCAACCAAAGCACCACTGCTTCCTACGCCATATCCCTGAGGAATGCTGGAGTCAAAGTACATGCCCCTTTCAATATCGGTCTTTAAAGTATCAAGGTCAAATTTCACCAAAGAAGGATTGCTTTTTTGAAGCTCTTCAAGGTATTTGGCAAATCGAGCTAGGCTTTCGTTGGATTTGATGGCTTCTTCCGAAGGATTCTTATCCACTTTTAAAGCACCGTTATAAAAATTATATGGGATTGATAAACCTTTAGAATCTTTAATGATTCCGTATTCCCCGAAGAGTAATATTTTTGAGTAAAATAAAGGTCCTTTCATAGAGATAGAATTTTAGATCCCGGTTGTAATTATGCATTCCATAGATAAAATAGATCTTAATCTACCTTTTATATATATTCCAAATCCACCGGGGGAAAACAGAATACCATATAAGTGTCTCTATTAAAGAATTCTATGGTTTTGGGTCCAAATTTATAGAAAAGCTATTTTTTAGTTCTTCTCTTAAAAAAATGAAAATATTTTCATCCCTGAGGGAAATTTTAATTTTCCATTTTGCTCGCTCCCTTACCAATACGGTCGCAAAGATACTGTTCATTTTCACAATATACAACAAGCTCATTCTTAATGAACTCTAAAATTTTTTTTGAATGTCTTTCCGGGTAAAGCACGTGAACATTGGCACCTGCATCCAGGGTGAAGCAAACTGGCATTCCGGTGCTTTCCCTGTATTCCCATATTTTATTGATGATCTCCAACGTATTGGGCTTCATAAGGATAAAATAGGGGCTGCTGCTCATCATCATCGAATGAAGTGTCAGGGCTTCGCTTTCCACTATTTTTATAAAATTATCAAGGTCACCGGTTTCAAATACCTTGCTCAATGCCTCCAGGTTTTTATGAGCTTGTGTAAATCTTGCTTCCGCAAAAGGATGTCCGTGCATCAGGTTGTGGCCAACACTGCTGCTTACCTGTTTCGCGCCCTTATCAACCAATAAAATGGTGTCCTGATAATCGTGAAATATTTCATGAACTTTCCCCGGGTATTCCACCCCAAAAAGATCACTGCTTGCTTCTATACCAGCGTGTTTCCCCCAAACTACTATTTTTCCTTTAATGCTGCGGCATGCACTTCCGGATCCCAATCTAGCCAGAAATGAAGCTTTTTGATTGAAAAATTCTTCTGTCATTTCGGGAGCTAATTCTTTTTCCAGGCTCATTATACAGAGTGCCAGGGCGCTCATTCCGCTTGCCGAAGATGCAATTCCACTGCTATGGGGAAAAGAGTTTTCGGTTTTTACAGTAAAGTGATACTCTTTCAAAAATGGACAATACTGCTCAATTCTCTTAAAAAGAGTCAGTATTTTCGGTTTAAAATCCTCCTTGATTTTTCCTTCAAAATAAAGCTCCAAATCAAAATCCTTCCCGGAAGATTTCTTTTTTTCGTAATTTAAAGTGGTAGTAGTTATACAATTATTCAGGGTAAAACTTACCGAGGGATTCGCCGGAATTTGATGTTCTTTTTTTCCCCAGTATTTTACAATGGCAATATTGCTTGGAGCCTGCCAGGTTATACTACCCTTATTAACTTCTTTGGTGTAGGGTTGTGGTAAAAAATCTTTTTCGGTCATGCTAAAGTAACTTTCCACAAATATACTTTTTTAGTTTACAGGGAAGGAATCATGGTTTCAAATTAATCCCTCATTCAGGCATTAATTCCCCCAGACCTGTCTCGAATTTTTAAAAGTATTTCGTAATTCATACCTTATGGGCTTGCCCCAAGGCGTCTGATTGTTTATTTTAGTAGCTCAATACATTAGAAAAATGACCAAAAAACTCATTGTCCGCAGTTTAATTGCAATTTTTGTTTGTCTTTTTTTTGGTTTTTTGGGCGGTGTTGCTACTCAGGCAGGTATAGATGGATGGTATACTTCTCTTGATAAACCTTCTTTTACGCCTCCCAACTGGCTTTTTGGACCCGTTTGGATCATTTTATACATTTTAATGGGCATTTCGGCGGGGATTGTCTGGAGCAAAGGTTTTTACCATATTTGGGTGCAAACTGCGCTTTATCATTTTGGTTTTCAGCTCTTGCTCAACGGGTTTTGGTCCCTGTTGTTTTTTGGGCTGAAAGAACCCTTTTGGGCGCTTCTGAATATCAGCCTATTGTTTATCGCTATACTTCTAACCATCAAATGGTTTAAAATCATAAGCAATACGGCTGCTTATCTGCTCATTCCTTATGCCATTTGGGTGCTTTATGCGGCTGCCCTTAATTTTGAGATTTGGCGGCTTAATTAAAATTTAGAATCAGCATCATTTGGAAGTCATAGCTTTTGCTGAAATATAACCTCCTGTCCAGGCATTCTGAAAGTTAAATCCTCCTGTAATGGCATCTATATTTAAAACTTCTCCTGCAAAAAAGAGGTTTTCAACAATCTTGCTTTCAAAAGTCTTAAAATTTACTTCTTTTAAATTCACACCACCTGCCGTGACAAATTCTTCTTTAAAGGTGCTTTTCCCGTCCACGCTAAAAGTGCTGTTGATCAATTGTTCCTTTAGATCAAGAAGCTGATTCTTATTCAGGTCGGCCCAAATTGCAGATTCTTCAATTCCGGATGCCTTTACCAAACTTTGCCATAATCGCTTTGGAAGCTCAAACTGGGCATATTTTGAAGTTTGTTGTTTTGCGTGCTCAAATTTTAATTTGGTGAGTTTTTCCAGAATTTCTTCAGATGTAAAACCGGGTATCCAGTTTACCTGGATTTGGAATTTATAATCGACTTCGTTTAACTGGCGGGCGCCCCAGGCTGAAAGTTTTAAAATCGCGGGGCCGCTTAATCCCCAATGGGTTATTAACAAAGGTCCTTCACTTGTTAAATCCCCGCTATTTTTTAAATTAACCTTTACTAAAGCATTTGTTGCCAGCCCGGGGAGGTCTTTTATGCGGTCATCTTTAATGTTGAATGTAAAAAGGGAAGGAACAGCAGGTTCGATGCTGTGGCCTAATTTTTCAAGCAAATTCCAGATCTTTGGGTTACTCCCCGTTGCAATGAGAATCTTTTTTGCCGAAAAATCGCCGTGATTGGCACCTATTTTCCAGGTATCTTCAATTTTTTCAATAGTTTGAACAGAATGATTTTTTAATATCTCAATCCCCAGCCGCTGTGTTTCCGCAAGAAAACAATCGATGATGGTTTCGGAAGAATCTGAAACCGGGAACATCCGCCCATCTTCTTCGATTTTCAAAGCTATGCCCCGCTGTTCAAACCAGGAAATTGTATCCCCCGTCATAAAAGTATGGAATGGCCCGCGCAGTTCTTTTTCGCCCCGGGGGTAATTTTTGGTGAGTTCATCAGGAATAAATTCGGCGTGGGTGACATTGCAACGCCCGCCGCCCGAAATCCGTACTTTGGTAAGAACTTCCTTCCCACGTTCCAAAATGAGAATTTTGGCTGCCGGTTGCATTTCTGCAGCATTGATCGCTGCAAAAAAACCTGCTGCGCCTCCGCCTATTATTATGATATCGTGTTTGGTCAAATCGTTAATTCGTTAATTCGGGATTCGTGACCTTTAATTTCCCCTTTTTTGTTAGGCAGCCACGAATGCACGAATGTTATTTTTTTTTACCAGAAACTCTCCACGCTCCTAATTTATCTTTTCTCAAATCTCAGTTCTATATAAGAAGATCCGGAAAATCTGAAATAATACCGTCTACCCCGAAATCCTTCATTCTCAAAATGTCTGCCTGTTCATTTACAGTCCATACATTGACTTTGAACCCGGCTTCCTGCGCCTGTTGTACATTTTCACGGGTTATAATTCCCAAAGAGGGATGGATGGCTTTTGCATTTAGCATTTTTGCCATTTGCAGTGCTTCTGTTACGCTGGCTTTACTTAAAACACCTATTCGTATCTCGGGATCTGTTTTGTAAACTTCAAATAACTCGTTTTTTTGAAAACTGGACACTATAAAATCCTCCTGATTCCAGTTGAGGTTTTTGATATAGTGCTGAATGATACTTACAGTTTCAGCAGCGGTATTCAGTCCTTTTAATTCTATATTGATCCAACATTTCCCATGGATTAGATCCAGTACCTCGGTAAGTAATGGAATTCTGAATTTTTGATTTACCTTCAGTTTTTTCAGCTCTTCCAGGGATTTTGAAGCAACCTCGCCCTCCCCATCTGTGGTTCTGTCAAGTGTAAAATCATGGATCACCACCAGCTCTCCGGATCTGCATTTATGAACATCTATTTCAATAGCATCAACCCCAAATTCCAAGGCCAGCTGTATGCTTTCCAAGGTGTTTTCAGCCAAATGGCCTTTGGCGCCGCGATGACCAATTTTCTGTGGCTGTTTCATTCTGCAAATATATTGAAATAGCCTTAGAACTATTCGGTATTGGATTTTATCGGTGCATCTATAAAAAGATAATGGAATTCCTTCAGGTCGATTTCTTGGGAAACGGATGTTATGCAATCTAAATTAAGAAAAGTTGGAAGGGAAACGAAATGTCCGTTTCTTTAGGAGAAAATTTGACCCATGTATCAGCCTAAGAAATACAAAAAGAAAGACCCACAGTATATTTATGATTTTATAAAAGCGCATCCTTTTGCAACCTTCATTTTAAATGGAAGCAGGATCCTCGCGACGCATATCCCTGTTCTTATTGAAGGAAATTCGGAGGAATTCAGGTTGTATTCTCACATTGCAAATCACAATGAACAGTTTTCCTATTTAAAGGATGGCGCCGAAGCTTTGCTTATATTTCAGGGAGCCCATGGGTATGTTTCCTCTTCCTGGTATAAGGAAAAGGATATCAGTACCTGGGATTATTCTGCGGTGCATATAAATGTAAAGTTGAAAATTCAGTCCAAAGAGGAACTGGAGGCCTCTCTTGAAAATCTGGTGGAAAATTTTGAAAAAGATCAGCATCAACCCTTATATTACAAAGATATTCCGAAAAAAATGCTGGAGGATCATTTGCCTCTTATTACCGGATTTTGGTGTGAGCCATTTAAAATTGAGGCGATTGCAAAGCTGAATCAGGGATATGGAAAAGAAGATATCTCCGAAGTTGTAAACCAACTGGAAAATCAACAATGCCCAATGTCTTCAGCATTGAGCGAAGATATAAAACGCGAAAATAAAACTTCATAAGTGGCTTTTAAATCTATAATTTTGGTAGGGTTAGCCATTTTAGCAGGGTTAAAAAAACGATAAGGTTTTGAATAGGAGCTAAATAAAATTTAACTTTAGGTAAAGGCGGGTTAGATTTATCACGTCAGTTAATCCAATTTCTTATGCCTGAATTGCCCGATGTTGAGATTTTTAGACGCTATTTCAATAGGACTGCCTTAAATAAAAAGGTGGTTAATGTTGATGTGGCTGATGATGAAATCCTTGAGAATATGAGCTCACGTTCCTTTCAAATGCGAATGAAAGGCGAGACCTTCCAGGCAACCCACAGGCACGGTAAGTACTTATTCATCGAGCTGGACAGGGAAGAAACCCTGATGATGCACTTTGGAATGACCGGAAGTTTAAAATATTATAAAAAGGAGGATGAAAAACCGGAACATTCCAGAGTTATTTTCAACTTAGGCAATGGCTATAAACTCTCCTTCGTTTGTCCCCGGAAATTGGCAAAAATAGCCTTGATCGAAGATGAAGCCGATTTTATAGAGGAACACGAACTTGGCCCTGATCCTTATTCTGATGATTTTAAATGGAAGGATTTCAAAGAAATAATGTCTGGAAAACGCGGAAGTATAAAAACCACTTTAATGGATCAAAAAGTATTGGCCGGAATTGGGAATGTATATTCAGACGAGATTCTCTATCATTCAAAAATTTATCCTTTTATCAAAGTTGATGAACTTTCAGAAAAGAAATTGAAAACCATCTTTGAGAAGATGAAATGGGTTTTTGATAAGGCCATAGAAGCGAAAGTTGAGGAAGATAATTTTCCGGATAATTTTCTGATTTTAAAAAGAAGCGATGGCGAAAAGTGTGCTTTATGCGGTGGAAAAATAAAAAAGGAAAAATATTCGGGAAGATCGTCTTACTTCTGCGAAAACCATCAATCAAAATAGATCGGTGTCAACAGATTAAAATTCAAAAAAATGACAGATAACAAATTCCTGGAAGACTATCATAAAAAAAGAGATTTCGATATTTCATCGGAACCTTTTGGCGCAGCTAAGGGTAAAAAGCAGAAGGAGATCTTTGTCATTCAAAAGCACGAGGCAAGCAAACTTCATTATGATTTTCGCCTGGCAGTAGGGGATGTTCTAAAAAGCTGGGCGGTGCCAAAAGGTCCTTCCACCAATCCTGATGATAAAAGGCTTGCCGTTCCAACCGAAGATCATCCTATGGAATATGCCGATTTTGAAGGGGTAATCCCCGAAGATCAATACGGTGGTGGTACGGTAATGGTTTGGGATGCGGGAACTTATCAGAATAACAAAAAGGATGACGATGGAAATTTGGTCCCGATGAAACATCAAATTGAAAACGGACATGTTAAGGTCAGGCTGAAAGGCAAAAAAATTAAAGGCGGGTATTCCCTGTTTCGATTTGAAAAAGGAAAGGATGAAAAGTGGTTTTTGAAAAAAGATGATGATGAGGATGCCGATGCAAGAAGAAATCCAACAAGTACAGAGAATAAATCGGTGTTAACCGACAGGACCTTGAAGCAAATCAAAAAGGATTCAGAAAAAAATGAATAATCTACTCAAAAAATTAAGTGAGCAGGAAAAAGGGAAGCTCAAAAAAAAGGAGCAACCGGAATGGACGAGTCCGATGCTTGCGAAACTTTCCCACGAGATCTTTTCAGACAAAAACTGGATATACGAAAGGAAACTGGATGGTGAACGGATCCTTATCTTTAAAAAGGGGAATAAGATCAGTCTTAAATCCCGCAATAAAAAAGAGCTGAATAAGACCTATCCTGAAATCGAGGAAGCCATAAAAAATCAGGAGCTAAAAAATTTTATAATTGACGGGGAAGTTGTGGCATTTGATGGAAAGTTCACCAGTTTTTCGAAACTTCAAACCCGGATGCATTTAAAAGATCCCAAGGAGGTAAAGGAAAGTAAAACCCGGGTCTTCTTTTATGCCTTCGATATCGTTTATTTGGAGGATTATGATTTGTCAAAAATAGGTCTCACTCATAGAAAAGCAATTTTAAAGGAGGCGGTCGAATTTAAAGATCCTCTTAGATTTACTCCACATCGTAATGAAAATGGAGAAAAATACCATACAGAGGCTTGTAAGAAGGGCTGGGAGGGATTGATAGCTAAAAAGGCCGATAGTGAATATTTGCACAAAAGATCTTCCAACTGGTTAAAATTGAAATGTGTGAACCAACAGGAATTTGTTATTGGGGGATATACTGACCCTGAAGGGGAACGCGTTGGTTTTGGCGCATTGCTTATAGGGTTTTATGAAAACGGAGCGCTTCAATATGCGGGAAAAGTGGGAACCGGCTATGATGATAAAACATTGGAAGATCTACATCAAAAATTATCTAAGATTGAAAAAGAGGATCCGGAATTTGAAGCGAATGGGGATCTTCCTTCAAAAAAAGTTCATTGGGTCAAACCAAAATATGTTGCAGAAATTGGATTTACGGAATGGACAAATACGAATAAGCTCCGCCATCCCCGATATTTGGGATTACGACGCAGTAAAAAGCCCGGGGAGGTGATAAGAGAAAATTGAGGGAAATTATGGGAGAAAAGGAAGAAAAAAAATTTGGGAAATATTCTGTTGAAATAAGTAACCGGGATAAAGTGTTTTTTCCAAAATCTGAATACACAAAAGGAGATCTCATTGATTATTATGAAAAAATAGCTGAAGTTATTCTGCCACATATTGAGAACCGGCCTTTAACCATGATCCGCTTTCCGGATGGCATAGACGGAAAGAAATTCTACCAGAAAGATGCCCCTGATTATTTCCCAGATTGGATCGAAAAAAAGGAGGTTAAAAATCAGGATGGCACTACCACAAACTACGTGATCTGCAATAATAAGGCAAGTCTTGTCTATCTCGCCAATCAGGCTTGTATAACGCCACATATTTGGTTGAGCAAAAAGGATAGGCCCGAGACTCCGGACAGGATGATCTTTGATCTTGATCCGGCAAATGAAGATTTTTCCAAAGTAAAGTGGGCAGCTGAAAAACTGAAGGAATTGCTGCAGGATAAGTTAGAATTACCCACTTTTCTCATGACAACAGGATCTAAGGGGCTTCATATAGTGGTTCCAATAAAAAGAGAAAAATCATTTGATGAAGTAAGGAACTTTGCTCAAAAAATTTCAGATTACCTGGAAAAAAAATATCCGGAAGATTTAACTTCTGCAATTAGAAAAAATAAACGCGGCGATAGAATATTTCTGGATATAGCCCGGAATGCTTTTGCGCAAACTGCCGTAGCCCCTTATTCGGTTAGACCTATAAACGGAGCTCCTGTGGCAACTCCTTTAGATTGGCAAGAACTGAAGAAAAATGATATTCACTCCCAATCTTATACTATTCAGAATATATTCAGGAGATTGGGAAGTAAAAAAGATCCCTGGGAAAACATTGATGATTCTGTTGTTTCCCTGGATAAAGCAGTTAAAAAGTTTAGTGACCTCCACGATGTGGAAGAGGATAAGAATTAAAATCCTTAAGTGGCAGGTTTTTTTATTATTTAGTGGTCCAGGCGTTTGAGTTTCATTACTGAAATTGATGCTATAGTTTCTAACTCCTTTACTTTTTTATAATCTCCACAAGTTTTTTTACGATAGAAAATCTTAAGAATTAACAAGAATGAGCAAGCCAGGAAAATTTCCCGAGCAACATCAATCTCAACCGGGAGATCAATATAAAATGTATCCTGAACCGGAAATAATTAGAAAAAATTATAAAGGGAGCGGGAAACTTGATGGAAAGACTGCACTTATTACTGGCGGTGATAGTGGTATCGGAAGAAGTGTTGCTGTTCATTTTGCCCGGGAAGGAGCAAATATTGCAATAATTTATTTGAAAGAGGATGAAGATGCTGAAAAGACAAAAGAATTGGTAGAAGCTGAAGCCCGTAAATGTCTTATTCTTGGAGGAGATATTAAAGAAAGGGCATTTTGTAAAGCAGTCGTTGAAAAATGTGTCCAGGAATATGGCAGTTTGAATATTCTGGTAAATAATGCGGCAGTACAATTCTCTAAATATTCCCTGGAAGAAATTAGTGCGGAACAAATACAGGAAACTTTTAATACCAATATCCTTCCTTATTTTTATTTAGCTAAAGAAGCTCTTAAATATTTAAAGGAAGGAGATGCAATTATCAATACAACTTCGGTAACCGCCTATCGCGGAAGTACTCATTTACTGGATTATTCCAGTACCAAAGGGGCAATTGTAAGCTTTACGCGATCGCTTTCAAAAATGTTAGCCAAAAAGAAAATCCGGGTGAATGCCGTTGCGCCGGGGCCAATTTGGACGCCATTAATTCCTGCTTCGTTTGATAAAGTGAGTGACTTCGGGCAGGATACTCCAATGGGGCGTGGTGGTCAGCCCAGTGAAGTAGCTCCGGCGTATGTTTTTTTGGCTTGTGAAGACAGCAGTTATATTACCGGGCAGGTAATTCATGTGAATGGAGGAGAAGTTGTAGGAGGCTAAATTGAATAAGTTTTAATTAAAATATTAATATTTTAAATTATGGAAAAATACTTCGATGCATCCTTCCAATCTTTAGTGGTAATTTGTATAAATGCTGTTGGAATATATGCTGCCGTTATCCTATTCACGAGAATTGCCGGCAAACGCAGTTTTTCTAAAATGTCCAGTTTCGATTTTGCAATGACGGTAGCGATTGGGTCAATTTTAGCAAGCACCATACTCAGTTCATCTGTTGGTTTATTACAGGGGATGATTGGTTTGGCGGCAGTTTATGTGCTTCAAATAAGCGCGGCTTTTTTAAGGAGGTTTAAATTTTTTAGCAAGCTAATAGATAACCAACCTTTATTATTAATGGATGGCTCTACTATTTTACAACACAACCTGAAAAAGGCCAAGGTTACAAATGACGATCTTCGGGCAAAGCTCAGGGAGGCCAACGTTATAAATTTATCCCAGGTTCGTGCGGTAGTTTTTGAAACCACCGGAGATATTTCGGTATTACATTCAGTAAATGAAGAGAAAAATCTTGAAGATTGGTTGCTGAAAGATGTGCAACATTAAAATAAAATTATGCTGGAATGGATAGATATTTTGGGGTTTAACCTGACCGACGAGCAGGTTTCCCGGGGCCTGCCCGAAATGAATTTCATTCAGACGAGCTTGCCTGGATTTTTAAAGTACCAGTTCCTTAAATAACCTTTTCAGTGTTTCCTCAAGATTACAACACATACCTGGATGTGGTCGGGAAGTTTGGATCACCGAACTTCGCACCGCGGTAAGCCAACGAAACCTGGAAGGCACATCGAGTTGTGCAATGGGCCCGCCATCTTTTTGGCCAAGGCAAATTTTTTCGAAAGATTCCAGGTTTTTTCGAATTTGTTCAAGGTCAAAATCTTCAGCAAGACATTTTAAACGAGGTTCGTCGAGTTGATACAATACCTTCAGGAATTTCTCTTTTTTGCAAAACAGGATGATTCCTACATTTAGGAATTCTTCCCGTTCTACCCTTGGTAAAACCCGGATTACCGCATATTCATATAAGTGTTTGTCTTGCATTTTGTGCTTCTTTTATAAATATTTCTGAACTCGCCAGCCTTACCAGTAAAAACTGAACATAGGTTTCTCTTAGTTCTTCAAAACTTTCATCATTTCCTTCCCAGTCAAGCCATTCATCAGGAATTAAGGCTATTATCCCCCGTATTTTTTCTTCTGTAAGAAGGTTTTTACAAATCGTATCGGCTTCTTCAAGTTGGGAAGCCACCGGCAACAAAACGTGATCTTTAATTAGGCTGAAAGTGGTTTTAGCCTGTTTTTCCATATTGGTCCAGGAATGGTGGAAATAAAAGGAAGCTCCGTGGTCTATAAGCCATAATTCCTTGTGCCAAATCAACATATTGGTGTTTCTAAAGGTTCTGTCCACATTGGTGATAAGGGAATCGAGCCATACAATTTTGGAAGCGAGCAATGGTTCCACCTGGGTCACCACCGGATCAAAATTGATTGCTCCCGATAAAAAATGCAATGCCAGGTTCAACCCCTGACTTGTTTTTAGTAAATCCTGAATTTCTTCATCGGCTTCGGTCCTTCCAAAGGCTTCATCCAAATCTGCAAATACAAGTTCCGGAACTTTCATTCCCAGTGCCCGGGCAATTTCAGAGCCTATCAATTCTGCGATCAGTGCTTTTACTCCATGACCGGCACCTTTAAACTTAAGCACATATTTAAAATCATCATCTGCTTCAGCCAGCGCCGGAAGGGAACCTCCCTCCCGAAGCGGCGTAATATACCGGGTAACCGTAACGCGGCGTAATTGATATTTTTCTTCCATAGGTATTCTAAATCGAAAACAAATTTAAGGGAATAATTAATAGGGGAGGAAGCTTCCTTTTAAAACCCTGGGAGGAATCCTTATCCGTAAAAGCGACCTTACCCAATATGAATTAAATCCTGTGGCTATTGGAGAATATGTTTTTAAAAGCCGGATAGAATTTTAATCCCAGCTGTGGTTTTAAATGCTAATTTTTGTAGATCTCAGCAACTTGTAGAAAGGGGCGGCAGGGAGAGGTTCTATTGATTGAATTTTTTTTCAGGTTTCATGAAATATCCGGCCGTAAGTAAAACTACGCCCGCCATTATACCCAGTGCAGGTTTACTGCTGATATATTGTTTAAACTTTGAAGGTTTCTGGATTTTTTCCACATATTTTCTAAAACCAAGTTCACAGGCTTTATTAAAATTAAGATCGGGTAGGTATTTTTCCTCCCCTTTTTTGATGATCCTGTAATCCAGCAGTTCCTTATAAGCATCTTCAAATTCTATAGGATATTCAATGATATCCTCGATCTCCCCTTCATATTTTATGATGAGTAAAATCACATCAGCAATTTGGTATATATCCTTTTCTTCTTCTTTCATTTTTTTCTAAATCGAAAGACAAATTTAGCCTAATATTGGTTTTCAGATTCCATGATTAAGGAAAAATTATAATACTAAAAACGGATTTAATGCAAGTGGCGTAAATCAAATTATGAAGGCGCCGGTTTATCTAAGGGGGGCATTTTATCACAATTTTAAAAATAAAGACGAACTGGGCGTATTGGTGGTAAAAGCAGCGTTGCATACTATGATTTACGAAGCGATGATATCGCCTTTATATGTGGAAGGCACAGAGGCTTATGATCCCGGACGCCACGTTGCTGCTGATATTCCCTTTATAGCATAATATGGTTTAGATGGTCAGCGGAGCACACTCTCCGGATGAGACTATGGATATGGAAACATTATCCCTCTTACCGAAAGAGCCGTGCTGTTAATTCATAAAATTTGGAGCAGAAAATGAAAGCATATAGTTAGCTTCACCTTTTTCTTTCACTCTGACTTTAAAAATATGGCCTTGTGTCCTTATATAGATGAGACAAATGATTTTATCTTCGAAACAAGGCCTGGAATGGGATAGGCTGGCGTACTGAATTCTCTAAAAAAGCAAAGGACAATTAAAGAGAAAGAATCTCTAATCCAAAAATCTGTAACCAATTCCCGCAAAAATAGTGTTGTGGCGACTGCCGATGTCAATTGCCGCCATTTGAAGCCTGGTATTGGTAAGTTCAAAATTATATTTTGCCTGCAGATAGATATTGTCGGTAATATCAAAAGCAGCACCTGCACCAAAATCGATCCCAAAGGAATTGTACGGAGTTTTCTGACCTACGATCACAGAAAGTTGAGGTCCGGCTAAAAGGCTCACTTTATTCGTTATATAATGTTTGTAAAGTACGGGAAGATGCAGCCAGAAAGAATCCTGCACAAACGAAAGAAGTACATCTGCCTTGATAAAACTTTGATCTTCTATGTAGAACTGAGCATTGATCCCGCCGTAAAATCCCTGTGTGCTCCTATCCTTGGAATCATCCGGAAATTCTTCAGTGAATTCTGCCATAACATATCCGCCTTCTACCCCAAAAGCTGATTTTTGAACAAAGAAAGTTTGCGAATGTGCATTGAAAAAAAAGCAAATACCAATTGCTACGAGATATAATTTTATATTCATTTTATCCTACAGTTAAATAAAGAATCGTTTGTTTATGTGCCAGAACAACTTGTAGGGAAGGTAGTAAATTTGGTGTTTTAACCAAAAAAAAGCTTTCTGTTTCCAGAAAGCTTTTTCTCTGTGCGGGCGAGAGGACTCGAACCTCCACACCTTGCGGCACTAGATCCTAAGTCTAGCGTGTCTACCAATTCCACCACGCCCGCATTTAAATTTTACAACTCTTAGGATACATTGCAAAACTGCTTACCTTGATAAGCGGCTGCAAATATACATAAATGTTTCAATTTTCAATTAATTCTCGAAAAAATTATTAATTAATTCGTGCTATTATTTTTTCTGAAGCTGTGTTGCCTCGTATCCTTTTTATTTTCCAATGTCTTTTGGTGCCTGAATGTCTTGGAATTTTTGCCTTCTCTTCAAGACACCAATTGATTTTCTTACCTTTACGTAAGTTTTCAAATCAAACAGAATGAGCGATATAAAAAAGTATGTGGAGGAAAACCGCGAAAGATTCACCAATGAACTTGTTGAATTGCTTAAAATTCCTTCAATCAGTGCCGATCCGGCCTATAAAAACGATGTTTTAAAAACCGCCGATGCCGTTAAGAAACGCCTGCAGGAGGCAGGTTGTGATACGGTAGAAATTTGCGAAACCCCTGGAAATCCAATTGTATTTGCTGAAAAGATAATCGATAAAAACCTTCCTACTGTTTTGGTATATGGGCATTACGATGTTCAGCCACCAGATCCATTGGATCTATGGACCAGCCCACCCTTTGATCCCGTAATTAAAGAGACAAAGATACATCCTGAGGGTGCAATTTTTGCACGTGGAGCCTGTGATGATAAAGGGCAGATGTATATGCATGTAAAGGCTTTGGAGTATATGGTCAAAAATGATAAACTCCCCTGTAATGTGAAATTCATGATCGAAGGAGAAGAAGAGATTGGAAGTGTAAGCCTTGGGTGGTTTCTTGAGCGAAACAGGGAAAAACTTTCCAATGATGTGATCCTGATATCCGATACTGGAATGATCGCAAAGGATGTTCCTTCTATCACCACAGGATTGCGCGGACTCAGCTATGTGGAAGTGGAGGTAACAGGACCAAATCGTGATTTGCACAGTGGATTGTATGGAGGTGCGGTTGCAAACCCTATCAATGTACTGGCGAAAATGATCGCTGCTTTGCACGATGAGAATAATCATATCACCATTCCTGGATTTTATGATAAGGTTGAAGAAGCCAGTGATATCGAACGGGCTAAGATGGCAGAAGCTCCGTTTTCGCTGGACAAGTATAAAGAAGCGCTCGATATTGAAGATGTATATGGTGAAAAAGGCTATTCTACCAACGAAAGGAATTCCATTCGTCCAACTTTGGATGTCAATGGAATTTGGGGTGGCTATACCGGCGAAGGAGCAAAAACTGTAATTGCCAGTAAAGCCTATGCAAAGATCTCCATGCGTCTGGTTCCTGATCAGGACTGGGAAGAGATCACAGAACTTTTTAAGAAACATTTCGAAAGCCTGGCGCCTAAAGGCGTAAAAGTGAAAGTGACACCTCATCACGGTGGACAGGCATATGTTACGCCAATTGACACTTTGGAATATCAAGCGGCAAATGATGCTTATGAAGAATCCTTTGGAAAAGCTCCAATCCCGCAACGTAGCGGAGGTAGTATCCCTATTGTTTCCCTTTTTGAAAAAGAACTGAAAAGCAAAACCATTTTAATGGGCTTTGGATTGGATAGCGATGCGATCCATTCTCCAAACGAGCATTTCGGGATTTGGAATTATTTGAAAGGAATTGAGACTATACCCTTATTCTATAAACATTTCACCAAATTAAAAAAACAGGAGTAAACCTGTTTTTGCCATAATTAAAAAAACCTCGCGGGCTGTAACTTGCGAGGTTTTTTTACGTTTATTTCCTTTCCATAACTCGGATAACAGGGTGTTAGCTCGGATTTGTAATCCGCGCTGCTATATCTTCTTTACATATTTTGTAATAAGCACAATTTGCTGGCCGTCAACCCTTCCTTCTATGTATTCTTCATTTTCATGATCAAGGGAAATACGTCTCACTGCGGTTCCTTGTTTGGCTACCATGCTGCTTCCTTTTACCTTAAGGTCTTTTATTAAAACAACATTATCACCAGCTTCCAGAATAACACCATTGCTGTCCCTGTGAACAACTGTTTTTGCAGAAGGATCTGCAACCTGGTTAGCGGTAGCCCAAGCTTTCACATCATCTTCCATATACATCATATCGAGCAAATCCTGAGGCCAGCCTTCAGCTTTTAACTGGTTTAGCATTCTCCAGGCCATTACCTGCACTGCCGGAACTGGGCTCCACATACTGTCATTTAAACAACGCCAATGGTTGGAATTAATTTTTTCGGGAGTTTCAATTTGCTCCTTACAATTTGCACAAATTAAAATATGGTTTTCTGCATCTTTTGGAGAATCGGGCACTTCAAAAACCTGTAAATCCTCATTTGAGGTACATAGTTCACATTGAGAGTTGCTTCTTTGAAATAAATCTTGTTCCAGGCTCATAAAAAAATAGTTTGGCGCAAAGGTACAATAGGATTGTTCAAAAATCACTGTCACGGTTTGCAAATCCGCGCCATTGGTTAGCGCGGATCTGTAATCCGCGATGTAAATAAACGGAAACAAAATTTTAAATAAGGTCTATTAAAACAACTTCCAGCTCAACATCTAATCCAGCATAACTTCTTGCTGAACTGTAAATATAATGTTCCGGTTTTTTCACAATTCCTGATTTCACCGGATTATTATGAATGTAATTTAATTTTTGAAAAAGAAATTTTCGGGAATATAAAATCTCAGCGTGATAACCATCCTGCCACACCTTATATTTCTGATTTCTTTTCAAATGATCACAGGCATTTTCAAAGTATTTCAGCATCCAATCTCTCCGGCTTTCCGGTGTTTCCTCAATGGTTTTTATGATTTGTTTTGAAGTGAATTTTTTAAAATCTCTCATAATCTCAGGGAGAGAAATTTCAGCTACCGCTTTACAAATCATATGAATATGGTTGGACATGAGGCAATAGGCATAAATTTCCAGGCCTTTTTCTTTTTGGCAATATTGCAGGCTTTTTATCAATGCCGCTTTCTGCTCCGCACGTGTAAAAACATCAATCCACCCTACAACGGTTATTGTGACAAAGTAGACTTCCTCAGGCTCACCCGCTTTGTATTTGGTGGACATATTTTAAAATTTTGATTTAGTTTTAATGTAAGACACTGTCAAGGATCGCTGTCACGGATCGTAGATCCGCGCCATCCAGCTATCGCGGATTCGCAATCTGTCCAGCTAGCGCGGATTTGCAATCCGTGCTGAGTTCTAACTCTTCAATTCCTCCTGAATATAATCCTCCACCAATTCCTCCATAATCTCCAAAGTCACGGTTCCCTGCCCTAGGATCACCTCGTGAAAATCCCGAATATCAAATTTGGGACCCAGCGCTTCTTCAGCTTTTTTGCGCAGTTCCCGGATCTTAATTTCTCCAATTTTATAGGAAACTGCCTGCCCCGGCCAGGAGATATAGCGATCGATTTCGGTGTTGATCTCGTGCAGGGAGAGCGCAGTATTTGACCTTAGGAATTCAACGGCTTCTTCCCTGGTCCATCCCAATGCGTGCATTCCGGTATCTACTACCAATCTGCAGGCCCGCCATTGTTCATAGGTGAGCTTCCCGAATAACTCATACGAAGTGGTATAAATTCCCATTTCCTCCGCTAAAAATTCCGAATACAGCCCCCAGCCTTCCCCAAATGCCGAAAGGTAAAAGTTCCTTCGGAAAGCAGGGATGCTATCCCCAAGTTCCCCGTTAAGCGAAATTTGCAAATGATGCCCCGGAACCGCTTCGTGAGCGGTTAAGGAAGGCAGCACGTAAAGCGGACGACTTGGAAGATCGTATGTATTTACCCAATAATATCCCGGTTGAGTTTCTGCCTGGGCAGAAATATATCTTCCCGTGGTGTATTTGGGAGCGATAGCATCGGGAACCGGTGCAACTCCGTAAGGTTTTCTTGGTAACTTCTTGAAATATCTTGGAAGTTGTGCATCTATTTTCTTGGAAATATTGCGCGCTTCCTTCAGCAATTCTTCGGCAGTTGTGGCATAAAACTGCTCATCTGTTCGCAGGAACTGGATAAAATCTTCAAAACTGCCCTCAAATTCTACTTCAGCAATGATCTTTTTCATTTCAGAATTGATTCGACTTACTTCATCCAATCCTATTTGATGAACCTGTTCTGCAGTCAGATCCAGGGTGGTGTAATAATCCAGTCGGTTTTGGTAATACTTCCTGCCGTTTGGAATTTCAGAAACACCCACAGAAGTCCGTGCTTTTGGTAAATATTCGGTATCAAAAAATTTCTTGATTCGCTTAAACTGTGGAATAACATTTTCTTTTACAGCGATTTCTGCAGCGACTAAAACAGAATCCTTTTGATTAGCAGAAAGCGAAGAAGGCAAATTTTTAAAAGGGGAGTAGTAATAACTCGCTTTTGGATCTTTTACAATCTGGTCATTATAAGTTGCGTCATAACCTTTAAATATCACCCGGGGCTGCGTAATTCCTTTTTGAATACCTTCCCTTAAAAGTACCAAATGCTGATTTACATAAACCGGGATCGCATTTAGTTTATTGAGGTAGGTTTTTACCTGGTCGTAATTTGCAAGATCGCGCACATGATACGGCAGACTTACGTGAAAACCTGCATCCGAAAGCAAAGGGTTTAAATAAGCATCATATTCATAAAAATCTGCGGTCTCTTTTAGTTTGAATTTTAAAAGTTCTGCCGAGATCTTTTCCGACGGGCTTAAGCTGTCTTTCTGAATAGCTTCAAGTTCTTTCGATCTTTCGTTTGCAAAAAGGGCTTCTCTCCGGTAAAATTCCGCTGTATACAAACCAAGGGGGAATTTCTCCCTGTCATAGGATTTATGATCCTGAACTTTGGTGATTACTTCCTGAAGTTTTTTCGATTCGTTTTGAGCCGAGCTGATGTTGATACTGAAAAGACTTATCAATATCAGAAGAAGGGTTTTGCTGAAATTCATAAAAATGTTTTTTGTTGGGTTCTAAAGATAAGATTTTTAATCCCTCATTGAGGGTTTAATTCCCCGAGGCTTGCCTCAAATTTTTAAAAGTATTTTCCTCCCGATAATTCGGGACATACCTCGTGGACTTGGCCCGGGGTTTTTGATTAGCAGAAATATTTCTGGTGGTTTTGAGAATTTCAGGATACTTTTCTTCTTCAGTCTCAATTCCCCAGGATCCTGCTTCCTAATCCCATCAGCAGTTTTTTAGCTTCTTCAGGATTTCTATCTACCTCTTCCACTATAAGCGCGTCTTCTGTTGGAAGTAGTCCATAACTGAATACAAAACTCGGTTTTTCAGCAGAAGTGTCCAGAACCCCAAACCGCAGATCATTAAAATAGAGCTTTCCTTTTTCTTCAGAAATGATATACCAACCATTTGAAATATCGATAAGCCTGTTTATTTTATCCTCATTCCTTAAGGAGCCCAGTAAATCGTGATTCTTGGGATAGCGTTTAAATTCGATGCGTTGCGAATCGAACAAGGAATAATCCCCTATCAAATAAGCATCTTCAAGTTCCACATTCGCGGTCCAGAGAATGGTATTGAAAGGAGCCGGTTTGGTTTCAATCTGGCTATAGTTATAGCCTTGTTCTTCCAGGGCTTTTTTGAATTGAAAATAGGTAACTCCTTTTAAAATAAGGGTGATAACGAGATAGGAGCTGCTTACTATAAGTCCGAGGTTATTATATTTTCTTCTTTTTTCACTGCCTCTTTTGGAACGCATGGCCAGGATAAGGAAAACAAGGAAAGGGAGCGTATAAAGCGGATCTATCACAAAGATATTTTTAAAGGCTATTCGAAGATCAAACGGCCAGAAAAGCTGGGTGCCCCAGGTGGTAAAGGAATCCAGGATAGGATGTGTGAAAAAGGCCCAAAAAATTAACCATGACCAGTCTTTCCATCCGGCTACAGATCTTTTTTCCAGTTTTGAAATAAGCCACCCAAACACAGGCGCAAAAAGAATTGAAAATACGATGGAATGCGTGAATCCGCGATGGATTTCTATGGCGGTAACCGTGTCGGTGAAAAGCCGGGCAAAAGTATCAAGATCGGGAATTGTACCGGCTATCGCCCCGTAAAGCATGGCCTTATTTCCAACTTTTCGTCCTAAAACAGCTTCTCCAACTGCCGCTCCTAATACTATTTGTGTAAGTGAATCCATGGGGTGTTTTTAACTCAAACCTCATTTGAGGTTTGTTTATTTTTGAATTTTTCAAGCTTTTCCACTCAGGGATTTTAATACCACAAATCCAAAACCGGCAAACAGCATTAGATGAAATATCAGTAAGCCAAAATCCTGTAAAACAAAGGCGCTGTAAATAGCAAAACCAAAGTACAGCCACAGGCCACTTTCTACCAGAATACTAAACGACAGGTTTTTTGTGAGGTATTTATTACCTTTCCAGGAATCTTTCAGACCGTGGATATTGAATTTTGGGGTTCGAATAAAGTCGCTCTTTTTTCCAAAATGCCCTTCCAGAACTGCCAGGGAATTATGTACTGAAAATCCCATGGCTACAGAGAAAAAGATGACGAACATCAAAATAAATTCAAAGAAATTTTTGACTCCCTTGCCGTGGATCTTTTTATAGGTAATCCAGTAACAGAAAAAGAAAATTAGGGTGCTTATCGCGAAAAAGGCAACTATTTTGAAGTACCCGCTAAACTGGGGATTGGTGTTTTTTATATACAGCACAGGAACGCTTAAAACTGCCAATAGCAAAATCAGCAGAAACATACTGGAATTTAGAAGATGAAAAAAACCATGAAATTTGGTTCCGGAAGTCAGGGATTTATCAAATAACAGCCGGGAATAATTTTTCTGAAAATTCTCTGCAGCACCTTTATTCCATCGAAACTGCTGTGATCTGGCGGCACTCATAACCACCGGAAGTTCTGCAGGGGTTTCCACATCTTCCAGGTATTTAAATTTCCATTTTTTCATCTGGGCACGGTAGCTCAAATCCAGATCTTCTGTTAAAGTGTCTCCGCTCCAATTACCGGCATTCAAAATGCACTCTTTTCTCCAAATCCCCGCGGTACCGTTAAAATTGATGAAATGCTTTCCGAAATTCCTTCCGGTTTGTTCCAGGATAAAATGAAAATCCAGCGCAAAAGCCTGAATTTTGGTGAGCAGGGAATAGTTTCGGTTGATATGGCCCCAGCGGGTTTGAACTACGCCTATTTCAGGATCTTTAAAATATGGAACGGTTTGTAACAACCAGTCGCTGTTCGGAAGAAAATCGGAATCAAAAACAGCGATGAATTCTCCTTTTGCAGTTGCCAAGCCTTCTTTCAGGGCGCCAGCCTTAAACCCCTGGCGTTTCGTGCGACAAATATGCTGAATGTCCAATCCCGTTTCTTGTAATTTCAGGATCTGGGCAGCCGTATTTTTCAGGGATTCATCTGTAGAATCATCCAGCACCTGAATTTCCAGTTTTTCCCGCGGATACTCCATTTTGGAAATATTTTCCAAAAGGCGTTCCGTCACATAGAGTTCATTGTATAAGGGTAATTGAATTGTTACAAACGGTATTTCCCGGGGATTATCGAAATTGTATTTAACCGAAGTGTCTTCCTGCTTTTTAGAGCGCAGATAGTTAAAAAGAAGGTTCAGTTGGGAGATGCTGTAAATAAAAATCAGCAGTAATGCGAGGGTGTAAATGATGATAATCGCAAGATCCATTATTTGAAACTATATTTAAAAATCCAACTTAAAATTTTCACTCCGGCAAAGATAGCCCCTTTTACTGTTCCTGAAACTTTTGAGGTCCCAATCCGGTTTTTGTAATGAACGGGAACTTCTACGTATCTGTACTTTTTTTTGATCGCTTTTAACTGCATCTCCACTGTCCAGCCGTAGGTTTTGTCTTCCATATTCAGGGCGAGCAATTTCTTGTATTTTATTGCACGAAAAGGCCCGAGATCGGTAAAATTTGCATTGAAAAACAATTTCATCAGCGATGTTGCCAGCCAGTTCCCAAAAATTTGAGGCAAGGTCATGGATCCTTTTTCCCGAAGTTGTTTCACCCTTGCACCAATGACAAGATCTATATCATCTTCTATAATTGGGGCGACGATTTTATCCATTTCTGAAGGATAATCGCTGTAATCGCCATCCAGAAAAACGATAATTTCCGGTTTGGAAACTTGGTCTGCTATATACTGCATTCCTTTCAGGCAGGCATAGCCATATCCTTTTTGTGATTCAAATAAAACGGTAGCACCTGCTGCTTGGGCAACCTGCGCGGTTTTATCGGTAGAATTATTGCTTACCACAATGATTTCTGAAACAAATGAAGGTATTTCCTTTACAACTTTCCCAATAGATGCTTCTTCGTTAAAAGCTGGAATTATGACTTTGATTAGAAAATTCATTAAAATTTTATCTATTTGGATTTATTTTCTTCGGAATAAAAGTGCAGATAATTGAACTTTGCGAAATTAATTTATTTGCTTTTGAAACTATCAAATGTAAGACGTTATTTTCCAGGCATACAAACATTAAGCGATGAAAAGCTTTCTGCGGGAATTTTGGATATAGTCATGCTCCACGAGCAATTATCCTGACTTTGTCCTTCTGACCTAGCAATTCCTCTCTTTTTTGTTCATTCTGAAGGAGCTTTTGAGCGAGGACGAATCCCTTTCACCTTTTCTTCAAAATATTCCCGGGCAGGATATTTTGATTTTGACTATCTTTTAGTGTTTTAAGCACTTTTGCAAATGGATATATTTCTGCTCAAATTTCTTAATTATTTCTTTTTTGTTTTTCACAGCCTGCTTGTGCTGTTCAATTTGTTTGGCTGGATCTTTACAAAGACCAGGAAACTGCATTTTTTTAGCCTGGTCATCACCCTTTTTTCCTGGGTTGTGTTGGGGTTTTGGAAAGGCTTTGGCTATTGTTTTCTCACGGATTGGCATTATGAAGTTCTAAGAAAACTGGGTGAAACCGGAATGCCGAATAGTTATATTGCTTTTTTAGTTGAAAGCTTCTCCGGTTGGCTGCCAAATGAGAATTTGGTTGAAAACCTGACGTTAATCTTTACCCTTGTCGCTTTGGTCTGTTCAATTTGGGTGAATTTCTTTTTATCAAGATCAACTTCAAAAGAGTGAAAAATTCAAAATTCAAAATTCAGGATTCAGGATTTTTGAATTTTTAGTTGTTTTATTTTTTGTTCAACAAATCCATGAGATCCACATCATTTCCCAGCAGAACTTCTTCAGAATTGATCCTGTTATCCCTGGATCCGTTTTCGAGTTTTAAAACACCCCGTGGACAAACCGCTGAACATATTCCGCAACCAACGCAACTGGAACGAACTATATTTTCCCCTTTTTGGGCATAGGCCCGTACATCGATTCCCATTTCACAATAGGTGGAGCAGTTTCCGCAGGAAATACATTGTCCGCCATTGGTAGTGATCCTGAATTTTGAAAATAAGCGTTGCTGCATGCCTAAAACGGCTGCCATTGGACATCCAAACCTACACCAAACCCTGTTTCCAAAAATGGGATAGAAACCAACGCCAATCACTCCGGAAAATGCTGCGCCTATTAAAAATCCGTACCACTGTCGTAATTGGTATCCCTCGAAAAAGAAAATTTTATAGTTCCCGCTAAAATAGTTGATCCCAATAATGGCCAGTATGACCACAAAATATCCAATGGCTCCATATTTGGCATCTTTGGCAAGCTCCTGACGCTTAAAGATCATAACAAGTGCAAAAAATAAGGTTAAAAATCCTGCCGATCCCCATAGGAAGACGTCCTGAGTTAACCAGGTAGTTTTAGAATCGTCTCCCAGAAAGGAATATACCACCGCGATGGTCATCACGACAACAAAAACCAGCACACTATGGATCACCCAGCGCTCAACTTTCCAGGCAAATTGCGATTTATCTGATAAATGACGGTAGGGATCCCCGGCGGTTTCTGCAAGTCCGCCACAACCGCAAACCCAGGAACAATACCAGCGTTTTCCATATTTATAGGTTAAAATAGGGGAGATCACAAAAATTGAAAGTATTCCAAATGCGAACATCAGCAAACCTAACGTACCGGCAGAAAAGAATTCATCCAATTTATATCCTGCAAACAGGTCGTAGTTCAACGGCCAGAGATTTGCTGGATTGAAATACGGCTGATTTAACCTGATAAGGATCTCCGGAATTAAGAATGCAAATCCAAGCTGAAAGAACATTACGGAAAATGTCCTTAAGATCTCGTAGTTATTATGGCGGTATTTCAGGATGAATTTATAACCAAACGCCAGGATGGCAAGCGTGTAAAGCGTTCCGTAAACAAACCACTGGCTGGCGGGATTCCCATTTATAAGTTTGCTTAGGGGGTCAAAAAGTGAAATAAGGCCGGTGTTTTCTCCTTCGCTTCTTAACCCCAAATACTCCGGAAACCAATAAAGGACTATATAAAAAAGCGTAAGCCCAATCCCTAAAAACCAGGCCCATAATCCACGATTGGTGAGGGATTTAAACCAAATCCCATCGTTCTTAATTCCCGCATGTTTTCCCCTGTAGGCATCGTTTGCAAAAATGATGGTTCCTACGGCAATCAATCCCAGTGACAGACTGAGAAACAGGGTTTTATTGGGAAAATTAACATTCGCAAGCGCCAGTACCAAAATAAATAATCCCAACAGCCCCAATGCCGAAGCGATTTTTTGAGTGGTGGAAATCGAAGCCGGGGCATCCCCGGTCATGGACATATTATTTTCTATTTTACTCATAACTGGGGCTGTTGAAGATTTTCCTTAAAACTATTAAAAATCTCTTTTTCGTAATTTTTATAAAATTCGGGATCAAAATTAGCTTCTTTTAGATTTGCCAGTACAAATGAAACAGATTTTTTTTCGGTAAGCCATCGGTCAAAAACTTCGTGTCTCATTCTTATTCCGAAGGTATTGATGCCCAAAAACATATTGTCGTTTTTATCAAAAGCAATAGTGATAAACTTCTTTTTATCCTTATGTGCCCAGTGAATATGCAATTCGTTTTCTTTTGGATTGTTGAAAACCCATCCATAGGTTTGATATTCAATATCAAAAAATTTGGCGCTGTTAAACCAGTTTCCGGGATTGTATTGTGTTTTATCTTTGGTTAATGTTCGGGCAATGGTTTCTCCCATCATTCTGCCAGTGTACCAAACGGCCTCCACTGGTTTTCGTTGCCCAATGGCTTCCCGTTGCTGCACACAATCTCCAATGGCAAAAACATCTGGGATGTTGGTTTGGAGATAGCGATCTACCAGGATCCCGATATTGGTTTCCAGGGCTGTATTTTTTAAAAATTCTATGTTGGGATGCACTCCAACGCTTAACCCGACCAACTGACATTCGATTTCTTCACCCGCTTTCGTGCGTACAGCCCGAACCCGACCATTTTCATCAGAAAGGATCTTATCCAATTCGGTCTCATGTTTTAGGTCTACTCCGTGGGAATTAATATGTTCGGAGATCAGGCCGGCATCATTTTCCGGAAGAACGTTACCCCAAAATCCGGTTTCCCGAACAAGAAAGGTGACTTTGATCTTTCGGGTGCGCAGCATTTCGGCCATTTCAACCCCAATCAAACCACCGCCAATAATCACTGCGCTTTTGCAATTTTTGGTATTTTCTTCAAGCAACTCAAGATCCTGTTTTGTTACCATGCCCTGAACTCCTTTTAGGTCTTCCCCTTCCCATCCAAATTTATTGGGAAGAGAACCGGTTGCAAGAACAAGTTTATCATAGGTCATAGACTCCCCGGAGGAGAAGGAAAGCGTTTTAGTATCGAAATCTATAGCTTCTACCCAGGCATTTTTGAGTTCGATCCTGTTTTTATCCCAAAACCAGTCTTCATAAGGCTTAAGATGATCCCATTTCATATGGCCCATATATACATACATAAGAGCTGTTCGGGAAAAGAAATAGTCGCTTTCGGCAGAAATTACCGTGATCTTTTTATCGGAATGTTTCCGGATATGCCTGGCCGCAGTAATTCCGGATATTCCGTTGCCAATTATGACAATATGCTCCATATATTTCTATATTTTAGTAAATTATTCTGTAACCTCGACAAAGAAATTCTTCTTCGAACATAGCTAATGCTGTTTTTTTGGTCGACAATTTGCATAGTACTTTAAAAAAATGATATAATGCGGCAATTACTGGTTCTTCTGATGTTTTCTTCCACATTTCTTTCAGCTCAAAGCAACAGTTCCTATTTTGAAAAGGCCGATGATTTTTTCAAAACTTATATTGAAAACGGGAAAGTAAAGTACGCAGAAATTAAGCAGAATCCCAAGTTGCTGAATGATTTGTTAACCGAAGCAAAAAAGATCAGAGTTTCTCCTGAAAACCCGAAAGAATATAAGGCCTTTTGGATCAATGCATACAACCTGGCGGTTATTGACGGAATTGTAAAAAATTATCCTGTAACATCTCCTTTGGATGTAAAGGGATTTTTTGATCAACAGAAGCATAGTTTGGGTCAGCAATCGGTAACTTTAGATGAAGTTGAGCACAAGATTCTTTTTGGGAATTTCCCGGACGAATCCCGCTTTCATTTTGTTTTGGTATGTGCAGCAAAAAGTTGCCCTCCGCTGATTCCGGAAGCTTATAGGCCTGAAACAATTGAATCTCAAATGCAGCGTCAAACAGAAAAAGCACTCAATAATCCTGAATTTATTCAGCTTAAAAATGATAAGGTCCTTTTTTCTGAAATCATGAAATGGTTTAAGGATGACTTCACCAAAGGCGGAAAATCATTGATAGATTATGTAAATCAATACCGAAAAAATCCAATCCCTGAAACTATAGAGATTGGATTTTATACGTATAACTGGGAGTTAAATGAATTTTAGAAACCTGTTTCACAGCTCTATTTTTTATTCAGCCTTTTCAGGAATTGAGTTTTTGGCGGTAATAAAAAAAAGACATAAAAAGAGGAATCAGGATCAAATTTTAAAGTTTTAACAGCACCCGCCACCGTCATAGTGAAATGTGGATTCACTTATAAAAATATCATCTCTTCCTAAATCTTTTAATGCGCCCGCTGTTTTATCGCAAATAGCCAGCGGCTGGTTTTTCAAAAGAATATGTCCGTTTTTATCGTCGAGAAAAGCTTGATCGCCAAAATAAATAGCAGCCTTTCCGGTAAAGATGCAAGGGCCGTCTGCGGGCATTGGGTCTTTGATGGCAGCTACTTCTATAGATTCGATATAAATGAGCTCCTCGGTTGGATAATTTTTTGGGTCGAGTATCCGGTATGGTTTTCGGGCTCGTATCTCAATGGTTCCAAAACCGGCATCGGTAAGGGCTTTCACATATTCTGCAATTGGCAGACTCCCACTAAGGCACAAAGCACGTAAACGATCGTCATTGCGGAGGCTTTCGTTCATAGGTTGCTCACAGGTGGGGTCACTCATCACCAGTTTCCCGTGAGGTTTTAAAACCCGGTACATCTCTTCGATAGCTTTCTTGAGATCTTCGGCTTTAAAAATATTGAATAAACAATTTTGAGCAGCCACATCAACCGTATTGTCCTCAACCGGCAATTTGAGAGCATCCCCTTTTTTAAGGCTTATAAAATCACTTTGAAACCATGGGTTCTGGGCTTCGGCCTCGACAAAATTTTTGCGGGAAGCTTCCAGCATTTCATCTACCATATCAATGCCTATTACCCCACCTTTTTGCCGGTTGAAATAAGCGAATTGCAATAATTCCATTCCTCCGCCAACGCCAACATAGAGCATTTTTGGGTTGTTGGAAAGATCTCGTGCGTGCACCGTACTTCCACATCCATAATTCATTTCCTGCATTATTTTGGGAATTTTAAGGCCCGGCAATTCCCAAATGGGATTCGTGGTGCAACAAAGCCCAACATCGGGGGTAAGTGCTGCGTCTTTATAGACGTTATACGTGGTATCTAAATAGCTCATTTTTTTTTGTTTAAAATAGTCCTCTTTTAAAACAGACCTCTCAGGTTTTTGAAACCTGTGAGGTCTTAAATTTTTTAGATCTGTTTGATCAATTCCTTAAAAAGTGTGATCATTTGTGGTTCGGCCTTTTGCGCTATTGCGATGATCTCCTGGATATTTACGGGTTTTAAGTCATCCGGATTTCCTTCATCGGTAATTACAGAAACCGCAGCCACGGGAATCTTTAAATGATTCGCCACGATTACCTCCGGTACGGTGCTCATTCCTACGGCATCTGCACCAATTATTTTAAGATATCTGTATTCTGCACGGGTTTCCAGTTGAGGTCCCAGCACCGCCGCATACACTCCTTTATGCAACCTAATATTTTGCTTTTTGGCTATTTTTTCAAAAAGATCATTCATAGGCTTATCATAGGGTGCGCTCATATCCACAAAGCGTTCTCCCATGTGTTCCACGCCCTTAAAAGCCAAAGGCGAATCTCCAATTAAATTGATATGATCATCAAGCAACATCAGTTCTCCTTTTTTATAAGCAAGGTTTACAGAGCCGGAAGCGTTGGAAACCAACAGTTTTTTAATTCCCAGTTGGTGCATTACCCTTACGGGATAAGTAACATCCTGCATCGAATAACCTTCGTACCCATGAAAACGGCCCTGCATTACAATCACTTTTTTTCCTGCTAAAGTTCCAAAAATGAGTTTGCCTTTATGAAATTCAACCGTGGCAGTAGGGAAGTAGGGGATATGATTATAGCTAATTTCAGCTTCAATTTCAACTTCATCTATTAATTGTCCCAGGCCGGTTCCAAGAATAATCCCTATTTCGGGCTTTTCAAAACCCTTTGCTTTGAGATATTTGGTGGTTTCTTGTAATTCGTTCAGCATTTTTTATTTTTTGAAAAATTTCTGAAAATCCTCGTGATCTTTTATGTCTGTAAAAAGATCAACATCATTGCGCAAATCGGTTAAAGCTATATTTTTTCCTTTCAGGTCATTTAAGGTTTCGTGAAGTACTGTGGATGTTCCCCATTCTTTATTCTGAAAGATCTTTGGTTCTAAAGTACGCATACCCAGTAAATAATAGCCTCCATCGGCTGCCGGGCCAATAACATATTCCTTGTTTTTCAGAAGAATGAAGGCATTTTCGAGGTCGCTGGTTTCCAGGTCGTACATGTCGCTACCAATTATAATTATATTCCGGAATCCGTTCTCAAAACCTTCTTCAAATGCATATTGCATTCTGGCGCCAAGATCTTTTCCTTTTTGAAGTTTTTTAGAATACACCGAAGGGTCCCAAAGCTGATCCTCGTCAATTCCTTCAGAAAACCATACTTCTTTCTGAACATCCAGACTTTTGGTTACCGAAATGGTATGTTTTAGTAAAAATTTATAAATCTCCAGTGCCGCCTCATCTCCTACATCTTTTGCAAGCCTGGTTTTTACCTTGCCTATTTCAGGATTTTTGGTAAATATTATAAGTAAGTCTTTGGTTTTAGTTTCCATATTTTTATTTAAAGTTGAGTTTTAATAAATTTTCTCTCCATTTGTGAGCCATTTAGACCAGCTTTTGGAATAGGCATGAACTTTATCGGTTTCCTGCCCTTCAGAATCAAATACTTCAAAACCTTTATTTTTCCATTCAAAAATACCTCCGTATAAATTTCGGATGTTCGAATAACCTTCTGCTTTAAGCTTTTCTGAAATTTTTTCGGAACGAATTCCGAGGGAACAATAAACCACAATTGGTGCAGATTTATCTTTGATCGATTTGGAGATCATTTCCGCAGAAAAATTGGAATATCCTGAAAAAACAGCACCTTTAATATGGCTTACCTCAAATTCTTCCGGTTCCCTGGCATCCAGAAGCACAAGGTTAGTGTCCTGTTGAAGCATTTTTAATTCCTCAACAGATATGTAGGGCATACTATGGGTATTGTATTTTGAAAGCAATTGATCCAGGGAAGTCTGGCCACTCGCAGTAAATGCAAGCAGAAATATCGACATGATTAAAATCCTGTTTTTCACGCTGGTTTTATTAAGCTACTGTTCCCTGGCAACTGCTTCCTGCACCTGCCGTGCAACCGTAACAATGTTGTGAGATAATTATATTCCGGTTGTTTAACAAGTCTTCATTATACTGGCTAATGTGTTGTACTTTGCTGTCTACTTTTAATCCCAGCATCTGGTTAAAATCGCAATCATACAACCATCCATCCCAGCTTATGGAAATGGTATTGGTACACATCACATTTTCTACCGCAGCAGGATTGTAGGCCTCCACAAGAGAATACATATAATCCTCATAATTTTCAGAAGCTATCAAATATTCCAGAAACCTGCTAATGGGCAAATTTGTAATCGCAAAAAGCTTATTAAAATCAATATTGAAATCCTCTTTTAAAGCAACTTTAAAATCCCGTTCCAATTCTGCCTGATTGGTTGGCAAAAACGCGCCTGAAGGGTTGTAAACCAAATCCAGTTTTAAACCTGTTTCTTCCTGAGCATAGCCTGCCTCATTTAGCATTTGCAGCGCCTTTATGGATTTGTCAAATACGCCCATTCCACGCTGTTTATCGGTTTTTTCCCGTTTGTAATACGGCAGGGAAGAGGCCACGTGAACTTTGTATTTTTTGAAAAACTGGGGAAGATCGTGGTATTTTTTATTGGCTAAAATAATGGTGAGATTGGAGCGAACGATAAAATCTTTTATTCCGGCTTTGGAAGCTTCTTCCACAAACCACCTGAAATTAGGGTTCATTTCTGGCGCTCCCCCGGTAAGATCCAGGGTATGGGCACCGGTATTTTTGATCACTTCCAGGCATTGCTGCATGGTTTCAATAGTCATGATCTCCTTCCTGTCTGGGCCGGCATCTACATGACAATGCGAACAAACCTGGTTGCACATATAACCAAGATTTAGCTGAAGGATCTCCAGCTTTTTAGGTTTTAATGGAAAGTTCCCGCTTTGGGCGATCTTATCTTTGAAGAAAGGGAGTCCACCTTCCTTAAAAATTCCATTGCTCAAAAATTTAAGTTGATTGGAAGGTTTGGAAAGATCGTTTTCCCTAGCTGACAAAGATTTTAATAATGCCATATTTTATTTTATCCCTCATTGAGGGTTTAGTTTCCCGAGGATTACCCCGAATTTTTAAAAGTATTTTTCAATTCACATCTTGAGGGTTTGCCGCGAGGTTTTTGATTTCAAAATTTTATCCAGGATCCTGATAAGCGGCTGCTTACATGGATAACTTTTCATATTTATTCATCATTTGAACCCCGTGTACCAGGGTAGCGCCACTTTTAATGGCGGCACCTACATGCACTGCCTCCATCATTTCCTCTTTGGCGATCCCGCGTTGTAATCCGTCTTTGGTATAAGCATCTATGCAATAAGGACATTGGACCACGTGAGAAACGGCTAAAGCTATGAGGGATTTTTCACGTGCACTTAGCGCCCCTTCTTCGAACACTTTTCCGTAATAATCAAAGAATTTAGTTCCAAGTTCTTCACTCCATTCAGTGATATTTCCAAATTTTCTAAGATCGGCAGGGTCATAATATGGTTTAGACATAGTAAGGTTTTATTAAGTGTTAATCGGCACACCTTTTCAAAACTTACGTTATAAAGGTGGTTTTGGTTTTAAAATGAGGCTAAAGGTAAAATAATAGAAAGTTATTAAATAACAGATTTTGATTAATTCCAACTGAATAATTTAATATCTCGATTAATTGAAACTTTTTTCGCCTTGCAGGTTACCAGTCAGGATGCATCAGAGTATTCTTGAAATGTTTACTTGCTTGGAAAGGATTTTAGAGGATATGGAAAGACAAAGAGAATTTGTCTTTGAAGGTTTTGAACTTTTTGACACCAAAAGACTGGGAGGTGATATTGGTGAAATTGCCTTTGATGCAGATAGGTTGGTTTTACCTGTGCCGCCTTGGGAAATGGATGTAAATGAGGAACTGGAACAAAATCCGGGATATTAAATTCCCGGATTTATCAGTGTTATAGCTTATAGCAAACCAGCATAAAACCCGATAAGAACCAAGGCAACCAGTATGATGACAATGATAAGTAAAAGATTGAATTTTGGTCTGTGCTTTTTTGTTTCAGTCGATTGATTTCTGCGATGTTCCTTATCGTGTGGAGTTGGAACAGGAGACGATTTGTCGCTTTCTTTGCTCATAAGTCGATTTTTTTAAGTTTCATTAACCGGATATACCTAAAGTTAAGAAATTAAAAAGGATCATTTAAAAAATAAAGCGGGTACTTTTAGTGAAAAGCAATTTGTTGGAAATTGGAATGAATTCATTAAACTGACTGAAGCCGAATTCGGGCCTAATCTCCTGGCGATATCAGCTATAATATCTTGGTTTGTCATAGATTTACCTACAAAACAATAATTGTTTTCCCTTCCTTTACAGCCAATTGTTTTTATAACTTTAAAATTTTCCACCAGGTTTTCATGAAGCAATCAAAAAGCAGGTTTAATCTTATTCGGAGAATTATAGGGAAACCTGCCGTGGCTGGTTTCATCTCCTTCCTTTTCTTCCTATTTTTGGGGTTTTTGCTCCTTTTTCAACGTTATCAAATCTTAAATGAAGGAGAGCAACAGGAAATGTCCAATATTCTTGGCCTTGTTGAGAATAATATTGATCAATCCCTTCAGAACAGTTATTCGGTTGTTTTAAGTCTGGCGCTGCTTATAGATAATGATGCACTATCAATAACTTCGGGGAATATGCTCCTCAACTGCTGGAACGAAATCCATCCATTGACGCTGTACAGCTGGTTCCAAATGGAGTGATTACCCATATCTATCCCCTGGAAAGAAACCAGGAAGCCATGTTGCTCAATATTCTTGAAGATAGTGCACTTAGCAAAGAAGCACACAAGGCAATTGAATTCCGGAAAATGTACTTTGCGGGGCCGCTCGAACTTAGACAGGGAGGAATGGCTGTTGTGGGGAGATTGCCGGTATTTATTAAAAATGAATTCTGGGGATTTTCAGCAGTAATCATAAAACTTGACAATCTCCTGAAACAGGCAGGGATTAGTGAATTGGCGGAGGGCAAATTTCTGTTTCAGTTCTCTAAATTCGATGAGGTTTCCGGGGAGGAGGTTTTTTTTCTTCCGGAAACATTGGATTTAAACAGATCTTTCTCAAAAGCGGTGGTGCTGCCAGATGGCGACTGGAAATTCTATATAGCTCCCCGGAATACCTCCACTGTTTTATTTTTAATGCTGCCTATTGGGGTTTTAGTGCTCCTGATTTCGGTCTGGCTTGGTTGGATTATTTATAACTTGTTACAACAACCAGCAAAGTTACAGGCTTTGGTGCAGTTGCAGGAAGGGGAACTTATGCTTAGCGAAATAAAATTCCGCACAATATTCAACCAGGCTGCTATAGGGATGGCGCGGGTTAATTCGGTTAAAGGGAGTATCCTGGAGACCAATTTACGCTTTCAGCAACTTTCCGGGTACACCCCTTCAGAAATTGCAGAACTTAATATAGTGGAGGTTACACACCCAGAAGATCTTAAGGAAGATTTGGATAAAATGAAGCAACTCCGCGATGGGAAAATTCGAGAGTTCAGTATGCAAAAAAGGATAAAAAGGAAGAATGGGGAGCTGGTGTGGGTGAATTTAACGGTTTCGCCTTTATGGAATGAAGGAGGGACACCTACCACACATATCGCCCTAATCGAAGATATTCACGATAAGAAGATGGCCGAAACCCATTTGAAGGATTCCTATGAAACGGTAAAGGAGCAAAATAAGCAGCTTCTCAACTTCTCTTATATCGTATCACACAATTTGCGCTCCCATTCCAGCAACATCGAATCTATCCTGAACCTTTATGAAGACAGCGATGATTCCGAAGAAAGGAAAAATTACATGGTCATGCTGGAAAAAGTTTCCGCGGCGCTTAACCAGACCTTGTATGATCTCAATGAAGTGGTTTCTATCCAATCCAATATAGAACTTACCGTGCAGGAGTTAAAAGCCAAAGACTACCTGGATAATACCCTGGGCTTGCTGAAGGTGGAGATCGAGAAAAAGCAGGCGAAAATTTATACCAGTGTACCCGATGCGATGCAGGTTAAATTCAATGCAGCCTATATGGAGAGTGTTTTGTTAAACTTGCTCACCAACAGCCTCAGGTACAGCTGCCCAAGTCGTATTCCCGAAATTCATATCGCTGGGACAAAACTGGGGGACAGGTGGATGCTGGAGGTAAAAGACAACGGGATAGGTATAGACATGGAAAAGAACCGGGATAAATTATTTGGGCTGTATAAAACATTTTCAAATAATCCCAACGCGCGCGGCGTCGGCCTCTTTATAACCAAAAACCAAATTGATGCCATGGACGGAAGCATAGCCGTGGAAAGTGAACCAGGAGAAGGGACCAAAGTTAAAGTGTATTTTAAATGATGAAAAATATTTGTGTAATAGATGATGACCAAATCTACCAGATCATTATAAAAAAGATCATTTTCAAGGCCGGAAATTTCGGAAAAGTCCTGTGTTTTGAAAATGGTTTGAAAGCCCTTGAAGGTTTTAAGAATCCGGCAATTCCACTTCCCCAATTGATCCTGCTGGACATCAATATGCCAGGAATGGATGGATGGGAATTCTTGAACAATCTCAAAGCGTACCGCCCCAACCTTCAAAAGGAAACCACCATTTATATCGTAACCTCCTCCATCGCGTTTTCAGACAGGGACAAGGCTCTTGCTCTGCCCGAGGTTTCGGGATTCATCAGCAAGCCCATAACCGTGGCGAAACTTAGGGAAATAGGAGAGAAATTGTAAGCTTTTTTACGGGAAATGTAGGGGGTTTGGGGCTGATTTGGCTAATTCTAAAAACCAAAAAACCCAACCCCGATTGATCGGGGGTCTCAGGTTTTTTAAGTGGTGCCTCCAGCCCCGATCCTTCGGGGGAACCTGATCCTATATTTTTCCATATTTTTCGGAAACTGGCTATTTTATAAAACCAAAAAACCCAAGACTTTCGTCTCGGGTTTTTAAGTGGTGCCTCCAGGAATCGAACCAGGGACACAAGGATTTTCAGTCCTTTGCTCTACCAACTGAGCTAAGGCACCAGTTGCTTTAATCGGCGATAAGCCTTTCAAGCGGGTGCAAATATAATTTCATTTTTATTAACCCACAAAGGAAAAATTGAAAAATTGCTTTTGTATCTTCGTTTTTTTAAAATAAATCTATGAATCTTGTTGTTGATATTGGAAATTCGCTTGTTAAAATGGCTGTATTTCAGGAAGATATATTGCTGAAAAAGAAAATTAGCCTTCGGAAGGATTTTTTAAAAAATTTAGAGGAACTGAATCAAAAATTCCCTGAAATTAGGTTTGCAATGCTTTCTTCGGTCTCAAAAACACCTTCTGGCTGGATAGAAAGACTAAAAAAGCAGTATCAATTATTCATTTTGGATCAACAGCTGCCACAACTTTTTAATAATTTATATGCCACCCCCAATACCCTGGGTAATGACAGGATCGCATTGGTCTCTGCCGCCTGTAAAAGATTTCCCGGCAAAAATGTGCTGGTAATAGATGCCGGAACTTGTGTTACCTACGATTTTAAAAATGACAGGGAAGCTTATTTTGGAGGGGCTATTTCTCCGGGTTTACAAATGCGTTTCCGTGCATTGCACACGTTTACAGAAAATTTACCGTTATTAGAACCGGAAGAAGAAGTAAAGCTGGTGGGAGATTCCACAAAAACATCTATACAATCCGGGGTAATCTTTGGTTTGACGGCGGAAATTGAAGGGGTCATCAAGCAATATGAGGTCTTATATAAAGATTTAACAATAATTTTCACAGGTGGGGATGCTCAATTTTTGTGTAAACGATTTAAAAATAGCATATTTGCCAACTCAAATTTCCTCCTCGAGGGATTGAACTACATATTAGAATTTAACAAATCTCAATGATTAAACGATTTATAATAATCGTAGCCTTATTATCTACCGTATTTTCGGCTGCGCAAGAAGGAACCTCTTCTCCATATTCTTATTACGGGATAGGTTTAACAAAGTTTAAAGGAACGGTAGAAAACCAGTCGATGGGAGGATTGCAGTTATTTTCTGACAGTATTCACCTCAATCTTAGAAATCCAGCTGCTTACGGTAGGTTGAAGTTAACCACCTTCGCTGTTGGTGGAAGTCAGCAACGAACTACCCTTAAAAATGAAGATCTTTCAGAAGATACCAATAACACTACCCTGGATTATCTCGCAATAGGAATCCCTACGGGAAAATTAAATTTTGGGTTAGGACTTATTCCATTCACGAGTGTAGGCTATCAAATTGAAAATAGAAGCGATCAGGCCTTACGCAGGCTTGATGGGAGAGGAGGGCTAAACAAAGTGTTTTTAACCGCCGGTTATGCCCTTACCAACGATTTAAGCATTGGTGTAGATGCGAATTACAATTTTGGAAACTTTCAAAATAAAACGGTAGTATTTCAGGAAGGCGTTCCATTGGGAAGCAGGATTATAAACAGAACAGATCTAAGTGGATTTAATTTCAATTTTGGAGTGGATTATCAGCGTGATCTTGGAAACAACCTTCGGTTATATTCCGCTGCTACCTATGCTCCCGAAATGGATATCAATGCCAGTAGAGTGAGAAATGTGTCTACTATAGCTTTTGCTACCGATGGAAGGGAACAGGTAATCCCGCCAGATGTGAATGTGAATTTTGCGGATGAAGATCTTACGCTTCCTGCACAATTTACCATTGGAGCAGGTTTGGGAAGGCCCAATAAATGGTTTATGGGTGCAGAGTACACGAATTTGCAGGCGAGTGCTTTTAACTTTAATTCCGGAACAAACACACAAAATTCCGAATATCAGGATGCATCTCAGTTTAAAGTGGGAGGTTATTATATTCCTTTATATAATTCGCTTTCAGGCTATTTTAACCGTGTGGTTTACAGGGCAGGAGCGAGATTTGAAGAAACCGGTTTATACGTCAATAACGAAAGTATAGATGAGTTTGGCATATCTTTTGGTTTAGGACTACCAGCAGGAACAAATTTTTCGAATGTAAACCTTGGGCTTGAGTATGGTCAGCGCGGTACAACAAATTCCGGTTTAATTAAAGAGAGCTTTTTTAAATTATCTTTAAGTTTATCATTAAACGATAAATGGTTCGTGCAACGCAGATTCGATTAACCACAATAAAAACAAAAAAAATGAAAACTAAAATTATAATTGCCCTTTCAGGTTTACTGTTCGCTTCCGGTGCACTTTTCGCTCAGGCAGATTGTGCTGTAAAAGCTGCGCTTGCTTACGATGACGCCAAAGCTCAACGTTACGAACAGGCATATCCTGCTTTAATGGAGGTAAAAGAAGAATGTCCTACCTACAGTCTTGCAACTTTTCAATACCTGGAGCGTGCCATCAATCATAAAATGAAAAATGCCGAAGGAGCGCAAAAGGAGGCTTTAATAGAAGAGATGATTGAATTGATGAATGATCGTCTTAAGTATTTTCCAAATAAAACCAATGCTGCTGAGGTAAAAGGAGATGTGGCCTGGTTGAAATATGAAAATGGAATTGGAACCAAGGAAACGCAGTTTAACGCATTTGATGAAGCTTTCAAGGAAAGTCCGGAAAGCTTTACAAGTCCAAAACGTATCTATGCATACTTCTCTTTACTGGTAGATCTTCAGGATGAAGGAAAAAAATCCCTTCAGGATGTTTTCGAACTTTATGAAGAAGTGATCGGTAAAATTGAGTCAGAAGAAAATAGACTTGCTGAAATGCTTGCTCCATTATTGGAAAAGCAGGAAGCCGGAACAGACCTAACTGCAAAAGAAAAGCAGTTGGTTGATAATGCAGAGATCAATCTTAACGCATACAGCACCGTAAAAAGTAGTGTAAACGCTAAATTAGGTCAAAGAGCAGATTGTGATAACCTGATCCCTTTATACAATAAGGATTTTGAAGAAAAGAAAACCGATGTTAAATGGTTAAAAATCGCTTCTGAAAGATTGTCTCAGAAAGACTGTACAGAAGATCCTATCTTCTTTAAATTATCTGAAGCTTTACACAGAGCCGAGCCATCTGCCAAATCTGCACTTTATTTAGGGCAACTTGCGGAAGCTGAAGGAAAATCTTCTCAGGCGATGAGATATTATAACGAATCTGCTAATCTTGAAACCAATGCTTCCGATAAGGCAAGGGTTTATATGAAGATAGCCGATAACTATAAAAAGCAGGGTAACTTTAGTCAGGCCAGAACGTATTACAGAAATGCTTTAGCGGCACAACCATCTGCAGGTAGAGCTTATTTGCAAATTGCAAGTATGTATGCACAAAGTGCCAACAATTGTGGGGAAACCACTTTCGAGAAAAGAGCGGTTTACTGGTTGGCTGCAGATTATGCTGCAAGAGCAGGGCGTGTTGATCCTTCGCTAAGTAGAATAGCAAATGAATCTGTGGCTGCATATAAAGGAAGAGCTCCTCAAAAAGCGGATGTTTTTCAGGAAGGAAAACAAGGAGAAACCATAAGAATTGGTTGTTGGATTGGGGAAAGTATAAAAGTCCCCGCATTGTAATACTATGATTCTAACATATCAAAAAATAATTTCAGGCATTGTCATAGCTAGCGCTGTGACAATGCTTTTTTCATGTGAAGGCAATCTGGATAGGGTAAGGGCCATGGAGCTGTCGGGAGATAATCCACAGGCGATAGGCAAAAATCTGAATTTGAAATATACAGATTCCGGGAGGGTCGTGGCAACTTTAAAAAGCGATAAAATGCTGGATTATACCAATCTGGATTTTCCCTACCGTGAATTTCCGGATGGTGTACGGGTAGAATTTTTTGATGAAGAAAAGAATAAAAATACAGTCGAGGCCAATTATGCCATTATTTACGATGCAACCGGACTTATAGACCTGCGTGGCGATGTTGTACTGGTTACAAGTGACAGTACCAGGCTGGAAGCAAGCCAGCTTTACTGGGATCAAAATCAGGGATGGGTTTTTACCGATAGGGAGAACACAATACGATTTGCAAACGGGGCGCTAAATAAAGGAGAGGGTTTTGATTCCGACTTAAATTTCACTAATTTTCGATCCCGCTCAAACGTGGGAATACAGGTAATTGAAGAAAAAAAGAAATGACAAAATTTTTTAAATACTTTGAATTCGCATATTTGTTTATCGCTGCTTTTTTCCTTTTTGAATCCGTCAGGATCTGGAATGTAGAGCGAAACAGGGCATATCTTTTCCTGATCTTTGTTGGGGTCGCGATCTTTATGTTTTTCTTCAAGAGAAGGTTCCGGAAAAAACTGGAAGAACGGAACCGGTAATACATCATGGAAGCAGAAATTCTTATCATTGTACTCGCTTTAATTTTATCGGCTTTTTTTTCCGGGATGGAGATCGCCTATATTTCTTCCAATAAGATCTTTATTGAAATAGAAAAAAGACAATCCGGATTTTTATCTACCATTTTAAAACGACTCACAAAAAAACCTTCCAAATTTATCGCTACTATGCTGGTGGGGAATAATATCGCCCTGGTGGTTTATGGTTTTTTTATGGGAGATTTGATCATGAAATGGCTTTATGGTTTTCAACCGGTGGAAAGTGGTCTGGCTAATTTTTTTATTGTAGACTTTAGCTTGTTTACTCAAACGGTGATCTCTACCCTGGTCATCCTTTTTACCGCAGAATTTCTTCCGAAGGTGTTTTTTCAGATCTATGCAAACTCGCTGCTTAAATTTTTTGCCGTTCCTGCATACTTTTTTTATTTTCTGTTCAGCTTTATATCTTCTTTTGTTATTTGGATTTCCGATTTGATCTTAAAAAGATTTTTTAAGACCGAAGGAGATGAAGTGCAACTCGCTTTCAGCAAGGTGGAGCTGGGAAATTTTATAAGCGAACAAATGGAAACCGTGGAATTTGATGATGATGTGGATTCTGAAATTCAGATCTTTCAGAATGCGCTGGAGTTTTCAGAAATAAAGGCCAGGGAAGTGATGATTCCACGTACCGAAATTGTGGGCGTAAACAATGATGTTGCACCCCGCGACCTGGTCCAGACTTTTACGGATACCGGACTTTCCAAGATCCTGGTCTATAATGAAAGCATAGACGATATTATAGGATATATTCACTCATTTGAACTTTTTAAGAAACCTGAAACCCTTAAATCCATATTGTTGCCGGTGGTTTTTGTTCCTGAAACCATGTGGGTAAAGGATGTGCTCAATATTCTTATTAAAAAAGGTAAAAGTATTGCCGTAGTGATTGATGAATACGGAGGTACCAGCGGAATGATTACCGTTGAGGATATCGTGGAAGAGCTCTTTGGCGAAATTGAAGATGAACACGATGCCGTAATTCTTATAGAAGAAAAACTGGGAGTCGATCATTATAAATTTTCTGCCAGACTGGAAGTGGATTATTTAAATGAAGTCTATAAACTGGATATTCCGGAAGGGGAAAATTATGAAACCTTGGGAGGTTTTATAACCAATCATACCGAGGAAATTCCACAACAACTTGAAGAGGTAAAGATTCAAAATTTCATTATCAGGATTCTTGAAGTTTCCAATACAAAAATCGAATTGGTGGAGCTAGAAGTACGAGACAAGGACTAATTCCCTCAATGAGTTAATATTTTGCAAATTTTAAGTTTTATAGTTTGGTTAAAAACACTATTTTCGCCCACTATACAAGATAAATAACAACTACACATGGCAGTATTAAATAAAATAAGACAACGTTCTGTTTTCTTGATCATAATTATCGCATTGGCATTGTTCGCTTTCGTCCTTGCTGATGTTATTCGTAATGGAGGAATGAGTTCACAAAAATCACAAAATGTGATCGCTGAAGTGAATGGAGAGGAGATTAGCAGGGAAGAATTTGCAAGGCAGGTAGAAGCCATGCAACGTAATATGGGGCCTAATGCCACCACCTCACAGGTAGTAAACCAGGTTTGGGAATTTAAATTGCGGGAAGTTATCTTAAAGGAAGAATTTGAGAAGCTTGGAATAAATGTAGGAGAAGCCCAGGTAAGACAACTACTAAGAACCCAACTTGCAGGCAATCCCAACTTCACAAATGAAGCCGGTATGTTTGATGAAAACCGGTTGCAGGAATATGTTGCCAATTTAAAAGCTACTTCGCCAGAGGCTTATCAGCAATGGGTGGCATACGAAGATAATATCGCTGAAAGCGCCCGCGAAAATATTTACTATAATTTGGTTCGTGCTGGAGTTGGAGCCACCTCATTGGAAGGAGAACAGGCCTACAGATTTGCAAATGATAATATCGACCTTAAATTTGTTCAGGTTCCTTATACGTCCATTCCAGATTCTGAAGTAAGCGTTTCTAAGGATGAGATTCGTGATTACGTAAAATCACATTCAGAAAGATTTAAAGTAGAGAAAGCTAGGGATATTCAATTTGTATTCTTTCCTGAAACTGCTTCTGCTGCAGATGAAGCTGAAGCAAAACAAGCGGTAGAAGAAGTTTTAACCAGCAGGGTACAGTTTAATGCTGCAACTAATACAAATGATACCATTTCAGGATTTAAAAATGCTACGGATGTAGCAGCTTTTGTAAATCAGAATTCAGATATTCCATATCAGGATCGTTTCATTTTCAGAGACCAGTTAAACAGTGATTTTGCCGATCAGATCTTCAATTTGGAAGAAGGAGAACTTTATGGTCCATATAAAGAAGCTGGTTACTGGAAAGTCAGCAAACTTGTAGAAGCCCGCCAAATGGCAGATTCTGCTAAAGCGAGCCACATTATGATCGCATGGGAGGGGCTGCCAACTGCGGGAGAAACTACCAGAACAAAAGATGAAGCAAAAGCACTTGCAGACAGTCTTGCCGGTGTTGTAAGAAAAGATAAATCAAAATTTGAAGACTTGGCTGCGCAATATTCAGATGATGCTGCTACCAAAGAAACAGGCGGAGATCTTGGTTATTTTGGACCTGGACAAATGATCGCAGGATTCAATGATTTCGTTTTTGAAAATAATCCTGGTGCTACCGGGGTTGTTGAAACTGATTTTGGATACCACGTGATCTCTGTTGAAGAAAAAACAGATGAGGAACGTGCGGTAAAAATAGCTACGATCGCCCGGGATATTGAACCTTCAGAACAGTCTTTAAACGATTTATATACTCAGGTTACCTCTTTTGAAATGGCTGCAAAAGATAAAGGTTTTACAGAGGTTGCAAAAACTGAAAATCTTGAAGTAAGAACAGTAAAGGATATTAAACCTTTGGAAGAAAATATTCCCGGATTGGGACCACAAAGAAGGATCGTTCAATGGGCCTTTGAAGATGGTGTAAAATCTGGAGATATCAACCGCTTTGAAATTCCTGGAGGTTATGTTCTTGCGCAGGTAACTGCAGTAAAGAAAGAAGGTGTAATGTCAGCTGAAGATGCTTCTGCAGTGGTAACGCCTATTTTGCGTAAAGAAAAAAAGGCTGAGCTTATCAAAGAAAAAATCAACGGATCCAATCTTGCTGAAATTGCCAAAAATCAGAATGCCAGCGTACAAAGTGCAAATGCGGTAAACCTTAAAAATCCAACCCTTGCAGGGGCGGGTAGTGAGCCGAAAGTAGTGGGAACTGCGTTTTCACTGGAGCCGGGTGAAGTTAGTAAACCAATCGCCGGTGAAAAAGGTGTTTATGTAGTGGAATTGGTTACAATTAATAAGGCTCCTGCTATGGAATCTTACAGGAGTTTTGCAAACCAGGTAACTGCAGAAAGAAGACAGCAGGTAACTTCAAGGGTTTTTGAAGCTCTTAAGGGAAGTGCTGAAATTGAAGATAACAGAGCTAAATTTTACTAGTTCATCTTATTTTCCTAAATAATAATAATAAAAATACCCCGCAGTATTGAAACTGCGGGGTATTTTTATTAAAATCCATATGAAACGAATTTTGGAAAAGCAATCTGGCAACCCTTTTAACTTAAGGCTATTTTACCATTTCAGCATAAGTCAGCATGGTTTGGTATCCCTTTTCCTTAAAATAGGATTTTTCTGCCTCTCCTCCTGTTGCTAGAATGAAATCTCCACCCCAGCCTCCCAAACTTTTTATGGCTCCCGGAAAATCTGGAAATAACTCCGATTTGATCTTTGGAGTATTTATGAGTTTTGAGATAAGGGTTTCGTGAATGGTCATGAGTAATCTAAACTCTTCAAGTGTTTCACAATAAACAAAGCTTTGGGTTAATGCATTGATCTTTTCGATGTTTCCTTCCAGGAATTCCCTTGGTTGTTGCATATAATGCTTTATGGAATCCCTGCTGTTCTGTTTCCTGTTAAGGTGAACAAAAAACAATTCGTCCATAAAATCTGGCTTGAAATCTACGGTTAGTACACTTCTTTTGGTTTCGGTTAACTGATAAGTTATTGGATGATCGTGTTGTGCGGCGGCAATATCATATCCGCTGCCGCCAAAAGTGTTTTTAAGCAGGGTGTAGGCGTCTATTTGAAAAAAATGCGCAATGTTATTGATAAGGGTTGAAGAGCTTCCTAAACCCCATTCCCGTGGGAATTCAAGTCTGGATGTCATCGTAAATCCGCCACTTTCAGAAAATATTAGGGGATTCAAAAGATGTGCCTGCATGAGGATGTGACGAAGTCTTTCAGAAATGTCCTTCTGCTCATTCTCTGATTTTACTGAGCTTAAGTTACTGGCATTTTTGATTCCCTTTATTTGAAATTCCGTTTTAAACCAAACCTTGTTTTTATTGTCCAGACTTTTCCATATGATCATAGCATCTTCGCGGGGTTCGATTTCCAGGGTTTGTCCGAATCGTGCAGGAACAGCCAGGGCTAAAGCTCCATCCAGTACTGCATATTCTCCTGTGATTAAAAGTTTACCGTTGCTGTGAAATTTCATTTAAGTACTTGGTTTTATCAATTTTTTTATTCCGCCAGTAGGTTTAAATCTGATTATTTTGCAGGATTCAAACCTCTCATGTGCTCTAGTTTATCTGCCACACTGCTATGGGTAACCGTATGGTGCCTGAAATAATCCAGAAGTTCCTCTTTTTCCTCTTTACTGGCATTTTGTTGATTCAAAATATTCATAAGATGCATTTTCATATGACCTTGCTGGATTCCTGTTGTTACAAGCGACCGGATGGCAGCAAAATTCTGTGCAAGACCTGCCACCGCAACAACCTCCATTAAATTTTTTGCAGAAGGCTTTTGCAAAATTTCGAGCGCCACTTTTACCAGGGGATGCAGGTTTGTTAAACCGCCAACGGTTCCCAAAGCCAAAGGAATTTCCATCCAGAATTTGAAGATTCCGTCCTCTACGCTGGCATGGGTTAAGCTGCTGTATGTTCCATTTTTGGAGGCATAGGCGTGCACCCCGGCTTCTACCGCCCTAAAATCATTTCCAGTGGCCAGTACAACGGCATCAACACCATTCATGATTCCCTTATTATGTGTGACAGCCCTGTAAGGTTCTACTTCCGCTATTTTTATAGCCGTAAGGAATTTCCCGGCAAAACCTGTAGCATCTTCATGTTTCTCATCGGCAAGTTCATTCACCGGACAGGAAACTTCAGCTCTTACAATACATTCGGGAACATAATTGGAGAGAATACTCATTATCACCTCCAGATTTTTTTCTTCCGAAGTAAATTCAGCATACGAATTGGCTTCTGAGCGAAGTGTTTCGGCAAATTTTTCTAAACAGGAGTTTATAAAATTAGCACCCATGGAATCTTTGGTTTCAAACTTACAGTGCAACTGGAAATAGTTTTCCATAAGTTCGGATTTATTCAGAAGTTCGATATCCAGAACCCCTCCGCCGCGTTTTTCCATGTTTTTTGTAATCCCACTAACCGCTTTCAGCAATTTTGGTTTACAAAATTCAAAAAAGCGTTCCATTTTTTCAAGATCCCCCTTATATCTAAAATGGACCTGACCAACCTTAGTAGTATTAAGTACTTCAACTTTAAAACCACCACGCGTAAACCAGTACTTGGCTGCCTTACTCGCGGCAGCAATTACGGAACTTTCCTCGATAGCCATTGGAATGGCGTACAGGTTTCCGTTAATGAGGAAATTGGGAGCGATTCCAAAGGGCAAATAAAAGTTGCTCAGGGTATTTTCGGTAAACTCATCGTGCAGGGTTTGAAGTTGTGGATTTTTGTTCCAATACTGGCGCAAAACCTCTTCGGCTTCCTTGGAATTGTTGAGATATGTTTTAGATAGCCAGGTGATTTTTTGTGCCTTGGTCAATTTGGAAAAACCGCTTATGGGGTCGATCATTGTTAAAATTTTTGGAATGTAAAGATACAATTACTCAGGTGATTCGCGAAAGCTTTATCTTTCACAACCCGTTTGGCAGAATAATTTCCACTATTTTTGTTTAACAAATTATTAGTATTTAACAATCAAATGCGCCATTTTTTGCTGAATTTTTAGTAAACTTGGCCTGAAAAATTTATTTCCTTACAAATGAAATTATCAAAAATTATTTTCAGTCTTTTTTTTGTAGCAACTACCTCTGTTTTTGCCCAGCAAAAAGAAATTACCCTTGAAGAGATCTGGAGCGGAAAATTCAGTCAGGAACGATTGGAATCTCTTAATTCCTTAAAAAACGGAAAGGAGTATATAGTCCTTAATCAGGATCGCGATGCCGGAACTTCCAGTATAGATGTTTATGGATATGAGTCTGGTGAGAAAAAAAGAACTTTGGTAAACAGTGCAGACCTTGAGGAAATTCCAAGGTTCCAGGGATATGAGTTAAGCGATGATGAAAGTAAGATCCTGCTTGGAACCCAGGTGGAGCAAATCTACAGACATTCTTCCCGCGGAATCTACTATGTGTATGATATCGCCTCCAAAACATTAAAAAAGCTAACAGATAAAAAAATACAGGAACCAACCTTCTCTCCAAACGGCACCAGAATAGCTTATGTAAATGACAATAATTTGTTTGTGAAGGACCTTGCCACCGCAGAAGAAATTCAAATCACTTTTGATGGGAAGAAAAATGAAATTATCAACGGTATCACAGATTGGGTATATGAAGAGGAATTTGCTTTTGTTCGTGCCTTTGGCTGGAATGCAAACGGATCTAAGATCGCATTTTTGAAATTCGACGAAGCTGATGTTCCTGAATTTTCTATGGACATCTATGGAGATGGACTCTATCCGGGAGCAGATGTTTTTAAATATCCAAAAGCGGGAGAAGAAAATGCAAAAGTATCGCTGCATATCTATGAACTTGGCGCTGATGAAACAGAAGATATCACTCTTGGAGATTATAAAGATTTTTATATTCCAAGGATCAAATGGACTAACAATCCGCAAATACTGAGCATACAGGTTCTTAACCGCCATCAGAACGAGCTGGATCTTATCTTTGTGGATACTCAAAAAGATGAAGTTAAGGTAGTTTTGCAGGAAACTGATGAGGCATATGTTGATATCACTGATAACCTTACTTTTCTTGAGGATAACAGTTTTATCTGGACCAGTGAAAATAACGGGTGGAATCATATTTATCACTACGATAAAAACGGAAAACTCATCAACCAGATTACCGATGGGAACTGGGAAGTGACCAATTATTACGGATTTGATCCAAAATCAAAAACGGTTTTTTACCAAAGCACAGAGAATGGAAGCATAAACAGGGATGTTTATTCCATAAGGGCTAATGGAAAAAACAAAAAACGTTTAACCGAAAAGGAAGGAACCAACAGCGCAGATTTTAGCGCAGATTATACCTACTTTATCAATTCCTTTACCAATACCGAAACACCTTATGTTTTTACGTTGCACGATGCCAAAAACGGAAAACTTATAAGGAAGATAAAGGATAATGCTGAATTGCTGGAAAAGGAAAAAGCATACGATTTTTCTCCAAAAGAGCTTTCAACCATAGAGATAAACGGAAATGAACTGAATATGTGGATGATCAGACCTTCAGATTTTGATCCGTCTAAAAAATATCCGCTTTTGATGTTTCAGTATTCCGGGCCTGGATCACAAACAGTTTCCAATACTTACTTCGGAACAAATGATTACTGGTATCAAATGCTTGCAAACGAAGGCTATATTATAGCTTCGGTTGATGGAAGAGGTACCGGTTTTAAAGGTGCGGCCTTTAAAAAAGTGACTCAGAATGAATTGGGAAAATATGAACTGGAAGATCAAATAGAGGCAGCCAAAAAATTTGGAAGTCTTGATTTTATAGATAAAGAACGAATAGGTATCTGGGGATGGAGTTATGGAGGATTTATGTCTTCAAATGCAATTCTTAAAGGTAATGACGTATTTTCTATGGCTATAGCGGTAGCGCCTGTTACCAGCTGGAGATTTTACGATACCATCTATACCGAACGCTATATGACCACTCCGCAGGAAAATCCTTCTGGATATGATGAAAACTCGCCAATTAATCACGTGGAAAAATTGAAAGGAGCATATTTGTTAGTGCACGGAACAGCCGATGATAATGTACACGTTCAAAATACGATGAGACTTATAGAAGCCCTGGTGCAGGCCAACAAACAGTTTGACTGGGCACTTTATCCCGATAAGAACCATGGGATCTACGGCGGAAATACCCGCTTGCATCTTTACATAAAAATGACTGATTTCATCAAGGAAAATTTATAATAACCAATCAATATTAAATCAACTATAAATGGCTAATACTGCACCTCCAGCAAATCAAAAAGAATTATTCGGACATCCGATTGGTTTGTTTATTTTATTTTTCACAGAAATGTGGGAACGCTTTTCCTATTACGGGATGCGCGCTATCCTGGTTTTATATCTTGTAAGTGCCACCACCGAAGGAAATGCGGGATTAGGTTGGACTCAGGTGGAAGCACTTGCACTTTATGGATGGTACACCATGCTGGTCTATGTGGTTTCCATTCCCGGAGGTATTTTAGCCGATAAGGTTTTTGGACAAAAAAAGGCGGTTTTAATAGGTGGAATAATCCTGGTAATTGGCCACGGAATTTTGGCTGTTGAAGAAATGTGGGCTTTTTATACAGGTTTAGGTTTGATCATAGCCGGAGTAGGTCTTTTAAAACCGAATATCTCGACCATGGTTGGTGGTCTTTACAGGGAAGGTGATATTAGAAGGGACAAAGGATTTACAATTTTCTATATTGGAATTAACGTAGGTGCTTTTCTTTCCAGTATTATAGTAGGAACCGTAGGAGAAGTTTATGGATGGCATTATGGTTTTGGACTTGCCGGTATTGCAATGGCACTTGGTTTGTTGGTTTACTTATGGGGACAAAAATACCTTACCAATGTAGGGAATCTTCTTTCGAAGGTAGAACGGGATGAAGGTGCTTCTTTAGGGAAGTTGTTTGCAGATTTGTTTAATTCTCCTATGCAATTGGTGATTACTTTAATCCTCTTTGGAGGTTCCATTTGGGGTATGTTTACAATGGGCATCGCCTACGGAATTTTATTTATTTTTCTAACCCTTGTGGTGGCTATGATGATGATGGTTTATAAAGACCTTACCACACAGGTTATGAAGGACAGATACGTGGTAATGCTGCTTTCCTTTATCCTCGTGATCGTATTCTGGGGAGCTTTTGAACAGGCTGGTGGTTTGATGAATATCTACGCCCTGGATAATACAAACAGAACCATTCCCTTTGATTTGCCTTTGGGAATTGGAAACCAAATTCCTGCTTCCTGGTTTCAGTCATTAAATGCGATGTTCATTATAATATTTGGAGTTGTGGTTGCCAATTACTGGGCTAAGCGAAAGCTTAAAGGAAAGGAAGCTTCTTCCATATTCAAAATGGCCATTGGCGTCATTATAATGGGATTTGGTTTCGTATTTATGGTATTTGCAGCCCTTCAGTTTGAAACAAATGGATCTTCAGCAATGTACTGGTTGGTATTTGCATACCTTTTCCATACTATAGGGGAATTATGTTCATCTCCTGTAGCCTTGTCTTTTATAACCAAACTGGCACCGGTAAAATATGCATCTTTAATGATGGGAGTTTATTTTGCAGCCACCGGTTTAGGAAATAAAGTGGCAGGAGAACTGGGAGCTTTTGCTGCAGAAGCGGGAGATATCGCAATTTTCTCCGGAATAACAATTTTTACGGTAGCCTTTGCGTCTATTGTTTTAATTATGCTGAAGCCTCTTAAAAGGCTTACCCACGGAGCAGAAGATAATGAGAGGGAGATGATGGAACAGGAACCTTATGAACTTGCAGATACTGAAATAAAAAGATAATTTTATAGTTTAAACTGGACTTTCATTTGTAAAAAGGGAATGGTATTTGAATCCCCTGTTCCCTGATATTTTAAGTGAATGAAACAATCGTTGGAAGAGGATTGCTCGAATAGCAAATTCCGTTCTACGGAAGTTGCCTAAGTTCACGAAACTATAAATTCCGAACATATGAAAAAAATAAAATTACTAATTGGAATCCTTTTGTTTACTTTTTCCGTAGCCGAATTCCAGGCGCAGGAAATCAATTGGATCAGTATGAATGACGCTTTGGCTGCCCAGAAAAAAGCACCTAAAAAAATATTCATGGATGCTTATACCACCTGGTGTGGCCCTTGTAAACTGATGGATAAAAACACCTTTACAAATAAGGATGTGATCAATTATATCAATAAGCATTTTTATGCGGTAAAATTTAATGCTGAAGGAACCGAAGAAATCACCTATAATGATTTCAAGTACACAAATCCAAATTTCGATCCTGACAGAAAGGGTAGAAACAGTCAGCACTTTTTTGCGAATGCCCTGAAAATTTCAGGATATCCAAGTATTGTGTTTTTTGACGAAAAATCTAACGTGATCGCCCCGGTAATGGGATATCGTACTCCCCAGCAACTTGAGATCTATCTAAAAATGATCGCGAATAACGATTATATGAAGTTGAATTCCGCTGAAGCCTGGCAGGCATACGAAAAGAATTTTAAAGGAAGTTTTAAAAACTGAATTTCAATTCTATCGCGCCCGTCAATTTAATCCGGACTATCCGGAATTTTCCGGGAAGTATAAAATATAAAAGCTCCCTTTTCACCAGTAGCGTGAAAAGGGACTTTTTTTTGGTGCCCTGTTTTTTGCCATCGGCTTATATAACTGCGGTAATTGCTTCCATCGGCTATTAGCATTTCAGGATTCATTTGGGTTAATACCCGGTCCAAATTTATCTTTGGGGAATTAATCAGTAAAATAACCTGCGGATTTAATCCCTTAATATCAAAAACCCCACTACTGTCGATAACAAAAACTGTTTTTCCGGCTATTTGGTACAGGTTTTTAAGTGGTATTTCCTGAATATGTTTAATATTCCTGCCAGTTTTAAAATCCCTTATCAGGTTTTGAGAAGTGGCAATTGTATCCAGGTTGTGATGTAAAACCAGTTGATGACCGGATTTTTCTCCCAGAATGGAATTTCTACTTTTATGGAAAATGATTCCTTCTTCGGTATAAACTAAATTCTTTTCGTAAATAAATACGGTTTGCAGAATCCCGGTTGCGATAAGCAGGAACACAATATTTTGATAATTGAATCTCTTCAGAAGAAAAACAAACGAAAACACAAGGAGGTAAGAAGCAAAAAGAAGGAAGGCTGAAAAGTAAATTTCCTGAAATATGAATTCCTCTTTTGAAGCTATAAAAGAAACAAAATCGTTTAAAAGCTGAATCATTTCTCCATAAATGCGGGTCAGGAATTCTGGTAAAAAACCAAAAACGGCAAGCAGCATCACCAGAATCCCCAACCCCAGCAACAGACCCAAAAAAGGTAAGATCACCAAATTTGAAATAAAGAACAATCCGGGGAATTGATGAAAGTAAAACAGGCTGAGTGGCAAAACCCCAATTTGCGCCGCAATGGTTACCGTTAAAATTCCCCACATATATTTAAAAAGGCGAAACCTGGGGGTGAATAAACCATACAAGTGTGGTTGAATTAAAACAATGCTAAGCACTGCCGCATAACTCAGTTGAAATCCAACCTGAAAGATGAAATATGGGTTTATGAGCAGTAAAAAGATCAGGGAGGTGAATAGCGCATTGAGTACGCTGCTGCGCCGGTTGAGTTGTATTGCAATGGCAATAAAGGAAAACATGCTCACCGCACGAACTACAGAAGGGGATAAACCTGCCAGTAAAGCAAACCCCCAAAGGAGGAAAATAAGAAGTATTGTTTTTAGTTGTTTCCCATAACGAATTCGTTCAATCGGTTTTAAGAGGTGGTTCAGTAATAGCAGGATGATCCCAACGTGCAATCCGGAGACCGCCAGGATATGAATCACTCCTGCAGCTGCATAATTACTGTAAATTTCAGGGCTTATATCCTGGCGTTGCCCTAAAAGAAGTGCCTGCACAATGGCAAGTTCCTGGGGAGCAAATTTATGCTGCCGTAACTCGGCGATTATTTTGTTGCGAACCTGCCCCGCCAGCGGTCTCAATCCTGAATTGGAAACCTCCATTTTCAGCACTTCATTCCTGCTAAGGTTAAGCTGTCCTGAAACTCCCAAATTGGCCATATATGCCCTGTAATTGAATTGATACGGATTTAGAGGCGTATTGATTTCTGACACCAGAAATGGCAAGGCAAGCAGGTTTCCGGGTTGGAATTCCTCCATCTCGGGAGTTCTTGTAATATTCAGAAGGATTTTTCCGGTCGCTTTTTTATCCTGAATGCTTTTTACCGAAACAATGTATTTATCCTGAAATAATCCCGGTTTCAGTTTTTCGGAGACTTCGGCGATGAAACTTTGACCGGATTCGGAAGAATTTTCAGAAGTTTGATGGATGTAATGTTTGGGATCGTTTTTCGGAAGCTGCATGGTAGCACCCAGGAAACCAAGGAACAGAAATATCAGGATACAATTAATTCCGAAGAAAATATCCTGAAAAAACAGTTTTCGGGCTCTTATAAAACTGAAGATAAAACTGGTAAACAATACCAGTCCAAACGGAACTAAGGATGAAACCGGGAATTTAAAATAAAATCCAAGGACGATTCCCGCGATTAGGGAAATGGCAATTTTTATGAGTGTAAAGTTGATCAATTTTTGGTCTCGATAGTTTCTATATCAAGATACTACAAAAATCAGATCACCCGGCGTGCCATTACAAAATGCTCAAACCAATAATTATCTGCAAGTGAAGAAATGATCACTCCGCGCGAGGTGCTGGAGTGAATAAATAAAATATGTCCCGGTTGAATCTCTACCACAAGGCCTACGTGGTTGATCACTTTTCTATTCTTATCGGTTTCAAAGAATAACAAATCTCCAATATTTACATCAATCAGGGAAAGTCGTTCCCCTTGCAAGGACATATCGCGTGAAGATCGTGGTAAAGGAATATCTTCCTGTAAAAATGAGGTGTATACCAATCCCGAGCAGTCCATCCCATCCCGTGTTGTGCCTCCGTATTTGTATTTGGTTCCTTTAAAATCCAGGGCATAGGAGGTGATATTATAAACGCGGTTATCTTCCGGCTTAACTTCAGGAGGAGCAGTATTCATCTTGTTTTGAGGTGAGGCAAGTTCGGTTTTCCATTCTGTTACAATCTGTTTTTCAGATCGTTTTGAATATGATGATTTTGAAGTTCCGCAGGAGATTAGAAAACTGCCAAGGATAAGGAATAAAGTTATTCGGGGAAGATTGAAACCCATCAGAAAATCAGTTTTTAAGAGAATTATAGATCAATCGGGCGGTTTTCTCGCTGGCACCAGCGCCACCCAACTTCCTTTCTAACTCAAAATAGCCTCCAAAAATTGTTTTCCGGTTTTCAAAAATCAGTATTTTTTCCAATTCTTTTTTCAGGGATTTTGTATTGAACTCATTTTGAATTAATTCCTTGACCACTTCTTTTTCCATGATCAAATTAACCAGGGAAATATAGTCTAATTTTATAATACGTTTTGCGATTTGGTAGGAAATACTGCTTCCTTTATAACAAACCACTTCCGGGACCTTGAACAAGGCGGTTTCCAGGGTAGCTGTTCCTGAGGTTACCAGCGCTGCCGTGGAAAGACTTAAAACATCATAGGTCTTATTCATTACCAAATGCACATTCTTCTTTTTGATAAATGGCTTATAAAATTCGGGTTCCTGGCTTGGCGCTCCTGCAATTACAAACTGATACTCGTTAAAATCGTCGGTAATGCTTAGCATGGTTTCCAGCATTTTTGATATTTCCTGCTTTCTGCTTCCCGGTAGCAAAGCTATAACAGGCCTGCTGTCCAGGTTATGCTCTTTTTTGAAATCTTTTGGAATAACAAGCTTCTGAAGTGCAATGGCATCAAGCAGGGGGTGGCCTACAAAATGAACAGGGTAATTATGTTTTTTCTCGTAGAAGTCCTTTTCAAAAGGAAGGATCACATACATATGTTCGATATCCCTTTTTATTTGGGCGATCCGGTTTTCCTTCCAGGCCCAAATTTGTGGGGAAATATAGAAATGTGTTGCAAACCCCTTTTGTTTGGCCCATTTTGCGATCCTGAGGTTAAACCCGGGATAATCTACAAATATGATGGCATCCGGTTTGTAGGAGGTGATATCTTCTTTACAAATGGAAATATTCCTGAAGATGGTTTTTAAATTGAAAAGCACTTCCACAAAACCCATAAAAGCCAGTTCCCGGTAATGTTTAACCAGAACCCCGCCAACTTGTTGCATTAAATCCCCACCCCAAAACCGAAAATCAGCATCCGGGTCTTGCTTCAGCAAAGCTTTCATAAGATTGGAAGCGTGAAGATCTCCCGATGCCTCTCCGGCTATGATGTAATATTTCATATGGTTTAATTATTGTTTAAGCGGACATATGTTACATCCATATAAACATCTGCCTGTGTGATAAAATTTATTCTCATCGATGTTTCATAATTGCATGCTTTATAAAAATTTAATAACAGCAATAGTAATTGCGGTAAATAAGGTTGCAAGAAGAACTCCGCGGGCCTGGTATATTTGATCTTTTTTTAAAAATACAAAAAAGGGAAGGAAATTTAAAGCGGCTCCCAAAGCGATCACTTTTCCGAAATAGTCATTTCTAACAGCATCCTTAATAGTGGACGCTACATCCATTTCAGAAAATAATAGGATGTAAAGTAAGATCCCTGCCGAATTGGCAAAGATCCCTGTTAGGAACCCTATTAATATTTTCCTTTTAATCATTTAAATTCCAGCTGTTTAAATCCTGAATAAAATGATGAGCGGTTAGATCGAACTGAACAGGAACTACAGATACATATCCATTTTCCAGCGCCCATTCATCGGTGTCCTGCCCTTTATCTTCATTGACGAATTTACCGGTAAGCCAATAGTAATCTCTTCCCTGAGGGTTTGTGCGTTTATCAAATTCTTCAACCCAATATGCTTTTGCCTGACGGCATATTTTGATGCCTTTAATCTCTTCTTCCTTCAATTTGGGTAGGTTTACATTTAAGACAACCCCTTTTGGCAGACCATTTTTTAATACATTTTGGGTGATCGACTTCACGAATTTCTTACAAGGTTCAAAATCGGCGTTGAGGGAATAGTCTGTTAAGGAAAACCCTATAGCTGGGATCCCTTCTATTCCGGCCTCTACCGCAGCACTCATCGTACCGGAGTAGATAACATTTATGGAGGAATTTGATCCATGATTAATTCCGCTAACGCAAAGATCCGGCTTGCGGTGCAGAATTTCCTGTGTGGCTATTTTTACACAATCGGCAGGGGTTCCTGAACAACTGAACTCCTTATGGTTATAACTTTCTTTTATCGTTACAGGATCGCAATATAAAGTGTCGTTAAGGGTAATTGCATGCCCCATAGCACTTTGTGGACTATCGGGCGCAACTACGATCACATCCCCAAGGGTTTTCATCACTTCTATGAGTGCCCGGATTCCAGGCGCTGTAATTCCATCGTCATTGGTCACTAAAATCAAAGGTTTTTTTTGGGGCATTTGGTTTTTTTTATGATTTGCTAAAATAATACTTTTCAAAGGAAAGTATATCTTAGGCGTTCGACAAATTATTTGTGCAAATCCTTACTCTTGGCACAATTTTTTATGTAATTTGTTTGAAAATTAATGATGAAAATTAACCGTTTTATGAAAAGGAATTATAAAATTTTGTTTTTGGTGCTGCTTATGGCAGTCACCTCCTGTAGTTTTACTTCGAAACAATTTGACGATCCCAACAAGGATAAACTTCTAATAGATTTAATTACCTATGTACTTGAAAAGGGGCATTATGATGCTAAAGCTATTGATGACAGCTTTTCCAGAGAGGTATATAAAGATTATTTAGATGCAATAGATCCTTTAAAGCGGTTCTTTTATGAGGAAGATATCACTGAATTTTCAAAGTTTGAAGATCAGATAGATGATCAGATCAGGAATAAGGAACTCAGCTTTTTTGATATTACCCATTCAAGACTTCAGGAAAGAATGGCTGAAGTACGTGGAATTTACAAGGAAATCTTGGCTGAACCTTTTGATTTTTCAGAAGAAGAGGATATAAATACCAATTACGATGAGATAGAATATGTGGATTCCAGTGCCGATTTGAAGGAACGATGGAGAAAGCAACTTAAATTTAGCACCCTTGGAAATTATTACGATCTAAAAGAGGATCAGAAAAAAATGTTGGAGAATACTCCAGATATGGAAGTTAAGACAGATGCTGAACTTGAGGAAGAAGCAAGAAATTCCGTACTGACTTCTATGGAGGAATATTTTGATTTTAGTGATGATTTAGAACGGAAGGATTATTTTACGGTCTATATTAATGCAATTGTGGAAGAGTTTGATCCTCATACCTTCTATTTTGCACCACAGGATAAGGACAGGTTCGATATAGCAATGTCGGGTAAACTGGAAGGAATTGGAGCCCGTTTGCAAAAAAAGAGTGATGATATTGTTATAATGGAAGTGATCTCGGGAGGTCCGGCCTGGTTAAGCGATAAGCTGCATGAAGGGGATGTTATTATAAAAGTAAAACAGGAAGAGGAAAAAGATCCTGTAAGTGTTGTTGGAATGCGTCTGGATGATGCGGTTAATTTAATAAAAGGACCAAAAGGTACTAAAGTTACCTTAACAGTAAAGAAAAAAGTGTTAGGTAATATCGAGGACGTAACTATTACACGCGATGTGGTTGAACTTGAAGAAACTTATGCCAAATCAGCAAAAGTAGAGAAGGACGGAAAAATTTTCGGATTGATAAATCTTCCAAAGTTTTATTTTAACATGGAAGATTATTCCGAACGAAATGCGGCATCTGATGTGAAGGAAGAAATCCTTCGGCTTAAAAAAGAAGGAATGGAAGGACTGGTTCTGGACCTCAGGAATAATGGAGGAGGTTCTTTGAAAACCGTTGTGGATATCGCGGGTTTATTTATCGAGAAAGGTCCTGTAGTACAGGTGAAATCAAAAATGGAAGGTCAGGAAATTCTGGCGGATAAAGATCCTAGCATTGTTTGGGATGGTCCACTGGTAATTTTGGTAAATGAACTTTCGGCTTCGGCTTCAGAAATTCTTGCCGCTGCAATGCAGGATTATAAAAGAGCAATTATTATTGGAAGTAAACAAACCTATGGCAAAGGAACTGTTCAAAATGTAATCGATCTAAATACCACTGTAAGAAGCAATGAGTATGGAGATTTAGGAGCATTGAAATTAACCACTCAAAAATTTTACCGTGTAAATGGAGGCTCTACCCAATTGGAGGGTGTTAAGAGTGATATTGTAATTCCAGACAGATATAGTTTTATAGACATTGGAGAAAAAGATTACGACAATCCATTACCTTGGGATCAAATTTCTCCTGCAAAATATAAATCATGGGATGGATATTTAGATTTTGATGCAACCATTGAAAACAGCAAGGAAAGAATGAAGGATAATCAACAGTTAAATCTCATTGCTGAAAATGCCAAATGGATAAAAGAGCAACGAAATAATGAAGTTTATTCCCTGAATTTTAGTGATTATCAATCTCAGCGAGAAAATCTGGAAAATGAGGCAAAGAAATATGATGCAATTTCAGATTATACTTCCAACCTAACCTATAAATCCTTACCCTATGAAAAGGAAATGTATAAAACCGATACTATTCTTAAGGAGAAAAGAGACCGATGGCATACCAGCTTAACCAGTGATGTTTATGTGGAGGAAGCTATTAATGTATTAGATGATATTCAGCTTAACAACATTAAAAAAAGAAAGTTTGCTACCATTAAAAATTAGCAAAATATAATATCAATTCTAAAACCCTTCAGAAGTAAAATTTGCTTTTGAAGGGTTTTCTTTTTGGTCCTGTTTTAGGAATTTGTAGAATGACTCTTTCTTTAACCACAAAGTGCACAAAGGTTCCCCCAAAGACCACAAAGTCTTACAATTTCTGAGTTCTTTTGTC
>JBNJKO010000011.1:0-118709 GCA_051751125.1 Bacteroidota bacterium
TCTTCCAGCCACTTACAATAGGCCTCCTGTATTTCAGGATATGCTGCAAAATAATCCTCGTACAGTCTATTTTGTGATTTCATAATCATTCGGTAGACCTCAAAATTTTCCTCCAGTTTTTTGTTTGAGGTATAACCAAAATACCCCACTAATCCCAAACCTAGAATTCCCAATATTCCAAAAAGGATGATCAGGTAATTAGGTATTAGCTTCGAATGATGTAATTTTCTATCTATACCCTGCAGGATTTCATCACTTCTCTCTTTTTCCACTTCCTGTTGTAGTAAGAATACATTCAGGATCTTTTCCAAAGCTTCGGTGCTGATTGGGATGCTCATCTCAGCTAATTGTTCAGATCGCTTTTGAAGCTCCAGTACAGCAATTTTAAAATCAGCCATTTCATCGGCCATCAGTTCCATAATCTCATCTAGTTTTTTCATCGGTCAACATGTTAAAATCAGATACCTATTCCGGTATCTCTTATTATTTTTAGTACTCCTTTTACAATATCCTTGGTTATTTTATTGACCAGGCTGGTACTTAGCTGTACAGATTTATTGAAGACGTAGGTATTTTTTGGAGCTTCCTTCAGTCTGGTCATGCTCTTGTTTTGTGAGATCTCCGTAACTAACCTATTCCCGCTCATCGACCGGTCGACTTCACTTGCTTTAAGGTTTACCCCTTTATATTCTACACGGAACCCCTGCAGTTGGTTGGATTTATTGATAGTTGGGATCACCTCCACTTTGTGAGCCTTCATTTTGCTCATATACTCATCCATGGACTTTGGCCTTGATTGAAGGACCCTGTCATTTATATTTTTGATTTCCTCTCGCAAGCCTTTTAATTCCTGAAGTTTTTCTTTCTGCACTTCCCGAACCCTGGTAAGCCCTAATTCCTTTGCGACAGTATCCGCCGCTATCTGACTTCTTTTTCCGATAAAGCTGTCATTGTAAGCCTTGCCATCAAAGCCAATTCTATTGGTATAGATATGAATATGGGTATGTGCCTTATCCCGGTGAACAAACCCAATGGATTGATTGTTCTGCAAGTTCATCTCCTTTAAAAATTTCTTAGCGATTTCTTCCAGGTCTTTTTTGCTTAAATCCTTTCCGTCTTCAATGGTTGGGCTTACGATGAAGCTTAAGGTGTTGTTGTGGCATCGCTGATTTTGCGACTGAATGATCTGAAACTCTTCGGTTATCTCATCTGGGGTATCCCCAGCCAGATGTTCTTTTAGTACAATTTCAGCTTCCTTCTCCTGGTTCCAGCCATAGGATATCGATGCCTTTGTCCTGGAAATAGCATGTCCTTTCCCAATCATTTTTTAAAGTTTTTTAAATGTGTCCTGATCTCTTCCGCAAGCTTTTCCACAGCTGCAGCCAGCTTTGGATCCCGCTTTTTAAACATATTGCCAATGCGCGAAAAGTTGTTTTTATACTGAACCAGCATCTGGTAAGCCTCCAGTTGCTCCGGAGTGATCCGTTCCACAATAGTTCGCTCAAAAGCAGTAGCCCGGAGATATTCCGAAAGGGAAATCCCTGCCCTGGCCGCTCTTCTTTGGAGCAGCTTCTTCTCATAAACAGAGCAGCGGATCTGGATGTATTCCCTTTTCATTTTTTTCTTTTAAAGTCTTTGCAACCTCCGGGCGCAAAGCAAGATTGTCATTACAATGACACATCTTGCTTTGCCTTTCTACCGAAATTCTCCGATAGGAGTTCACCATTTTTATTTAAACATCGTTCTTTCTAAAATTTATTTTTTTAAAAGAGTCAAAGCGTAAAATTTCAGAGGTATTTTTCTTAGCTATTCGTTTTTCAGCAATCAAAAAATCTCCTTGAACAGCATCGAAAGACCGTTTATTATTCCCGCCAGCTCTTCCCTTCCCATTTAATAATATTGAACATTTCCGGCAACCGGTCTCCAATATGATTTCCATATCGGGAAGCAATGGCCGACGGGTTATCATTGGTGGTCACATAAGTTTTCAATTTCCTGCGATACCTTTCAAAGAGCAATTTTCCAATGATCTCTTCCCGGTTATAAGCCTTATCTTCTATTCCCAGATCGTCCAGGTACAATTTTCCGCGGTAGTAATCCTCCAGTTTGAAATTACTGGCAGGATCTTTTTGAGCTTCGTAATATTTGGTGAGCATATGAACACTCGAGATGCGCGGGAACCAAAGCTGGGTACTTCCGGTATGCTTCTGAATTACTTTTCCGATAGAATGAATTGCATCAAAAAGTGTGGATTTACCCACTCCGTAATCCCCATATACCAGCAATCCTTTTTCAAGTGATGCTTTATTTTTGATCACTCCAAATTCGTTAAAATCGGGCAGCTGTAAAAAATAGCGGAAAATGCTAAAGACTATTTCCTGGTTTTCGCTTGTAATTTGAAATCCGGGATTATACCAGCGAAACAGCCTCCAGAAAACTTTTTTATCGATCAAGGGACTTCTACTGGCCTTTTCCTTTTTGGTTGCTAAAACCTTTGCTAAAATGGTCTGGGGAAGTGAACTAATCATACTTTTGGATTTTATGTTGGACCATCAGATCCATCGTTTTTAATTTGACAGGTTTTTTAGCCTGTACGATCAATTGCCCTATTTTTTCCCTTAGCTTCTTGGTATTCAGGATAATTCCTTTCCAAAATTCATCGGAACCGTTTAGCAGCTCATAGGCCAGCTGTAGTTGTTTCTCTGAAACGCCATCTTTCTCCAGCATCAGCCGAATTGGGCCTAAACAATCCTGGAAGCTTTCCATTTCTATTTTTTTTGTTGGCGCGCCTTTATTTTTTAAGTTTTTTAAAAAGAGCTCCTGAAATTTAAGTGCCCAGTGATAATAGCCCAGGAAAGTTTCTGGGATTTCAGATGTATCAATTTTTAAAAATTCTTTTTTATCTAAAGTTTTAAGGTTTAATAGGTTTATTTGTTTATTGTTTAATTGTTTATCTATACTCGCAATGCTTTGGACTTGCTTTGTGCACTGATTAGACACCGCCTTATCCAAAGCTTTGGGTGGTGCTTTGGTGTTTTTTACCAAAGCAATGACATTGGCATTGTACTGGTTCTTGCTTTTCTGGATCCACTTTATGAATCCCCAATCCACAAGCTCCTGCAGCGCGCTGATATAGGTTTTATAATTACTGATCCTCAGGGCTTCCATTGCCAGATCCGTGGGAAAGCCAAATTCTTCTTTCCATCCCAATCGATTGCAGCGCTCTATGGCAAAAAAGTAAATAGCGGTATGGACGGGTTTTACTTTATGGGGAGTATTAAAGCTGAAATCAAACCACGCCCTTGAAAATTCGTAACTGTTCATAGCACTAAGATTTTTGGATTTTTGAGCAGCCAGGAATTCAGTTGCTTCTTCTCGAAGTAGATCAATTTCCCCCTGGGTTTGGAGTGAGGAATTTTACCAGCACAGGTAAGCTTATGCATATAGCCCCGGGAAATTCCGGTATACTCGCAGGCTTCCTCCAGGGTGAGAACTTCCTTGTTTGCCACAAGCAGTTGTTCGATGCGTTTTAACCGCTCTTCTAATTTTAAATAATTCATCAGTTCTATTTTTTTTCAAAGTCAGCAAGGCTTGCTGAGCTCCGGTTATAGAAACAAATGACTTATTAAAATCCCTGAGAATCGATAAGGTAACAGGTAATCAAGAGGTAATTACCTTATAAATGCTTTTGAATACGCCGTGAGATCTCCTTTAGGTAAGGGGCATCGTTATTTCGCCAATCGGAGATGTTTTTGGTAGATACCTGCTGTTCTATGCCCTTGGGATTTTTAAGAATGAAATATTGCTCAAGAAAAAGAATCATTTGATTGTTATCCAGGGTTTCAAAACCGATGAGCAGCTGGCTTAAAAATTCCAGCAGCGTTTGGCGGTTTACCTGTTTGGTGCTTTTAGGAGAAAGATCTTTCCATACCAGGCGATTCCTGAAGGAAACTGGTTTCAATAGAAGAAGCGACTGGAAGCTTTGATAGGTTCCGTGCAGAGAGTCCCCTGAGAATTCATTAAAAATTCCACTTGTCTGAACCCGGGTTAGCGCAATGGATTTAAAGTTGAAATGCTGGAATTTTTCCGGTCCAGGGTCCTCCAGGGTATAAACTTCCATGGTATTTGAACTGGAGCGGATCCTTTTTCGTTTAAGGATGAAATAGAGAGCTGAAATACAAAATAAGGCGGATGCCAGATAAACTGCAGTAAATCCGATTTTAAGCCAAAGTGGATACGCCATGATCCAGACATACCATAGAAGTCCAGTCAAAAAGAAAAAACAACAGGTGAAAAATATCTGGCCCAGTTGTGAATCTGTTTCACGAAGCAGGTACTTATAAAACTCCAGGAGCTTTGATCTCATCTGAAGGGTGAAAACCGCGAAACGTTCCAAAATCATCATACTATGCTATCTTTTAGCCACTTAAAGTTAATAAAAAGAAGGTGTAGACAGTATTGAAAATTCAAAGTTTAGGTAAAATTAAATTTGATGTTCGATGTTATGAATTGGTGTATGTATCGCCGATAGAACTGGACGAAAATGTCAAAAACCACCAAAGAACATCAAGCTTTATTTTAAACTTTCTTAGAAACTTTTTGCAGATTTACTTTTTATATCCGGAGCGTTTTCCATTTTTGATTTTCAGGATGAAAAAACGAGCTATAGAATTAACTGAAAAATTCTCTTCTGGATTTTGATTTACTTCCTATAGAGCCCTCTGCTGTTACCATTTTTTGATCTGCTCTTACCCGGGAATTTAGAATTAGGATAGGCCACCAGAAAATCCTGACTTTTGGGAAGGGTTGACTATAAGGCCGGCTAATTTCTAAATTCCGGACCTTTGCTTTCTCAAAAAATGGTTCAGGCGGAAGGGCTCGAAAGGTGAATCTGTAAAAGGAGAAGTTCTATTTGGTTTAATATAAAGTATTAAAGAAGTTCAGATCTGGCGGACTCAGGCACAAAAGAGCTTCCTGGAGTGGAGCGGTTCCGCTTTTTCTGCTGATTAGCGCAACGAAGGGATTCACTTTTTTGCCTGTGTCCAAGACCTTTTTTTACGAAACGCTTTGCCCGGAATGGAGAGCAACGGAATGTAGGGGAATGTGCTGAGGAGTAGTTTAGTCCTTAACAAAATATGAAGAAAGTTTCAATAAAAAATGGCTGTGCTCTATGAACACAGCCATTTCCTTAAATTAATTAGGCCATTTTTCTTATAATTGGCGTTTATGAAGTACTAATTGGTACACACAGGGAATTACAACCAAGTTTAATATGGTAGCTGTTAACAATCCACCCAATATAACTACAGCCATCGGACTTTGTATTTCGCTACCAGGCTCCCCGCCTTTTAAGGCCAATGGGATTAACGCCAAACCTGTTGTAAAAGCTGTCATCAAGATTGGGTTTAATCGGTCTAAGGCTCCGGTTTTTATCAATTGAAATCCTTGCATTCCTTCCTTTCTTAAATCTTCATATCGAGACACCAATAAAATACCGTTACGTGTAGCGATACCAAACAAACTGATAAAACCAATTGTTACTGCTATACTGATGATTCCTGAAGTAAAATAAACAATCAAAATACCACCAATCAGTGCCAATGGTAAATTGATCAATACAACAAATGCCAGTTTTACATTTTTAAATTCATAATACAGCAATAGAAAAATAACTCCAATAGCAAGGAATGCACTTACTAAAAGCAATTGTGATGCTTTGGCCTCACTTTCAAATTGACCACCATATTGTACCCGGTAGCCTTCAGGCATATTCACATTACTTGCAACAACTTCCTTTATCTCGTTTACTGCACTCCGTAAATCCCTGCCCTGAACATTGGCAGCGACTACAATTTTACGTTGTACATCTTCACGATTGATGGTATTTGGGCTGCTTACTGAAGCAACCGTAGCCAATTCGCCCAAAGTGGTTTGACCTCCATTTGGTAAACTGATTAAGGTTTGCCCGATGGTCTCAATATCATCCCGAAAGGGTTTTTCGTAGCGTACTATCAAGTCAAAGTACTTTTGACCTTCATAAATCTCTCCGGCTTCTTCCCCTGCAAAGGCAATATCTACTTGTTCCATCAAATTACCTACAGTCATACCATAGGCCGATAGAATTTGGCGTTTTGGCTTGATGCGTATTTGAGGAACTTCAATCTGCTGGTCAACCGCAACATCTGCCAATCCGTCAATATCCTTTATGTTCAGTTCTACGCTTTTTCCGACCTCAAACAATTGTTGCAAATCTGAACCGAAAATCTTTATGGCAATGTTGGCTCGGGTACCAGATAGCATATGGTCGATTCGGTGTGCGATGGGCTGGCCTAACGTAATATTGACACCTGGGGCAATGCTTAATTTATTTCGGACTTCCTCAAAAAATTCTTCTTTGGTCTTGCCCTGGAGAACAAAAGGAACATCGATTTCAGAAGCATTGACGCCTTGCGCGTGTTCGTCTAATTCAGCACGACCCTGTCTGCGTGTAACGACTTCCACTTCGGGTAAATCCAATAAAATTTCTTCTATTAATTTTCCTGTTTTATTGCTTTCTTCCAAAGACATTCCCGGTGGCCCAACCACGCTAATCACCAAAGAGCCTTCATTGAATTCCGGCAAAAAGCTTCTTCCCAATTGCGTAAAAACCAGAAGACTCATGATAAATGCAATGACGGTTACTCCAATAATGGTTTTTGGGATTTTAGTTGCACGTTCCAAAAGGCGGCCATAATGTTTCTGTAACCAGCGCTCCACACGTGTTCCTTCTGCTTGTTTGTTCAGCAGTTTTTCATTATTCAGCAAATAGGAACATAAAACAGGCGTTAACGTTACAGCAACTATCAGGGAGGTTAATACCGATGTAACAAATGCGATCCCCAGTGGTTGCAATAATCGGCCTTCCATTCCGCTTAAAAAGAATAATGGAATAAACGACACAATAATAATCAGGGTCGCTATTATGATGGAACTCCTGATTTCTACAGAGGCATCACGAACAACCGTAATTGTTGATTGCCGTTCCTCCTTAGGTTTTCTGACGTTCTCGCGCAATCGTTTATACACATTTTCAACATCGATAATAGCATCATCGACCAATGCGCCAATAGCGATTGCCATCCCTCCTAAACTCATTGTATTAATAGTATAACCCAACCATTTTAAAATGATGATGGACACCAATAATGAAATGGGAATTGCCAATAACGAAATAAGCGTCGTTCTCCAATTCATTAAAAAGATAAAAAGTACAATCATTACAAAGAATGCACCTTCTAACAAGGTTTGATTTAAATTGCTAATGGAAGCATCAATAAAATCAGCCTGTCTAAAAATTTGACTTTTGATTTTAACGCCTTTCGGCAAGGTTTTTTCTAAATCGGCAATCGCTTCATCCATTCGGTCTGTCAATTCCAATGTATTTACATCGGGTTGTTTAGAAACGGTTAAAATCACCGCAGGTTTTGCATTTAATGACCCATCACCAATTTTATCGGCTGCACCTATTTGAACGGTCGCGACATCCTTAATTTTTATGGTTTGACCATTGACTTGTTTTACAACCGCTTCCTGTAAATCCTCCAAAGCATACGCTCTACCGCTTCCCTTGATAATGTATTGATTACCATATTGGTTGATCACTCCACCAGGTGCATTAGTATTGGCTTCCTTTACTTGTTCTACCAATTCAGAAAGACTTACATCATAATACTTCATCTTTTCAGGATTGGCAAATACCTGGTATTGCTTGTAATCGCCGCCAATGACCACCACATTTGCAATACCACCTATCGCTTTTATGCGAGGTCTAATCGTCCAATCGGATAAGGTTCTCAATTCCATTGGAGACAAACTATCTGAGGTCACACCCAATAGCATTATTTCGCCCATAATGGATGAAATAGGCGCCATTGTTGGTGCTCCAATGCCTTCTGGTAAATTCTCACGTACTCTCGGGATGCGTTCGCTTACAATTTGGCGAGCCCGATAAATATCGGTTCCCCATTCAAATTCTACCCAAACAATGGAAATTCCCGCTGCGGAAGAAGAACGAATCCGTCTCACATCTGGCGAGCCGTTTAAGGCCGTTTCCAATTGATAGGTTACTAATTTTTCTACTTCTTCAGATTCCATTCCATGTGCTTCGGTCAGAATGGTTACTGTTGGTGCTGTAAGGTCTGGGAATACATCAACATTCATTGTGCTGGCATAATACACACCTAACACGCTCAATGCAACTGCTCCTAACAGAATAAGCAATCTATTTTGAAGTGAAATTGATAATATTTTGTTTAACATTTACTTCGTTTTTAATGTTCGTGACCGTGTGCAGGTGTTGAACCGGACATGGAAGCCATTTTTACTTGGTATGCTCCTTCAGTTACCACCACTTCGCCAACTTGCAAGCCTTGCAATATTTCTACATTCTCGCCATTGCGCTTTCCAATTTTTACAGGCCGTCTTTCAAAGCGTTCGCCTGAAAGTTGCACAATAACTGAATAGCTACCATAATCTTCTAATAAAGCATTAACAGGAATCATTGTGTTTTGCGTAGCATTGCCCATCGCTATTTGAACCGACGTTAAACTTCCTTCTGGCATATCGACCTTTGCATTTACTTGTGCATAAACCGAAATCAGCGGGTTTTCACGCTCTACATCTTTACCGATAGATAGAATTTCACCTTCGGCATCTATTACATTTGCCCAATGTCCATCGCTTGTTTGATACCAAATACCTTGCACATTCTCCATGGTAATTCCGTAGCTGGGTGCTACTTGTGTTTTTAATACTTTGGATTGATGTGTTCCAATTGCAAACAATGCCACGCCCTGCTCTACATAATCACCATTGGTGACTGAAATAGATTTGATATAGCCATCAAAAGGAGCACGGATTTGTTTGTTACCTCCTGATACACCTGACATCAATGATTGATAGTTTGATTTAGCTATCTCAAAATTGCTCTCCACTTTTTCAAATTCGGATTTTGGGACAATTTTAGATTCGTACAGTTGTTTTTTACGTTCGTATTCAGATTTTGCCTGGTTGAAATTGGCACGTGCACTGGCGATTTCGTTACTCAGATTGTTGGATACCAAACCTTCACTGTTCAAACTCATCAACAGCTGGCCTTGTTTTACCGCGGTGCCTTCCGTGAGATTATTCACTTTAAAATCCACAACGCCATTGGATTTTGCTGCCAGGGATTTTACCGAACCTGTTGATGGCATCCATACACCTGAGGTATTGATGATATCGTAAATTTCACCCGAAACAACAGGTGCGGTTTGAAAATCGATTTTCCAGGCCTGTTCCTTTAAGAAGGAGATGCTTCCATCATCTTCGGCAGTGCCTAAGGATTTTATGGCTTCTTCAGCATTTTGATAAACAGTCACATCATCAATTGTTATTTTATCGGAATATTCCGGTGTTTTTAATTCAAAAACTAGTTGGTAAATTCCAGCTTCCTTCGGCTGAATGGTGGGGGAAAATATTCCCGGTGATGAAGGTTCTTCTGCAGTATTGCGAATCCCTTTATCGCCTTTAATTAAACTAACCGTAACCGAACCTTCGCCGACAGGCTGGTGTTTATCGAGCACCGTAAAATGGGCTGCAAATCTGCTTGGATTGCCTGCTATTAAGGCGGGGAATTCTACAAAAAGTTCGGTCTTATCCGTCCAAATAGTGTGGCTTAATCGGGGGATTTCTTCCCCAACGTGACTGCCATCAGCATCATGTGCATGTGCATCTTCTGCATTTTCATTGCAAGACATCGCCAGAAAGGCTAGTACTACTATTATATATTTCATCTGTTTATATGATTATTTTAGTGAAAGCAGATAGCTATCGGGAGTAACATCCATATAGGAATTTTCCTGTGTGAGAAATTGTATTCTTATGGATGTTCCACCTTTTGTATCTATTTGTTTTTAATGGTCATGGTGTTCAGCACCATCATCGTGTTTGTGGCTTTCGGTTTTTATTTCCATAGAATCATTCTCTACTTGAAATTCTTCCTGTTCTATGGTTTCATCCTGCATATGACTGCCATCTGCTTCGTGCTCGTGACCGTGGTCGTCAGTGGGTTGATCTTTTGTATCCCTGCAAGAGGTTAAACTTATCATTGAACCTATAGCTAATGCGAATATTATTTTTGAAATTTTCATAATTGTATGTTTTATAGTTTATAATTGATGTTTTAATAATTGTGCTTGAAGCAGCTCTAATTCTTTTTCCATTTGAAGCATTTTATCCAATGCATTTCGATAAAACTGAAGCTCTAAATAGTAATCCATAAACGAATACTCGCCCAACATATAGGCTTTAAAAAGCAAATCCTCACTTTTTAAATTATCCATTGTAGTTCGATACTCATTGTATTTTATGAGCATCAATTCATAGCGATTATAGGTTTCCTGAAATTGAGCGTAAAGCGATGTTGTAATTAAAAGGGTATTGGATTGCTGATAGTCATAATTAGCTTGGGCAGCTTTTACTTTGTTCTTGCTACTCCATAGCGGTATTGAAATACCACCGTAAAATCCAGAATAATTACTGCTGCTAACGCCTTGATAATTATATCCAACCGCTATATTGGGCAGCACTTTATTTTTCTCCAATGTCACTTTTTGTAAGGAAGCCGTTTCAGCAGCTTTTAGTTCCTGTAGCGCAGGGTCATTGGCTATTTTTTCCTGCCAGAGACCTTCTTCCTTTCCGACTTCAATAGGCAAGGAAATTCCTGCTTCAAGGCTATCATCAATGGCTTTTCCACCATTCAAGGTCTTGAGTTTGGACAGCAAAATTTGGATCTCGCTTTCGATTTGTTGAACAACAAATTGCTCCTGGATCCATGCAATTTTCGCCTTGTTCAAATCTAAAATACCAATTTGCTCCTTGTTAAAAAGTTCCTGGATCTGTTCGAAAACCTGCTTGCTCTGGGTTTTTCGCTCGGTTTCAATCGCCTTTTGCTTCTGTGAAAAAGCAATTTCAATGAGTAACTCCTTTACACTCAATAAAATTTCTTGCCTCTTTTTTGCATAGGATGTTTGCAGTTGGGTTGATTTTAAATCGTTCCATTTACTGCGCGCACCATATACCGTAGGAAATTCAAAGGATTGTGATATTTCATATTCAGTATAATCTCCAGTTGCATTATTACCAAATGGCATATAATAACTTGAAAGCTGTGGGTCAGGCAAATTGTTGTTGCTCCTGTTTTCGAGTTGCTGGCTTTCAATAAAGGATTTGTAGCCTTTTAACTCCGTATTATTCTGTTCTATTTCATTGAGTACTTCCTCTATATTTTTGTCTTGCGAGAAACCATGTACAAAGAACAGGCATCCGCAAATTGCGGATACGATGTGTTTATTCATTGTTTGAATTTTTAGGTTTAACCTGAATTTGTAAAATGATACATTACCGTAGAGGTAATATTCCTAAACGATTAACCTAAAGTTGGTGGGCCTCGTGTATCGAGGGATGAGAGATGATAATTGAAATAATTATTTGGAGGATGATATATTGTAACTTTTTCCGCTTCATCATAGATGGTAGAAATACTATAGTACTTGGCAGAAATAGGCGCTTTTAAAACCTTTTTAACGTTAAGTTGTTTTACACTACTGTTTTGTGTTACTAATACTTCAATAGACACTACTGAATGTACGTGCATCTCTAAAAAGAGACCCAATAATCCCTTGTTAGAACTTTCTTTTTCCGGAACATCGTGGTGATGCTCGTGATTATCGCTATGCGCAACAGCTTTATGTATGTGCTCAACATCGTGTTGGTGATGCAAGTGTGGCAAAACCTGATGCAATAACAGCATGGAAAATACCCCTAAAAAGAAAAGTGCTTTTATGTGCTCGTGTTTATGCATTAGTGCCAAATATAATGTTTTTATAATTGGTTGTTCTGGATATCAATTATTTCCGTGGATCGTGAGAAAAGGTTCTTGTTATTTTTTCAGCCTTGGTTTATGTGGTCGAAAAAAAAGTGCTGTTTGCATTCTTTAGTTAGGATTTTTTTTTGCTTCAAATTCCTGATTCACTTTTAATCTAAATTTTAAATCTTTAAAAATAAAATGAAATGAAAAAAATTAATTTAATTATTTCAACTGTACTAAGCATGTTTGTTTTAGCAGCTTGTGAAAAGTCAGAGGATGTTTCTGCTCAGGAGATTGACGGAACTTATGTTGGGATCCTTACAGGATTTGATAATGCAAAAAGTGAAACCGGAGTGAATGAGTCTGCTATCGCAGAAATAAGAAAATCCGGGAAGGAACTGATAGAGGTACATTTATACAGCCATAGGGTGGATACAACGTTTATGATGAATTACTACGAGCATAACATAGTGTATTGGTATGCTTTAACGGAGATGACTTTGAAAATATGTATGGTCATATGCTTGGGCAGGGACACATCAACGGAGGTATGATGGGTGATATGCAAAATGGTGAATCCGAATGTATGCATCATTTAAAGGACGAGCATCAGGATAGTGATGATCATTTTGGTGGTTTTGAAATGCAAACTAACACCTTTGAATACCAATTGAATATGATAGATGGAATTAATTCTTACAACCTGAAATTTCAGGGAAAAAAGGAGTAATAATTAAAAGCTTATAAATCTATAACGCACAAATAGACGGCCCCACCCGTCTATTTGCTTTTAAGTCTAAAATCTACCCCAACAAATTTTAGAAACTTAGCTATAAGAAATAATGAAGGTTAGCTGATGCCTCTTCCATATTCCATTAAAGCCATTATAAAGATACAATCTTGTTTATTTACTGCAAGGAAGAAATGTTAATCGAAAATTATTTTTTTGTTAACTTAAGGTTGGCAGCCCAAATATACCCCAGGGTAAAGGATAAAGGCCCTCGAATCAATATGGGCCAATTCAAATTATCTAATGGGTGGTCTCTATATTTTGATTTTCAGAGGGCTTCATTCTTTACCGAGGGCTTTGGATAGTATCTCCCGATAAGTGGTGTTATCCTGTATTGTAATGGTGATGATGTGGAGGTATCTTAAGGGGAAGTTTGGTAATTAAGTCCTGGAGTTTAATTCGCATTATCCGATGAACATGTTTTTGGTGAAGTAGAACACATCCATCACAAATCAACTTACCTCTCTGATTTGTTTAATCTCGCTTCAGGTATCCATAACCAATAATTACATAGGAAGGCAAGAGGTGCTATTAAAATAACCTTTGTTTTTTGAGAATTTTTTTATTCAGGAAGGATTGGATAAATGTTTTAATGTTCTCATAGCATTTACAGAATCAGGAATAATGAGTAGGATTACGCTAGATGAGTTTTTGTCTTTACCAGACCACGAAAAATATGATATTGTTTTGCAAATAGGTGAGTTTTTAGATACATGCTTCCAGGGAAATAAGAAATATGTTCTCTATGCAGTGGATTTGTTTTTTGTGGAGGTGGAGTACGACAACCGCTTAAATAAAATTACGGGAAATAAAGCATTTGATACTGGTGAACTACTCGACAAATATTCCAACTTGTAGAATACCAAAAATATCAAACTTAAAAGGTTTCAAATGCCAATTTTTATATAGTTTCTTCGATTTTTAAATTCCTTCCAGCTTTTTATTGAGGTATGTGATAAATTTATTCGCAATATTGACCATAATGGGGCATATCCTGTATTGGTGGTGGTTGTGATTTGTGAGAATATTTATTGTTTAGCCAATTCTAGTTGGTTTAGATGGTTGGTTAGTAGAATGACCAGTTGAGAGTCAAATCTTGACTGGTTATTTACGTCTTAGTTTGAAGGTATTGACTTAGAACCTATTTTACAATAAATTAATTTAAAAATTAAATCTACAAAAGTCCAAACGAGCGAGGTGATTAGAGAGATTTTTCTCTCCCTAGTAACAGTTTAATATTGAAAGGGCTTTATCTGGAATTTTTAAGGTCAAAGGCTTTTCATGCCACCTATCCCTTCCAGGCCTCTTCTTTACCCTCTTCATAATGAGTAAAGGCTGTCTTGAGACCTGTAAGAACTTCTGCCGAAGTCTCGAACAGCGCCTTAGCTTTTGCGTCATTTACTTTTCCGGTATCATTCCTTATATGATCTATTAATTCCTGTATTCCCATACGTATATTTTCAGAATGGGCTTTTGCATCTGATGTTTGTAAATCTTTCATCTCTCTTTTTAATAATCAATTAATTAATAACTATAATTTACAAATAAATATCCAGAATTATGGAGTATTTGAAAATTAGGAGGGTCTTTTTAAATCAGTTCTTTCGTTGCTTTAATGGCTTAATTAAGATGAAGCATACCATTCTTGATCAATTGAGAGGAGAAAAATATATGGGGATGAAGAAAAAAACCTTCATTTTTAAGATTTTAGGTAATTAAAGAACTAATTAATTCTTGTTAGGTGTTCAATTGAAGTAGTCTAAATTATTTTATTTTTGGAATTCAAATAGAATTACAATTAAATAACTAATTCAGTTCATCAAAACAGCCTAAAAAGGATTAAAATTCAGTAAAATATTGCTGAAAATTTAAAAGTGTGCGTAAAGTGTGCGTAAAATTAAAAAATATAAAACTTGAGTAACCTATATAAAAGCACAAGCCCCTGATTTACAGGGGCTTGTATCGGTGATCGCGCCAGGATTCGAACCTGGGACCGCCTGCTTAGAAGGCAGGTGCTCTATCCAACTGAGCTACGCGACCATTTTCGCGGTGCAAATATAGAATTCTTTATATTTAAAACAAGGTTTTTTTTCATCAAAATAGATAATAATGCAGGAAAAATACTTAACTGCTTTATATTCAGATTGTATGAAATTGGATTAAAAGAAATTATTTTAATTCCTGAAGAAGGTTTCGTTCCAAATGTTTGGATAGCGAAACGAATTTATTGAATTCTACGGAATTCACTTCATTTAAATTTACCACAAGAGAATAGGACTCACTGAATCTTCGGGTTAACTCCAGGGTTTCAAGAGATAGTCCGAAAATAGCTTGTTCCTGATAGATCTGATCGATCTTATTTTTCAGATTGTTGACAAGATTTAATTCTGCTGTATTAACTTCAATTTGAACAGTTGTATTCATGACCAGAATAATAAATTAATAATTCATTAGGGCCAGCATACGGAGGTGAAAAACAATAAACTTGGGATGGTAAAAATAGGTGGAATAATCTCTTTAAAGGAAAAATCCCACCTGTTTTCTTTGAAAGGCCTATTTTATCGGTTAACGTAGATGTTTATCGATAAATATTTATAAGATTGTAGGTAATATCCATACTATTCAACCGGATAAAGGAACTTATTAAAGGTTAGGGCCTGAATAGTTGTATTCAAAAACCTTTCAATCTTTCTTTAAAATTTGTTCAATTTCATGCAATTCTTCTGGGGTGAATTCTAAATTATGCAATGCTTCAATATTGTTTTCCAGCTGTGATACTTTGCTCACTCCAACCAGTACAGAAGTAATTCTTTTATCTTTTAATAACCAGCAAATAGCCATTTGTGCCAGACTTTGATCTCTGTTTTGAGCAATTTCATTAAGTTTCTTAACCTTCTCAACAAGGGCAGGGGTAATTTGAGATTTATCAAGGTAACCTCCTTCAATAGCAGCTCTGGAGTCTTCAGGAATTCCTTTTAGGTATTTTGAAGTGAGGATTCCCTGTTCCAACGGTGAAAAAACAATGCTTCCCAACCCATATTGTTCCAGAGTGTCCAAAAGGCCATTTTCCACCCACCGGTCCAGCATATTGTATCTGGGCTGGTGTATTAAAAAGGGAGTTTTTTGTTCTTTTAATATTTCTGCAGCTTTGGCCGTATCCTCAGCAGAATACTGAGAAATCCCTACATACAAAGCTTTTCCCTGACGCACAATTTGATCCAGTGCACCCATGGTTTCTTCCAGAGGAGTATCAGGATCTGGCCTGTGATGGTAAAATATATCCACATATTCCAACCCCATTCGTTTTAATGACTGATCCAGACTTGCTATTAAATATTTTCTTGAACCAAAATTGCCATAAGGTCCGGGCCACATATCCCATCCGGCTTTTGTGGAAATAATCAATTCATCCCGAAGCTGAAGAAAATCCTCTTTAAAAATTTTCCCGAAATTCCTTTCCGCAGAACCATAAGGAGGGCCATAATTATTTGCAAGGTCAAAATGTGTAATTCCATTGTCAAAGGCGGTTCTTAATAATTCCCTGGAGGTTTCCAGATTATCGTTATCTCCGAAATTATGCCATAATCCAAGTGATAATAAGGGAAATTTGATCCCGCTTTTTCCGCAACGACGATACTGCATTTTTTCATATCGGTTATTTGCAGGGGTGTAATATTCCATAAATATATATTTTTGTGAAATGAAGTTTTCTGAGTTTGTTAGATGCTAACAGGGCAAGCTACAAAAATTATTTTTTTTGTGCTATTCAGGAAACCGTTCCAAGGGCAATTTCTATCATTTTTGAAAATGACTGTTCCCTTTCTTCGGAAGAGAGATGTTCTCCGGAAACAAGGGAATCGGAAATTGTTAATATAGATAATGCATTTACTTTATGTTTTGCTGCGATGGTATATAATCCGGATGTTTCCATCTCAACACAAAGCACTCCGTATGCTGCCCATTTTTTATAAGCTTCAGGATCGTCTTCGTAAAATTCATCGGAAGAAAGTACGTTTCCGGCTTTAATTGGAATGTTGTTTTCTTTGGCATATAAAGCCGCTTTTAAAAAAAGATCAAAGTTGGCCGTGGGCGCATAATCGGCATTTTTAAACCGGGAATTATTTATTCCGGAAGTAGAAGAGGCGGACATAGCAATCACAATATCATGAAGCCCGACACTTTCCTGATAAGAACCGGCAGATCCAACACGGATGAGGTTTTTAACTCCAAAATTATTGATAAGCTCATGGCAATAGATCAAGGTGGAAGGGATCCCCATTCCGGTTCCCTGAACCGATATGCGTTTGCCTTTGTACGTTCCTGTATATCCCAGCATTCCCCGAATTTTGTTATAACATACAGGATCATCAAAAAATGTATTGGCGATCCATTTGGCCCTTAAGGGGTCTCCGGGTAATAAAATAGTTTCTGCGATTTCTCCTTTTTCGGCTTGTATATGTGTACTCATTAATTTTCCTCTTTTGAAGTTAGCAGTACGATCCCCGAGGAAGTTCCCAATCTGCTAACCCCCATGTTGATATAATTGATTGCTGTTTTTTTATCCTTAATTCCTCCGGAAGCTTTTATCTGAAGCTTGTCTCCAACAACTTCCTTCATAAGTTTTACATCCTCAGGTGTTGCTCCTCCCGACCCGAATCCTGTAGATGTTTTAACAAAATCTGCTTTCGCATTAAGTGCGGCCAAACAGGCAGTTTCCTTTTCTTCTTCTGAAAGATAACAGGTTTCAATAATCACCTTTAAAACAGTGTTTCCGATGGCTTTTTTAATTCCTGAAATTTCCGCTTCCACGCGTTCGTTCTCTCCGGATTTTAACCATCCAATATTGATCACCATGTCTATTTCATCTGCACCATCAGCTATGCAAAACTCCGCTTCAGCTATTTTGGCAGCTGTACTCATAGCACCAAGGGGAAATCCTATTACTGCTGCGATCTTTATATCAGATTTATTTAATATAGATTTTGCGGTATTTACATGACATCCGTTTACACAAACGGCATAAAAATCATATTCCAGGGCTTCAGAACAAAGATTTTTTATTTCCTGAATAGTAGCTGTTGGTTTCAGTAAAGTATGATCGATAAAATTATTTAAATGCATATTTAGAAGCTAAATTTGGTTCACCTTAAAGTTAAAGGAATTGTATAGAGTATTTCCTTTCAAACAAAAAAACCTGAAAATAATTTTCAGGTTAAATTTAGCAATGCTGAGTAACGGATAAAATGATAGAAATCATTTATCAGAGAATAAAAGAGCTTCCTTATTATTCATCTTCAGGTTTTGGATGATCTTCATACCAGTTGTCAAAAGTCTTGTCTGTTTTATATTGGTCGGTAAGTACTTTATACACGGTAAAAATTAAAAGCAACTGGCCAAAAACAACAAGATAAAAGATCAATGGAAAGGAAAAATTCAGAGAGGACAAAATCGTTACTACTACCAAAACTATGGTAGTAGCCCAAATCAAATTGATCGCAGTATTTTTCATTTTTATTTTAAAGTATGAAAAATCTGAAAAAATCACTCTTAAATAAGCGCTAATTAATTACCTGTCAAAACGTTAAATATACTTTAAAATAGCTTCTATTAAAAGTTTGCGTTTTGGATAATAAGACGCTCCAATCTAACTGCGTGCACCAGGGGTTAAAGGTTTGACAATCTTGGTTTCATTTAGGTGATTTTATTGTTAAGGCTTCTCCAGCCACCTCCATTATAAACTTGATCATAACCTTTGGATATCAAAACTCTTTTTGCCATTCCGCTCCGATTTCCAGTAGCACAGCAGGTTATAATAGGAGTTTTCTTGTTTTTGAGTTTATTTAAATTCTGTAGCAATGTATTCACAGGGATATTGATGGAGTTTTTGATGTGCCCATCTGTAAATTCACTTTTGCTACGAACATCCAGGATAATTGCACCGTTTCTTTTGAGTTCTGCGTAATCGGTTTTAGGACCAAATCCTAATAATTCTTTTAAAGTATTTAACATTAATTAAGTTTTTTTGAAATTAAAAATTTGAACTCTTATATCCATATTATACAGATTTAGAGGGTTTCGTATTGAATAAATTCAGCAGCAATCCGCCCATTAAAGCACCATATGCCGTACTGTTAATAGGTTTTGAAGTAATGCTGCATCCGCTTACACAGCCTATAAAATGATAATAAAGATAACCTGCAATTGCACCAAGAAATATTCCCAGTATGGTTAGCTTGTGTTTATTGAGAAAAGTCATTTTTATATATTGAATGTGCAAATTTATTATCTGAACGTTTCTGGTACAGCAACTATTGTTACACACTATAAAATTAATTCCACAAAAGGATTGATGGAAACGAATATTTTGGTCAAGGTATTATAAAACCGAACCCAGAATGAAAATCGGATAAAATCTCATTCCGGGCTATTGGTTTTTAATCAATATTTCTTATGAATTTCTGATTCAGGGTTTAACCCGCCTGATGGACGGGCAGGTTCCCCGAGGCTTGTCCGAATCATTCAGCCGGGAATGCCTCTTTTTTTTAAAAATATTTGTCAATTCACACCTCGTGGGCTTGCCCGAGCTTTTTATTGATAAGATGTTTAACAAACCATAATTTGCAACAGATAACCTTATTTTCTGTTATTTAAAATTTTCAATGACTTTTTGAAGCTTATTGCGCACATCCTTCGCCACTTCACCAAGTTCATCATTTTTTACAGCCATCATAGAAGCAACCGGATCTACCGCACTCACTTCCACTTTTCCGTTTTCAAGCTCCTGAACGATGACGTTGCAGGGGAGCATCGCTCCTATGTGGGGCTCATTTTGGATAGCCTGATACGCCATGTCTGGATTGCAGGCTCCAAGAATTCTATATTTTCGGAAATCCACATCAAGCTTCTTTTTAAAAGTTTCTTTTACATCGATTTCTGTAAGAATTCCGAAACCTTCTTTTTTCAGTTCTTCGGTAATTTTTTCTATGGCCTGATCAAAATTATAATCTACTGTTTTGGAAAAATAATAACTCATGGTCGTTTTCTTTTGGATTAATAATTAAAGTTCACAAAAGTTAATCAATAAAATTTTCTAACCTGCAACAATTGTTACATAGCTGAAAAGTTTAATATTAATTTAAGATTAAATTTTTCCAAAGAACTATTTAAAAGTTAAAATATAATTGATAATAATGATGAAATCATACTTGAAGGAAATTGTGTTCTGAAGTGCTTTCAGCATTTAATTAGTCTGCTGAAAATTAAATATTTATGAATAAACTTCGTTAGATCGGGAGAATGTAAAATCAAAACCGTAAACTTAGCCGCGATTTAAGGAACTGAAAATAATAAAAGAGGAAAAGCTTAATATAATACAGGATTATAAAAATATGAAATAAGCATATCAGAAACTTGTAAACATCAATCAGGATATAAAAATTACTCCCGATAGCTTGGGGAGATCGATAAAAAAAACTAAATAAAATTAAAAAAAAACGCATATGAAAACATATACAGTCAAGGAGATCAACGAACTTTTAGAAGGCAAAATAACCGGGAATTGTGCTCAACAAATTACCGCACCTGAACAGCTGGAGAAAGCGGAAAATCATCATATTACTTTTATTGGAAGTCCCAAGTATATTAAGCTTTGGGAAAAATCCAAAGCCTGTGCCGCTATTGTGCCTGAAAATTTGGATTTTGAGCCTGGAGAAGGTCGTGCTTTTATCAGGGTCAAAAATGTTGACCTGGCTATGGCAAAAATATTGGAAATGTACACTCCTGATCCTCCGGTTTTTGAAATGGATATTCATCCAACTGCGGTGGTGCATAAATCTGTTATAATAGGATCCGGATGTAAAATTGGCGCAGGTTGTTATGTGGGAAAGGATGTGGTGCTTGGGGATGGTGTGGTTCTATATCCCAATGTTACTGTTTTTGATGAAACCCGTATAGGAAATCATACTATTATTTGGTCTGGTACCGTGATTCGCGAACGCAGTGAGATTGGACAATATTGTATTTTTCATTTGAATGTGAGCATTGGTGCAGATGGATTTGGCTTTCGTCCCAGCGAGGATGGCAGGGGTTTGGTTAAAATTCCGCAGATAGGAAATGTGGTGATTGGAAATGGTGTTGAAATAGGAGCGAACTCTACAGTAGACCGTGGTAAGTTTAGCTCCACCATTATAGGCGATGGCTGTAAAATAGATAACCTTGTCCAAATCGCTCATAATTGTGTACTGGGTCGTTCCTGCATCATGGCAGGAAGTAGTGGTCTGGCAGGATCGGTTACTTTGGGGGATGGTGTGATTATAGGTGGCAGCGCTTCTATTAAAGACCATGTCACGATCCATAGTGGAGCGAAAGTGGGAGGAGGATCCGGGGTGATGAATGATGTAGCTGCCGGACAAACCGTCCTGGGATATCCTGCAACCGATTCCAGAGAAATGTTAAAACAATGGATTGCTATTAGAAATCTTGTGAAAGCTTAGCTGCTATTTTCGAGCAAAACAGGTAACCGATTAGGTAACTTGAAGGATGTCATTTGACACTTGAAAAATCATCCTTAACCGTCTTGATACTTTGGGGAAGCTACGGTTTTTTCTAAGTTAGCTCACGAAAAGCTCACGATTTAACGTGAGCTCACGAAAAACTCACGTTAAATTTAACATTGTTTGTTAAATTTTGAGCACAAAAGAAAAGGCTAACTATATGAAAACCATATAGTTAGCCTTTAAATGTGTTAATATAGTAACAGTTAAAGTCGGGGTGGCAGGATTCGAACCTGCGGCCTCCTGCTCCCAAAGCAGGCGCGATAACCGGGCTACGCTACACCCCGAGATAACAGCTAAAGCTGTTATTCGAAATTCAATAATTTAAAAAAATCCAAATTTCAATTTACCTTGAATTTTTGAATCTTAAACCTTGAATTGATCTGCGGAGAGTGTGGGATTCGAACCCACGCGACAGTTACCCGTCGACAGTTTAGCAAACTGCTCCATTAACCACTCTGGCAACTCTCCATTTAAATGAACTCCGCAAGTATTTTGCGGTTGCAAATGTAGCTTTTACCTCCATACAATACAAACCTTTTAAAACTTTTTTCAACTAAAATTAAACCTGGCAAACTAAATCCTTTGGCCTCAGATTTTTAACTTTTTTCAATCAAAGCTTATTCTCTTCCATTTCAATAAGTTTGGATACATTCTTAACGATGCGTTTGTGTTTTTTTACAAAAGGGTTGCTTTCATCCCAAACATATCCAGCCAATACAGCACAAATCTGGGCTTTGATTTCCGGCCGGGGAGAAGGATGGAAAATGATTTTCTGTAAATTACCGGAATACCATTCCTTTACATAGGTGGAAAATACATCGATTCCTCTTTTTAAATAGGTTACATAGTCTTTTTCCCAGTCAACTTCTTCATTTCTAAATTGCTTTACAATTAGTTTTGCCGCCAGCAGCCCGGAAGCGGTAGCAAAAGATACCCCGGAAGAAAAAACCGGATCCAGAAATTCTGCACTGTTTCCAGTTAAAACGTAGCCATTTCCATAAAGTTGAGTAACATTCTTAGAGATATTTTCAATTTTTTGAGGCTCAAATAAAAAAGGATATTCATCGAACCTGTCTCCATAATAGTCCAATTTCTTTAACATCTGTTTCATTGCCACAGAATTGTCTTCTGAAAAATTTTCGAACCATTCATTTGGGGCTACAAATCCAAGGCTGGAATTTCCATTGGAAAACGGGAAATACCAAAACCAGACACCAGTATCCAAAACCTCGAAGGTGATAAGTTCCCCTTCCTTTCCTTTTGGTCGACTGGTTTCGGTAATATGGCTGAAAATCGAGGAATGGGCTGAAATTTTAGGTTTTGCCTCCAAATTTAACTGCCTTGCCAGAACGCGCCCAGATCCACTTGCATCTATGATGAAATTTGCATGAATTTCAGATACTTCACCTTTAGAGTTTTTGATGGTTGTGACAGAATTGGTTCCTATAAATTCCACATTAAGAACCTCAGTTCCAAATAGAATTTTTACTCCTTTTCGGGATACTTCATCCGTCAAAACCATATCAAAATCTGCTCTTGGAACCTGCCAGGTCCAGTCCCATCCATTTCCGTATTTCTTGCTAAAATCGAATTCTCCCAGCTGATCTCCCTTTATAAATCGTGCACCGAATTTTTTCTGAAACCCTGCTTTTTTAACTGCTTCCAGCAAACCGGCTTCTTCGAGATTATCCATGCATTGAGGAATAAGGCTTTCGCCTATGCTGAATCTGGGAAAAACAGCTTTTTCCACCACCAGTACATTAATACCCTGATTATGAAGATATGCGGCAGATACCATCCCTGAAGGACCGGCACCAATAATTAAGACCTCTGCAATTTCCTTTTTCATTCCATTTCATTTGCGGGGTAAATATAGTACATTTGTTAAGAGTTCTTACTCTACGAATTCAAGATCAATAACCCCAATTCAAGGATTTCAGGCCTATGCTTCATATTAAAGATCCCCTTAATTTTGATGTTTTTTTCCAGGTGCTTTTTTTGGAAAGTAAAATTAAACTGGATGAAACGATCATGGATCGAATTTCTGAAAGCTTTGATTTTTTGAAGAAGTTTTCAGAAAATAAGATCATTTACGGAGTAAATACCGGGTTTGGGCCCATGGCTCAATATAAAATCAAGGACAAGGATCGCAAACAATTACAATACAATCTTATTCGAAGCCACGCTTCGGGAATGGGAAAGCCTATGGAGCCTTTATATGTGAAAGCGCTTATGCTTGCCCGGCTTAATACCCTAGCACTTGGGAAATCCGGTATTCATCCTTCTGCGGTTCAGACCATGCAGGAACTTATCAATAAAAATATTACCCCGTTAATTTATGAACACGGTGGAGTAGGAGCCTCGGGAGATCTTGTGCAGCTGGCTCACCTTGCCCTTGTGTTGATTGGGGAAGGGGAAGTTTTTCATAAAGGGATTCGCAGGAAAACCGCCGATGTTTTTTCAGAAGAAAATATAAAGCCCATTCAAATTGAATTACGGGAAGGTTTGGCGCTTATGAATGGGACTTCAGCAATGACGGGGATTGGGATTGTGAATATTATTTATGCTAAACGTTTATTAAACTGGTCCATTTTCTGTTCTTCTGTGATCAATGAAATCGTGCGGGCTTATGATGATCACCTTTCTTCTGAACTGAATAGCTCCAAGTTGCATATCGGTCAGCAAAAAGTGGCGGCAAAAATGAGGGAACACCTTAAGGATAGTAAACTTACCAGGGACCGGAATGAACATTTATACAGCAGAAACAATTCTGAAAAGGAATATTTCAAGGAAAAAGTTCAGGAATATTATAGTTTGCGCTGTGTGCCACAAATTTTAGGTCCTGTATACGATACCATAGGAAATGCCCAGAATATTTTATTGGAAGAAGTGAATTCTGCCAATGACAATCCAATTATTGACGTGAAGCGAAAGCAGGTTTATCACGGCGGAAATTTTCACGGAGACTACGTGGCTTTGGAAATGGATAAATTGAAACTTGTAGTTACAAAACTTAGTATGCTGGCTGAAAGACAGCTGAATTATTTGCTTAATAACAAGCTGAACAACATCTTACCGCCTTTTGTTAATCTTGGAAAACTGGGTCTTAATTTTGGAATGCAGGGCGCTCAATTCAGCGCGGTTTCCACTACTGCCGAAAACCAGATGCTTTCCACCTCGATGTACATTCATAGCATTCCGAACAATAACGATAATCAGGATATTGTAAGTATGGGGACCAATGCTGCCAATACCACTAAAACTGTTATTGATAATGCTTTTGAAGTACTTTCGGTAGAAGTGGTAACTATTGTTCAGGCATTGAGATATCTTGATTTTAACCGAGACCTATCCGGCAAAACCAGAGAGAAACTCGATGTTTTTAAAGGGATAATTCCGGAGATAAAGGAAGATTTCCCCCTCTCGGATACTCTGGAAAAGGTGAAAAATTTTATTAAAGAAAACGAAGCCTATTAATTCATCTAACTAAAACTGAGTGAACGAACCCACAAACCAACTAGGAAAATCCAACTTATGAAACAAAAATACGCTCTGGTAACAGGAGCTTCCCGTGGGATTGGAAAGGCAATTGCCATAAAACTGGCTACCGATTTAAACTATAATATTTTGCTTAACTATCATTCCAATGATGCTGCCGCTTTGGATGCCCAGGTTCAAATTAAAGCTGAAGGGGTGCAATGTGAATTATTGAAATTTGATGTTTCCAATCCGGAGCAAACAAAGGAGATCCTGGAAGCCTGGGAGCATAACAATCCTGATTCGCTCATTGAAGTACTTGTTAATAACGCCGGAATTGCCAGGGACGGACTCTTTTTATGGATGAAACCCGATGATTGGAATTCCGTGATAAACACTTCTTTAAACGGATTTTATTACGTTACACAGCCTTTACTTAAAAATATGCTCACCCAGCGTTACGGGCGGATCATCAATATAGTATCCCTTTCAGGTTTGAAGGGAAATCCCGGTCAGGTGAATTATTCGGCAGCTAAAGGTGCCTTGGTAGCCGCTACAAAAGCATTAGCACAGGAAATTGGGAAGCGAAAAGTGACCGTAAATGCGGTTGCACCGGGATTTATAACTTCTGATATGACCGCAGAATTTGATGAAAAAGAACTGAAAAACCAGATTCCGCTAAATCGCTTTGGGGAAGCTGAAGAAGTTGCAGAGTTGGTGGTTTTTCTGGCTTCAAAAAAAGCATCCTATATTACCGGGGAGGTAATCAACATCAACGGGGGCTTGTACTCATAGTATGGCACATTGGCAAGGAAAATCAAGAGGATCGGTATTGGGGTTAAGAATCTATGTGTTTTTTATAAAGACGTTCGGACTTTACTTTTCCTATTTTGTCTTGATGTTTGTGGCCGCTTATTTTATAGTTTTTTCTTTTAACTCAACCAAAAGCACCTATTATTTTTTTAAAAAGCGTTTAAATTATTCAAAATTTCTGGCCGCCTTAAATGTTTACAAAAGCTATTTCACCTTCGGAAGAATACAGCTGGACAAAGTCGCCATTGCATCCGGATCAAAACATAAATACAGTTTTGAATTTGACGGGATTCAGCATATCCAGAATGTTTTAAAGCAAGGAAAGGGAGGCATTCTGCTCACGGCTCACATCGGGAATTTTAATTTGGCTAAGCATTTTTTTGATGATCAAATAGATCCTGCAACGGTTAATTTAGTGATGTCCGATTTTGAACATCAGCAAATAAAGAATTACCTGGAATCTGTAACCGGAAAAGCCAGCTTAAAAACAATCGTTATGAAAGATGATCTCTCGCATATTTTTGAAATGCGAAAAGCATTGGATCAAAACGAATTGCTTGTTTTTGCAGCCGACAGGTATTTAAAAGGTTCTAAAACCTATACAGCTGAATTTTTAGGGAAAGAAACACAATTTCCGCAAGGCCCATTTAAACTGGGTGTTCGAAATGCTATTCCCGTATTGTTTGTGCATATTATGAGGGAAAAGAACTTCCATTATCATTTTTATGCACGGCCGGCAGCAGGAAACGAAAAAACAGGGAAAGAACTTTTAAAATTGTATCTTGAAAACCTGGAAACGATGGTGAGAAAATATCCTCATCAATGGTATAATTACTACGATTACTGGAACGATTTTAACTAAACTCCACTTTATGGCAGAAAATCTACTCATGGAACCTATTATTAGCATAGATAGGATCCTGGAACTTATTCCTCAAAAACCGCCTTTTGTAATGGTAGACACTTTGTTTGAATATACCAACCTTACCGGAACAACCGGTTTTGATATCCCTGAAGATAATATTCTGGTTGAAAACGGTATCTTCTCAGAACCCGGATTGATAGAACATATGGCACAAAGTATGTCCCTGCATAGGGGATATCACGGCTTTTTAGCCGGGCTCGCCAAACCTAAAACTGGATTTATTGGTGTTATCAAATCAGTAGAGATCTTTGAACTTCCCAAAGCCGGAACCAAATTAAAAACCTATGTTGAAATTCTTCACGAGATCATGAATGTAACTTCAGTTTCCGCAAAAACTGAAAATGAAGAGGGAAAAGTGATTGCAATTTCTGAAATGAAAACCGTTACCGTAGACTAATGTCCCAGCAAGATATCTTAAAAACAAACACGATCATGAAAGTCAGGTTTCATGAATGCGATCCTTTGCAAATCGTATGGCATGGAAATTACCTGAAATATTTTGAAGAGGGAAGGGAAGATTTTAGCCTGAAACATGGAATCTCTTATTTGCACGCAAGGGAACATGGTTTTTCCACACCAATTGTTAAATCTGGTTGTGAACATAAATTACCTTTAGCGTATGGAGATGAATTTGTAGTGGAAACAACCTTCGTAAATTCGGCGGCTGCAAAGATCGTCTTTGATTATAAAATTTTTAAGTCGGATAAACTTGTTTGTGCAGGACAAACCGTACAGGTGTTTTTAAATGAAAAAAGAGAATTATCATTAATAAATCCTCCATTTTTCGCCGATTGGAAAAAGAAAATGGGATTATTGTAAATGAAGAAAATGTACCTGCTTGACGATGCGATTATTTCCCCCCTGGGATTTTCAGTTTCTGAAAATCTCGATGCCCTTCGAAATAAAGTTTCCGGGTTAAAATTCCATGAAAATAAGCGGTTTAATTCCGGCGGATTTTATGCGGGGATCATAGAAAATGAAATTATAGATCAACATTTCTTGAAAATTGGTACTCCAGAAAACTTTACCAAACTCGAGAAAATGATGCTGCTTGCGGTACACGAAATCCTTACCAAAAATCCTGATTTAGACAGAAGTAAAACCTCGCTTATCATTTCCACCACAAAAGGAAATATAGATCTTCTGCAGGAAAATAATGGCATTCCTGAAAAAAGGGTTTATCTGGCTGAACTCGGCAAGGTCATTAAAGAATTTTTCAGATTTAAATCGGAACCTATACTTGTTTCCAATGCCTGTGTTTCCGGTGGACTGGCACTTGCAATTGCAAAGCGATTTATTAGTGCCGGAAAATTTGAAAATGCCATAATTGTAGGCGGAGATTTGGTTTCAGATTTTGTGGCTTCCGGATTTCAGTCTTTTCAGGCATTAAGCGATTATCCCTGCAAACCCTTTTCCAAAAACCGAAACGGGATAAGCCTTGGGGAAGCAGCTTCGGCTATGCTGGTGAGTTCTGAGAAAAGAATTAATACAAACAATATCAGTTTGATAGGGGATGCATCCTCCAACGATGCCAGCCATATTTCCGCACCATCCAGAACTGCAGAGGGATTGTATAAAGGCATTCAGAATGCACTGAAAGAAGCCCGAATAACTTCAGAAGAAATTCAATATGTTTCTGCGCACGGAACGGCTACTGTTTTTAATGATGAAATGGAAGCCATCGCTTTGAACCGGGCCGGTTTAGAGGCTGTTCCTGTGAACAGTTTTAAAGGATATTATGGTCATACCCTTGGAGCTTCGGCTTTGTTGGAGAGTATTTTAACCAAACACAGCCTCTTAAACAACGAATTATACCCTTCCCTTAATTTTGATGAAATTGGGGTTTCAAAACCGCTTAATTTGATCAAAAATTTTGAAAGTATTCCGCTTAAATATGCTTTAAAAACCGCTTCGGGATTTGGAGGCTGCAACCTGGCTTTGGTATTTAAAAAGGAAGAAGATGAGTAAACCCTATAAAATATTAGATTTTGTCATGATCCGGGATCAAAGGATTTTTCACGGAGAAAAGCAGCTCTTTTCTTCTGAAAAGTCAGGACAAGAATTTTTAAAGGAATCTTATAAGTTTCTTACTATTTCCTATCCAAAATTCCATAAAATGGATGCCCTATGTAAACTGGGCATTTTGGCTACGGAGGTGCTATTCAAAAACAAGGAAATTCCATCCGATACGGCCCTTGTTTTCTCCAATTCAGCATCAAGTCTGGAAACAGATAAACAGCACAAAATATTGATGGAAACCACCGTTTCGCCTGCAGTTTTTGTGTATACCCTGCCCAATATAGTACTGGGCGAAATCAGCATTAGACATAAGCTTCAAAGCGAAAATGCCTTTTTTATTTCAAATAGGTTTGATGCCCGGTTACTGAAGGATTATTCTGAAATTTTATTGGACAGCTTAAAGGCAAGTGCGGTGGTTTGTGGCTGGATAGAATGGAAAAACGCCGAATATGATGTATTTTTGTGCCTCATTTCAAGGAAAGGAGAAATATCTTTTTCCGCAGAAAATTTAGAAGAACTATACCATTTTGAAAATGAGTGATTTACGCACGGAATTGAAGCAGAGCATTATTGAACAATTAAATTTGGAGGAATTTGAGGTGGAAGATATTGCAAATGACGATGCCTTGTTTGGTGATGGATTGGGACTGGATTCCATAGATGCCCTGGAATTGATCGTTTTGCTTGAAAAAGATTACGGAATTAAATTAACAGAACCAGAGCAGGGGAAAGAGATCTTTATTTCCATAGATAAAATGGCAGAATATATAGAAGCGCACCGTACCAAATAATACATGGAGAAAGGAATTGCCATCACCGGAATGGGAATTATTTCCTCCACTGGTAACAATGTGGAAGAAAATTACAACGCCCTGTGCTCCGGACAGCGCGGCATTTCTTTTCCTGAAATCCTCAAAACCCGTCATTCAAATTTACCGGTAGGGGAGATCAAAATTTTTAACGAAGATCTATCCAAAAAACTAAGCTTACCTGAAAATCATACTTTTACCCGGGCTGCTCTTCTAGCCTGCATTGCAGGAAAAGAAGCGATTTTCCAGGCCGGAATCACTGAGCCCGAACTAAAAGAAACCGGATTTATTTCCGGAAACAGTGTTGGTGGAATGGACAAGACCGAGGAATATTTTCAGGAATTTGCTGAAAATACTGAAATAAGAAGATTTATTAGGGCACAACATCCAGGCTTCACCACGGGTCAGATTTCCAAATATTTAAAAACTCAAGGATTTGTTACCACGATAAGCACCGCCTGTTCTTCCTCGGCAAATGCGATCATGCTGGGGGCCAGAATGATTAAAGCAGGGAAATTAAAGCGGGTACTGGTAGGAGGAACAGATTGCTTAACAAAATTCACCCTGAACGGATTTAACTCCTTATTGATCCTTTCTTCTGAAAATTGCAAACCTTTTGATGAAAACAGAAGCGGCTTAAATTTAGGTGAAGGGGCAGCCTATCTTGTTTTGGAAGCAGATGAATATATAGCAGGGAAACAGGTTTTAGGAAGGATTACAGGATATGGAAATGCCAACGATGCCTTCCATCAAACCGCTTCTTCTGAAACCGGGGAGGGGGCTTTTCTGGCGATGCAAAAAGCGCTGAAAAGTGCAGGGATTTCCTCAAATAAAATTGATTATATCAATGCTCACGGAACGGCAACACAAAATAATGATCTTTCAGAGAGCATGGCAATACAACGGGTTTTTGGTGAAATAATCCCAGAGCTTAGCTCTACAAAAGCTTTTACGGGTCATACGCTGGCTGCTGCGGGAGCGATCGAAGCGGTTTATAGTTTGCTGAGCTTACAAAATAACCAGATGTTTCCTAATCTCAATTTTTCCTCAAAAATGGAGAAAACAGGGATTCAACCTGTTTTAGAGCTAACATCTAAAAACTTGAAGCACGTGCTCTCCAATTCCTTTGGATTTGGAGGAAATTGTACTTCCTTAATTTTTAGCAAGGATGAAATGAGCATAACGGAAACAGGATACAAACACCGATGAAGATATGCGAATTACATATGACCGATAAAAAACAATAATTATTCACATATGAATAATAAGCTTTACATCAATGGGATCGCGAGTATTTCGGCCCAGACGGGAAATGCGGTTTTCTCAGATTCTTTTTCTGAATATCATCAAAATATCATCCCGGCAATCGCACCCAATTATAAGGAATTTATTCCTGCAATTGCTTTAAGGAGAATGTCAGGGGCTGTGAAAATGGGGCTTACAGCGGCTAAAATTGCTTTGAAAGATGCAGGAATCTCCATGCCCGGCGCAATTATCACGGGCACAGGTCAGGGATGCCAGCAGGATACAGAAAAATTCCTGGGAACCTTGCTGGAACAGCATGAAGAATTCCTTTCACCAACAGCCTTTATTCAATCTACGCATAACACAGTAGGCGGGCAAATTGCGCTTAATTTGAAGTGTAAAGCTTATAATGTGACCTACACACAGAATTCCGGTTCTTTGGAATCTGCATTTATGGATGCTCAGCTACAGTTTATGGAACAACCAGAACTGGAAACTGTTTTGGTTGGAGGAGTGGATGAGATTTCAGAAAAGATCACCCCGTTTTTATATTTAGACGGGCAATTGAAGCAGGAAGAAACCCACAATCTTAATCTTTTTAAAACCGAATCTCCTGGTACCATCACTTCTGAAGGAGCTCATTTTTTTTCGATTTCATCCAGGAAAACTTCAGGGACTTATGCAGAATTGCTTGATGTCCTTGTTTTTAATTCAAATACTTCTGAAGAGGTTTCAGAAAAAATACATAGTTTTCTGAAGGAAAATAGTTTAACAGAAGAAGCAATCGAATTGGTAATTCTTGGGAAAAACGGGGATTCCGGGTATGATCATTTTTATGCTGATTTGCAGCATGGAATTTTTAAAAACAAAACCCAGTTAGGCTATAAACACCTGGTTGGAGATTATAATACCGTTTCCGGATACGCGGTTTGGCTGGCTTGCAATATCCTTAAAAATGGAGAAATCCCAGGGAAATTAAAACTCAATTCGGTTCCTGTTGAGGCTCCAAAGAATATTTTGATTTATAATCAATACCTTGGTGAAAATCACAGTATTATTTTACTAGGCTCCCGGTGAATTACAAATTGATAAATAATATTGTTGTTTTTCTCTTCTTTTTAGGAGTGCTGCTTGTTTCATTCAATATTGCTTTTTTTTGGCTGCTTCTGGGGTTTGCCGTCGGTTATTTGCTGTTTTTGTTAATTGTATCCACAAATGTTCAGTTCAACTTTTTTGTAAACGCTTTTAATAATAACAGGTTTATTGCAGATAAAAAAATAGCGATCACTTTTGATGATGGTCCTGTTGAAAACACTTTAAAAATTCTGGAAGTCCTGGATAAATATCAGGTAAAAGCAAGTTTTTTCTGTATTGGTAAGAATATTGAAAAAAATCCTGATATATTTAAAAAAATTCTGGGAAAAGGTCATTTTGTTGGGAATCACACCTATTCGCATACCCGAAAAATGGGATTTTTGTCCTCCTCCAAAATTTTAGAGGAAATACGGAGATGTGATGAAATTGCCGAAAAAACAGGCGGAGTAAAACTTAAGACTTTCAGGCCGCCATTCGGGATTATAAATCCAAAAACAAAAAGAGCACTTGAAATTTCAGGACATAAGGTAATTGGATGGAATGTGCGGTCGTATGATGCAATATTGAGTTCGAAGACATATATTTTAAAAAGAATATTAAAAAAGGTTCGGATGGGAGATGTGATCCTGCTGCACGATAACAATCCAGCATCGGTAGAAATACTGGAACAGTTGTTGTTATTCCTGCAGGATAACGATTATTCCCCGGTTCGGGTTGATGATTTATTTCAAATAGATGCGTATTATTAAGATCCTTATTTTTTTATTTTCTGTTTCTGTATTTGCACAGCAAACTCCTATTTCAGTTTCAGCCGTTAAGGATTTCAGGGAACATGTGGAGCGGCAGGCTGATGAAATTCAAACTATGTCCGGTGATTTTCTGCAGGTGAAATACATACAGATGATGCAGGCCGAAGCGGTAAGTTCCGGAAAGCTGTATTTTAAATCTCCCGATATTCTTAAATGGGAGTATTATAACCCCTATAATTTTAAGATCCTGTTTAAAGATGCGCAGCTTCATATTGACGATGAAGGTGAAAAAAGCGTTACCAATTTGGGATCCAATAAACTTTTTGAAAAATTGTTCAGCCTTATTTCCGGAAGTATGAATGGGAAATTACTGGCCGATACAAAAAACTTCGATTTCACGTACGTTCGGGTAAATAATGAAAAAATGGTCGTGCTTATTCCACGGGATCCTTCGCTTAGGCAAATGTTTGCTCAAATAGTTTTGATATTCAATAGCAAGAATCTTGTCAATTCCGTGAAGCTGGTAGAAGATTCCGGGGATTTCACAGAGATTTATTTTAAAAACGTACAAATCAATCAGCCTATAGATCCTGCAATCTTTAAGGATTGATTCTTCTGATATCCACAATTTTATAAAAATACCTTTCTATTTACCTCCAAAGGTCAATTTTCTGTCTATTTTAGTAGCTAATTAATAATCCAAGGCAATGCTTCTAAAGGAATTCTATTCGATAGTACATTCAGAAAAAATAGAAAAAGAGTTTGTTACAGAAATCCGAATCAATAAAGATCATGCTATTTATGAGGGCCATTTTCCGGGACTTCCGGTAACTCCGGGCGTAATTCTGATGCAGCTTTTCAAGGAGGAAGCAGAAAGGCAAACCAATACAAAACTTCAGCTTGATAAGGCCAGTAATGTTAAATTTATGGCTGTAGTGGATCCAAACACCGAAGCTAATTTTTTTCTTTATTCTGAAATCCTGCGGGATCAGGATGTTGTAAAACTTAAAGGGATCGCCAGGCACAAGGGAAATATATCATTAAAAATCAGCTCGGAATATAAGATTGTCATTTGATTTTTTAATCTAAAGAAAAGCCTGCTGCCTCAAGCCGAATTTAAATAATATCTTTGCATTAAAATCCAGCTGAATTTTGAGCAAATCACCCATATTTCAATCCCGCTTCGATTCCTTAAAGTGTTGTATCCTAATGCCCACTTATAATAATGAAGGAACACTGCCTACCGTTATTCAGGATCTTTTTCTTTACACAAAAAACCTGTTGATCATCAATGATGGTTCTACAGATGGCACTTCTGCTATTCTAGAGCAGTTTCCTCAAGCAGAGCTGATACATTTTGAAAAAAACCAGGGAAAAGGGGAAGCTTTAAAGCAGGGATTTAAACTGGCCGAAGAACTGGGTTATGAGTATGCGATCACGATAGATTCAGACGGGCAGCATTATCCGGATGACCTTGATATATTTTTAAGAGAGCTGGAAGCAAAAACAGCAGCCTGTCCTGAGATATTACTGGTGGGAGACCGTAATATGAATCAGGATGGAATTCCTGGAAAAAGTACTACCGGAAATAAATTTTCCAATTTTTGGTTCTTGGTTGTTACCGGAACCGAATTACACGATACCCAAAGTGGATACAGACTTTACCCCCTGAAAGTGGTAAATGGAATTAAATTGCTCACCAAAAAATTCGAGCTGGAAATAGAGGTTATTGTTAAAGCAGCCTGGCGCGATGTGGAAGTACGAAATATTCCTATCAAGGTTTTTTACGATAAGGACAACCGGGTTTCCCATTTCCGGCCATTCAAGGATATTGTCCGTATTACGCTTTTATATATTTGGTTTGTAATGGCCAGTTTTTTTTATATACATCCACGCAACAAATACAGGGATTTAAGAAAAAAAGGATTCAAACGTTTCTGGAATGAAGATATTCTTAAAAGTCAGGAACCGGCTTATAAAAAAGCAGGCGCGGTGGCTTTAGGTGTTTTTGTTGGGGTCATGCCCCTTTGGGGATTCCACACGCTGCTGGTATTTTTGCTGGCCGCGGTTTTTAACTTGAATAAAGTGATCGCCTTTTTGTTTTCAAATATCAGTATTCCACCACTTATACCGGTGATAATTTATGCCAGTTATCAACTTGGTTCTCTAATCACAGGAAATGGAATTAGCTGGGAATTGAATTTAAGCGATTTTGATTCTTCTACAGAAGTTTTTCAGGGTCTCTGGAAGTATCTTTTAGGAAGTTTTGCCCTTGCAGGAATCCTTGCATCTTCACTGTGGATTGTCTTTTATTTCTTATTTTCGGTTTTTAACCCAAAGCAGGTTGTGAAATCATAAATGTTAAGAATATATACCTTTTTACGTCAGAATAAGGCCATTGGGTTTGTACTTGGGTTCTCGTTTCTGGCGATCGTTCTATTTCTTGCATCAAGAATAACGCTGGAGGAAGATGTTTCCAGTCTGATCCCATCCGGGGAAGAGCAAAATATCCTGAAAAAAGTTCTGGATCAAACCAGGTTTTCCGACAAGATTATCGTATCGGTTTCTTCAACTTCAGAAGAAGCGAACCCTGAAGTCCTCACTCAATATGCACAGGAGTTTATGGATTCCGTGAACGTTCAGCTTCCGGAATATATTAAAAATATTCAGGGAAAAGTACCGGAAGAAGGGGTTCGGGAGATATATGATTTTATATATAACAATTTACCGCTTTTCTTAAATGAAGCCGATTATGAAAATATTGAATCCCGGCTTGGCCAGGAACCTATTCAGAAACGTTTAGAAAACAACTACAAAAACCTGATTTCACCCACCGGACTGGTTACCAAAGAATATCTTTTTAAGGATCCGCTCTCCATTACCGCTCTGGGTTTAGAAAAGTTGAAGGAACTGCAGGTAGGAGATGATTTTGAGATTTATAATAATTTCCTTATCACCAAAAATCAACGCCATGTATTGCTATTTTTAACGCCTTCTCTGCCATCTTCCGAAACCGATAAGAACAGCATTTTTATAGCGGGGCTGGAAACAATTCAGAAAGAATTAAATCAAAAATTTGAAGGGGTTGAAGGAGACTTTTTTGGAGGTGTTCTATATTCAGTTGCCAATGCCAGTCAAATCAAGAAAGATATTAAGATCACTATAGGAATTGCTGTGGGGATCCTGTTGTTATTGCTGGTTTATTATTATCGCAGGATTTATGTTCCCCTGCTTTTATTTATTCCGGGTTTGATAGGAGGTATTACGGCAATTGCAATTTTATACCTTTTAAAAGGAAGTATTTCGGCTATTTCTATCGGGATTGGCGCTATTTTACTGGGAATAAGTATAGATTATTCCCTGCATATTTTAACACACTATAAAAAAAACCGGAATATTCAAAAGCTATATAAGGAAGTCACTATTCCGGTTTTTATGAGCAGCAGTACCACGGCTGTCGCTTTTTTATGTTTGCTGTTTGTAAGAAGTGAAGCTTTAAACGATCTGGGTATTTTTGCGGCTATAAGCGTGGCAGTGGCTTCTGTTTTCGCACTTATACTGATCCCGCTGTTCTACAAAGTTCCGGAAGGGATTTCTGAGGATAAAAACACTTTTCTGGATTCTATTGCCGGAATAGAATTTCACAAAAAACATATCCTTATCATAGGAATGCTTCTTTTATTTATTGGTGGCTTGTTCTTTTTCACCACCGTTGAATTCAATAGGGATTTAGCTGCCATCAATTTTGAGCCGAAAGAAATTAAACAGAAAGAGAACCGAATTCAGGATATTGCAGGAAGGGCATCAAAATCTGTACATCTTATTACTTACGGGAATAGTATCGATGAAGCTTTAGAGAGCAATAATGATCTTTATAACGAATTAAAGGAGCTGAAAAATCAGGAAAAAATCAGTAGTTTCAGCAGTATTGGAGGGGTGGTGCTGTCTACCAGTACACAGTTGGAAAAAATAGAGCGATGGAAAGAATTCTGGACTCCGGAGAAAATAAACAGCGTAAAAAGCGATCTAATTGACGAATCAGAAACTTTTGGATTTAGAGCTGAAAGTTTCGATAGTTTTTACAATTTGCTCTCAAAGGATTTCAATCCAATTCTTTTGAATGATTACAGGGAAACCACAAACCTGAATTTAGACGATTTTATTTCTTCCAGGGAAGATTTTGCTACGGTAACAACTTCAGTAGATGTTGAAAAGGATAATCTTGAGCTGCTTGTTGAAAAGTTTAAAGGGAAGGAAAATCTGGTAGTGATAGATAGGCAGCAAATAAATCAGAGTTTTTTAGGTAACCTTCGGGAGGATTTCAATTCCCTAATCGCATATTCGCTTATCGCGGTTTTTATCATTTTATTATTTTCCTATCGTTCTTTTGAACTGAGTATTTTCACTCTGCTGCCTATTATTATCACATGGATAATCGCCCTGGGGATTATGGCGCTTTTAAATATACAGTTCAATATTTTGAACATCATAATTTCTACCTTCATTTTCGGTTTAGGACTGGATTACAGTATTTTTATCACCAACGGTTTTTTGAGGGAATATGAAACAGGGATAAAGGTTTTAAAGACCTATCGTACTTCCATTTTACTTTCTGTAATCACCACCTTGCTTGGTATTGGAGCTTTGTTTTTTGCCGAACATCCTGCGCTTAGATCTATTTCAATGGTTTCAATTATAGGAGTTGTTTCAGCGGTTTTAGTGGCATTTATCTTACAGGGATATTTATTTGATTTACTTTTTCTGAATAGGATTAAAAAGGGAAAACCAGCCCTGAGCATCAATCAGATTTTTAGCAATTCGGGCAACCGGTATAAAGGTGATAAATTGTATTTTAAAAGTGCGGTTTATGATAATTATCGTTTCAAATCGGTTTTTAAGGAAGTAAGACGTCACTTTCAGAAGGAAAAAGAACGCTATTTAAAACTTTCTCTATTTATTGAAGAAAATGATAAAGTGATTCATTTTTATTCGGGATTGGGAATACTTCCTGTCTATTTGAAATATAAAAAACCTGAAATTGAGATCGTGGGGATGGAGCCTGATCTGGAGAAACTTGTGATCGCTCAAAACTGTTTTGCAGCAAAGACCGAGCTGTTAAATTTTTCAGATTCAATACCTTCAGAAATTAAGGATTTCAAAGTTTTTATTCTTTCAAAAGCACCATTGTTTCCTATGAATGGAGAAATTAGAGAACTAATTTCAAAACAGGCGAAAACAGTAATCATTTTAGATTCCAATTATGTTTACAGGTGGATCATCGATCTTGATTTTGAAATAAGTTACAGGCAAAACGATGTTGTAGTTTTGCGAAAACTTGAATAATCACATCCAAAAAGTCTATTTAAACCAGATGCACGAAAAGGGTAAATCTTCCAATAATATCTGGAAAAAATGATCAAAAAAAGTTATAGAAAACTATAGTGTATGTTGGACCTATCAAAAACTTCAATTCAAAATATAAAGCAAATTCAATGGCTGGAGTTGCAAAAGCAACTTCTTTATCTTCAGCGAAACAGTAAATTTTATCAGCGAAAATTTAAAGAATTTGATATCGATGTGACCAAGATAGCTACTTATGAAGATTTACGTCGAATCCCAATTACCTCCAAAGAAGATCTCCAGCGATTCAATGAAGAGTTTGTTTGTGTCCCAAAAACCGAAATCATCGATTTTGTAACAACTTCCGGCACTTTGGGAAAACCGGTAAATTTGGCTTTGAATGAACACGATTTGGAACGCCTGGCCTTAAATGAAATGCGGTCTTTTGAATTGATTGGGGTAAAAAAAGAAGATGTGGTACAAATAACTACTACTCTGGACAAGCGGTTTATGGCTGGGATGGCTTATTTTTTAGGCCTGAGGAAACTCGGTGCAGGAATTGTACGCACCGGCAGCGGATTGCCACAATTGCAATGGGACTCCGTAGAGCGTTTTCAGCCAAAATACCTGGTGGCAGTTCCTTCCTTTCTGCTTAAAATGATAGAATATGCTATAGAACACAAGATCGATTATAAAAACTCAAAACTAAAGGCTGCAGTTTGTATTGGAGAACCCATACGGAACCTTGATAATACACTTAATGCCTTGGGTACCAAAATCGCTGAGCTATGGGATATAGAATTATATTCCACCTATGCCTCAACGGAAATGGCCACTGCTTTTACTGAATGTGAATTGCACAGTGGAAATCACATCCAGCCGGATCTTATATTTGCCGAAATTCTGGATGAGGCAGGAGATCCAGTAAAAGAAGGGGAGCCCGGGGAGTTGGTAATTACAACTTTGCAAAATCAAACGATGCCCCTGCTGCGTTTTGCAACCGGTGATATACTTGCGTATTCTGAAAAACCTTGTGGCTGCGGAAGAAACACACTTAGATTAAGTGCTTTAATTGGCCGAAAAGGTCAGATGATAAAATTGAAGGGAACAAGCGTATATCCTCAAAGCATCATTGAAGTATTACACGAATTTGATGTAATAAAGAATTTTGTGATTGAAGCCAAAAAAGGAGTTACCGACGTAGATGAAGTCATTGTAAAAATTCCTGATTCAGTTTCTACAGATCATTTGCTTTTGCTGAAGGATGCCTTTAAATCAAAAATCCTTGTCACTCCAAAGATCGAGCAGGTTCCCGAAGCAGCGATCAACGATTTGAAATTTCAGAAAGATGCTGTTAAAGCGAAGGTTTTTCTTGATTACAGGTAAGCTATATTAGATGTAACAATTGTTACCATACACTTATGTACTGTTATGTATTTTTGCTTCTTACGTCTAAGAAGAAGTATAATTTTTTTAAATTTTGACAATCGTTGGAAAAGTACCTTAATATAATACTGGAATCTTTCACTGGCTATTTTAATTACCTGGTACAGGAGATTTCCAATCCTTCCTGGAATAATTATTTCTACTGGCTTATTGCGGTGTCATTGTTGGTTTGGATTGTTGAAATTCTTATTCCATGGAGAACAAACCAGAAGATCTTCCGAAAAGGTTTCTGGCTTGACAGTTTTTATATTCTTTTCAATTTCTTCCTGTTTTCCCTGATAGGTTTCAACGCGATTTCCAACGTGGGAGTGGAGCTTTTTAATGATTTTTTAGGGCTGTTTGGAATCGAAAATATCGTCGCTTTTGAGGTGCAAACCTGGCCTGCCTGGAGTCAGTTATTAGTTATGTTTATTATAGCCGATTTTATCCAGTGGAATATTCACCGCCAATTACACCGGCAACCGTGGTTATGGGAATTTCATAAAGTGCATCACAGCGTGAAGGAAATGGGTTTTGCCGCACAGTTCAGATTTCATTTCATGGAAACTATCGTCTACAAAACCGTACAGTATATTCCCCTGGCCATGATTGGTTTTGGGATCCAGGAATTCTTTGTGGTGCATATGTTTTCTGTTTTTGTAGGACACTTAAATCATGCAAATGTGGGATGGAACTACGGAGCTTTTGGATATGTTTTTAACAATCCAAAAATGCATATCTGGCATCATTCAAAAGAGCTTCCGAAAGAACATCCCTACGGGATGAACTACGGACTTTCCCTAAGCATCTGGGATTATTTATTCGGAACGGCTTATGTCCCCAGCGATGGAAAGAATATTGAACTGGGATTTCATGGAGATGAAGATTTCCCCGAAGATTTTAAAAATCAGCTGATTTTTCCCTTCAGAAAAAAAACCAAAGTTCCCCAACCTGAAATTTCAAAGCAGGCTTAATAATAAAGTAATAAATATATTAACCCCGCAGATTTTAAAATCTGTGGGGTTTTTTCGTTTGTTTTTAAAAAATCTCAAAACCTGCATTATTATAAATTAAAATAGAGGGATCTGAAAGAATTCATTCACTGCTTTTTATCGTATATTCCTGAGATTATCCTATAAATAGCATTCATAATTTTCTATATTTACAGCATTTGCTGAAAAGCAGGGTTTAAAAATTAATAATATGCAAAAAAGATATAAGGTCATTGTAAACGATTCCCTGGAATATAATTTCGGAAACGAAGAAATATCTTCTTTAGATACACAAAAAATCGCTCCGGCTAAGTTTCACGTTTTAAAAGAAGGTCGTTCTTTCAAGGCTGAAATTTTGGAAGCTTCCTTCAATAAAAAGACGTATTCGGTTAAGATCAATTCCAATATTTATGAAGTGGTTATCTCCAATGAACTCGATCTTCTAATCGAAGAAATGGGCTTGACTTTAGGTCATGCTGTAGTTGTGAACGATATTAAGGCACCTATGCCGGGATTGATCCTGGATGTAACCATCAAAGAAGGGGATGCCGTAAAAGAGGGAGATTATTTGCTTATACTGGAAGCGATGAAAATGGAAAACACCTTAACGGCACCCAGAGACGGCGTTGTGAAATCGATTTCTGTTAAGAAAGGGGAAACGGTAGAAAAAAATCAATTGTTAATAGAGATGGATGCCCCCCAGCCCCCCAAGGGGGAGTGATAAAACATTCCAGTTAAATGAATATGGTATAAATAATTAGGCATGAAAAACATCAAATAGAATTGATGTTTTCTGGTGAAAATTAAATTGAATAAATGAAAAAGATATTAATAGCCAATCGTGGTGAGATCGCGTTAAGGGTTATGAAAACGGTTCAAAAGATGGGCATTAAAACCGTTGCGGTTTTTTCTACTGCCGACAGGAATGCACCTCATGTGAAATTTGCCGATGAAGCGGTTTGTATAGGCGAAGCTCCTTCAAATGAATCGTATTTATTGGGCGATAAAATAATAGAAGTTGCAAAGGAATTGAAGGTGGATGGAATTCATCCCGGATATGGTTTCCTCTCTGAAAATGCCGATTTTGCTGAAAAAGTGGAGAAAAATGGTATCATCTGGATTGGCCCGGGTTCCAAAGCGATCCGGATTATGGGAAGTAAACTTGCAGCAAAAGATGCGGTAAAAAACTTTGGAATACCTATGGTTCCTGGAATTGATGAGGCTATTATAGATGTTGAAAAGGCCAAGAAAATCGCAAATGAAATTGGTTTTCCGATTTTGATAAAAGCCTCTGCAGGAGGTGGCGGAAAAGGGATGCGGATAGTGGAACAGGAGAAGGATCTGGAAGACCAAATGAAACGTGCCATTAGTGAGGCGGTTTCAGCTTTTGGAGATGGAGCTGTTTTTATCGAAAAATATATTTCATCCCCGCGGCATATCGAGATTCAGATCCTTGCCGATAATCACGGAAATACACTTCACCTTTTTGAACGGGAATGCAGCATTCAAAGGCGACATCAAAAAGTGGTGGAAGAAGCACCATCTGTGGTTTTAACGGAAGAAATTCGTCAAAAAATGGGTGATGCGGCAATTAAAGTAGCTCAGGCCTGTGATTATGTGGGAGCGGGAACTGTTGAATTTTTGCTGGATGAAAACAAGAATTTTTATTTTCTGGAAATGAACACAAGGTTACAGGTGGAGCACCCTGTGACGGAATTTATAACGGGGATAGATTTGGTAGAACAACAAATTAAGGTTGCCAGAGGAGAAACCCTGGCTTTTTCACAACAGGATTTGAAAATTTCCGGGCATGCCCTGGAACTTCGTATTTATGCGGAGGATCCTTTGGATAATTTTATGCCCAGTGTGGGAACCCTGGAGCGTTACAGAACCCCAAGCGGGGAAGGAATTCGCCTTGATGATGGGTTTGAGGAAGGCATGGAAGTGCCTATTTATTATGACCCGATGCTTGCTAAACTTATCACCTACGGGAAGAGCAGGGAAGAGGCTATCCAGTTAATGCTGAAAGCGATTAATTCCTATGAGGTAAAAGGGGTGATGACCACACTTCCTTTTGGCAAATTTGTCTTTGAGCATGAAGCCTTCCGAAGCGGAAATTTTGACACCCACTTTGTTAAGAATTATTATTCTGCAGATAAACTGCATTCTGAAATTGAAGAGGAAGCGAAACTTGCCTCTCTTATTGCATTACAACAGTATTTGAAGGATCAGGAATTGTTGCGTTTACCGAATTAAAAAGATACTATGAGCCAAAATAAAGAGGAATTAAAGAATAAAATTGCGGAGGCACATTTAGGCGGCGGGGAGAAACGCATCGCCAAACAGCACCATCAGAAGAAATTAACCGCCAGGGAGCGGGTAGATTATTTACTGGATGAAGGTTCTTTTGAAGAGATTGGAATTCTGGTCACTCACCGTACAACCGATTTTGGAATGGAAAACCAAAAGTTCTACGGGGATGGGGTTGTAACGGGTTATGGAACCATTAACAGCCGATTGGTGTATGTTTTTGCTCAGGATTTCACGGTTTTTGGAGGATCATTATCTGAAACTCACGCCGAAAAAATTTGTAAAGTAATGGATCATGCGATGAAGGTGGGAGCTCCAATAATTGGATTGAATGATTCGGGCGGTGCAAGGATTCAGGAAGGAGTGCGCTCTTTGGGTGGTTATGCCGATATATTTTACAGAAATGTGCAGGCTTCCGGAGTTATTCCGCAAATTTCAGCGATTATGGGACCCTGTGCCGGGGGAGCGGTTTATTCCCCTGCGATGACAGATTTTACTTTAATGGTACAGGATACCAGCTATATGTTTGTTACCGGTCCGAATGTGGTAAAAACGGTGACCAATGAAAATGTAACTTCTGAAGAACTGGGAGGTGCCAGTACGCATTCTACCAAATCTGGCGTGACGCATCTCACTTCGGTGAGTGATATCGCCTGTTTGGAAGACATTAAAAAATTGCTGAGTTACCTTCCGCAGAATAATAAGGAAACCACAGAAAAGCTGCCCTTTGTATTTGATGATGAACATCGGGAAAAACTCGAATCTATTGTGCCGGACAGTTCTAATAAGCCCTATGATATGCATGAGGTTATCAAAGGGATTATCGACGAAGATTCCTTTTTTGAGATCCATAAGAATTATGCCGATAATATTATTGTTGGGTTTGCAAGATTAGGCGGGCGAAGTATAGGGATTGTGGCAAATCAACCCATGAGCCTTGCCGGGGTGTTGGATGTTGATTCCTCTAAAAAAGCAGCAAGATTCACGCGTTTTTGTGATTGCTTTAATATTCCGCTTTTGGTACTGGTGGATGTTCCGGGATTTTTACCGGGTACAGATCAGGAATGGAACGGTATTATCCTGCACGGTGCTAAACTGCTTTATGCACTAAGCGAAGCTACAGTGCCCCGGGTTACTGTTATCACTAGGAAAGCTTATGGTGGAGCCTATGATGTAATGAATTCCAAACATATAGGAGCCGATCTGAATTTTGCCTGGCCAACTGCTGAAATTGCAGTTATGGGAGCAAAAGGTGCCAGTGAAATCATTTTCAGGAAAGAGATCCAGGAAGCTGAGAATCCGGAGCTGAAATTATCTGAAAAAGAAACCGAATATGCCGAAAAATTTGCCACTCCATTTGAAGCGGCACAACGAGGATTTATAGATGAGGTCATTATGCCGAAGGATACTCGAAGGAAGTTACTAAAAGCCTTTAGTATGCTGGAAAATAAAAAGGTGATACGAGCAGACAGGAAACACGGAAATATTCCGCTATAAATTACCAGGTTCATAATTTCAGGTACCACCGTCTTGATTTAAATCCTGACGGGGTTTATTTTAAACCCGGATTTTTTATAGATACTATTCAGTCCGGGTGAGATTTCATCGGTCGGTATTCCAGGATATTTCTTTCTTTGACAAATCTCGTGAGTTTGCCGCGAAGGAATGATAAATTCAATAATTTTTAAGATTGTTTTTTTTCAGAAGAAAGTGTAAAAGTGGGAAGGGCGATTTTATATTTTACAACTGCCAGTCGTATGCTAATAACAATTAGTGAGGTTACTATATAAATTACATCTGTATTGACCCCTAAATCATATAGGATCACGAATGCCAGCGCCCCAAGAATGGAAGCTGTCGCATAAATTTCCTTTCTAAAGATAACAGGGATCTCATTACATAAAATATCACGAATCACTCCTCCAAAAGTACCTGTCATAGCTCCAATTGCTATAGAAACTATTGGGCTAAGGCCATTTTGAATTCCCGTTTCCACCCCCGTTATGGTGAAAATTCCGAGCCCGATGGTATCAAACAGGAAAAGTGAGGTTTTGAGATAATTGATCTTATTTCTAAAGATGATCGCAAGAATTGTTACGAGTCCTATCAGGTAGAGGTAAATGGTGTTTTCCATCCACATAACAGGGGTGTTTCCCAGCAGTACATCTCTAAGCGTTCCACCACCAATAGCGGTCACAAAAGCGATGATAAAGATTCCAAAAAGATCCAGTTTACGTTGCATCGCGGCTAATGCTCCTGAAATAGCAAAAGCCATGGTTCCCAGCAAATCGAGTATATTAAAGAGAGATATTTCCATTTTCAGGGCAAAGGTACTTTTTAAAGACATATTTTAAAGCAAACACTTGAGTTTTTAGAAATTATGACATAAATTGAACTTTGTTAATCTTAAACAAAAGTCAAAACTAACCAGAAATTACTGTAAGGTTAAGGCTAAAGTTCCTACTTTTACATTATTAAATTTATATGAAACATCCATGAGAGTAAAATTTCTGGCACAGTAAAATGATTATTGGGATGTTACATATGACCGCTAAAACAATAATAAAAACAGATGAAATGACCGATACAATCGAAAGAATAAAATGTTTGATAATAGGCTCTGGCCCTGCAGGTTATACTGCAGCAATATATGCAGCCCGTGCAGACATGCATCCTGTTATATACACCGGAATGGAGCCCGGAGGACAATTAACAACTACTACGGAAGTTGACAATTTTCCCGGTTATCCAGATGGAATAGATGGACCGGCAATGATGATTGACCTTCAAAAGCAAGCGGAACGATTTGGCACAAAGGTTAGGATTGGGATGGTAACTGAAATTGAATTTAGCAAAGAACCCGGAGGGATACATAAAGCCTGTGTAGATAATGCTACCTGGGTAGAAGCTGAAACAGTTATTATTTCTACAGGAGCAACTGCAAAATATTTAGGATTACCAAGTGAACAGCGTTTACGTGGAGGCGGGGTATCTGCCTGTGCAGTATGTGATGGTTTTTTCTATAAAAATCAGGAGGTTGCTATTGTTGGGGGAGGAGATACCGCCGCCGAGGAAGCTACATATCTTGCAAATATTTGTAAAAAAGTGACTATGCTTGTTAGAGGTGATGAAATGCGGGCTTCAAAAGCGATGCAGCACCGGGTGACCAACACCAAAAATATAGATCTTCGTTATAATACCCAGGTTGATGAGGTTTTAGGCGAACAGGTTGTTGAAGGTTTACGAATGGTAAATACCAAATCCGGGGAAAAGGAAACGATTGAAATCACGGGTTTATTTATCGCTATTGGGCATAAGCCAAACACCGATATTTTTAAGGGTCAGCTGGATATGGATTCTATGGGATATTTGATTACCAAAGGGAAGTCCACTAAGACCAACCTTCCAGGGGTTTTTGCTTCCGGAGACGTTCAGGATAAGGAATATCGTCAGGCCATTACCGCTGCTGGTACAGGTTGTATGGCGGCTTTGGATGCAGAACGCTATTTGAGTACTGTTGAAAAGACAGAGGAAAAAGAGGTTTCTGCCAATTAAATAATCCCAATACAAAATAATTTAAAAGAAAAAAGTCCCGAATTTCGGGACTTTTTTTGACTTTAGGTTTTCCTAGTTATCTTCACCGTCAATTTTAATCTTTTTCTTTACATTACCATCATCGTCGGTTTTTATTTTTATTTTCTTATCGTCAGTTTTTATTTTTATTTTTTGCCCGTCTTCGCTTACTTTAACCTCAGCGCCTTCAGTTAGGTCATCGGCTTCGTTGTTTTCCCTGCAGGCTACAAGAGATATGCTCATTGCAAATAAAAATAAACTTACTTTAAAAAATCGCTTCATAATTTCGTGAATTAATTGGTTATCGGGGGCAAATCTATTCTATAGGAATGTACGCAGTTATAATTTTAACACTATACATGTTTTTTTGTTAAAACTTATACAATTATCATAATCAACAGGTTTACAGCCAGTATTCTCTTCATAAGAAAATGATCTTTGGGTATCTGAAGTCTCTGGTATTAAATCATGTCCTGTTAAGGTACCAAATATACTTACCAGTGTAGCGATTAGGAAATTGATTAGAGCAGTCATTTTTTAATTATTTTGAATTTCTATTCCGTCCCGGGAGATTCTCACCTTATTTCTTTTATTCTCATTGATTCGGATTCCGTTTTCGTCAATTTCAATTTTCACCGAATCTTTTCTTACTTCCCACAAACTATTATTGTTTTCATTTTCCTCATTATCCCAGGATTCCTCGTCCCAGTTATCTCTTTCAGTTTGAGGGCAGCTTTCGCAGAGCGTTGAATTTTCAGCGATTTTTAAATAATTCCCTTCCTGGTCATAATTTAAAATGTTGCCATAGTAATCGGAAGATCGGTGAAAGGAAGCTATATTTTCATCGGTGTAAAGTGTGGATCCTTCCGGCAGGTATACAACGACCCTAACCTCCTGGTCTCTATAGTGATCATTGAGATTAGCGGTGAAATATGAATTGAGGAATAACTCATTCCCTAAAAAAGTGGTAGAGTACTTAATATTCTCCGCTCGCTGTTTGGCATCTTTGTAATCACTGCCATCAGCCGATTTTATGATCTCAATCCTTCCTGTAGAATCCCTGGTAGATTTAACAACCAACCGAACATCGGTAGAATACATGATTTTGTTACCTTCCTCATCATATTTAAGTTTTAAATCGGTTTTATAGGCTCCGGAAGAATAATCGGGATTAAATTTCATCGCCAGATAAAGCGTATCCTTTGGGGTTATAGGCAAGACTTCCGTAATTACCACTTCCCCTTCAAAAGCCCGCTGTGTTGCCTGTTTAACTCCCAGAACAGCAAGTCCTATTATTGAAAGTAACCAAAGTCCTAACAGTACCAGTTTTGCAGGAGTTCCAATCGATTTTAATTTTCTAACCAGAATTTTCAATCCCAGGATAAACAGGAAGAAAAATGGTATCCCAACAGCAAAAAATGTTAGAAGGGATATTGCCCAAAGTGGAGCGCCTATTCCTGCCATTTCAATATAATCTGTCCATGGCGCATCGATAATTCCGAAAGTTCCCACGGTAAAAAGGGCTATAAAGAGTCCAATTAAGGTAGTTCCGGCTATTAGTAGGATAAGGATTCCTATTAATTTCACAAAGATATTCAGTAAAAACAGGATTCCGGATCCAACTCCCTTGGCTGCCGAAGAAGCTCCGGTTTTGGCCTGATTTCCGTATTTTTCATAATCTACACTTCGAACTTTTCCGCTAACATCATCAAAACCCTCTCGGATTTTTCTTTCAATATTGGTGATGTTCACCGCTTCGCCCCGCATGGAAAGTTTATCGGCTGTGGTTTTAGCTTCAGGAACAAAGATCCAGAGTGCGATATAAATAAGGATGAAGGCTCCGCTGGAAGCCAGGGTAAGTATTATCCAAAGCAAGCGTACCCAGATAGTCTGGATTCCAAGATAGTGACCAAGTCCTGAAGAAACCCCACCCACATAAGAATGATCGGTATCCCGGAAGAGTTGCTTTCCGGATGTTTTAGAGCGGGCATAGGTTGGTTCATCCTCAAAGATTTCCTCATCGAGCATATAGTCTTCCGGCTGTCCCATAATGGCTATCACTTCTTCTACTTCCCGGATGCTTATTACCTGGCGATCGGTTTTTGTTTTTTCACTAAATAATTCAGCAATACGGGCTTCAATATCAGCCAGGATTTCCTCCCGGCCTTGTGCATTGCTTAAGGAGCGTTTAATTGCATCCAGATAATGTTGCAATTTTATAAAAGCATCTTCATCAATATGAAAGAAAATGCCTGCAAGATTTATATTGACTGTCTTATTCATGATTCTTGTTTTTTTGTGTTGTTACTATAGCTACTGCGGTTTGCAACTCATCCCAGGTAAGAGTAAGTTCTTTTAGAAAATCCTTTCCGGTGTCTGTTAGTCCGTAATATTTTCTTGGTGGCCCACCAGTTGATTCTTCCCAGCGATAGTTAAGCAAACCGGCGTTTTTTAATCTAGTGAGCAGTGGATAAATAGTGCCTTCCACTACCAGTAATTTTGCGTCTTTAAGCGTTTCAAGGATTTCTGCTACATAGGCATCATTATCTCTTAGGACAGAGAGGATGCAATATTCCAGCACGCCCTTACGCATTTGCGCCTTGGTGTTTTCAATGTTCATAGCGTTTGGTTTTGAGTGTTGTTAAACTGTTCATTTTTTGATTGATGATCCCCAAGCGGAGTTGGAGTGATGAAATTAATTGTTAAAGGATATTTATATAATTGCCCTTCACTGGCTTTAACCGTGGCGGTGATGACACAAACAATTTCCAGGATGAACAATGCCAGTAAAAAGATTCCTATAAAGCCCACAAAAAATAAAAGAGGCAGGGCTTTTCCCAAATCTCCAATACCAATGAAATCCTGTGAAAAAATAAAAGGTTCCTGAAAAGTGAAATTTACTCCCAGAAAAACGATTCCTGCTATTCCAAGACATACCAGTAAAATAAAATACAGAAAAATACTTATCTGGAAATTGAGTGCCTGTTTCCCATGTTCGTCCACAAATGGATCATTCTTTTTTACAGTCCATAAAATTAGTGGAAGTATAAAATTCCCAAAGGGAATAATATATTTTGAAAATGCAGAAACATGGATGAGTGCTGCTATAGTTTTATCTGGATTTGTGGATTGTGAGTTCATCTTTTTATTTTTATAATACAAATATATATCTTTAAGAAGGTATTATGCAAAGCAAAGTACTGTATATATTTAAATTTTATGAAAAGTTTAACATTTCGGTATGTTCTAAAATTTGAATACTTTTAGAAAAAATACGATCATACTTATGGATTTAACTCCGGGAAAACTCAATAAATTTTTAATGTTCAAATTGCCAAGTGCCTGGATTAGCGGGGTACGTGTGAAAGAAATCAGTGAAGAGCGCTGTGAAGTTGGGGTGAAACACAAATGGATCAATCAGAATCCGTTCAACTCCCTTTATTTTGCAGTCCAGGCCATGGCAGCCGAATTAAGTACCGGAGCTTTGGTAATGGGGCATATTCGCGAAAGCGGGGGAAAGATTTCCATGCTGGTAGCTCAAAATAAGGCCGTTTTCACAAAAAAAGCTACCGGAAAAATACGGTTTGTATGCAACGATGGCAATTTGATTAAACATGCTATAGACAAAACAATCTCCACGGGAGAAGGGCAAACATTCTGGATGAAGTCTGTTGGAACTAATGAGGAAGGAATCGAAGTATCCACTTTTGAATTTGAATGGACAATCAGGAAAAAATAAACAGGGGTCCTCTAAAAATTAAAAAGGAAAAATATAAATCTATTTCTTGGCAAGTAAATAGTCTTAGAAACGGATCTAAAAAAGAGGTTGTTACGGTAGTATCTTTTTACTTTATAATGGTTGATAGATTGGATTTTAAACATTCTTCCTAATTATATTGAATATAGGAATCTATAAAAGCTGATAAAAAGATGAAAAATATGAAATTAATTACTATATTTAATAAGTCTTAAAATTTAAAGCCTATTGATTTACTTCTACTCTTTTAAACTTATCAATCAATAACCTAAAAAATTTCAAATTATGGCGAGAGCGATGTTTGAATACACCAAAACTATTCTGCATAAAGTTAGTTTTGATGCAGTTCTTTTCTGTAAAGAAGTAAAAAAAGCACTTCAACGTTTGCTTCCTCATGAAATTGAGGAATTAAAGATCTGGATTGTTTCATTAACCAGGCAGAACCCGGAATTAAATCAATGTCTAATATATTTAAACTAAAAAATAAGCGGCTTTGAAGCCGCTTATTTTATTTTGGATTTATTCGGACTTAAAGGGCTTACAATCTTCACATTTTGAAATGCGATAGCACCTTTTACAACTCCGGAAATTGTGTTTTTAAGTGCCTCTATAATGTGTATTTTAAGTTCGCTTTTATTGTAGATAAGACTTACTTCCCTTGCAGGTACAGGATCCTGAAACATTTTTAAATTTTTACTTTCGTTTTCATTCAAATCCAGGGTATGTAAATAAGGAAGTAAAGTCATTCCCAAACCTTCATTGGCTAGTTTAACCAAAGTTTCAAAACTTCCACTTTCCAATTGAAAATGATCATCATTTTCTTTTTTTGGTGTTTTGCATAAATTGAGAATTCCATCCTTGAAGCAATGACCATCTTCAAGCAATAAAATATCATCGATATCAAGATCTTCTACTTTTAGCTTTTCAAGTTTTGAAAGTCGGTGACTCTTGGGGATATAGGCCACAAAAGGTTCATAATATAAGACCTGTTCTTTGATATTTTCGGTTTCCAGCGGAGTAGCTGCAATTGCGGCATCGAGATGACCTTCCTTGAGCCGCTCAATAATTGTATCTGTATTGAGTTCTTCGATTTTAAGTTTGACCTTTGGATATTTTTTGATAAAGTTATTTAGGAACATTGGTAGGAGCGTGGGCATTATAGTAGGAATAACTCCAATCCTGAATGTGCCGCCTATAAAACCTTTTTGTTGATCTACAATATCCTGAATTCGATCGCTTTCATTTACAATATTTCGAGCCTGATTAACGATTTTTCGACCGGTTTCAGTAAGCTGAATAGGCTTTTTACTCCGGTCAAAAATTCGAACTCCCAATTCATCTTCAAGCTTTTGAATTTGCATACTCAGGGTAGGCTGGGTTACAAAAACTTTTTGAGCTGCTTTTGTAAAATTTCGATGTTCAGCAACTGCTAATACATACTGTAATTGGGTAATTGTCATAAATCAAATTTAAAATTCAAATACAAATGTATTGATTATTTCTATTTGATTGTTAAAAAATAAACGATTCATCTATAGTTTAGCGAAGAAACTTAATTTCCATCTCCAACGATTCTCCGGATACTTGAAATTTTGAATCTTTCCAAACCGGAGGGCCATTTGGGTTTAGGTTGTTATTGGAGATTCCATAAGGTTCATTTGGTTTTCCAGTAGGTTCAAAATCCATTTTACTATTTCCGTTGAGATCGTGAAAACCGGATATTGCATAGGTTCCGGGAGGGATTCCTTCAAAGGTTATCGTGGTGCTTCCGTTTTTAATATCACCCTTTGCAGTGTATTTAGGTGCAGATTTCATAAAGATCTTTTCAGTATAAATTCCCATTAGCAAAATACCTTCATCGCTGGACAGATTATTTACAGTAACGGTAATTGTGGAGACTTTTTCAGATTGAGAAAAGACAAATGTAGAAACAAAAAACGTTAAAAATAGAATCAAATATTTCATTAGAATTATGTTTTGAGGAGTTCAAATCTAACACAGAGAAACTGGATTATATACAAAATCTTCTTAATTGTGAGTAAATCGGCGAATCCTTATAATATTCCCCGGGCTTTTATTTCGAGATATTTATTAATAGTGTTTACCGTGAGTTCTTCCGGACGGGTTAAAACAGTTTGAATTCCATGTTGTTGAAGAGTTTTAGCAATTAACCTTTTTTCGTAATGGAAATCTTCTGCAATAATTTGATGGGCCAGCTCCGGTATATTGTTGGTTTTATGTTGAATGGCTTTTTCCAACTCGGTATTTTCAAAGAAAATCACAACCACAATATGCTTTTTAGAAAGTGCTTTTAAATAGGGAAGTTGCCTGTTTAAAGCATTCATATGTTCAAAATTGGTGTACAGCATGAACAAACTGCGATGGGTAAGCTGTCTTTTAACCGTGGTATACAGCAAACCAAAATCTGAATCGCGAAATTCAGTTGTAATATTATAGAGATTGTGAAGGATTAGATTGAGCTGTTTTTTTTTAGCACTTGCTGGAATAAGGCTTCCAATCTTGTTTGAAAAAGAAAGCAGGCCCACTTTATCCTTTTTTTGCAAAGCGACATTGGAAAATGCAAGGCTGCTGTTTATGGAATAATCAAGTAGACTAAGGCCGTTAAAAGGCATTTTCATCAGTCTTCCGGTATCTATAACGGAATAAACAGGCTGGGCTTTTTCATCCTGATATTGATTCACCATCAATCCGGCTTGCTTGGCTGTTGCCTTCCAGTTGATACTTCTTATGTCATCTCCCGGCACATATTCCTTGATCTGTTCAAAATCCTGCGTGTGTCCAATCCGTCTGATTTTCTTTACTCCGGGTTGCTTTAATCTTTTATCGATGGCCAGGAAATCATATTTACGCATCTGAATAATCGATGGATAGACTTTAACCATTTGATCTTCGTCAAAAATCAGTCGTCTTTTCACCAGTTTCAGTTTGTTGGAAACAAAAAGGTTCAGTTTTCCAAAATAGTATTCCCCGCGCTCCACAGGTCGAACAAAATATTGAAACTCTGTTTGGGAATTTGAACCAACTTCGGTTTTCTTCAGAAAATCTCGTTTTTGAAATTGAATTGGGAGTTCATCTATTATCTCAAGGTAGACCTTAAACCTGTACTTATTCTGAATTTGAATAATCACCGGGTTTTGATCTGAATTCGAGAATTTTTCAGAAAGTATGCGCCGGGCGCTTATGCCATTTCTGGAGAACAAGATCACGGTGTCCAAAAAGATAGCAAAAATAAATAAAACCAAAAATATCCAGGTAATAGCATACAATACCGGGATCCAGAAGGAAAACAGGAATAATCCTGCAATTCCAAAAATGGCCCAAAATACCCGTTGCTGAAAATAGATAGCTTTTATAAAATTCACTTACCTGGGGATTTCTATAGTATTGGCAATGAGATCGATCACATTTTCCGGAGTGATCCCTTCCATTTCTTTTTCCGGAGAAAGTATTACACGGTGAGCAAGAACGGGAACCAGAACTTTTTTAATGTCTTCTGGGATCACAAAATCCCTTCCCTGGATGGCTGCCATAGCTTTGGAAGAATTCATCACTGCAATAGATGCCCTTGGAGAAGCCCCCAAATATAAATGCGGGTGATTCCTGGTTTTAATTACCAGTTGCGCAATATAATTCAGCAATTTTTCTTCCACCAATACACCCTGAATTTGTTTTTGAAGCTCAAGAAGTTTTTCAGGAGTCAGTACCGCGACGATTCCTTCCTCAGGGGCAGCTCCTTTTCTTTCATGATGAGATTGCAGGATTTGCACCTCTTCCAAAGGAGTAGGATAATCCACTTTTATTTTAAAAAGGAACCTGTCCAGTTGCGCCTCTGGCAGGGCATAGGTTCCTTCCTGTTCTATAGGGTTTTGAGTTGCCAAAACCATAAAAGGTGGAGGCATCAGGTATTTCTTTCCATCGATGGTAATTTGCCGCTCTTCCATCACTTCAAATAATGCTGCCTGGGTTTTTGCCGGTGCGCGGTTAATCTCATCTATTAGCACGATATTCGAAAAAATTGGACCTGGTTTAAATTCAAAATTAGAAGTTTTTGAACTCAGCACCGATGTTCCCAAAACATCACTGGGCATGAGGTCTGGTGTAAACTGGATCCTGCTAAAATCGGTTTTCAGGGTTTTGGCAAAAAGTTTTGCGGTAATGGTTTTTGCCACTCCGGGAACGCCCTCGATTAAAACATGTCCATTTGCCAAAAGTGCGGCGATTAATAATTCTATGAAATTTTCCTGTCCTATAATGACTTTCCCCAATTGAGATTTCAGATCTATTACAGCCGTTTTCAGATCTTCCAGCGGAATGCGGTTGTCAAAATTCAGTTCAGGATTTTCGGAAGTCTCGTTATTCATTATTTGATTTTTTTATAGGATTGGATCATAGTATTAAGATCCTGTAATTCCTGTTTTGTTAGTTGAGTTTTATTGGATAGCTCCCTGAATTTTTCAAAAAGGGCCGCTGTTTCGGTTTCGGTATGTTCGCTTTTTATGGCTAATTCCGAATAAAAATGATCAGATTCCACGGAAGTATCGATTCTATAACTCGTTCGAATATAATCATAAAAATGTTTGATTTGCTTTAAGGCTAGTTCCTTAAATTCTTTTTGTTCCAGGTAAAGATTGGCTATGGTTTTGGAATATTCATAGGTTTGATTTTTTAAGGGTTCTACCACCGGAATCGCTCGTTGTTTTCTTTTACCTTCAAAAATTATAAATAAAATACAGCCTGCAATTGTTATATAGTAAGCCCATTTTAAAGCCTTGTTCCCAAGTAAAATGTACAAGGGAGAAGAAGCGTAGGCTTTACCGGATTTGTAATAGGAATCCCAGTAAACCTTTTTATCGAGGTTTACATAAGCCAAAACTCCTTCGGCATAATGATAGTTATCGTTGGAAAGTAAAAAGTGATTTGCCAATGCCTGTGGATTGGAATGTAACAAAATCTCGCCCTTTCCAAACTTGGATTTCACAAAGTTAATTTTCGGTTCTTCAGAAGCATCACCGGTAAATCTGGAAGTTCCTAAAACCAATTGATTCAATGTGTCTATTTCATTGAAATAAAGGGATTCCAGGTCATAACTGAATTTATAATCGGTTTCGTTTTTTAATTTGGGATGCACAAAATTAAGCCCTGGCCTGGAAATGAAATTTTCCATTCCGCTGTAAGTGGTGGCTTTCATGTTGAGCGTATCCAGTAAATTCTTTCCAATATATCCTGCAGAAATGAAAACCGAATTTCCCTGGGATACCCAGTTTAAGAGTTTTTTGAGTTCACTGTCATCAAAAGCCACAGTGTTATTCAAGAAGAAATAGGTTCCCTGGGGATTTCCATTCAAAAACTCATAAGGGGGAATTTTCACTTTTTCAATGGGTGTATCTGTATTTTTCGTCCAGGAATCGAAAAGCACAAAACTTCCCAGGGCAATTTTATCGGTTTCGAGGTAGCTTGGATTCCAATTTACCGGTTCTGGCTGTGTGGCTTCCAGATAGGTTAGGAAAAGCACCAAAAGGAGAAAAGCACTAAAGGCTAACTTCAAACTTCTACTCATTTTGAATGGTTTTTAGTGAAGTTCGAAAATCCAGAAAAAATTGCTGTGTTTTTTTGAAGTCATTTTCAGAAATGGGAAAACTACCGTACCAAATAAAATCATAAATACGCATGAGTTTTTTAAGCTCCGGCCTGAAATCATCCTTTTTCAGTTCATTTAAATATTCGGTATCGGTTTTTTGGAATTCATATTGTATCAACTTCTTCGCATTGAGTTGTCGCAATAGTTGCAGATAATAATAACGAACTGCAAGCCTGTAATCTCCATCACGGATGGCCTTCTCGATGAGATCTGAAATATTCTCAGATTTGATTATTTTCTCTTCTTCACTAAGAAATACATTAGGCTCTTCTTTAGGTGCTAAAAGGTAATTTCCGGGGTTCAACCGTATAAAAAGCCAAACTGCAAAAGCTGCAATTGCCATGAGCAATAGATACGGCAGTAATTTCAGGAAAAAAGCGAGGATAGTATTTGCTTCATAATCCCCAAATAACCAGTCTAAAATTTGATGATACCTCATGGTCACCCATTCTTTAAAACGGGTCCACCAATTGTCTTTTTCTATAGCATTTAGATAATCAAAAGCTTTATCGGTTTTATATTCATTAATTTGCTGCTCTTCAAATTCTAAAGGCTCAATACTGCTATTGGTATCATAACTGATCTTTTTCGGATTTTCGGAATGCGTATCCTGTGTCCAGCCAAAAGACGAACAAAAGAATAGTAGCATGAATAAGACCGAAGGAAATTTCATAAGATTATTTTCCCAGGTTGTCGATTTGTTCAAAGGTACCGGTAAGGTTTTTTTCTTCGTTTAAATGAAAATAAATAAAAGCAATTACAATCACACTTATGGAGTAAAGTATATATTGAATAAGAGATGCTAAAACCTGAAGCACAATTAAAACCCAATCTGAATACATAGCCATTTCTGCTGCAGATCCTTCCTGCACCATGGTCATCATTTTCACTAAAGTGTAAATAATTAACGGAATTTGAAATACCAGGCCAATAATATAAACAAGCAAACCAGTAACAATAAGAGTTATAAAGGTCATCCACCAATTATCTTTTATTAAGGTAAAGGAATAAGAGATAGTATCGGTTAAATTGGTTTGTTTAAATACCATGATAGCGCCCACAAGGCTAAGTGGTACAAAAAGGTAAATTCCCGGGATCACAAACAGGGCAAATCCTGCGAACATTATAATGGCAGAAGCGAGAAAGAGCATGAGCAGCCTTCCAAAATCGTTTTTTACCCCGGTGGTGATCTCAGCTTCCACTGTTTCTCCGTCATGCTTTATATAGGATTTTATGTAATGGTAAATAGTCGCATACAGGTAGGAGTAATAAATCAATAAGGTTAAAGCAAGTACGGAGAAACCAATGATAAAGTCCCGGGAGGAGAAATCCATTGATTGTAAAATACTTGAGGGAACCGAATAGGTGTAATAGGACAAGGCCGCCACCAGTAAAATAAAAGAGGGCCCTACCAGGCTTACAAAATAATTAGAAAGAGGTTTGTAATTTTCCCTAATAAATTTAAAAGTAGCAGTGATGATTTCTCCCAGCTCCCTTTTTTGTTTAAACCGAATGTAATTGTTTTGCATTTAAATTTTCTTTTTTGTTCAAATAAATTGGATAATATACATAATAGAACAGAATGCTAAGCAATGATATACTTATGATAAAAATTGCCAACCAATCCGGCATCCAGGTTAGCCTGGTTACAAATCCTTCCAGAAACCCTGCTACAATAAAAAACGGAATAGTACTAATCACGATTTTTAATCCGTTTTTCACTCCCTGAACAAAGGAAGTAAGCCTGGTAAATGTTTGCGGGAACAACATGCTTTTACCCACTACCAGCCCGGCACATCCCGCGATAATAATTACAGAGATCTCGATGGTTCCATGAATCCAGATTGTTCTGGCAGATTCCCACAGCATTCCGTTTTGGTAAAAAAAATACTGAAAAGAACCTAACATGATCGCATTCTGCATCAAAACAAAAGCGGTTCCTATTCCTGCTAAAACACCCATCGTAAAGGCCATTAAAGCGACCCGAACATTATTGATAGTGATACCAAGGAACATATCAAGTTCTCCCATTTGTTTATAAACCGCCATTGGATCATTCTTTTCGATGTTTTCCAGCGTCATGTTCACATAAGCATCTCCTAATATAGCCCGGACAAAGGAAGCGTCACTGGAGGCCGAAAAAGCACCAACGGCAGCAAAAACAGCAAATATTATAAAGCTTAACAGCAATTGCTTCTGAAATAGATAAAACATTTTGGGGAAATCTTCAGCATAAAATTTCCAAAGGAAGTTCCCGGATTCTTTTTTTGTGGTATAAATTTTTTGATGAGCCTGTGCAGCAAGATCATTTAAATAAATAGCGGTATTACTTTCCGGATAATATGTTTGAGCAAAGCTAAGATCATCTGTAACTTCAAGATAGAGTTCCGAAATTTTTTTAGGGGGAATCGAGGTTTTTGTTTCCAGCTCCCTTTCAAATTCCAACCATTTATCCTTATTTTGCTTCACGAAAGCGGCCTCGCGCATTGGTAGTTTTTAATATCTCTCAAAGAAACGTATTTAATGGACAATTTTCAAATAGAAACCGCCCAAAATATTGGGATTCAACAAAAGGTTGCAGGAATAGGCGAGAGAATATTAGCTTTTTTAGTAGATACTTTTTTGCTCACCGCGTATGGAATAGTATCATCTTTGGCTATTGCAGGCCTTGGAATGGAAGGAGGAGACCTTTGGGTTTATTATTTGATAATAGGTTTGCCTATATTTTTATATTATTTATTGTTTGAATCCTTTAACAATGGAAGAACGCCAGGAAAGGCTGCGTTAAACATACGGGTTGTAAAGCTGGATGGTTCACGTCCACGGTTTAGTCAGTTTTTAGTCCGGTGGTTGTTGAGGTTAATCGATATCACTCTGGCTAGCGGAAGCATTGCCGTGGTAACCATTCTTTTAAATGGAAAAGGTCAAAGGCTGGGAGATATGGCAGCCGGAACTACGGTGATTTCAGAAAAAAAGCAGCTTGTATTATCGCAGACATTAATGATTGATCTCCCTGATAATTATATCCCGAAATATCCTCAGGTTGCCCTGCTAAAGGATAAGGATATTCAAAATATAAAGAGTTTATATCAAAATGCAAGAAGGGACGGAAATCATAAAGTAATTTTATCCCTTTCAAATAAAATTTCAGAATTGCTGGAAGTTGAACCACAGGAATCTCCATCAGATTTTGTGAAGACTGTACTCAGGGATTTTAATTATTATACGCAGCAGTAGATTTAGTCTATAATCTCAACCTCGATTTTCACATTTTGCATTGGCCATTCCCCTTCACCTACAGGTTGTTTGTTAATGCTGTCTACTACATCCATACCTTTTGTAACCCTTCCAAAAACCGTATGGTCATTATCAAGGTGATGCGCACCACGCTCACTTTGTACAATAAAAAATTCAAAAGGAGAAGAAGCCTTGCTCACATTTTGCTCGGCATATTTCGCTGCCGAAAAAGCGCCCCGGGTATGGCGGTGTCCGGCATCAAACTCACTTGGAATAAGATAGGACCCAATGTTGTTTCTCTTTATACTGGTTTCGCGGTTATCTGAATTTCCTCCCTGGATCACAAAACCCTCTGCCACCCTGTGGAAATAAGTGCCGTCAAAATACCCTTGTTTTGCCATAAACAGGAAATTCCCTCTATGTAAAGGAGTGTCACGGTACAGCGTAACTTCAATATCTCCAAACCGCGTTTTTATCCTTATCCGGTTTTCTGGGTTTTCCTTTCCATATTGAAGTAAAAAAGGAATTAATTCTTCCTGCACCAGCATAGGTTCCTCATTTATCACAAGTTTTTTTTCTTTCTTTTTTTTCTTCTGAAATTTCTTTATTATAGAGGAATCCTTTTCGGTTTTGATGCTGCTTGTAGTAGTTTCGATATTAATATTCTTTGATTTTTGCGTATCTTCACAACTTGCAAAAAACAGAAATAGCAAGCTCGAAAAGAGTAAAATATATCTGCTCATGAAATTCTCTGATTTTAGGTATAAAATGCCAAATTTAAAAAAAATTGCTCTTCCAGGAGAGGAAGCGCACTATAAATTGGTGTCAAAACTTAGGGTGAAGGAATTGGCGAATTTGGATATTGAAGCCAGAAAGCCTAATAAAGCTGGGGTAATGGCTGTTTTTTATCCCGATTTGAAAGAAAATACAAAACTTGTTTTAATATTAAGGAAAACCTACAAAGGAGTGCATTCCAATCAGGTAGGTTTTCCGGGGGGAAGGGTAGAGCTCTTTGATAAGAATCTAAAGCATACGGCACTTAGAGAAACCGAAGAAGAAGTAGGCATTCCAAAGCAGGAAGTTGAGGTGATAAAAAAACTAACAAAGTTATATATCCCACCCAGCAATTTTTGGGTTCATCCTTATATAGGATTGGTGAATAAAACCCCATATTTGGTTCCCCAGGAAAGCGAGGTGGAACAGATCCTGGAAATTGATATTGATCATTTTCTGGATGAGAAAAACATGACCACCGAAACGCTGAATACCTCTTATGCAAAAAACATAAAGGTTCCTGCCTTTAATTTAAACGGGCATATAGTTTGGGGCGCAACGGCGATGATGCTTAACGAATTAAAAGTACTGCTTAAGCAAGTTCTTTAATCTTTCAATGAGGCTTTAATTCAGCGTGGCCTGCCCGAATCATTCAGGCGGAATAGCCTGGAATTTTTAAAAGTATTTTCTCTCAAAATTATCGGGACATACCTTATAGGCTTGACTCGATGTTTTTGATTGGAAATTTATTTATATTGTGCTCTTTTTGGAGAGGTATCCAATTTTAATCGCTCATTGAGGGTTTCACCCGCCTGACTGATGGGCAAGTTCCCCGTGGCCTGCCTGAATCATTCATGAGGGCCTGCCTGGAATTTTTAAAAGTATTTTCTTCCCGAATTATCGGGACATACCTTGAGGGCTTGGCCCGGGGTTTTTGATTAAAAACAACTGTAAATGGGATTGTTAAAAAGAAATCCGTTTGGACATATTCTTATTTTAAAAAAGTGGCTGATCCGGCTTTTTGGATTATTGAGCCATCGTCGCTTCCGTGGCTTCAATGAATTGCATATTGAAGGATCGGAAATTATTAAAAGTCTTCCGGATACTAATGTGCTTTTTGTTTCCAACCATCAAACCTATTTTGCAGATGTTGCCGCGATGTTCCATGTTTTCAATGCGAGTTTGAGCGGACGTGAGGATTCCATCAAAAACCTCGGCTACATATGGAATCCAAAATTGAATATCTATTATATTGCTGCAAAAGAAACAATGCAGGCAGGTTTGCTCACACGAATAATGGCGTATGGAGGTGCGGTAACTGTAGAGCGTTCCTGGAGATCCAAGGGAAAAGATGTTCAGAGGGAGGTTAATTTAAATGATACCGAAAATATTGGAATTGCTTTAAAAGATGGTTGGGTAATTACTTTTCCGCAGGGAACAACAAAACCTTTTAAACCCATTAGGAAAGGTACCGCACACATCATAAAAAATCATAAACCCATTGTAATTCCTATAGTTATAGATGGTTTTCGTCGCTCTTTTGATAAAAAAGGCATTCGGATAAAAAAGCGGGGTATTCTGCAATCTTTTCAAATAAAACCTCCTCTTGAAATAGATTATGAAAATGAAACTATTGAAGAAATCGTAGAGAAACTGGAGTATGCCATAGAACAACACCCTTCATTTTTAAAGGTAATTCCGCCGGAAATCATTGAGGATATGGAAGATCTTAATAAAGAACGCAAATGGGAATATTAAATATACCGGGATTCGAATAGCGGTAGCCGTGGAAATTCGACTAAAAATATGCTTAATTAACACTCAATGTTTTAAATCAGAAGCTTTGCGGCTGCTTCCTCTTTCAGGACTTTTCGCATTTGCTTTACGGTAAGGGTACTTCCATCATGACTCCATCCCGGCGCGCCAAAAACATACATGAATTTATGTCGCCAATTTTTTGATTTTTTGGTGTCCTCCCATATATTTTTATACTCGTGGGTTAGGATAACCCAAAGGTTGTAGGAGTTTGGCGGTGTTGAAACTCCATATTCTATATCTATTTCAGGATCGAGTTCCTTCCAGGTTCCAAAAATTCTATCGAAAACATTTAAGAATCCACCGTGGTTTTTATCCATATATTCCAAGTTTTTGGCGTGGTGTACCTGGTGCATGGTATGTGTATTTAAAAAGCGCTCTACAATCCCCAGTTTCGGAATGTACTGGCTATGTAATTGAAATTGCCATAAAGCTTCAATCCCCAGGCAAACCACAAGCATTTCCGGAGGAAAACCTATCATAACAATCCAAACATAAAAAAATGGTTTATATAATATGGTAAACCAACCGTTTCGAACTGCGGTCCCAAGGTTGAAATTATCAGAAGAATGGTGCACGATATGAGCTGCCCAAAGAAACCGAACCATATGATTTTGACGGTGAAACCAGTAATATGTATAATCGTCTAAAAGCATGCATAATATCCAGACATACCATACATACCCAAAAGATTCCCATCCCATGATATTGGTACGCACACCTGAAACTATCGGATTAAAAAGCTCATAAACAAAATTGAAGATAATTATAGCGGAGACCGTTTTAATAAGTGCCGCGATTACAGCAGAACCTATTCCCAGAGAAAGACTTGATATTAAATCCTTCCAGTTATAAAGGTCTTTATTATGATGGGTTTTACTATAAGTAAGTTCTAATAGGATAAGTCCTAAAAAACAAGGCACCCCATATACAAGGGGATTTGTGAAATCCATTTTTCTTTTCTTTTAATGCCAGCAATCTTGGCTTTTGCACAAAAATAATAAATAAAGAACAAGTAAAATATTTTATTGGTTATAATTGAATATTATGATTTCGGTTTTAACTTTTAACACCAAAATTTAAAATAACTTTGAAAAGCGGGGTACACCTAATTACTTAGATCTGCAGTTTCATCAGTTCTTTATAATTTTTGGAAAGACGTTTCAAAAGAATTCCATATAGGAGCCTGTAGAACAACCATATAATACCAAGGAAAACAAGTATTAATATAGTTGTCATTCCTATAAATAAAAGCCATTGATTAAAATTAAATTCATAGGACACTGCCGTTTCTGGAACAGCATTGGTCATATGATAATTAAAGGTGAAATATAAGTAAACAAGTAAGGTTATGGCTGTGGATATAATAACATAACCAATATAATATTTAACCGTTTTTCGGGTTTTTAATATGTTTTTCATCAAGGTGGCGGAATCATCCGTTGAGGAAATTTTAATATAATTTCGGTAAAACTTCCATATGAAAAAGAAGGTAATCGCATAGCCAATGATATATACTCCAATGGTAAATTCCTTCAGGTTAAGAAGTTCCATTTCTTTCCAGTATGCTTCATCGGCAAGAAAAATGTTTAAAATTGCCCAGAACAGAAATTCCAGAATACTTATTACAAAAATCCATTTTACTATAGAAGAGGATCGTTTCCAAATCATCTTACTAATAGCTTCATAACTAACCCTGGGATAATTCTCATCCTGTTTTTTCCAGTCTTTTTTTAAAAGTTCTAATTCGTCCATGCTTAGGGATTTAATATTTTTTTAAGCTTTGTCTTCACTCTGTTCATTTTCACTCTTGCATTTACTTCGCTTATACCAAGGGTTTCTGAGATTTCCTTATAATTTTTGTCTTCCAGATATAAAAAGACAAGGGCTTTGTCGATATCATTCAATTCCTTTACAGCACTGTATAATAAGTTTAACTGTTTTTCTGCTTCCCCATCATATTCTTCAGCTTGTATCCTGAAATGAACAGAATCATAATCTGTTGTCTGTATTCCCCGTTTTTTCTTTCGGTATAGGGTAATTGCAGTATTTAAAGCAACCCGATACATCCAGGTGCTGAATTTGGCGTCCCCTCTGAACTTTGGGTAGGCTTTCCATAGCTGAATGGTAATCTCCTGAAATAAATCGTTGTGCGCTGCCTGATCGTCTGTGTAGATCCGGCAAATTTTGTGCACAATATTCTGATGTTTCTCCAGGTTGGTTACAAACTGATGTTCGAGTTCTTTATCCACTAAATTTGGCTAGTAAATCATTAGTCTTAACTTCTATAAAGATGTTACAAATGTGCGAAAAATATATTGTTTGGTTTTAAATATGTGAAGCGGTGATTTAAGCCATGCCAAAAGGATAAAGTTGTAACTAATTCGCCTTCAGATTTTCCTGTTTAATATTTTAACTAACTTTAGTGTTTCCTATATTTTCCCTGTGAAAAAGAAATCTTAACTTAAAAAGAAAGTACAATGAATATACCTGAATCAAAGTTGCCGCGGGTTGTAATTATAGGAGGTGGATTTGCAGGTATTTCCCTTGCTCAAAAATTATTAAAATTACCGCTGCAAACCGTATTGCTGGACAGGCACAATTATCACACGTTTCAGCCATTGTTATACCAGGTTTCCACCTCTGGCCTCGAACCGGATTCAATAGCATATCCTTTGCGTAAAATTACAAGGCTTCATTCCGGAGGTTATTTCAGAATGGCGGAAGTATCAGGAATTGATGCGGAAAACAAAATCATTCATTCTGATATTGGCGATCTAAATTATGATTATCTGGTGATTGCCACAGGTTCTAAAACGAATTTCTTCGGAAATAAAAGTATAGAGGACAATGCCATGTGGATGAAAACCGTTCCCCAGGCATTAAATATTAGAAGTTTGATACTTGAAAATCTGGAGCAGGCTGTAATTACAGAAGATCCTGAAAAGAGAAAGGCGCTCCTTAATTTTGTGCTAGCCGGTGCCGGTCCTACGGGAGTAGAATTAAGCGGGGCTATCGCCGAATTGCGGAATCACATAGTTCCTAAGGATTATCCTGATATTGCTTCTGATGAGATGCAAATCCATTTATTGGAAGGTCTTGACCGGGTTTTGCCTCCTATGAGTGAAAAAGCATCCAAAAATGCACATAAATTTCTTGAGGAATTAGGCGTGCAAATCCACCTAAATACGATGGTTAAAAGTTACGATGGTCACCTGGTAAAAACCAATACCAATCTTGAGCTGAGATCTGAAACCTTTATCTGGTCTGCCGGGGTTACCGGGGCTCCGGTAGCGGGGTTGAATGCTTCAGCTATGATTGAAAAGGCAAACAGGTATCACGTGAATGCATTCAACCAGGTAAATGGCTATGAGAATATTTTCGCTATTGGGGATATTGCCATTATGCAAAGTGAAGACTACCCCAGAGGACATCCTATGGTTGCACAACCCGCAATTCAGCAGGGAAGCCATCTTGCCAAAAACTTTTCCCGGCTTTTAAAAGGAGAGCAGTTGAAAGCTTTTGAATATTATGATAAAGGATCTATGGCCACCGTTGGAAGAAACCGTGCTGTGGTAGATATAGGGAAATTTAAATTCGGTGGTTTTTTTGCCTGGTATATCTGGATGTTTATCCATTTATGGTTTTTAATAGGATTCCGAAACAGGTTTGTCACTTTCTTTAACTGGGTTTACAATTATATCAATTATGATAAAGCGGCAAGACTTATTATAAGGCCTTTCAAAGGCTTTAAGAAGGCCATGGAGAACAATCAGAAGAAGTCATAGGAAACATATTAAAGCTATTTGTGGCTTTAATTTCCCCCGAAAAATTTTCAGAAGTAATTTTCGTTTTTCAAGGGAAAATGTTAAATGTCGAAAGAATGAAAACCGTATCGGGTTATTTTCCGTAAATAAGTATGTACAATTTAATGTTAGGCTTTTAAAGTGAAAATTTACTGTAAAAAGGTTTGATTTGGTTTTTTAGCCAAATTAAATATGAAGATCTTTTCTGCCCCAATATTCACTGATCAGGTTTTGAATTTTTTTTGATTGGTTAGTGAAAGGTTTGTTCTAAAAAAGAGCAGACCTTTCATGTTTTATCCACTTATCTCCAAAGATACTATGGTTACAGAAGTTGATCAATCTCTATTTACATCCCGTACCTAAAGGTACGGCGGTTTTCGCTTTAATTATTTTACCCGTATTTTGTCCCTGACGGGACATACGACTGTGAAGATGTTTTATCGAATATTTCCCAAAAGCTTCAGCAGAATTATTTAATTGGTTTTTGTCCCGGTAGGGACTATACATTGGTAGAATAATGTTCTTTGCGAATTATATTAATTGTGCCGCCAGGTACAAAATATGAACATTCAATTTGGTCCATAACATTTAGGCTTGATCATCTTAATCATTAATATAAGATTCGTATTCCAGAAAAAAGGTCTCCATTAAGTTCATCTTTTGATAAAAGAATTCAAAAACGGTAAGCCAGTCCTTTTTGTTATGAATATTGACATTCTCCAGTTCTACAAAAATGCTTGAAATTGTTTTCCCTTCAGGAAGAAGAAACGATTCCTCAAAAGTTGCATCCGGCAAATACTCGGTAATCAGGATGTTTTTTAATGCAATGATTTTTTCAAAATAATAAGTGCGAATAAGCGCATCCCTGGAAGAAATGTCCATTGATATCTTTGCCGTTTTATTATCAAAGCTGAATTTAAGCTGAAGCTCTTTCATCTTTGTATCGTAGAGAATCCATTTTCTGGAATATTCTTTTCCAAAGCCAGTCCAGAATTCCTCCCTGATGTTTTTTGATTCTTCCCTGTTGAACATTTCTATAAAAAATAAGCCAAAGCAATTCCAAAAATGATTACTCCAAGTTTTGCAGCATTAAAAGAGTGATTTTTAGAAGCTTCAAATAAAATAGTGGTAGAAACATGAAGAAATATCCCTATTACTATCGCATTGATATAGGTTCCGTATGCGCTGATTTCCTGAAAATTTGCCTGCAACCAACTCCCCAGCGGAGTCATGATGGCAAATATTCCCAGAAAAAGAATGGCTTTTGGTTTGCCGATTTCTGAATTTAAAAGAAAAGCGGATAAAATTGCCGCTACCGGTATTTTGTGAATTACCACACCGTGAAGTAGGTGTTCGCTTTGCTCCAGCGGGAAACCTTCCAGGAGCGAATGAATACTTAAGCTTATTAATAGTAGCAAAGGGAATTTATTGGTTTTTTTATCCAGATGCATATGTCCATGCTCAACACCTTTTGAAATGAATTCAAGAATTATCTGAAGTAAAAGCCCCATCATTATAAAAATTCCTACCTGTTCGTTTCCAGATCTATATACCTCGGGAAAAAGTTCAAATACAGTAACCGAAAGGAGATAGGCACCGCTGAAAGAAAGTAAAAACTGAAACCCTTTGGAGGAGGACGGTTTTAGGAATAGAGAAATTATGAAACCGATGAGTACGGCAAGTAACGGTAAAATATAGATCATGAATTTATAGTGCTTTAAACTTTATACGCCAATTGGTCGAAATTTTTTTAATCCCTCATTGAGGGTTTAATTCCCCGAGGCTTGCCCGAATCATTCAGGCGGGCTTGCCTCGAATTTTTATAAGTATTTCCCAATTTATACCTCGTGAGCTTGCCCCGAGGTTTTTGATTGAATAATTCAAATAAGCCTGTATTCTGGTTTATCTGGTTAGGCTGTAATTATTATTTCGGACAAAATTAATGTATTTTTGCGGTTATAGAATTGAAGAAAATGGGAAATAATTTTGAAATGGTAGCAAAAACCCTATTTGGGTTTGAACCAATATTAGCTAAGGAATTAAGAGCCTTGGGTGCAATGGATATAAAAGAGGGCACCAGGAACGTTCGTTTTTCCGGAGATAAGGGGTTTATGTATAAGGCAAATTTGTGTTTACGTACCGCTATTAAAGTCTTAAAGCCCTTTAAATCGTTTAAAATAACTTCAGAAGAAGATCTTTATAGGGAGGTGAATAATATTGCCTGGGAAGAATTTATGGATTTTACAGATACCCTGGCTATTGATGCTACGGTACATTCAGAAAAGTTTACACACTCCAAATACATAGCTCAGAAGACCAAAGATGCCATTGTTGACAGGTTTCGGGAGAAATTCGGGCAAAGACCGGATGTAGATCTTGATTTTCCAACCCTAAGGATCAATGTTCATATTGAAAATGAACACTGTAATTTATCTCTGGACAGTTCCGGGCAATCGCTGCATAAAAGAGGTTATAAAACCGCTACCAATATTGCCCCAATCAATGAAGTTCTTGCGGCAGGTTTACTGTTGCTTTCAGGGTGGGAAGGCCAATGTGACTTTTTGGACCCTATGTGTGGAAGTGGAACTATTTTAATTGAAGCAGCCATGATCGCTTCCAATATTCCGCCGAATTTAAACAGAAAGGAATTTGCTTTTGAAAAATGGAAAGATTGGGATGTCGATCTCTTCGAGCAAATAGAAGCTTCCGTATTGAGAAAAGTAAAGGACTTTCATTTCACCATCACAGGATATGATACAGCTCCCTCTGCTATTATGAAGGCAACAGACAATATTGAAAATGCGAATCTTTCAGAATTTATTAAGGTGAAACAACAGGATTTTTTCGAGAGTGAGAAGGAGCGTGAAAGACATCTTCATATGGTTTTTAATCCTCCTTATGGCGAACGTCTCGATATTGACATGCCTGTTTTTTATAAGCGGATAGGGGACACCCTGAAACAGAATTATCCCGGGACCGAAGCCTGGTTTATCACTTCCAACCTCGAAGCAATTAAACACGTTGGCCTTCGTCCCTCAAGAAAGATCAAATTATTTAACGGTGCCCTGGAATCTAAGTTTCTGAAATATGAAGTTTATGAAGGCACCAAAAAGCTTCATAAAATAAAAGATTTGCAGGATTAATCCTTTGCTTTTTTATACAGCGGAATCAAATAAGAGATGGTATACCCGTAACCAACCCCAAATGAACTATCGTCATAGGTACGGTTAAAACCGGGAATGGTGAGATTGTCAAAATTTGAAGGGGTGCTTTGAGTAACCCTTCTCTTTAATTGTAGATTGGCACCCAGGAATATATTATTAAAAAGTTCCACCTTCATTCCAACCATAAGTTCCACCCAACTTGCCGTAAGGCCACTTGTTTCAAAGGGCCCCTGAACGATATTCGGAGGAAAAAACTGAGTATCGGTATAAATGGCATATTCATTCAGGGTTTGAGAAAAAGTTGCGAAACCGTATCTCAGCCCCACAAAGATCATGTTTTCCATTCCGGCCCAGTTTTCATAGGCATTGTAGTCTACTCCAAGTTTGATATAACTGCCATTGGAAGTAACACTTAAGTTATCTTCACTATAATCCATTTTTTCATTTCCAATCTCCGCTGCCAGATAATAATCCTTATAAACCCTGTAATCGCCTAAAATTTCAAATCCGCTGTAATCATCATCCAGAACAGTGCGAAGCGGTTTACTAAGATCTATTCCCACGCGTATCCCATATTTTTCCTTGAACTGAATACTATCTGCAGCCGTTTGTGCGTATAGGGCAGTACTGAAAAAAAGTAGAAGGCTAATGGTAAATAAAAATATGCGTATTTGTTTCATTTTCAATGGTTTCTTCTGCAACGTTTATTTCTCTTATCCAAAAGGTATCAGCATCCTGCTCCGGTTGTAAATCTACATTCAGATCTATAAAATTCACCTTATAACTACAGGCACGGTTGATATAAATTTCATTTCGCGCATATGTAAAAATCAACCTGTCCGGATTTCCCGTAGCATCTGTACCGGTAGTATCAAGAACAGCAGCATTCAGGATGAAGTCGTATTCGATTAAATTTTGATTGGTTCTTAACGGGATCCGTATGTCGGCATCATTTACTCTGTTTAGGAGTATAGAATCGGTCTCCGAGAGTTTTACCCTCAGATTTGCCGGAGGTTTCGGAATATCGCGTTCTTCAAAATCAAAAAACGAGATTCTAAGCTGCGGCGTGGTAACTGTAGATTGCGGACAAATATCATCACGCTGGCAGGAGGTAAGAAGTACCAAACCCAAAGCCAGCGAAAAGATTGTATATTTTATTATCTTTTTTCTAAGCATACTACATTTTCTACGTGAAAAGTTTGTGGAAACATATCTACAGGTTGAACACGGGTGACTTTATAATGTTCATCCAGTAAAGCCAGATCTCTTGCCTGTGTGGCAGAGTTACAGCTCACATAGACAATGCGCTGAGGCAAGATACCAATTATTTGAGCAATTACATCCTTATGCATTCCATCCCTGGGAGGATCTGTAATGATCACATCTGGATGTCCATGTTTTTCGATAAACCCGGATGTAAATACCTTTTTCATATCCCCTGCATAAAATTCGGTATTTTCAATATTGTTGCGTTTTGCGTTTTCTCTGGCATCTTCAATGGCAACAGGAACAGCTTCTATCCCTATTACCTTTTTTGCTTTTTTAGCAACAAATTGGGCGATAGTACCAGTCCCGGTATATAAATCGTATACTAGCTCGTTGCCGGTAAGCTGGGCAAAGTCACGGGTTATCTTGTATAACTGATACGCCTGTTCTGAATTCGTCTGGTAAAAAGACTTTGCATTGATCTTGAATTTCAGGCCTTCCATTTCTTCAAAAATATGGTCCCTTCCCTTATAGCATATCACTTCCTGATCGTAAATCGTATCATTGCCCTTTGAATTGATAACATATTGTAAGGAGGTTATTTCCGGGAATTTTTCAGCTAAATGATCCATCAACAACTCGCGCTTTTCTTTTTCTTCTTTAAAAAACTGAACAACAACCATGATCTCCCCGTTTGAGGAAGTTCGTATCATTAAGGTTCGCAACAGGCCGGTTTGTTCCCGGGTATTGAAAAAGGCAAGATCATTTTTATTTGCAAAATCCTTCACGAAATTTCTGATATCATTACTGGGATCCGCCTGGAGGTGACATTTTTTAATATCCAAAATCTTATCCCACATTCCGGGAATGTGAAATCCAAGTGCATTTTTATCTTCGAACTCTTTTCCGCTATTAATTTCATCCAGTGTAAGCCATCGGCTGTCACTAAAGGAAAATTCCATTTTGTTCCGATAAAAATAAATGTCCTCACTTCCCAAAATAGGAGTAACCTCTGGTAATTCTATTTTCCCTAGTCGTATTAAATTATTCTCGATCTCCTGTTGCTTATAGAACAATTGATGCTCGTAGCCCATGAATTGCCATTTACAACCTCCGCAAGTACCAAAGTGCTGACAAACAGGTTCTACGCGCTTTTCTGAAAGTTTATGGAATTCAATTGCCGTTCCTTCATAAAAAGACCGTTTCTTTTTGGTGGTTTGAATATCGGCAATATCTCCGGGAACAGCGTTGTTTATAAAAACCACTTTTCCGTCAGGTGCCTTTGCGATGCTTTTGCCTTTAGCGCCGGCATCGGTTATTTCAAGTTTTTCGAATATAATGTTTTGTTTCTTTCTGCCCATAGCGCAAAAATAGGATAATTGTAAAGATTTATTAATGCTGGAATTATAAATTTCAGATAACATTTAGTAATTTGCGCTGGTTGCATTTGGATGATTTCTCTCCTCTTGTTTATTTACTTTTTCAGAAACAGAAAAGAAGGAATTATTTAAACATAAATTATAAAAAATACTGTCATGCATTTAGAAAAAATCACATCTTCAGAACAAGCGATTAAAATGGAAGAAAAGCACGGAGCGCATAATTATCATCCGCTACCCGTGGTTTTGAAAAAAGGAGAAGGAGTACACGTTTGGGACGTTGAAGGAAAAAAATATTATGATTTCTTATCGGCTTATTCCGCAGTGAATCAGGGGCATTGTCATCCAAGAATAATTGGTGCTATGCACGATCAGGCATCAACGCTTTCATTGACATCCAGAGCATTTTATAATGATGTCCTGGGGCCTTATGAAAAATATATCACAGAATATTTCAAATTCGATAAGGTATTACCGATGAATACCGGGGCTGAAGCAGTTGAAACAGCGATCAAGATCGCCCGGAAATGGGCATACGAAAAAAAGGGCGTGAAGGAGCAGGAAGCCCAAATCATTGTATGTGAAAATAATTTCCACGGAAGGACTACTACCGTAATATCTTTTTCAAACGATGAAAATGCAAGGAAAAATTTTGGACCCTATACACCAGGATTCATAAAAATCCCATACAATGATACGCAAGCACTCGAAGAGGCTTTAAAAAGTAATGATAATATTGCAGGATTTCTGGTAGAGCCTATTCAGGGAGAAGCGGGGGTTTTTACTCCGGAGGATGATTTCATGAAAAAATCCAAGGCTTTATGTGAAAAATACAATGCTTTGTTTATCGCAGATGAAATCCAGACAGGTATCGCAAGAACAGGAGCTTTGCTTGCTGTTTGTGGAAACTGTACCTGTAAAGGTCATTGTGAACGTCAGGAGACTTATAGCAGACCAGATATACTTATATTGGGAAAAGCATTATCCGGCGGGAATTATCCTGTTTCGGCGGTGTTGGCAGATGATTCGGTGATGAATGTTATTCAGCCGGGACAGCACGGTTCTACTTTTGGAGGAAACCCGGTGGCAAGTGCCGTAGGTGTTGCTGCTTTGGAAGTGGTAAAAGATGAGCATTTGGCTCAAAATGCGAGAAAACTCGGGAAATTATTCAGAGATGAATTGAATAAATATATAGCGAGCAGTGATTTGGTTAACCTGGTACGAGGTCGTGGGTTGCTAAATGCCATTGTGGTTAATGATTCTGAAGAGAGCTCTACAGCCTGGGATATTTGTATGGCACTAAAAGAGAACGGCTTGCTGGCGAAGCCTACTCACGGAAACATTATCAGATTTGCACCTCCCCTGGTAATGAATGAAGAAGAATTACTGGATTGTGTCCAAATTATCATAAAGACTTTAAAAACATTTGAAAAATAAATTTTATCATTATTCTTAATTCAGGGGCTGTTCCATTTGAACAGCCCCTTTTTATAAATCAATTTCTTCAAGCCAAGCTCTCAGGCTACGTCAATTGAAGAAATATTCAGAATTTCAATGAAATCCCGCGAAAACCAATGTTGGGTTTAAAAATTAATACCAAAAAATGATTACTGAACCCGGACTTATAGAATTTTTAGAAAGTTTTCTTACCCCAAAGCGGAAAGCCTTGTTTGAAAAAGTGGTGAATTCAAGGACGAATCATTTTACAGTAGCAACAGAGGATGTCTATCAATTACATAATACCAGTGCGGTAATGCGCAGTTGTGATGTTTTCGGGATACAGAATATTCATGTGATCGAAGAACGTAATTTGAAAAGAATAGACCGTGAGATCGCCATGGGTGCCCAAAAATGGGTGAGTCTTAACAGGCATAAAAGCAGTAAGGATTGTGTAGAAGCCTTACGTGAAAAAGGATATCAGATTGTGGCAACAACGCCTTACGGCAATTCTGAAAATTTATCAGATTTTGATATTTCCAAACCATCGGCAATATTTTTCGGAACCGAAAAACATGGCCTTTCGCCGGAGGTGATGGAAAATGCCGATATCTTTTTAAAGATCCCAATGGTAGGGTTTACGGAGAGCCTAAATATCTCTGTATCAGCGGCCATTATTTTGCAACATATTACACAAGAGTTAAGGAAGAGCAAAATAAATTGGGAATTAACAGAAAATGAAAAAAATGCTGTTAAATTTGAATGGTTGAGAAAGTCATTTAAAAATTATGATCAAATGATCAAAAGTTATTCTAATACCGAATAATTTTTTACATTTAAAGCTAACAACTACCCCCTATGACCTTATTTTTCTATATCATAATTGGTATTATAACTTTTATTGCATTTCTGCACGCCTGGGCCGGTAAGGAGTTTGAAATAAACAGAACTGTTGTTATAAACAGGCCAAAAGATGAGGTTTTCAATGTTGTAAGACAATTGCGAAAAGAGCATTTATGGATTCCCTGGTTTAAAAAAGATTTTAACGGAATTCTGAAATATAGTGGTGAAGATGGTAAAATGGATGCCTTGTTATACTGGAAAGGACATAAAACATTTTACGAGGGTACCCAGAAAATAACCAAGGTCAATCAGGGTAAAATAATTGAGACAAAAATTCTGGTAGTAAAACCCTTGAGAATGGTATTGATAGAATATAAAGGATTGAAGGAAATCGACGAAAATAAAACCAAAATCGTTTGGGGAATAAAGGGAGGTCTTGCCTTTCCATTATCTGTAATGGCACTTATTTATCCTGTGGATAAAGCCTATGGAGAAAAACTGGAAGAGGGTTTAAAAAATCTTAAGGTCTTTATGGAAACCAAAAATGAAAAAAGCATCTTAAAAGTTCTTCCTGCGGAAGAGTGAACATTGTTGCATTTGGCTATGTTTTAGAAAGTTGTGGATTATCTTATATATTCCGTTTAAGAATTGCTGTTTTTGCATCGAATCTTTTTAACCACGAAGCACATTAAGAAAAAAAACACCGAGGACAGAAAGAAAAAAAAGATGATTGAAAAGAACCTAGGATAATTATCGAGTTTGAAATTAAAAAGGGACTACTCGACAGCAATGCCGAAAGGAATAGCAAGACTTTGCGGTTTTTGTGGTTTAAGAAAGCGACTTTCTACAAATTCCAAACCTTGCATTTTAAATTTTAAAATATCCTTTCTGAATGCTTATCTTTTCAACACCTTGTATTCCTCATAACAACCACTTATAGCATCCAGTATTTGCAGATCATTTGCACTGCGAATAAAGTCCTTTGAATAATTGCACCTTGCCAGAATTTCTTCAATATCAACTTCATTGATTTGAAGTACTGCGGCCAAAGTTTGCCGGTCAAATTTTGATTGGAGCAGCGTTCTTATCTCAGCATCATCTTTCATTTGACGAAGCTTTTTCATTTGTTGGGGCTTCTTCCCAAATATATTATAGAGTGCATCTGCGGGGTTAAAAATCGCGCCAAAAGCCCTTCCAGCGGCACTGGAGGAAGAGCCTCCACCTTCATAAGCAGAGCTTAATCCTGAAATACTGTAACGATTATTCTCGTAAATAGGGATATTTTTGGCATCGATCTCGAGATAACCTGTTAATTGAATAGGTCTCACTATCACTTCTTCCAGGGCAATACCAATATCTGTCATCTTAACCTTAACCGATCCATATTTTAGCCAGTCATTGGTAACCCGTACCTGTATGGTCCTGAAACCTAAATATGAAAAATAGAGAGTGTCGTTAACGGTAGCTGCAATTTCAAAATCTCCTTCAGAGTTTGAAATGGTTCCTTTAACCTGATTAAGATTTACAATATTCACGTTTTCCAATGGAAGATCATTGGAGGCATTTAAAACTTTTCCGGTTACGATGTCCTGGTCCTGCGCATTTGCGTTGAAGACCAATAGAAATAAAAATGTAAGGGATAGTAATAATCTCATAAAAGTATAAATGCAGTGAGGGGTAAGTATAGTAAATATTATACCAAACTTACCCCGCTGCCTTGATTTATTTTATGAACGTCTGGATTTTCTTCGGTTCACAGAACTTTCAATGTTTTTTTTACGACTTCCGCCTTTTCCTGAAGATCTGCTTTCACCACCTTCAGAAGGTTTAGAGGATCTTCTTCTTCCTCCTCCGTCTCCGGAATCTTTTGAATCCCCACCACTTCTAGGTTTAAAGTCACCACGTGGTTTGCTGCTTCTGCTGCTTCGCCCTGAAGATCTTCCGCCGCCGGTATCCTGAGATATCTCAACACTAATTCGTCTTCCGTGATGTTGGAAATCCTGGAATGTAGAGATCACTTTTTCTGCAAGTTCAGAATGGGTGTTGAAGAAAGAGAAACTTTCTTTTACATCTACTCTGGATACATCATCTCTTCCAAGATCTAAAGTAGCCTTTAAGAAATCTTTCAGGGTCATCCAGTCAAAATCATCTTTGGTACCAACATTTATAAAGAACCTTGTACTGTCTCCACCACCGGAACTTTCTGCTCTTCTTCCAGAATCCTTAGCGTTAAGATCGGATGAATTTTTATAGTAATTGAAAAATCTGGTAAATTCCACAGAAAACACTTTCTGAATAAGTTCTTCTTTAGAAAAATCGCTAAGAACCTCTTCTATACCTGGTAAATAAGGCTCAATATCATTATTGATCTTGGTGTTTTTTATGTCATTTGCTAAATGAAAGAGCTGCACTTTACAAATTTCCATTCCATCTGGAATTTCTTTTTGCTCAAAAGGTTGTTTTATAATGCGCTCTATACTTTTAATTTTTCGTAATTCGCTTTTAGAAACGATTACCATAGAAACCCCGCTTTTTCCGGCACGTCCCGTTCTACCGCTTCGGTGCGTGTAAATTTCAGGTTCATCTGGTAACTGATAGTTAATCACGTGGGTGATATCATCTACATCAATTCCCCTTGCAGCCACATCGGTAGCAACCAGCATCTGGATTTGACGGCTTCTGAAACTTTTCATCACCAAATCTCTTTGATTCTGACTTAAATCACCGTGCAATGCAGCAGCATTATAGCCATCTTCAATAAGTTGTTCGGCAACTTTTTGGGTATCCCGTTTAGTTCTACAAAAAACCACAGAGAAAATATCAGGGTTTGCATCTGCCAGACGTTTAAGTGCAGCATAACGATCCCTTGAATTTACCATGTAGTATTCGTGCGATACATTTGAGGTTCCCTGGTTTTTTGTACCAACGGTAATCTCAACCGGGGTTCGCATGAATTTTTTAGCAATAGTTGATACCTCTTTAGGCATCGTAGCCGAAAATAACCAGGTATTTTTCTCTTTTGGAGTGTGCGAAAGAATCGCAGTGATATCCTCAAAGAATCCCATATTCAACATTTCATCGGCTTCATCAAGAATACAAAATTCTATTTTTGAAATATCCACCAGTTTCCTGTTGATCATATCCTGCATTCTACCAGGAGTGGCCACGATAATTTGTGCACCGCGCTGGATTTGCCGGGATTGGTCTGTAATGCTTGCTCCTCCGTAAATAGCCACGGTGTTTAAACCCGGGGTATGTTTCGCGTAATTTTTAAGCTCATTTGTAATTTGTAAACACAATTCCCTGGTTGGGGAAAGAATCAATCCTTGCGTTTGCTTACTGTTAGCATTGATCTTTTGAATGAGCGGAAAACCAAAAGCTGCGGTTTTCCCGGTACCGGTTTGTGCAAGAGCCACCATATCGGTGTCTTTTTCTAATAAAATGGGGATCGCTTTTTCCTGTACTTCACTCGGGCTTTCAAAGCCCATATCTTCAATTGCTTTGAGTATTGCAGGATTTAATCCTAATTGTTCAAATTTATTCATATAAAATTTTAATAAGTTGCAAAGGTAAGCATTAGTTTACAGCTTATTACAAAAATTTTTAAATGAATAAAATAAGCTAACTACTCAGGTAATCAAGCAACTCGCGTAAAGCTTTTCCACGATGACTAAAGGTAGATTTTTCCTCGAGTGTCATTTCGCCGAAGGTTTTATCACTTCCCTCCGGCTGAAAGACAGAATCATACCCAAAACCGAAATCTCCCCTTCGCGCCCTGGTTATGTCACCTTTACAAATTCCTATTAACAAAAGTTGGTGATCATTAAGATTTAAGGCGATCACGGTTTTAAATTGGGCTTTCCTATTGGATTTGTCTTTTAGATTGTCCAACAACTTTGAAATATTGTCATCATCCTTTTTCTTATTCCCAGCATATCTCGCAGAATGAACCCCCGGTTCTCCATTAAGACTTTCCACTTCCAAACCTGTATCATCGGCAAAACAGTCAAGATTATAATGTTGTTTGACATAATTTGCTTTTAAAATAGCATTCCCTTCTATAGTATCGGAAGTTTCCGGGATATCTTCATTGCAGCCTATATCGTCCAGAGATAGTAATTCGAAATTGGGCGGCATCATAGCGGCAATTTCCAATAGCTTGTTTTTATTGTGGGTAGCAAATATGAGTTTCATATAATTATTTATGGTGATAGGGTTCGTTTTTTAAGATTGTAAATGCGCGATAGAGTTGTTCCACAAAAAACAAACGAATCATTTGATGTGAAAAGGTCATTTTTGATAAAGAGAGTTTTGCATCTGCACGTTTATAAACATCTTCAGAAAAACCATAAGGTCCACCAATAATAAAAACGAGTTGTTTAAGTCCGCTGTTTAGTCTTTTTTGAATGAATTCAGAAAATGCTTCCGAGGAATATTGCTTTCCGTTTTCATCTAAAAGCACTACGAAATCTGATGCAGCGACTTTGTTTAATAACAATTCCCCTTCTTTTTGTTTTTGCTGATTTTCATCCAGATTTTTTGAATTTTTAATATCCGGGATAATTTCAAATTCAAATCTATTATAAAATCCGAGACGCTTTATATATACCTCGGTTAAATTCTGAAGGGCGGGATCATCAGTCTTTCCGATCCCAAGTAATTTTATGGTCATTTTACTAAGACTTTGCTACATTTACAAAAATAATCATTGCGATGATCTCACAAGCACAATTTGACAAGGAAATTGAAATAATTATAGCCAACTCCGTAAGGGAGGACGTTGGGGATGGTGACCATAGCTCTATGGCTTGTATTCCTGCATCTGCAAAAGGAAGGGCCAAACTCCTGGTGAAGGACAACGGGTTGATTGCCGGGGTGGAATTCGCTAAACAGGTGTTTCATTATATTGACAAAGACCTTAAAATAGAAACTTTGATAAAAGATGGAAGTGAAGTTAAAAAGAGAGACATTGTGTTCTACGTAGAAGGATCTTCCCAATCAATTTTAAAAGCAGAAAGACTTGTGCTTAATGCAATGCAACGAATGAGTGCCATTGCCACAAAAACAAATGAATTTGTTAAAAAACTGGAAGGAACCAACACTAAAATTCTGGATACGCGTAAAACCACGCCTGGTATACGAGCACTGGAAAAATGGGCCGTTAAAATAGGTGGGGGAGTAAATCACCGATTTGCATTATATGATATGATCATGTTAAAGGATAATCATATAGATTTTGCAGGTGGTATTACCCCGGCTATTAACAAAACCAAAAGTTACCTTCTGGAAAAACATCTTGATTTAAAAATAATTGTGGAAGCAAGAAATCTGGATGAAATCAAAGAAATTTTAAAAAGCGAAGGGATTTTTAGGATATTAATCGATAACTTCAATTATAATGATACCAGAAGTGCTGTAGAATTGATTAATAAAAGATGCTTAACCGAGTCCAGTGGAGGAATCACTTTAGAAAGCGTACGGAAATATGCCGAGTGCGGTGTGGATTTTGTATCCAGTGGTGCCTTGACACATTCGGTTTATAATATGGATTTAAGTTTAAAAGCTGTTTAATTAATGCCATTAACAAGGATTAAATCTTTTCCGCAAAGAATAGCGAATTCCTGGAAAAAGAAAACAAGCCAAATTGTGCTTCCAGGTTTGGATGGCCTTACCGCTTATGATTTATGGGTTATTTATTCCGGCGGAATAATTAATGGTACTTTTTCTACAAGGGCAAGTGCTGTAGCCTTCAGTTTTTTTATGGCCCTTTTTCCTTTTTTACTTTTCGTATTGAATTTAATACCGTATATCAATTTCATTGACGATTTTCAATTGCAATTCCTCGTCTTTATGGACTCTCTTTTGCCGCCTACTACTTCCGAATTTTTTAATGATATTTTCCTGGATATAGCGAACACCCCAAGGGCGGGTTTACTTTCATTATCTTTTTTATTATCCATTTTTTTAATGGCCAATGGGGTGAATGCAATTTTTACAGGATTCGAATTTTCTTACCATACCAAAGCAAACAGATCCATCATCAGGCAATATATAATTGCCCTTGGAATATCTATTTTAATGGCATTGTTATTGCTAATTACAGTGATAGTAGCGGTTTACCTTACGTATGCCATAGACGACCTGAATGAATTGGGAATCATGGGGGAGCGGGGAATTTCGGCTCCACTGGTTAAGTATACTGCTTTTATTTTGTTGATATATCTCGCAGTAGCCACTTTATATTATTTTGGCACAAAGGAAGGGAGGCTGGCAGAATTCTTTTCAATAGGAGCAACCTTTACAACGTTGCTTATTTTGTTAACTACTTATTTTTTCGGTCTTTATATAGAGAACTTTTCACAGTATAATGAATTGTATGGCTCAATAGGAGCATTATTGGTATTGATGATATATATTTGGCTAAATTCAAATGTACTTTTATTGGGATTTGAATTAAATGCCTCTTTAATTAAAATGAAAAAGAAATTTCAAACAAGTATCTAAAATTAAACAAAAATGAAAAAAGTCCTATTTTTATTATTCGCGGTAGTTACCATCGCATCTTCCTCTGCACAAACAAAAGCAGCCGGAGTCATCATTCCTAATAATGTGAGTTTTGAAGGTGAAAAATTGGTTTTAAATGGCGTAGGTGTCAGAGAGAAATTCTGGATGGATATGTATGCAGGAGCTTTGTATTTGGATTCCAAATCTTCAGATGCTAAATCCATTATAAATGCAAATGATCCAATGGCAATAAAATTGCACATGGTTTCATCTTTGATTACAAGTGAAAAAATGATTGACGCTGTAAATGAAGGTTTTGAAAATGCTACCAACGGGAAGACTTCCGGGATCTCTTCAGAAATATCCAAATTCAAAGCTTTTTTCAGTGAGGAAATTAATAAGGAGGATGTTTTTGACATCGTTTACATTCCTTCAAAAGGGGTGTTGGTTTATAAAAACGGAAATGAAAAAGGTATAATTAAGGGAATGGAATTTAAAAAAGCTCTTTTTGGAATCTGGTTATCTGACAAGCCTGCAGATAAAAAACTGAAGCAAGGGATGTTGGGTAAATAAACTCAAAAATGCGAATTGCTTGCGATAGTTTAGTTATCGGGGAGATCAATAAAAAAACAATAAATAACCACATATGAAAAAATTGACCATATTGTTCTTATGTCTTGTTTTTACAGGTATGAATTGTCACTCGCAAACCGTTTTTGGCAAGTGGAAAACCATCAATGATCAAACAGGTAAGGCCAATTCTATTGTTGAAATTTATGAGAAAGAAGGGGGCGAACTGCACGGAAAATTATTAAAGATTATGAAGGAGGAGGATAGGAATAGCTTATGCTCCAACTGTGACGGGGATCTTAAAAATAAGCCTATTGAAGGACTGGTGATTATGCAAGGTCTTGAGAAAGACGGCGATCAATATGTTGGTGGCATTGTTACCGATCCCAAATCCGGGAAGGAATATAAATGCAAAATCTGGCTTGATAAAGATAATCCCGATCTATTAAATGTTAGGGGTTATATCGCCTTTTTCTACAGAACCCAAATCTGGGAAAGGGTTAAATAAAGCTTTTTCATTTACCGAAGTCTTTTTTATGGATTACTGAAAAGGGCAAAGAAAAAGGCAGGGACTCAATCCCTGCCTTTAAGCATTATTTAGTTTCCGGATATTAATTGCATGCTACCTGGCAGGTATCAGGAGCTGCGAACCAGCCGTTTGATTTATTCATAGTTACTCTTGGTCTTCCGCCGCTTTCTGCACAATGGGCAATTGCCGCACCGCATTCAACGCCCATCTCAAACTGAGAGATTTCTATTACTGCCCCTATAACGCTCTGGTTAACTGCAATAGTAAATTCATTATGCCATTTTTGAGTTATCTCCTTATTGAATTTATAGATCACAGATCTAAAAATCTGTCCGTTGCTTAATTCAACATCAAATTTAAGACTTGTGCTATTTAATTCCTTAAAGTGAAAAAGCCTTATAAATTCGGATGTTTCAGGGTTGGTTATTACGACTTCCTGACCAGCATGTTTTGCTTCGATTTTTTCAACATCATAATTCAATACATCCGAAAAGGAGAAATCAAAAGCTTTATCTCCGGCAATAAATTTAACTGTTTCACCTGCTTCTTTAAAAATATAGGTGTTTGATTCTATCTCAAACACTCCTTGATTTTGCATTGCAAGCTCTTGTTGTAAAGCATTTTCTTTGGAAGTTTCATCATTATCGGTACTGCACGAGTATAAGCCGATAGTTAAAAACAATATTCCCGAAATGATTTTGTAGGTATTTTTCATTTTTTCTTTGGGTTTTGATTGGGTGCTTACTCTTTTGATTTTCGGCCTGGCAAATTTGCCGCTCAGTTACTTTTTATTTTATGTCGAGATTCACTTACACATTTTCGACTTTGGATGGTCAGTCCTTTTTATGACTTTCTCACAAATTTTAAGTTTTATAAAAATATTTCACATTAACATTCCCTTATTTTTTAACCAAAAAATTAAGTCTAAATATTAATATTACCTGTAAATCTATTAAAATTTCATTAAACTATTGCAGGAAAGCTAATTATTATAGGTGTTTTTGTAGATTACACTCATAATTTTGCAAATATCTAGGTATAGATTAGACCTTTTTATCGAATACCTTTCTGGTTTTTGGAAAGTGAAAGGATCTTTAGTAGATGAAAAAAAATCCCTATTTTATTCAGATGACTGTTTTACAGATCGAATTCGAATAAAAAAGGGAAGAAAAAATTTTGTTGTCCGAAGCATCAAATTTTGAAAATATTTGCACCCGAATAAATCAAATTTGCGAAAAGTTTTTTAATTGCCAAGGATAAAATCGGCTGCCATTTGGGCGTGTAAGGTTGTGGTGGCAATCAAAGGCAAATCAAAATCATGCTCGCTTAAGAGCATAGGTAGCTCTGTACAGCCTAAAATAATACCTTCTGCACCTTTTTCCTGTAACTTTTTCATTTGTTCCTGAAAGAAAATCCTGGCTTCCGCGCTGAAGGTTCCCTGGGTGAGCTCATTGGAAACAAAATGGTGGCATTTATCAATATAATCGTCATCCGGAATGATGGTGTCGATATCATATTTTTCAGAAAGATGAGAAGAAATAAAATCACCTTTCATAGTTGGCCGGTTTCCCAATAATCCCAGTATTTTCAATTCTTTTTTGGAAGCTTCTTTCCCTATTGCATCTGCAATGTGAAGTATGGGGATTTCTATCCCGGGTTGAACAAAAGGGAAAACCATATGAGGTGTATTTGCACAGATAACTATTGCCTCGGCACCTGCCTCCTGAAGTGTCCTGGCAATTCCCAGGTATTTATTATTGATCTTCTCCTTGTTTTGTTCCCGCATTAGTTCAATATTCAAACTGTAAAGAATTAGCTCCGGGTTAGCCTGAGCTCCTATTTTTTCTCCTACCATTTCATTGATCAAGCGGTAATAAACTATCGTAGAATGCCAAGATGTTCCGCCAATTAATCCTATTTTTCTCATTTTAATGATTTTAAGTAAAGCGTTGTCTTTATTTAAAGAAACAGTCTTAGTTATTGAATTGATTATATTTTCTTTTATATATTTTTCAGAAGCATTTATACATCTTAAGAGCGAAGTTTCTGAATTAAAGGATCTAGAAATTTTTAAAGAACCAATATTTTTCAGCCCACCATTTAGACCAGTGCCCTAAATGTTGAGGATCTTTCATTTTTGAATCAGGCCCGGAGGGATCGTATAAATGAACTTCGGCCTGACTTGCCAATCCTTTTCCATATTCAATAAAATACTCACCTTCACCGGTAAAGGTTTGATCAGGGACTTTATGATCCATTTTACGACCTATATTGTGTGCCACGATCTCTGCCTGATGCCTTGCGAATACTCCAATTTTTGGAAGGGAAATTCCTGTATCCAGTGGAATGTTGGTAATATCACCAATTGCATAGACATCTGGAAAATTGGTTTCCATGGTATTCCTGTTTACATCTACCCAGCCGGATTCTCCTGCCAAAGGACTATTTCTGATTACAGCCGGACTTCGGTGAGTAGGAGTGAAGGCCAAAAGATCATACTCATAGCTGTTATTATTGCTGAACTTCAGCGTATTTTCTGTAACGGAAGTCACCTGATGATCCGGGAAATAATGGATTCCTTTTCCTTTAAGTAATGCCTGTAGTTCCTCTGACATTTCTTTTCCGGCAAATTCCATAGGTCCTTTTTCCGGAGTATAGATTGAAACTTCGGTATTCTTGCTCAAATCGTGACGGCGAACATAATCTTCTATCAACATAGCGGCTTCATAAGGTGCTGCCGGACTTTTAAAGGGGAGGGAAGAAACCAGGATTGCAATTTTTCCACCGGAAAAATTCTCCAGTTTTTCATTGAATTGCGTCGCACCCTCAAGAGTAAAAAAATTATAACCGAACTGGTCCAGATTATGGCCTATAACCTGCTCTACACCTAGAGAAACGACCATATAATCTCCTTTATATTCTTTTCCGTTGACTTTTACCGAAATGTTTTTTGGATCTACTGCTTCAATTTCTCCATTGATTACTTCAAGCCCGGCTGCATTAAGTTTTTTGATATTTTCATATAGTTGTTTTGGCTTTCTGTCGCCTACCATCAACCACGGGAGGGAGGGAGAAAAAACACTTTTTTCTTCCTTCTCAAATACAAGTATCTTCACAAGGGTAATATCTTCTTCATTTCCACTATACCGGCTTATTTCTCTTGCGGTTATAATACCACCTGTTCCGGCGCCTAAGATTAAGATTGTTTTCATATCCAGATATTTATTGTTTTCTATTGGTTATATGTGATTCATATTTCTTCACTGATCTTTGCTTCGAGTTTCTGTTAGGATCATTATATTGAATATTTACGGATATTCTATAATTCTATTTGACAAAAAGTTTCATCCATTACTTAAATAGGCAAAAATCATGATTTGACTTTATTAAATAGTTCCCTTTGTTCCTGTAGATTTTCAATGAGCACCTCATGCATCAATTTACAGGCCTTTGCCACCTTGTTGGAACTAAGGGAAAAGTGGCTGCATTGCCCATCTCGCCTAACATTAAGGATACCTTTTATGGTCATTACTTTTAAATGTTGGGAGAGATTGGATTTAAGTTCGCCGGTTACTTCAAGAATTTCGGCAAAGCAATATTCTCTTTCTTTCAGTAAATGAACAACTTCCATTCTTAAAGGATGTGCAAGTGCTTTGCAGGCTGCTGCCTGAATTTCAAATTTCTTTTTATGTTCCATTGTTTTACTTATTTAGTAATTTATGAAATATTAAACAATAATTGATGGATGCCCTCTCATTTTTGCACTTATGAAGGAGAAAATACAAAGAAAAGAGGAAATCGTCAGGCGATTTATGACTTTAATCATATATTCATCAATCAGTTTATTTTTTTGTAATTTTATTGAAACCTATAATTTTAAGCGGCCATAAGCAAACACATCAATTCAAAAAGCGTATTTAATTATGGAAATTAATTTTCTATGTAACTATTGTTACTGTGTTACCTGCACGAACCCCCTACTTTTGGCGAAAATTTATAATTATTATTAATGGAAGTAGTTGATATTTTAGGTTATGTAGGCGCATTAATTATTGGGCTTGTTTTAGGTTTAATTGGTGGAGGTGGTTCCATACTAACTGTTCCGGTTTTAGTTTATTTATTAATGGTAAACCCGGTAACTGCTACAGCATATTCACTATTTATAGTAGGAACTACCTCCCTGGTAGGAGCATTTAAAAATATGCAGAAAAAGCTGGTAGATTTTAAAACTGCTGCTGTTTTTTCCATTCCTGCTTTTATAGCTGTTTACATAACCCGTATGTATATTGTTCCGGCAATTCCGGATCATATTTTTACCCTGTTTGGTTTTGAAGTGACCAAAAATATAGGGATAATGTTGTTTTTCGCCATAGTAATGGTAGCGGCTTCCATTTCTATGATCCGGGAGAAAAAGAACAAGGTTGAAACTGAAGAAGAAATAAAATTCAATTATCCGCTTATTATTATTGAAGGAGTAGTGGTGGGTATTTTAACAGGTATTGTAGGTGCAGGTGGCGGATTTCTGATAATTCCAGCACTGGTACTTCTGGCTAAACTTCCAATGAAAAAAGCGGTGGCTACCTCGCTTTTGATTATTGCAGTTAAATCTTTGATTGGCTTTTTGGGGGATGTTCAAAATCTGGAAATAGACTGGGTGTTTTTATTGATCTTTACCACACTCTCTGTAATAGGAATCTTTCTTGGGATTTATCTTAATAAATTCATAGATGGCAAAAAATTGAAAAGAGTTTTTGGTTGGTTTGTACTGATAATGGGGATTTATATAATCTGGAAAGAACTTTATTAGATAAAGGTTTACTGTAACTTTTGTTACTGTAGATACGTCAGAAGCATAGTATTTTTGCATCTGAAATTAAATAGCTCTGTGCAATGTTATGAGCTATGTAAAAGGAATAAATATCCGGAATTTCGATAAAATCTACCGGTAATAATTAAATAAAAATTAAATTAACTTTAAAATTAAAAAGTATGTTTTTTCAACACGTATATGATAAAACCCTGGCACAGGCAAGCTATGTAATAGGATGTCAAAAAACAGGTGAAGCTATTGTAATTGATGCTAAACGCGATATCGACACTTATTTGGAAATTGCCAGTCAAAACAATCTAACCATTACCCATGTAACCGAGACTCATATTCACGCCGATTTTCTTGCAGGTTCAAGGGAACTGGCAGCTGTAACCGGTGCCAAAATGTATCTTTCAGATGAGGGAGGTCCGGATTGGAATTACGAATTTGACCACATAGGTCTTAAAGATGGTGATTCTATTAAGGTAGGAAATCTTTCTTTGGATGTAATGCATACTCCAGGACACACTCCGGAAAGTATCAGTTTTCTTTTAACAGATAATCCAGCTACCAAAGAGCCTGTGATGGTATTTACAGGGGATTTTGTATTTGTAGGTGATATAGGACGGCCGGATCTTCTGGAAAAGGCAGCAGGATTAAAGGGTACTCAGGATAAAGGTGCTGAGGATATGTATACCTCAATAAAAAAATTCAGTGATTTACCTCCATATTTACAGGTGTGGCCAGGGCATGGTGCCGGTTCTGCCTGTGGAAAATCCCTTGGGGCAGTACCAAGTACTACCGTTGGTTATGAATTGATCCGTAACTGGGCATTTCAATATCAAAATAATAAAAAAGGCTTTGTGGAATATTTACTGGAAGGACAGCCTGAGCCTCCAAAGTATTTCGCGATGATGAAAAAACTGAATAAGGTAGATCGCCCTTTGCTTACTGAAGTTCCTAAGCATAAAAAACTATCTGTTTCTGAATTTAAATCTGCATACGATAAAGGCATTAAAGTTATTGATGCAAGGGAAAAAGAAGAATTTGCGGAAGGACATCTTCCAAATACAATTCATATTCAGGGAAACAATTCTTTTGCAACCTGGGCAGGATGGTTTTTAAACTATGAAGAGTCTTTTATCCTTATAGCTTCAGATGAACAAATGGAAGACCTTACCCGTAAATTGATGCGGATTGGACTTGATAATATTCAGGGATATATTTCAGATATTGACGCCGTTGGAATTCCTCTTGAGAAAACAGAAGTAATAGCTATAGATGAGTTTAAAACCTATTTGGATAAAGAAAATGCTGAGGTGATTGATGTTCGTGGAGCTTCAGAATATAAAGAAGGCCATATCGAGGGTACTAAAAATATTTTTGTAGGTACTATCCAGAATCATATCGATAAAATAGATACCGATAAGGAGGTTGTAATTCATTGCCAAAGTGGTGCCAGAGCTGCGATTGCTGAATCCATGTTAGCAAAACACGGAGTTAAAGATGTGAAAGTTTATTACGGAGGAACCGAAGAATGGTTGGAGAAAGAAAACCCGGTTGTTTCTGAATAATTATAAAATTATGGGCTCCCTGCAATTTAGCGGGAGTCCAATAAGAAAGATAGCTTATATATGAAAAATATAGGACAGGAAGAGTGGAGAAAATTATTAGCTGAAGATAAGGACGCGGTAATTATTGATGTGCGAACTCGCGAAGAATTTGAGTCGGGATATCTTAAAAATGCACAACTCATAGATATTATGCAGCCACAATCTTTTATGGATTCAGTGAACAAATTAGATAAAAATAAAAATTATTATATATATTGCCGAAGTGGGAACAGAAGCGGACAGGCTTGTCAGGTTTTGGATGCCCGGGGATTTATTAACACTTACAATCTTCAAGGTGGTATGCTGGATTGGAATGGCGAAATAGAGCGATAAAAAGTTTAATAAAATGATTTGATTAAAAATAAAGGGAGTCATCGTAAAGAAGGCTTCCTTTATTTAATTTTAAAATGATTCACTTAAAAAAATATAAAATGAGAAAAAGCATAACAATACAAAATCTTAAATGCGGCGGTTGCGCCAGTACAATTAAAACCAAATTGGCAGAAATCGATAGAATAGAAGAAATAGAAGTTGATATCCCCCAGTCACAGGTTAATTTTAGCTATACCGATGAGACAAGTGTTAGTTTGGTAGAACAAAAACTAACTGCGATTGGATATCCACCAGTGGGAGCTAAAAATAATGTGGTTAGCAAAGCAAAATCAATGATTAGTTGTGCCACCGGGAAATTGTGATAGGTTAATTTTAAACTATTGATTTATTTTTTTAGAAGGCTATCTGGCTTCACTGTCTAAGAAGAAATTTATTGGACAAATGAAAAAAGTAGCCTTTTTATGTTTTGGTCATAATTTAATCCCTCATTGAGGGTTTAATTTCCCGAGACCGGCCCAAAGCACTAAGCGGGCCTGCCTAGAATTTTTAAAAGGTTTTTCTCCAGATAATTCGGTACAAAATATATGCTTGCATCGAGTTTTTTGATTTGATTTTGATCTTCAAAAAAAGGTTTTTAATAGGCGAACTTGCTTTAGAAACTATATCGTTGTAGTGTAACAATTGTTACAAAGTATTTGAAACAAACTAGATAATTTACGGAAAAAATAACGGTTCCCTTTTGCGCTATAAATTCAAGTTTTTACAAGAGGAATATTTCAGAAATTGTTATTATAAAAGGGATATGAATGGAGAGGTTTAAAAAATTTATCAAGTCGCTGTATTTTTTATTTGGGACTATTATTGTTTTGGTAGTTGTGCTTTTTTCGGTATTGCTCTATTATAACTCCAATCCTACTTATTTTTTGGCGGATAAGTCGGGTGATGAGTTTTGGACACCAAACGACATTGTAAATGATCCTTTAAGAAATTTTATCAACCCGGAAGCCCGGTATGGTTTTCTCCTGGTGTCGGAATCCCCTTCTCAAATGGGACCTCAGGCTCCCGATGAGTCTATGAAGTATGCTGGAAATAATTTGAAGTGTACGAATTGTCACCTAAAAAATGGTACTCAGGCCGGCTCTGGCTCATGGGTAGGAGTTACAGACCGATTTCCACAATTTGGTGCCCGTGGCAATAAGATAGGAACTATAGAAGATAGGGTAAATGGCTGTTTGGAACGGAGTATGAATGGAAGAAAAATGCCTGTAGATTCAAAACCAATGAAGGCTATTGTGGCATATATGGAATGGCTTAGTGAAGATGTTCCTAAAGAAAAAGAAGCGGAATACAAAGGGTTTCCTTCAATAAAACTACCAGATGTAGCTGCAAATGTTACTACAGGAAAGGACATTTATAATAACCAGTGTATGGTTTGTCATGGTGAAAATGGACAAGGACAGCGCGCTGCAGATTTTGCACAGGGATATGTTTACCCACCTTTATGGGGAGAAGATAGTTATAACCACGGAGCGGGAATGCATAGGGTGATTACCGCTGCAGAATTCATTAAAGGGAATATGCCTTTTGAAGAAGCTACCTGGGATAACCCTAAATTAACCGATGAAGAAGCCTATCATGTAGCGGCTTATATCAATAGTTTTGACCGGCCATTAAAATCTTTGCCAGAAAATGATTTCCCTGATAAAAAGCTCAAACCTGTTTCCACACCTTACGGGCCCTGGGAGGATAGCTTTTCTGCAGAACAGCATAAATATGGCCCGTTTCCACCAATAATTGAATTTTATAAAAAGAAATATGATATTTCAAAAACCAAATAATTTGAGACTTTCAGAGTTTTTTATAATTTTGGGCCAGATTTATTTTAATGTGAAAATTCATGTTTAAAGTCATTGTTATCCGGTATACATTTTTGTAAAAAGCTGAAGCCATTCATTCATTGGGCATTCCAATGGTATCTTTAATAAACAGACCTTAGCTTTTCTAAATTTTTTGAAAAAACAAAAATCATATTTATTAGAATTTCTTTTAACTTTTGAAATTTATTACTATGCAATACATCTCCCGATATTTTTTAATACTTCTGCTATTTCTTTCGGTTTCCTGTAAACAAAATGCAAAAGGCAATCCTGAGTTGTCTTCAAAAAATGCAGATAATCCAGGTATTTCAACCGGGAATGTCGGTAATTTGACACCTTTGGAAGTGAAGGGTTTGATACAGGAAAATCCAAGATTAATTATTATCGACTTGAGAACCCCACAAGAGCTTAAATCAGGAATGGTTGAAAATGCCATTAATATTGATATGTATAACCAAAATTTTTTATCTGATATAAAGGAATTGAGAAAGAATGAAAAATATTTGCTCTATTGTTCAGTCGGAGGGAGAAGTTCTGCCGCTTCAGAATTAATGATAAATGAAGGTTTTACAAGTGTTTTTAATTCTAAAAAAGGATTTTCAAGTCTAAAAGCGGAGGGAATAACTTTAAAAAAATAACACTTAGTTATTATAAAGAGCTTATATAGTACGTTTTTATTTTCCGGATAAAGTTGAATGGTTATTATAGCTTCGGGTGGCCAGATTTTCAGAGAGTGATCTGGGAATATCAGTTATAAATGCTGTGGACTTTACAAAATTGAAGATCGCTTTCGGTATTTGCCTGCATCGGTAAGGGTCTCAAAAACCATTTTATATCAATAAGCAGTGAGTGAGTACGGACAGAGCCATTTGAATAGTTCCTTTTAAACTATTTTAAAATATCCTCCAACACCTTTTTACGATTTTATGTCCCGGTAGGGATATCATTACCGGTAAAAAGATTTCCGTGCCTTCAGGTGCGAGCTATACTAGGTAAATTCAGGATAAACGAATTACCCCTCCTTCCCATTAATAGAAAAGCCCTGCAAAGTTTAAAACTTTACAGGGCTTTTTACTTGAAAGCAATACGATGATTTCAGGTTTTATTGAAACTTATAATTTGTCCCGGGAACTGTGGAGAATGAGTACTCACCTAAATAATCGCAATAGGCTCTTCCTTCCAGTTTTGGTGATACCGGGGAGTTTACTTTTAAGTATTCCTCTACCACATCGTGAATGGTATAATCTTTTACTTCTACATCTTTCACTCCGGGAATACGACACAAATTGTCTATAGGATCACCGGGACGAACACAGGCAGAAATGGTATAATATTCATCATCCTTCATTTCTTCGCCTTTCACGATAACCGAGTTTACGCGTTCTCCTTTTGGAGCCTGACTGTTAAAGTCTACTTCCATCCCGGAGAAACGCACCAACCAACCACCAAATCGTTCGGTTGAATTTTGGGCAAAGGCATTGTGCATTTCCCTTTCCAGCCAATCTTTAATTTGTTTTCCGGTAACTTTTCCTGTTTTGACCTTTTCATTAACCGGAAGTAAGTTCCATAAATTGGCTCGCGTAATGGGCTCCGGTTTTCCATCTACCGGAACTATTGGGTTTCCAAATCGAAATCCGTTTGAGATAGAGATATCTGCGCCGGTTTTCCAACGGGCTGCATCAGTTATCATATTATCCATTGGATTTTCAACGGTTAAATAGCGATAAATTGGAGTTGTGGTATAACCTACAACAGCTTCCAGATGCTCTTTATAAGGGGCTTTTGCTTTGTCTACAAGTGCCTGGATCTTTGGATCTGCGACATATCTCTCAGGATCTACATCCATAAGCTCATAATCGTCCTTTACTATTTCACCATCTACAAAATACAGGTTTAATTTACCCACAAAAGATCCAAAAGCGCCCGGTTCGGTTACTTTTGCATATTTCCCCTCGATGGGTTGACGCACCCTTTCGTGGGTATCATTTCCTAAAATGTAATCTACATCTTTAGCCATTTCGTTATTGGCGAGTTCTACCTGCTTAAAAATTCCCATATGGGTTACCAGGAAGAGTGCTTGTACCTTTTTTTCATTTTTAACCTCGTCAATAAGCTTCAGGACATTGTCATCCAAACCGCTAAAAGTCATCCCCTCGCTAAAGATCGGGTTTTGACGAATTGGAACATCGGGATCATTAACCCCAATAAATCCTATTTTCACTCCTTCTATTTCCTTGATCCAATAGGGAGGGAAAAGTCGTTCCCCGGTCTCTTCGTGATACATATTCTCTGCGATTACAGGAGTATCATAGGCATTTAAAACATTCATCATAGAAGTTTTGCCGTAAACCACTTCCCAATTGCCGGGAATTAGCAAATCGTAATTCATATTTTTCACAATCTCCGGAAAAATATCTCCTTTGGAAAGGGCTGCATAGCCACTTCCCTGAATAAGATCGCCACCATCTACAATAATAGTCCGGTTAGGGTTTTTAGCACGTTCTTCATCAAACAATGTTTTAATATTCGCCATCCCGCCACGTGTTTTGAACACAATGCTGTCATTTTCCCAGAACAATTCGGGATGCGGATCTAATTGACCATGAATATCGGCGGTTTGTAAAATGGTGATGCGCAAGGTGTCCTGAGCATTACCACCTTGTTTTTCATCAGATTTCATTTCCTGACAGGATCCTAGTAATCCAAGTCCAAAGATTCCCAATCCTACAAATAATGTTGTTTTAAGTGTTTTCATTCTTTTATTTTTTTAAAGTCCTAAACTGTAATATCCTTTTTTCTGAAGCTGAAAATCGTGTAAAATACCATTTTCAACTATCTCCATTTCCTGTGGAATATCCTTACGATCAACCTTGAATTTATTCAGGGAAAATCCGCAGGCTACCAGGTGTACTCCAGCCTTTTCAGCTTGAGATACAAAGCTTTTCATTTTATCGGCATCGGTTAATTGTGAAATGTCCTGTCCGCAAACAATAACCTGAAAATCCCCGAAGCGTTCCCCGTCTTCCAGCGCTAGTGCTTCAGCGGTTAGTATTATGGGCTTTAACTGATCTACTTTTTTGGTAAGCACAACATAATTGTTTTTATCATGAGTGTGTTCCGGTGCTTGCGCATTAACCTGTATGGTGGTTAAAGCAAAAAATAATGCAAGGCTGCTTAAAAATACTGTTTTCATTGTTTTGTTGTTTTAAAATCGTTTAATATAAAAAATAAAAGTCCGCCCAGGATTGCTATATTCTTAAAAAGAGGTCCCAGGGAATTCAACTGTCCTATTTGAACAGTAATCGTAATTGGAATTAATACCAAAGCCAGTATTAGAGCAACCCACCGGGTTTTAAAACCTGCAAAGAGGCTAATCCCGGCAACCAGCATAACTATTCCGGAGATAATGATTAAGTATTCGGGATTTCCAATAAGATAGGCCATTCCCTTAAAACTTGCCTGATCCAGTTTGGCGAGCGTTCCTTCCACATTCATCAAATGATTAAAACCTGCAACAAGAAAGATACCGCTTAGCATCATCCTGAAGATCATTATCGATCGTTGTGTAACCATTATTTTGGCTGTCATAAGCTATAATAGATTGAATAATTTAATCCCACCAGAAGTTTTAATTCTCCGGATGATTTAATTTAAATTTTAGGAAATTCTTCCTTTTAAATACCTAAGGAGCTTGCTCCCAGGTAATTGATTCATTTTTTCTGAAATATTTTTGATCAATACAAAAATAAGTGATGAACAAGCTTTCTGTGTTAAATAGAAAATTGCTTATTAAATTTCAGAGTCTATTAAACTTGTGGGGGAGGATAAAATTTATCGCTGAAGGTTTCAAAAAATTCTGGAGAGGTATAATTGTAGCGCTGGTAATTGGTTTTCACCTCGATAAGTGTCCATCCAGACAGCTCGAACTGAAATGGAGCGTTACAATATGAATCTATGGGGATGATTAATACGTTTGAAACAGGGCTAAAGTCCCGAGTGCTTCCATTCTCAAATACATCAGCTTTCTTGTTTTCACAAAATGGATTTATATATACTATTTCTTTGGTATCAAGAATGCTTCCCAAAAAATTGGTATCCATCATCAGGGATTTTCCGAAAAAAACCACCACAAAAAATATAGCTATATTAGACTTTAAATTCATTCGACGCCAAATATAAGTATTCACCTCTACTCTGAATGTGACATTTGTTACATAGGGTATAAGTTCATTTCAGAAATTGTTCCTAGATTTTCTTTTTAGGAAACGTAACACTTGTTACAGATAATAAGAAGGCTTTTAAAGAGTTTTGCGAAAAATTACTTTAAAGAATACAAATGAAATTAGCTAAGTGGTATTTTACAATTATATGGTTAAGTTTTAATTTCACCCTTTTTGCGCAGGGACACATCGAATCTGGGGTAGAGGAACACAGTATGACTGGCAATAAGGAAATTTCACAGCTTAAGGACATCTTCAGGGATGCCGAATTTCATGGACATTTCCGAAATTATTTTATGAATACTATAAACCGTGGTGATCTAAAGGATTATTATACCAACGCAACCGGAGGTGCTGTAGGATTTACAACTGGAAATTATAAGGGTTTTGAAATTGGCGTAAAGGGGATTTTTACCTATAAAACCTTTGGCAGTGATCTAGGAATTGAAGATCCTATTACAGGAAAAAACGCAAAATGGGAATATGAACTTTATGATGTTCTAAATAAGGGAAATTTCAAGGATCTCGATAGGCTGGAGGAATTATTTATCCGGTACCGGTTTGGGGATTCTTATATCACCTACGGAAAGATTGAAACGGAATACACCCCCTTGCTTAACCATAGCGACGGCCGCATGAAGCCTTTTGCACACAGGGGAGCCTGGGCTCATTTAAATTTCCATACTGCGCACCAGGTTAACCTTGGATGGTTAAATGGGGTTTCCCCCAGAGCTACTACCGAGTGGTTTAACTTTGAAGAAGGGATGGGACTGTTTTATAATGGTTTTCAACCCAATGGGGAATTAGCTGAATATCACGAATATTATCCTTCTTCCGGGATTGGGATCTTTAATTACAGTTTCAATAAAAACAACCTCTATTTAGAGGTATATGATTTTTATTTGGATAAAATGATGAATACACTCTGGACAGAAGTGGGATATGACTATGAAAACTTTAACCTTGGAGTGCAATATGTATATCAGTCTCCTTTTTCTTATTCTGAAGAGCTTCCTTATGAACATCGATATATACAACCCGATGAAAATGGACAGGTTTTAAGTACTCAATTAAGTTGGAAACAAGCTGGGTGGAAATTTGGTATCGCGTATTCCCATGCATTCGATACGGGAAGATTTTTATTTCCGAAGGAATTAGGAAGAGATCATTTCTTTACTTCCATTTCCAGATCCCGTTTGGAAGGACTTGGAAATACAGATGTTTTTACCTTGAAAGGGGAGTACACTATTCCAAATCCGGACCTACATATAGGATTGGAGTTTCAACAACTTACAGGTCCCAAATCAGCTGGTTTTGAGTTCAATAAATATAATGTAGCGGAATCTCTTCAGCTAAATGCGCATTTAACTTATAAAGTTCATGGCTTTCTGGAAGGCCTAAGCTTTGATTTTCTTTGGGTTTACCGGGAAAATAAGAATAGTTTAGATGCCCAAAGCATCTTTAATAAAAGCAATTTTAATCAGCTTAACTTCGTTACAAACTTCGATTTTTAGAGTGTCCGAAACGAGGAGGAATTGCTGAAAACTAGGTTTAAAAGAAAAAAACCTGTTTCATTAAGAATTCTACTCCTTTTTTTATTAAAATAATAATGTAACTTTTGTTACTGTGGGAATTAATATTAAATGAGTTCTTTGCATCTCAAAAAAAAAATAACTTCTATGAATTGGATATTTGAACCCTGGCCCTGGTATGTTTCAGGCCCATTAATTGCCTTAATAATGTTTTTACTGCTATTTGTGGATAAACAATTTGGAATGTCATCAAATTTAAGGACCATGTGTACCATTGGAGGCGCAGATAAAAAAGCCGATTTTTTCGCCTTCGACTGGAAATCACAGCGATGGAATCTTGTAGTAGTCCTTGGAGCAATAATTGGCGGATTTTTAGGTGCTCATGTCTTAACTAATGACCCTTCTGTGGCCATTAATCCAGACACTATAGCAACCTTGGAAGGATTGGGTTTTGAGAATGCAGGGGACACCTTTTTGCCGGAGCAGTTATTTGGTTTGGAAGCATTTTCCAGCATAAAATCTTTATTGATCTTGTTAGGCGGAGGTTTAATGATAGGTTTTGGTTCCAGATATGCCGGAGGTTGTACCTCTGGACACGCTATTTCAGGTCTAAGTAATTTACAATTGCCCTCACTAATAGCGGTAATTGGATTTTTTATTGGTGGATTGATTATGATCCATCTATTATTTCCTTTAATTTTTTAAGATGAAAAGAACAGCAGCATATTTATTTATAGGTATATTTTTCGGAATAGTGATGTACAAGTCGGAAGCGGCTTCCTGGTTTAGAATTTATGAAATGTTTCAGTTTGAATCCTTTCATATGTACGGCATCATGGGTTCTGCCTTGTTCTTGGGAGTGCTGGGAGTATGGCTTATCAAAAAGAATAATGTAAAATCCTTTTATGGAGAGCCTATCACGTTTACTCCAAAGGACAAAAGTTTTAGCCGTTATATGTATGGAGGGATCATTTTTGGTCTTGGTTGGGCACTTGCCGGATCATGTCCCGGACCCATTTATACCCTTATTGGAGCAGGATACGTTTCTATATTAGTGGTTTTAGCGGGTGCCTTGGGAGGAACCTTTATCTACGGTCTAATACGTAAGAAATTACCGCATTAGAGACGCCCTATATGGGCTTCTCGGATAAAAAAGGCCCTATTGGGCCTGCAGATTAAGACGCCCGTGTAGGGCGTCTCTTAATTTGCCTTTCTCAGTACCTCCAGCGGTGGACTTTTAATAACACTTCTGCTATTCGATAACCCAATTATCAATACCAACAGTACAATCCCAGGGAACAGAACCAGGAATGGTATCCAGGAAGGTACGAACGGGGAGTCGAATAAGAACCAGGCCAGCATCTGGCTGCTTATTAGCGATAGAAGGATACCTGATAAACCACCCAATACCCCGAGGTACAAATATTCCAATGCCAGGATCTTCAAAATCTGATTGCTTTTGGCACCCAAGGTTCTTAAGAGTACACTTTCCTTTATTCTTTGATATTTACTGGTCCGTACTGCGCCCAAAAGAACGATAATTCCTGTAAGTATACTGAAAAAGGCCATAAAATTGATGAGCCAGGAGATTTTATCAAGCAAGCCTTCTATTACTGTTAGAACCTGTCTAAGGTCAATGATAGTAACATTTGGATATTTTTGCACCAACTCCTGTTGCAAATTGGCCGAGCTTCCCTCATCGGGAACATTGGACGTAAGCACTCTAAACTGAGGCGCATCTTCCAGAACACCTTTGGGGAAAACAATGGAGAAATTCATCTGCATCCTGCTCCAGTCCACGGTCCTGATACTTCCTATTACCGTATTTAACAAAACTCCCTGAACGTTAAAAGTTACTTTATCACCAACCTTAACTTTTGCATCATCGGCAAAATTATCGCTTATTGAGATGGGCACTATTTCGGTATCGCTGACTTCGGGAATCCATTCGCCATCCTGAAGACTTTCAGAAGCGATAAGAGAATCGCGGTAGGTAACGCGGAACTCATGATTGAGGATCCAGCGGTTCACATTGGAAGTTGTATCGGCTCTCATTTCGTTTACCGATTTTCCTTCTATACTTTGAACCCTCATTGTAACAATGGGAATATCATCCAGGACGGGGAGGCCATTTTCGGTAATCGTCTTGACAACAGCATCTTTTTGTTCAGACTGTATATCAAGGAGGATCATGTTTGGACTGTTAGATTGTGTCTCAAGGGTTGCCTGGGCCATCAAAACATCTTTGGTGAAATAGAGTGTGCTAATTAGAAAGGTTCCAACTCCTATGGCCAATACTAAAGTAAGGGTTTGGTTCTGGGGACGGAAAAGATTCAGCAAACTCTGTCTCGCAGGAAATCCCCAGGTGTTTGGGAAGTATTTCTTTATCCATTTCATAAATGCTTTAGCGATCCCCGCTAAAATTGAAAACGTAAAAATTATCCCTGCTACAAAAGAGAAGGAATACCGCCAATCTTTTAACAACCAATATGAAAAGAGTAAAATAAACAGAAAAATTCCCAACAAAACCAGTAGCCCTGCTTTACCGGATTTGGATTTGCTCTCATTTTGTACCCGTAATGCCTGTAAAGGCGAAATGTATAAGGTTCCCATCAGGGGATATAAGGCGAACAAAACAGACATGGAAATCCCCAGTAATAATCCCATCAGGATAACCTGAAAAGAAAAAGACATTTGAACATCTACCGGTAAGAGGTCTCCTAAAAATAAGGGGAATAATTGCTGAAGAATTAATCCCAGACCGGTACCGGCAATTCCGCCTAAAAGCCCCATTGCTGCAATTTGTATCAAATAGATAAGGAAGGTTTGTCTTTTGGTAGCTCCTATGCATTTAAGTATTGCTACTGCACGTAATTTTCCTTTGATGTAAATGTTTATCGCACTCGCAATACCAACACACCCTAGTAAAAGAGCGATAAAGGCAACCAGGTTAAGGAACTTTCCGAAATTATCGTACCTGCGGCCTAATCTTTGGCTGGTGGAGGTATGAGTATCAAGATCGGCATCCTGGGTATCGAGCAAAGGACCAAGGTTTTTATCGAGTTGCTCCATACTCATATTCTGATTGGCCACAAAATAAAAATCATAACCCACGCGGCTTCCGGTTTGTACCAGACCAGTTTCAGAAATCAGCCTGTAAGGAATAAGAACTGATGGCGCCACAGAACTAAAAATTGCAGTGCTCCCCGGAACCGACTTTAATGACCCTGCAACAGGCAAAGTAATCGTTCCTATTTTAATACTATCGCCTGGCTGAATCCCTAGTTGAAGCATCACCGTGGCATCTACCAAAGCAGAATTCTGTTCCTGATAGCTTCCTGCGGCTGTTTCAGGTTCTGTTTCCAACTCCCCATAGAATGGGAAACCTCCTTCAATTCCACGTACCTGCACCAGTTTGGTAACATCGGTTTTTGGAAAGGCAGCCATTGAAGTGAAACTGATTTCCCTTGCATCTGCGCCACCCAGGGAATCCATTATTTCAAGCACCCTTTCATTTGGCGGATTGTTGCTGTCTATTCTGAAATCAGCTCCCATTAAGGATTTTGATTGCAGGGAAATATTTTCCTTGAGATTTTCGCCAAAGGACTGTATGGAAACAACTGCAGCAATTCCCAAAACAATCGATGCCATAAACAGGATAAGTTTACGGCTGCTCGCTTTTCCATCCCTCCAGGCCATTTTTAGCAGCCAGCCAAAATTTGCCTGGGAATTAATGGTTTTATTCTTTTTCATTATACGGTATCTATGGGGTTTTCGAGTATTCTCCCACCTTTCAATCTGAGGATACGTTGTGTTTTTTGTGCCAGTTCCAAATCGTGGGTAACGATCACCAGAGTAGTGCCGGATTCTTTATTCAGATTAAAAAGAAGGTCTATTACTTTTTCTCCAGTTTCAGCATCCAGGTTTCCTGTTGGCTCATCGGCAAAAAGGATGGAAGGGGTATTGGAAAATGCCCGTGCTACGGCAACCCGCTGTTGTTCCCCTCCCGAGAGCTGTGATGGATAATGATGAAAGCGATCTCCAAGTCCTACTTTTTCCAGAAGTTCCTTCCCAACTTTGGAAGCATTTTTTGCTCCCTGTAATTCCAGGGGAACTGCTACATTCTCCAGGGCGGTAAGTGTTGGTAATAACTGAAAATCCTGAAAAACAAAGCCTATATTTTTGTTTCGAAGGATAGCACGTTCATCTTCGGTTAGGCTGTTCAATTGTGTGCCGCAAAGATCTATCTCGCCAGAATCGGCTTGATCCAGACCGGCGCAAAGTCCGAGTAAAGTGGTTTTTCCACTTCCCGAGGGGCCCACAATTGAAAAGGTTTCACCTGCTTCTATGTTAAAACTGATGTCTTGTAATACTGTTATTTTTTTTGAACCACTAGAGAAGGTTTTCTCTAAGTTGTGAACGTTTAATATCTTTGTCATCTTTCGACTCTTAATTTTCTGAATAAAGACAAAATAAAGAAAGATTTTGATTTTAATCCCTGTACTATGAGAAACTTGTTGGTATTTTGTGTTTTGTTTAGTTTTATCTTTTTCAACTCCTGTGGAGAATCCCCAAAAAAAGAGGAGGAAACCCAGTCAGAAAAAGTTTCAGAAGATGATAATCAGGAAAAAAGTGAGTCTGGAGTGATCCTTTTCTTCGGAAACAGTCTTACAGCCGGAATGGGCCTGGATCCAAATGAAGCATTTCCAGCTGTTATTCAGCAAAAAATAGATTCTTTAGATCTTCCCTATGAAGTCGTGAATGCCGGATTAAGCGGAGAAACCACAGCAGCCGGAAAGAACAGGATAAATTGGGTTTTGAATCAGGACGTGGAGGTTTTTGTCCTGGAACTGGGAGCCAATGATGGTTTACGTGGAATCCCTTTGGAAGAGACCAGAAAAAACCTTCAGGAGATTATCGATACGGTACGGGAGAAAAACCCGGATACAGAAATTATTCTTGCCGGGATGCAGATCCCTCCAAATATGGGGCAGGAGTATACATCAGAATTCAGGAATATCTTTCCGGAATTGGCTGAAAAGAATGATGTTCATCTTATTTCCTTTTTACTGGAAGATGTCGCCGGCAATCCAGAACTGAATCAGGGAGACGGAATTCATCCTACCGCCGAGGGGCAAAAGATCCTAGCCGAAAATGTTTGGGAAGTTTTAGGACCTGTGATTCGTGATTAGAGAAACCTGTAATTTGGTTTTAAAACAATATCTTGGTAACCTAATAAAACAGAACATATGTCTGATCCGGTTATATTTAAATCCAGTTATTTTCTTAGAGCTCTTAACAGTGATCTCAACCCTTTCACTCCAAATGTTATACTCATAGATGAGGAGCATATCGAATTTAAAAGAAGGAACTGGCATCTCATTTCTGAAGATACAGAAACGCTGCATTTTAAAAACATCACCGGTATTACAGTAGATTCTCACCTATTTGGAACTACAATAACCATTAAAAGTACAGGAAATGACCCTATACAAATTCATGGGTTTTGGAAAAAGGAGGCACAAAAAATTAAAGATCTTTGCGCTGCATATATAGAAGCCACTAATCAAAAAAGCAGCAATGAGGCATTGGCTAAAGCCATTGAAAATAGCCGTGGGAATTACAGTGTGGCAGATGAATTAACCAAATTAAAAAACCTGCTTGATCAAAATGTGCTTTCTCAGGAAGAGTTTGATGAACAAAAACGAAGGCTTTTAAAAGGTTAATGCCTCATTGAAGGTTTAATTCGCCCAGGCCTGCCCGAATCTTTCAGGCGGGCCTGCCTTGATTTTTATAAGTATTTCCCTCCCGATAATTCGGGACATACCTCTTGGGCTTGCCCTTAGGTTTTTGATTCTTTAAAAGTTAAGGTAAATGTCGTCCCTATATTAACCTGGCTTTTCACCTTTATAGTACCTCCCAGACTTGTCATTTGTTTCTGAACTAAATACAATCCAATTCCCTTACTGTCTATATGATTATGAAATTTTTGATGTAAACCAAAAATTTTATCCTTTACATTCTTCATTTCAAAACCAATTCCGTTATCGCTGAAAATAAGCTGGGTGCTGTTCTTTAATTTTCTGGTGGTAATTGAAATAACGGGATACGTTTTCGGATTGGAATATTTTATCGAGTTTGAAATAAGGTTAAGAAATATACTTTGGAGATATCCTGCATTAAACCTTACTTCCTCTGTTTCAGAAAAATCGATCTCCAAAGTAGCTTTAGAATTTGAGATCAATGTTTTAATTGAATCCAGTGTAATTTGCAGGATATCATTTAAAACCACCCTTTCAATTTTTACGTTTATTTTTTCTTCCTGACTTAAATTGTCAACATATTCATTCAGGGTATTTTTCAGCTTAAAAGAGGATTTTTTAAGCATATCGATGTATTCGAGGGTTTCCTGATCCTCAATTTTTGATAGATCCAAAAGCCCGAAAAGGGATATCAAATTATTAACCGGAGACCTCAAATCATGAGATACTGTATAGCTGAATTGTTTGAGTTGCTCATTTACACTGGTAAGGTTGGTAAGCAGTAAATTCCGTTCCTCCTCCAGGTTCTTTAAATGGGTAACATTTTTAGCGATGGCATAAATTAATCTATTGGAAGGTTCTGAAACGGAAGTCCAGGAGAGCCAAACAATCTCTCCTGATTTGGTTACATACCTGTTTTCGAAATTTAAAAGAGGTTTATCCTTATTTATACTTTCCCTGAGTTTGGAAGTGATCGTTTTATCTTCGTGATAGATAAAATCGCTAACGTGCCCGGCCATGATCTCTTCTGTGGAGTAGCCAAGTAATTCCGAAAAAGCTGGATTGGTTTTTTTGATATAACCGTCATAACTCGCAATGCATAGAATGTCTGCGGTTAGTTCAAAAAAATGATCAAGATCAAAGTATGGCTCCGATTCTAGGTTTATTGATTTTATATCCTTCATGCAGTAGGTTTGGGGGAACTAATTGGTTGAAGTTGTACAATTATGGATTATATAAAGGCTAAAAATACTTATTTTCTGCTGAATAAATTATCGGGAGAAAGTTTCATTTAAGGAATTTCTCTAAAATAAATCCATATAAGCTTTGGGTAAAGCAGCCTTATTTTCGGTTATCAATAGAATAATTCCTTATTTCTTCCAGAATATACTGAACATTTTTTTCGGTCTTGAAAAGTTTGTCCTTGCATATTTTTAAAAGTTCAGAAGCACGTTTGATCTTTGTGTCCAGCTCATCGATGCTAATCTCAGCATTTTCCATTTCTGAAACAATTTCCTGAAGCTCTTTATGAGCATCGGTATAGTTAATTTCCTCAGTCATTTTTTTTATTTTTAAATTTTTTTTCGATTCGGCTGGATAGATTTCCTTTATATAACTGCGTTTCCAGCAGAAAGTCCTCTTGAATTTCATCGGAATCCCGAATCACTTTTCCATTTTGGCGCGTAATGCTAAACCCTCTTTTCAGGATGTTAAGCGGAGACAACATTCCAATTTTTTCTTCGGTGAAACTTAAATTTACCGCAGCTTCATTCAAGCTGTTTTTAGCATTGGCCAAAATGGAACGCTTCGCCTGATCCAGCATGTTTTTTTGGTCATTTATCATATGCTGACTCCGGTTGTCTAGCACAGTTGCAAGTTGGTTGAGGTTTGCTCTTGAATTATTCATTGCACTTCCGGTAAGCGAACTAAAAAGGCGTGCTGTTTCCTTTAGATTGATTTTCTCATTCTTAAATATCCTGTTTATTTCATTCTGAATCTTTTGTTCGGCATCTTTCACCGGAACAGCAAAATCATTGAATTTTTGCAGCAGGAATTCGGCTATTTTAGTTGGGGTGATGAAGCTTTCATAGCTAACCAGTTCACTTACGGTCTCATTTGCAGAATGTCCAATCCCGGTTAGGATTGGGATAGGAAAAGTGGCTATTTTCTCTGCCAGCAAATAATTGTCAAAACTGCTTAAACCAATTTCCCCGCCACCGCCACGAATTATTGCCACCGCATCAAATATCTCCGAATGTTTTTTAATTCGTTCCAGCTGCTGACTTATGGAACTCACCGCTCGTTCTCCCTGTAAAATAGCAGGAAAGATCAGGAAATGAAATTTATAGCCCCAGGGATTTTTTTGTATGATATCCATAAAATCCCCATAGCCTTTGCTGGTCTCAACAGAAATGATCGCGATGGTTTTAGGTAAGCTGGAAAGGAGTGTGTTTTTATTTGCATTAAAAATTCCGGTTTCCTTCAGCTTTGCGATAGTATCTGCTTTTTCCCTGGCAAGTTCTCCCAGGGTATATTCAGGATCTATATCCACTATGTTTAAGGCGAGCCCATGCAGTGGGTGAAAGGAAACAGTTCCCTGGACAACCACCGTTATATTGTCTTTAAGTTCCTCCTTGAGCACAGCTTTGAACTTGGCATTGATCATTTCAAAATTGCCACCCCATATATTTCCCCGAAGTTCTGCGATCACTTTTCCATCCTTTTTCTCTACCAGGCTAGGATAGCAATGGCCGCTTTTAGGGTAGTAATTAAGCCGTACGATCTCAGCCTTAATCCACACAGTTTTATTGCAATAGGTATTAATTACATTTTGAATAGATGTAGTTAAATTAAATAAGGAATAGACTTTTTTTTCAGGCATTGGAACACCTTTGAATTAAGGTAGGCTAAAGGTAATCAAAAACCTTGGGGCAGGCCTACAAGGTATGTCCCGAATTATCGGGAGAAAAATATTTTTAAAAAATTAGAGATAAGAACGCCTCAATTATTCGGGCAAGCCCCTGAATAAAATTCCTCTTGGGCAGGCCTCGGGGAACCATCCCGTCCGTCGGGCAGGTTAAACTCTCAAAGAGGGTTAAAAATCCCCGTATACCGGCAGGATAAAGTTTCCATTTAAAAACTTTTTCGGATCTATTTGACTTTGCAATATAATCCCGGTCATTTTAGACTCAAGCAGAAGTTGAGCTGCCTGCAGCAAGGGGGCGGCAGTTGTGGTTTGAATGGCCCGCAACCTGTATTTCGCTATTTTTTGCGGGAATATGCGTTTAGCGATCTCCCGGCGGCGTAAAGTCCCTGCTGTATCTTTGCCTTCAACGGCGGCATATAAAACAATTTGATCGTCTTCGCAATGTGGAATATCAGCCTCCATTTTTTCCTGCAATACTGAAATTTTATCCGAATTTTCAATCCCGGAAATCTGTTTTTCCACCCAGGAATAATGGCCGGGATACCGAAGGGTTTTATAGTCCAGGGAACGAACTTTTCCTGCCAGGGCATCAGGAAAATCTGCAGCTCCACCGGAAGTGAGATCTTCTTCATAGGTTATTCCATCTATAATAATATGAGCTCTTTCAGATAAAGCTGGCAGCGCTGTTTTTTTGAAATCCCGAAGTGCCAATGCGGTTTTTACATATTCTGTAGCTACACCCACGGGACTCCAGGTAAACCCATAATAATGCGGAGCAACTACGTGCCGTGTAAGTGCGCCAACTTTAAATTCCAGTTTATCTACTTTTTCAATTTTAAAATCCTCGCAGAATTGTTGAAAAAGTCCATTGGCAAGGATGTCGATATAGCCGGGTGCCAGTCCGGATTGAAGAACGAACCCTGTTTTGCTGTTCTTTGCCATTTCGATTATTTCATCGGTTTCTGCCACATATTCGGTTAGGTTGGCATAATGCAAATGATACGCTATTGCGAGACTGGCGATTTTTGGAGCCAGACTTCCCGGAAGGCAGTCCAGGATAATGTCTCCCTTGCTCAGGATCGTTTCCATTTCTTCTGAAACTCCTTCTTCCTGAAGATGAAAGGCTTTAACAGAACATTCCTTTTCAGTACCCTCCTCAATCCAAAGTGCGAGTTTTTGCGCTTTTGAAAGCGTTCGGTTTCCAATAAACAGGGAAGGAGAAACTTTGCTCATTTCCATAAGCATGAGCCCGGCTGCTTCGGCTATACCCCCGGCTCCGGCAATTATAATGTTATAATGTTTGTTCATAACAGAAAGTTAGTGCTTTATTTCCAGATTTTAGTTACTTCAATAAAGGACAAATTATAAGCACAGGCTAAAAAAAGCCACTTCTTAAGGATTTTAACAATCAATAATACCGGATTTCCCTACTTGTAATTGGCAGAAAAGAGATTTAAATTATTATACGGAAATTAAATTTAGCAGAAGGAATGGTAATAAAATTACATTAAAAAACATTTAGGGTTTTAAATCGGCTTTAATATTTCTTTGAGCCCGGCCCAAATTTTCAGTTTATCCATAACAGCTTTTAATTTTCGGTATTTAACCGGTTGATACCAGATGTGAAATTTCAATAACCACGTATATCAAGGTATTAACACAAAAATAATTGTTATGAAAACACTAAACTTTTTTATCGAAAATTACAAGAGCGCTACAAGGGAGTTTAATTTTTTTGGGAAGATTTTTGTGCTGCTTGTTCTCGCGTTTATTTTTATTGCCGTTTTATTTGCAATATTCGGTGTGGCATTGGATTTTTTCCAATGAAGAACACTTTCCGATTAAAATTAAACAGCTAAAAAAGAAGCTTTCCTGAAAATGATGATCAGGGAGGAAGGTCAAAACTTGCTTTAAAAAAATTAAAATCAATAACCTGAGGGCAAGCCCGGACAAGGAATGAATTAAAAAATACTTTTAGAAATTCGCGACAAGTCCACCAAATCAGGAAGGCCTCTGGAATTTAAACCCTCAATGAGCAATTAAATATTCAGCACATATAATTAAAGGCCGGGTGTTGCCCAAGCCTTTTAACTTTCCTACTTTTAGTGTTATTCTGATTTAATTGGAAACGCATGAAAGATCTTAAAGGTAAAACGGTTTTGATCACCGGGGGAGGTTCGGGTATAGGTAAACTTATGGGGAAGCTGATTCTTGAGAAAGGAAGCAACCTTATAATTTTCGACATCAATGCTGAAAATCTTAAAACAACAATTTCTGAATTTTCAAAATTGGGAAAAATATTCGGTTATCAGGTGGATGTTTCAAATCCTGAAGAGGTAGCAAAAACAGCTTCTCTTGTTAAAAAAGAAAAGCATGAAGTGGATGTATTGATCAATAATGCAGGCATCGTGGTTGGAAAATATTTCCATGAGCATTCAATTCCGGACATAGAGAGAACCATCAATATCAATACGATTGCTCCCATGTATGTAACACTGGAGTTTTTACCGCAAATGATCAGGCGGAATTCGGGCCACATATGTAATATTGCTTCCTCTGCAGGATTGGTCTCCAATCCCAAAATGTCGGTGTATGCTGCAAGCAAATGGGCACTTATTGGATGGTCTGATAGTCTTAGGCTGGAGATGAAACAATTGGAAAAAAATATACACATTACCACCGTCAATCCTTATTATATAGACACGGGAATGTTTTCAGGAGTACGTTCTTTAGTCCCGGTTTTAAAGCCGGAAAAAGTCGCCAAACAAGTGATACGAGCTATTGAGCGAAATCGGATTTTTTTAACAATGCCCTGGAGCATGAGAATTGTTAGGTTAAGCCAGGGACTATTTCCGATATGGTTCTTTGATTGGTTTGTAGGAAAAGTTCTTGGGATGTATAAAACAATGGATCATTTTGAAGGCAGAAAGCAATAATTTTTAATCCTGCCAGTGGGTTTAATCTCCTAAAGTAGGTTATACGGTAGTTAAAAAAAAATAAGCAAATGACAGAAATTTCGAATGCGAAAATAGAAAATATTCATAAAGCTCAGAAAGCGTTTCAGGAATCCCATCAAACTAAAAGTTTGGATTTCAGGATCGGAATGCTCAAAAAATTAAAGTCGGCCGTGAGCCAATATGAAGATCGGATTTTAGAAGCTCTATGGAAAGATCTTCATAAATCCGGGGAAGAAGCTTATCTCACTGAAATCAGTATCCTAAACCAGGAAATAGATTTTCATATAAAGAATTTAAAAAAGTGGATGAAACCCCAAAAAGTGGCTAATCCGGTGCATCTTTTTCCGTCCACGGGGAAGATTTATTATGAACCTTTGGGAGTTGCACTTATTATAGCACCCTGGAATTATCCTTTTCAACTGGTTATGAATCCTCTTGTTGGTGCAATAGCTTCGGGTTGTTGTGCTATTCTGAAACCCTCAGAATCCACGGGACATATTGCAGCGGTCATGGATGAAATGATTGGAGCAACTTTCGATGAAAATTATATTGCATTAATTCAGGGAGATCAAAGGGTGGGGGAGGATCTTCTAAAACTGCGCTTTGATAAAATATTTTTTACAGGAAGCACAAAAGTTGGAAAAATAGTGATGAAAGCTGCGGCTGAAAACCTTACTCCTGTTATCCTTGAACTGGGAGGGAAAAGTCCGGCAATCGTAGATGAGAATGCAGATATAGATTTGGCGGCAAAACGCATTGCCTGGGGAAAAACCATCAATGCCGGTCAAACCTGTATAGCTCCGGATTATCTGCTGGTTCATCATTCAGTAAAGGAGGAATTAATTAAAAAAATACCTGTTTATCTTGAAGAGATGTACGGAAAAGATATTCAGAAAAGCGAATTTTATGCCCGGATCGTACATGAAAAAGCTTTTGATGGATTAGTAGAATTGTTGGAGAAAAGCAAAGGAAACATCCGTTACAGTGGAACTTTTAACCGGGAAGAATTGTTTTTTCATCCAACGATTGTGGACGAGATCTCACCTGAGACAGATTCCCTTATGCAGCAGGAAATATTTGGCCCAATATTGCCAATTATCACCTATACAAATTTGAAGGAGGCGATCTCCTTTATAAACTCCAGGGAAAAACCCCTTGCGCTCTATTATTTTGGAAAAAGTAAACAGGCTGAGGAGGTTATAAAAAAAACAAGTTCAGGAGGAGTTTGTATAAATGACACACTAATGCATATAGCCAACCATCATCTGCCTTTTGGTGGAGTTGGGAATTCTGGTTTTGGGAATTACCATGGAAAAGATAGTTTTTTGGCGTTCAGTAATCAAAGAGGAGTTTTAAACTCACCAACCTGGATGGATATACCTTTTAAATATGCGCCTTTCAAATATTTTGAATTTATAAAGAAGTTTTTGTGAAGATCTAAGATTAGATAAAATAGTTTGGATTTGTTTGGAACCAAACAGAATCTTAACCAAAGATTTTCATAAGATTATTCTTTCTTATTTTTAACAGGGATGTATTGAAATCCGAAGGATAGAAGTAATAGCAGTAAAAATACAGAGCCAGAAATAAAGAAATAGGAGTATAAGTTTGAAAAAGATTCAGAAAAACTCAGGCAAATAATGGTCATAATATAACAAAATGCGAACAAAAAAAATAAAGCATAACGCAATAGAGTTAATGATTTAGGCATGAATTTTATTATGTTAATTTTATTTGAAGTAATCCAAATATAGTGTTAAAACTCACCATATTTCATTGATATGATTAATAATCATTAAGGCAAGTCTAAGACTCTTTATTTATTTGAGCTTAAAAAAAGAGGTATACCTGAAAAGGAATGAGTTCAAAACTTACTTGCATTTTATCCCTAGTAGGCTTATAACCAGTATATTTTCCTTTTAAAATTGCGTGAGCTTGCTCAATGAAAAATGATATAGGAATAAGCATTTAAAAAATACTGTAGTTAATAAATTTTAAAAAGATAAATTTCATGATGTTTTTCAACAGCTGATAATGATTAGTATCTTACTTTTAGGTTTCTTATAAAAAAGTTTTTTTTGATTTTATAGAACAATGGATAGACTAATTGACCTTATTGAAGAGGGAGACCCCAGTAAAATACTTTCTGAAGAGGATCTGTTTACCAGATTCAATGAATTGGTAAGATATGGTTTAGTAGTGCTAGAGGATGAAAAGGTTTTTCTTACCAAAAAAGGAATTCAGGCGAAAAAGGAAGGAGTGGAATTATTTATTAAAAGGGAAAAATTTGCTCATATTCAAGACGAATACCTACGAAACGAAACATTTAATAAAGAAAAGAAGGGTTTCTTTAAAAAGCTTAAAAGCCCTAAATTGATACAATGGGGTATTCTTATGATTTTATTAGCACTGGCTTTTGGTAATAAACTTTTTGAATTAAAAATAAGAAATACTTTTAAAAAGTGAATTTATATACTACTGCCGTGAATTTAAGCTATTATAAAAGCTGCTAAAGAAATTAAATTCAGGTCAAATCCAATACCGGGCGGATTAAGCTTTTCTACTATCTTTGCCGGAATTAAATTATCATGAGTTTTACACTGCTCTCGTCCCCACTTCAGGGATTTACAGATTTTAGGTTTCGGAATGCCTTCCATCATTACTTTGGAGGAATAGACACGTTCTATGCGCCATACATTCGGTTGGATGGAAAGCTTGTTGTTAAGGCATCTTACCAACGTGATCTACTGCCCGAAAATAATAGTACCCCGGAGTTGATTCCGCAGGTTATTACAAATGATGCAGATGAATTTTTATTCGTTGCAAAATACGTTCAGCAATTTGGTTATAAGGAGCTTAACTGGAATTTGGGTTGTCCATATCCAATGGTTACCAAGCGTGGTATGGGATCCGGACTTATTTGTAATCCCCCAAAAATTGATCATATTTTGGACAGGGTTCATTCAGAAACAGATATTGTGGTGTCCATGAAAATGAGAATGGGCTATGAAAACAGTGAAGAGATCCTTGATACATTCCCAATTCTGGACAAATATCCGCTTAAAAATATAGCCATTCATGCCCGGATTGGAAAACAGCTTTATAAGGGAGGAGTAGATCTGGATGCTTTTCAACGCTGTATTGATCATACAAAACATACGCTGTATTACAATGGAGATATCACTTCGGTAACCGGGTTTAAAAGTCTTCAGGAGCGTTTTACAGGGATTGACCACTGGATGATAGGAAGAGGTCTTATTGCCGATCCTTTTTTGCCTGGAATGATAAAAAATAATACCACCCAATATCCCAAAAACAGATGGGAATTATTCCGGGAGTTCCACGATACTATATACGAACAGTACGATGCAGCCCTATCCGGACCCACTCCAATTAAAATGAAAATGCAGGGCTTTTGGGATTATTTTTCTCATTCCTTTTCCAATCCGCAGAAAACATTTAAGAAAATCAAAAAAGCCAATAACCAGATTGCATACAAACAAGCCGTTCGGGAAATACTAAACAGCGAACAATAAACTACCTTTGTATGCATTTAATCCCTTTATGAGGGAGGTTTTTGAATTTAAGTTTCAATTTTGAAAGATATGTTACTCCTTACCCCGCCTTTTACTCAATTAAATACTCCGTATCCTGCAACGGCTTATTTAAAAGGCTTTTTGAAGACAAAAGATATAGATGCTTTTCAAATGGATTTGGGCATTGAAGTTATTCTGGAGCTTTTTTCTAAAAAAACCTTCACGAAATTGTTTGATATCGCTTTTGAAACTGATGCAATTGTTACTGAAAATTGTGAACGAATTTATACGTTAAAGGAACATTATCTGCAGCCTCTGGATGAAGTTATCCGGTTTTTACAGGGCAAAAATCCCACTTTTGCAAGACAACTTTGTACCGATAATTTTTTACCCCGCGCCTCCCGGTTTGACCAGCTGGATGATATGGACTGGGCATTTGGTTGCATGGGAATGCAGGATAAAGCCAAACACATTGCCACGCTATATCTGGAAGATCTGTCTGATTTTATTATTGAATGTATAGACAATAATTTTGGCTTTAGCCGCTATGCAGAGCGCCTTGGGCAAAGCGCTAATTCCTTTGATGAACTGTATGCTCAACTACAAATGCCCACTACTTTTATAGATGACATTACTTTAAATATACTAGATGGTAGGTTAAAGTTGGAACAACCAAAATTGGTATGTTTTTCGGTGCCTTTTCCGGGGAATTTATATAGTGCTTTTCGCTGTGCCCAATATATCAAAGCCCATTATCCCAAAATAAGGATTGCCATGGGCGGAGGATTTCCAAATACGGAACTCCGCTCGGTTTCAGATATCCGTGTTTTTGAATTCTTTGATTTCATCACCCTCGATGATGGCGAGTTACCCATAGAATTATTGATCTCAAATGTGAAGAATTCTACTCCGGAAAATCCCGATTACCGCCGGTTCAAGAGAACTTTTTTGATGGAGAGGGGGGAAGTAACCTATAATAATACTTCATCCAGAGCAGACTATAAACAGGCTGAAGTAGGCACTCCTGATTATTCAGATCTCTTGCTCAACGATTATATTTCGGTTATAGAAATCGCCAATCCTATGCACAGTCTTTGGAGTGATGGCCGTTGGAATAAACTCACGATGGCGCATGGCTGTTATTGGGGAAAATGTACCTTCTGTGATATTTCCCTGGATTATATAAAAATATACCAGCCCGTAGCCGCGAAATTATTGGTGGACCGCATGGAGCAATTAATCGCGCAAACGGGAGAGACCGGATTTCATTTTGTAGATGAAGCAGCGCCTCCCGCGCTTATGAAAGCGATGGCTTTTGAAATTATTAAGAGAAAAATTACGGTTACCTGGTGGGCCAACATTCGATTCGAAAAGAACTTTACCCGCGATCTCTGTATGTTGCTGAAAGCATCAGGATGTATCGCTATCTCCGGTGGACTTGAGGTAGCATCAGACCGACTTTTGAAATTGATAGAAAAAGGGGTTACAGTGGAGCAGGTCGCACAGGTTACCCGGAATTTGACCGAAGCCAATATTATGGTGCATTCCTATTTGATGTATGGGTATCCTACGCAAACGGTTCAGGAAACTGTGGACAGCTTGGAGATGGTACGTCAACTTTTTGAAATGGGAGTTTTGCAATCCGGTTTCTGGCATCAGTTTGCCCTTACAGCACATAGTCCTATAGGCTTGAATCCATCTGAATATGGAATCACGCCCCATTACAAAGCAATCACATTTGCTAATAATGATGTGGATTTCAAGGATAAAACAGGAATTGATCACTCTAAATTCAGCTTCGGATTAAAAAAATCGCTCTTTAATTTCATGCACGGAATTGGATTTGATATGTCGCTGCAGGAGTGGTTTGATTTTAAAATTCCGAAGACAAGTATTAAAAGCGGTCTAATTGAAGACTATTTGCGATTGGAAACCAATTTTAATATCCAACCGTCAGCAAAGATTATCTGGTTAGGTGGAATGCCTGTTGTTAGGGAGCAGATTAAAACAAAAAGGGGCATAACACGTCATCAGATTCATATGACTTTTCACGATAAAACTGAAGCCTTTCATATCATTATGAAAAAAGAGGAAGGGGAGTGGCTATTGAATTTCCTGGAGCAGTTAATGCCTGATAGGGAAAAACAACTAACTTTTTCCCAACTTAAAAAAGATTTTGAAACCCACTTTGAGGATTTCGAACTTTTTTGGTTCTCCAAACCAATTAAAGTTTTAAAAGAGAACGGCTTGCTAGTGCTTTGATCTTTTATACTATTTTTTTCTTCAGATTCGGCAAAATCTAAAAGCATCCGGATCAATTTTATTTTTATTGAGCCTAACTATTTGTTAGTGAGGGTTAATGAGGAATTCCTGATTTGTTTTTTAAGACGACCTTGTATTTCATCAAGTAGCGGGCTTTTATATCTAAAAAATCAAAATATATTATTTAAAACCAGAATTTTAAATAATATTAATTTCTTATTTAAATAAAAAATCTTAATTTATAATAAAACTTTCTTTTTAAGGAATTGATAAATAGAGATAAAATTATAAACATTAACATCAAAGCCTAATTTATGAAAAAGTCAATCATGCTGTTTTTGATTCTCGGGATGAGTCTTCATGGTCTTGCTCAGGATAGTCGAAATCAAAAAAATGAAACAGTAAAATTTAGCGTTCCGGTCGAGTATTATACTTTGGACAATGGTTTGAAAGTAATTCTTTCACAGGATAAAACTTCACCAACCGCTATAGTTGCTGTGTATTACAATATTGGATTTAGGATAGAACCTAAGGATAGGACCGGTTTTGCCCACCTCTTTGAACATATGATGTTTCAGGGTTCAGAAAATCTGGGGAAAATGGAATTTATCAAACTGGTCCAGGAAAATGGAGGAGTTTTAAATGGGTCAACCCGTTTTGATTTCACAAACTATTTTGAAATTATTCCTTCAAATAAACTGGAAACCATGTTGTGGGCCGAGGCAGACCGAATGAAAGGTTTGAAAATTACCCAGGAAAATCTTACAAACCAACAGGGTGTTGTGAAGAATGAAGTGAAAGTTAATGTGTTAAACCAGCCGTATGGAGGTTTTCCGTGGCTGGATATGCCACAGTATGCAAATACCAACTGGTACAATGCGCATAATTTTTACGGGAATCTTGATGATTTGGATGCTGCCACCCTTGAGGATGTGGAAAGCTTTTTCAAAACCTATTATTCACCAAATAATGCTGCCCTGGCAATTGTTGGAGATTTTGAAATGACCGAAGCTAAAAAATGGATAGCACAGTATTTCGGGGAGATCCCCTCTGTAAATTTACCGCCTAAACCAGACATTTCAGAACCACGGCAGGAAAGGGAAAAGGATTTTGTGAAAAATGACTCATTGGCTAATAAACCAGCAATAGCAATTGCTTATCATATGCCGGAGCGAAATTCTACCGAGTATTATGCAATGGGTTTGCTTAACCAAATCCTGATACAGGGAGACAATGCCTTGCTTCAAAGAAAATTGGTAGATGAACTTGGTTATACTTCTAATGTTAGTGGGGGTATCAATTATTTGGGTAATATGTTTAACTATAATGGACCCATGCAGATTATGTTCAATTTCACTTATGACAACGAAACTTCCAAAGAGCAGGTTGTTGATGCGGTAGATGAAGTTATGGCAAAATTAAGAGAGGGAGTTACACAGGAAATGCTTGATAATGCAATGGTTAAAATGCGGTCTCAGTTATATGATGATCTGGGAGGCACTTTTGGCCTTGGCCGAGCGGATTTGTTGGCGACTTTCGCCCTTTTTGACGATAATCCTTCCAGGATAAATAACCTAGAGGAAGAATTTAAAAAAGTTAATCCGGAGATCATTAACAGTACCGTATCTGAATATCTTAGAGATACCAACCGCACTATTTTAACTGTAAATCCACTTTTGGCTAAGAACGAAAAAACGAACTGATGTAACATCCATATAAACTTTCTCACACAGTGAGATGTTTATATGGATGTTACATATGACCGATAAAAAACAATAAATATAAACAGATGAAAACTTCAATATATATATTATTTGTAGCCTTATTGACTGTTTTACCGGGTAAGGCCCAGGACAAGGAAACTCCGCCGGAAGGTAGTGAACCTAAAGATTTCATACTTCCTGTAAAAGAGGTGATAAATTATGATAATGGACTCACTCTCGTGATGGTTCCCTACGGAAGTATACCAAAAGCAACCATTAATATTACAATCAAAACAGGTAATATAAATGAAACAAAAGAGCAAGTATGGCTGGCTGATCTTCTGGCAGATTTAATGGAAGAAGGTACCATAGCAGATTACTCTGTGAAAGACAGTCTAGCCGGAATGGGAGGGAACCTGAACATTGGAGTTGGAGCTCATACAACTTCGTTAAATACCAATGTGCTCTCTGAGTTTGCGCCGCAGGCCGTGAAAATACTTAGTGATGTACTTGTGGAACCGAAATTACCTCAGAGTGAGGTGGAGCGTCTTAAAAAGGATATGAACCGCAATATCACTGTGGCATTATCTACCCCGGGAGCTCAGGCAAGAAAGGACTTTTTTGCCGAAATTTATCCCAACCATCCCTATGGAAGGCTTTATCCAACCACAGAACAGGTTGATTCTTATAATCTTGGTGATGTGAAGTCTTTTTATGACCAGAATTTTGGGGCCAGGAGAGCTGCGGTCTATGTAGTGGGAAAATTTAATTCTGAAGAAGTAAAAGCTGCTGTGCAAGAAAAGCTGAGCAACTGGAGAGAAGGTATGGATGTCAATTATCCTGAAGCTCAGCCGAAATCTGAAGGTACAGTAAAAATAATAGACAGACCCGGTTCACCTCAATCCACAATTTATTATGGTTTGCCTGTAGTGGGGCCCACCAGTGAAGATTATATTCCACTGGAAGTAATGAATTCCTTACTGGGTAGTTCTTTTGGATCCAGGATTACCAGTAACATTCGTGAAGATAAGGGGTATACCTACTCGCCCAATAGTGCCCTTGTCGCCAATTATAAAACCGGTTTATGGTATGAAAGTGCAGATGTTACAACAGAACATACCGGTGCTTCTATCGATGAGATCAACAAGGAAATTGTTCGGTTACAAAATGAAGCTCCAGGTAAAGAGGAACTCCAGGGAATCAAAAACTATGAATCCGGGATATATGTTCTTCAAAATTCTACTCCCGGAGGAATCATCGGGCAGTTAAATTTTCTTGATATTCACAACCTGCCGGAATCTTTTCTGGTAGATCAGGTAAAAAATATCAATGCGGTAACTCCCGAACAAGTTCAGGAAATGGCAAAAAAATATATTCAGCCAGGGAAGATGACGCTTATTGTGGTTGGGGATGAGGTGAAGATAAAAGACCAGGTGAAAGAAACAGTAAAAAAACCTGTAAACATAAAACAGTAAATTTTTAAGAATTTTTTAGAGGATGTTTTGCTTTTCTACCAATGAAATTTACCATGTTCTTACAGTTCAGAATTTATACAATATAATAAATCATTATATTGTAACATAATTTGATAAATCAGAAATTATGCGTTTTGCTATAAGCTATGTTAGTACTGCAACCAGAGACCTCCCACAGGGTGAAGTTGTGAAAATTCTGGAAGAGACTCAAATAAGGAATAATAAGCATGGCGTAAATGGTTTGCTTATTTATTCCGAAGGCAACTTTTTTGAGGTTATAGAAGGTGCGGAGATTAAGATAAAGGATCTTTTTAAGTTGATAAAGGAAGATGGAAGGCATAAAAATATTTTGATGATCTTTGAAAAAGAGGTAGATAAACCGTTTTTCGAGGATAAAAATGCAAATTTCATATCTGAAGATACACAGCACCGCCAAATGGATGTGAGAAATTTTTTACACTATATAAAAGATCTTGATGAAGGCACGCAAAAAACCGTGAAAAACATTCTTAAGGCCATTGGGACAAACAGCTGAGTTTTTTTTTTGAAGTAGCAGCAGAATCAAAACATAGTCCTATGCGATCAATTTTCTATTAATCTTTTTAATAAAGATAATAGATAAGAACAGCAACCACCCCTCCAAAAAATAAAATATGAAACAGCGCAAATAGACTTTTAAAAAAAAGTATATCACGGCTTGCAGAAAATTGGGAATTCAATTCTCTTGTTTCCGAATATTTTTTCACTGCTTTCATAGCTTCGTTTTATTTGGTATCTCTCGAAGAATACAAGTTTAAGTCCAATTTTTTTTTCTTAATTATTCCGATGAGGGAGCAAGCCGTAAAACACCCAATAAATTAACAAATATTGTTGATTAATAGAGAATCAAATTTCATTGCACAAATCTTATAACTAGATATTTGAGTCTAACTTTAGAGCTGATGATGTTCTTTAAAATTTTTTAATTTTTTGGCATCGATTTAACAATAAAGGGGCGTTATAATTTTCATTGTTGTATAGCTTGTTAAGAGATCCAAAGGGCAAAATTGGGCTAAAAGTGTCACCACGAGCGCAGTCGAGACGTTTTTGTTTGACCCTTCGACAAAGCCTGTCTTGAGCCAGTCGAAAGGCTCAGGGGAGAAAAAACTGTTTTTAGGTTTCTAAAAGGATAAGCATTTTTAAGAAAAACACTTTTTTACAGTTTTGGTATTTTTCTTTTTGATATTTAATTAAACTATCTCCGTGAGCCGTTTTGTTTAGAAGAAGTTTTTGTTTCAAATCACCGTCTTAAGCGACTAAAATTTAAAATAGTAATCAAAAACTTCGGGGCAAGCCCACGAGGTATGTCCCGAATTATCTGGAGGAAAATACTTTTAAAAATTTGAGGCAAGCCCGTCTGAATGATTGGGGAATGCCTTCTGGAATTAAACTCTCAATGAGGGATTAAAGATTTTATAAGTTACATTTACAAAGTGTTTCGTGCTAAATAACAATGAAAGATCCTTTTTAATCATCATTTTAAAAGCGATTATACTTAAAACCCTGGTTCAAATTTTAGCAGAGAATATGCAACAGAATGCTTTAGAAAGATGAAAATTTAAATTAATACCTTGAAGAAAAGAAGTTACCATGAATAAATCACATAGTTAAACTGATAATTTTAATTCAAATTCTTAAAAAATGTCACAAGGTAAAAAAATCCTGCTTTATTCAACTTTAGTATTTATAGGAGGATATTTTCTGTTTACAGGCCTGGTAGAAGCAAAAGGTTTTCTGGGACCGTTATTAACCGGAGTAATCCTGGCCCTGGTTGTACTGCCCCTTTCCCGGAAAATGGAAAAAGCAGGAATTGGAAGAGTTATTACTTCCTTTCTGTCCACCTTTTTAATATTTTTACTTTCCCTTGGTCTAATGTGGCTTATTTCATTTCAGTTAAAGAGTTTTATGGACGATTGGCCGGAAATAAAGGAAACTATGAAACCCAAAGTGGAGCAGCTAAAATCCTTTGTAATGGAACAAACCCCTTTAACTCAAGAAGACATGGATGTTCCGGGTGAGGACGGGGAGTTTTCTTTGTTGGAAGCAGTACCAAACAAGAGTGGAAAAGCATTAGGGTTTTTTAGCAAGGCATTCAGCTTTCTTGGAAACTATTTGCTGGTTTTTATATATGTCTTTTTTCTGCTTAATTACAGAGATAAATTTAAGAATTTTATAGTGTTGCTTTTCCCTGATGAAAAGAAAAATGAGGTCAAAACAGTTGTAGGTAAATCTGGAAGTGTAGTTCAGGAATATTTGGTGGGAACATTGCTCTTAATGCTTTTTCTTGCAATAGTTTATTCCATTGGGCTGGGCATAACAGGTGTCAATAATTTTATACTTGTAAGTCTTATCGCAGCCTTCCTAACTCTAATTCCTGTGGTGGGAAACATTATTGGTTTTTCCCTTGCATTGGTTCTGGGCTATCTTACTACAGGAGAAACTTCTGCTTTAATAGGCATTATAATCACATTTAGTGTTTCACAGTTGCTCGAGAACTATGTGCTTCAGCCATTTGTAATTGGAGACAAGGTTGACCTGCATCCCTTTTTTGTTATTTTGGCGGTAATATTGGGAGGTGCAACCTGGGGGATCATAGGAATGATTCTGGCGATCCCGGTTATGGCCATTATAACCATAATCTCTTTGAACGTTCCTGCCTTATATCCTTTTGGGTTTTTATTCAGTAAAGAAGCACCCGATAAAAAATCCTGATTTCAATAAATAAGGCGCTTTGGTTAACCTAGGAAAACTATTGTTGGCATCCGGTTTTTCTTAAGAAAACTCCCACTAAACTGATTATATTTTTACCAATACATTTTTGCTCTCCTTAAAGAATGGGTTTCTAAGTTCTTTAAGCGTAAGGACTTTCCATTGCATGAAAATTCAAATTTTGGGAAGATCTGCAGTTTTGTTTAACATTTATTTTCATCAAAAAATAGGTTCTTTTTATAATTTGTAGAGGATATAAATCATCCATTTA
>JBNJKO010000012.1:0-116015 GCA_051751125.1 Bacteroidota bacterium
TTTAAAATATTATAAAAAGAAAATTTAATTAAGCTTCATACGGTTCAATAGAAACGTACGATTTATTGTTTTTCTTTTTAGTGAATTTCACAAGACCGTCTACTCTCGCATGTAAAGTATGGTCTTTTCCTCCATACACATTCTCTCCAGGATTGTGTGTATAACCTCTTTGTCTAACGATGATGTTCCCAGCGATTGCGGCTTGTCCTCCAAATATCTTAACACCTAAGCGTTTTGATTCGGATTCCCTACCGTTCTTGGAACTACCAACTCCTTTTTTGTGAGCCATGGCTTAAAGTTTTTCTAGTTAATTCTTATTTGTTCTTAAGCAATTCTTTTGCTTGCTTTACCCATTCGTCAGATTCGATCTTATCACGGGTAATACCTTCAAGAGCAGAAAGTTCTTCTCTATCGGCTGCTTTAAGTTTGCTGATTTGCTCATAGGTATAAATACCTATTTCATTCAATTTCTCTTCGTAAACCGGTCCAATTCCGTTGATTAGTTTCAAATCATCGGCATCAGATTTTGGAGCAGTTCCAATACTGTGAAGAAGTTTATCTACATTTATTTCAATGTTTCCTTCATCAGCTCTGTTTTCGGCACGACTTACCAAATTTTCACTAACTTCTACTTCTTTCTTAGCAGAAGGGGTTGCAGCAGCTTTTTTGGTTTCTGCTTTAGGAGCAGCAGCTTTATCTTCCTTTTTAGCAGAAGTAGCTTTTTTACCACCCGGTAAAGTTATACCTACGATAGAAATTTCAGTTAAGGCTTGACGGTGACCATTTTTGACACGGTATCCTTTTCTTCTTTTCTTTTTAAAGACAATAACTTTGTCTCCTTTAAGGTGTCTGGTGATTTTAACATCTACCAAAGCACCATTTATAGCTGGGGCGCCTAAAGTAATAGTATCACCATCTCCGGTAAGAAGAACTTTATCAAAAGACAAACTGTCTCCTTCTTCTCCCGCAAGGCGGTTTACAAATACTTTCTGGTCTTTTGCAACTTTAAATTGCTGCCCTGCTATCTCTACAATTGCGTACATAGCGTATTTATTGATTAATTTATTTTATAGAAAACCCGCCTTTATTTTTTTAAAGACGGGTGCAAATATACTCTTAAATAATTAATTAGCAAAGGCTTTATGGATTTTTACAATTCATGCTTCTTGGCTTCTTTTGTGTTCCAGGAATCCTTTAATAACTGCATAAATGCCAATGTTAATACAACCGTTGTTGCAAAACCCATTAGAGCTACGGTAAAAAGAACGATTGCTATATTTATATGCCAACTTGTATCCCAAACCGAAAGAAGTTCATTTATAAATCCTGGATTCAATTCGGTAGAATAAATTCCGAAGAAAATCGTAAAAAGTATGGTTGCAATAAAACCGGTTTTCAGCCCTATTTTAAAACCTTTTTGATATTTATACTTGTTACCCATTTTTCTTTTAGAAGCAATAATGGCAAGATACATTCCTATTCCAACAATAACCGGATTAAACAAGCTAAACACTGGGTTTGCATGAAGTCCGAAAAGAGAAAGGATTAAAAAATACGCTATCAAACCAATCGCAATCAAAATTCCATAAAAGAACGGAACACCTAATTTTTTCATTTTAAATATTTTTTTATTATGTAGTCCCTAAAGTTCTTAAAAATTAAGCATTATATCACTTAAGAGCCTGTTAATTTTAACATTTTTAACCATCAAATATAGCAAACAACTTGACATTACATGAAATATTCTTTTGATACTTTGTAACAATAAATTGATTTAACATACTAATAGAACACATTAATAAAAAACTTGTAAAATGATTAACAAAATTAAATTATCAGCCTGTGCTTTGATCCTGGGAGTTTCGGGGATTGCACAAGAAGTTGAGTTTACAGAATATGATTTAGATAACGGATTACACGTTATTTTACATCAGGACAAAACCGCTCCTGTAGTAACTACTTCTGTAATGTACCATGTAGGAGCTAAAAATGAAGATCCGGAACGAACAGGATTTGCACATTTCTTTGAACATCTTCTCTTTGAAGGAACCAAAAACATTGAAAAAGGAAGTTGGTTTAAAATCGTTTCTTCCAACGGTGGATCCAACAATGCCAATACTACAGATGACAGAACCTATTATTACGAAAGTTTTCCCTCAAATAATTTAGAATTAGGACTATGGCTGGAGTCTGAAAGAATGCTACATCCTATTATAGATCAAAAAGGTGTAGATACACAAAATGAGGTGGTAAAAGAAGAAAAAAGACTTCGGGTGGATAATGCCCCTTACGGCCAAATTCTTGCCGAGGTAAAAAGGAATTTATATAGCAAACATCCCTACAGATGGGCCACTATTGGTTCTATGGACCATCTGGATGCTGCAACTTTAGAAGAATTCCGTGCTTTTAATGACAAATACTACGTGCCTAATAATGCCACTCTTGTGGTGGCCGGAGATATAAATATTACGGAGACTAAAAAAATGATCCAGGATTATTTTGGCCCAATTCCTAAAGGCGCTCCTGTGGAACGAGTCAACATAAAAGAAGATCCTATTACAGAGCAAATCAATGCTACTTATGAAGATCCCAACATACAATTACCAGCAATAGTGACTGCTTATAGAACTCCTTCTATGAAGCATAAAGACGCATATGTTTTAGACATGATTTCTTCTGTACTATCTGATGGAAAATCTTCCAGACTTTATAAAAAGCTGGTAGACGAGCAAAAACAAGCACTTCAAATTGGCGCTTTCAATATAAGTCAGGAAGATTATGGCCAATATATTATTTTCGGAATTCCTTTAGGAGACACAAAACTGGAAACCCTTCTTGAGGAAGCGGATGAAGAAATTCAAAAACTCCAAAACGAACTTATTTCCGAGCGGGAATTTGAAAAATTGCAAAACACTTTTGAAAATCGCTTTGTAAACTCCAATAGCAGTGTTGCCGGGATAGCCAGCTCTTTAGCCACCTACCACATGCTTTATGGAGATACAGATCTTATCAATAAAGAAATAGAAATTTACCGTTCTGTAACAAGAGAAGACATTCAAAGAGTTGCCAACGAGTATTTGAACAAGAATCAAAGATTGGTTTTAAAATACTTACCAAAAACAAGTGATTCTCAATAATTTAATAAAATTACTATGATGACAAAAAAAATAACAGCATTTGCAATTTTACTCCTGATGACATTAGGAATTCAGGCACAAATTGACCGAAGCAAGCAACCGGAAGCAGGTCCTGCTCCAACGATAAATCTTGATACTCCCGATTCTTTTACTCTTTCTAATGGGATAAAAGTCTTACTGGTAGAGAATCATAAATTACCAAGGGTTAATGTCACCCTTACCCTTGATAATCCACCTGCTTCTGAAGGCAATAAAGCCGGAGTTGCTTCATTATTGGGAGAATTACTGGGTTCCGGAACACAATCTACAGAAAAGGATAAATTTAATGAGGAAATTGATTATTTAGGTGCCAACGTAAATTTCTTTTCTAGTGGAGCAAGGGCAAATACGCTTTCCAAATATTTTCCAAGGGTTCTGGAATTAATGGCTGAAGGTGCATTAAAACCAAATTTCACCCAGGAAGAATTCGATAAGGCAAAAGAGCGATTGTTGGAGAATTTAAAATCCAATGAGAAAAATGTTGCTGCAAATGCTTCTAGGTTAAGAGCTGCTCTTGCCTATGGAAAAAACCATCCTTACGGCGAATTTGCCACTGAAGAATCGGTGCAATCCATAACTCTTCAGGATGTTAAGGACTATTACAACAAATATTTCGTTCCACAGAATGCATATTTGGTTATTGTTGGAGATACTAAGCTAAGCGAGATTAAAAGCCTGGTTCCGGAATACTTCGGCAACTGGAAAAAAGCTCAGGTTCCTTCTGCTAACCTTCCGCAGCCAGAAAACGTGGCATCTACACAGGTGAACTTTATGGATATGCCAAATGCAGTCCAAAGTGAAGTTGCCGTAGTCAACACTATTCAGCTTAAAAAAGGAGATAAAGATTATTTTCCTGTGATTCTGGCAAACCAAATTCTTGGTGGTGGAGGAGAAGGACGTTTGTTCCTGAATCTTCGTGAAGACAAAGGGTACACATATGGAGCTTATTCCAGTGCAAGAGATGATAAATACGTAGCAACCTTTGTAGCCAACGCAAGTGTAAGAAACGCAGTTACAGATAGTGCTGTAGTTGCTTTTCTTGACGAGATCTACAAAATAAGAAATGAAAAGGTATCCCAGGAAGAGCTTGAAAATGCGAAGGCAAAATATGTTGGAAACTTTGTTATGGCACTTGAACAGCCAGCAACAATTGCAAGATATGCGCTGAATATCGAAACAGATAAACTACCGAAAGATTATTATCAGAATTACCTGAAGAAATTGAATGAAGTTACTGCTGAAGATATTCAGCGGGTAGCAAATAAATACTTTCAGGCAGATAATGCCCGAATTGTTGTGGTAGGAAAAGGAAGCGAAGTTGCTGAAGCCCTAGAAAATCTTTCTTATAATGGAAAGGCAATACCGGTGAAATATTTTGACAAGCAAGCCAATCCTATTGAGAAGCCTGAATTTAACAAAACAGTAGATCCAGCCATTACTGCGGAAGCTATTTTGAATAAATACATCCAGGCTATTGGCGGAAAGCAAGCCCTAGATAAAGTAAATAGCGTTTTATTAAATGCAACTGCAGAAATTCAAGGTCAAAAATTGGATCTTGAAGTTAAAACCACTGCAAATGGAAAATCCCTGACAGTTGTTTCTATGGGCGGAAATGCCATTAGCAAACAAGTATTTGATGGAACTACTGGTTTTGCGGTTATGCAAGGCCAAAAAATACCATTTAATGAAGAGCAGATCGCAGATGTTAAAGCAGAGTCGACAACTTTCCCAGAATTAATCGTGGAAGATGCCAGAATACTGGGCATTGAAGCTGTTGAAGGAAAAGACGCTTACGCAATCGCATTAAACGATAAAACTACCGCTTATTACGACCTGGAAACAGGTTTAAAAGTTAAGGCTGTAAAAACTGTAACTCAGGGTCCACAAACAGTGGAAATTCCAACAGGTTACAGCAACTACCAGGAAGTGGACGGAATTAAGTTCCCTTTTAAGATGACACAATCTTTTGGGCCACAATCCATCGAATTTACCGTTAGTGAAATTAAATTAAACGAGGGAGTTGAAGAAAGTGATTTTGAAGAATAAAGATTTTTTATTGATGTAGAAACGACCGGCCCCTAAAGGCCGGTCGTTTTGTTTGCGGTATATAAGTTCTTTGTACGGTTCACTAAAAACACCCCTAACAAAATAACAAGGGCAGAAATAAGCTGGAGGTAACTAAACACCTCTCCATCTAAAAAACCCCAGCCCAGGGCAACCAGCGGGATGGTATAAGTAACCGAAGTGGAAAAAACAGGATCGGAAATTTGAATAAGTTTGTTAAAGATGATCATTGCAATCCCAGTTCCTACCACTCCCAAAATCAGAACATATAGAAGAGAAAGGGAGAGTACAGGATTTATGGCAACCTCACGTAAAGAAAACCCTGAAAAATACAGCACGATCACCGAGGGAATTAATAGTACCAGAAAATTTCCGGTTGTGATCCCCAAGGCAGAGATATCGTACATATATCTCTTGATGATGTTCACGTTTATTGCATAACAGGCAGAAGCCACGATCACCAAACCCGAATAGAAATAATTCTGGTCCGGATTGACTTGCGCACCGCTAAAAATAAGGCCCAAAGTACCAAGCAATCCTATTATAACTCCCAAAGCCTTATTCTGGGTAAAGACAATTCTAAAAAATAAAATCCCGAATATAAGGGTCATTAAAGGCGTGGTAGAATTTAAGATAGAAGCAATTGCACTATCAATTTCGGTTTCCGCAAAAGCAAAGAGATAAACGGGAAAAAAGGAACCTAAAAAAGCAGAGAGAAAGATCCATCTCCATTGACTTCTGCTAATTTTCAGGAGACTTTTAAATCCAACCATTACCAGAAAGAGCGCTGCAAAAATAATTCTGAAAGAGCCTAATTCCAATGGACTTAAGCCTATGAGTCCTTTTTTAATAAGAATGAAGGAACTTCCCCATACCAGAGAAAGAAGGATCAGGTAAATCCATTTAAGATTTTTTAGAGGCATTTATTTAAGCAAATATAGGTTGAGCAATAATAATTCTGAAGTTCTAACAATCTATTCATTTCTCCACTGAAGCGTTTCCATCAAATGTTTAATATCCTTCTTTAGATACGCAGCAGCCGGCATAATAGAATCGAAATTGGGTTTTTGATTGAAATACAGGGAACCTGTAATAAAATGTGAAGTGCTGTCGGTAAGGTAAAACTGCGCCTGGGAAGCTGCATTTCCTTCAACTTCATATAACATTCCGTAAGTTTTGTGAGCTGGATTTTGATACACATCTCCCTCGATAAAATCTGCTTTTATGGTATGTTGTAAAGGAAGTTTTTGAGCGTCCATTAAAAGGGAATCAAGGTTGTTATTAACATCCTGATAGGTGATAAAAAGCGTTGCATTCAGCAATGGATAATTAACGTTTATCCAACAGGTTCCACTACCCTTTGCATCTGAAATTTGGGAGATCTCATTGATTTCAAACTCATAAGGACAGTCAAGATTTGCCGGGACGTAATTAGCTTCGGGAAATTCCAATGCAAGAAAAGCCTTCGGCTTAGGAAGGGTTTCGTCTTTACAGCTAATTATTAAAAGGAGGAGTGAAAAATATAAAATAAATTTTTTCATCGGTATAATTTATTCTGAAGCAATTATCCTTCGGCTATACTGGCTCAATACTAAGTTTTATTTGCTTAATACGCTTATCATCAATAACCTCTATGGTAAATTTATAATTGAGAAAGGTGATGATCTCGTTCTTTTTAGGGAAACCTCCGGAGATCTCAAGTAAAAATCCGGCCAGGGTTTCCGATTCTCCTTTGTTTTCCTCAAAAGCTGACGGATCCTCCAGTTTAATTATCTTGTAAAAATCCTTTAAAGGAGTCTTACCTTCAAAGACAAAATTAGATTCATCCAGTTTTGAGAAGATAAGGTCTTCATCATCAAACTCATCATTTATATCCCCTACTATTTCTTCTATAATATCTTCAAGGGAAATAAGCCCGCTGGTTCCGCCGTATTCATCTACCACGATTGCAAGATGATTTTTTTTAACCTTGAACTCATTCAGCAAATCATCCAACTTTTTATTTTCAGGAACAAAGTAAGGATCCCTCAACAAGCTCACCCAGTCAAATTCCTTTTTGTCGATATAAGGCAAAAGATCTTTTACATATAAAATGCCGATTACATTATCGATGTTTTCCTTGTAAACAGGAATTCTGGAATATCCATTTTCAATAATTTCAGGAACTATCTCTTTAAAACTTTGATTTTCATTTAAGGCAAAAATATCCATTCGGGGTTTCATTACCTGCTTTGTATCTGTATTTCCAAAGGATACAATCCCTCTCAGTATCTTTTGCTCTTCATGGGAAGTTTCTTCTTCCCTTGTAAGCTCCAGAGCCTGTGACAGCTGATCTATACTTATATAACTGCGTTGCTTTCCCAATCTCTCATGGATAAAAAGGGTAATGGAACGCATTGGAATACTTAAAGGAGCGAATAAGGTATCCAGCACATTTAGCGGATACGCCATAAAATTTGAGAATTTCACATTATTCCTGCTTGCATATACCTTTGGCAGGATCTCTCCAAACAATAGTATTAGAAAGGTAACAACACCAACTTCAATTACGAACTTAAAATCGATCCCAAAAACCATGGTATTCATTTTTCCGAAGAACTCATCGGTAAGGGAATCAAAAAGCAAAACGATAGCGATATTTATAGCGTTATTGGCTACGAGAATGGTGGCTAGCAATTTTTTGGGCTTCTCGAGCAGCTTAACGACTATTTTTTGGGCATTGCTCCTTTTTCCATTAACGGTAATGAAGTTTGCCGGCGTGAGGGAAAAAAAAGCCACTTCGGCTCCGGAAATAAGCGCTGAACCAATAAGCAGGACAAAAACTGCAACAATGCCCCCTATTTGTGAGACATCATAAGAAAGAAATAATAAAATTAAACTGGGAGGATCCGGATCCAATTGCTATATTTTTAGTTAAACTTAGAAGGGAAGATCGTCTTCATCTTCCTTTCCCAAAGGTTGATTTTGATTTGCAAAAGTATCATTTTTTGATTCGGAAACTGGCTTGGCTGAAGCTGAATTTTGTGACACCTGAGTTCCCGTAGTTTCTTTTGGCGCTTCCTTTGGCGTTAGAAATGTAAAATCGGTGCATTGAATCTCAACCGAATAGCGCTCAACCCCCTTATCATCCGTCCATTTCCTGTTTTTTAACCTGCCTTCAATATATACTTTGTCACCCTTTTTAAGGTATTTCTCGCATATCTCTGCAGCTTTATTTCGCACAACTATATTATGCCATTCGGTATTTTCCACCCGCTGGCCAGTTGCTTTATTCGTGTAAACTTCATTTGTCGCCAATGGAAACCTTCCAATGGAATTTCCACCTTCAAAATAATGCATTTTCACATCATCCCCGGTATGCCCTATCAACATTACTTTATTCAGTGTACCTGTCATAATTCAAAGAGTTTTATGCCGTGAACTATCACGAACTTATGTATTAATTATTTTTAAAAATAATTAAAATTATCCAGTAAGTAATCAACAAAACAGGAAATATATTAACGCAAAAAATTACAATTCCCTATCCTGTAAACAATATTCAGGAAAATTATACTCCTGAATAAAATTTGCTATCAGGACAGGAACTGGATACTTTCTGAGATTCGTTACAGAAACAGAATTTTCCGGTAATTTATTTTTCTTTATCAACCAGAAATTCGTGAAAATATGCTGGTGCGAAAGTTTATGTATTATAGGAGTTCTATTATATAAGGTAATTTGCTTTGGATCTTTCCCTGCAAAACTTATAAATTCCTCTTCAAGGAGTATTTCCTTTTCATTAAGCCGGGTAGTGGTTTCTACTAGCGGAAATTGATATAAACCCTCCCAAATACCTTTTCCCAAACGTTGTTCGATCAGGGTTGTGTTTTCTTCAGAAATAAAAACCAGGTAATTAAAATATCGCTTCTTTATTTTTGCTTTCTTCAGCTTTACGGGGAGTTGAGCGATTTTTCCATTTTTCAGGGCTAGACAACTTCCCGAAAGAGGACAACTTTCACAGAGCGGCAACTGAGGCTTGCACTGCAAAGCTCCAAATTCCATTACCGCCTGATTGTAGGTGCCGGGATCGTCAATATCCAGCAATTCGGCCGCCAGTTGTTTAAATTCTTTTATTCCTGCACTGCTGTTTACAGGTGTTTCAATGTCAAAATAACGTGCCAGTACCCTATAAACGTTCCCATCTACCACAGGAACAGGTTCATTATAACAAATGGAAGCAATTGCACTGGCAGTATAATCCCCTACTCCTTTCAAAGAAAGTAAGCTTTTATAATTTTCGGGGAATTTTCCATTTAACTCCGTTGCGACAACCTGAGCGGTGGCATGAAGATTCCGTGCCCGGGAATAATAGCCAAGGCCCTGCCAAAGCTTCAAAACCTTTTCCTGCGAAGCTTCAGCTAACCGAAAAACATCGGGAAATGCTTTTATAAACTTAAAATAATAGGGTAGCCCTTGCTCTATTCTTGTTTGCTGGAGCATAATTTCGCTCAACCAGATGTGATAAGGATCGTCTGTTTTTCGCCAGGGCAAATCCCTTTTGTTCTCTAAATACCAATTAACCAGTGTTTTATGAAATAGCATCCGTACCGATGTTTGATTGCAAGTATAAATCTTTATTTGGTTACTATTTAATGAATTAGGATTGAAATATTGGAGATTTAATTCATATATTTGCCCCCTTGAAATTTAGGAACCCCAATTATAATATTAAATAGAAAGAAAATGACGAAAGCAGATATCGTAGCCAAGATCTCCGAGAAACTAGGAATGGAAAAAGGTGATGTCCAGGCAACTGTTGAAACATTTATGGAAGAAGTGAAAACTTCCCTTGAAAGTGGAGATAATGTTTATTTAAGAGGATTTGGTAGCTTTGTTATCAAAACAAGAGCGGAAAAAACGGGAAGAAACATCTCTAAAAACACCACCATTAAAATACCGGCCCACAATATCCCGGCATTTAAACCAGCAAGAATATTTGTTGATGGTGTGAAAACAAACGTTGAAGTTAAATAATACCCCCTAGGTACAAACAGGGAAAATAATAGAATTACTAATTTAAAAAAACACCAACACTATGCCAAGTGGTAAAAAAAGAAAAAGACATAAGGTAGCAACGCACAAGCGTAAGAAAAGAAGTAGAGCTAACCGCCACAAGAAAAAGTAGTGCTCTCACTACTTTTTTTAGTAAAAGACGTTCTTTGAAATTGAAACCTTCATTAAAAAGTTGAAATAAAGGTTTCTTCAGGATTAAAAACCCTGTGAAAATTTAATGTTTAATCCATTCCGAAACCCGATTTTTTCGGGGCGGGATAAAAATCTAATCAAGTGGATAAAGAATTGATTATTAGAACCAGTTCCTCTGCTGTAGATTTTGCCTTAATAAAAGATGGACAACTAGTTGAATTACACAAGGAAGAAGACGACAGTAATTTTGCAGTAGGGGATATTTTTATCGCCAAAATACGCAAATCTGTCCCAGGTTTAAATGCCGCATTTGTTAATGTTGGCTATACAAAAGATGGTTTTTTACACTATCATGACCTTGGTCCTCAAGTCTCTTCTTTGCTTAAATTCATAAAACGTGTAAGCACAGGTAAATTAAAAGATTATTCTTTACAGAATTTTACTTTTGAAAAAGATATTGATAAAGATGGCAGCATTGCTGAAATTTTAAAATCAAATCAATCACTTCTGGTACAGGTGATGAAAGAACCTATATCTACTAAAGGTCCACGGTTAAGCTCTGAGCTTTCCCTGCCGGGCCGTTATATAGTTTTAGTCCCTTTTTCCAACAGGATCTCGGTTTCTCAAAAAATTGAGAGTAAAGAGGAAAAAGACCGGCTAAAAAGATTGGTGAAAAGCATCAAACCAAAAGGTTTTGGCGTAATTGTTCGCACCGTAGCAGAAGGTAAAAAAGTAGCAGAACTGGACAAAGACCTTCAAAATTTGTTTGAACGTTGGAAGGTGATGTGTAAAAAAATTTATAAAGCTCCCCACCCTTCAAAGGTGTTAGGTGAACTGAATCGTGCATCTTCTATTTTAAGAGATGTTTTTAACGATACATTTACTTCCATTTACGTGGACGACGAGACGCTTTATATACAAATCAAAGATTATTTGGCAGAAATTGCCCCTAATAAAGAATCAATAGTAAAATTGCATCAAACCAACGTTCCCATATTTGAAAAATTTGGAGTCGAAAGACAGATAAAAACTTCCTTTGGCCGCACGGTATCTATGAGTAAAGGTGCTTACCTTATCATAGAACACACAGAAGCTATGCACGTTATAGACGTGAATAGCGGAAACAGATCCAATAAAGCGAAGAACCAGGAAGATACTGCCCTGGAAGTTAATCTTATAAGCGCCTCAGAGATCGCCCGTCAATTGCGTTTACGCGATATGGGTGGAATCATTGTGGTAGACTTTATAGATATGAATAAAGCAGAAAACAGAAAAGCGCTGTATGATCATTTAAGGGAAGAAATGAGCGATGACAAAGCAAAGCACAAAATCTTACCCCCGAGTAAATTCGGATTGATTCAAATTACAAGACAACGCGTACGGCCGGAAACGAATATCAAGACCAGAGAAGTAAATCCCGATGGTAGAGGTGAGATTGAGGCACCTATTATAGTGATAGACAAAATTAAAACCGACCTTGAAAGGCTGATCAAGAAAAATCATAAAAAGATCACCTTAAGTGCGCACCCATTTATTGCAGCCTTCTTAACAAGAGGCTTTCCTTCACCCCGCTCACAATGGTTCTTTGACCATAAACGCTGGGTAAAAATATTACCAAGAGACGCTTACACGTACATGGAATATCACTTTCACGACAAAAACGGGGAAGTATTAGAGTAAAATTTATAACATTGAACTAAACGCCTTTCATTCATTTGGAAGGCGTTTTTTTGTTTTTATAAACACACCACAACCTGTCAATCATTTTCTTCCATAATCTTAGACCAAATTTTTCTTCCTTTTGTATAATCAATTCAAATGATTAACTTTAATAGGAATAGCTTTTAACAAATAAAAAAGCGTAGAAATGCCTGAATATTTTTCTCCGATAATTGTATTAGGGGTTTTGCTTAGTATTGGATCCCTCGCCGGACTTCTTGCTGAAAAAGTGAATCTACCAAGAGTAGTAGCTTACATTCTTATTGGAGCCATTTTCTCTCCAAGTATTCTTGGGGATGTCCTGCATTTTTCCACTGCGAGTTGGTCGCCTTTTCTCACAGATATTGCTTTAGCCATCATTGCCTATATTATTGGGTCTGAAATTGATCTTCAAAGCCTAAAACAGGAGAAAAATACAATTCTGGCCGCTGTCCTGGGGCAGTCCTTGGGAGCCATCCTCTTTGTTGCTCTGGGACTTTGGGCTCTTAGTTCGTTCTTCGGTTTTCTTAAGGAGATCGATTTTACACTGGCATTGATACTTGGTACAATAGCCACCGCAACCGCTCCTGCCGCCAGTCTTGGTATTATAGAAGAATACGGTGCTAAAGGTAGAATGACCAATACCTTGCTGGGAGTAATAGCTATTGATGATGCAATTGGAGTAATTCTTTTTACCCTTGTTTTGGGTATAGCAACGGAAGGAGGTTTTTCCAGCAGCATCATGGAAGGATTAAAGGAAATAGGGGGTGCGATATTATTAGGAAGTATTTTTGGTATTTTACTGGGTTACCTAGGAAATAGATTAAAAAAAGAAGAGCTTCGCCTGGTAACTATTTTGGGATTTATACTTCTGGTATTGGGTCTGTCTAAGTTGTTCGCATTTTCCATGCTCCTAAGCTGTATGAGCCTTGGCTTTATTTCCATAATGTTTTATCCAAAAAAACATGCAGAATGGATGCTTCCTCTTAAACATATTGAAGAACTGGTTTTTATTTTCTTCTTCACACTTGCAGGGACTCATTTTGAACTGCAAGTAATGTTTTCATCGGCTCTTTTAGTATTTACTTACATTATCCTTAGAATTACCGGTAAATACACTGGCAGTTATCTAGGAATGCTTGCTAGCAGGGCAGAAAAACAGCCGCGGCGACTATTAGGTCTTTGTTTGTTTCCACAGGCTGGTGTCGCCATAGGATTGGCAATAAAGGCTTCAGATCAATCCGGAATGCAGGAAATGGCAACATTTCTCCTCAATATTATCTTGGGCTCCACGATTATTTTTGAACTTACGGCTCCCTTTTTCACGCGGTTCGCACTTAGGAAGGCTGGCGAAATAAAGGAAAATGAGTAGATTGTCGTTTTTAAAAAAATATTTTAGAATAATCTGACAGATTAATAAGGTTATCAGATAAAAAAACCGGAGATCTCTCTCCGGTTTTTTTACTTAATTTCCTCCTTCAGCTTCCTGCTCCCAACCTTGTGGTCTTTTCCACCTCACCGGTGGTGCGGGTTCCGGTTTTAACTCTACAGGATTTTCTTTCAGAAGTCTTAATGCTTCCTGAACGGAACGCTCCAGCTGAGGATCTTTTCCTGCAATAACATCTGCCGGAGTCATATGCACCTCAATATCGGGGGCAACCCCTACGCCTTCTATAGCCCAGTTTCCTTCAACATCAAAAAATCCACCGCGTGGTGCGACCATTCTTCCTCCATCTACAAAAGCAGGAGTATCCCAGGTACCCACAAGTCCGCCCCAGGTGCGGGTACCTACCAAAGGTCCTATTTCCATTTTTCGGAATAAGTAAGGCAACAAATCTCCTCCGGAACCTGCTCTTTCGTTAATGATCATCACCTTTGGCCCCCAAATTCCAGCCATAGGAGTGGTAAAGGGTTTATTCCCCTCAACCCTGCTGTTAAAATATCCATGGAGTTTCCTTGCCAGTACTTCCACAATATAATCTGCAGCAGAACCTCCTCCATTATTTCTTTCATCTATAATCGCCCCCTGCTTATCCTGCTGGGAAAAATAATATCGATTAAAATACTGATAGCCTTGTTGTCCGGTATTAGGAACATAAACATACGCCAGTTTCCCATCAGACATTTCATCAACTTTTCTTCGGTTATCTTCTATCCAGGCAAAACTCCTCAACTGATATTCATTCTCAACCGGGACAACTGTTATTAACCTGGCTCCATCTTTGGAAGGTTTCTCATTCACTAAAATATAGGTCTGCCTTCCTGCGGTACCTTCAAAATAAGTATAAAGATTTTCGGAGGCTTCAACATTTTTGCCATTTACCTCTAAAAGAAAATCTCCTTCGTTTACATTCAACCCCGAAAGACTTAAAGGTGCCTTCACCTCCGGATTCCAGCTTTCACCATTATAGATCCTGCTGAAGAAATATCTGTTTGACTTCATCCCATAATCTGCTCCCAGCAATCCTCCAGGAACTCTTTTTATATCCGGAAAATCGCCACCTGAGGTATAGGAATGCCCTACAGCTACTTCACCTCCCAATATATCTACCAGGTAATTAAGATCTGACCTGTGACGTATATGCGCTATCCACGGGGAATACCAATCCAGTATTTTATCCCAGGGAGCGCCGTGAATATTGTCTACATATAAAAAATCTCTTTGATAACGCCATCCTTCCCTGAAGATCTGCTTCCATTCTTCAGTTGGGTCAATTTTTAGTCTCAGGTTGGAAACCACCAGTTTATTATCTTCAGGTTTTGGAGCTCCATTGGCAGTGGCAACAATTCCCCAGTTACCCCCATTGCGGTAGAGCATATTTTTACGATCATGGGAAACAGATGCCTCATTTACTTTAGACAGGAATGGAATAGCTTTTCGCTCTTCCAGACTGTACCGGCTCATGGAGAACTCTGGTTCGTTTGGTATATCTTCCATATAGAACACATAACCCTCCGGTCCGGATAATAAAGCGGTATAATTTTTATCTGGATCACCCAGTACTTCAATCCGGTTTTCCAATCCGTCAAAATCAATTTTCACCCATGCTACATCCTTTTCAGGTTCTTTTTTACCCGAAGCTTTCTTTTTCTCTTCCTTAGCTTTTTCTTCTTCCTCTTCTTTTTGCTCCTTCTCGTCAAATAAACGAGGCATTAATGGAGATGGAGTATCTTTAGAAAGTACCATCATGTATAAACTTCGGGTTATAGGTCTTTCATAACTGGTCATATCAAGCCAACCTGTATTCAACCCATAATTTGTGGTAGCAAGAAAATAAAGATATTTTCCGCTGGCATCCCAAACAGGAGAAATTGCATCGGCCATAGAATTGGTCAACTGACGGTTTTCACCGGTTTCCACATTATGAACCTTCACCGCCTTGAACATATTATCCAAAATACGCACATATGCAATCCACTGGCTATCCGGAGACCAGACAGGGTTCAGGGAGCGGTTTGGGTGAGCGTAACCTTCAACATCAGCTTTGGTGATTTTTTCGCTCTTTACATCCATATACCAGAGGTTATAATCTGTATCTGTAAAAGCGATATACTTCCCGTTTGGCGACCATTCCGGCTTAAAGAAAAAGGTTGGATCTGGTATTTTTATACTACGGATATCCCCTAATCCTTCCTGACTCCCAATCATAAGCTGATATTCTCCTGAAGCGTCCGAAAACCAGGCTATTTTGGATCCATCAGGAGACCATACAGGAAAACGATCTGCCGCTCCGGATGAGTTGGTGATGTTTCTCCAGTTGCCTTCTTCTTTTGAAACCGTAAAGATCTCTCCCCTGTATTCAAATAATGCACGTTGTCCCGTGGGGCTCAAAGATGCATTTGAAAGCCGGTTAGCCGAAACATCTTCCCACCTTGGACGGGCCCAGTTAAAATCTCCCTGTACATTGATCTCCAGTTGTTCACTATTTCCATTAGAAGGATCGAGCAAATGCAAATACCCTCCCTGTTCATAAACGATCATTCCCCCACCGGCATCAAGGGTTTTGGCGTCAAATTGTTTGTGAAAAGTTAACTGTTCCAGATTTTCAGAAGAAGGATCATAAGACCAGATATTATTTGCATAATCCCTTTCAGAAAGAAAATAGATTTTTCCGTTAAGCCAAACAGGATCGGTATGTCGCTCATTATCGGTTCTCAATGTTTGCCTGAGGGAATAATCCTCCATATTCAGGATCCATATTGGCTGCGCCTGTCCGCCGCGATAGTTACGCCATTCAGGATCCCAGAAAGAAATAGGGGTATAGGCAAGATATTTACCGTCTTGAGACAATTCTCCTTTGGCAGCCCTTGGAACTTTTAAAGCCACAGGCATACCACCTTCGGTTGAGATGGTATACAGTTTTGAAACGGCGGTAGGATGTCCTTCCCTTCCGGAAGAAAATAAAACCGACTTCCCATCAGGAGTCCAACCTGTAACTTCATCGGCTCCCGGATGCCAGGTAAGCCTTTTTGGTTGTCCCCCTTCAGCAGGCATCATATAAACATCTACATTTCCATCATATTGCCCGGTAAAAGCGATCCATTTGCCATCGGGAGAAAAATGAGGATTGGTTTCAGCTCCTTCATTGGAAGTGAGACGACGGGCATTTCCAAGTGTTACCTCCCCCTGACTTTTGTCTACGACCCAGAGATCATTTGCATAAACAAAAGCAATATGCTTATCGCTTATGGTGGGTTGCCTTAACAATCTGGTGCCCTGTGCTGTTGCCTCAATAGTTGAAAGGCCCAAAACACCACAAAAAAACAATAACAGAATTTGTGTTTTCGATATCATAAAAGAAATTATTTGATAATATTGAGCAGTAATATAGGAAAAATTTATTGCAAAATTGTTTATTAAAATTGATCCTTTCTCTTTTAAAACCTCGTTTTCTGCAGCAAAGTTTAGCCTACTAAATTCTTTAAATTATCTTTGAATTATATGAAATCAGACCCATCACAAAAATCCTACACCGTAAAAGAAGCCACAATAAAGCTGATGCAGTTTTGTGCTTACAGAGACAGATCTCAAAAAGAGGTAGAAGAAAAATTAAGGGAAATGCGTATGATCCCACAAGCCTGCGAACAGATCACCATCAAGCTTATGCAGGAAAATTTCTTAAATGAGGAACGTTTTGCCCGCAGTTTTGTTCGGGGAAAATTCAGAATTAAAAAGTGGGGAAGGATAAAGATAAAGCAGGAATTGAAAAAGCGGGAGATCTCTGCGCCTCTTATAAAAACAGCTTTTACCGAGATTGATGATTCTGAATATATTACTACCCTTGAAGAAGTTGCCGAGAAAAAACTGAAGTTAATCAACGAGTCCAATTCTTATAAAAAGAAGCAAAAACTAATAAATTACCTCCAACAAAGAGGATTTGAAATACCGTTGATTCTTCAGGTTACAGAAGACTTCAAGTTTTAAATATTATTCTTTTTATGGGTATTCACAATGGCCTGCTCATTTTTATAATCTATCCATTTCTGCCCTCTTAACTTACGCATGTAATTATCGAAATACCGCATAAAACCAAGATTATAAACTGCTTTTGAGAAATTGGTGATATTTCTGGATGTCGCCCTTAAACTCATTGAAAATCCGGGCGTTAGATACGTCATTTGGTGCCAGTAGCCCTCCGGCATATATAAGGTTTCTCCATGGCTAAGATTGGTTACATATCCCTGAGCTTTTTTTAATGCCGGAAACTTATGAAAATCGGGATTTGTAAAGTCAATATCTTCTCTGGTGATTAGTGCATGGGGTACTTTATAAAGGAATTTACTTTCTGAAGGAGGAAATAAAATACATTGTTTTTTTCCGTGAAAATGAAAATGCAAAATATTTGCGTAGTCTATATCATAATGCATAAAAACCTTTGAATTCTCACCTCCAAAAAACAAGGTTGGAAGTTGCTTTAAAAACCGTAATCCGAGATCAGGGAACTTAAAATCCTTTTGAAGCGCAGGAACTTCCTTGAGCAAATGATATAAAAAAATACGATAATTTGTAGGCTTGGTTTGAAGCAAATCTATATAATCTGCCATTTTCATTTTTAAATGGGCCTCATTAAATTTCAACTTTGCACTTATAGGCCTGTCGTCATAAAGAGGAACCGTTTTCTCTCCGGCGATGTCCTTGATATAATCAAGGTCCCATTTTTCATATGCGGACCAGTCATCTATTAAATGTTCAATTACAACAGGCTTTTGTTTCCGTACATAATTTTTGATAAAATCTTCCCTGGTTATCTTGGAAACCCTTGGTATTTCAGTTAATTGCATTCCTTCTTTCATCATTCAATTCCCGCATTTTTATGCGTATTTTTTATCGCGCATTCATTCTTATAATCTATCCATCGCTGTCCTTTCAGCCTTCGCATAAGATTATCAAAATTCCGAACCAAAATCACATTGCTCAAAACCTCCAGAATTTTTTTGGGAGAAGTTGGTAATGACCTCAAAGTTAATGATAAACACGGTCTTTCATATTTAATAAAATGCCACCATTTACTGGGTATAAACAATGCTTCCCCATGTTTTAACCGAACTTCATACCCTTTGGCTTTTGCCAGCGCAGGATACTTCTCAAAATCGGGATTGTCCATGTCTATTATTTCCATGCTCACGATGGAATATGGAACCTTATAAAGGAATTTTGTTTCCTCAGGCGGAAACAAGATTACCCGCTTTTCACCGGCGAAGTTAAAATGAAAGTTATTGGCGAGATCCATATCGTAATGCATGACCACTTTCCCTCCTTCACCACCTACAAACAAAACAGGCAGTTTTTTAAAGAATTTAACTCCCAGATCGGGATATTTAAAGTCCTTTATCAGTTCAGGAACATTTTGAAGAAGGTTAAAGAAAAACATCCTGAGATCTGTTGGCCCGGCTTTAAGTATCTCAATATATTCCCGCATTTTGATCCTCCGTGCCGGCCCATGACTTTTTTGTTTTCCCGTGGCAGGTTTACTGTCATAAAGCGGAACTACAATATCACCAGCCTTTTCCTCAAAATAATCAAAATCCCATTTTTTGGTTGCAGGCCAGTCGGCACTAAGATCTTCAAATACTACCGGACGCTGCGGAATAAAATAGTCTTTCAAAAAGTCTTTTTTTGAAATTCCTTTTACCCGCGGAATATCCTGCAGATTGAGCTTCATATTGAATTCTATTAAAGATTAAGCCTTGGACTTGGCTTTTTCCTGGGCCTGAAGATTTTTTTCTATCTTATGTCCCGGTCTTGACCATTTTGGTTTTTCCCCCAAATTCTGATATTTAGATTCTTCAGCAGAAATGCTTTCCGGCTGAGATTTTTTCTCAAAAGCCTTCTGTGGGTTTAGTCCCAGGGCCTTAAACATTTCCATATCCTCACTAACATCAGGATTTGGAGTGGTCAATAATTTATCTCCTGCAAAGATGGAATTTGCACCGGCAAAAAAGCACATTGCCTGGCCTTCCCGGCTCATTTGAGTTCTTCCGGCAGATAACCGCACCTGGGTTTCAGGCATTACAATCCTGGAAGTTGCAACCATTCTAACCATTTCCCAAATGGAAACCGGTTCCTGCTCTTCCATAGGAGTTCCTTCTACCGGAACCAATGCGTTGATTGGCACAGATTCCGGTTGCGGATTTAAAGTAGACAAGGCCACCAGCATTCCCGCACGGTCGCTTATACTTTCACCCATTCCTATTATTCCTCCGCTACAAACAGTAACATTGGTTTTTCTTACATTCCCAATGGTATCAAGCCTGTCCTGATATCCACGTGTAGATATCACTTCTTTGTAATATTCTTCAGAAGAATCCAGATTATGATTATAGGCATACAATCCGGCTTCCGCAAGACGCTGCGCCTGATTTTCGGTAATCATTCCAAGGGTGCAACAAACTTCCATTTCCAGTTTATTGATGGTTCTCACCATTTCCAAAACCGAATCAAATTCGGCTCCATCCTTTACATTTCTCCAGGCCGCACCCATACAAACCCTGGAACTTCCAGATGCTTTAGCGCGCAATGCCTGGGCTTTTACCTGGTTGACGCTCATAAGGTCATTTCCTTCAATATCGGTGTGGTAACGTGCCGCCTGTGGGCAATAACCGCAATCTTCCGGACAACCGCCAGTTTTTATGGACAGCAACGTAGAAACCTGTACTGTGTTCGGATCGTGATTTTCCCTGTGAACGGTAGCTGCTTCATAAAGTAGCTCCATAAATGGTTTGTTGTAAATTTCCAGGATTTCTTCCTTTGTCCAGTTGTGTTTTATAGTCATGAAGTATGATTTGAATCCAAAAATAACGAAAACTCCGCTTTTCTGAATGCTATTAAAATAGATTTTTATTATTCTGAAGGAAGGTTTTCAAACCTTAACAGCTGTTTAAACAATATGTTTATGATTTACTCACTAAAACCGAGACCGCATTTCCGCCAAAACCTACTGCATTTACGAGTATATTTCTTAGCTGGGTTGGTGCTTTCTGAAACTCTGAAAAAGGAACAGGGATAAATTCCTGATGCTGTAACATCAAAATTGCCAGTTCCAGGCTCAAAATCCCCGAAGCTCCAAAGGTATGGCCAATCTTCCATTTATTGGAGGTAAGTGCGGGATGACGTTCTCCAAATACTTCCCGAATAGCATTTACCTCGGCTTTATCGCCTTTTTGTGTTCCAGGAGCGTGCAGTACCACGGCATCAATTTCATCTAAAGGAATAGTGCCAATAGCCATTTTCATGGATTTCTGAAAACATTCAGCATTCGCCGAAATGGATACGGAATGTTTTAATTTTTCAGTGGCATATCCAATTCCGCTGATCTTAGCGATACTTTTTTCAGGATTATTTTCCATACAAAGCACTCCTGCAGCTTCTCCCAGGATCATGGAATTTCTCGTTTTTCCCATATCCAACGCACGACAGGGAAAATCAAGATCCTGGGAAGCATAGATCTTCATCGCTTTCATTTGCCCGATGGTAAAAGGGGTTAAAGCCGCTTCACTTCCACCCACAAGAAATTTATCCGCCATTCCGGCCTGTAACCAGGCAATCCCGTTTAGAACCGCATGCAAACCTGTTGAACAGGTTACGCTATGCGAAATTTCAGGGCCAGAACTTTGCAAATCCTGAGCTACCCAGGAGGAAATATTACCAAGTGTTGTAGACGGAGAGGCCAGGATTTCAGCTTTTCCTGAATTTAAAAAGGACGCATGGTATTTTTCGAACAGTTGAGTGGCACCGCGGGAACTACCAATGTTAATTCCAATATTGCCTCCTATTCCCCATCCGCTTCTTTTTACCGCCTCTCTGGAGGCAAAAACCGCGAACAAAACGGATTTATCCAAATTCTTAAAATGAGGTTTTGAATCTCTAAATTCTTCTATTTCTTCTTTAAGTTTCTTCGGAAGAAAAGTCGCAAAATCAGGCATTCCATTAAAATCATGACTGGAAATCAAATGTTTTGGGCTTTTATACTGTTCCCAAATTTCTTCAGAAGTTTTTCCAAGGGGAGAGACCGAAGCGATTGAAGTTATATAAACCGGCGTTTTCAAGACTTGCAATTTTTTTAGCAAAAATAAGCGCTATATAATCTATAGCTAAACTTTAGCCAATAAAAATAAATAAGAAGTGATTTCAGGGTGTCGCCTGACTAAAATATAAATTCAAAATTGAATCCATAGGTTTTTTTCCCAACAGAACAGATTCAATTTTATTCATTATTTCAGTGGGAATTAGTGCTTTTAGAGGTTGCTTAACACTATTAAGATTTTCAAATGCTTCCTCAAGTTTTGAATCCCAATCCTTATGGAAATTAAGCAGATCATCCGGAAATACCTTGGTGCGGGCAGTACCTTCATCTTTAGCATGAAAAGCCTCCGTGACATTAAGGTAACCATAATCATCTGTAAGTTCTTCCCCGGGATGAATGTCCCGAACTGCGATCTCAAAATCATACGCGGTAGAAAGACAATTGGATTTAAAACTGTGGTTCACATATTTTGAGAGATCCCAGCACATCACATAATTTCCCTTGTTATTCCTAAAGGTATATTTATCGATCATTTGCTGTGATAACGGCTTCATTTTATCGACTTCCTCCTGGGTGAAAATCTGATCCAGTTCATCCTGAACCCAGGTAATAGTGCCTTTTGGAATAAATTTGGTGGCTACAACCCCATAGCCAATCTCATCACTAATAAACTGAATTTCTGTATCCGGGTGTATCATAGCTGAACCTATTTTAAACAACTAATATAGAATAAAATCCAAACCGATTTCATTAAGAAAATTATAAATTAATTGTCACCCCAAGAGTTAAATATGCAGATTTAAACAAAATAATAAGTAAATAGAATTATTGTTTATCGATAGTTTTAAATACATTTGTTATCGATAAACAATAAAAGCATTATGAATAGAAATTATCTTTTGAACATCGCAAACTTCTTTTGTCAATTCTTTAAATTATCCCTTGGAGCCTCGGTAATCATAATAACAATAGTTTTCCTTCATTTCCAATTTGATAGAAACTTCTATGATGAATGGAATTTTGAGAAACCGGGTAATGATTCATTGATACTGATTGAAACAGAATCATTTGTAGGTGAAAAACCCCTTATTGATGAGAAACAGAAACTATCTGGTTGGAATACTGTTTCGTTATATTTTAATTACTTAAAATATACAGCTATTCTTATTTTCCTTTTTCTCTCAATAAATCAATTCGGAAAGGTTCTGAAATCTGTGAGAAAGCTTGAAACTTTTCATCAAACCAATGTACAAGCCTTTAAAAAGATTGGTAATTATTTTTTATTGATGGGCGGACTTTCTTTTTTCAGTTATTGGGAATTTGGTAATTACGCAATCAGTTCATTTACTATTCCTTTTAATATTTTATTGGTTGCGTTGATAGCTTATATTCTCGCTGAGATTTTTAAAGAGGGAAACAATCTGATGGAAGAAAACGAACTAACAGTTTAATTTTAAATATCCCATGAAAACAACCGATACACCTCTTCAACCATTAAAATGGTTCCTAAATTTCATATTTATTATTGTTTTAATGACCATTGGATTAAATATTATTGGAATTCTTTTTATTCCAATTTTTCCTGAATCTAAAATTTTGGCTGATTCATTATTAGTCCCGAATTTTAAGTGGGAATTACCGAAAATTGCACTAATAATCACATCTATAGTTTTAGATATTGGTTTTATTTATAGCTTATATGTTTTCAAAAAATTGGTGAGCTCGTTATTTAAATCTCCTCTATTTACTGAATTTCAAATTTCAAGCCTGAAGCTTTTGGGTCAATTAATAGTTCTTTTGGTAATTATTAAATCCGTATTCAATATATTCTCTAACATGATTTTTGGAAAAAGTGAAGTGGTTGGTATTCATATCTTTTCTTTCGATTCCAAATTAATGGCTATTTGTATGGGATTGTTCTTCATTTATCTTAGCTATGTTTTTAGGAAAGCGAAAGGCCTAAAAGAAGAAAACGATCTAACAGTTTAAAATGTCGATAAAAGTAAATTTAGACCAGATGCTGGAGAAGCGCAATATGAAAAGCAATGAGCTGGCAGAGGCGGTCAACATCACAACCGCCAACCTTTCAATCCTTAAAACAGGAAAAGCCAAAGCAGTGAGATTTTCTACCCTGGAAGCTATTTGTGAAGTATTGGATTGCCAACCGGGAGATATTTTAGAGTATGTGAAGGAATAAAAAAAGCCTGCCAGTGTTTGAAACACCGGCAGGCTTTTTTATAAATTTTAAATGGATCAGAATTTAATCTGCCAGTATAATGGCTTTATTATCTTTCATTTCAAGGACTCCACCCTTAATCAAATAGAAAACATTGTTTCCTTCTTTTCTAAATTCCGAAGAAAGTTTTTTTAGTCCGTCCTGATCTGCATCAAGGTTGATCTTAACTTCCCCTTCTGCTAAAAGAGAAACAATAGGAGCATGATGATTCAGCATTTGAAATTCCCCATCGATTCCGGGAACTTTAACCGCTTCTACTTCAGCACCAAATACAACCGCTTCCGGAGTAACTATTTCTAAATACATATTTTTTTAGTATTGAGAATTGAGAATTGAGTAGTTAGTAAAGAATTGAAAGCCTCGATACCAATTACTCAAGTCTCAATACTATTTATGATTCTGCCAACATTTTTTCTCCAGCCTCGATAGCATCTTCAATACTACCCTTAAGGTTAAAAGCGGCTTCCGGAAGGTGATCTAATTTTCCATCCATGATCATATTGAAACCTTTGATAGTTTCTTTAATATCAACCAAAACTCCCTTTAAACCTGTAAACTGTTCTGCCACGTGGAATGGCTGAGATAAGAAACGTTGAACACGTCTTGCACGGGATACGGCAAGTTTATCTTCTTCGGAAAGTTCTTCCATACCAAGAATCGCGATAATATCCTGAAGTTCCTTGTAACGTTGTAACAATTCCTTTACACGTTGTGCACAATTATAATGTTCTGATCCAAGGATCTCGGCAGTAAGAATTCTTGAAGTAGAATCCAATGGATCTACCGCAGGATAAATACCAAGCTCGGCAATTTTACGTGAAAGTACTGTAGTAGCATCCAGGTGGGCAAATGTTGTTGCCGGCGCCGGATCGGTTAAATCATCTGCAGGCACATAAACCGCCTGAACCGATGTAATAGAACCGTTTTTGGTAGAAGTAATACGTTCCTGCATAGCTCCCATTTCTGTAGCTAAGGTTGGTTGGTAACCAACGGCAGAAGGCATCCTTCCTAAAAGTGCAGAAACTTCTGACCCTGCCTGTGTGAAACGGAAAATATTATCTACGAAGAAAAGTACATCTTTTCCTTGTCCTTCCCCTGCTCCATCACGAAAAAATTCCGCTATAGTAAGTCCGGAAAGCGCAACACGTGCACGTGCTCCCGGTGGCTCGTTCATTTGTCCGAAAACAAACGTTGCTTTAGATTCTTTTAAAGCAGCTTTATCCACTTTAGTAAGATCCCATCCACCTTCTTCCATAGAATGCATAAATTCGTCTCCGTATTTTATAATTCCAGATTCAAGCATTTCTCTTAAAAGGTCATTCCCTTCTCGTGTTCTCTCACCAACTCCGGCAAAAACCGAAAGTCCACCATGTCCTTTTGCAATGTTATTGATCAATTCCTGAATAAGTACTGTTTTTCCAACACCAGCTCCTCCAAACAATCCAATTTTACCACCTTTTGCATAAGGTTCAATAAGATCTATAACCTTTATCCCGGTGAATAAAACTTCTGTGGAAACAGATAAATCTTCAAATCTTGGTGCATCACGGTGAATTGGCAATCCATGTTCACCTGCTTTTGGCAAGTTCTCCATTCCATCAATGGCATCTCCAATCACATTGAACAATCGGCCATACACATCTTTTCCAATAGGCATTTGAATTGGTGCGCCGGTGGCTACCACTTCTACTCCCCTGCTTAATCCATCTGTAGAATCCATAGAAACGGTTCTTACAGTGTTCTCACCTACGTGAGATTGAACTTCCAGAACTAGGATGGTTCCATCCTTTCTGGTGATTTCAAGAGAATCGTAAATTTTTGGTAATCCAGAATTTTCTGAATTAAAAGCTACATCCACTACAGGACCAATAATTTGCGCAACCTTACCTGTGATTTTAGACATTATCTATTACTTTAATGTTTAATATAATAATTGTTATAATTCTGTTCGACAAATACTTATAAAATCAGAATTCATCAAAATTTTATTTCAGGCTGCAAAGATAGTTTTTTCCTGATAAATTTCTACAGGCTCTTGGACAACTTTTTCGACTTATATTTTCTTGAAATACAAGCAGGAAAAATATCGGCATCAATTCGATTAAAAGAAGCCTTATAACCTGTTTTTAAAAACAATCTCCAATAACCCATTGCATTAAGCTAAAAGGGCTATTGGAGATTAACACAAAAAAATTATTCTACGGTAAAGACTAAATCCGTAAGGTTCGTTTTTCTTACCCCCATCTACTTTGGGAGGTACATACGATTGTAACTATAGAAAGAAGACAACCTACTTTTGTACCATTCCCCTTTATTTAATGGTTTTAAACCCTCTGAGTTTAATATTTCAGATATTTTATCTAATGATAATCCTTGTTTTTCCTTTAACTCAAATATTCTATTTAATAATTTATTCTTGTAAGTTTGATTCTTTGAAATGTTAGGTACAAAAGAATCCAGTTCAGTTTCATACCCCTTTGAACCATCATTTAGTTCATAAGTTTTAAATCCCCAATTATCTTTTTCTACACCATAAAGTATAGAGTCCCCTACAAGAGGTAATAAAAATTCAATTTTTATTCTATGAGATTGAGTTGATTCTATATAGTGGATTTGAATTTCATTTAAAACATCTTTTAAAAATTCTCTTTTCTTTTCTAAAGAATAATTCTGAACCTTTTCAAGTTCATTATTCATCCTTTCAATCCAGTTTACCCAACCCTCAGAATTTGACAAAGGTAAAAGTTTATTCTTTAGATTGTGTAATTCTTGGTTGAGAATATTAATATGTTCACTGAATTTTTGTGTCAACTTTTCTCCTTTACTCTCCGAGATTTTACCTAATCTAACGTCAAAATCAACTTGAACCTCTTGTTCCTCTACTTTTTCAATCTCAAGTTTTTTAGATCTAATCTTTCTTTCTAAAGTTTCCTTTTGAACTTTTATCTTCTTTTCATTTTCAAACTTGGGGTTGAGGTTCTTTAATTTATGTTCCTCTCTGATTCTTGAAGAATCTTTGATTACATTTAGAACAGTATCGAATACTTTTTTATCAAGTTCTTCCATTCTTGGACTTTTCTTGATTGGACAGGATTTAATATTAATCTTTTCACCTACCCTTCTCCAATTTGTTTCATTACATCTACCATAATAATGATTATTTTTCTTAAAACGATGACCCAGTTTTAGGTTACACTTCGGACAGACCAATAAACCTTTCAATAACGATTTTCTACTTTTCCCATCAAAGTGAACAGGATATTCATCATCAATCTTATCTTGAACTGAATTCCATAATTTTTCCTTAATTATTTGAGGATGTTTAACTTCATAAGAATCAACAATTTCCACTTCTCCATTTGGTAGTTTCTCCTTCCATTCCCATACTTGAATTCCTTTATATATTTCCTTTCTTAACATTGATAGAACAGTCCCTACATTCCAACCTTTTAAACTTCTTCTTGGTTTTATTTCCGTTTGTTCATCCAGATAAACTTTAATATTCATTGTGGACTTCCCTTTGTTGTACATCTCAAACATCTTTTTTACATATTGAGATTCCACTGGATTGATAACCAACATCTTTCCTTCAACCAAAAAACCAAAAGGAACTGTACCCCCCACCCAAGTGTTTCCATTCTTCAAGGAATTCCTCTTACCCAAAATTGACCTCATTCTTCTCAACTCATTATCATATTGAGATATGAGTGACAAAACACTAATTGTAAGTTTGTCTACTGAACTAGATAAATCATAAGGTTTAATATCCTCTCCAATATAAATCTCCACTCCATAATCAATAAAAACTTTTAGAATGGAATACCACGAATTAGAGTATCTACCCAGTCTATCTGTATTGAAAACCCAAACCTTTCGTATACCATTAGTTTTTTGAATTTCATCCAATAACTCAACCAACTTTGGTCTTTGATTAATTTCAACCTTGAAGGAACTTTGAACTCCTTCGTTGAATTCAACTCCTTCTAAACCTAGTTTATCTGAAATCTTTTTACCTAAACTTTTTTGTAAATCTAAACCACCCCCGTCCGACTCCTGTGGTTTGGAGGATACTCTATACAAAAGTCCAATCTTTTCGTTTTTCATATTGTGAAATAATGTTAGGTCATTTTTCTTACTAACGAAGATATAAAATGTCTTTTTGAAAAAGGGTTGACCCGAAAAAATATATTTTGAGAAATATCCAAATTAGTGTAGAATTTTGAAATGAGGTAAAAAATTAACCTCGATATGAAAACCACTTATATTAGGTTGAGGTGAAAAGATATTTCCACGTTTACAAGAAACTACGTACGTTTTTATGATACCCTTTAATTCGTAATAAAAAGTACCACACCCAATAGACTGAAAAACAGTCTATTAGACTTGTGGATCTCAAGGAATTCACGTAATTTAATACTCAATATTAAAGGGAAACACCATGAGGATTAAATACAACCGTACTTCTACCGTAAACCAAGATGGAGAAAGATTTAAATTAGATAAGGACAATTATGATTTAGTCCTTTTTGATAAAGGGGTAAGTGGAAAAGTTCCATTCAATGAAAGAGAGAAAGGAAATCAATTATCCGAATTAATTAAAGAAGGTAAGGTTCAAGAACTAGTAGTTGAAGAACTTTCTCGTCTAGGAAGAAATACCATTGATGTAATTTCCACTTTACACTGGTTGGAAGAAAGAGGGGTAAATGTGGTTGTACGAGGAATGGGAAATCTTCAATCACAAGTAAATGGGAAGAAAAATCCTATTTGGAACTTAATTACTTCCGTTATGAGTTCTCTTTATGAATTGGAAAGAGAACAAATTTTGGAACGTACCGAAATGGGTAGGAAGATGTATGTTATAAATGGAGGTAAATTGGGTAGGAAAGTTGGTTCGAATGAGAACATTCAAACCTTTCTCTCTAAACCCAAATCTAAACAGATCATTTCTCTTTTAGAAAAGGGAAAATCTGTTAGGGATATTTCTGGTAGATTGGGAGTGTCTCCCAAAACTGTTGTTAAGGTTAGGAAACATAGTTCACTCATATAAGTAATCTGGTGAAAACAAACCATTTTCTAACAAATACGATAAAATAACTCTCCAATGAAGGAATATTGAGTTTTCCGGTGGTCTACCCAGTTCCTCTAAATATTCATTATACCATTCTAATTCATCATTATAATAGTATTCAAGAAGAATCATTAGGGAGTTTATTTCCTTTGAATTAAGTTTTGAATTTTGAGGTTGGTTACTATTATTCACCATCACCTCTTTTTGAATTGTTTTACTCATAATTTTTAAAATTTCATCTCGATTCCCTTTTAAAGAGGTAGAGAACCTTCCCTCGTCTTACATTAATATTATAACTGATTAGGTGTACCCTAAAATGTCCAGAAGGAAACAATTTGAGTCAAGATTTAGGATAGTGACCTTAGTAATTACTCTAAACTACCATCCTAAATTCTTGACCACAAAACCTTTTTTCCTTTTGAGAATATCAGGTAACTCCAGGGAATTTATAGTTTGATTAACCTCATCCGGAACAATTACCTCATCCTTTAAAAATTCCCTATTCCACTTTTCTCTGAAAACAGGAATTCTACACCCATGTTTATCATATATCGAATTCCAAATCTCTATTAGTTCTATATCTGAAAGAGAGGGGTCAAGATGTTGAATGGTTTTATATACTGAATCAAGATTACCACCAATACCAACTTTCTCATCAATCAAATTGGAGATATAGACATCACTTTTTTCAAGTAATTTTCTTCTTTGGAATGGTTTTAACTTCTCATTCTTCCAAATATAGAAATCGAATCCTTTTACTTTTCCAAACTTCCCTCCTTTAATATATCCCCTCTTTTTCTTATCTGAAGAGGGGATATTGAGAGTTCATTTATCTGATAAAGTTCCTTTCTTACTTAACAGATTAGACTTAGACTTATCAAATAGAATTTTTGGAGATAATTTTGAAGTTGTAACATCACCATTCAAATACACTTGATTTTTTTCAAAGTATTTTTCCCACAACTTATAACTTCTTTTATCCAGTTCGTAAATAGATTTGTAATTCAAATCCTTAACCTTTATGTGTTTTTTAGAATCATATCTAACAGAATTACAATTTTGTAACTGTTTTTTTAGGACAGTGTTTTTCAACTTATCAAATCCTTTATTTTTAGTTTTTGGTTTTGACTTTGGTTTATTTACAACTTTTGGTTTGATTGTATTTTCTACTTCGTGAAACTCCTGTAATGGAGTGTTGTAGTTTTCTAACATTTGTATAAATCCCTCAGTAAAACTTGAGGTGTACACGTTCATTATTTCTTTTAAATCTTGTATGTTTCCCATTCCTTGAATGTTAACATTGTTCATTGAGTTTTTCATTGTTTTATATAAGTTTATTTTAATTACTACTGTTTAGTCTTAATTTTAAGGAAAAGACCTAATACCTTTCACTACTCTCATTTTCCTTGATTATTTCATTATCTTTTTTATCGAGTTCTAATTTCAATTCCTTGAGTTTTAAAAAGAACTCTTTAAAGTTATCGAAGGAAAACTTAGGTGAATCCTCATCATTACCGAAAGGGTTTATTTCAAATTTTTCGTTTTGAAAATTTGTACTGATATAAAATTCAATTTTATCATAACTATACTCACAATATTTACTTCCTAATAACTCTATTGAAGAATTAGTCTTACCACCAGTATAATCTTTAACCCATTCCCAACTACTCTCAAAACTATTATCTTCCAGAATTTCTAAATGTTTTTCTATTCTTTCTTCAGTAAATTCTTCAGTAACTTCATTGATTAGATAGTAGATATAGTTTTGAAATCCACCAAAAGTAAATCCATCCATATCCACCCATTCTTGACAAACTTCTTGTCTGTCTTCTTCATCTTCGATAGATTGTAATTCTTCGTCAGTTTCTATTAACTGTTTTTGTTCATGTGAAGACCATTCGTAATAGAAATCGTGAAACTCATCGTCACTGATATTGTTATTAAAATAATCAACTACTCCGTCTGTGAAATCACCGTAATTAATATGGTGTTGTTCGGAAAAAAAACCTTGTGAAAAAACAAAATCATTTTCCCATAATATTTTTTCCAAATCTTTAGGTTTGTCCTCGTAAAGTTTTTCTTTAACTCCTTTGATAATTTTCTTCAAAAGTTCTTCATCACTTTTTTTAATCATCTTTTCTTTTGTCATTTCTGTTTTCATCTTGTTTAAATTTAATTTTTACCTCACTTCTAGACTGGGGGAGATAATAACCCAATCATTTCTATACTAAAGATACCGATAGTGTTGTGGTTGTGTCATTGTTTTTTTTTCACCATAACCACCATCAATATCATTTTTAATACTTTATTTTCCTCTCTCATTTCTATACTAAAGATACGGATCGTGTTGTGGTTGTGTCTCAAATTACTTTTCCCCATAACCACCACGAAACATCTTTTCTAATACTTCTTTTCCTCTCTCATTTCTATACTAAAGATACCGTTAGTGTTGTGGTTGTGTTCTTACTTATTTTCCACCATAACCACCATTAATCACCAATTTTAATACTTTCTTTTCTTCTCTCATTTCTATACTAAAATACGGATGGTGTTGTGGTTGTGTCTTTACATTCATTTCACCATAACCACCATTTATTTTTTTTATACTTTTAGAAAAACTTAAATCATGAATGAAAAAAAGTATTTGAGTGAGGACATTTACAAAGGGAAATACTTTATAGATTATTTACCGGATGAGGTATTTAATCAAATGAGTGAGGAAGACAGAGTGAACTACCGGGAATACAGGAGGTATTCTACTTTTATCAAAAAGAGTGAACTGTTAATTGAGGACTATGAAAAACAGATTTTAAAACTGAAAGACAAAATCTCAAAAGAAAGGTTGAAGATTGGAGGAATAGAAAGTACCAACAACTGGTTGATGAAAATGAAAGACAGATTTGATTCTCTTGGTCACCTCAACGAAAACTTTGTTTTTAGTTGTTCTGTTACTAAACGAGTAAGGAAGTCCAAGACACTGAAAATTAAAGATGGAGAAAAGAGTGTGAAGGAAAACGAAATGGGAGTATTGAAAGAGACCTACAAGGGTGAGGAGTTGAAACCAGTTGTTCTTTGGTATTCTCAAATTGTAAACAGTAGTAAAACCGTCTTTAAAACCTTTTATTTGGGTAAGGAAGAAAATATCAGAAAAACCCTGAATGAAATTTATCCCGATGAAGATTGGAATGAGGATGATATGGAAGATGTAAGAACTGAAATGAAAACTGTTATCTCTCAATATGTCAGATATACCGTATTTCATAATACTTGGAAACCTTTGGAAAAGGGTAAATCAACTCATAATCTTGGAACTATTTTAAAATGGTGTAAAAAGATTGGTGATGAAAGATATGATTGGGGAGGTAAAATATAAACTTCTCCTAAACGGTTACTAATACCACCCTTTAACAAAATTTTGACTAAGTTTACTCTCAATAAATTATACGAAAACCAAAATGACCAACCATAGTGATATTTCCTCCTTCATTTGGAATGTATGTGATGATGTTTTAAGAGGACTATTTAAACAACACGAATACGGAGATGTAATTTTACCTTTTGTAGTACTGAGAAGATTGGATTGTGTTCTTGAGGATAAGAAAGATGAGATTATTAAGGTACACCATGAGTACAAAGATAAATTTGATGATACTTCTAAGATTATTAATTCCAAACTGAATTTAAAATTCTCAAACTATTCCCGATATGATTTAAATAGGTTGAAGGATGAACCAAGTAAACTCTCTGAAAATTTCTATGATTATCTGAGTAGTTTTTCTACCAATGTTCAGGATATTATTCAACATTTCGGACTACAAAAACATATAGACAAATTAGATTCGAATGATAAACTTTTTATCCTGGTAGAGAAGTTTACAGAAGTAGATCTTCACCCCGATTTGGTTGATAACCATACGATGGGTCAAATTTTTGAGGAACTTCTAAGAAAGTTTTCTGAAATGTCGAACGAAACTTCTGGAGAACATTACACCCCGAGGGACGTTGTTCGTTTACTCGTTTCTCTCGTGTTTTCTCCCGATAAAAATAAATTATCCCAACCCAATCAAATTCTCTCCATATATGACCCCTGTTGTGGTACAGGAGGGATGTTAACTCTTGGAAAAGATTGGATAAAAGAAAACGTTCAAACCAAAATTGACGTAAATCTTTTTGGACAGGAATTGAACCCTCAAACCTTTTCTATTTGTAAATCAGACTTTTTAATTACTGATGAACAACCTAATAACATCAAATTGGGTTCAACATTAACCAATGACCAGTTTGGAGATGGAAACCGAAAGTTTGATTATATGATTACCAATCCACCTTTTGGAGTAAGTTGGAAATCTGAACAAAAACGAATTAATAATGAATCTAAAGAATACGGGGGTAGGTTTACAGTAGGAACTCCAAGAGTAAGTGATGGTTCACTACTCTTCTTACAACATATGATTTCCAAAATGGAAGTTCAGGGTTCCCGTATTGGAGTTGTGTTTAATGGTTCTCCACTCTTTACCGGTGACAGTGGGAGTGGTGAATCTGAAATTAGAAAATGGATAATTGAAAATGATTGGTTGGAGTGTGTGGTTTCCTTACCAGACCAACTTTTCTTTAATACAGGAATATCTACTTACGTATGGATAGTTACTAATGAAAAGAAACCCCATCGTAAAGGAAAAATTCAGTTAATAGACGGTTCTTCTTTTTACAAACCAATGAAAAAGTCATTAGGAAGTAAACGAAAGTTTATCACCGACCAACAGAGAGAGGAGATAGTAAAATTACATTCAAATTTTGAAGAAAATGAATATTCAAAAATATTTGATAATGAATTCTTTGGATATACAAAAGTAACCGTTGAACAACCTACCATCAAGAATGGTAAAGTTGTCAAAGATAAAAAAGGACAACCCAAACCTAACTCTAAATTAAGGGATAATGAACGAATTCCTCTTTCAGAGGATATTCAAGAATACTACGAAAAAGAGGTAAAACCTCATCTACCAAATTCCTGGATAGATAGGAATAAAAATTCTGTTGGTTATGAAATCAACTTCACCAAATACTTCTATCAATACAAACCTTTACGGGGTTTAGAGGAAATTACCCAAGACTTATTGGATTTGGAAAAAGAATCTGAACTGTTATTAAACCAAATTGTGGAGTGATGATGGAGAATTATAATTCATATAAGGAATCTGGAGTAGAATGGATTGGGAAGATTCCTTCTCATTGGGGTAGTTCAAAGTTTAAATATGTTTCTTCATTATATACTGGAAATAGTTTAAATGACGAACAAAAAGTATTTTATGAAAGTGAAAATCCAGATGATTTACCATATGTTTCATCTAAAGATATAGATGTTAATTTCAGAACAGTTAACTATGATAACGGATTAAGAATACCAAAAAACAATAATCCTTTAAAGGTAAGTCCTAAGGGTAGTTTTTTACTTTGTGTAGAGGGAGGAAGTTCTGGAAGAAAAATGGTTTTCCTTGACAGAGACGTGTGTTTTGTCAATAAACTTTGTAGTTTTTATTCCAAGGAAAATACTAAGTTTCAATACTATTTAATTCAAAGTTTTCAATTTCAGGATAAATTTAAATTATCACTGACTGGTTTAATTGGGGGAGTTTCGATTTCAACTCTTCGTAATTTTGAATTACCTATACCACCCCTTCCAGAACAACAACAAATTGTTTCTTTCCTTGATAAAAAAATCTCTTTGATTGATTCTCTTATTGAGAAAACCCAAAAGAAAATAGACCTTTTAAAAGAACAAAGAACTACCCTAATCAATGAAGTTGTTACCAAAGGATTGAACCCCTATGTGGAATTTAAAGATAGTGGAGTGGAATGGATAGGGGAGACACCTAGTCATTGGATATTGATAAGATTACACACCTTAGTCACAACACAAAAACTGGAATTCCAAGATGGAAATCATGGAGGACTTCATCCAGTTCCTAAGGAATTTATGGAAACAGGTGTACCTTTTATAAAACCAAAAGATATTCAAAATGAATCTGTTCTTTGGAGTAATTGTGATAGGTTACCCTTAAAAAGATGTGAGGAATTTAGAATTGGGTTTTCATATAATGATGATGTGTTACTCGTAAATCGTGGTGGTTCTATTGGAAAAGTCGTTTATGTAAACAATTATGATATGGAATATCCATACTTCGTAATAAATCCCCAAGTAACATACATGAGAGGTAAAAACGGTCTTTCTTCGAAGTTTATGTTCTATATTTCTTTATCTAATATCTTTAGGTGTGGTGTTGATTTAATTTTGGGACATGGTTCTACTTTTCCCTTTTTGGGATTGTCTAATATGGGTGATTTTGAAATGGTCTTACCACCCCCTATAGAACAACAAGAAATTGTTGAATTCTTGGATAAGAAAACCAACCTCATTGATTCCAATATTTCCATAGAAAAAAAGAGAATAGAACACCTAAAGGAATATCGTCAATCCCTTATCTCTGAGGTGGTGACTGGAAAAATCAAAGTAACAGATTAGTTATGGGAAAAGTACCGACAGAAAAGAGATATGAGGAGTATATTGAAAACTATTTAACCTCTTTGGTAGATGATGGATTACAATACAAATCCAGAGTTCACAAATCAACTGATAGTTGGTACGATAGGGAAAAATGTATAATTGGAGAGGAATACATTCAGTTTCTAAAGGAAACTCAAAAAGACACCTATGATAAACTCTATAAAAAATACGGAGATAATACAGATAGTAGAGTAATAAAACGTTTATCTAATGAAATTGAAAAAAAGGGGTTAATTCAAGTTTTGAGGAAGGGGTTTAATGAGATTCAAGGTGGTAATTTAAAAACGGTTTACTTCCAACCTTCCAGTAACTTAAATCAAAGGTACCGGGAAGATAAATACCTCAAAAATCGATTTCTTTTTGTCCGTCAACTTCATTACTCTCCAAATTCTGAGAAATCGATTGATATTGTTCTTTTTATTAATGGAATACCCATTCTTACTATTGAATTAAAAAATCAATTGACAGGACAAACCATTTACGATTCTAATACCCAGTACAAATTTGATAGAAATCCACAAGGAGAACCACTACTTCAGTTTCAAAGATGTATTTGTCATTTCAGTATGGATAATGATAGGGTAGAAATGACAACCAAACTAAACGGAAAGGACACCTTCTTCTTACCGTTTAATAAAGGTTTGGAAAACCCAATAAATAAGAATGGATATAAGGTTTCTTATCTATGGGAAGAGATTTTAACTCCTACTTCTTTACTTGATATTCTTGAGAACTTTGTTTTGTATACTGAAGAATCGGAATATAAATGGAGTGATACAAAACAAAAAGTAGTACCTGAGAAAAAACCTATACTAATATTCCCACGTTACCACCAATGGGAAGTTATTAGAGACTTAAAGAATTCCGTTCAGAAGGATGGTGTTGGAACGAATTACCTCATCCAACATACCACAGGTTCGGGAAAATCTTATTCAATAGGATGGTTATCTTTTATGTTAATCAATCTTTTCAAGGATAATGGAACTGAAAGGATGTTTGATTCGGTTATTATTATTACTGATAGAAAAGTATTGGATAAACAACTTCAGGATACCGTGAAGAGTTTGGAAAAAGTTGAAGGAGTAGTACAACAAATAGATAAGAATTCTGAACAGTTAAGAAAATCATTATCTTCAGGTAAAAATATTATCATTACCACCATCCAAAAGTTTGGGGTAGTAGTGGAAAGAATTAAAGAACTGAAGGGAATGAGGTTTGGGGTAATAGTGGATGAGGTTCATTCATCCCAAGGGGGAAAAGGAACTAAAAACCTCAATAAAACTCTTTCCTTAAATTTAGAAGATGAGGTTGAGATTGATGATGATAAAATCAATGAGGAAATTCAGAAAATACAGTCTGAAATGAAATCTCGTCAAAAACAAAATCATATTTCCTTCTTTGGTTTCACAGGTACTCCTAAACCACAAACAATAGAAATTTTTGGTACTCCAAAAGAGGGTACAACTGAAAAGAGACCTTTTCACACCTATACTATGAGACAATCTATTGGGGAGGGTTTCACATTGGACGTATTGAAGTCCTTTACTCCTGTAAATAGGTGGTTTAAATTAAGGGGAAAGGGAGAAGATGTTGAATTACCCGAAAGTAGAGGTAAAAAAGAGATAATTAAATGGGTTGATTCCAGTGATGAAGTAATTTCACGTAAAGTGAGTATTATTTTAGAACATCTTTTGAATACTACTGTAAAATCGATTGATGGAAGAGGTAAGGGAATGGTAATAGTTCGTTCCGTAAATGATACTGTTAAGTATTTCATGGAGATGAATAAACAGTTAATGGAAAAAAGTTTACAAGATAAAATTAAATGTATTGTTGGTTTCAGTGGAGAAACCCTCTTCAACGGGAATAAGGTTACTGAGAGTGGATTAAACAGGGAGAACGGGTTTGAGGGTAATGATATTCCAAAGGGTTTTAAAAACCCGTTATATAGGGTTCTAATCGTTTGTAACAAATTTCAAACTGGATTTGACGAACCCCTTCTTCATTCAATGTTCGTGGATAAATCTATTAATGGAGTTCAGTGTGTCCAAACTTTGTCAAGGTTGAACAGAAAAATTAAGGGAAAAAAAGACACCTTTATTTTAGACTTTGTGAATAAAGTTGAAACCATTCAAGAATCCTTTCAGAATTTTTATCAAACTACTATTTTATCTGAAAGTACAGACCCAAACCTCGTTTATGATATACTTGATACTATAAGAAATTACGGGATTTTTACTCCACAAGAAGTTAATGACTGGAATACTTTATTCTTTGATGATAAAAGAAAAAGTGATGATGGTATTTTACAACCTATATTAAACCGAGTTATTGAAAGGTGGAAGGAACTTCCACAGGAACAGAAAGATGAATCCCGTTCTCAAATATCGAATTATTGTAAGGTATATGGTTATGTATCAATGATAAACCAGTTTGACAACATTGAACTTGAAAAACACTATGTTTTCTTAGAATATTTAAGAAAGAAATTTCCAGTAGAAAATATCGAAAAGTTAGATGTCTCCAATCTTGTAGATTTAGAAACATTGAAAATTGATGTTAAGGGTAAAATGAATATCTCATTGGAAGAAGATGATACTTTATTTGATCCTCACACTTATGGGACTGGAGGAGGAAAGGATGAGGAAGAATTTAATTTACTTTCAGAAATAATTAATGAGATAAACGACTTCTATGGTAAACTTCCTGAAGGAACTAAAGAGGGAACGAAAAAACTTCTCACAAACATGGTTCACGATGAAGAGTTTGGACAGGTAATTCTTTCAAAGAATACTGATTCAAATAAAAGGGATAAAATCAAACAGATATACGAAAAGAAAAACATTAAAACCCTGGATGATAGTACTCACCTTTATGAAATGTTTGAGAAGAAAGAATTCAAGGATAGAATAATTCAAATGTTTATTTCAAATCCTAGTTTAATGAACCAGTTTAGAGAGTCTTCATATCGTTAAACATTACTTTTCTCCTGAACCAATTAACCAAGTGGTAAATATTGATATGGTTATTGATTTAAGATTTTATAGATAATATATCAGTATTTAAGTTACCGTCTATTTTGATTTATTACTGAAAATTAACCATTAAAAATATCAGGTAATTTATTTTCTTTAATCATTGAATTCTCCCACTCAATTAAATCCTCTCTCCTGATGTATTTTGAATGAGTTGATACTTCTATTATCGGGAGATTATATCTCTTTCTCCATACCTCTATGGTGGTTCTGTCAACCCCGTACATACGTTCCAAATCTTGTTTAGTTATTCTTTTATTATCTTTCATATCCATTTTTTCTATTAAATGTTTCACTGATTTCTATACTTTTCACTAAACCTTCATATTCTTCTAAATAAATATTTCTTATCTCAACAAGACTAGATAATTCTTTGGTATTCATATTTTTGGTTTTCAGGATATTAAAGATTTTTAAATCTATTATCCTTATTACTCCTTTTACATTTTCATATCTGTTTAATTCCATCATTTCTCAGGTTAAAGGTGTTTCCATAATACTTTTCTTTTCCATATAATTTAAGAATCCAGTCTCATTATAAATAAAATGAGTGTCAACCTCTCCGTATTTTCCCTTACACGATTTAATAGGGTCTAGTCCATTAACTCTTTCTTCCCAAGTGTTTCCACCTATAAATCTGGATAACTGTTCGTAAAGGTTCTTTTCATCATTGTACCTTATCAAAAGGTGAGTGTGATATTTTCCTTTGTTGGTATCACTCTCTATTGAATAATAAGTAGTGATGTGATCATTTTTCTTGATTTTTCTATGTAGGGTTTTCACCTGTTTGATTAATTCTTCTATAGATGGACTGGTTATTTTTTTTCTACCAGTTATATTAATTTTCCTAATCATTACCCCTAATTCTTTCATCATAACTTTAGTTTATATAATAGAAATACCCTTACCCTCAGATATTCTGTTTTTAATAAAAATTGTGGAATGTGATAATAGTTTTTCAACCACTCTCGTGATACTGTATTATAATATTTACCTCTTTACCAACTATAAGTATTAGGAAGTTGGAGAAAACGATGAAAAATGATGAAAAATGATGAAAAAAATTATGGATATCTATGAAAGGAGAAAAATTTAAAAACCACTTTCCTTTCTTTTAGGATATATTTAAGAAACTTCTTGAAGGATTTAAAAGACTCAATATTAAAATCGGATATCTTAATAAGATCAGGTCTATTAACCCTCTCCAATCTTTTATGACCTTTTTGATAAATTGAGAAGACGTGATTATTTTTAAAAGAATTTCCCATAGGGGTTTTCCATCCTTCTTTGTTGAGGATATCGGAAATTTCTTTATAACCAAAAGGGGTAAGAATATCTTCTTTCAAACCCCTTATTTTGGTAAATAACTCCTCTTGGTAATGATTGTAATTAGAATCCCACAGGTGAGTGGTATCTATTGATATACAGAAACTTATTACAGTTTTTATGGGGTAAGAAAAACGGTCTTGATTATTTATTCCACCGTTACCGATTTTGCCAAATTTCTTGGCTGATCTACGTTTTTCCCCAACATCACAGCGATATGATAGGATAAAAGCTGAAGTGGGATTGTAGTTAATAACGGTGTTAGCGACTCGATAGTTTCCGGAATTTCGATCACATAATCTGCCAGTTCCTTTACTGCCTCATCGCCCTCTGTAACAATTCCAATAATTTTACCCTTTCTGGCCTTAATTTCCTGAACGTTGCTTACAACTTTGTCATAATGACCTTTACTGGTAGCAATTACAACCACAGGCATTAACTCATCGATTAAAGCAATAGGACCGTGTTTCATTTCAGCTGCCGGGTAACCTTCTGCATGGATATAGGAAATTTCCTTAAGCTTTAAAGCTCCTTCCAGGGCAACAGGGAAATTATATCCTCTTCCCAAATAGAGGCAATTAGGTGAATTCTTATATTTTTCAGCAATTATTTTTATATGTTCATTTTCTTCCAACACTTTAGTGATTTTTGCCGGAATTCTTTCCAATTCCTGTAAATGGAATCTAAATTGAGAATCGGATATGGTACCGCGATGTTTGGCCAATTTTAAAGCCATTAAAGTTAGCACCGTAATTTGAGTGGTAAAAGCTTTGGTAGAAGCTACCCCAATCTCGGGACCCGCATGTGTATATGCACCAGCATGAGCTTCCCTTGATATTGAAGAACCAACTACATTACATACACCAAAAACAAAGGCTCCTTTTTCTTTGGCTAGTTTTATTGCCGCCATAGTATCTGCAGTTTCCCCACTTTGAGAAATCGCTATAACCACATCATTTTCAGAAATAACAGGATTTCTGTATCGGAACTCAGAAGCATATTCTACTTCCACAGGCACCCGGGCCAAATCTTCAAAAATATATTCTGCTACTAATCCGGCATGCCACGAAGTTCCGCAGGCAACAATAATTATCCTTTTTGCATTGGCAATACGGGCCATATTATCGTCTACACCGGCCATTCTAATGATGCCTTCATCTACCAACATTCTCCCGCGGTAAGTATCGGTTATTGCACTTGGTTGTTCGTAGATCTCTTTCAGCATAAAATGATCGTACCCGTCTTTTTCTATTTGCTCTAGGTTGAGCTGCAGTTCCTGAATATAAGGATCTACCAAAGAATCATCATGGATCTTTCTTACTTTAATTTCTTTCCCAAGTCGTACTACGGCCATTTCACCATCTTCCAGGTAAATTGCATTGCTTGTAAATTCTATAAACGGAGAAGCATCCGAAGCTATGAAAAACTCATTTTCACCAATTCCAATTGCAAGGGGGCTTCCTAAACGGGCAACAACAAGCTCATTAGGTTTTCTTTTATCAAAAACAGTGATGGCATATGCTCCCACGGTTTGGTTAAGTGCTATTTGCACCGCCTTCCCAAGCTTCACTTTTTCGTTCACCATGACATCCTCAATCAAATTAACCAGTACTTCCGTATCTGTATCTGACTGAAAGGTATATCCTCTTTTTATAAGCTCTTTTTTAAGAGTTGCAAAATTCTCTATTATCCCATTATGTATGATTACCAAATTCCCCGAATTTGAATAATGAGGATGAGAATTCACATCGTTAGGAACTCCATGAGTTGCCCATCTGGTGTGTCCAATCCCTACATGTCCTTTTACAGAGGTAGTGCTCTCAAACTTCGCTTTAAGATCTGCAACCTTTCCTTTGGTTTTGCACAAGTTAAGCTGTTCCCCATCGTATAATGCAATTCCTGCACTATCATAACCTCTGTATTCAAGCCTTTCCAAACCTTTTAACACTATTGGATAAGCGTCTCTATATCCAATATATCCTACAATTCCACACATATCTTAATTGTTTGTTTCAGTATAAATAATATTAAATTTCAGTCTTTTTCCCGGATCGCTTTCCAAATTTCCATGAAGCACCGTTCCTCTTGGTGTAATTACAGATGCTGAAGGCACTCTGTCTACCCCATTTAAAGGATTTTTTAAAGCTGAATTTGACAATAAATTGATGTTCTGAGTTATCACAAGGCCAAGTTTTACATTTTCGATATCCTCATTTAGGATTTGCTTTACATGTTCCGTGATCCTGATTTTATAACTTATTCCATTTTTATCTTCTCCCCTAACCAACCTTCCAGAATGATTCGTAAGTGAACTCAATGGAAAATTGACATCCGGTTGATCTATTCGGTAATCAATCAATGGCTGATTTGTCTCCAGGTTGTAAAGATATATTCTCTCTGGTTCTGAATTCCCACCCTGAACCTTATCCTGATTTACATAAAAGGTTAAACTAGCCTCATTAATTAGCCAGCTATTCGCCTTTAAATCCTCCAGCTCAGTTTCATCTTCAAAAAGATCAATTACAGCCATACTGCCAGCTCCACCTTTCAGATAAAGATTTTCTGCACCAGTTTCCTCATTTGCGTCTTCAATCTCCTGTGCAATTTGTGCCGGAAGCTGCTGAGAATAAGTATTTACCGTATTTCCCCCCAACTGAAGTTTATAAGATCTGGGATTTTCTGTAATAGAACCTTCTACTTCCTGAAAATCTGTATAATACAGAACAATTCCTGCTTCGTTACCACTTAAGTTGAGCAACATCATCGAGCCGCTTCCATCTACTGGTTCAGCTTCAAAATACAAACCTCTTATAAAATTCCTGAAATTATTATTGTTGGACAATTCTGAAGAGCCCTGCTTATCTATTATATTTTCTTTGAAAAATTGCGTGGACAAGGGAACTCTTAACCTGGGACTTACCCTTACAGTATCAATTTCACTCTCTGTGGTTGGATCATTTTCAAAATAGACAACTTCTCTTGCTGAAGGCTTAAAAGATTCATTCACATAAAGCGGTTCTCCTATCAAACTAGCCTTAAAAACCGCACCTTGATCTGAATAATATTTTTGCCTGTTCTCAAAATTAGTTTCGGGATCAAATTCATTTAAAAAGAAATTAGACCTGCTTACAGTTAATTTAAACGGCGAATCGCCATATACAGAATCAAGTCTAAAAACAGGATTTCCATCTTCATCTGGCTCTAACCTTGTACTAAAGTAAGGCAGTGTTAAAATAACACTGTCCAGCCTGGGCTCATTCCCAAAAGTAGGATTACTGCTTGTAAGTGATAATTGGGAGAGTACACTGGCTGTTTGTAGCCCATAAACAGGCTCTTTATAAACACCAAGTAAATTTGTAGGTAAACCATTTGTTTGAACCGGGCCTAAATTCTTGCTATGAGCCATAACACCGGCTCTGTAGGAAGGTAAGGAATCAAATTGCCCCCCTATAAGCTCTCCACCAATTGTTGTAAAATCGTCATCACAGGACACAAATGCCAGAACAGTGATTAATACAGCCGGTATAAAGCCTAATCTTTTCAATAAAATCATTGGGTATAAGTTACTTATTGTGATAAAACCTGAGTAGTGTAAAATTCCTGATATGCTGAAGAAAATTCCTCCGGACTTTTATAATCCAAAACAGGCTTGTCCAGTTTGCTTAAATATTTCTTTAAATCTTCAGGAATATTGTCGCCCGCTATTATTGCGGCATCAGAATTGTCTATAGCAGTTTTCATGATATTGACATAATCCGGTTTCTTAAGGTGCTTCACATCTTCTTCCTCCAAACCATCAAAAAGAATCTTTTTATTCATCTTCTTATCTAACGTGCCATCAAAGCTTTGATTGTATACAGAGGTAACAATTTTAGCTTCAGAGAACAAAGGCTCTTTTCCATAATAATTTCTGATGTATAATGGTAACAATGCAGACAACCATCCGTGAACATGGATTATGTCTGGAGACCAGTTAAGTTTCTTAACGGTTTCAATTACCCCTTTTGCAAAGAAAATAGCCCTTTCATCGTTGTCGGGAAACATATTCCCTTCCTCATCTGTTAAGGTTGCTTTTCTTTTAAAGTAATCCTCATTATCAATAAAATAAACCTGCATTCTTTCCTTGGGAATAGACGCAACTTTTATAATAAGCGGCATGTCCAGATCATCAATCACTAAATTCATCCCGGATAACCGGATTACTTCATGCAATTGATGTCTCCTTTCATTAATATTGCCGTAACGCGGCATGAATATTCTAATTTGGCCTCCCAGCCCATTTACCATTCTGGCAGCATCAAAAGACATAGATGATATATCGGTTTCGGGCAGGTAAGGAATTACTTCAGATGATACGTATAATATCCTCTTATCTTTCATATGTAGATTCTTATTGTTCTTTATTTGTCATATGTAATTCGCATATCTTCATCGGTGTTTGCATCGAATTTCCGTTATGCTCATTTCATATATAGATATTTATTGTTTTTTAATGGTCTCCCGATAGCTATCAGGAGCAATTCGCATATTTCTATTAGTGTTTGTGTCGCGTTTCCGTTATGCTCATTTCATATATGTATTGCTTTTGCGAATAAAAAACATGCAAAATTACAAAATTTTATGCAGTTTGACGGTAATATCTTAAGTTTGCACGCTGTTAATTTTATAATAAAATGCAGATATTTAGAGAAAAAGCCCTTTTACAACGTGAGATTTCACGTCTTAAGCAGAATAAAAATACGATTGGTTTCGTGCCTACTATGGGTGCTTTGCACCAGGGACACCTCTCTCTTGTGAAGCAGGCCGCTGAGGTTTGTGACACTGTAGTGGTGAGTATTTTTATTAATCCAACCCAGTTTGACAACCTTAAAGATCTGGAAAATTATCCCCGTACACTAGATTCAGATATCGCTTTACTGGAAGATTTACACTTGGATTTACTTCTTTTTTCTCCCAATGCTGCAGAATTATACGGAAAAGCGATTTACGCAAGTCATTTTGATTTTGGCGGAATTGAACATGAAATGGAAGGAAAATACAGGATCGGACACTTTAACGGAGTGGGTACGGTAGTGAAGAGACTTTTTGAAATCGTTGTACCCGATAAGGCATTTTTTGGGGAAAAAGACTTTCAGCAATTACAAATAATTAGAAAATTAAACGAAAAAGAAAATCTGGGCGTTGATGTAATTGGATGCCCTATAGATCGCGAAGACACCGGGTTGGCAAGGAGTTCGAGAAATGACCGACTAAGTGCTACATTAAGGAAAGAAGCTGCTTTTATTTATCAGATACTGCTAAAAGTAAAGGAGAAATTTGGCATAGAAAATGCCGATGAAATAAAACTTTGGGTGGAAAATGAATTTGAAAACCACGCAGAATTAAACCTGGAATATTTTGAAATAGCCGATTCAAAAACACTGAAATCGGAAAATAATAACGATCAAAAATCAACATTCAGGGCTTTTATTGCTGCTTATGCCGGAGATGTTCGGCTAATTGACAATATTGCTTTAAATTATTAAAATTCAAAAATGCAAATTCACGTAGTAAAATCTAAAATACACCGCGTAAAATGTACCGGCGCCGATCTTAATTATATCGGGAGTATTACCATAGACCAGGATCTTATGGATGCCGCCAACATTATTGAAGGAGAAAAAGTACAAATAGTGAACAATAATAACGGGGAACGCCTTGAAACATACGCTATCCCGGGACCCAGAAATTCTGGTGAGATAACTTTAAACGGAGCCGCCGCAAGAAGAGTGGCAAAAGGAGATGTGCTTATCCTAATCACCTATGCAATTATGGAACTGGAAGAAGCCAAAGCGTTTAAACCATCCCTTGTGTTCCCCGATGAAGAAACCAATCTCCTCAATTAATTTTTGAAAAGCTCGACAAAAAAAATACTGAAAATCATACTCCCACTCACTCTGGGAGTTTTTTTAATTTGGTATTCCATAAAGAATTCTACCCCTTCAGAAAGAGAACAATTATTGGAAAATATTACCCAGGCTCATCCGGGCTGGATCCTTCTTTCCATGTTGTTTGGACTCCTATCTCATATTTCCCGTGCGTACCGTTGGAAATTTCTACTGCAACCTATGGGGTACAAACCCAAATTTCCAAACAGTTTTATGGCGGTTATGGTAGCCTACCTTGCAAATTTTGGAATTCCAAGATCCGGGGAAGTGCTGCGGGGAGTTACCATCTCTACCTATGAGAAAATACCTTTTGAAAAAGCCTTTGGAACAATAATTTCTGAAAGAATTGCTGATTTTATTATGCTTATGCTAATTATTGGTATTGCAATGATCCTGCAAACAGAATATTTACTGATTTATTTTGAGGAAAACAACATAAACCCTTTTCTCACCATTGCTGTTCTTTTTGGGCTTTTAGCCGTTGGGATTTTTATCCTAAAACTAATTAGAAGATCCAAGCATGGAATAATACTGAAAGTTAAAGCTTTTGCGAAAGGCTTGCTGGAAGGAATGCGAAGTATTTTAAAAATGAAGAATAAAGGGGCTTTCATTTTCCATACCATCTTCATTTGGGTGATGTATGTTTTGATGTTCTATGTGCTTATTTTTACAGTACCTGAAACCGCAGCAATGCCTTTTGGCGTGGTGATGATGGCCTTTGTGGTAGGTTCTTTTGCCATTTCGGCAACCAATGGAGGAATTGGCGTTTATCCCATTGCCATTGGCGCGAGTCTCATGCTATTTGGCATCAGTAAAGAAGCTGGAGAAGCATTTGGATGGATAACCTGGGGAACGCAAACTTTACTTGTGATTTTGGCAGGAGGATTTTCCTTCCTTTTTCTTCCAATTTTTAACCGTCAAAAATAATAGCTACATTGTGTGTAGTAATCAACAACTTAATCTATGCACAAAAAACTACTTTTGCTGTTACTGTTAACCCTGCCCAACCTTCTAATTTCCCAAATTATCCACAAAGAAATTTCTTCTTCAAAATTGGGAAAAGAAAGGCAGTTAAAGATTCAGCTTCCGAGAAATTATGAGCAGAACAAAGAAAAATCTTATCCTGTAATCATAGTGCTCGATGGCGATTATCTCTTCGAACCTGTTGCCGGAAACATAGATTATTATTCCTATTGGGAAGATATTCCGGAAATGATCGTAGTAGGGATTAACCAATCCGCTACCCGGGAATCCGACGCTTATTATGATGAAAACACCTTTTTACCCTCCGATACCGGAGCCTCATTTTTTGAATTCATAGGAATGGAACTGATGCCGTTTCTGGATTCAAACTATAGAACAGCATCGTTTCGCGTGATCGTGGGACATGATTTCACTTCAAATTTCATCAACTATTACCTCCTAAAAGAGAAACCCTTATTCCGTGGTTATATCAACCTCAGCCCGGATCTTGCTCCGGAAATGTCGAATCGCATTACTGCCTCCCTTGAAAAAATAACCGAGCCAATCTGGTATTACCTTGCCACATCTTCTGAAGATATTTCAGCTTTAAAAGAGCCCATTTTAAAGCTTGATTCCCAATTGAAAAATATCAATAACAAAAAACTGCATTATAACTTTGATAATTTTCAGGATGCAACACATTATACGCTTGTAGGGAATGCAATTCCAAAAGCTATAGAGCAAATATTTAAGGTATATAGGCCTATTTCAATTCAGGATTATAACAGTATCCTACTTCAAACCTCTGTTTCTTCCTATTCTTATTTGGTTGAAAAGTATGAAACCATTCAAAACCTCTTCGGTATCGATAAACAAATAAGGCTGAATGATTTTATGGCGGTTTATAATGCTATGGAGAAAACAAGAAAATGGGAAGAGTTAAAAGATCTTGCAAAATTAGCCAATGATCATTATCCAAACACGATGCTGGGCACCTATTTTGATGCACGGTACGATGAGGAAATGGGCAATCCAAAAAGGGCCATGCGAAGCTATCAAAAGGCCTATGGACAGCAACCAATCTCATTTTTAACGGTGGATTTCATGCTGGAAAAAGCAGATCAGATCAAAAAAGATTTTAACTATTAAGATCCTAATCAATACCTTGCGGACTAGAATTTCGGTAAAATTATGCTTGGAAAGAGGCAGGCATTGCAGATTTAAATCCCCTGGTGAAAATCAAAAAACCTTTAGGAATTAAACCCTCAATGAAGGATTAGAAATTTAAAAAAACTGTCAGGAAAAATATGGCTAAACCAACAACTATCTTCTATTGTCAAAATTGCGGTGGACAACATCCAAAATGGCAGGGCCAATGCTCTTCCTGCAAAGAATGGAACACCCTTGTAGAAGAAGTTATTCAGAAGCCCGATCAAAAAGATTGGAAAACAGCATTGGTAAGAGAGGTTAAAAGAACCCCAAAACCTACGAAAATAGCCGATATTCAGGTTTCTACAGAAAGCAGGTTAAACACCAACAACCTGGAACTTGACAGGGTTTTGGGTGGCGGACTTGTTCCCGGATCGCTCACCCTGCTTGGAGGTGAACCTGGAATTGGAAAAAGCACGTTGTTATTGCAAATCTCTTTAAACCTGAAACAAAAAACCCTGTATGTTTCCGGGGAGGAAAGTGAGCAACAAATAAAGATGCGGGCAGAGCGCATCAATCCAAATCCAGCCAATTGTTATATCCTGACGGAAACCAAGACCCAGAATATCTTTAAGCAAATAGAAACGCTTCAGCCGGAGATTGTGATCATAGATTCCATTCAAACCCTGCACAGTGATTATATTGAAAGTTCTGCAGGAAGCATTTCGCAAATCAGGGAATGTACCACAGAGCTTATTAAATACGCCAAAGAAACCGGGGTTCCCGTTATCCTTATAGGCCATATTACGAAAGAAGGGAGTATTGCAGGGCCAAAAGTTTTGGAACATATGGTAGATACCGTCTTGCAATTTGAAGGGGATCGCAATCACGTTTACAGGATCTTGAGAGCACATAAAAACCGGTTTGGTTCCACTCATGAGTTAGGAATTTACGAAATGTTAGGCAGCGGATTGCGCGAGGTGACCAACCCTTCAGAAATACTGATCTCCAAGAATGATGAAGGCCTTAGCGGAACTGCCATCGCTTCCACTATGGAAGGCATGCGGCCTTTAATGATAGAGATTCAGGCATTGGTGAGTTCGGCCGTTTATGGCACTCCTCAGCGCTCTACAACAGGCTATAATTCGAAACGGCTTAACATGCTGCTTGCCGTGCTTGAAAAACGTGCAGGATTTCGCCTGGGAGCCAAAGATGTATTTCTGAATGTTACCGGCGGTATTTCTGTAGATGATCCCGCTATAGATCTTGCCGTAATAGCAGCCATTCTATCTTCCAATGAAGACGTTTATATTGAAAAGGATATTTGTTTTGCCGCAGAAGTAGGTTTAGCCGGAGAAATAAGACCTGTTCCAAGAGTAGAACAACGAATTCTGGAGGCTGAAAAGCTTGGTTTTGCAACAATTATGATCTCCAAACAAACCAAACTACCAAAGAATAATTACCAGGTAAAAATTCAGAGAGTGGCCAGGATTGAAGATGTAGTACAATTTTTATTTTCATAGCCTATGGCATAAAATCTGCAGAGATAATCCCATGCAGCGATTGACTTTTTATTTTTTAGGCATCTTGTTTGTTGGTACTCTTATAGGATGTTCACAATTCAACAAAGCCAAAGATCTTATTACCAAACCTTCAGCAAAAGAACAATATCAACGGGAATTCAGTTTTTCTCAAGATCTTTTCAGCCTTTGGGAAAATCAGGTAGGTCGCGCATTAAAAGACAGCCTGCAAATAGAGCTTCCATATTTTTCAACAGGGAATTTTACTCCAAGGGGCTTCCTAATTTATTCCTATAATGTATCACTAAATCCCGGCGAACAACTGGAAACAGGATTGGAAACAGCATCAACACAGCCCATGGTATTTATAGATTTGTTTTTAAAACAGGACGATTCAATACAATCCTATAAAAACATTGCTTCCGCTCCATATAAAGCATCCGTTTTGACTTATGAAATAAAAGAAAAGGGCACTTATAAAATTATAGTTCAACCCGCAATGGAAGCCAATTCTCCTTTTGTGTTCAAAGTTAAAAAATCCCCGGTATACCTATTTCCGGTTTCCGGAGCAGGCAATAAGAATATGCAAAGTTTTTGGGGGGGCTGGCCGGGATGCGGGTAGAAGAAGTCATGAAGGGATAGACATTTTTGCTTCCCGAGGTACTCCTGTGGTGGCCGCTATCAATGGTCATATTACCTCATCTGGTGAAAAAGGCCTTGGAGGCAAACAGGTTTGGTTGCGAGATCCCAAGAGGAGCCAATCTTTATACTATGCCCATTTAGATAGCATAGAACCCATATTGGGTAAAACGGTAAAAAGAGGAGATACTTTGGGATATGTTGGTAATACCGGCAATGCCAAAACCACTTCACCACATTTACATTTTGGGATTTATAAAAATTATCAGGGTGCAATCGATCCTTTATATCATATTTTTCAAGTAGAAAGTCCTGAATATAACTCCCGGCCGGATACCTTAAAATTATTTTCTATGAAGGTAACCGGAAATACCGCCAATTTAAGAGACAAACCCAATTCCAGAAGTTCCATAATTATAGGAAATTCAAAATTAAATGATACCCTGATATTTTTAGGAAAATCAAATGATTGGTATCATATACGCACGCTGCAAAACCAGGCTGCTTTTATTCACAAAAACCTTGTTGCACCATTATAGTTCCTTAAGGAGCCGGATTTGGGATTGCCTCATGAATTTCATTTATTTCCTTTAAAATTTCTTCGGAAAGTTCCACCTCAAAACCATCGATGTTTTCTGAAAGCTGATCCATAGTGGTTGCCCCAATTATCGTGCTGGTAACAAACGGCTGACTATCTATAAAGCCCAGTGCCAGCTGGACCGGAGTGATCCCATATTTTTTTGCAAGTGCTACATACCTTTCAGTTGCTTCCACCGCCTGTGGATTTGAATATCTGTTGTACTGCGGAAATAAGGTCAATCTGGAATTTTGCGGAGATCCTTTTAAATATTTACCAGTTAAAGTCCCCATTCCCAAAGGAGAATAAGGGAATAATCCAATATTTTCCCGATGAAATATTTCGGTTAATCCAATTTCATCTTTCCTGTTCAACAGGCTGTAAGGATTTTGAACTGTACGTATCCTGGGAGCACCGTTTCTGGCTTCCTCAACACAACGCATAACTCCGTAAGGTGATTCATTGGACAATCCTATTTCCCGGATCTTTCCGGATTTTATAAAACCATCTAAATCAAATAATATCTGCTTAAAATTGTCTTCCCATTTTTCTTTGTCATCAACAACATATCCTCTTTTACCAAAAAAATTGGTATTCCTTTCCGGCCAGTGCAGTTGATACAGGTCTATGTAATCTGTTTGAAGCCGACTTAAACTGGCATCAATGGCTTCGGTAAGCGCAGCCTTGCTGAAGTCAAGATTGGGACGAATATGAGCAACCGCCTTACCCGGTCCTGCTATCTTTGAGGCCAACACCACTTTTTCCCTATTCCCGGTATTTTTAAACCAGTAACCTATAATTCTTTCTGTATTACCCTGGGTTTCCTTTCTGGCAGGTGTTGAGTACATCTCTGCAGTATCGATAAAATTCACGCCTCTTTCCAAAGCATAATCTATCTGCTTATGGCCTTCAGCTTCGCTGTTTTGCTGGCCCCAGGTCATGGATCCCAAACATATTTTACTAACATTAATAGCTGTGCCCGGTAAATTGGTATATTTCATTTAAAGAGGTAATTAAATGGATTTAATCAACAGAAATACGTTGAATCCACTTTTGGATAATAATAATTTAAGAAGCTTTTACTCTTCCATTTCATTTAACATCTGGCTTATTTCATCCAATTTTGGAGTTAAGATCACTTCTATTCGGCGGTTTTTCGCTTTCCCTTCTGCGGTTGTATTTTCGGCTATTGGAGCAAATTCCCCACGTCCCGCAGCAGTTAAATTTTGCTGATCTATCCCCTTGTTCTCCTGAAGTATCTGAACGATGGAAGTTGCTCTTTTTGTGGAAAGATCCCAGTTGTCGTTTAATTGTCCGGTACCGCCATAAGGGACATTGTCTGTATGTCCTTCAATTAAAACTGAGATATCGGGATTTTGAGCAAGTACAGTTCCCAATTGCTGAACCGCCTTTCTACCTTCAGAATTCACAGCCCAGCTCCCGGAACTGAACAAGAGTTTGTTTTCCATGGAAACATAGACTTTCCCATCGCGCTGTTCTACCGTGAGACCTTTGCCTTCAAAATTGGTAAGTGCATTTGAAACTGCTGTTTTTAATGCATTCATTTTGGCATCTTTCGCTGCTATAAGACCTTCGAGCTCATTAATTCTGTTTATCCGGGCGGTAAGATCCTTTTGAAGTTTTTCCAATCTTGCCTGTTCTGCCGCGAGGGTTTTCTCTTTTTGATCCAGTTCAGCCAAAAGTTCCCTGTTTTGCCTGGAATTTTCTGCGAGTACAGATGAACTGTTCGCCTCCAGTGCATCATAAGAATCCTTCAGGCTTTCATACCTGCCGGTCGTGTGCTCCAAATCCTTTTGCAACCGATCTCTTTCTGAGGTTACTTTATCTTTTTCGGCCTGAAGAGCTGACAGATCCTTCTCACCGGATCTTTTTGTTTCTTTAAGATCTTCAGAAAGCTTCTGGTTTTTAGACTGAAGATTATCATACCGGGATTGCAGGTCCTTATGGACTTTTGAAGACACACAGGAGGATACCAGTAAGCTTGAAAAAATAACCGTAAAAAATAATATTTTAGATATTCTCATGATCTTTAATGGATTTCAATTAAAACGGGACAATGATCACTATGTCTTGCCTCTGGTAAGATAACGGCACGTTTGAGTTTTTCTTTTAAAGGTTCCGAGATTAAATTGTAATCTATACGCCAACCTTTATTGTTTTCACGGGCATTGGCACGATAACTCCACCAGGAATAATTATCTGATTCTTTATTTAAATGCCTGAAAGAATCTATAAATCCGCTATTCATAAAATCTTCTATCCAGGCGCGTTCTTCCGGTAGAAATCCGGAAGTGTTTTTAAGCCGAACAGGATCATGAATATCAATGGCCCGATGGCAAATATTGTAATCTCCCGAAATAATCAAATTTGGGATTTGAAGTTTTAATTGGTCTATATATTTCTGAAAATCGGCCATGAACTGAAATTTATGTTCTAACCGCTTAATATTTGTTCCTGAAGGAAGGTACAGACTCATGACAGAGAATCCTTCAAAATCCATTCTCAGGTTCCTGCCTTCAAAATCCATGTATTCTATCCCTGTCCCATATGCTACATTCAGGGGTTCGTGCTTGCTTAAAATTGCAACTCCGCTATAGCCTTTTTTTTGCGCAGGATACCAGTAGTTGTATTTATAACCTGCGTCCTCGAAGGGTTTGGCATCAAATTGATCCGGATTTGCCTTTATTTCCTGTAAACAAAGAATATCAGGATCTGCACTTATCAACCAATCAATAAAACCTTTTCTTAATGCAGCCCTTATGCCGTTGACATTGTAGGAGATAATTTTCATGAAATATTTTTTCCAAAAATAAGGAATCGTGTGTGATTTATATAATTTGAATTGTTTTTTAAGCGGTTATTTTAGCCAAAGAAAACCCCCTACTTCAGGCGTTACTATTTTACAAGAAAGCGTTTTACAATTCCCACCTCCCTGGTTCCAATTCTCAACAAATAAACCCCGGTGGCAGCATAGGACATATCAAATTCATACAAATATCCATCGCCGATACTTTCAACTTTGTTTTCCAGCAATTTCTGCCCTAATAAATTATGAACTGTGACCCTAAGAGTTTCGTCAAATTCTGTCTCCAAAAATACCCGAAAAACACCATTCCCCTGGTCTGAAATCACAAGATTTGCTTCATTCAAAAGGAAGTCATCTATGCTTAGCGTACTGTCTGTTACTCTTACACTGTAATCGTGAGTTGTTCCATAATCCATAACACTACAGGGATTATTGAGATCTCCGTCAAAAGAAACATCCCCTGCCCTTATCCTTAGCAAATGAAGTCCCAACGCCGCATTGGCAGGAAGTGTGAATTCATACTCATGCCAGGTACTTGCAGAAGGAATAACCTGGCTGGAAATAAATCGTTCTTCATCATCAAAAACACCATTATCATTTAAATCTATCCACATAGAAAATTGCTCGTTATTTTCCGGAGAATCAAATAAAGTTTTCACCCTTACGGTAAAAGTTCTCTTTGATCTGTCCAGATCTGTTGAAGAACCAATAAAATCTCCGTAGCCAGAAGTACACGGAATTCTTTCGTTGAGAATACCTTCAAGTTCAAAAGAATGTATCCCATCTCCAAAACTTGTACAATCGGATCCTTCAGGAATACAGTTTAAATTTGCTACCGATTTCTTTACTCCATCATTTAAGGGTTGACTGTCTCCATTTAAATTGGTTGCAGAAGCTATACTATAACGACCAAAAGCAGCAAGATTGGCTCTTTGAGAAAAGGTATAGGTCACATTTTCGCCTACCGGAAGTGTTCCGGAAAAGGTTTCATTCACACTTCTATTATTCTCAATTCGGTAAGAAACAGGAATGTTGGCTTGAGGTTCTCCCCCAAAATTTTCTATGGTAACGGTTATTTCTTCAGAAGAAGTCAATTCCAAACCGGTGGAAGGTGCATCTATGGATGTTACACCGACATCATTAGGAAAAAGGTTTCTGATTGTTCCGGAAAATTCATCATTATCCTCACTCTCATCGCCGGCTAAATTTGTGGAAACAATAATCTCATAAGTCTGACCAACGGTTCCCAAATTTGCTGAAGTAGAAAAAGTATAATCTAGAGAGCTTGTTCCCGGTAAACTTCCTTCAAAAATTTCGTTTACGGTTTGACCCCCGTTGATGGTGTAACTTACAGGAATATTGGATTGCGTATTTGTCCCAAAATTTCGAATGGTAACGGTTATTGCTTCAGAATTGGAAAGCGTAGCATCTTTAGGATTCGGAATTGCAATAATTCCAACATCATTATTAAAATCGGCCGCGAGTTTAAAAACGCCCACCCGGTTTTTCCTGTCTACACCATCAAAATATTCTCCATTATGCCAAAAGGTAACACCGTCTGCAGGATCTATTGTTAAATGGGCATAATCGCCATACCGGGTGTTTGGATCCGGACTACGACCTTCAACAATGCTGGCTTCTACCAAGGTCATTTCCCCCAAAGGATCGTTTGAATATCTCCCCGTATACCGTATCGAAGGAAAAACAGGTGTTTCCGGGCTGTCATCTAAAACAGTATATCCCAGACCTATATTACCTTCTCTATCCATTCCAATACTTCCACTAAATCTATCGCTTTTATCTGGGGCATAGGTTCCTTCCTGGTAAACGCTCCAAGGTCCTCCGTTCCTGTCCTGTCTAAGTTCATACCAGCGTATTCCGGCATGTTCTGCTGCGGTTGGATTTATATCCACAACAAAATTCATCACTACAGAATTATGGTTTGAAAATCTTCTGTACTGGGTCATATACATCATCGTAGCTTGTAAAACGTCTATATCCGGAGCCTGATTGGGTTGTGCGAGATTGGAAAAAGCACCTCCGTCAAAAGTGGCAATAAATGGAGAAACTCCACTTGCCGAACCCAGTTCCTGTGATTCCTGTATTGTAGAATTTGTCAATAAATTCCAGTTCACATTGATGTTCCAGATCTTTAAGTGATCTTCAGAAACTCCTGCCCAGGCATCATCCTGAAGATAAATTACAGGAGAATTTCCCAAAGGAGGCATTTCCCCGCCCATGGCATGAAAACCTGCAGGACTGTAAAAACCATTCGTATTAATACCTGGCAATGGAAATGCCAACAATCGGGCAGTTTCCCCGATTAGCATCCTGTCTCTTTCAAAAACATATACCACCTGACTAGTACTTGCGGAATTGGAATTTTTATTAGTGGTCACATAATACCCATCACTCCAAACCGAGATTTTTGGATAATCCGGTAAAGCACCATTTGTTGGAAATCTATACGTGTACCAGCCATCAGTTACGGGATTTGGACCTTGAGATACAGCCACCAAAAAACTTTCAGGAGTATCACTGAATTGAGTGATCAAAAATCTGTCTGCAAATTCATCGTATAAAATAATGGGATCTCCCAGGGTTTCATTGGTAAATTCCCCGCCGATACTGGCCAAAGAAGCAGGAGGAACAATGTTGTTTCCGTTTTTATCAAAAATTGAAAACGCCGAGTTCCATCCATTTACATAATGATTGGGACCCGCAGCCCCCGTAGGATCTGTAGGTGTAGAACGGGAAGTAACAGCATCAAATGAAAAAATTGGTGCTTTTCCCGGGACTTCTCCCATCTTTTCCTGAAGTGCGGCATCCTTGGTTTTAGGCAATCCTTTTCCCGGCACCACTTTATTTATCCCCCTGTTTCTGGGGTTTACTATTTTAAATTCTGTTGAAGGAGCAATTAATTTTCGCTTTGAAATTGAAGAAACAGGAAATGCCTGGGCTGAATCAATATAGACAGGCCCTGAAATTTCCCTTTTCTGAGCGTTAACCTGCAGAGAAAAAAAGAAAAGTAATACTGTGAAAAGAGAGTAAAATCGAATCATATTTTTAAAAAGGAACATTTTTAGACATAAATGTCTAAAATTAAGGAATTAATAAAAATTAAAAGAGGCAATTAACTAATTAATTGCCTCTTTTATTACGTTAAAGAATATAAAAATCTAGCCTTTCAACCACTTCTTAAAATTCAACTCTTCCTCAATGATATTTTTAAGTTCTGAAACAGGCACCCTTTTTTGTTCCATACTATCCCTGTATCTTACTGTTACCGCATTATCTTCAAGGGAATCATGATCTACTGTTATACAAAGAGGAGTTCCAGCGGCATCCTGCCTTCTGTACCTTCTTCCTATAGCATCTTTTTCGTCATATTGAACCCTGAAATCCCATTGTAATTCTTCAATTATCTTTCGGGCAAGTTCCGGTAAACCGTCTTTTTTAACCAGCGGAAGTATTGCAGCCTTGGTTGGAGCCAGCACTGCAGGAAGTTTTAAAACCGTTCTGGAAGAACCATCTTTTATGGTTTCTTCTTTTAAGGAAGATGATAAAACCGCTAAAAACATCCTGTCCAAACCTATGGAGGTTTCGATCACGTAAGGCACATAGGTTTCATTTAATTCCGGATCAAAAAACCGCAATTTTTTACCGGAATGTTCTTCATGTGCTTTAAGATCAAAATCTGTTCGGGAATGAATACCTTCAAGTTCTTTAAATCCGAATGGGAAATCAAATTCTATATCGGTAGCAGCGTTTGCATAATGAGCCAACTTATCATGGTCGTGAAAACGGTAATTTTCTTCTCCAAGTTTTAAGGAATAATGCCATTTAATTCGTTCTTCTTTCCAGTGTTCATACCACTTCATTTCATCCCCAGGTCGTACAAAAAATTGCATTTCCATCTGTTCAAATTCGCGCATTCTGAAAATAAACTGACGCGCTACGATCTCATTTCTGAAGGCCTTTCCTGTTTGAGCTATTCCGAAGGGAATTTTCATTCTTCCGGTTTTTTGCACATTTGAAAAGTTCACGAAAATACCCTGAGCGGTTTCCGGTCTTAAATATAAATCGGAAGAGGTCTCCGCAGAAGCTCCCATTTTGGTGCCAAACATAAGGTTAAACTGGCGTACATCGGTCCAGTTTTTTGAACCGGTTTCAGGATCGGCTATTTCGAGTTCTTCAATTAAGGCTTTCACATCCTTCAAATCTTCACGGGTAAGAGAATCCCCTAACCGCTTTAAAATATCCTTACGCTGAGTGAGGTATTTTCCAACCCGCTCGTTTGTAGCTATAAATTGCTCTTCATCAAAAGAATCCCCAAAGCGTTTTTTTGCCTTTTCGATCTCCTTCTGTGCTTTTTGCAGGAGTTTTTCAGCAAAATCTTCCACCAGAACATCTGCACGGTAGCGTTTTTTGGAATCTTTATTATCTATCAAGGGATCATTAAAAGCGTCTACATGTCCGGATGCTACCCAGGTCTTTGGGTGCATAAGGATAGAAGCATCTATGCCTACGATGTTTTGATTGAGTTGCACCATGCTCTTCCACCAGTATTCACGGATGTTTTTCTTTAACTCGGCGCCATTCTGACCATAGTCATAAACAGCACTTAATCCATCATAAATTTCACTGGATGCGAATATATACCCATACTCCTTGGCATGGGAAATCACATTTTTAAATAAATCTTCTTGTTTTGCCATAGCGCAAAAATAAAAAAACCGCCTTGATAAAGCTCAAGGCGGTTCCTGATTTTTTAATTTAAATTATTTATCTCAAATTGAATGAAGAAGTTCCTATTAATTCAGGCCCTGCATAAACGTATACTTTATAGGTTCCCTCAATAAGTTTATCTTCCCTGGTTTTTGAAAGAACACATACGTCAAGTTCTTCATTTTCATAAAAAATTCTGGATTGCGCACTGTAAACCATCACTCCACCATCGTGTTCCACTGCAATTTCATCGCCTACCAGTTCATTTCTTGGATTATAGACCTGTATATACATATCTCTTTCTCCTGAGGGTGCAAGTGCATTTTCCGTAATGGTAAAGCAAGTTCTAATCTGGTCAATTCTCCCGGTTTTATCATTGGTAACAAGTTTCCCATTACTGCGAACAATTACTCCTTCTCCCTTAAGAGATGTTATTTTTAACTGGGCAGCTTTATCAACCTTTGTGGAAAGACTTTGATTGGTTTGAGAAAGAGAATCGGCCATCCTTGTCCTTGCTGCAAGGACACTTTGCGTACTGTCTATGGTTGAAGACAGCATTCGGTTTTGGTTGCTCAAACTGTCAACCACTCTAAACAAACGATCTTTTTCATTTTTCAGCGTATTAATTTCTCTTCTGTATCTTGAAATAAGTACAAGATTAGCCTCAGCATCCTTTACAGAATCTAAAAGCACCGAAATACGCTCCCGGGCATTTGCAAGGTCCTGATCCATCACATCATTTGTTGCTATCGCTTCATCATACTTTACGATCAGGTCGTTGAGTTCATCTTCAATTATGGCTTTTTCCTTTTGAAGGATTGCCTTATTTTCCTTTTCTTCATTATAAAATTTGATGGTGTAAATTCCCAGAGCCACGAGGGCCACGGCCAAAATACCGGTTAAAATCTTTAGGGCGGTATTGTTTTTCTGTTCGGTCATCATTTTAGATATTTAGTTTGTAAATTTATCAGTAAAAGCATCTAAATTACAATACCTTAACAAATGTTTCACGATTTTATCAATTTATTTTACCCCAGGCTTTGCCAGATTTGCGATAGCTCCTTGATAAGAAGTGAAACGGTGCTTTGTTTAAAATGTATTCATCAGCTACCTGTTACCAATTTTCATCTTCAAAACGAAAATCCGGTTAAAAAAGTATTTTATGGACGCGTACTTGTTGAAAATGCAACAGCTTTACTTCATTTTAGAAAGAAAAGTGCGGTGCAAAAACTTATCCATCAGTTAAAATATAGGGGACATAAAGAAATTGGGATTTATCTTGGGAAATGGATGGGAAAAGAATTGACAGAAAGTTCGGAATTTAAGGGGATAGATATGGTAATTCCCGTTCCTCTTCATAGAAAAAAATTGAGGTCTCGGGGGTATAATCAGGTGGAAGGTTTTGGTAAAGAGATTGCCGCAGCACTCCAAATTCCTTATGAGGACCAGGTGCTTTTGAAAAAAACCTATTCTTCAACACAAACCATAAAAATTCGGCTGGCAAGATGGGGCAGCATTGAAGAAACTTTTGTTTTGGCAAATTCAGAAAAAATAAGAAACAAACATATATTACTGGTAGATGATCTTATCACCACCGGAGCTACTTTGGAAGCCTGCTCCAATATTTTGCAACATTCGCCTGGCGTCAAAATTAGCATTGCTTCTATGGCAATCGCCTGACAACAGAATAAAAATTAATCGTTTCTTTGTTTAAAATTATAATTTTCATGAAAAGATATTTTTCTCTATTATTCTTACTCTTAACCTCATTGTTCTTAGTTCAATGTGCAAAAAAGGGTACCCCAACAGGAGGAAAAGTAGATTCTATCCCTCCAAAGTTTGTGAGAGCTTCCCCTGAAAATTTCTCAACAAATTTTGATTCCAAAGAGATAAGGATACTTTTTGATGAATTCATAAAACTTGAAAAACCCCAGGAACAAATTATTATTTCCCCGCCTATGACGCCAAAACCTGATATAACTCCGTTAGGGTTTGCCAGTAAAGATGTACGAATTAAGATAAATGATACTTTACAGGAAAGCACAACCTATGTAATAAATTTTGGAACAAGTATAAGAGATAATAATGAGGGAAATCCTTTACACTTTTTTAAGTATGTTTTTTCTACCGGAACTTATATCGATTCTTTATCTGTCCAGGGAAGAATTGAAGATGCTTTATTAAAGGAAGCACCATCCTTTATCTCCGTGATGTTATATGAGGTGGATGAAACCTATACAGACTCCCTTGTTTTTAATGAACCACCGAGGTATATTACCAATACCCTTGATAGTCTTAAAACATTTGAAATCACAAATTTAAAAGAAGGAACATATAAATTGATAGCTCTTCAAGACTTAAACAACGATTATAAGTATAATCCGGGAAGAGAGAAAATTGCCTTTATTGAAAATCCAATTATTATCCCAACTGATTCCGCGTATACCCTGACTTTGTTTAAAGAAATGCTTGACTTTAAAGCAGAACGACCCAAACAAACGGGACTGCAAAAATTGTTAATAGGGTATAAGGGGAAAACTGAACTGGATAGTTTACGCTTTAAACCTCTAAGTGCTGTTCCCGATGACTTTGAATACAGAATTACAAAAATTACTGATAAAGACAGCCTTAATTTCTGGTATAAACCTAAACTTGAAATTGACAGTCTGCTTCTCTTTATTTCCACTCCAAAAGGAAACGACACTCTACTTACCAGAATAACCGATATGCCAAAGGATTCTCTTATTGTTAGCACAGAACCTTCCGGAAATTTGGATTTTGACAAAGATTTTTTGTTCAGAACCAATACGCCCATTTCAGAAAAAAACAATGAACTTATAAGTGTTTTAGGCCAGGATTCTATACCAATCTCTTTTACTTCAGAATTAAATACCTTAGAGAATACACTGCGGTTAAAATTTGAAAAAAACGAAAATGAAACCTATCAAATAACAGCCTTGCCCGGTGCATTAACCGATTTTTTTAACTCTGTGAACGATACCCTCAAAAAAACTATAAGAACCAAAGCTTTTTCCGATTATGGAAATGTGCGTCTCAACCTTCAAAATATACAAGAATTCCCTTTGATTGTTCAACTTACCGATGAAAAAGGAGTGGTTAAATATGACCGCTACACTACTTCAGAGAGCCTAATAAATTTTGGCCTTATTATTCCCGGTAAATATTTGATCCGTGTTATTTATGACCGTAATAAAAACAGGATATGGGATACCGGAAATTACCTTAAAAAAATAAAAGCAGAAGAAATTATTTATTTTCCCGATCTAATTGATGTACGTCCGAATTGGGATGTGAATCAAACCTTTATTTTAGATTAAAGCTATCCCGGTCCTGCAAGAATTTTAATTTTTCGCGCGTATCATTAAGATGTGATTTATCCAGGCTCACAATTTGGGTGAATTCCGATTCTTTATCGTTTTTAAAAAGAGCTTTTCCCAAACAGTCATACACGGCAGTATGGCCGTTATAAACATGCTTATTGTCATCGGTTCCGGTCCTGTTTACTCCTATACAAAAAGACATGTTTTCTATTGCCCTGGCTTGTAACAGGATATCCCAGGCATGAATCCTGGTTTCCGGCCAGTTGGCCACATAGATAAGAAGATCATAATCTTCGGTGTTTCTTGCCCAAACCGGGAAACGTAAATCATAACAAATGAGCGGGCAAATCTTCCAGCCTTTATATTCCAGAATCAATCGTTCGTTTCCGGCAGTGTAGGTTTCGTTTTCCCTGGCAAGGGTGAAAGTATGCCGTTTGTCATAGGTTTTAAAAGTACCATCCGGATATACAAAATACAATCGGTTATAATACTTCCCGTCATCCTTAATAATAAGACTTCCGGTAACCGCACATTGCTTTTGGGAAGCAACATTTTGCATCCATTTAAAAGTTTCACCTTGAGAAACTTCAGCCAGATTTTCAGCATTCATAGAGAATCCGGTGCTAAACATCTCCGGTAAAACAATGAGGTCTACCTCCTGATTTATGCGCTCTATTTTTTCCGAAAATAACTTCCTGTTTTTCGAGGGATTCTCCCAGGCAAGATCTACCTGAAGTATCACAATTTTTAAATTTTCAATCATACTCAAATTTAAAAAAAATAAATTCTTACATCCTAAATACTTGTTAAATCATTGGTTTAAAACCGGAATATAAATAGTTTTAGAACAAATTAGATCATTATGAACCTATCAACATTTTTTCAGAAGGATACATTTGCATCAAACACATCACGTGGGCTTATTGCTGGATTTTTAGGCGGACTTGCGGGAACCGCTGTAAAAAGTCTTGTGGAAAATTACCTTCCTGTAAGAAAAATAGAACAACGTTCAGCACAAATTAAAATAGTGGATGATCTTTCAAACAAGATCACCGGAACTCCAATAAGCCATCAAAATGAAGCTTTGGTAGAGCATTTGGTCCGTTTTCCTTTTGGGGCAAGTCTTGGTGCAGCTTATGGGTATGGTAAAAAGGATAAAGATGATTATAAAATTACCGATGGAGTTATTTTAGGAGCCTCCAGATGGTTTTCAACCCATGAAACTTCCCTGCCAATGATGGGATTGGAAGCTAAAACTACGGATATTCCCCTAAAAATTCAGGCAAATGAGTTATTTGCGCATGTCCTTTTTGGGATCACTACCGAAGTGGTGCGCAGTTTGGTAAACCAGAGGTTGAAAAGCCGGAGCTATTAGCTTATTTTATATTGATTAGGATTTCCGCAGCTTTTTCCAGGGTTTCACCGGTTTTGGCAAAACAGAACCTCAACTGATGATTGTCCTTGTTATCTATGTTGAAAACCGAAATAGGAATACTGGCCAGCTTGTATTCTTTTATAAGCCTTTCTGCAAATTCAACATCCCCCTCCTTTGTTATTTCTGAATAATCCATCACCTGGAAATATGTTCCGGCAGAAGGTTTCGCCCTGAATTTTGATGATTTCATCAAGTGGAGGAATTTGTCTCTTTTTTCCTGATAGAAGTTCCCCAGTTGTAAATAATGCTCAGGATTCTTCAGGTATTCGGCATAGGCAATTTGCATAGGATGATTCACACAAAAAACTGCGAATTGATGCACTTTTCTAATCTCTTTCATCAATACTGAAGGAGCCGCGCAGTACCCGGTTTTCCAGCCTGTGTTATGAAATGTTTTTCCGAAGGAAGCACAAATAATAGCTCTTTCCGCAAGTCCTGAAAAAGCAGCGGCACTATGATGCTTGTTATCATCGAATACGAGGTGTTCATAGACCTCATCGCTAAGAAGGATGATATCGGTGTTTTTAAGCAAATCTTCCAACTGCAGCATGGCTTCTTTACTCAAAACGGTTCCGCTGGGGTTGTGCGGAGTATTGATTATGATCATTCTTGTTCTGGAAGTGATCTTCTTTGCCAGCTCGTTCCAGTCTATTTCAAAGTTCGCTCCTTTCAACTGAATTAATACAGGAATGCCTCCATTTAATTTAATTGTAGGTTCATAACTGTCATAAGCCGGTTTAAACACGATCACTTCATCACCCTTTTGAACAAAAGCCGTTATGGTAGAATAAATTGCCTGGGTAGCCCCATTGGTAACAGTGACTTCTGTTTCAGGATTATATTTACTTCCGTATAAACTTTCTATCTTTTCAGCGATGCGCTCCCGAAGCTTTAAGACGCCCGCCATAGGTGCATATTGATTATTCCCGGCATTCATCGCTTTGGTAACAAGCCCCTTCAAATAATCATCGGTTTCAAAATTGGGAAAACCCTGAGAAAGATCGGTAGCATTATATTTACGAGCAAGCTGGCTCATGGTAGTAAAAATACTGTCTTTCTGATTTTGAATTTTTGAAATTCTTAGTTGAAAGTTGGCCATAGGTACGTTTTAGAATAATATCAATAAAAAATCCCGAACTACAAAGTCCGGGATTGAAATTTTATAAAGCAATGCTAATATTATTTTACGCTGGCTTTCAGATATTCCCGGTTCATCCTTGCAATGTTTTCAAGGGAAATACCTTTAGGGCATTCAATTTCGCAGGCTCCGGTATTGGTACAGTTTCCAAAACCTTCCTTATCCATTTGCTCAACCATGGCGAGAACACGTCTGTCTGCTTCTATCTCACCTTGCGGCAATAGAGCAAACTGACTTACTTTAGCAGAAGTAAACAGCATCGCACTTGCATTTTTACAAGCAGCAACACAAGCGCCACAACCTATGCAGGTTGCTGCATAAAATGAAGCATCGGCATCTTCCTTATCGACAGGTATCGAGTTGGCATCCTGGGTATTTCCTGAAGTATTTACAGAAATATATCCTCCGGCCTGCTGTATCCTGTCAAAAGAACTACGGTCTACCACTAAATCCTTTATCACCGGAAATGCGGCAGCTCTAAAAGGCTCTATTGTAATAGTGTCTCCATCCTTGAACTTTCTCATATGCAGCTGGCAGGTGGTAATCCCGCGATCGGGACCGTGAGGTTCTCCGTTGATCTGCAAACTGCAGGATCCGCAAATACCTTCACGGCAATCGTGATCAAAAACCACCGGTTCCTCTTCCTTATTGATTAGCTGTTCGTTAAGAACATCCAGCATCTCAAGAAAAGACATATCCGGTTCTATCCCATCTATTTGATAGTTTTGAATTTTTCCTTTTGCAGTGGCGTTCTTTTGACGCCATATTTTTAATGTAAGCTTCATACTTTCTAGTATTGAGTAGTGAGTAATGAGTAGGGAGTACTGAGCAGTTTTTTGACATCGCGTCTCAATACTCAATCCAAAAATCTCATATCTTATTTATAGCTTCTTGTTTTTACTTCAATATTCTCGTAATTCAATTCTTCCTTATGCAGGATTGCGTCGGCCGGATTTCCGGTATATTCCCAGGCTGCCACATACATAAAGTTTTCATCGTCCCTTAGAGCTTCACCTTCATCGGTTTGATATTCTTCCCTAAAATGACCTCCACATGATTCATTTCTGTGAAGTGCATCCTTGGCAAAAAGTTCTCCTAGTTCAAGAAAATCAGCAACTCGTGCTGCTTTTTCAAGTTCTGCATTCATCTCATTCGTAGTTCCCGGAACCCGCACTTCTCTCCAGAATTCTTCCCTAAGGGCTTTTATCTCAGAAATTGCCTTTTCGAGATCCGGCGCATTACGGGACATTCCAACTTTGTCCCACATAATTTTACCAAGACGTTTATGGAAATGATCTACAGTTTTTGTTCCGTTATTATTTACCAGTTTCTCCATCTCTGAACGAACTTTCTGTTCTGCTTCGATAAACTCGGGACTTTCAGTAGAAATTGGACCCGTACGAATATCATCGGCCAAGTAATTTCCTATGGTGTAAGGAAGTACAAAATATCCATCGGCCAAACCTTGCATCAGAGCTGAAGCTCCCAACCGGTTTGCACCGTGATCGGAAAAATTTGCTTCTCCTGTTGCAAAACATCCCGGAATGGTTGTTTCCAGGTTATAATCTACCCAAATTCCGCCCATAGTGTAATGTACCGCAGGGTAAATCATCATAGGGGTTTTATATGGGTTTTGATCTACAATTTTCTCGTACATCTGGAACAGGTTTCCGTATTTGGCTTCTACCACGGCAACTCCCAATTCCCTTATTTTTTCATCGGTTGGATTTTCTAAATGCTGGGTATTTGCAGCTTCTTTTCCATAGCGCATAAAAGCAGCACTAAAGTCAAGATAAACAGCTTCTCCGGTTTTATTAACTCCGTAGCCGGCATCACAACGTTCTTTTGCAGCTCTGGAGGCCACATCCCTTGGGACAAGGTTTCCAAATGCCGGATATCTTCTTTCCAGGTAATAATCCCGGTCTTCTTCTTTAAGTTCGGTAGGTTTTAATTTTCCGGTTCTTATGGCCTCTGCATCTTCTTTCTTCTTCGGAACCCAGATCCTTCCGTCATTCCGAAGGGATTCAGACATTAAGGTCAGTTTAGACTGATGATCTCCAGAAACCGGAATACAGGTTGGGTGAATTTGAGTGAAACAAGGGTTTGCAAAAAATGCTCCTTTTTTATGGATTTTCCAGGAAGCGGTAACATTGCTTCCCATGGCATTTGTTGAAAGGAAAAATACGTTTCCGTATCCACCTGAAGCGATCACAACTGCATGTGCACTGTGTTTTTCAATTTCTCCGGTAACCAAATTTCGGGCGATAATTCCACGGGCTTTCCCGTCTACTATCACAAGATCCATCATCTCATGACGGTTATAAGGTGTTATCTTACCTCGGTTGATCTGGCGGTTCATCGCAGAATACGCCCCAAGTAAAAGTTGTTGTCCTGTTTGACCTTTTGCATAAAATGTTCTGGATACCAAAACACCTCCAAAAGAACGGTTATCAAGCAATCCTCCATATTCACGTGCAAAGGGTACTCCCTGTGCCACGCATTGGTCGATAATATTTCCTGAAACCTCAGCAAGTCGGTATACATTACTTTCACGGGAACGGTAATCTCCTCCCTTTACGGTATCATAAAACAGCCGATAGACAGAATCCCCATCTCCCTGATAATTTTTTGCTGCATTAATTCCTCCCTGTGCTGCGATTGAATGCGCGCGCCGTGGAGAATCCTGATAACAAAATGTTTTTACATTATAACCAAGTTCTGCTAAAGTTGCAGCGGCACTACCACCGGCAAGACCTGTTCCAACAACAATAACATCTATATTTCTTTTATTGGCGGGATTAACAAGGTTAATCTCGTTTTTATGTTTGGTCCATTTATCTGCCAATGGGCCTTTTGGTTCTTTTGCTTCTAATATTCCCATAGCTTAAATATTTTCTAAAATAAAATGTATATAAAAAGGTATCACTGCAAATGCCAAAGGAACCAGCACAGCAAACCCCATCCCGAATTTTCTTATAAATCCATTGTATTTAGGATGATTTACTCCTAAAGACTGGAATCCGCTTGCAAAACCGTGAGAAAGGTGGAATGCGACAGCCAGCATTGCAATGCCATAGGCAATTACCCAAATCAAGCCATATTGAGGATCCTGAAATGCCTGAAGGGTTATGGTATACAAATCTTTTACTTCGGCACCACTTTCAGTAGTGTAAATTGTATTATCAAGTCCTCCAAATTTCATCTTCGCCCAGAACATATTCATGTGCACTATTATAAAGGCAAGAATTACAGTTCCTAATATTCCCATATTTCTTGAAGCCCACATGGAATTTGTAGAGGGTTTAAAACTTTCATACCCCTGAGGGCGCGCTTTCCGGTTACGAATGGTCAATAAAACACCATCGATCGCATGAAATAGAATACTTATGTAAGTTACATAAGAAAGGATCATAACCAATGGATTTGTCGTCATGAACAATGCATATTCATTAAACTGATCCTTTGCTTCCGGTCCTACCGCCTGAAGTAATTGTAAATTTCCCAGAAGGTGACCAACCAGAAACATACAAAGAAAAAGACCCGTGAGAGCCATCCAATATTTTTTTGCTAAAGAAGATTTTAACAGCGCAGATTTTGCCATAAATTAAAGATATTTAATAAAGTGAGTCAAAAATACACCTGATATTAGTTTTTAACAAACTTTAAGCTTCTTTTAAATATAATTTAGAGCTAATTTAAAGTAGTTTATCAATTGTTTAATCGACAGCCTTATGTTTTAAAAAAATTCTCTTTACTATTCCTGAGAAGTTCAGTTTTTCAAAACCCTTCAAATTTATCACAGCAGAAAATATTTTAAGGCGATTTTATAAGCTGATCCCATCAGGAATCCTTAAATTAGAAGAAGCAAAATCTTGATCAAGACTACATGGAATTTATAGATTATTACAAAGTATTAGAATTGGATAAATCGGCAAGTACAGCAGATATCAAAAAAGCCTATCGCAAACTTGCGCGAAAATATCATCCCGACCTTAACCCGAATGATAAAAGTGCTCAGGCCAGATTTCAACAAATAAATGAGGCCAATGAAGTGCTTAGCGATCCTGAAAAACGAAAAAAATACGATCAGTACGGTAAAGACTGGCAACATGCCGACCAATTTGAGCAGGCAAAACAACAACAGCAAGGACAGCAACGTGGAGGAAGAGGTTTTGGTGGTGGATTTGGCGGTGGTCAGCAATACTCAGGGAATTTTGAAGATGATACTTTTTCTGAATTTTTTGAACAAATGTTTGGAGGAGGAGCAAGAACAAGAGGTGCTGGCAGAAGCCCACAGTATAAAGGCCAGGATCTTAATGCAGAACTTCAGCTAAATTTAACCGATGTATATACCAGCCAGAAACAAACCCTTACCATAAATGGAAAAAATATAAGGCTCACAATTCCCGCAGGAGTTGAAAATGGGCAAACCATAAGAATTAAAGGACACGGAGCCCCGGGAATTCAGGGTGGCCCTAAAGGTGACCTCCTAATCACCTTCAAAATAATAAATAATACCGATTTCAAAAGAGAGAAGGAAAACCTTTACAAAACCGTAGAAATAGATTTCTATACGGCGCTCTTGGGCGGAGAAATTACCGTAGACACCTTCACAGGAAAGGTTAAACTCCAGGTGAAACCAGAAACTCAACCGGGAACGCAAATAAAACTGAAAGGGAAAGGTTTTCCGAAATATAAAAAAGAAGGACAATTTGGCGATCTGTACATTACGTATCAAATCAAAATGCCAACAAATCTCAGTGAAAAAGAGAAAGAACTGTTTACAGAACTGCAAAAATTACGCTCATGAATTTAGATGACTTAATAGCAACAGAGGAACTTTGTATACGATATAATGTCGAGCACAGCTTTATAAGATCACTTTTTGAAAGTGGACTTATAGAGGTTGTAACAATTGAACATCAGGAATACGTGCATTTTAATATGATATCTGAATTTGAAAAAATGCACAGGCTCCATTTTGAACTGGATATTAACCTGGAAGGACTGGAAGCCATCCAGCATCTACTGGAACAGGTTAAAAATCTGCAGACAGAAAATCTGCAATTAAGAAACAGGTTGAATTTGTATGAATAACTTAAATGTTAAGGAAATCAAAAAATCTTTTAAAGTTAGTTTAACAGGTTTTCCCCTAAGCTTCTTTAATTTTGAAAAAATAAATAAAACCTCTTCAGTTTTAATTTCTGAAGAAAAAATAAATAAAATCAATATCCTATGAACTGAGCATATCGGAAACTCGATACAAATACTGATGAAGATATGCAAAATTACTCCTGATAGCTGTCGGGAAACCATTAAAAAAACACTAAATAACTACATATGAAATACGATCTAATAGACCGTGAACTGTTTATAAAAAACCGCAAAAATTTTTCAGCTGAAATGAAGCCAAAAAGTTTGGCTGTTTTTAATTCCAACGATATTTACCCTATAAGTGCAGACAGTACCATGCCTTTTCAACAGGCACGTGATATTTTTTATTTAAGCGGAGTAGATCAGGATGCGAGCATTTTAGTGCTTTTCCCGGATGCACCGCTGGAAAAACATCGCGAGATTCTCTTTTTAACCGAAACCAATGAGCATATTGCAGTTTGGGAAGGTGAAAAACTCACCAAGGAAAAGGCTTTTGAAACCAGCGGAATCAAAACCGTTTACTGGATAAAGGATTTTGAAAAGGTGTTTTTTGAAGTAATGACCCAGTGTGAAACTATTTATTTCAATACCAATGAACATTACCGGGCAACTATCCAAACCCAAACCCGGGAAGCCCGGTTTATTGAATGGTGCAAAAAGCAGTATCCGGCGCATCAGGTCGCAAAAAGCAACCCAATTCTCCAAAGATTACGATCTGTCAAAGATCCAAGGGAATTAGAACTGATGCAGAAAGCCTGTGATATCACTGAAAAAGGCTTCAAAAGAATTCTTGATTTTGTGAAACCCGGCGTATGGGAATACCAGATAGAAGCAGAGTTCATGCATGAATTCCTGTATAACCGCTCACGCGGATTTGCCTACACACCTATTATTGCAAGTGGGAACAATGCCAATGTGCTTCACTACGTAGAGAACAACAAGGAATGTAAGGCAGGAGATCTCATCTTGCTGGATGCCGGGGCAGAATATGCCAATTACTCCAGCGATATGTCAAGGACGATCCCGGTTTCGGGAAAGTTTACCAAAAGACAAAAAGAAGTCTATAACGCGGTGAATCGCGTGAAAGATGACGCTACAAAAATGTTGGTTCCCGGAACCATCTGGGCAGAGTATCATAAGGAAGTTGGAAAACTGATGACTTCAGAATTGCTTGGTTTGGGTCTTCTGGATAAAGCCGATGTTAAAAATGAAGATCCGGACTGGCCTGCATATAAAAAATACTTTATGCACGGGACTTCCCACAATATAGGGCTGGATACGCACGATTATGGAATTTTAACCGAGCCAATGCTGGCAAACCAGGTTTATACAGTAGAGCCCGGAATTTATCTGCCTGCCGAAGGTTTTGGAATTAGGCTGGAAGATGATGTTGTTATTCAGGAAAAAGGAGAACCTTTTAACTTAATGCGAAATATTCCTATTGAAGCAGACGAAATTGAGGATCTTATGAATTCATAAGGCCACTTTTATAACTATTTTCTAAACCACTTCTTCAGAATTAAAACCTGATGAGGTGGTTTTTTATTAGATGAAATTTAGGAAAGTGCTACCCTGAAGTTTCCAGGTCTATAGGATCTTTTCTGATTATTTTCTCATATATGACAGCCAGAATAAAAGCGACCAACCCGGGAAGAACCCATCCCAAGCCATAAAGCGCAAATGGAATCGACTCCTGAATTCGCAAAAACAAATCGGCTGCTATTACATATTGCAAAGCATCGGGAAGGCTAAACAAAATAATCACTAAAACTACTACTCTCATAATAAAGGCAGTTCTGTAATCTTTCGGAAGGACATTCAGAAGAATTAATACAATAGTAAGCGGATAAATAAGCATTAAAACCGGAAGTGCGATCTCTATAATTTTGTTCACAGAAAGAGCTCCCATCACAACGCCCAAAATACAGGCAATGCTCACAGTTACCGGATAGATAAAAGGCTTATTGATCCTTTCGGTCATAAAATCGGCAGTTCCCGTTATAATTCCAACCGCAGTAGTAAAACAGGCCAAAGAGACCAATATAGAAAGCCCTGCCTGTGCCATAGCTCCCAGATTTAAAAAACTAATTCCGGAAAGCAATTGTGTTCTGGTTATATCCGAAGGGAATTCAGAATTCACGATCGCGCCATTATATATAAGTCCGCCATATACAAGCAATAAACCTAAAGCAGCTATGATTGCAGCTGAAGTGATAATTTTCCTTATTTCAGGTGCCGATAGATTGCCTTTCAATTTTACGGAGATAATGATAACCCCACCAACTACTAAAGCTGCAATAGCATCAAAGGTTTGATAACCTTCAAAAAAACCGAACAATACAGGCAATTCTGTAATTGGAGCTCCCATGGGTTTAAAATCAGAAAACATTCCACTTACAATGATCGCCAATAGCAATACCAAAATTGCCGGGGTTAAGAATTTCCCGATATTGTTGATTATAGAGCTCCTTTTAATTACAAAAAGAAAAACCAGTAAAAAATAAATGATGCTTGTAGTAAGCGCACTGATCTCGAAAAAAGGCTGCACGGCGATCTCATGAGTTACGGCAGCTGTTCTGGGAGCTGGAAGCGCAACACTTATCAGGTAGATGAGCACGCAATAAATAAGACTAAAAACAGGGGAGATTTTATCTGCAAAATTAAAAATACTTCCCTGCAACCGGGCGTGCGCAAAAACACCTAATAAAGGCAATCCTACTGCCGAGATCACAAATCCCAAAGCAACGAGATACCATTGTGAACCAGCAAAAAAACCGAGATAAGGCGGAAGTATAAGATTTCCTGCTCCAAAGAATAAAGCAAATAATGCAAACCCAACAAGAAAGGATTCTTTTGTAAATTTCATTTGTTCAATTTATTGTTTTAACTGACCTGGTTAAGATCCATAAAATCATTTTCCTTAGAGAGAAATTTTATTGCTATGGATGATTCGTTTTGTTATTTAAAATAAAATAATAACTTATCGGTATGAAGTTAAATTACAAAAGCACCGAGTTGTTTTACACGACCAAAGGTACCGGAAATCCGTTGGTTTTTTTACACGGATTTTTAGAAAGCACTAAAATCTGGGAACCTTTTACAGAAAAGCTTTCGGCAAAGCGGCAGGTGATTTGTATCGATCTCCCCGGACATGGAAAATCGGGAAATATTAGTGATATCCATACAATGGAACTTATGGCCGATGCCGTTCATGCAGTTCTACAACAATTAGAAGTCAAACAAGCCAGCCTGGTTGGACATTCCATGGGCGGTTACGTGAGTTTGGCTTTTCTGGAAAAATTTCCAGGAATGACCAAAAGCCTGGTATTGATGAATTCCACACCCGAGGAAGATTCAGAAGAAAAAAAGATCAACCGGGACAGATCGATAAACGTAGCAGGGAAAAACAAAAAAGCTTATATAAGTATGGCTATTAACAATTTATTGCCGCCTGATAATTTTCTCCGATTCCAAACAGAAGTTGAGGAATTAAAAAATCAGGCATTTAAAATGTCTAAGGAAGGAATAATTGCGGCTTTAAAAGGTATGAAAATTCGTACAAACAGAATTTTAGTGTTAAGAGATTTCAGAAATTCGAAATATTTAATCTTAGGTACCAAAGATCCTGTTTTAAACAGTGAAGCCACCCAAAACACAGCCAACTATTGCAAGTGCCAACTAATTTTAACTGAAGGCGGGCATTTATCCTATATGGAAAATTACACAGAAATCGATGAATTTTTACATTTCATCGATTAAATTTAACTTTTAGTCGATATATTAACTTTTTTTTATACTTTTATAATTCCAAGATTTTTAATATCAAGTGATTATGAGCAAAAGCAACCCTACCAACTTCTCGATATCAAAGCTTTTATGCAAGATATTCGGGCATAAATTAAGGATTTCAAAAAATGTCACCAACCATATTCAGGAATATAAATGCTCTAAATGCGGTATGGAAATGACTGATACCGCCGATGGATTTTTGCAAAGGTTAACACCAAAATTCAAAGAGACCAACAATTATATTGCTCAAATACACAAACGAAGAAGGCGGAAAAATTACGTTAATGCCTCTTAATCGTTCTCTGTTTCCATAGCATTCCAACCTTTCGCGATTAATGGGATTTTGGTGTTTCCACGTGTAACTAAATGCATTCCTTCCCTGGCTTCGGTCATATGACCTATAATTGAAAAATTAGGATTCGCCTTGATTTTTTCAAAATCCTCTTGTGCCACGGTAAATAACAACTCATAATCCTCCCCACCGCTTAAGGCAATTGTGGTACTGTCCAGTTCAAATTCTTCACAAGCAGAAATCACCGCAGGATCCAGCGGAATTTTATTTTCAAATAAATTAACCCCAACCCCTGAATTCTTGCAGAGATGTATTATTTCTGAAGAAAGTCCATCGCTAATATCTATCATGGAGGTTGGTCTAAGTCCTAAATCCTTAAATAATGGCGGGATATCTTTTCGGGCTTCCGGCTTTAATTGGCGTTCGATAAGATATGTATAAGCATCAAGATCCGGTTGTGAATTTGGGTTCACCTTAAAAACAGCTTTTTCGCGTTCCAGGATTTGCAAGCCCATATACGCAGCCCCCAGATCTCCCGTTACGACCAATAGATCGTTGGGGTTTGCTCCCGACCTGTAAACAACGTCTTCCTTTTCCGCATATCCCACTGCCGTAATACTTATCAATAATCCCTTGGTAGAAGAGGTGGTATCGCCTCCCACCACATCGATGTTGTACAGTTTTGCGGCAAGTTCAATCCCCGCATAGAGCTCTTCCAATGCCTCTACCGGAAATCGATTTGAACATGCAATTCCTATCGTGATTTGGGAAGCGGTGCCATTCATAGCATATACATCTGAAAGATTTACCATTACTGCTTTGTACCCCAAATGCTTTAAGGGCATATATGCCAAATCAAAGTGGACACCTTCCACCAGCAAATCTGTAGTAACAAGCGTTTGTTTATCCTTAAAATCCAGTACTGCAGCATCATCTCCAATACTTTTAATAGTGGAGGATAATTTTGGCGCAAGATTCTTGGTAAGTAAATCTATAAGCCCAAATTCGCCTAATTCTGAAAGGTTTGTCCTGCTCTGGTGACTATCTTCTATCATAACTGGTAATTTTTATTTGCAAAATAAATGAATATTATTTCAACAATCAGAAATTTGAAAGCTTTTGTACCGCTTTAATCAGGAATGAAGAAAATGCCTGCGTTATTTTCTTCCCCAAAAGCCGGAATTCAAATGCTGAAATACTGATAAAACCCTATTGGATATAGCTATAGGTCTATTCCTAAAACATATGTTTAGCTTATGGTAAACCGCTTGTTTTGTAGTATATTTGTGCCTAATTTAGAATTAATCTTGTTAACGATGATAAAGGTAAGCGAAGACGCCAAAAAAAGGATTTCATTGTTGATGAACGATGAAGGTTATAATGCAACCACAGATTTTGTGCGCGTTGGCGTTAAAAGTGGCGGTTGTTCGGGCTTGTCCTATGAGTTGAAATTTGACAAAGCTAAGGCCGATAACGATAAACTGTTTGAAGATAATGATATTAAAATAGTTGTAGATAAAAAAAGCGTGTTATATCTGGCCGGAACTATTCTTGAATATTCCGGAGGATTAAACGGCAAGGGATTTGTGTTTAATAATCCCAATGCGCAGCGTACGTGCGGTTGTGGTGAAAGTTTTTCATTGTAAAAAAAGTTTAAAGTTTGTAAAGTTGAAAAGTTAAGATGGCAAAATTCAATTCTTTTGAAGAGATTATTGCCTGGCAAAAGGCGAAAAATTAAATACAGAGCCGTATTTGATTACTGGCCAGGGAAATTTTTCAAAAGATTATGGATTAAGAGACCAAATTAGGAGGGCAAGTATTTCAATCACATCTAATATTGCAGAAGGGTTTGAACGGGAAACAACAAAAGAATTTATTCGCTTTTTATATATAGCAAAAGCCTCTTCAGGAGAATTTCGTTCCCAATTATATCTTGCTACTGATTTAAAATATATATCGAAAGACGAATATGAAAGGTTAAATTTAAAAGTTAATGAAATTTCAAAATTGATAAGTGGATTAATTAAGTATTTAAAATCCACATTTTAACTTTTAAACTTTTTAACCTTATAACTAGAAATAAAATTATGGCATATACAGAGGATGATTTAAAGAAAGAGCTCGAAACAAAAGAGTATGAATATGGATTTTATACCGATATTGAATCGGATACATTTCCCATAGGATTAAATGAAGATGTGGTACGGGCTATTTCCAAAAAGAAAGAAGAACCGGAATGGATGACCGATTGGAGAATCGAGTCCTACCGCGCTTGGGAAAAAATGAAGGAGCCAGAATGGGCGAATGTTCACTATAAGAAACCAGATTTTCAGGCGATTTCTTATTACTCTGCTCCCAATAAAAAACCCAAATATGATAGTTTAGACGAAGTAGATCCGGAATTGCTGGCTACTTTTGAAAAACTCGGGATTTCCGTAGACGAGCAAAAAATGCTTTCCGGTGTAGCAGTAGATATCGTCATGGATTCAGTTTCAGTTGCTACCACTTTCAAGAAAACCCTTGGGGAAAAAGGAATTATTTTCTGTTCCATTTCAGAAGCGATTCGGGAACATCCGGAGTTGGTCAAAAAATATCTGGGTACCGTGGTGCCACAAAAGGATAATTTTTATTCAGCATTAAATTCCGCGGTGTTTAGTGATGGATCGTTTTGCTACATCCCAAAAGGAGTACGTTGCCCAATGGAACTTTCTACGTATTTCAGAATAAATCAGGCCGGAACAGGTCAGTTTGAGAGAACTTTACTGATTGCCGATGAAGATAGCTATGTGAGTTATCTTGAAGGTTGTACTGCCCCTTCCAGGGATGAAAATCAGCTGCACGCAGCGGTGGTAGAATTAATAGCTTTGGATGGCGCTGAGATCAAATATTCTACGGTTCAAAACTGGTTTCCCGGAAATAAAGAAGGAAAAGGTGGAGTTTACAATTTTGTTACCAAACGGGGAATTTGTGAAACCAATGCCAAGATCTCCTGGACACAGGTAGAAACAGGATCTGCAGTTACATGGAAATATCCTTCCTGTATTTTGAAAGGAGATAATTCCATAGGTGAATTTTACTCTATTGCGGTAACCAATAACTTCCAGCAGGCAGATACGGGAACTAAAATGATCCATTTGGGAAAAAATACCCGAAGCACGATCATTTCCAAAGGAATTTCTGCAGGACAATCTCAAAATTCTTACCGCGGATTGGTTCAAATAAACAGCAGAGCAGAGAATGCCAGGAATTTTTCGCAATGTGATTCGCTCCTTATGGGCAATAAGTGTGGCGCACACACTTTCCCGTACATAGAAGTGAAAAACAAAACTGCGATGGTGGAACACGAGGCAACGACAAGCAAAATTGGTGAAGATCAGATATTTTACTGCAACCAGCGTGGGATCCCAACTGAAAAGGCAATTGCCTTGATCGTAAACGGATTTAGCAAAGAAGTGCTTAATAAATTACCGATGGAATTTGCTGTGGAAGCTCAAAAACTTCTGGAAATCTCCCTTGAAGGTTCTGTAGGATAGTTGAAAATGAGGAAGATGAAAAAATTGATTTTTATAGTTGGTATTTTAATGGCAATGGCGTCCTGCGATAATGAGCAGCAACCAGAGCCAAAATCAATTGCTGAACCTACTGCTGAAGACAGCATTCAGAATTATCAGGGAACTTTTATTACGGTAGGAAAATCTGCAGTATTAAAAGGAAACCAGTTTGTTTATGAAGTTAAAATGGATTCTATGGCTAAAGTGCTGAAGGATTCCTTTAAAAATTATGAGTTAATCGACAGTAATTTAATACCTATAGAAGTAAAAGGGAAAGTGACAAACAATGTGCGATCCACCGGTTATTCCCAGGTAATTGAAATAAAAGAGATCGTAGAGATTTTTGCAGAAAAGCAATCAGAAAACGAAAAAATAGAGAATTAGGAATATCCGGAATCCGGATGTATTTAAAATATAATTATGCTTAAAATAAAGAATTTACACGCCAGTATAGATAATAAAGAAATCCTGAAGGGGATCAACCTCGAAATAAATCCGGGAGAAGTTCATGCTATTATGGGACCAAATGGTTCCGGAAAAAGCACACTATCCTCTGTAATTGCAGGAAAGGAAGAATTTGAAATGACCCGTGGGGAAATAATATTTGAAGGAACAGATCTTTCAGAACTGGATCCTGAAGAGCGTGCCCATAAAGGGATCTTTTTATCATTTCAGTATCCGGTGGAGATTCCGGGTGTTTCTGTGACCAATTTTATTAAAGCTTCCATAAACGCACACAGAAAATCCCAGGGATTAGAAGATATGAAGGCCAATGAGATGCTGAAACTGATACGTGAAAAATCTGAAATGCTGGAAATAGACAGGAAATTTCTTTCCCGTTCTTTGAACCAGGGTTTTTCCGGAGGTGAGAAGAAGCGGAATGAAATTTTTCAAATGGCTATGTTGAACCCTAAACTGGCTATTCTGGATGAAACTGATTCCGGATTGGACATCGATGCACTTAAAGTGGTTGCCAATGGGGTAAACAAATTAAGAAATAAAGACAATGCTGTTTTATTGATCACGCATTATCAAAGATTATTGGATTATATAGTGCCAGATGTGGTTCACGTTATGGTAGATGGGAAGATCGTAAAATCAGGACCAAAAGAACTGGCTTACGAATTGGAAGAAAAAGGGTATGACTGGTTAAAACCAGAGCAGGTTTAAGGGAAAAAGTAAACCCCTGAACTAAAAATCATAAATCCTGAAAAAATTAATAAAATGGAATTAAAAGATAAATTAATATCCTCATTTCTGGCTTTTGAAGAAGCTTTTGATTTGAATTCAGATATTCATGAATTGAGGACCCGGTCTCTAAAGGAATTTGAACAATTGGGGTTTCCTTCAAAAAAGGAAGAAGCATGGAAATATACCTCGCTTAATTCGGTGTTAAAACCGGACTATAGTGTATTCCCGAAAAAAGAAGACACTATAGAATACCGCGATATCAAGAAATATCTCATTCACGAAATAGATACGTACAACCTTGTTTTTATCGATGGAATTTACTCATCTCATCTTTCGGAAACCACTCATGATAAGATCGATGTTTGTTTGATGTCCTCGGCATTGAATAGTCCAAAATACAAGCCAGTAATAGACAATTATTTCAATAAGATCGTTTCCAAAGAGAATGGTTTTACCCCATTGAATACAGCTTTTTCAAAAGAAGGGGCTTTCATTCATATCCATAAAAACCAACTGGCAGACAAACCTATACAGATCGTGAATTTTGCAACCGGAAATGAAGCTGCTTTAATGATCCAGCCCCGAAATTTAGTCGTGGTAGATGAAAATGCACACGTTCAAATTGTTGAACGTCACCAGAGTTTAACAGATAACCCTGTACTTACCAATTCGGTTACAGAAATTTTTGTAGCTAAAAGAGCTGTTGTAGATTATTACAAAATTCAAAATGACAGGGATTCGGCTTCGCTAATAGACAATACTTTTGTTGAGCAAAAGGAACAGAGCAATTGCTCTATGCATACCTTTTCTTTCGGAGGAAAATTGACCCGAAATAACCTCAATTTTTATCAAAGAGGGGAACATTCAGATTCTACTTTGAAAGGGATCACAATTATTGAAGATAAACAACACGTAGATCACAATACCCTGGTGCATCATATTTCTCCAAATTGTGAAAGTCATCAGGATTATAAGGGAATCTTTGCCGAAAACTCCACCGGTGTTTTCAACGGAAAGGTTTTGGTAGACAAAGAGGCACAAAAGATCAATGCTTTTCAGTCCAATAATAATATTTTATTGGATGACAAAGCCACCATCAACGCCAAGCCACAACTTGAAATTTTTGCAGATGATGTAAAGTGCAGTCACGGATGCACTATTGGCCAACTGGATCAGGATTCGTTGTTTTACCTTCGAAGCAGAGGAATTCCGTTAAAAGAAGCCAAGGCATTGCTGATGTATGCGTTTGCCAATAATGTACTTGAAAGTGTAAAAATACCAGAGATCAAGAAAAGGATTACCCATGAAATCGCCCAAAAACTTGGAGTGAGTTTAGGATTTGATCTTTAACAGTGCATGTTTTTTTATAGGTACATTTAATTAGTATTTTAAATTTCAAGGAAACTGCCAAAACAATAAATAACGATTTATGAAAGTTGCTGCTGAAAAAGTCCCGTTTAATTTAGAACATATAAGACAGGATTTTCCGATACTAAAACGGAAGATCAACGGGTATCCTTTGGTCTATTTTGACAATGCTGCGACTTCACAAACCCCCAAGCAGGTCATAGATACAATTATAGATTATTATTCAAACTATAATTCGAATATTCACCGTGGGGTACATACGCTTTCACAGGAAGCTACAGATAAATATGAGGGTGCACGAAAAAAGATTCAACAACATTTCAATGCTGCAAATCCATACGAGATAATTTTCACTTCCGGAACAACCCACGGGATCAATCTTGTTGCGCATGGTTTTACTTCCATCTTGAAAAAAGGGGATGAAGTATTGATATCAGCACTGGAGCATCATTCCAATATAGTTCCCTGGCAAATGCTTTGCGAAAAAACAGGAGCTATTCTAAAAGTGATCCCAATGAATGAAAACGGAGAGCTTATCCTGGCTGAATATGAAAAGCTCTTATCAAGTAAAACGAAAATGGTTTTTGTAAACCATGTTTCAAATGCTTTGGGAACAGTAAATCCAATCAAAAAAATAATAGATAAAGCCCACGAAGTCGGAGCCGTGATACTTGTTGACGGAGCTCAGGCTGCACCGCATATCAAGGCCGATGTTCAGGCGCTGGATGTTGATTTTTACGTGGTTTCTGCCCATAAAATGTGTGGGCCTACAGGTGTTGGTATTTTATACGGGAAAGAAAAATGGCTTAAAAAATTACCCCCATATCAGGGTGGAGGAGAAATGATCGCTACAGTATCTTTTGAAAAGACAACTTACGCAGATCTTCCTCATAAATTTGAAGCCGGAACTCCTAATATTTGTGGTGGGATTGCTTTTGGCGCTGCCCTGGATTATATGAATGAGATTGGTTTTCCCGAAATTGCTGAATATGAGCATCAATTACTTGAGTATGCAACCAAAAAATTACTCGAGATCGAAGGGGTGAAAATCTATGGGGTTTCTGAACAAAAAACTGCAGTGATTTCCTTTAATATCGAGGGAATTCATCCATATGATATTGGAACAATAATAGATAAATTAGGAATAGCTGTTCGTACTGGCCATCACTGTGCACAGCCTATTATGGATTTTTATAAAATTCCTGGAACAGTGAGAGCTTCCTTTTCATTTTATAATACAATGGAAGAAATAGATTTTTTTATAGAAGCTTTAAAAAGGGCAAAGGCAATGTTGGAATAAAATTCATTACCTATGAAATGAGCAAATCGGAAACTCGATACAATCACAAATAAAGATATGCGAATTACATATGACCCATAAAAAACAATAAATATCTACATATGAAACAGCTTTCTCTCCTCTTAGGCTTATTGTTTTTTATGTCTTGTGCCAATGTAAAAAAGGGCGCAAATGAGGTTAATAGTGATTCTTCGATTTCAGAAGAAATTGAACCACTATCTGGAGAATACAAGCTAATAACTCTTAAAGAAGAAAATATTTCCTCAGAAGATATCTATTTGAAAATTGATGATAAGGGTGAATCTTTAATGATAAATGCAGGTTGTAATGTACTTCAGGTTGATTTTATTCAGGAAAATGAACGAATAAGTTTTCAACAGCCAGTAAGCACCAAAATGTATTGTGAAGGAAAAATGACCTATGAGAATATCTTAAATTCGGTTCTGCCTGAAGTTTTTGAGTTTCAGAGTAGAGAAGATAAGCTGGTGTTTTTATCCGAAAAAAATGAAGTACTCTTAACAGTACGAAAAACAAAGAAAAGTGAGTAAAATAAAAGAAATACAGGAAGAAATCGTAGATGAATTTTCCATGTTTGAGGACTGGATGCAACGCTATGAATATATGATCGAGTTGGGAAAATCTCTCCCGCTTATCGAAGAAAAATATAAAGTTGAAGAAAATCTCATCAAAGGTTGTCAAAGCAAGGTTTGGGTTCATGCCGAACTGGAAGATAAAAAACTGGTTTTTACAGCAGATAGCGATGCGATAATAACAAAAGGAATCGTTGCAATTTTGATACGTGCATTTTCAAATCAGCATCCTTCAGAGATCCTTGAAGCCGACACTCAATTTATAGATGAGATAGGCTTAAAAGAACATCTTTCCCCAACCAGGGCAAATGGTTTGGTGAGCATGATCAAGCAATTAAAAATGTATGCAATTGCATATCAAACACAATTAGATTAAAATGGCAGAAGAAATAAATACACAGGATATGGGAGAAAAGATTGTAAAGGTTTTAAAAACCATTTATGATCCTGAAATTCCTGTAGATATCTATGAACTGGGTCTTATTTACGATGTAATGGTAAATACAGACTATGATGTAAAAATATTGATGACACTAACAACACCTAACTGTCCCGTGGCAGAATCATTGCCGCGAGAGGTGGAAGAAAGGGTAAAATCCCTGGATACTGTTAAGGACTGTGAGGTTGAAATCACTTTTGATCCACCCTGGACCCAGGATTTGATGAGTGAAGAGGCAAAACTGGAATTAGGCATGTTATAATAGCAGTTAATCCCAGAGAAAAGAAGAAAAATCATAAACCCACTAGTGGGATTAAATTTGTAAGCATGGCCACAGAAATTATAAATCGGGTTGCCAATAGTAAATTGATCACTTTTGATTTGGAAGATTTTTATCCTTCCGGGGAAAGAGTTCTTTTTGATATTAAAGATTGGTTATTGGAAGGTCTTGTTCTAAGGGAAACCATTTTCCGGGAAAAAGCTTCGGCGCACGACTGGAGCCAATATAGAGATACCTATGTAGCGCTTACCTGTTCCACAGATGCCATTATCCCGGCCTGGGCATACATGCTCCTTTCTACACATTTGAATCCCCACGCAAAAAAGACCGTGATTGGAGATTTGCAAACCCTGGAAACTATTTTATATTCGGAGATTATATCTAAAATGGATTTTTCCAATCTAAAGGACAAGCCAGTTATTATTAAAGGTTGTTCCCATAAACCGGTCCCCGAAAACGCCTATTTATTTTTGATAGAAAGATTACAGCCAGTCGTTAAAAGCCTGTTATATGGTGAAGCATGTTCTTCTGTACCTCTTTTTAAAAATAAAAATATACAGGTCTAATGAAGAAACTATTACTTGTCTTTAGTTTTCTGTTATTAAATTCGATCGTATTTGCACAGGACGAGGAATCAGATATCCCTCCAAATGGATGGAACAGAGAAGGTAAAATCCAGTTGTTGTTTAACCAATCGGCATTTAATAAGGAATGGACCGGTGGTGGTACTTCAAGTATATCGGGAAATCTTACCCTGAACTACGATTTTAATTATAAAATGAATGCTTTTACCTGGGATAATAAAATCCTGGGGAATTTTGGAATGACTAGGGTGAAAGATGACGATTTTTCGCGAAAAACCAGCGACCGGTTTGAGTTTAACTCGATTGCAGGGAAACAACTTGAAAATTCAATTTGGTACTATTCGTATTTTTTAAATTTCAGAACTCAGTTCGCCAAAGGATATGAATTTAGTGAAGATCCTGAAACAGGAGAGAATCTTAGAAGAGAAACCTCCCATTTTCTTTCTCCTGCCTACCTTCAAACTGGACCAGGTATGATGTGGAAAAAGAATGAAAACTTCATCATCAATATCGCTCCAATCACTGCTCGGTTTATATTTGTAGATAATGCGTTTACTTCCGGACCCAATTATGTTGATGGTCAGTACTTTGGTGTGGATCGCGGAAAATCAAGTCGGTTTGAGTTAGGTGCCTCCCTTAGTGGTTTTGCTCAATTTGAACTTTTGGAAAATGTTACTATGGAAAACAACATTAACTTGTATTCCAATTATTTGAACAAACCGGGGAATATTGATATTGATTATCTGGCAAATATTCAAATGGGGATCAATGAATATCTTTCAGCAAACCTTATATTTCAGGCGATTTATGACGATAATGCCGTAGGAGCTTTTCAAATTAGAGAGGTTTTTGGATTAGGAATAAATTACAATTTTTAAACCGCTAAGATCTTCAGCAAAAAAATCAAAAACCTCAAAGGTTGTTTTGGTTTCCGGATTTTTTATTCCTAATAATTTCAAGTTAAATTTATGTTGAATTTCATACGGTAAAATCGCTATATCAATCAATTGTGTAACTTTGTTATTATGATAGAAAAGACTGACTTAAATTACGAAAAAGTAGTTCTCATTGGGATCGTTACCCAACACCAAAATGAAGATAAATTAAACGAATATTTAGACGAACTCGAATTTCTTACCTATACTGCCGGAGGAGAAGTGCTTAAACGCTTCACTCAAAAAATGGATAAACCAGACCCTAAGACTTTTATGGGCTCCGGAAAAATCTTGGAAGTAAAAGCATATATCGATGAGCACGATGTGGGAACAGCCATCTTTGACGATGAACTCTCCCCTGCCCAGCAAAAGAATATCGAAAAAGTACTGAATGTAAAAATTTTAGACAGGACCAATCTAATCCTCGATATATTTGCACAAAGAGCTCAAACCAGTTATGCCCGGACGCAGGTAGAACTGGCACAATATCAATATTTATTGCCAAGACTGGCAGGAATGTGGACTCACCTTGAAAGACAGCGTGGGGGAATTGGAATGCGTGGTCCAGGGGAAACAGAAATTGAAACTGACAGACGAATTGTTCGGGATAAAATAGCACTCCTTAAAAAGAAAATTGAAACCATCGATAAACAGATGGAAGTTCAAAGAGGAAACCGTGGACAACTGGTACGTGTTGCCCTGGTAGGTTATACCAATGTTGGGAAATCTACCGTGATGAATCTTATAAGTAAAAGCGAAGTTTTTGCCGAAAATAAACTTTTTGCAACGCTGGATACAACGGTGCGTAAAGTAGTTATCAGAAATTTACCTTTTTTATTGACAGATACGGTTGGCTTCATAAGGAAGTTGCCTACACAGCTTATAGAATCATTTAAATCTACCTTAGATGAAGTGCGGGAAGCGGATTTACTGCTCCACATTGTAGATATTTCTCATCCACAATTTGAAGAACACATCGAATCGGTTAACCAAACCCTTGCCGATATTAAAAGTGCAGATAAGCCAACTATCATGGTTTTCAATAAAATTGATGCTTATAAAGAAGAGAAAATCGAGGAAGATGACCTTATCACTGAAAAAACGAAGGTTCACAACTCCCTTGAAGAATGGCAACAAACCTGGATGAACAAATTAGGCGATAACGTGATTTTTATTTCTGCGCTCAACAAGGAAAATATTGAGGACTTTAAAAGGAAAGTGTACGAAGCCGTCCGACAAATTCATATTACGCGTTTTCCTTATAATAATTTTCTTTATCCTGAATACGACACCTACGGAGAAGAAGAATAGAGAGATATTGTTTATTTTCATAAATTAGCTAAGCTTCAATTTGTTATACCATGAAAAATTCATTTATTTTTTTGACTGTTTTCCTTTTCTGCGGAATTTTATCTGCACAAAATTTTCAGGGCGCATGGAAACTTATACAGGAAAACGGAGAACCTGTAGCCAACCGTGAAGTGATTCGAATCAATCAGGATGGTTATTTTGCCTATGGCGCTAAGGAAGTTGACAATAACAACTTTTTAAGTGCAGAAGGAGGGGAATTTCAGCTGAATGGATCAAATTATAGCATAGTTCAGGATTTTAATACCGAAGACCCCAATAGTATTGGTAAGGAATTTAGGTATACCCTGAAGTGGGAGGACGATGATACCGTTGTAATTTCCAATAACGCAAATACCGAGGTTTGGAAAAGGGTTTCAGAAAAAAAAGATGATCTTACCGGGAATTGGGTAATTACCGGAAGAGAAAGAAATGGAGAAATGAATACGATGACACCGGGGAATCGCCGCACCGTTAAAATATTAAGCGGAGGAAGGTTTCAGTGGATCGCCTTTAATTCTGCTTCCAAAGAATTTAGTGGCACCGGTGGAGGAACATACACCGCCGAAGACGGAAAATATATTGAAAATATCGAATTTTTTTCCCGCGATAACCGTCGGGTAGGTGCAAGTCTGGAATTTGAATACGAGGTTAAAGATGGAAAATGGCATCACAAAGGAGTAAGTTCCAAAGGCGATCCAATCTATGAGATCTGGTCACCATATAAAGAGGCTTATAAAAAGTAACTATCGTTGTAAAATAGCCTCTACAGGAATCAACGAAATCCTCTTTGGAATTTTGGAATGCGTGAAAATCATGCTGTTGTCTAAAGGAATATACTGCAGTTGAATATCTTCTACTAACCTGTTTCTTCCTTTCCCACTCAATAAATTTCCCTGGAATATATTTTCAGAAATTTTCACGAGGCTAATTGTATATTCATCCTGCATTTGGAAACATTCAGAGATCTTGTTCTCAAAATCTTCAACGCAATGAACTCCCTGTACCCTATCTTTTGTAATATGGGCTAAGTCAATCTTAAATGTTTTCAGACCATCGCCGGAATTCCAACGCCATTCCCCTGAAATATTCTGTGCTCCCGCAATAAAGCAGGAAAACATCAGAAACACCGATATTAATAGTATTTTTTTCATCACCGTTTTGAATTTATAAATTGATAAAATTATAGCAAAGGGACTTAACCAAAAAAATAAATCAAATTTAGTTTATATGCTCTTAATATCCTGTAACCCGTACGTTATCAATATCATAGGTAGTGGTTTTATCGGGAATTCCGCCCATATACCTGAAAGCAACGTTGATGGTTCCTTCCATACACGAAATATCGATTAAGGATCGTTTAAAATTGGTCGCTGCCTGGTTCGATGGGCCTAATGGTATTTGGGCATCCAGCAGATTCCAGTTAGTTGTTAATGGGTTTCCACTATATTCATTTGTGATATAAACCCTCAAAATAGTAGCGTTATCAAAGGATGAACGCAGATCAAAAGATAAAACTTCTTCGCTGGATTTATCTAAACTTATTGCAGGAGTGACCAACCAGGCCTCCAAAGGTGCTTCCTGCGTATTGTACGCTGAAATCCGAACGTGCCTATTTCCTGCCAGGGTCCCGGGCTTAAAAACCTCGCTGCCACCACTAACATTAATATTGGTCCAACCTCTGGTTTCCAGCATCCTTAGTGTTGTAATGGTCTCAAAACTTTCCTGAAACAGGATTTCCACTCCGGGAGTTGAATCTTCCCCGCATTTAAAAAACTCCGGATCACAACGTGCTCCATCTTCAAAAGAAAGATCTTCCGGGGTATTGAGTACAATTATAAAAAAATCATCATAAAAATCCCTTGTTAAAACCCCGGAAAAGCTACCCGATGACTGAGGTAAAAACAAAGACCGGAAATCGGCATAGGTACTGGTACTAAGCATTGCAGTAGCTCCGGTATCACAACTCTCGAGCTGGCGTACCCCATCAAATTCATCGGTTGGTTCTGCAGCAAATGTAACATGTCTACCTTCCCTGAAAAGGTTCAGGTTAAACTGGACATGTACGAGTTTGATGTACAAATTCTTTAAACCCTCATTAAAATCCCGGATATCTAAACTTAAAGGTTGAATAGTAGCTTTTTCCAAAGTTCTTAATAGGTGTTCATCAATTAAAGGTTTGGGAATAGCAACTACATTCCCCCTGTTTTGAATTCCCAATTGCAAGGATCCGTTATTATATCCTAAACTGAGTCCGTCCAGCTTCACGTAAATTTTCCTTCCGAAATCATAGGTATGAAATAAGGAACCATCATCAACAAGGACTTGTATTCCGGCAGTTGGATCGGAAGAACGGTCCTGCAAAACAAGTTTTTTATAAAAGTTACCACCTTCATCACTGGAAACAACATAGCCTTCCATCGCTACACCGGTATTTTGAAAAGTATAAATATCCTCAGATTCAAAATCAAAATGACCTTTTACCGCAGCAATCGTTGTTGTGTTTCCATCAAATGAAATTTCAGAAACTTCAATTTCGGGAAGCTCATAGTCATCGGACTTCACACAGGAATTAAGGCTTAAAAACGCCAACACACAAAACAAATTCTTTAAATTAAATAGCGTTTTTTTCATAATCCATGGTTATTGGCTTCTTATCATTAATCCTACAGGTTTAAAATCTCACATAAATATTCGCATAATAGGTGGCGCCATTCCCAAACCAATATCTGGATCCAAAAATTGGCTGCTCCCTTTCCTGGTCTTCCTTCATGGTTCTAAAATTGGCATTTCTGGATTGTTCAAAACCGCCGGTTTTATATAAAACATCAAAAATATTATTAAGGCTCACAAAAAAACCAAGGTAGTACCCGCCCTTTAAAAGCCAGGATTTCCCGCCAATAGCATTTACCAAAATATAATCATCAAATTGTTCCTGTTTAAGAAGGGAACGGGCAACATCCCACTCATAATCCAAGAGTGGCAATCCGTCTGAATCTGTCAAAAAATTACTGGTTCTGGTCAAAGGACTTACATCTGCAAAAGCATGAGAAAAGAAATTCACCGTTGTTCCAAACCACCAAAACCCGGGATCACGATATTCAAAACCCACTTGTGCTGCACGCTGGGGGCCTCCTGCAATTCTGTAATTTTTTAAATAAGATGTTCCGTAATTGACAACCTCGTCAAAATCATCGGAAGTTAAATATAGATTGGGATTACTGCTGTACGTGAACTGACCAAGAGCGGCGGCGCCCTTCAGTTTTATGGTGGAGGTTATTTGGGATTCCACTCCAAGCTCTAATCCCAAATGTTGCTTATCAATCCCGCTAAGAACTTCCTGAACAAAAGCAGTTGTGCTGTTTCTGCCCAAACCAGCAAGCCCGTCGGCATAATAAAAGGAGATCTCGGTAACATCTATTATTTCTGTGAAATATCCGGTTAAACGGGCCTTAAACTGTGGAGCTCTGTACCTGTAACTCACATCTGCAGCTTGTATTTTCTCACTGCTTAATCCTAACACAACATCATTATTTTGGCGGGAATTGGAAAACGAATTTCTCAAATTTGGTGCTTTTGAATAGTAAGCTCCATTGAAATCGATTAAATGCCTGCCGGTTATCTTGTAGGTTGCACCGGTTTTGAACCCATAATCGATAAAATTGAGAAGCTCACTTTTACCGAGGGAATTATCAGGAAAACTTCCGTTTTGAAAGAGGCCTTTTCGTTGGTAGGAAGTATGGGAAAGATTTCCGGCCACATAAAGATCGATAGTTCTATATTTAAATTGCGATTGAACAAAACCTTCAGCCACATTGGCATTTAAATCAAAATTGTACTTAAACCGGTCGCCTTCGGTTGCTATTCTATTTCGGTTTTGCAAATCACTTTGAGCGATATCCCCTACCGGATTTTCCGCAGTTCCTTCAGCAAAAAAATCCACGTCCAGATAACCGTTTCCACCAAGAAGATCTTTTACACTCGCAAAATTTTCACTTTTAAGGTGGGTATAACTAAGTTTCCCATTTATTATTACCGCTTCATTTAAGGTATAGGTGAGAATAGAATTCGCCCAAATTTGAGTGTCATCATTCCTGTCTTCAGCGATTACATAAATGGAATTTCCACCGTTTTCAACCGAAGTTATGTTTGCGGAATAAAGAGAATTCCAATCTAATTGACCATCCTTCTGAAATTCCCGTTGAGCAAGATAAGCGCTCACATAATTGGGATTCGCAGGATTCCGAAGAAAATAACTAGGTAATTTTTGATAATAGGCAGGATCAGGATTGCTGCCCCCGCCAATAAAACTTTCCTGCCCATCGGGTTGTGTTACAAGCCGGGTCCCTCCAAAATCTATTCTACTGTTCCCAATTTTACCAAATTGATAGGACAGGTTATTATTGATCTGGATCTTATCTGTGAGCTTCCAAAAATGATTCAACATCAAAACAGGCTCCTTTATTTCCCTTGTTCTGGAATTCCTTATTTCCCCTTCCTGATAGCCCCAAAAAGAGTTATAGCGCCTGCCCTTCAAATCAAATACTTCCTGGGTATTTGCAGAGGATTTCCCGCGAATATTAGGAGTATAAAAACCGGTAAAATTAAGGCTGTGATCCTCATTCATCTTTTTGCCTATCGATATAAACAGCGAGTTTGCATCGTACAATGTTCCATCATTATATCCTTCTTCCGCAAATCGCCTGGAAGCCGAAACCGAATAGGCCCAACCATTATTCATTTCTCCGGAATTATAGGTTCCCATTATTCGGCCTTTATAACTGCGGTTTGCCGCAGCATAGGAAACCCTTCCACCTTTGCTGAAAGCCGAAGCCCGCATAATAATATTGGTAGTTCCGGCAATTCCTCCAAAGCTGACATCCGAGGAAGTAAGCCCCATGGAAAACACCTGATTTCGCTGAACATCATTCAGTCCACCCCAGTTTCCCCATTGAGGCCTTCCATTGAACAATTTGTTCATTTCGATTCCATTGATGAGTAATTTTCCATGCTCACTGTCGAATCCGCGGGGGCGGAAAAAAGTAGCACTAAAATCAAATGCGGCAGCGTTAAGAAAAACATCCCGTGTAGCCTGCAATAATCCTGAAATATTCTCGATACTCCCTTCATCTTCATTTAGTTCAGCATCTGAAAGACTTATAATCCCAATCATTGACTGTTCCCGCATCATATCCATTTGGAGTGGGATCAAATCCAGATCTTTATTGTTATCGCTTAATATTACAGGAAGGCGTAAGGCGATATAACCTGATTTTAGAAAAAGTAAAACCTGATTTCCGGAAGGCAGATTTTCACTTGAAAAAATAAAATGACCGTTTATATCGGTAAGCGTTTTAAAGGTACTTCCCTCAATAGAAACCTCCACATTTTCAATCTTTTCATACGATGATGCGTCCACTACAATTCCCTCCAGGGTGATTTGTGCAGAAATATTAAAGCACAAAAAATGCCCTAAAAACAATAAAAAATTAGCCCCACTCATTTATAAATTGCTCATTTACAGATATTAAGTTAGAACTTTTATTTCATATTATTTAAAATAATAGTAATTTAATAAGGATATTTTACTAAAATTCAAGTATGTCCTGTTTACAATTACATCCGATAGCTTTTATTGAACATTCCAAAAGACTTTTGGTATTCCTTCTTATTTTTAATCATTTCAGCATGACAAGTCAGGAAAAGAAGCACTATCAAATAAGAACCATCGCATTTTATAATGTAGAGAACTTGTTCGACATAGAAAATGATCCGTTTACTTTTGATGATGATCGAACTCCAGAAGGAAAAGATGCCTGGACTCTGGAAAAATATAATGACAAAGTTAAAAATATTGCCAGGGTACTCTCTGAAATAGGTACAGAAACCGCCCAAATTCCACCGGCGATTATAGGTCTTTGTGAATTGGAAAATAGAAAGGTGCTCGAAGATTTAATCAATCATGAACATCTTTTAAACGCTAATTATGGGATTTTACATTATGATTCCCCGGATCGCCGGGGGATTGATGTTGCTCTGTTATATCAAAAAAATCTGTTCACACCTGTTAATTCTCATTCCCGAAGATTGCTTATTTATGACCTGGATGATCCAACTAAGCGGGTTTATACAAGGGACCAGCTGGTAGTTACCGGAATCTTTGAAGGAGAAAAAATACATTTTATCGTAAATCACTGGCCATCCAGAAGCGGCGGAGAGAAAAGAAGTAGCTATAAAAGAGAACGGGCTGCCTGGCTGAATAAGCAAATTATAGATTCCCTGCATCAAATAGACCCCTATTCCAAGATCATAACCATGGGTGATTTCAATGATGATCCAACAAACAAAAGCTTAAAAAAAGTATTGCAAACCAAAGCGCACCAAAGCGAAACGAACTTTCAGGAATTGTTCAATCCCATGGAAGGCATGCATAAAAAGGGCATAGGTACCCTTGCTTACAGGGATGGCTGGAATTTATTCGACCAAATTATCTTAACCCATTCATTTCTTGAACAGGATTATACCGGCTATAATTTTTATAAAGCAGGGATCTATAATAAAAATTACCTTGTTACCCCTTCCGGGCAGTATCGTGGGTATCCTTTCAGGAGTTACGATTATGGAGGCTATACGGGAGGATATAGTGACCATTTTCCGGTATATGTCTATTTGATAAAAGAAGTTACAGCAAAGAACAATTCAAGTACAATAGATTTAAAAAAACTAAAATAACCTCATTTGACCTGACTTATACTGGGCATGTAATTCACAATTCAAAGCCGGGGAACTTCTTCCGCAAAGGTGTTTTTTCTTTGCGATCCTGAATTGCTGTGCTACCTGCTCCGCAATATTCCCGGACCCTTTCATCCGCCTTCCAAATACGCTGTCATTCAAATTTCCCCCGTGACATTCAGCTATTTGATTTAATACTTTTTCAGCCCTGTCCGGCATTGCTTTTTGGATCCAGTTAGTAAATATTCCTCCAATAGCTCCATTTAACCGCACCATGGTATAACCCACTCCCAGGGCTCCCCTTTCTGCAACTGCCTTAACCAATGGGAATATCTCGTGGCTGTTTATGCCTGGAATTATAGGTGCCATCATAACACTCACAGGGATATTTTCTGAAGATAATTTCTTAAGAGTTTCCAGCCGCCTTTTTACAGTAGCGGTTCTTGGCTCTAGCATGCGTCTGGTAGTTTCATCCAGGGAAGTGATTGAAAGATGTACTTTTATAAGATCATCTTTAGCGAGTTCTTTTAAGATATCCAGATCCCGCTGAATGAGTGCATTTTTGGTGATTATAGCTACCGGATGTTTGTATTTTAAAAATGTTTCAAGAAGTTTCCGGGTGATCTCAAGTTTCTTTTCAATTGGCTGGTAACAATCTGTATTACCGGAAAGTACAATTGGTGTTGCCTGCCATCTTGAGCTTTGCAACTTTTTTTCCAACAATTCCACCGAATTTCTCTTTACCAGGATCTTTTGCTCAAAATCCAATCCTGCACTATATCCCCAGTATTCATGAGAATTCCTGGCATAGCAGTATACACAACCATGCTCACATCCCTGATAAGGATTAAGCGAATAGCCCATGCCAACGTCGGGACTGTTTACTTTATTGACAATGGTTTTTGGGAAGGTATCTATTAAAACCGTTTTAGTATTCTGAGGATCTTCGTCTTCCATCGCACAATAATTCAGAAAATCGTCGCGGAATTCATGGGTAAATGTATCAAATTTATTAGAAACATTTTCCTGCGCTCCTCTCCCTTTGAGATATGAATTACCTTTAGACATAAAACAAAAATATGGAATATATCCTAATTAAAGGAAAAATTCCATATTTTTTGTTTTTACTTAATTGATATTATTCACCCGGAAAATCAGCTTTTCGTTTGTTCAGAAATGCAGAGGTTCCTTCTTCAAAATCGGCTGTTCCAAAACATCTTCCAAATTCTTCAATTTCGGTTTCAAAGCCATTAATCCCATCTTCGTAATTGGCATTTACAGCTTTTATCGCAGATTTAATGGCAACCATGGAATTTTTCAGGATCTTTCCTGCAAGCTTTTCAGCAAAATCCAGCAATTCCTCCTGTGAAGTAACATGATTCACCAGGTTGTATTGCAAAGCCTGCTTTGCATCTATCATTCCGGCAGTCATGATCATTTCCATTGCACGTCCTTTGCCAACCAATTGAGGTAAACGTTGCGTTCCACCATAACCGGGAATTACACCTAAAGAAACTTCGGGAAGTCCCATTTTTGCATTCTCACTTGCAATCCTGAAATGTGCTGCCAGCGCAAGTTCCAGTCCACCGCCAAGAGCAAATCCGTTGATTGCTGCAATTACAGGTTTTGGAAAATTAGCGATATAATCAAATATTTTCTCCTGACCTTCCGCAGCTAATGCCTTTCCTTCTTCCGAAGAATAATTGGAGAATTCACTTATATCGGCTCCTGCAACAAAGGCTTTGTCCCCACTTCCGGTAAGGATAATCACTTTTACATCTTCATCTCCTCCCGCGGCCCAAAAAGCTTCATGAAGTTCCTGAATTGTTGCCTTGTTTAGGGCATTTAATTTTGTTGGTCTGTTAACGGTGATTTGTAAAATCCCATCATTGTTTTCGGTTAAAATATTTTCGAACTCCATTTCTATATTTTTATTTAAAAATGATTATTTTTTTTGATAATTAGTGTTGTTTTCTAAGGTTTTGAAGTCCTATTTTGGAAAACGTACAGTAAAGATAGTACCTTTATTTCTTTTTGAAGTAAAGGTTATGGTACCATTATAGGTTTCCACCAAATTCTTTACCATCGCAAGTCCAAGTCCCATCCCACTGCTTTTTGTAGTGAATTTAGGCTCAAAAACCTTGTCCTTATTCTCTTCCGAGATACCTATCCCATTATCGGAAACCGAAATACTTACCATATTTCCTTCATCTTCCACGTGAACCAGAATTCTGGGATTTTCAACATCCTGAAGTGCCTGCGTTGCGTTTTTAACAAGATTTGTAACTACCCGGATTAGCTGTGTTCTGTCAAATTTTGCTAAGATTTCATCTTTTTCTGAAGTAAAAATGATATAATCTTCATTGAAAATATCTAAAGCCAGTTTAACAATCTTGGGGACATTTAGAATCTCATTTTGTTGCGCAGGCATTTTCGCGAAATTTGAAAAGGCCGAAGCTATCGAGCTCATCGTGTCTATTTGATGAATAAGCGTATTGCTGTATTCCTCCACTTTTTTATTAATATTTGGATCCTGGGGATCAAAATTCCGCTGAAAACTTTGAACACTTAACCTCATTGGAGTCAATGGGTTTTTAATCTCATGTGCCACCTGTTTTGCCATTTCCCGCCAGGCCTGTTCCCGCTCCCCTGTAGCCAATTTAACCGCACTTTCCTCCAGCTCATCGATCATGCTGTTATAGGCCGCAACAAGGGTATAAATTTCTTCGGAAGCATTATCTATCTGAATTTTTTGGTTCCGTTTGTCAAGCCGTGTCTCTATGATCTTTTCAGAAACAATTTTAAGGGATTTCGTTATGTATTTAGAAAGAAAATAAGATAGCAGAATTGCCAGAACAAGCATAAATAAGTATACCTCGCCAAGTTTTACAAGGAAATCATTCAAGTCCTTCTGAAGCAATTTGTCATCTTGTACATAAGGCAAATATAGAATTGCCAGAGGCTTGAACTGATTGTCGGTAATATAGGAATACGAGGACTGAAACTTTTGTCCGTTTACTTCCGATTTTTTCATAAACCTTTTATCCTTGGAGTTTTTAAGTTCCTGAAGAATGTATGAACTTATCTGAACATTGGTGGTATCCCTAAAAAATGACTCATTTGATTTTATTAGAAGTCTTCCGCTGAGATCATAAATATTGAGATGCATATCATGAACCTGGGACATTTCATAGATTTTATCCCGTTCCTTTAAAATAACCGGCATATTTTCGGTACTCACAACATGAGTGGTATTGCCTAGCACAAACCTTATATTTTCCCGTATAGCCTGCTCCTTTCGCTCTAAACGCTCCCTGTGATATGCTTCAGATTCCTGTTTATATTGAAAAACCGTTACTCCTGCAATCAATATGGAAGCCCCTAAAACCAATAAGATCATGGAAATGAAAATACGGTTTCGTAAAGAGAGTTTTAATTGTTTCATAGGGTTTTATACCGGTTGGCTAAAAATATCAATTATCACACCATACTAGGCTTTTGGATTCCGGGACCTTATTCTCTTATAAAGCTTAAAACCCATCATTAGAATCACGCTTAAAAGTATGATTCCAATAACGCCATAAATCCAATTGAGTGCGTCTCTTAATATCACTAAAAATATAACTGCAAAAAGGATAATGGTAGAACCTTCATTCCATATCCGCATTTGGTTGGAACTCCATTTTATAACATCATTCTGTAATTCCCGGAATATCAAATGGCATTTAATATGGTATGCATATAATAACACTACAAAGACCAGTTTCACCAACATCCAGTCCTGTTCTACCCAAAACGGCATTATAAACAGTAACCAAAAAGCGAAAATACTGGTCAATATCGCAGAAGGCCAGGTAATAATATACCAAAGCCGTTTGGTCATTAATTTTAACTGATTTACTAAAATAGACTTTTCGGGCTCCGGTTTTTGAGCGGCTTCAATGTGATAGACAAAAAGTCTGGGAATATAAAAAAGCCCGGCAAACCAAGTGATCACGAAAATTAAATGAAGTGATTTTATATAATTGTAATATTCAAACAAAGCGTATATATTTTGAGGGATTTTTGGACGGTATCGAAGAATTTATTGATTTCCATAACAATAAGTTCTAAACAAAGATACCATTTGAAAATTTCTTATTCGGAATAATTTTCAGCTTCGGAAGGTTTCAGTTTTAAACGGATTTCTCTGTTCAGGAAGTATGCAGTAACTATGGTGGAAAGCACATCGGCAATTGGGAACGAGATCCAGACCCCAATCTCTCCGAAGTATTTCGGCAAAATTAAAACCAACGGGATAAAAAAGAAACCCTGCCGGGATAAAGTGAGCAGGAGTGCCGGAATGGCTTTTCCAATCGCCTGAAAATAAGCCGACCCAATTAACTGCAATGCGATAATTGGCGTGGCAGCAAAAACCCATCGCATTGCGTTGGGGGTTTCCGCAATGATTTGTGGGTTTGAGGTAAATATGGTGACAATATTTTCAGAGAAAAACATGATTCCGGCAAATACCAAAACTCCCAGCATACTGGCATAAAGAATAGCCGTATTGATGCTTTTTCTTACACGTTGCCAATTTCCCGATCCATAGTTATAGCCGGCTATTGGTAAAAAACCCTGTGTTACTCCAAGCACCGGAAAAAGGGCAAACATTAGCATCCTTCCAATAATGGCATATACCGTTACCGAAGCTTCCCCTCCAAGATCAAAAAGAATATTATTCATCAATAAATAGGTAATACTAACAACTGCCTGCCTTGCCAGCGTTACAAATCCCAGGGAAGATGTTTCCTTTAAAATTGACCAGTCAAATAAGAAATGAGACCAGTTGATTTTTAACTCTGAATTTTTTGAGAGGAAAAACCATACGATATATCCAAAACAAAGCAAATAGGAAGCGGTGGTGGCCCAGGCTGCACCCAACATACCCATATCAAATACCTTGATAAGTATATAATCCAGAAAAAGGTTCCCAACAGATGGAATGATCATCGCGATCATTGCAAATTTAGGTTTGCCTTCTGCTCTTATCACATTATTTCCCATCATACAAAGTGCGAGAAAAGGCACTCCATATAGTACAACAGTATAATATACCTTGGCAGGTTCAAAAATATCCCCTTTTCCCCCAAATGCCGGGATGAGGAAATTGACAAAGCTTAGCCCCAGTACAACAAGCAAAACGGTTAAAATAAGCGTAAGACTAATCTGGTTTCCGAAGGTTTTTAGGGCTTTTTCATCTCGGTTGGATCCCAGAGCCCTGGAAATTATTGAAGATCCTCCAATTCCTATAGCCATTCCCAAAGCCGCTATAAAAAATGAAACCGGTAAAACCACATTGATCGCGGCAATTGCAATAGAACCAATCCAATTCCCAACAAATATGGTGTCTACCAGGATATTCAAGGACATAACAAGGATCCCAACAGATGCCGGTAAGGCCTGCTTAACAAGCAACTTACCAATGGGTTCCTTGCCAAGGAGCGCAGCACTAAGTTTTGCCATTATGCTTCAACAGGATTGGAAAAGGCCCATTCGTCTATCCAACGCGATAAAACCTTAACCCAATCTTCCCGGTCATTTAAACAGGGAACAACCGTAAATTTTTCGCCTCCAACTTCATGGAAGATCTCTTCTCCTTCCATTGCAATCTCTTCCAGCGTTTCCAGGCAATCGCTTACAAAAGCTGGGGTAACAATGGCAAGATTTTTCATTCCCTGTTTTCCAAAACGCTCAATAGTTCGGTCTGTGTAGGGTTGCAACCATGGATCAAATCCAAGTCTTGACTGAAAAGAAACACTGTATGTATTTTCTTTTAACTCCAAATATTCAGCAACAAGGCGGGTGGTTTCAAAACATTGATGACGGTAACAAAACTGATGCGCAGCCGATGCTGTTTGACAGCATGAACCATCTATCTGGCAATGGGATTTTGTGATATCGCTTTTCCTGATGTGCCGCTCCGGAACTCCGTGATAGGAAAATAATAAATGCTGAAACTCTACTTCTTTAAGTTTTTCTGAAATGCTTTCGGCCAGAACCCGAATGTAATCGGGATGATTATAAAATGCAGGAACAGAAGTAAATTGCATTTCAGGAAAATGTTCCTTTCTTAATTCTTCAGCTAAAACCAAAATAGTTTCGGTAGTAGCCATAGCAAACTGAGGATATAACGGAAAAATCAAAACCTCATCTACCCCCTGATCATGCAATTCTTGTAATCCGGATTTCATATTCGGGGTACCGTAACGCATAGAAAGCACGATAGGCACAGAAGTATGTTCGTCGATTTTGTCGCGTAATCTTTTGGAAAGCACAATTAAAGGAGAACCTTCATCCCACCATATTTTTTGATAAGCAGCTGCCGATTTTTTCGGGCGGGTATTGAGAACGATTCCTTTTACAAGCAATGTCCTGGCCCAGAGCGGGACATCGATCACTCGTTCATCCATTAAAAATTCCCCTAAATATTTTTTAACATCCTTGGGGGAAGTACTATCGGGAGAGCCCAGATTTACGAGCAGTACACCTTTTTTCATATCTTTTCTTTTTCGCTATAAAATTAAAATTCTTTTTGGGGAAACAGGATAGAAAGGTATTATACTTTCTTATCCCTATATAAGAAAACCCGTTTCCTTTAGTTTTCTCCCAAAGCGAATAAAATGCTCCGGAGAATATGTTCCCTGAATTCAGGTTCGTCATAGGCCTCTTCGGTATGACCTCCGCCGGTATAAACCGATTTCCCACCACCATCAAGCTCTTGATACCAGGCAATAGGATGATTTTTACTATTTTCTCCACCTTCATAAGTGTGCTCCTCTAAATTTAAAAGAACAGTTATTTCAGGATTGATATTTTTAAAATTGTACCACTCATCCACCCGGGTCCAGGTTTCTGGTAAATGAGCAACGGTTGGATGATCCGGAGCTTTTACGGTTATTTCGGCCTTTGTTATTTTTGGATGGCTTTTAAAATAGGCTCCGGCCAACTTACCATACCAGGCCCAGTCGTATTCGGTATCGGTGGCTGCGTGAATTCCAAAATAACTTCCACCGTTATTTATGAAGCCTTCAAAGGCATTTTGCTGCTGAAGGTCCAGCACATTCCCCGTGGTATTTAGAAAAATTACAAGCGAATACTTTTTAAGTTGATCATCGGTAAAATATTCTGAATCCTTTGTTTCTTCCACCTTGAATTTATATTTTTCTCCTAGTTCCTGTATGGTTTTTATCCCCTTCGGAATTGATTCATGATAAAAACCTTCCGTTTTATGAAAAACCAAAACATTTTTTTCTTGTGCCGCTATGAAGGAAAAATTAAAAAACAGAATGGCAATCAGGATTTTGAGGCTTTTCATATCTAGATATTTATTGTTTTATATTGGTCTCCCAATAGCTGTCGGGAGTAATTCGCATAACTTCATTGGTCTTTGCATAGGATCCGTTGTGCTTAATTCATAAACGCAATTTTTAGGAAGTGGTTGGAATAGACATAATATATTTCTTCGGGGTGGTCCCAAATTTTTTCCTGAAGGCAGCAATAAAATGACTTGCTGTGCTATATCCAACTTTTAGTCCCACTTCATTAACATTGTATTCCCCTGAGTCTAGAAGCTTTCTCGCAAATTCCATCTTATAATCAAACAAAAAGCTATAAACGGAATCTCCATAAATTTGCTTAAAACCATCTTTTAATTTTTTTAGACTCAGTCCAATTTCTAAAGATAACTCATTTAAAGAAGGAGGCTCTGCCATCCTATTGATAATAATTTCTTTTGCTTTTCGAATTTTTAAAACATTTTCTTCATCGCTTAGAAATGGACATTGTTCCACATTTGCATCTTCCGTCCGGTTAAAATAAAGACTTAGCAATTCATACGCTTTAGCTTTAAAGTATAAGGACTTTATGGAAGGCATCAAATTAAAATTCATCAATTGATTTAGAACAATAGCCATGGAAGGAGAAATCTCGGAATCTTTATAATATTTCTTATCGCTGTTTTCCTTGCTTAAAAATGGGATATAACCAGCTTCCTGTGAAAATAAAGAATGGAATTTCTTTATGGAAATTACCAAAGTGACCAACCAGGATTTTGGTTGCAGTTCCAAATTGATGGGCAAATCTCTTTGTGGATTATATAAAAGCAGGGATTTTTCTTCTTCCAAGGGCAATTCATAATTACTGTTATTAAATAAAAACTTTCCTTTTCCCTTTACACAAAAATGAAATTGAATATAACTACTGTCTATTTCCCGGGAGATGTTCTCCGGAAACTTGTCTTCATTTTGAAACTTTAAGATAAAAAACCCCTCTTCAACCTTAGTTTCATCCACAAACCCTGCAGCGATATTTTTTTCTTCAAAATCCATAATTCAATACATTTAATTATTTAGAATCAATCTAAACTAAGGTGTATTTAGGCACTATTACAGCTACAAAAATAAGGATTCCCTTAATACGATCCACTAAAATATGATTATTATCAGGAATCGACACATTTAGTACTTTGCGCGTTACTTTTTAAGAATCGAATACCTTACTTTTGACCCTGCAATCCTAATCTCGTACATGGAGCACTATCATATTTCAAAAGGTAAACATTTTTACACCATTGGCTTAAGCTATAAAAAAGCTGATGCCGATGTTCGTGGGCATTTCAGTTTAACTGCCGAAAGCAAATTAAAATTGCTGGAAGACGCTAAAAATGAAGGGATTGATGGGATTATTGTCACCTCTACATGCAATAGAACTGAAATTTACGGATTCGCACAGCACCCGTATCAACTTATAAAATTGCTTTGTGATCATACCAATGGTACGGTTGAAGAATTTGAAAAAGTAGCGTACATCTATAAGAATAAGGAAGCCATCTCTCATATGTTCCGAGTTGGAACCGGTCTCGATAGCCAAATCTTAGGCGATTTCGAGATTATTAGCCAGCTAAAGATCGCATTCGTAAGTTCAAAGAATGCCGGAGTTGCAAATCCTTTTTTAGAGCGACTTGTCAATGCTGTTATTCAGGCAAGCAAGCGAATTAAAAATGAAACCGATATGTCCTCAGGGGCAACTTCAGTAAGTTTCGCTTCGGTTCAATACATTCTGCGTGAAGTTAAAAATATTTCAGAAAAGAATATTTTACTCTTCGGAACAGGAAAAATCGGAAGAAACACCTGTGAGAATCTTGTAAAACATACCAAAAATAATCACATTACCCTTATAAACCGAACGAAAGATAAGGCTGAAAAAATTGCCGGGAAATTCAATTTAAAGGTAGAAGATTACGCTAATTTGCAGTCGGAAATCCGTCAGTCAGATATTTTAATCGTTGCAACAGGAGCTCAAAATCCAACTATTTCCAAAGAACTTATTTATCCTAAAAAGGAATTATTGATCCTGGATCTTTCCATACCTAAAAATGTTTCCGATGATGTTGCTGAAATGAATAATGTAACCGTACTTCATTTGGATCATCTTGCTCAAATGACGGATGATACCCTGGAACGAAGAAAACTATGCATTCCTGCAGCCAAACTTATAATTGCTGAAGTTGAAGATGATTTCAACAAATGGCTGGAAATGCGAAAATTTGCTCCTACCATAAAAGCGCTCAAGAAAAAACTGAAAGGCATGAAAGATGCCGAATTGGATTTCCAAAGCCGAAAAATTGCAAATTTCAACAATGAACAGGCCGAAATCGTTAGCAACAGGATCATTCAAAAAATTATGAATCATTTTGCCAATCACCTTAAAGATGATTCCAACACTTCAGATGAAAGCCTGGAACTTATCCAGAAAGTCTTTCAGCTGGAAGATGCCACAAAATGAATAAATCGATAAGAATAGGAACCCGTGATAGCGAATTAGCGCTATGGCAAGCAAAAACCGTTCAATCTGCTCTCGAAAAATTAGGTCATAAAACCGAATTGGTTCCCGTGAAATCTACCGGAGACCTCAATTTAGATCAACCTTTATATGAAATGGGAATTACAGGGATTTTTACAAAAACCCTGGATATCGCAATGTTAACCAACAAAATTGATATTGCAGTACATTCCATGAAAGATGTTCCTACTGCTTTGCCAAAAGGCATTGTGGAAGCAGCCATTCTCAAAAGAGCAAATTCAAAGGATCTTCTAGTACATAAGGGCTTGGGTTTTCTTGAAGCTAAAGGCACTATTGCCACCGGAAGTCTGCGTCGAAAAGCACAATGGCTTAACAAATATCCCCAACATTCGGTTGTAGATCTTCGCGGAAATGTAAACACCCGAATGAAAAAACTGGAAGAAAACACTTGGGATGGAGCCATTTTTGCCGCTGCAGGATTAGAACGCATCAATCTTACCCCTGACAATTATTTAGCGTTAGACTGGATGTTACCAGCTCCTGCGCAAGGTGCCATGCTTGTTGTTGCAAAAGAAGAAGACGAATTTTGCAGAAAAACGCTTTTGGCCCTGAACCATAAGGAATCTGAAATTTGTGTACATACAGAGCGTGAATTTCTGAAAACCCTCGAAGGAGGTTGTACAGCTCCCATTGGTGCTCTTGCCGAAATAAGGGATGGAATCCTTTATTTTAAAGGTGGATTATACAGCCTGGATGGAACACAAAAATTTGAGATTGAAAAAGCAGTCTCAATAGATCAAATCCTGGACTTTGGCAGAAAATGTGGAGAGGAAATTCTGAAAAACGGAGGCGCAGAACTCATGAAAAAAATAAGGAAAGTGCTAAATTAAAGCAATTATGCCAACTGTCCTTGCCACCAAAATACTGGAGCCCCACCAAAAACAATTATTGCTGAATGCTGGTATATCCCTGGTAGAATACAATGCAATTAAGATTGAATTCACAGATTTTGACCCCGGGAAAAAACGTATCAAAAACGCAATCGTTACAAGTAAGAATGCCGCCAGGGCCATAATCAGGAAGAAACTTATAATTGAAAACTGTTTTTGCGTTGGAGAAAAAACAGCTTCCTTTTTAAAGAAATACAAGTATAATATTTCCGAAATTGCAGATTATGGAACTGCTTTAGCTGCTATAATCACAAAAAAATATCCGGATGAGAACTTCAGCTTTTTTTGCGGAGATAAACGTCGGGAGGAATTGCCATCCGTTTTAAAAGATAATGGAATAGATTTAGAAGAAATTCAGGTCTATAAAACACGCCTAAATCCTAAGAAATTTCAACAGGAATTTGATGGTATTTTGTTTTTCAGTCCCAGCGGAGTAAAAAGCTTTTTCAGCAAAAATGAAATAAAGAACAGCACTGCTTTCTGTATTGGTACCACAACTGCTTCAGAAGCAAAAAAAATTACAGAAAATATAGTAATTGCCACCAAACCAAGCATGGAAAATGTCATTGTGCAAGTGGTTAAAAAATACCGACCTCATGATTAAAAACGATCTATTTTTAAAAGCATTAAAGGGTGAAACCGTAGAGCGACCGCCGGTTTGGATGATGCGTCAGGCAGGAAGATATCTGCCGGATTTCATGAAACTGAAGGAGAAATATGATTTCTTCACCAGGTGCCGTACCCCGGAACTGGCAACCGAGATTACCGTAATGCCAATCAACCAGATAGGTCCGGATGCCGCGATCCTTTTCAGCGATATCCTGGTTATTCCACAGGCCATGAATATTGAAGTGGAAATGAAGCCGGGTTTAGGGCCCTGGCTACCAAATCCTGTTCGCACCATGCAGGATGTGGACAAAGTTATTGTACCCGATGTTCATGAAACTTTAGGATATGTAATGGATGCCATCAAAATGACAAAAAAGGAGCTCAATGATGAAGTTCCCCTTATTGGTTTTGCAGGTTCCCCCTGGACTATATTATGTTATGCGGTACAAGGGCAGGGTTCCAAAAATTTTGATATCGCCAAAAAATTCTGTTTTACCAATCCGGTTGCGGCACATACCCTATTGCAAAAGATCACCGATACCACCATTGCTTATTTAAAGGCAAAAGTCGCCGCGGGAGTGGATGCAGTACAAATATTCGATTCCTGGGGAGGAATGCTTTCCCCAACCGATTATCAAATATTTTCCTGGCAATATATGCAGCAAATTATCGATGCGTTAAAAGATGAAACCCCTGTGATCGCTTTTGGGAAAGGTTGCTGGTTTGCGCTGGATACCATGGCGAAATCCGGAGCTTCGGCTTTAGGAGTAGACTGGACCTGTTCTCCGCTTCACGCACGTTATTTAAGCGGCGGTAAGATCACGCTTCAGGGTAATTTTGATCCTTCCAGATTATATTCACCTCCTGCAGAAATCAAAAAAATGGTGCATCAAATGATCGATGAATTTGGAAAAGACCGATACATCGTTAATTTGGGCCATGGGATCTTACCTGATATTCCGGTAGAGAATGCCCGGGCTTTCGTGGATGCAGTCAAAGAGTATAAGCCAAGATAATAAATGGCAATTGTGGCAGGAATTAAAAGTTTGAACTTCTGGCAATTTTTCGAATTGGCAAAAGTCCTGATTTTAAAACCTTTATTTATTTTTCCAACGTATAAGGCAACCAGAGAGACTGTTAAGATTTGCAATTCACACTTTGGAAAAAAACATCATAAAAACAATAGTACCAATGCCTTCAGGCATGCATTATGGAATTTCCTGATTTGCGTAAAATGTTATAAGGCTTCAAATTCTGTTGAAAAAGCTTCTAATTGGGCTGAAAAGATAACCAGTCTTCACGAGGTGCTTTCTCCCAATAGCGAACTGGCTAAAATCATGGATCTTCATAACAACAGAATAGGAAGGGAGCTGTTTGAAAAAAATACTTCAAACAGGATAAGTATTATAACAGTTTTGAAGGAAATGATGGAGAACGCAGTACAGGTATGCAGTGTTGAAGAAATCGAAACCGTACAAAACAGGTTGGTTTTTATCGAAAAATTAGAAACTCAATTATGAAGAAAAAGTTCTACAAATATATAGAGGAATTACAGAATACTATCACGGCTAAACTTGAAGAAGTAGATGGATCGGCAAAATTCCATGAAGATCTTTGGGACCGGAAAGAAGGCGGAGGAGGAAGAACCCGCGTTATTGAAAACGGGGCTGTTTTTGAAAAAGGCGGAGTCAATATTTCAGCAGTTCATGGGCCTCTTCCCGCGGCGATGCAAAACTATTTCAATGTTGGGGAAGTCGATTTTTACGCCTGTGGCTTAAGCCTTGTCCTTCATCCAAAAAACCCAATGGTTCCCACCGTTCATGCAAACTGGCGTTATTTTGAAATGTATGATAAACAAGGAAATCAGTTAAAAGATCAATGGTTTGGCGGAGGGCAGGATCTCACTCCTTATTATTTATTTGAGGAAGATGCCGTGCATTTTCATCAAATTTCAAAAAATGCCTGTGACAGGCATCATCCTGAATTTTACTCCAGATATAAAAAGCAGTGTGATGAATATTTCTGGAATTCCCATCGTGAAGAAGCACGGGGAGTAGGTGGTTTGTTTTTCGATTATTGTAAGGCCACGGAAGAAATAGGCATTGATGATTGGTTTAATTTTGTGACCGAAGTTGGGGACAGCTTTCTGGAGGCCTATGTTCCCATTGTTGAAAAACGCAAGAATTTGCCATATTCAGAAGAGAACATAACCTGGCAGGAAATAAGGCGCGGGCGTTATGTAGAATTCAACCTGGTTCACGACAAAGGCACCCTTTTCGGATTAAAAACCAACGGGAGAATTGAGAGTATATTGATGAGCCTTCCACCGCATGTGCAATGGGTGTATGATCATCATCCTGAAAAAGGCAGCGAAGAGGAAAAATTACTGAATGTACTGATGCAACCCAGGGATTGGATCTAAATACAGCTAAAAAGTGCTTTAACCTGCCTGCAAATAAAAAATTATAAATAAAGATTCGTTCCCGAAACCTGAATTTAAACTATTAAGATATGTATCCATTAAGAAGAAACAGAAGATTGCGAACAAACGAGGTAATACGTTCATTGGTGAGGGAAACCATTATTAGCCCGAATGACTTTCTGGTGCCTCTATTTGTCGTTGAAGGAAAAAATGTAAAGGAAGAAATCGCTTCAATGCCAAATTATTTCAGGTTTAGCCTGGATCTTCTGGAAAAAGAAGTGAAAGAATTATGGGATCTGGGATTGAGATCGGTTTTGTTGTTTGTGAAAGTTCCTGATAATTTAAAGGACAATGCAGGAACCGAAGCTTTAAATCCCGATGGATTGATGCAACGGGCAATAAAAACCGTGAAAAATGCAGTTCCGGAAATGCTTGTAATGACAGATGTTGCTTTAGATCCCTATTCCTCTTTTGGACATGACGGAGTGGTTGCCGATGGAAAAATCCTGAATGATGATACTACTGCAATTTTGGCTGAAATGTCCCTTGCACACGCTATTGCAGGAGCCGATTTTGTTGCTCCAAGCGATATGATGGATGGCCGTATTTTCGAAATAAGAAGTCTTCTGGAAGATGAAGGTTTCTACGATACCGGAATTATGAGTTACAGTGCCAAATACGCTTCTGCTTTTTACGGTCCGTTTAGGGATGCATTGGATTCTGCGCCGGGATTTGGAGATAAAAAATCCTACCAGATGGATCCTGCAAATCGTGATGAAGCCGTTAAGGAAACACTCATGGATATTGAGGAAGGAGCCGATATTGTGATGGTTAAACCGGGACTTTGTTATCTCGATATTGTTCGGGATATTAAAAATGCGGTAAATGTTCCGGTAGCAGTGTACCAGGTAAGCGGGGAATATGCTATGATAAAAGCTGCTTCAGAAAAAGGATGGCTGAATCACGATGCAGTAATGATGGAACAATTAACTGCTATAAAACGCGCAGGAGCCAATATGATCGCAAGTTATTTCGCCAAGGATGCGGTGAAACTTATTTCCTGATACAATTTCTGAAAAGTTCCAAAGCGATCTTTTTATTTTGATTCGAAATTTCGCTCAATTTTTTTTAAGGAGTATCATTTTAAAATTAGAGATTCATAAGCTGTTACAAAAAAATTTCTGTAACAGCCTTTTTGATCCAAATCTGCCGGGCAAGCCGGTCTAATTGATTCGGGAAGGCCTCTGATGGGAACCTGCCTGTCCTTCAGTCGGGTTAATCCCTAAATGAAGGATTAAACGGCTTTACCATTACTTTAGATAAATTGTAGGAAAGAATCATTAATTTAGCTTCCTTAAATGAAATCTAACCATGGGATTACTTATTCTTTATGCTACGCTGGCAATTTTCTTTTCATTTTTATGCTCTATCCTGGAAGCGGTCTTACTAAGCATAACCCCAACCTTTATCCGTATTAAAAAAAAGGAAGGGAAAGCCTATGCGACAACTTTAACGCATTTCAAGAAGGATATTGACAAACCGCTTATCGCTATTTTAACGGTAAACACCGTTGCGCATACCGTAGGAGCAATTCTGGTAGGAGTCCAGGCGGAAAAAGTTTTTGGAGGTGGCGGCAATTCAGTAGGAATCGTATCTGCTGTTATGACTCTGGCAATACTAATCCTTTCTGAAATAATTCCAAAAACAATTGGAGCCACATACTGGCAATCCCTTGGAAAATTTACCGCCATAACTTTGCAAACCTTATTATTTCCACTGAAATACACTGGGATCCTGTGGTTGATGATGCTTACCACCAAATTAATAGGAAAATCGGCGCATGTAAGTACCATGAGCCGGGAGGAGTTTCTGGCAATTACCGACGCAGCTGAAGAAGAAGGTTTTTTTGAAGAAAATGAAACTACGGTAATCAAAAATTTGCTTGTGTTTAAATCGGTTATGGCAAAAGATGTAATGACACCCTTTTCTGTAGCTACCATTGAAGATGAATCCACCAGCATTGAAGAATTTCACCGTGCTCATAAAAATTTAAAATTTTCCAGAATCCCAATTTACCAGGATAAACCTAATAACATCACCGGATTTGTGCTCAAAGACGATGTTCTTGAAGAAATGATAGACGAAAAAGGTCCTGAACCTCTTAGCACTTTAAAAAGAGATGTTTTTATCACCGATCCCAATACCCCAATTCCTGAGCTTTTTGAGATTTTTATTACACGAAAAGCCCATATTTCGATAGTAGCCGATCAGTTTGGAAATACCATTGGATTAGTAACTATGGAAGACATTATTGAAACCCTGTTGGGACTTGAGATCATGGATGAGAGCGACCATATCGAAGATATGCAACTTATGGCTCGGCAAAACTGGGAAAAGCGGGCCAAAAAACTCGGACTTATTCAGCAAAATGAGACCGAAACAAAATCTTCCGAAAATGACAATCAGTCTTAAAACTCCCTTAGGGATTTGTGAAATAACAGGGGATGAAGACGGAATTTCAGAAATTAAGATCGTGGATGAAGAACGGGAACCAAGCCGTATTATCCCAGAGGTTTTAATTCCAGCGACCAATCAAATCAATGCTTATTTTAGAGGGGATTTACAGGATTTCAGCTTAAAATTAAATCCAAAGGGAACTCCGTTTCAAAAAACAGTCTGGCAATCTTTGTTGGAAATTCCTTTTGGGGAAACCAACTCCTATATGGACGTATCTAAAAAATTGGGAGCAGTAAAAGCAATTCGCGCGGTGGCAGCGGCAAATGGGAAAAATCCTTTATGGATTGTAATTCCCTGTCACCGGGTAATAGGAAGCGATGGCTCCCTTACCGGGTATGCAGGAGGATTGTGGCGAAAAAAATGGTTGCTGGAACACGAAAATCCCTCTTCTCAACACAGCCTTTTCTGACTTTTTTATTTCAAAATCTTTAACTTTCAGAAGTATCGATGCTTTCTTCCTAAAATTGCTTAATTTTAGGAAGAAAGCAATTGTACCTCAACTATTAAAAGCCTGGAGATTAAATATGAAAATAACCTTAAGAATTCTTGGTGCCTTCCTAATTTTTGTCCTTTTCGGAATTTTGCTCCTTTACATTTTCAATTATGATTATATTCTTCGGGGATTTCAGGTGGTTTATATGCAGGGGCATACCACGGCTTATATTGACGATTATCCCGAATTTGATAACCGAAAAATCCCATCCGGGGATGTTTACCAGGCATGGCCTGTACACAAAGAATATAACAGTGTTTCTCCAACACTAAAACTTAAGGAAACCAATGAAGAACTGGGAACGGTTGCTTTTCTAATCATAAAAAACGACAGTATCTGGTATGAGAATTATGCCGAAGGATATACGGATACGACCTTAACGAATTCCTTTTCAATGGCAAAATCCATCACTACCGCTTTGCTGGGAAAAGCGATAAAGGACGGATACATTGAAGGTTTGGAACAACCTGTTTCAGATTTTTTTCCGGAGTTTCAAAATCCGGAATATTCCACCTTAACGGTGGGAGACCTTGCTTCCATGTCTTCAGGATTAAACTGGGATGAAGATTATTACAATCCATTTTCCGTTACTGCAAGGGTTTATTTTGATGAAGATATAAGAAACGTGGTAAAGGAACTCGATATTGTTAAACCACCGGGAACCGAATTTGAATACCTTAGCGGAAACACCATTTTACTGGGAATGGTATTGGAAAAAGCAACGGGTAAGAATTTATCTGCATATTTAAGCGAAAGTTTCTGGATCCCAATGGGTATGAAAACAGATGCGCTGTGGCAACTGGACAGTAAGGAGAGCGGCATGGAAAAAGCATATTGCTGTATCGCTTCCAACGCAAAGGATTTTGCAAGGTTTGGGAAACTTTTCAAAGATCACGGAAAATGGAATAATAAGGAATTGCTTGATTCTTCATTTGTTGCAAAAGCAACCACTCCGCGATTTGAGGATTCTCCGGAATATGGTTACGGATTCTGGCTTAGTGACTATAAAAACAAAGATATCTTTTATATGCGGGGCGTTTTAGGGCAATATGTTATCGTAATTCCTGAAGATGAACTAATCATTGTTCGGCTTGGGCATCAACTCATAAAACGCAAGGAAGAGGAAGACCATTCTCCCGACTTTTTTATTTATATAGACGAAACTTATAAAATGCTAGACCATGATTCATAAACTCAACCTGGAACATATTTTATTTCTTGACATTGAAACCGTGCCCGAGGAAAAGGCTTTTAGTTTGTTAACCGAAGAAAGGAAAAAACTTTGGGAAGACAAATCCAGATACCAGCGCAAAGAAGAGTTTACAGCTGAAGCATTCTATGACCGGGCAGGGATTTGGGCAGAATTTGGAAAGATTATCTGTATTTCGGTAGGTTTTTTTAAGTTTAAAAATGACATAAGAAGCTTTCGTATCACAACATTCCAGGGAGAAGAAAAAAAACTTTTAAGGGATTTTTCGCTTTTACTTGAATCACATTTTTACAAACCACATCATTTGCTTTGCGCTCATAACGGTAAGGAATTTGATTTTCCCTATATCGCCCGGAGGATGATCATTCACAATATTCAGCTTCCGTTGAAATTGGATCTTTTCGGAAAAAAACCCTGGGAAGTCCCTCATCTGGATACGTTGGAATTATGGAAATTTGGAGATTATAAACATTATACTTCTCTAAAACTTCTCACCAATGTATTGGGAATACCATCCCCAAAACAGGATATAGACGGATCGGAAGTAAGGGATGTTTACTACATAGACCGGCAACTAGGGCGAATAGTGAGCTATTGTGAACGGGATGTCCTGGCAATTGCCCAGGTGATATTAAAAATGCGGCAGGAAGAATTACTTTTGGAGACAGAAATAGTTTCGGTTTAAAAAATCGATTAACAAGTAGCAAACCCGAGAGGTTTGAAAAAGAATCAAGATCGTTCTGCCTTTGGCGAAACTGCAAGAATCAAGAACAAAGACTTGGTTTCAATTGACTGATAAACATTTAGTTATAATCCAATTTTTTTTAGAACACTTTAATTATCAGCTTTTATATAATAAGTAATTTACAATACAGGTTTTTTTGAAGTACCCCGTAGTGGAGAAAAAAAATTATTTTTTAAATGGAGCCATCTTTTTGAAAAATCCACAACATTTCGTGCTTGATCCCTTACAAGAGTTGAAAAGAAAATAATAATCAAAAACCTCGGGGCAAGACCACGAGTTATGAATTAGAAAATACTTTTAAAAATTCGAGGCAAGCCTCGGGGAATTAAACCCTCAATTAGGGATTAAAAACAAAAAACCCGCTTCAAATGAAGCGGGTTTGGTATTCATCTCCTCCTCCCCTTTGGAGAGGCAGAAAGGGGCTTAAAAAGCAAACTTGATACCTTGTGCCAATGGCAACTCGGTAGTATAATTGATGGTATTGGTCTGTCTTCTCATATAGATCTTCCAGGCATCCGATCCGGATTCACGGCCACCACCGGTTTCCTTTTCACCTCCAAAGGCACCACCTATTTCAGCACCACTGGTTCCTATATTAACGTTTGCAATTCCACAATCGGATCCTTCAACTGAAAGGAAATGTTCTGCTTCCCTTAAATTATTTGTCATAATTGCAGAGGATAATCCTTGTCTGACCCCATTCTGTATATCCAGCGCATCTTCTACGGTTCCTGAATATTTCAGCAAATATAGAACAGGAGCAAAGGTTTCGTGTTGTACGATATTAAAACTGTTCTCTGCTTCTGCAATCGCAGGCTTCACATAACAACCACTTTCATATCCTTTTCCTTCCAGTACGCCACCTTCAACAATAATTTTTCCACCTTCTTTCACTACTTCATCCAACGCATGCTGATAATTCTTTACAGCATCTTTATCGATAAGCGGTCCTACATGGTTGTTCTCATCCAGTGGATTCCCAATTCTCAACTGGTTATAGGCAGCAACTACCGCATCTTTCACCTTATCATACATAGATTCGTGAACGATCAACCTTCTGGTAGAAGTGCAGCGTTGTCCTGCAGTTCCTACAGCACCAAATACAGCGCCTATCACGGTCATTTTTATATCGGCATCCGGAGTAACAATAATGGCGTTATTCCCACCGAGTTCCAGCAAGGTTTTCCCAAGGCGTTCAGCAACTTTACAAGCCACTATTTTTCCCATTCTGGTAGATCCCGTAGCGGAAATCAAAGGGATTCGGGTATCGGTTGTCATCATTTCCCCCACTTTATAGTCTCCGGTTACCAAACAGGAAATCCCTTCCGGAACTCCATTCTCGGCAAAAACACGCGCTGCAATTTTTTGACAGGCTACAGAGGTGATCGGGGTTTTTTCAGATCCTTTCCATACACAGGCATCTCCACACACCCAGGCCAAAGCGGTATTCCATGACCAAACTGCCACAGGGAAATTAAAGGCGGAGATAATTCCCACTACTCCAAGAGGATGGTATTGCTCATACATTCTATGTCCGGGACGTTCAGAATGCATGGTCAATCCATGCAACTGCCGGGACAATCCCACGGCAAAATCACAGATGTCTATCATTTCCTGAACTTCTCCCAAACCTTCCTGGTAGGATTTTCCCATTTCATAGGACACCAGTTTTCCAAGGGGTTCTTTCAATCTTCGTAGTTCATCGTTGAATTTCCGTACCACTCCACCTCTTAAGGGTGCAGGCATTTTTCTCCAGGATTTAAAACCTTCGGTTGCCGAGGTCATCACTTTTTCAAAATCTTCTTTGGTGGTAGATTTTACCTTCCCTATCAATGCTCCATCCACCGGAGAATAGGACTCAATAATTTCCCCATTTCCAAAGAAGTCCTTACCTGTAGAAGTTCCTTCATTTATATCTTTAATCCCTAAATCTTTCAGGGCTTGCTTAATTCCGAATTCTTCTGCTACTCCACTCATTTATTGCTTGTTTTAATCTTGTTTATTGTTTGTTTGTTGCGAAAATAATAAAATTTAATCGTTTTCACCTTCAGCTAAAAATCTTTGATCTACCGGCATCACCGTTCCGCAGGAATCACAGGTTCTCAACTCTTTACTTTCATAAAAATGTTGAAAATGCTTTAAAAAATCCTTTTCAATATCATGCAGCGGAAAGTAAACTTCGTACAATTTATTGTTGCAATTATCACAAAACCAAAGCAACCCATCCTTGCCCTCTTCTCCCAATCTCTTCCGCTCAATCACAAGGCCTATGGAACCCTCTTTCCTCACAGGGGAATGCGGGACTTTTCCGGGATGTAAATACATATCCCCGGGTCCCAATTCCAATGTCTTTTTCTCATCATTTTCCTGAATATGGATCTCAATATTCCCTTCCAACTGGTAAAAAAGTTCTTCGGTTTCATTGTAATGATAATCCTTACGTGCATTAGGCCCACCCACCACCATTACGATATAATCATTGGAATCCTTGTAAATATTCTTATTGCCAATTGGCGGTTTCAATAAATCCCGATTCTGTTCGATCCATTTATTGAGGTTAAAAGGTTTATTTATAGCCATTTTCGGATATTTTTTTATATCCCTTAAAATTAAACAATATCAGGAACAATGACCTAAAGCTTATCAAAATGTTTTGGGCGTGTGCCAAAAAGTGGCACCGGGCTATCCGTTCCAAGTCCTCGTCCCGAAAATAAAAATTCGGGACTGCGGGCTTTTCACTGCTATCGCTCACCCAGGAAAAGGAAAAATAAAAATCCGGTATTTTTGAGCTTCCTATTTTTAAGGTAAATTTTATTACTTTTATCAACCTAAATTGAAGCAACATCAAAGAAACACCATAATCTCCAAACCCTGGGGAGAGAACCTAACAACAATAAAAAACCACAAATGAGAAAACTATTAATTCTATTATCAATCACTACACTATTTGCCTGCAACCAATCTTCCGTAGATAAAAAACCCGTAGGAGAGCCCATCCAAAAACCTGTTTCAGATAAGGTAGAATCAGATAATTTTGGCATTGTAATCCACGGCGGAGCCGGTACCATTTTAAAAGAAAACATGACCGATTCTCTCGAAATGGCTTATAAAGCTGTTCTGGAAGAAGCTATAAGAGTAGGACATGGAATCCTGGCAGATGGAGGGACTTCCCTGGAAGCAGTGCAGCGTACCATCAATGTCATGGAGGATCATCCACTTTTTAATGCAGGAAAAGGGGCTGTTTTTACCAATGAAGGTAAAAATGAACTCGATGCTGCAATTATGGACGGAGAGACATTGAAAGCCGGAGCAGTTGCAGGAGTTACCACGGTGAAAAACCCTATAAACCTTGCTTATGAAGTTATGAAAAATTCCCCGCATGTTTTACTTTCAGGAAAAGGGGCAGAGCAGTTTGCAAAGGAAAAAGGGCTTGAAGTTGTAGAGCCATTCTACTTTCATACAGATGCAAGATTTGAATCCTTACAGCGCATAAAAGATTCTGAAAAGACCGAATTGGATCACGATGCTCAAAAAACAGCATTTCTGGATCCTTTCATAAAAGATTCCAAATTTGGGACTGTTGGGGCTGTAGCCCTGGATAAAAACGGAAATATTGCAGCAGGAACTTCTACCGGTGGAATGACCAATAAAAAATGGAACAGGATTGGGGATGTACCAATAATTGGAGCAGGAACTTATGCCAACAATGCGACCTGTGCCGTTTCGGCTACCGGATGGGGAGAATATTTTATTCGCGGAGTTGTTGCCTATGATATTTCTGCGATGATGGAGTATAAAAAAATGAGTTTACAGGAAGCCGCTTCCGCTGTGATCCAGGATAAATTAACCGAACTTGGCGGAGAAGGCGGAATTATAGCTATTGACAATAAAGGAAATATTGCAATGGAATTCAACTCGGCAGGAATGTACCGCGCGGCTATGAACAAGAATGGAGAACTCACCCTGGGAATCTATGGTGAAAATGAAGCTATGGAAGAATAAATAAGGTTTAAATACAATCAAAAAACCGGGCAACATTTAAAATGTTGCCCGGTTTTTTGATTGTATTAATCTAATTTCAACTTTGCTGAATCAAAGAAATAATAATTGTTATTATATTAAACCTCTTTGATCAATCTCAGGGTGAACACCCCGGAACTCTCAGTAGAGACTTTTAAAATCTACATAATATTAAACCTATACTTTTCAGAATCAAGCCCTAATGTTGTGGACAGTATCAAAAATATTGGATAATCTAAACAGGAAGAACTGCCCGAATCTACCGTTCGATTCATTAATTTATAAAAGCGAAAAGCAGCCCGTGAAGGCTGCTTTCCTTTTTAAAAAAGTTAGTTTACAAAATTATTTATCGGAAATAATCTGTTTAGAGAATGATTCCCTGTCTGTAGTGACCCTAACTATATATATCTGACTTGCTCTTGTTCTGAAGTCTATATTTATAGTTGTGACCTTTCCTTTAAATGCATTAGCTTCATTATAAGTGCTAAGCAGTCTTCCCTGCATATCAAACATTTGAATAGTCGCAGGAGATTCATAATCAAAGTCGTACTTAACGCTTAGTGATTCCCTGAAAGGAACAGGAGAAACACTGAAACTGTTCACAACTGGTGAATCTGAAATCAGTCCCTCTTCCTGGACCTCAATTACAGAAGACTGCTTGGAAATAGTTTCTTCACTACTCTTAGCGGCAGAACCAACAGTTTTAACATCCCCACATACATAAGATAATGTTGTATTTTTTCTCGCTGAAAAATACTGCACTTCTCCGTTTGATGTCAACTGTGGATAATACTCCAGGTTCTCATTGTTTTTACTGGTACATACATCGGCATGTGCAATTATGTAAAAGGTACCTGAGCCTACATAGATAGGATCTGGTTCAAACTTGTCAAAGTATCCTGTACTACTGGAGCTAAAAGGATATTGTCCTGGAGCAACAGTTGGCACAGTGGTTTTGCCTTTCCTTTTCACAGGATAAGGATCACAACCTACGTAAAGGTGGGCAGAACTCATAACATATCCAGAGGCCGTCATATCGTATTTCACAATTACTGATTCAGTTGTTTCGTCATAAGAAATATAGACTTTTCCTGCTTCTACCCCTTTACTAGTGTCTTCACACTGGCCTGCACCCGCATATAAAATCATGGTATCTTTAAATGATCCATTTGCACCAGTAAATTCATTGGTCCAGCCCCATCTATTGCTAGTAGGATCATCCTGGAAAGCATCATCTATAAAGCAATGAGCTGTCCCGGGATCACCATCTGCTTTCGCAAAGGCAGTTTCGCAGGTAACACATTCAATACCATTTATGTTGATTGTTGCGGTATTAGAGCATCCTGTTATCGGATCAGTATAAGAGTATGTAATGCTATAGGATTTAGCTTCTGTTGGAGTAAAAGAGCCTCCCGCAGTTACACCATCTCCAGAAAAGGTCCCTCCGGCAGGATTACCAACTAACTGAACAGTTTCACCTAGACATACAGGACTTACTGGATCTATGGAAACTGCAGGATCACCAATTATC
>JBNJKO010000013.1:0-112550 GCA_051751125.1 Bacteroidota bacterium
TAAACAAATCTTACTTTTCTGAATTTTCCAATTATATAGATAATTAAAGTGATCTGATTTTCCATCCGGCTTCAGGGGATGTTGACAGATTACGCCCTTGCTTAGAATTTAAATTCCTTCACAACTTTTGAGAATGATTCCCCTTAATTATCTGAAGTGAAATACTTTTAAAAATTCTAGGCAGGCCAGTATGAATGATTCGGGCTGCCGGGTTAAAACGGACCAATGAGCGCTTAAATACAAAAAACAATTTGACAAACTGGAGATGAGTGCTTATTTAATGATTGCGGGATCGGGTAAGAAACTATAATACTTCGGCAGGATTGAAGAAAGATTACTGTGTACTATTGGAGAATTGAGAGACGAATTATTTGATAGGTGTTTATGCGTGCTTTAAGACACACCTATATGAAAAGACGCTATAGGAATGCGCTTTCCCTGGCAGATATTTAAAAAAACCCGGTAAAGATATTTGCATCTTTACCGGGTTTTTAGTTAACTTTTTTCAGGATTATATCCTTATATAAATAACAATTGAGTTCCTTCCTGATCTGCCCTATTGTAAAAATCGCCAATAGTCAATATTCCATCCAGGTCTTCAATTAAATCTTTCTCGCTAATGTGGAACATATCAACAGCCAGTTTGCAGGCCCAGAGTTTAACTCCGGAAGCAGATAGGATTTCCAGAAATTCATCTACCGGTGGCATATCCAGTTTTTCCATTTCCTTTTTCATCATATTGGATGCAAAGGCTTCCATGCCGGGTAAACCTCCAACCATGGTTGGAATATGCATTGCGGGATTTCCCACTGTGGCAACACTTAACTTATTCAACTTTTTGGTTTGGATTGCTTCCAATCCGAAGAAAGTAAAGAATATCTCCGACTCGATACCTTCCATTCGTGCACCATTAGCCATTACAAAGGCTGCGTACACATTTTCAAGAGTTGCTTTTGATAAAATGAAAAGCATCTTTTTCACTACTGTCTTTCCCATTATTTAGATTTTATAAATTTTTAAATACAGCTTTTTGGTTTTGGCACTCCGGCTATCTTAGTTGATGATTTTAGGGGACCTCCTGGGAAAAGAGCATAAAACTCTTTAATATCAAGAACACCACTGTTTTTGATTCCTCTAACAGACAAAGCCTTATCTGCCTGAACCTGTTCCTGAAGCCATTTTATAACTTCCCAATGACGATCGGTCATTTCTATACCTTCTTGTTTTGCGATCTCATTCCCAATTTCTTTTGTCCATTGAGAAAAATCGGTTAAATATCCTTCTTCAGTTAAATCTACTTTTTGTCCTGCTACTACTGCTTCCATTTTATTTATTTTTAAATTAATATTAGTTATTCTATTTTTTTTCCTTTTGTACTCATATTTCTGCCTACCAGGGGTATTGGAATTCCCTTCAAGAGCATATTCCAATAGATCCATCTAAAGGCCAGTTTTCCCCAGTGGTTAAAGACGCTCTCTTTTAAGAGTTTTAAGGGACCAATCCCTGGAATAGGGAAAGTACCTTCCACGGGTTCCTGTGTGTAATTAAAATCAATTAATAAGGCTTTGTTTTTTCCTGTTTCAATAAAGCAATTGGCATGCCCGTCAAATTCCTGTTTTAATGGTTTACCATCCAGGTACAATAAAATATTATCGGTTAAAGTTTCTGAGGCAAAGTGTGCCACAGAACCCGCTTTAGATGCCGGTACGTTGGTTGCATCCCCAATTACAAATACATTTTCGTGACCGATGGATTGCAGCGTGTGATGATCTGTAGGAACGAAATTTAAATCGTCTCCCATTCCAGATCGCGCAATTAATTCGTCCCCCATATTTGTTGGGATCGTGACCATTAAATCGAAATCAACTACTTGTCCACCATAATCAACAATTTGATTGGTTTCATTATCTACTTTTTCAATGGCAAAATCGGTTACAACTTTGATGTTTTTCTCACTTAATAAATGACCTAATGCAGCTGTTGCTTTTGGTTTGGTAAATGCACCACCTAGAGGTGTCACATAGGTTAAATCTACTTTGTCCCGAATTCCTTTTTTTGTGAAATAATCATCCGCCAGGAAAACAAATTCTAAAGGTGCTACCGGACATTTAATTGGCATTTCAGTAAAATGGACAATCATTTTTCCACCTTTAAAATCCCTTAGTTTATTTCTCAAGGCAAGAGCCCCTTCATAGGTATAAAAATCAAAAACATTCTTGTGCCAGTTTTTGCCTTTCATCCCCTCAGTTTCTTCCGGCGCGATTTTACAACCTGTGGCTATTATTAAAAGGTCATAATTTAAAGTTTCGTCTTCTAACTGGACTTTGTTTTCGTCAGGAAAAATTTGTTCGATCTTTTTCTGAATGTAATTCACACCCTTGGGAATGAATTTTTTACCATCCTTTTTTACCTGATCTTCCGTGTAGATATCAAAAGGCAGAAATAAAAATCCTGGTTGATAATAATGAGTTTTATATTGGTCTACAATGCTGATATTCCATTGATCTTTTTTTAATTTAGATCTAAGATGGTTTGCCATCATTGTTCCCGCAGTTCCTGCACCTAAAATTAGTAAGTTTTTCATTTGTAATATTTTTTAGTCAACCATTTTTATCCAAACATTTATTTTAAACCACAAAATTTTCAAGATAAGCAATTAATTATTCGATAAAATTATCAAATATTGACAGGTTTAAAAATGACAATCATCATATTTTTTGTTAATAATATAAAACATGTTTATTTTTAGGGAACGCAAAATAACCTCAGCAATATTGAAGTTTAGCGTATTAAATATTCTGAAGAAAAGCAATTTAAAATTCATCGATAAAGAATTTTAAATCCTTTATAGTCCAAAGATAATCTGTTGTTTGTGAAATACATGTAACATATGTTGCAGAGCAAAAAATTATTTTGGCGGAAAATCAGTATTTGGAAAATCAGGTCTTACCAGGAAGTGCGCACATTAGATTTTTATTTTAGGCATCCCTAAAAATAGACTGCTTAAAACAGGAAATAAAAAACCTCGGGGACGAGAACACGAGGTATGTCCCGAATTATCGGGAGAAAACACTTTTAAAAATTTGAGGGATTAAACCATTCAATTTATTTATCAACCCTAAAATTTTCTGCAAGGTGATCAGGCTCCTTAAAAGATTATATGGGCAGGCAGGGGGTTTTCTAATCTATAGCATCTACCTCATACCTGTTTTTATTTGCATAAGCCACAAGGGAAAGCATAACCGGTACTTCAACTAAAACCCCAACCACACAAACCAAAGCCGCAGGACTTTGCAGTCCGAACAATCCAATTGCCACCGCCACAGAAAGTTCAAAGAAATTACTGGCCCCAATCATCGCAGCCGGTGCGCATACGGGGTGGGTTAATTTTAGTTTCTTCCCGGCAAACCAGGTGGCAAAAAAGATAATGTAGGTTTGAATGATCAACGGCACCGCGATAAGGAAAATAATCAGCGGATTATTCAGAATATTCTCCCCCTGAAAAGCAAAAAGCAACACCAGGGTAAGTAAAAGGGCAATGATGCTAACGGGCTTCAATTTTGGTAAAAAATCAGATTTAAACCAGTCTGCCCCGTGTTTTCTAATCAGTAAATTACTGGTAAGTATTCCAGCTATCAACGGAATTACCACATAAATCAGGATACTTAGAATGAGGGTTTCATAAGGCACCACAACATCTGTAATTCCCAGCAACAAGCCTACAATAGGTACAAATGCAACTAAAATAATAAGATCGTTGACAGATACCTGCATCAAGGTGTAATTAGGATCCCCATCGGTCAGGTAAGACCAGACAAAAACCATGGCGGTACAGGGAGCCGCTCCCAGGATAATAGCCCCGGCAATATATTCCCCCGCTAGGGCCGGATCTATAAATGCTGCAAATATTTTGGTGAAAAAGATCCAGGCAAAAAACGCCATGGTAAAGGGTTTTACCAGCCAATTCATGACCAGGGTCAAAATAATCCCTTTTGGCCGCTTCCCAATTTGTTTTATACTGGTAAAATCTATTTGAAGCATCATAGGATAGATCATCATCCAGATGAGGATTGCAATAGGGATATTTACCTGGTAAATTTCCCAGGTGCTCATAACCTGCATGGCATCCCCGGCAATAAATCCGATAAAAATTCCCCCTGCTATACAAAGGGCGACCCATAAACTAAGATACTTTTCAAAAAACGCGATTTCCTTTTTAGCTGCCATTAGTGTAATTTAATTTCTGAAAAAACATATTTTAATTCGGTTGCGATCTGTATACTGCGCTGCAGGTACTTTTGGTTTTGCGCTGCTGTTCCATCAAAAGCTTTCGGATCTTCATAAGTAACCGGAATGCGCTTCTCGGCCCCGGCAATAAAAGGACAACCGGCATCTGCCTGCGAACAGGTCATTATAGCAGCGAAACCGGATTTCGGATTAAAATTATCATCAAAGGTTTTTGAAAAGCCAATCACTGGATGCGCATTTCCGCTGAATTTTATGCTGTACACCGGGTTCTTTTCTTCGGAAAGTTTTGTGATCTCAAAACCTTGTTGCTCCAAGGTTTCTGCAGCTTTAGGGAAAAGTGCAGTAGCTTCTGTGCCCCCCGAATAGCAGAAAACATTCGGAATTTTATAAAAAGCTGCCAAAGCCTGCGCCCACACCTGTGATAAATGGCTTCTGCGCGAATTGTGGGTGCAAATGAAATTTAGCCTCACCTGTTGTTTAGTTTCAGATTTTTCCTGAATGTATTCAACAAGGGGCTGAAGAATATTCTTTCTTTCTTCTGAAATAGAATTTAGATCAAAAGCTGTGATGTTTTCTTCAATTTTTTCGAAGAGATCATGATTGGTTTCGGTCATTTTAAATCGGTTAGGATTGTTTACTATTGAATCAAATACATTTTTAAAAATTCTATTTAAGTGGCTGTCTAAAAAGTCTGACTTCCGTCAAGCCGTCCCGAACTATCGGGATGTTTCAGCTTCTAAAGTGTTGTGATATTTTCGTCAAGCTGAACTTGTTTCAGCTTCTCTTCTGAAATCCTCCCCGGGTTAAACCCTCAATGAGGGTTAACAGCAGCCTGAAGTATTCATCGGGCCACAACTGTTACTTTGAATTTCAATGGTATCAGACACGGATTTTAAGGGCTTTATTCCCGGTTTTTGTGCGAAAACGGTAATGCTGAAGATTCCCATGCTTCCTTTTTTGAAATCTTCCTTTTCAGCAGGATCCAGGTAGCGATCCAACAGTTCATCCGGGATAATGATGGGTTTTTCCTTTTGAATGCTGATGTTCTGAAATCCTGTTTTCCTGATATGATCCAGATACTCCTCTTTCTGGATCGCCCCTGCCACGCAACCTGCATACATTTCGGCATCCGACTTTAATTTCCCTGGAAGATCTCCAACAAGAACAATATCTGAAATGCTAAAATGTCCTCCGGGTTTTAAAGTGCGGTATATTTCTTTGATCACCTTTTCCTTATCGGGCACCAGGTTGAGCACGCAATTGCTCACAATAACATCGGCCACATCATTGGAAACTGGCATATTTTCGATATCTCCCTGGCGGAATTCCACATTGTTAAACCCGAGTTTTTCCGCATTGCTCCGTGCCTTGCTGATCATAGCTTCTGTAAAATCTATACCGATCACTTTCCCGGTTCCGCCGGTTTCATGCCGGGCGATAAAGCAGTCGTTTCCGGCACCAGATCCCAGGTCTATCACCGTATCGCCTCTCTGGATCTTGGCAAATTGGGTTGGAAGGCCGCAACCTAATCCCAGATCGGCATCGGCTGTATAACCCTGCACCTGGGAATAATCATCGGTCATGATATTGTAGACCTCAGGAATTCCGGTATCGCTTCCGCAGCAGGAACCATTTTCCCCCCGGGCGATCTCAGCATATTTTTCCTGAACAATTTTTTTAAGTTCTTCTGAAGTTTTCATTTGTGTGTTTTTTAAGGCATAATTGAAATAAAGATGTCACGTCGAGCACAGTCGAGACGTTTTTGTTTAACCCTTCGACAGAGTCTTTTTTGAGCCAGTCGAAAGGCCTGTCTTGAGCCAGTCGAAAGACTCAGGGAAAACAAAAATTATAATAAAGTGTCTAAAAACAGTTTTTGTCCCCCTGAGCGCAGTCGAAGGGTCTTTCTATTAATTTTCCTTATTAGTATTGATTGTTTTTAAACATTAATTTTCAATGATACTTGTTTTATTTCTCTTGTTAATCTAAACCGCTCCCTATGTCTATCGGTTCTGCGAAAAACTTTTCCGCTGCGGGCCGCCGCTTTTTTTCCTCTGCGACCTCCGCGTGAAATCATCACATTATTTATAATTTATTCGCTATTCGATGTATCCCGTCCTTTAGGTGCTTGGTGTTAAAATTGATAAGTAGCCCTAGTTTAATATCCCGCATCCTAAGATAGGTCAGCGTCTGTGCAAAATGAACAGGAGCTAAATTCTCTACCGATTTTATTTCAACTAACACTTTATTTTCTACAAGTAAATCAATCCTAAAACCGGCTTCAAAACTTATACTTTTATAGTTCATAGGAACCGGCACTTGTATCTGCGCATCAAAACTGGCCTGCATCATTTCATACTGCAAACATTTCTCATAAACAGATTCCAATAGCCCTGGCCCTAATTCAGTATGAATTTTGAAGGCTTGATCCAAAATGGCAGTGCAAATTTGGTTTTCTGTTTTTTGTTCCATAACAATGGTGTTTTATGGGTTTTTAGTTTCTGGGTTTCACGCAGCGGCCGCAGCTGTTAACGCAGCCCCGATAACTCGGGATTCGCAGAAATCAATCTTAACTATTTTTTTAGCAACGTATACACGAATAATTTTTATCTCTATTTTTCTTTTCTCTCTTGTTCTTGGCTCTTATGTCTTTTTTCTTTCCTCTTTTTTCTTGCAGTTAAGCCGAAGGCCGGAACAATCTTGACTCTTTCCCGTGCATTTACTGATTACAACTAATTAACAATCTGTACTGCAGGTGGGTGACTGAAAACTTTCAAAAAGATCGCCAAAAAGGCCTCTTATCTCCGCCCATCTTTCAGGATTGATGCAGTAACTTACAGAAACACCTTCGATGGTTCCCTGTATGATCCCGCTGTTTTTAAGTTCCCTTAAATGCTGACTAACCGTAGCTTGTGCCAGGCCCAGTTCCTCCACTAAATGTCCGTTGAAACAGGTATTGGATTTCAGCAGATATTCAATAATGGCTACCCGAGCCGGATGCGCAAAAACTTTGGCAATACTGGCCAGTTCATTTTGTTTTTCTGTAAACAGATCGGTTTTAGTTACGCCCATTTTAATGTATTTTTTCAAGTTGATCCTCGCTGTAAAAATTCAGCAAGGCGGGTAATAATTCCTCTGTTGGCAAATATGGGATCCCATAGATCCTTTCAGTAAGGGAATTTTCAATAGTTTGAATGACCTCCCCTTCGGCTCTCGCCCTGCTCTTTAGCAAGGGATCCTTGATCCTTGCCTGCATGGACAGACTTTGGTTCACTACCCATGCATAAGGAGTAATTCCTGCCCTTTTCAGGTCCTCCTGTAAAGCCGCGGCTTCCCGCATAGGAGTGGTTTCCGGAAGTGATACCAGGATTACTTTAGAGAGACTGCTGTCCTGAAGGGCCATATAAGGAGTCCGTATCCCTGCTGGATTCATTTCGGTATTTCGCATGATCTCGCGGTGATAACTTCCCGCGGTATCCAGCAGCAATAAAGTATGCCCGGTAGGAGCGGTATCAATGACCACAAATTTCCGTTTGGCCTGTTGTATGGCTTTGGAAAAGGCATGAAAAACCGCTACTTCCTCGGTACAGGGAGATTTCAGGTCTTCCAAAAGCAGTTTTTTTCCTGCTTCATCCAGATTGGTTCCTTTTTGACCTAATACTTTTTCGGTATAGCGTTGGGTTTCCACTTTTGGATCTATCCGGTCTATGGTAATATTCGCAGGCAGTTCTCCCAACTGGTCTATAAAATCCTGAACATGGGCAGCGGGATCTGTAGTGGTGAGATGCACCTCAAAGCCTTTTCGCGCTATCATGATGGCCAGGGCTGAGGCCGTAATTGTTTTGCCTACGCCTCCTTTCCCCATCGTCATTATAAGTCCGTGATCCTGAGAGCTGGTAAGATCATTTACCAGTTCCTCGATCCCTTTTAAAAACGGGACTGTTTCTTTTGCTTCTGAAAGTTTTTCCTCCACCACCTGCTTCTGCAGTTTTTCATCCAGCAGGGAGCGGAGTTTTTGTATTCCAAGCACATTATACGGCAACAGCGGAAATTGCTGCAGTTCTAAATCTGAAAGATTTTGAGGAATAGACTCCAGTTGTTTTTCTGCAATTTCCTCCATTTTAGCCGCAAAATCATCGCTGTTGTCCAGGGCCTTAAAAACGCCATTGATCAGTAATTTCTGGTTGTTCAGCCCCAGTTCTTTTAACTCTTCACTGGTTCGGGAAGCTTCTTTTAAAGAAGACCGTTCTGCCCGTGAAACCAGGTAAAAAGTGGTTTGGCTGGCATCCCTTAAAGTTTCCACCACTTTATTGTAGCGTTCCTGACTGCTCTTTAAGGCTGAAGTGGGCCCAAGGCAGGAAGCACCATCGGGGTTCTCTTCGGAAAATGAAGCCCAGGCAGCGGGTAATTCGAGCAATCTTAAAGTGTGGCCTGTAGGAGCGGTGTCAAAGATGATCACATCAAAATTCCCACCTTCACTTTCCCCCGAAATAAATCGCGAAAACTCGTCAAAAGAGGCGATCTCCGTAGTGCAGGCTCCGGAGAGTTCTTCCTTCATTTTCTTGATTTCAGCCTCGGGAAGTATATCCTTTAAAGGTTCGGTTACCCGGTCCCGGTACTCATTTGCTGAAACCTCCGGATTGATATTGATCGCTGAAAGATTTTCAAGTCCGTTTACCGGACTTATCTTTTCCGTGACAGGACTGTTAAGCACATCCTGAAGATTGGAAGCAGGATCGGTACTCACAAGAAGGACCTGCTTTCCGTCATCTGCCATTTTTACTGCGGTGGCACAGGAAAGGGATGTTTTCCCTACCCCGCCTTTGCCGGTAAAAAAAAAATATTGTGTGTTATGCATTTTCATATTCTGGTATTTTAATCACTCATTGAGGGTTTAACCCGCAGGATCTAGCAACAACCCGAATTTGGGGCGCAGGAACCACTGTTAGGCTTTAATTCTCCCAAAAGGCTGTTGGCTTGTTGGATCACTTTCTGACTAAGGGAATTCCTTGCATCATTCCCAATATTCATGGCGTCTGCAATTTCCTGAATTTCAATACCCAGCGCCTTTGCCTGGGCCACATACGCTTTAAGGGAGCTTTCATTGGATACAGCAATGGCAGCACCTATCCCTATAAGCACAGCTGTTTTTCCAGCCGATTCCCCATTTGATTCAGTGCCTTCTAAAAACTCCGGCCATTCCTCTTTTGAAGGATAAGCTCCCGTTTTCACCAATACATTATCCACCAGGATATAGGGAAGCGAATCCACGCCTTCTTCCTGTAATTTTTTTATAGCCGCGGGATATTCCTTAAAAGCAGCACCATCATTGGAGATGTTATGGCGATTCACCTCATACCCAAGGGAGTTAAGCCATTTTACATTCGCAGCGGTTTGCACCAAAGCATCATCAACATCGGGACCGCATACTCCTGTACTACAACATAAAGCGGGATCTAATATGGTTATTTTCATAGGAAATAAATTAAGTAAATTATTATATTGCAATATTACGATATAATGATTCAATATTCAAAATTTTTATTGGTGAATTACCTCCAGGCAAGCCCAGCAGTATGTTCCGGAGACTTTTATTCCTTTTTTTGCCAGTGTAGAAAACATTCTGCGTTAAAAATTTTCGAAGCCTTGGAGAAAATTTAGCAGAAGGTTTTCGGTTTTTTGGTGGTGCGGGAAGCAGCACCGAAAAAACACCTACAAAAAAAGTGTCCTTTTTTTGGTTCGTTTTTCTTGCATCCGACGAACGCAGTGAGAGGAATGCACGCAAAAAAATGAACAAAACATATTCTTACCCTGAATGCCAAAGTCATTTCCAAATGAGCCTGTAATTGCGATCCCGTTTTTTGGACGGGAGAAACAAGTCGTTATTCCAAATTCCAATACTGAACAGTTCTTTTTTTGCCAGTGTAGAAAACATTCTGCGTTAAAAATTTTCGAAGCCTTGGAGAAAATTTAGCAGAAGGTTTTCGGTTTTTTGGTGGTGCGGGAAGCAACACCGAAAAAACACCTTCAAAAAAAGTGTCCTTTTTTTGGTTCGTTTTTCTTGCATCCGACGAACGCAGTGAGAGGAATGCACGCAAAAAAATGAACAAAACATACTGCTTAAACTGAATATTTCTACTTTATACAAATAAGATCTGAAGAAACTTTAAAAGCAGGTAGCAGGGCGAAAAAAGAAAAACTCATTAATGAAATAAACCCGCAATGGAAGGATTTGTTTGATGGATGGTGAGCATACTCACATGAGGATGCTTCATTCATGAGATTGCTTCAGTCGCTAAAACGCTCCTTCGCAATGACAATTCCTAACAAGTCATTCCGAGCGCAGCACAGCAACCCCGTCATTGCGAGCGCAGCATAACAATCCCCCCTTCCTTCGGAGGGGGCCGGGGGGAGGACACGGCAATCCCCCTTCCTTCGGAGGTAAGGCTTTTTCCTTTTTTTGCCAGTGTAGAAAACATTCTGCGTTAAAAATTTTCGAAGCCTTGGAGAAAATTTAGCAGAAGGGTTTCGGTTTTTTGGTGGTGCGGGAAGCAACACCGGAAAAACACCTTCAAAAAAAGTGTCCTTTTTTTGGTTCGTTTTTCTTGCATCCGACGAACGCAGTGAGAGGAATGCACGCAAAAAAATGAACAAAACATATTCTAATGCTGAATTTTTATATTCCATTACATCGTTGTCCGATAAACATTTTTATTGAATCTGAAACTATAGGTTATGCGGACTTTCCGAAGAGATTTATAAAAACAGGCCTTGCTTTTATAATTTTTTTAAAATATGCTGATAATTAAAGTGAGCTGAAAAAATAGAAATCATAACTAAATGTTTTTCAGTTAATTAAAATAAAGTCTTGCTTCCTGGTTCTTGCAGTTCCGCCAAAGGCGGAACGATCTTGACTCTTCCCTATAGCTACTGGCAAAAATCTTTTTCCTTTATTTGTTATTCCACTACCTTTAACATCAAAAGTCAGCAAACTTAAAACGCATGAGCAAACGTAAAATCTGTGTAGTTGTTACTGCACGCCCTTCCTACAGCCGAATTAAATCTGCCTTAACCGCAATTCAGGAGCATCCCGATCTGGAATTACAACTTGTAATAGCTGGCTCAGCTTTGCTGGATCGCTATGGAAATGCGGTAGATTTTATTGAAAAGGACGGGTTCCCTATTGCCGCTAAAGTTTTCATGGTGCTGGAAGGGGAAAATCCTACCACCATGGCAAAAACCACCGGACTGGGAGTGATGGAGCTCACCAACGTTTTTTACAATTTAAAGCCCGATGCGGTAATCACCATCGCCGACAGGTTTGAGACCATCGCAACTTCCATCGCTGCTTCTTATCAAAATATCCCTCTGGTACATATTCAGGGCGGGGAAGTGACAGGCAGCATAGACGAGAAAGTACGTCATGCAAACACCAAATTGGCCGATCTTCACCTGGTTTGCAGTGAGGATGCACGGGAAAGGGTGATCAAACTTGGAGAGATCCCCGAACAGGTGATCAATACCGGATGCCCATCTATCGACCTGGCAAAAGAAATTTCAGAATACCCCTATCTGGATTTCGATCCTCTGCAAAAATACGGCGGGGTGGGAGCAAAACTGGACTGGAAAAACGGCTATATCGTGGTGATGCAGCACCCGGTTACCACCGAATATAAAGAATCAAAAAAACACATTCAGGAAACCTTGAAAGCTGTAAAAGCACTCAATTATCCGGCTTTCTGGTTCTGGCCGAATGTAGATGCCGGATCTGACGGTACTTCCAACGGAATAAGGGCCTTCCGCGAACTGGAACAACCGGAAAAAATCCATTTTTTTAAAAATATGGAACCCACAGATTTCCTGAAATTGCTGAACAGTTCAAAAGCACTGATAGGAAACTCGAGCGCTGGCCTTAGGGAATGCGCCTATCTCGGATTACCGGTAATAAACATTGGCAACCGACAATTCCGAAGGAGCCGTGCGGAAAATGTAACCGATGTGGGCTATGATCAGGCTGAAATAGAACAAGCCGTTACAAAGGCGATTGCTACTGAAAAATTTGAAAGTTCAACCCTCTACGGAAATGGAGATGCCGGTGTTAAAATTGCAGAGATTCTGGCAACGGTGGAGCTCACCTACAGTAAGACAATTTCTTATTGAAAATCAGTATTGAGTATTGAGTATTGAGTATTGAGTAAGTTAAAAAATATTCGTGCATTCGTGGCTGAAAAAACAATTTGATTTCTGCAAATCCCGAACTATCGGGGCTGCCTTAACAACTGCGCCCGCTGCGTGAAACCCGGAAGTTTAATTAATATATTGATAAGTTTTTAGGCAGCGTCCGCTGCGTGACCGTTGCGCACGCTGCGTGAAACCCAGAAACTAAAACCCATAAAATACCATTGTTATGGAACAAAAAACAGAAAACCAAATTTGCACTGCCATTTTGGATCAAGCCTTCAAAATTCATACTGAATTAGGGCCAGGGCTATTGGAATCTGTTTATGAGAAATGTTTGCAGTATGAAATGATGCAGGCCGGTTTTGATGCGAAGATACAAGTGCCGGTTCCTATGAATTATAAAAGCATAAGTTTTGAAGCCGGTTTTAGGATTGATTTACTTGTAGAAAATAAAGTATTAGTTGAAATAAAATCGGTAGAGAATTTAGCTCCTGTTCATTTTGCACAAACGCTCACCTATCTTAGGATGCGGGATATTAAACTAGGGTTACTTATCAATTTCCAACACCAAGCACCTAAAAGACGGTATACATCGAATAGCTAATAAACTTTAGATAATATCATGATTTCACGCGGCGGTCGCAGAGAAAAAAACACGGCGGCCCGCAGCGGAAAAGTTTTTGGCCGCCCAGATAAGCTATCAGGAGCCTTTTGTGTTTAAAAACGGGAACACTAACCAGGGAAGTTCAGTTAAAAAACATTCGTGAATTCGTGGCTAAAAAACAACAAAGATTGATTTCTGCAAAAATCAGCGGGAGATAAAAAAATGAGTTATATTGACGGTCAACACTAATCAGGGAAGTTAACAGAGACTGAAAAAAAGTGGAAATTAAAGAGCCAGGAGACAAGACTTTAAAAAAACATTCGTGCACCTGCCTGACGGAAAAGGCAGGTTCGTGGCTAAAAAAACAATTTGATTTCTGCGAAGATCAGCGAGATCTGCGGGAGATAAGAAACAAGTACAATTGAAAATTAATATTTAAAAGCGGGCAATCATATTCAATACCTAAACAGAAAACAAAAAATGAAGATACTAGGTCTTATCCCTGCCCGGGGAGGCAGCAAGGGAATTCCCGGAAAGAACATAAAACTCCTGGCGGGAAAACCATTGCTGGAATACACTTTTGAATCGGCTAAGGCCTCTGCTTTACTTTCCCGGGTGATCCTGAGTACGGATGATCCTGAAATAATCCGCACGGCAGAAAAAATTGGTCTGGAAGTCCCTTTTATCAGACCAAAAAAATTAGCCGAAGATACCACCACAAGTCTGGAGGTGATAAAACATGCACTGGAAGAGTTGAAAATAAATGGCGAGGAATATGATGCGGTTTGTTTGCTGCAACCCACTACCCCATTCCGGGAAACTGGATTGATCGATTCCGCCATCAAAAAATTCACCGAAGGAAATTTTGATTCCCTTATCTCGGTTCGGGAAGTTCCGGCCGATTTCAATCCGCATTGGGTATTTGAGGAAAAAGATGGAAAACTCCAAATCGCAACCGGAGAACAGGAAATCATTCCCCGTCGCCAGGATTTACCAAAGGCCTATCACAGGGATGGAGCGATCTATATTACAAAAACCTCCATTCTCACCGATCAAAATTCCCTTTATGGAAAGAATATAGGCTTTATAAACACCACCGGAAGTCCGTATGTAAATATCGATATTCCCAAGGATTGGGAAGAAGCAGAACAATTGATTAAGTTTCTTTAAACGCGAACACGTCATTGCGAGCACAGCATAACAATCCCCCCTTCCTTCGGAGGGGGCCGGGGGGAGGACACAGCAATCCCCCTTCCTTCGGAGGGGGCCAGGGAGAGGACGTTGCAATCCCCCCTTCCTTCGGAGGGGGCCAGGGAGAGGACGTTGCAATCCCCCTTCCTTCGGAGGGGGCAAGGGGGAGGAATTCAAAAAAATATGGCTAATAAAAAACAGTTTCCTATTTTTGAGGAGATTTTAAAACATGAAAAACCTCCTATATGCGATTTTAACCGGAATCCTCCTGGCTGCAGCCTGGCCAACCTTCGGATTTCCGCTCCTGCTTTTTGCAGCTTTTGTGCCTTTGATGTATGCCGAATTCAAAATAAGGAATTCCCAAAAAAAATATTTAAAACTAAAGATCTTCGCAGCTTCCTACCTCAGCTTTTTCCTTTGGAACCTGCTCACTACCTACTGGCTCTATTTCTCAACCCCTTTTGGCGGCGCCTTTGCCATTTTGGTGAATTCCCTGCTGATGTCCGGGATTTTCCTGCTCTATCACATAGTCGCAAAAAGAAGTGATTTTAAAGCAGCATCGGCCTTTTTCATCGCCATCTGGATCGTATTTGAAAAGATCCACCTTGGCTGGGAATTTTCCTGGCCCTGGCTGAACCTGGGAAATGCTTTTTCCGACTATCATAACTGGGTGCAATGGTATGAATATACCGGCGCTTTCGGGGGGACTTTATGGGTCTTGCTGGTAAATGTTGCGATCTTTAAAATGCTGCTGTCCTGGAAAGAATTCGGAAAGAAAGAGATCCTCCTTCGCGGACTTATTAAAACAGCGGCTTTTATCGCGATCCCCATCGCCATCTCCTATGTTATCCGTGCAAATTATACCGAAAGCACCCAAACTTTGGAGGCGGTGATCCTGCAACCCAATATCAATCCCTACACCGAAAAATACAACACCAACGACACCCGCATTGGAGAATTATTGCTGAAGCTAAGCGCTGAAAAGGTCACCGATTCCACCGACATCCTCGTAGCTCCGGAAACCGTCTTTGCCGATGGCACAGTGCTTTCCAATTTCCCAAGATCTGAAGCCTCATTCTACGGAAGGCAATTGCTTGAAAAATATCCCGGGATAAATTTCCTTAGCGGAATCTCATTTTTCGAGCGCTTTCAGGATCCGGAACTGGTAGGAAAACAAAGCAATTTGATAGGGCCGAATGACTGGTACAACGATTACAATTCGGCATTTATGATGAATTCTGAAATGCCGCCGCAACTCTACCATAAATCCAAACTGGTGGTTGGGGTAGAAAACTTTCCATATAAGGATATCCTGAAACCCATTTTAGGCGATATCATGATCGATCTTGGCGGAACCGTAGCCATGAAAACCACTCAGGAAGACCGGAGCGTATTTCAGCTAAATAATTCCTATTCAACAGCCCCGATTATTTGTTATGAATCGGTGTACGGGGATTATGTAACCGGATATCTTCGCAATGGCGCCAACTTCTTAACCATCATTACCAACGATGCCTGGTGGGGAGATTCTCAGGGCCATAAACAACACCTCAGCTACGCAAAGCTGCGAGCGATAGAATCCCGCCGCTCCATCGTCAGAAGCGCTAATACCGGCATCTCTGCCTTCATTAATGAAAAGGGAGATATCGTTAAAAGTCTGGGCTATGAAGAACAGGGAAGCATAAAAAACAATGTCACCCTGAACACCGGAGAAACCTTTTATGTGAAATACGGCGATTACATAGCGCGCATCTCACAGCTGCTTGCCTTGTTCCTGTTTTTATTTGCAATTGTTAAGTATAAGAGGAGAAGCTAGGTTGGGATTCGTTGACTCGTGAATTCGTGAAATCGGGATTCGGGATTTGGGATTCGGGATTCGGGGTGCGCTTTCATGAGTGTGCTTCATTCATGAGATTGCTTCAGTCGCTGAAACGCTCCTTCGCAATGACAGTTCCCACACGTCATTGCGAGCGAAACGAAGCAATCCCACGTCATTGCGATCCCGATTTTTGGTTCGGGAGCGGCAATCTGCTAACCCGAGCGCAACGAGGCAAGCTGTCATTGCGAGCGCAGCGAAGCAATCCCACGTCATGCGTTCGTGACAATCCCCCTTCCTTCGGAGGGGGTTAGGGGGAGGACACCCCCCCTCCTTCGGAGGGGGCAAGGGGGAGGACATTCCCCCTCCTTCGGAGGGGGCAGGGGGAGGAACTACTGCCCCCTATAAAACAGCACCGTACTAAAAGTCTTAACCAGAATATTCAAATCCAGGAAGAGCCCACGATGTTTGATATAATAAAGATCATACTGCAGCTTTTCCATACTGTCATCATGGCTCGACCCATAATTCGCCATAACCTGCGCCCAACCAGTAAGTCCGGGTTTCACGATATGCCTGGTTTTATAGAAGGGGATCATTTCTGAAAGCTCATTCACAAATACCTCCCGCTCCGGCCTGGGGCCAATAATGCTCATCTCCCCTTTTAAGATGTTATAGAACTGCGGAAATTCATCCAGCCGGGTGCGGCGAAGGAATCTCCCGAAACTTGTGATCCTCGAATCGTTTTTCGCTGCCCACTGCGGACCGTTAAGTTCGGAATCCTTCGGCATCGTCCTGAATTTCAGAATACTGAAACTTTGTGCATTCTGACCTATCCGCTCTTGCGAATAAAACAGACTTCCCCTGTTCCCAAACATATTTCCCAACCAGATAAAAGGGATGAGAAGGATACACAGCGTCAACCCGATCAGACTAAGGAGCACATCGAACACCCGGTTAAAGAACAGGTAAAACTTGTTCTGGTTGCTTCGGTTAAAAAGGAAAAATTTATAAAAATCCTTGCCCACGTGCTGCACGGGAACACGGTAGGTAATATCTTCATATACCTGCGTATAATCTTTTATGGAAAAGCCCTCTATCAGTAGATTATTCAGCTCTTTCAGAAGATCAAGCGTCAGGCCGCGGTTTCGGGAATTGGAACCCGCCACTACGATCTCGTTGATATGCTCATCTTTCAGGATCTTTCTTATTTCTTCGGAAGGATATTCCTTAAGACATGCAGTTTCAGAGAAATTATCTCCGTTTCCAGTATTTACAAATCCGATGATCGCATAATTTGGATCCGACTTCTGAAGGGCGGTAACCATCAGGCTCAGTTCTGCCACATCCCCAATCAGCAATACCCGTTTATGAAATCTCGCCGACGAGATCAGGGTGATATAGGCATACCTCCAAAGCAGAAGCGCGACGATCATCGTAAGAAAAAAGAACAGCAGTTGCACCCGGTTATCCGGCAGGCTGGGCGTAAAATAAGGGGTGAGCATAAAAAACAGCACGGTCACCGAAGAGGTGAGGATCACATTCTTAGCCACGATTTCAAATTTTCCGGCCTTTTGAAGGTGGTAAAGCTCAAATATACTGGCAAAAATATTCAGGTACGTCAGGAATACAGCAATCCAGATGAGGTTATAATTATTGATCTGTAAATACCTCAAATCAAAAAGGATCCCCACCAGGCTCAGCAGAAAAACCACCATGAACATATCCATAAGCCGCAGAAGGACTTTCCGTTCAGAAATATCAAAATGTAGGATGGACTTCTTGGACATTTTCAGGGTGAAAATTAAACTTCAAAGATAAAAATTTTTAGGACAGAAGTTCTTTCCATGAACTTTTTATAACCTCCCAGTCAAAACTTTCTGCAGTTTCCCTTGCATTCACTGCTATATGGTGAGCTGACTCATGATTGTTCAGCAAATATTCCACCGCCCTTGCCATAGCTTCAGCATCATTTGGCGGCACCAGCATTCCGGTCTTTCCGGCTTCAATAAGAAAAGGGATTCCGCCCACATTGGTGGAAACCACCGGCAATCCCAGCGCCATAGCTTCAAGCACGCTCACCGGCGTATTGTCTATATGCGTGGTATTCAGGAAAATATCACAGTCGGCCGCCAGGGCTTTCCATTGCTGCTTCTTCAGCTTCCCGGTAAACGCCACCGGCAAATTGCGTTCTTCGGCATATTTCCGGCAGGTGCTTAAACTGCCATCCTTATCCGGCCCCACCATTTTCAAAGCTGCTTCCGGGTGATCTTTCAACAGGATCTCCAGGGTTTTCAATGCCAGCATGGGATTGTATATAGCATCAAAAGCACGTACCCATAAAAGTTCAGGCCTTAGTTGCTTTCGCGTTTTAAACCTGTAGGTGGGTATATAAAGCGGATTGGGAAGATAAAGCACATTGGAAAACCCGAGTTGCTCCACTTCCTCTTTTAAATACAGGGAAGGGGAAATAACCGTATAGGCATTACCGAATAACTTCTTTATAGCCTCCGGGGAGCTTTTAAACCTGTTTTTCAAATCCCCGCCGTGCAAAATAGGGATGTATTTTTTTCTGAATAATTTCGCCAGCCGACTTACAACAACCGCATACCAGAAGTTCTGGGTGCTGTAAACATCTATAAGCACCAGGTCCACCCTTCGGAAATGCCAGAAGAAAGAACCCATCATATGCCCCAGCCGAAGGTATTTATTTTTGAAATGCGAAGCGGAATAGATCTTGAATCCCTCCTTCTGAAGGCCTTTCTTTAAAGCAGTATGTGCCGTGGGATTGCTCCTGCGATCTGAAAGTTTATTGCCGATATATAAAATGCGGTTCTTCATTACTGAAGTAAACTGTTCCACTTTTCCTTTACCTGTTCCCAGTCGAAAGCCATGACTTTTTCCCGGGCATTTTTTGTGATCTCCAGCGTTCCTTCGGGATCTTTTAGTAGCCGCTCCACCGCCAGGAACATCGCCCGTTCATCTGCGGGAGGAACCAAAAGCCCATCCTTCCCGTCTTCCACAAGATCCTGCATCCCTCCCACTTTGGTGGAAACAACGCCAAGGCCCAAAGCCATAGCCTCTATCACGCTTATTGGCGTATTATCTATATTGGTGGTATTCAGGAAGATATCATAATCCTCAGAGAGCTTCGCCCATTCCTTCTTCTTAAGTTTCCCGGGAAAACTGACATTAAGACCGTGCTTTTCTGCATAGGCTTTACAGCCAGCCATAGATCCGTCTTTTTCCGGTCCTACCATACACAGTGCTGCCTCCGGATATTCCGCCTTCAGCAACTTTAAAACCTTTAGGGCCAGCATAGGATTATATCTCCCTTGGAACCTGCGAACCCATAATAACCTGGGCGCAAAAACAGTTCTGGGTTTAAAGCTGTATTTTTTTAATTCTATGGAATTAGGTATGATCTGTAGATTGGTGAATCCCGCATCCTTAAAAACCCGGTAGAGATAATTGGAAGGAGCTACATTCATTTTAGCCTTTCCGAAGAGACTTTTACTCAGTTTTTTATTTTCCTCAAGCCGCTCAGGCAAATTTCCACCGTGAAGGATAGGGATATAATCCAGCTTGTAGAACTGACAGGCTTTGGCTACGAGGTAGGCATAATAAAAATTCATCGCCCCATAAGTGTCTATCAGGACGATGTCGGTGGCTTTATGATGTTTTACGATCATTCCCAGCATTTCCAGCAAACGCAAAGCTTTATTGCTTTTATTGGAAGCCGTGCGCACCGCATACCCCTCCTTTTTAAGCACCTTGCTGAAAAAGGAAATATAGGTAGCCGTAAAACTGTTAAGTACTAAGTCGTTTCCTATGTACAGGATCCTTTTTTTCATCTACAATATATAATAATGCCAGCCCATACACAAAGGCCGGCAAGGCAATTCTCATAGCCGAATGGTTGATGGTTAAAAACCAGAACGCCATAAAAGCCAGGAAATAATAGTTGTTTTTAAACTTGGCCCAAAATAATATGGGGACAAATATAAGTATAAGTAAAGCGAAAAATCCTAATAATCCATGTTCCGATAATAAGCGGCTAATTTCATTATGGGAGGCGATTTCTATCCCCAGAGTATCACGTCGATATTCTTTACCTTTTCCAACTCCGATTCCAAAAAAAGGATTATAATAGAATGCTTCGAGCTCCGTTGTAATTAAGTCAACTCTCCCGGTTGTTATATCGTCTTTTAAACGGCCTGCAGCATCCTCATTCGAATATCTGTTATTAAGTAATCCTCCAGTTTGAAAAAGAGAAAATACCCAAATTAATAACGTGAATAAAAAAAGGATAATTATTTTAAAATTAATTTTTAGTCTCTCTTTATTTTTCACTTTAAAATAAAAAATAATAAGGAAAGCGGCTATACAAATTATAGCTGTGTATACCCCACCTCTCGAAAATGTCATTAATGCCCTATATCCCATCATGCCCAAAAGAATGAGATCAATAAGATTAATAATATTATTTTTAACTGTAAAAAGTCTGGTACAAAGGAGAATAATTCCTAAACCGAATACTGTTGATATCTGATTAGGGCCATAACCAGCTGTAGCAGAATAATTGGCTTGTAGGTTAATAGCAACATCTCTCATATTAGGAGTATAAAAATATAAGTAAAACATCTGAGACAAAAGAGGTAAGAGTAACATTAATAAAACTTTCTGAAAATCCTCTTTTTTTATTTTTTTATAATAACAGTAAAGAGCTGAAACTCCCAAGGCAACAGGTCCACTCAAATTAAAAGCTATCTGATTTCTAATGGGAGCATCATAACTCATAGACAATGCCCCTATTATAACCCCCGGGAATAAGATCAATATGTAGGTCCAAAAAGGAACTGTTTTTGAGGAAGTTCCTTTAAAAAACATACCTATTAAAAGAAAAATTATTACAGAATATTTCCCAGTTTCATAAAAGGGGATAGCTTCAGTCATTCTAAAAAACACCTCTGCCCCTGCGATGTAAGCAGCAGCCATTAATGCTTCATTGTTGCGATTCTCGCTCTGTATTACCTTAAATGTAAAATATCCAAAAACACCTAAAACATAAATTACAGCAATTGGTCGATATAAATAAATTGCAAATGCAATACCAATATGCAGCAAGAGTAACTGAGCATATTGAATGTTTGCATTAAATGGTTTACTTGCCATACCTAAAATTCCTAAGAAAGTAGTTTATTATAAAATGTGTAAAATTTGGGAATTACTCTTTTTGAGGAATATTTTTCTTCTATATGCTTATGAAATCGAATTCCATCATCGATTCCCAAGGCAGGGTTTTTTAAATATAATATCATTTCATTTGCTAAAGCCTCTTCATCCCGCACAGGAACAACTTTGCCATATCCTTTAACAAGATCACCACATAGGCCAACATCAGTACAAACAACCGGAATAACGGCATTACCATATTCCAACAAGGTCATTGGCAAGCCTTCCGAATCTGAGCTAAGAACGCCAATTTTTGCATTTTTTAATAAGGAATAATTATTTATTATCTCTCCCTTTAAAATCACGTTTTCACTTAAGCCATTAGCTTTTATAAAAATTTCTAATTCCTTTTTATAATCATCATCATAATCCTTTCCAATCAAATATAATTTATATCCTGGAAATTCTTCTGTGACACGAAGAAAGGATTTAAGTAAATTCAAGTGGTTTTTAGGAACTTTTAGATTCGCTAGACAAACAATATACTTATCTTTTATAAATATATCTTCCTGAGGTACCAAATTAGGATGAATAGGAACAAAATTCGGAATATATTGTTTATTTTTCCCCTTTAGATTTTTTTCAACCCATCTTAAAAGAGCTGGATTGACAGTAATTATTCCATCAAAAAAATGCGAAAATGCATATAGAATCGGGAAATTATATACTTTTTTTAAAATACGCCCCCCGTAATGTTCATGCCATACAATTTTTATTTTTGTTCCTGTAATTTTTAATAATACGGCTAAAAAGTAGGAAGTACCATGGGCGTGAACTATATCTATACGGTTTTTTACGATATACCGTTTCAGTTTTTTTAATGCCTTAAAATCAAGACTGGTTTTCTTTTTCAGGAAAAGATAGTTCACAGTTGGATCTATGGCATGTTTTAGTTCGCCTTCAAACCTCGTACAACACAAATAGGAACCTTCAACATACGGACCTAAAGCATTGGCTAGATTCACAGCCATTCTTTCCGCCCCGCCCGGTCTTAAACTATCTATTAATTGCAGAACTCTCATAATCCGCTTTTTTGCTCCCCCTTCGGGTCCCGAACCATCGGGAGGGGGGCCAATACCATCTTAATTGCATTTTCAAATCTTTCCAATGTATACTCCTGACTCCACTCCTGCACTTCCATTGACATCTTCTTCATTTCCTCCGGGTTTTTGATAAGTTCAATTACCCTATCTGCCGTATCATTTATCACGTCCTGACTTTCCACGCTCTTCTCTCCACTTTTCTCTACTGGCCTCTTCTCTTTGTTCTCTTTTCTATTTTCTTTTGTAGGGATTATGATTCCACGATCCCCATAATTTAGCATCCACGGCACACAACTTACCGCTGTAGCTATTGGGATACATCCAAAAAACATGGCCTCCGCTACTGCCTTCGGCCAACCTTCCGACTTTGAAGCCAACACCAAAAAATGGGAGTTTTTATAGGCTTCTTTTAATATTTCCTCCTTCTGGTTTCCCATTAGACATACAAAGGGTCCCAGATTTTTGGTTTCTATAAAGGCCTTTAGTTCCTTTTTTAATGATCCATCTCCATAAAATTCAAGTTTTACTGGAATTCCATTCCCCATCAATGATTCTACTAACTGAATTGCAAAAAAGGGATTCTTTCCCGGAACCAGACTTCCAACAAACATGAGTTTATAAGGTGAATTAAACTCTTTATGAATTTCTGATTTTTCCGCTTCAGCAAATGATGCAGTAAAAAAGGGTAGAATGTTTTTTGACTGTTCGGGCCAGTTTCCATATACCAGGACTGTCATGTTTCGGGTTAAAAAGGTGTTGCTTAAAATCCGCTTTTGCAGCCTGTAACTCCAGGGTTGAATCGCATTTGGATCCCAGTTCCCCGCATATTTTACAGTTTTAGATTTCTTCGGAAAAAGTATCTGAACAAAACAGGCTATCAAGCCTATATTCCCCGGACAACGCAGATGAATATGATCTGATCTAAACATTCCTACAAAGACCTTATACCCAATTAATGGAATTTTAAATATTGCCTGTAAAGAGCTTTTTAACGATAAAAGATCAAATGACGGGATAGCCGTAAAGATTAGATCCTCATTTTGGTATGGAATAGAAATGGAGTCGCGGTTTCCGGAGGTTATTGGCGCAACAATCTCAACCTCATCTGCCTTAGAAAACCATAGCTTCATTTCCCGGACATAAGGAGAATAGGCATATATTGATTTTTCTGATTTTATATGGTTCACATGAGTAAAGACAGTAAATCGCATAGATCAAATGTTTTTCTGCATCAACATGGTTAAATGCATACACCTGAACATATGGGAATCGGAAACCTTGGATTTCTCCCAATCTTCCCGGTGCCATTTTTTAACGATTTCAGTTTTCTTATCTGCTGACAAAGGCAGAAAATTTACTATAAAAAACCATTTGGCTTTTCCTAACATAGCCCTTCGTTCTTTAATTTTAAATGCATTTTCAAATTGATAATAAACCTTCTTTGAAAATGGCCATTCCCAGTCTTTATCCGATTGGAAGGGCCTGTAAAGAGTTCTTATTGTTTTAATTGGTAAACTTGTTTGCAATGGATCATTGCTTATAATGGTTCCGTTCGTGTTTAGTTTTTCATTTAATCTTTTTATCAATAGTTCAACATCTTTAAAATGATGAAGGACACCATAGGCATAAATAAGATCAAAATCCTTTTCTGTAAATTCTTCCGAAAGAAAATCTATTGCAAAAGCTTTGGCTTGTGGTATATCCTTTAATCTATTGCTCAAGTGAGCAATTCCTATTTCACTTAGATCTATTGCGATATATTCTTTTGAGTTAAGCGCCAGATGCATGGATAGGGAATTTCCCTCATAACAGCCAAGGTCCAATACTTTTTTTTGAGACAAATCTCCAAACCATTCCTTATGAAGTTCATACATCTGCCGTTCTACACCAATATCTTTTCTTATTTTATTTAAAATCCCATTTCTAAAATAAGACCAAACTTTTGTTGGAAAATTCTTAGTTTTCGTTTCATAGAATTGCTTCTGACGTTTATTAATATCTTCAGTCTCTTTTGAAATCATTCTTTTTCTAAAAACATTTAATTACCTGTCAGTTCTGTAATTTAGGTTTATTAACCAACAATTTCAACCAACCAACAATTCTACCAGCACCTTCGCTCAGCGCTTTTTTCCTATCCTTTTTATTAACCACATTGCTTAGGCGAACTAATGTAAGAAGTAAAGATGTGGCATGCCATTTAAAAATCGCTTTTAATTTTGGATTCCTATTTTTTATTCTCCAAACATACCACCCGTTGCGAATTACCATTTTTCCGTATTTGAACATATTTGGCCTGCCTTCATCTGCGTGATGATGTTCAACCCTGGCATTTGTGTTTACCAAAAGTTTTCCCATTTTAGAAATCCTTAAGGAAAAATCGGCATCTTCATAAAGACCATAACCTTCAAAATATCTGGAAAACTGTACCTTTTTAAAAATTTCCGTTTTATAAATAGAAATCCCTCCCATAATTAATTCCACCTCATAAATTTTACCGCTGGGTGGTAAAAATCCAGTAGAATACCCATGGGAAAAATCCGGCATCATCCCAGGAGGAGTATTTGGGGCTAGACCAAAATTTCGTCGCAATCCAAATCTTGAGCCCTCCGTTCTTGCCCACCCGTCAAAAATAAATTCTCCTTTTAGTGGAGAATAATCCTGACTTACTTTTTTCCATTTCACTTCATTTGTTATATAACCTGAAACTGCAAGAACTTCCGGGTGTAAAGCAAAACCTTTAATTATTTCCAAAAAATAATCAGGATGTAAAATCGTGTCATCATCCAAAAACGCTACCAATTGAGAATTTTCGGATATTTTAGAAATCCCAAAATTTCTTTGGCGGGTTAGTCCCCTTTCTTCCTTTTGAACTTTATGGTATTTTAATTTTTGATAGGTTTTTTCAAGGAACAACTCTTTCGTCTTATCGTCCAGAGATCCATCAATTATCAATATCTCATCCGGATATCTGGTTTGTGATTTGACTGTCTCAAGTAAAGTCCTAAGAGCAACCGGACGTTGATAAGTACATATAATAAGGCTTAATTCCATGAAAACAAATATAGAGAAAGCTTGTCATTTCCATCTGAATCTCCAAGACTCATTTTAATCATACTGGGGACCACGTTTAAGGAGATTTTTGGCATAAAATACGGAACGGTTAAATTGTAAGATTTTATATGGCATTCTCGCCAAACGAAACAAAAAAGTTCTTTTTCGATTTTTATAAAGATAAAGAAATAAATATTTTGAACGGTATTCCCTTATTTGGTCAGGCGTAAATCTTTTTAATATCCCGTACATAATAGTGGGACTAGGCACAGGTTTGATGTATTTAACAGGATGATCTAATTCCCAGGGTTGCATTTTTCTCTTTTTCCCCATGATTGAAGATTGAAGGCTCCAATGGCGATACCCCCCTGAAGGTGGTTTTAAGTGTAAATTCGCTGAAAAAGGATTAAAAAGAACTACAGCACCTGCATGAAATATAGAGAAACCAAAGTCGCTGTCCTCACCATACCCACCGTCAAAATTTATATCATTGCCTTTTAATTTCATCACCCAGTCCCTTCTAACACAAGAATTGGCATTGCTAAAAGTTTGGGCCGCACCCACGCGCCATCTGCTATCTCCAAGGTTTTGCAAAGCCCTTTCAAGATCACTAAGTCCATCCTTGAAATGAGGGGCATGAATATCAAGCCCGTTACATGCTTCTACATTATAAGTTTGTAACAGCTTTAGATGATTCTCAACAAAATTTGATGGAATTCGCGTATCATCATCAGCGAAAATTATGTAATCACCTTTGCACAATTTAATAGCTTCATTGCGTGCACGACAGCTCCCTTTGGATCTTTGCCATCTAACAATAAGATCAAATGAAAAATCCTCGTTTTTATAAATGCCCGGGTCCCGACTTTCTTCCGGAGTGGCATCAATAACAATCACCTCTGTAACAGAATAGCTTTGAAGATTATAATCTTCCAGTAATTGCAAGGTATAATCCTGCCGAAACATGGTGGGTATAATTACACTTACAGTTGGTAATCCTTCTATTTCCAGTAATTTTCTTGGAGGAATCAAAGGAAATTTATTCTTTTTTAAATTTTTACTGTTTGCCTGTCTAAAAAATTTAAATTCTTTTAATGGATGTTTTACCCCCTTTTTTAATAGCATATTGAGAGAGTGCTCCTTTTTAAAGTTTTTCAGAAAAAAAATATACCGGTCTAGTCCAGGTATTTCAATTTTCTGATTGATTTCAGGATATAAACCCTTTATACACATAGGTATTCCACCGCCAAACCGCAAAAGGCGAAACCCCAGGTCAAAGGCTTTCATGGTCTGAGAGGTATAATCTCCAGGGAAACCTTTGAAAATTTCCCAAACTTCCTTTCTAACAACGAAAGCATGTGGATCTATCCTCCAGTTTATGGATCTTTCAAGATCCTCAAAATCATTCAGGAACCACCAGAACACAGCCATTTGATAAGTTAATTCAGGAAAAGCAGCTTTATACCCCCTATCCAGGGAACTGTGCCACAGATCACCAGGCCCAACTGCAAGTTCCTCCAGTAACCCCAGGTCAGGATCCCCTGTATAAAGAAGGAGCTCTCCTTTCCTTGTTTTATATTCCTTTAAGTTTTTCAATCTTTTAATATATTGTTATAGAAATTCAGGTTTTTTTCGATTATAACTGTTGTTGAAAATTTTTCAATAATTTGATCTCGTGCTGCTTTTCCCATTTTCCTGGCAAGATTGCGATCATTTAGCAGTTTTAAAATCTTTTTAGAAAATGCATTATGATTACGGGGATTCTCCATATATCCTGTAATATTATTAACCATAACCTCCGGTGCCCACCCAATATTAGAAGTCACCATTGCCTTCTCCATGGCCATAGCTTCAAGCCAGGTCATTGGAAATGCCTCTGCAAAACTAGGTAAAACAACAACAGAGGCGGTGTTTAGGAATTCCTTAATTTCATCATATTTTACTGCTGGTATGTATAGCACCTTATCCCTGGCCTGAGGAGATAGTTTTTCAAAAAAAAGTTGATAGGTAGGTTTTTTCTCGATGATATCCACAACGTCTTTCCCTAAAAGACTTAAAGTAGCATTTGCATTTTCCTCAACTACATTATTGAAGATCCCGGCAAGTTCCAACACTCCTTTTTTTCTTATTATACTACCAAAATACAGTATTGAATCTGATTTTTCTATTCCCGGGTTTGGCTTGAAAATTTCTGTATCAATGCCATTCGGAATAATGCTAATGTCTTTCTTTAAACCAAAAATTGCAGTAGTTTTTTCCGCAGTAAATTTACTTACTGAAAGCAAATGATCTGCACCGGTCAAAGCCCATTTTTCAAAAAAATAATTTTTCCTTTTTTGTGGTCTGTTTTCCAGTTCGCAGAAATAAGCGTCGCTGCCGTGCATTCTTAGGATTATCGGGCATTTCAACTTCATGAAAGCAGTAATGCCTGTCCAGTCTGGCGCTTCTAATAATTGTATATTTTCTTTTTTAATAAATTTATTGATATAATTCTGAAGGTGTTTTCTATGCAAGTACCAACCAAGCAACTTATACCTTTTTTGTTTTATCAAATGAATTTTGATTCCCTCCTGTTCAAAAACAAAATCCCTTTCCTGTCCATAGAGGAATATGCTCACCCTTACTCCCTTTTGCAACAAAGCTTTGGCGAGATTCTTAATACTACTCCCCAAGCCTGCGGACGGCCTAGTGTTTTCGCCTGGATATTCTGGAGTAAGAAAAGCTATTGTCATCGTTTAATTTTTAATCCAAACTCCCGAAATATTCCTTCCGTTGAGCTGATTTTCAGAGATACATCTCTCTTCATTTTTTCTCATTTCCTCATCAAGATCGTACTTTAATTTTCCATAAAAGCCATAGGATCTATGATTTATAAGTGAAAAATCATAAAGGTTTCCCCGTAAAAACTGGGCAGATATTCCTTTATCTAAAACGTTACTCTTTGTTTCTACATGAATATCTGTTACACTCCAAATTTCATCTGCAGACATCCTTTTCTTAATCACTTTTTCCTTTAGGAGTTGATCGTTTATTAAATCAATATAATTTTTTCTTCCCAAAAGACGATTTATTTTATACTTTATTGATTTGGGAATATAAGCTGCTAAATTTTTATTGGAAGATCTTATTTTCTGTTTTTCCTGAAATATTTTGCTTCGTTCGTTATAAACCCTATCGGTAAGATAATCTCCATTAGGATCCTGCAAATGAATAAAAATTCCTCTTGCTTTTGTTTTAGCGGTAACTTCTTTTAAAAATTTCTCGAGATCAGGAATGTGATGCAGAACTGAACAAACTAAGACAACATCAAATTCATCCGAAATTTGAGACAACTCAGAATTAATAATTGAATAATTTACCTCCCATTTTTTTGCTTTCTTTTCTGCAAATTCCAGCATCTTTTTTGAAGTATCCAGTAAAGTAACATGATCGATATTAGATCTAATAGTGGAATTAAGAAGAAGCTCAGTACTCATCCCTGTACCACATCCCACATCTAAGACCTTTAATTTTCTTTCTGAAATGGAATTGTGATCTAACAAATCAGATATTAGAAGATTTATTTGCTCCTGGAGACTGTTCTTCATATCTGCGTGCATTTTATCATACAAAGCAGCTTCATAATCGTGAAAAATTATATTCACCCTTTCCTGAAATTGTTCCGGAGATAAAGTACATCCTTTTTTTTGCATTAAAGGCAACAACGAGTTATAACTCATATCTTCAATAATTTAATATGTTGATTCACCATTTGCTGCAAATCAAAACGCTCCTTCACCAATATGTTCACATCTTCTTTTATATTGAGGGAATTATCCATAACTCTGTAAAGGAGATTTTTAAGCTCCAAAATGTTACCAGGTTCAAATAAATATCCATTTTTCCCATGAATAATAATTTCGGGATTCCCGCCTACAGGCGTGGTGATTACCGGCACATTAGCCGCCAAACTTTCCAAAATTGAAAGGCTAAAACATTCCATATACGTGGGCTGAAGCAGGAACGAATAATTTTTCAATAATGCAGGGAGTTTTGATGTACTGCCTTTGAATTTAATTTGATTTTCCAATCTATAAGATCGCACGAGTTTTTTTAGGTGGTTTTCCAAAGGTCCTTCCCCATAAATATCAATCTGTAGTAATGGAAGAAATTGCTCAGGTAACATATTCACTGCTTCAATTAAATCCTGAATTCCTTTTGACTCCCTAAGGTGTGAGGCTACAATAAACTTACCCTGGTTTTCATTTTCCCGACCTGCATAAATAGAAGTGTCTATTCCATTATAAATAAGTATTGTTTTCTTATTATTGCTTTTTCCATAATCTTGTAAAATACAGTCGACGGTATATTGAGAAACTCCTACAAAATAGTCGATATACCGGGAATATAGTTTTCCGGCAATTTTTTTCTTGATTCTCTTCTCTAAAGAAAAACCACCTAATGGACGAGGATTATGGTCTACGGCAATTATAAAAGCATTTTGTTTAATTTTTATTTTTTTGAAGAAAGAGGTACATAGAGTAATGAAATGAGTAATTATCACATCGTATTGATGCTGATATTTCAAATGGTTTAAAAAAAAGCCTTCAATTATTTCTCCCTTTGCAATATGGATATTCATTTCTGAATAAAAATCATATTGTTTTCCTCCTGAAAAAAACCAGGTCACTTGAAATCCCAACTCGCTTAATTTTTCGTCATAGGCTCTAAAAAACCTATCCATGCCGCCAATGCGCTGTGGATTTAACTGATAATTACAAATTACGGCAATATTTTCCATTCTAATCATGCTCCTTTAAAACACATGCAATACGTTGACTGGTATTTTCCAAAGGCAAACCTATTTGTTCTTTGAGAAACTTTTCCCTTTGATAAGTTTTGCCATCATCGTGAGTTAGAAGAAAATTAACAGCATTTAAAAATTCCTTTTCATTTTTTACAATTATAGAAGAATTTGATTTAACCAAATATTTTAGATGGCGATATTCCAAAAATTTCTGATCATCAAAAAGATCATTTTCCTTACTTCCAAAAATTGGATTGATAACAGATTTATTAAAGATAAAGGCATCCAAGGTAACTGTGGATAAAACATTAATATTAAAAATACAATGTTTCAGCAGACTTTTCAGATTATTTAAATCTTCCACCGTGGGAACTCTCTGACTCCACATTTCCTGGTGGTTCTCACGCTGGACTGGCCAGTCCGGTTCATTCCATATAATGAAGGGATATTTTTTCTTGATCCAATTAAATCTTTCTGAATCTTCTGCTGGCGATGTTCTGACAATTAAATCTATTTTTTTTAATAATTTACCCTGCTCCATAAAGCCTGCAAGACAATCCAGATATAGAATATCATTTTTACTGCTGGAATCGTTACATGTAAAAAAGATAAACGGGTTATTGCCCAATTTAAATTTCTTCCTCAGCATAATTTCTTCAAATCCAAAGCTATCCATTACATATGGCTCAAATTGCGGCGTACCCACAACTTTAACATGATCGCTCTTAACATTAGGGTAAAATTCTAAAAGTTCTTTTTTCATCAAATTGCTCCAAACGAGATAATTGTCAAAATTACCTGCCATTCTTCCCTTGGATCCCAGATTATCCCAACTGAAAATGAATGCAGTTGTTTTAATGCCTATTTGTTCAGCAACATAAATTAAGGGTGCTATAAAAGGTGGCCTTTGATGGGTAAAAAATAAGGAAGTAATCCTATGCTTAATTAGTATCTCTTTATAAGCCTTTGTTTTCTCGTCATTTCGAAAAGAAAGTTGTTGAAGCTTATTGTAAATTTGAATCAGCTTTTCTGATTTTAGGAATTTAGAAGAAGAATAAATAATTCTGGTAACTATTCCTCTTGCAGTCTTACTCCGGGTTTTTGCCATTTGCAAATTATCATATATCCCAAAATTATTCTTTGAATTTAATTGTAAATGTGTTACTTCCTTAAACTTTCTAAAAAACCAGGTAGGAAACTTTTCTTCGAAAACCTCCAATTCAATAATTTTGCAATCCAAGTGATAATCCTGATACACTAAGACAGGTAGGCAAGATAAAATTATTACCTCATCATATTTTTTCTTTGCTTCAACAATAAAATCTGTGAAAATAAAATTTCTAAAGCCTACTCCGTCAGTTATGACAACGCCTAATCTACTCATCCTTTTATATCAAAACTACCAATTCGTCCATGATCAGAGAATGATCTATGCACAATAAAATTATTACTTACTGGTTTTTCTGAAAGAAAGGATAAATCACAAAAATAATTTGCTTCGAGAGGATTCAATCTCCAGGGCACTTTACTTTTTTCATCCAACAGCCAACCATTCTTTTCCATCTTTGTCAATTTTAAGTCATTCCATGAACTTACATAGTCAATCCAATTAAATCCCATATCCCATGCCCTTTCTTCTACAATAGCAAGATCCTCAACATCAACTAAACGCATTCCCCCAACTTCTACCTGACTTACTGCTCTTGACCCGTCTTCTAAGCATATTCCTTTTAGTAAAGGTTGTCTGAAATAATGTGTGTCATAGCACCTCAATTGTTCCACATTGATGTCAACCCCTTCACATATATCCTTTACAGTCATTAAACTTTTACCTGGTTTTACTTTTACAAGTCGAACTAAATTATAATACCGAATCCACCTCATATTTCTATACAAACCTAATCCCGCATCATTAGCAGCAGTAGCCGCTAATGGGTAATATTCCCTTGCCATATCATACTGCTTTCTAAGTATACCCTTACCTCGAAACTCCTTATCTAAATAAACATTAATTATCCATGCTACTCCACCTCCAAAATTGGCACCAACATGACCAACTATTTCCCCAAGATCATTAATACAAATGAAAGAGCGACCGTTATTTTCATCTCCAAATTGCCACTCCCAAAAATTCTTGTTTTGAAGAGGATGGCCCTTTCTGTAGATTCTCGAAAAAAACTTCAGGAGTATATTCCAATCTCCAATATTCGCTTCTCTAATTAAAAAACTCATTTTTTCCTTCTATATAATTAATACCCCCGGGAAGATCATTACAGTCATACCGTTTGAGCAGTAAAGGATCATCGGCTATGTTGTTAACTCCTCTTTTTGTAGTTAAACCTATTTGGTAACCTGCCTTTTTTGCCTCCAAAGCAACTCCTGCCGTACAAGCTTCTTCTGAACCGTAAGGATAAGCTAAAAATCTTATATCCCCGCCGCTCAAATTTTCAAAGAAAGATTTTGAGCTCCTCAATTCAGATTTCATATGTTCAGGTTCCAGTAATCCTAAAGGATAATGGCTGTGGGTATGACTACCCAAATAACCCCTATTTGCAAGCTCTACAATTTGTCTTTCAGTCATATAAAGTTCTTCTATTTTCTCACTTTCATTAAAATAAGAATTAAAAATGGGAGAAATTTTCCTTTCCTGCTCGTAATAATTCAATTTAAAATTTAAAATGAATTTTAAAATTGCACTGTCTTCATCATCATAAATGTAAATCTCCTTTGAACGTTTTTTTTCCATTATAGATAAATTAAGATCATCTATCGATAACTTTTCAATAAACTCCTGCGAAGACAGAAGTGATCTTAAAAGGTGAATTTTGTGAACAGTAGATACTTTGTTCTCTATATAGTTTATTGAATTGGGAAAGAAAATAGCGGGTATTTCCAAATTCTCAAGAATAGGCAATGCATAATTTATTTGCTCCTTCAGGCCATCATCAAAGGTCACTAAAAAAAATAATTCCTTCCGCTGAAGTATTTCCGGCAAACTTGTCAATAAATCCTTTGGACTAATTAAATCTCCATAATTTCTTAGCTTCAATAATTGAAGTTCAAATTTCTTAGGTGTTACACCAAAGATGCTGGGAAATTTACTTTCGAAACTGGGACGGATGTAATGGTAGTTACTTACTATGAGCATGAGTTTTATAAGTTTGCAGTGAAAGATTCATTTCTCAAAATAAACATCTAAGATTTTTTTTTAGTTTATATATTTAAAATGGATTGGCATTAACAAGTAGATTTGTTTATTCAACTTTCTTTTTAAATTACAACAAGACCTTTTACAAAAAAAGAGATTTATTACACAATTCTACGATACCAATGAAATACAAAAGTAAAATATTTATTGAGGTAAATTTGAAATAAGCTTTATTCCTATAAGTTTTAAATATATAGCTTGAGAAGCTTACAAAATAAATTACTTTTATCCCATTAAGTCATATAGGACGCCCATGCAAACTGCAACAAACCAGGAGAAGAATCAAATTCATTACGAAAAGCTTTATAAGAACTATTCGGTTGATGGTATTCTTTACTGGCTAAACAATCTCGATCACTTACTTCCCAAAATCATAAGCACGAATACAAGCTGGTATGGGATGTATCAAAAGGATTTTGAAAAGCTTATTAAGGGGAAAAAGGTTTTGGAAATGGGTTGTGGAGATTGTACAAATGCAGCCGTAATGGCTACTTTGGGAGCCGAGGTCTATGCCAACGACATTGCACCTGCAAGTGGAATAATTATTGAAAAACTCAATAGCAGTTACGATTTTAAGTATCCTATTCGTTTTGTAGAGGGGGATTTCCTGGAAAATTCTTTGGAGACTGCTAGTTTTGATTATGTAGTAGGGAAGGCTTTTCTACACCACTTGACAATACCTATTGAAGAAATTTTTCTAAAAGAAACTGCCAGGTTACTTAAAACGAATGGAGAAGCTCGCTTTTTTGAACCCGCCGTTAATAGTAAAATTTTGGATGAAATAAGATGGCATATTCCCGTACCCGGCCGGCCTTCCAAGTTTAATAAAAAAGCGTTTAAATTATGGAAACAACAGGATGTACATCCCGATCGATCTTTTAGCTCCCGCCATTTTAAAAAGGCAGGACAAAAATTATTTAAGGAAACAGAAATTATTCCTGTAGGCACTTTAGAGCGATTACACCGAATACTGCCCGGAAATAATTTTAAAAAACGTTATCGAAAATGGGCTTTAAAATCTGAAAGACATTTGCCCTACCGCCTAAACCTTTTACTTACCCGTAGCCAGCTTATCATTTACAGAAAACCAAAGGAAATATAATTTGCGGACAAGGATATTATCCTATAATTTTAGCCCAACCCAAGTATAGATCTATGAGCATTATTTTAAAAGCCGAAAACATCTCAAAACAATACCGTCTGGGACAGGTCGGCACCGGCACGCTTGGCCACGACATGAACCGTTGGTGGGCAAGTTTGCGCGGAAAGGAAGATCCCTATTTAAAAGTGGGCTCGGTTAACGACCGAAGTGCCAAAGCGACTGAGGATTATGTTTGGGCGCTGCGGGATGTTAATTTCGAGGTGAAAACAGGTGAGGTTTTAGGGATTATAGGAAAAAATGGGGCAGGTAAAACCACTTTATTAAAAATATTATCCCGGGTGACATCCCCCACAACCGGAAGCATTAAAACCAGGGGCCGGATCGCTTCCTTACTGGAAGTGGGCACCGGATTTCACGGGGAGCTTACAGGCCGGGAAAATATCTTTATGAACGGGGCTGTACTGGGAATGACTAAGAAGGAAATAAAAAGCAAACTGGATGAGATCATAGATTTCTCCGGTTGTGAGATGTATATAGATACGCCCGTAAAACGCTATAGCAGCGGGATGACGGTGCGCCTTGGTTTTGCGGTTGCTGCGCACCTGGAACCGGAGATCCTTGTGGTAGATGAGGTTTTGGCAGTGGGAGATGCCGAATTCCAGAAAAAAGCAATTGGTAAAATGCAGGACCTATCTATTGGGCAGGGCAGAACGGTATTGTTTGTGAGCCATAATATGGCAAGTGTCCAGAACTTATGTACACGAGGAATTGTATTAGAAAAAGGTAGAACTGCTTTTGAAGGTGAAACAGAGAGTGCAATAGGGTTCTATCTAAATAATGATAGGGCTTATCTTAATAAAAGGTTAAATGAAAGAATTGATAGGGAAGGGAACGGCAAAATTTTTTTTACGGACTATCAAATTACTGATGAAAATTTCACCCCACTTCTTTCATTTATTAGTGGGCAGAAAGTGATATTTAAATTTAAGTGTATTGCTAAACATAAAAATCTCCAGAATTTAAAAGTTTCTTTTACTGTATACAAAAATAATGGGGATCTTTTAGCAACATTCATGTCGGAACTTACTTCGGATTCATTTCAATTAGTGGATTCGGAGTTCATAATTTTTTCCTGTATAATTGATAAATTACCTTTTATGGGAGGAAGTTACAACTGTAATATTATTGTGTGGGAAAATAATAATATAGCAGATTGGATTCAAAACGCTTTTTCGATTGAGGTTGTTGATGGTGATTTTTTTAGAACCGGCAGGATCGCTCCAAAAAGTCATGTAAGCGTGTTAGTTGATCATAAATGGTATTTAGAAAATACTTTTTAAGGAGTGGAATATTTTTCTAATTTATTAAAATAAAAATGAATTTTTTAAAGATTTTGAAAAAGCATTATAACTTTCTTCGAAAAAGAAGAATGGATTATTTACAAATTAAAAAGGTTAGGAGGGAAATAAAATTTAAAAATAAAATTAATGTAGGAGCGGGTGATATTGAATTTGATAGTAGTTGGTTTTCATGTGATAAAAATAAATTGAATATTACAAAAGAAAAGGATTGGAAGCATTTGTTAGGTTCAACAAGAGTAAAAAATATTTTTGCAGAACATGTCTGGGAGCACTTAACTAAAGAAGAAACTTTTTTAGCTAATTTAAATTGTTATAAATATTTAAAAAAAGGAGGAAGATTAAGACTTGCGGTTCCAGATGGTTTTCATCCTGATAAAAATTATATTGAATACGTTAAACCTAATGGCACCGGAATAGGTTCGGACGATCATAGAATCTTATATAATTATATTTTATTAAGTGAAAAATTGAAAGAACATGGTTTTAAAATAGATTTGCTTGAATATTGGGATGAAAATGGAAAATTTCACTTTAATGAATGGGATAATGAAGATGGAAAAGTTAGAAGGTCTAAAAGATACGATTCTCGTAATATAAATGGAAAATTAAACTATACTTCATTAATTATTGACGCTATCAAATAATGGATTTAGCCCCTATCATATTATTCGTTTACAATCGTCCCTGGCATACGGAGCAGACGTTGGAGGCATTGATGGAAAATGAACTTGCAGACCAAAGTACATTATATATTTATAGTGATGGTCCCAAAAAGAATGCTTCAAAAGAAGATTTAAAAAAAATCAAAGAGGTAAGAGCTGTAATTCGTGAAAAGAAGTGGTGTAGTGAAGTAAATATTATAGAGTCTAAAAATAACAAGGGACTTGCGGACTCAATAGTAGAGGGGGTTACTCACCTAGTTAAGAAATATGGTAAAATTATAGTATTGGAGGACGATTTGTTATTGTCAAAAGGTTTTCTTAGGTATATGAATGATGCACTCAATTTATATGAAAATGAAGAAAAGGTAATGCATATTTCAGGATATATGTTTCCAATAAAAGAAAAATTACCTGAAACCTTTTTTTATAATGCCGCTACCTGTTGGGGGTGGGCTACGTGGGAAAGAGCTTGGGAGTCATTTAATCCGAATGCTTCCGAGTTATATTTGAAATTGTTAAATACTAATAATTTAGACAAATTTGATTATAAAGGAAATTTTGGTTTTTTAAAACAACTTATTGATAACAAAAATGGAAAATTGAAGACTTGGGCGATAAAATGGCATACTAGTCTTTTTTTAAAGAATGGTTTATGTCTTCATCCAAATCATTCTTTGGTTAACAATATTGGACACGATGGAACAGGAGATAATTGTGGGAAATCAGAGAAATTTAAGTGGTCAGTTTTGGCGAAAAATATTAATGTGACGCAAATTAAATTAAATGAAGCAACCGAAGCGTATAAAGCGATGGTTAAGTATAATGCACCAAATGCAATCTCAAAGAAAATAGGTTTAAAAAAAAGAATAATTCAGTTTATACCAAATTTCATTAAACTCAAACTAAAGAATGCGCTAAAAATAAATAAATATAAAAAGCTTTATGTGAAATATAAAGAATTTACGATGATTCCTGAAGCTGTATTTGTTGAAAATTTAGAACTTGTTGAAAGATTTAGGGATATAAAAGGGTGTGTTATTGAGTGTGGAGTTTGGCGAGGTGGTATGGCAGCAGCTATAGCTGAAATATTTGGTGAGAATAGGAAATACTATCTTTTTGACAGTTTTGAAGGCTTACCAGAAGTTAAAGAAATCGATGGCAAAGCTGCAAATGACTGGCAAAATAATAAAGAGAGTAAATTTTATTTTGATAATTGTACTGCAGAAATCAAATATGCAGAAAAATCGATGAAACTTTCATTAGTCCCTAATTATGAAATTATTAAGGGCTGGTTCTCAGAAACACTTCCTGAAATTAAAATTAATGAAGAAATCGCTCTTTTAAGACTTGATGGCGATTGGTATGAGTCAACTATGGATTGTTTAGTTCATTTATATCCTCATGTAATAATTGGAGGAGTCATAATCATAGATGATTACTATATGTGGGATGGTTGCGCTAAAGCTGTGCATGACTATTTTTCTAAAAATAATATATCAGCAAGAATTAGGCAAAGCAAATTAGGAGTATGTTATATAATAAAAAATTAAATTTGTAATTGGATGATTGTAAAAAGTCCATTAACAGGCAAGAATAGTACTGTTTTTGAAAATAATATACTTTGCAGTAATATTATTAAAAACTATAAAAAAACTTTTAATATTGATGTGACAAGATTTTTTCAAGGCTTGGAAAGCATACAAATTTATAAATGTTTAGAAACAGGCTACCGTTTTTTTTATCCATTTAATATTGATGGTGATGGTAAATTTTATGAACATTTGCAGCAATTTGATTGGTATTACATGCCTTGGAAATGGGAACATAATGTTACAAAAAATTTATTATTAGGTCATGAAAAAATACTTGAGGTTGGAAGTGGTGGTTTGGGATTTGTAGATAATCTGCAAATATCTGGATTTGATATAACTGGTTTGGAATTAAATAAAAAAAGTATTATTAAAGCTAATGAACAGGGGTTAAAAATTTTAAATGAAACAGTTCAAGAACACGCAAAAAACAATTTTGGAAAATATGATTTAGTATGTTCTTATCAAGTACTTGAGCATATAACTGAAGTTTATTCTTTTATCGAAGCACAAGTTGATTGCTTAAAAAATGGTGGTAAGCTAATTATCAGTGTGCCAAATAATGACTCATTTATAAAATTAACAGAAGGTGGATTACTTAATTTTCCTCCGCATCATATGGGTTTGTGGAACAAAAAATCCTTAATTAGTATTATAAATTTATTTGATCTTAAGGTAGATAAAATTTTATATGAGCCATTGCAAGAATATCATATGGATTGGTACATCAATTCAACTATTCAGGAAAAGATATTTAAAGACAGGTTTACACGAATTATTTTTAATAGATTTAAATTGAGAAAGATATATTCATATTTAGTAAAGAAAATTAGAAGTAAAATCCATGGGCATACTATAATGGTAATTTTTACAAAGGTTTAAATGAAAATATTAATTGTTAATACTTATGATGGAGGTGGTGCAGCGAATGCCTGTAAACGTTTACATTTGAAATTACTTTTAGAAGGAATGGCTTCTAAAATACTTCTTAAAGTAAAACGAAATAATTGGGCAAATTCATATTGTTTAAAACCGGCCCCAAAAATACTTACTACAAGAGTTAGAATTGAGAATAAAGTAAAACGAATTTTAATAGAGTTAATGCTTTATCATCCTAAACCAGATCAAAACAAAGAGCAAGAATTTTTAAAAAAGAGACTCGCAGGACTTGAAATGTTTAGCTTTCCCAATTCTGATTATGACCTAACCCAATCTGATTTATATAAAGAAGCAGACATAATCAATTTACATTGGGTGGGTAATTTTTTAGATTACGCATCGTTTTTTGAAAAAAACATAAAACCTATTGTTTGGACTTTACACGATATGAATCCTTTTAGTGGCGGAGAGCATTATGAAGAAAAATATTTAGGAATTGACAACTTTGGTTTTCCAATAATGAGACAAGTTTCGGAAGAAGAAAAAACAGTTGCCAAGAAAAATGTTGAAATAAAAAAACAAGCGCTATCAAAGGTGAATAATTTGACAATAGTTGCTCCTTCTGAATGGCTGGCAGAAGAAGCAAGGAAAAGTGAAGTATTCAAAGGCTTTCCTGTTCTTTGTATTCCTAATGGATTAAATGCTGAAATATATGCCCCAAGAGATAAAAATTACTCAAGGGATTTATTAGGTATTCCAAAGGATAAGAAAGTTATATTGTTTGTTGCAGATTCTATCAGCAATAATAGAAAGGGATTTGTCTACCTTAAAAGGGCACATGAACAATTGAAAAATGATAGCGTTGTTTTGTGTTCTATTGGTCAGAAAAATAGTGAATTTGAATCGATCGATAATATTCTCGAATTAGGTCCCATTTATGATGAAAAATTAATGAGTTTTGCCTATTCTGCTGCCGATGTTTTTGTAATTCCTTCCATTATGGATAACTTACCCAATACAGTTTTAGAGTCTATTATGTGCGGTACGCCAGTTATTGGATTTCCGGTGGGAGGTATTCCGGAAATGATTATCGATGGAAAAAACGGAATAATAACGAGGGAAATAAGTGTTAATTCACTTGTTGAAACTTTGACAGATTTTCTGGATAAACCGGAAAGGTTTGACAGGGATGAAATAAGAATTAATGCCTTAAAAAAATATGATCATAAAATCCAGGCTGAAAAATATATGGAAATTTTTAAGGATATACTTGCCGGAAATAATGAAGCCGGACAAAGAAATTAGAATTACCAGCCAGTTGTATCAAATTCTTAACTTTGAAATACTTTATACTGGTGATTAATTTAAAATAATTAATGGAAATAGCTCTCATTACGGGAAACACATGATAAGACGGGGCATATTTAGCGGTATTTAAAGATAATTAGCATTTAAATCCTTGAGAATATAAAGAAAGAAGTTTTGGTTTTGAAAAAATATAAAGTGGTTTAAAAAAATTATTTTAACAATTATTATTAAGAAATTAATTTAACATAAATGTGAGTTTTTAAAGGAACATGATAAAGAAATTAATAAAGAAAATATTTAATGCTTTTGGTTATAAAATTTATAAGCTTAATGCAATGCCAGTTGCATATAAAAACAATGCTTCATTTACCATGCAAGCTGCAATAAAACGTTGTGTTGCAAGAGGATTAAAAGTAAACACTATTATTGATGTAGGAGCTTCAGATGGCAGATGGTCTAAAGCCTGTATGAATGATATTCCTAATGCTAATTATTTATTAGTGGAAGCGCAACAAGCGCATAAAAATGGTTTAGATAAATTAAAACATGAATTTTTAAATGTTGAATATGTTATAGCAGCAGCAGGAAAAGAAAATGGAACTATTTATTTTGACAACACTGATTTATTTGGGGGTTTGGCATCTGAAACTAAATCGAAAAACAATTTTACAGAAGTTCCTATGATAAGTTTAGATACTGTAGTTCGAGACCGACAGCTAAAGCCTCCGTATTTAATAAAATTGGATACACATGGGTTTGAAGTACCTATCCTGGAAGGAGCAAAAGAATTACTTAAAAGTGCTGAACTTGTTATCATTGAAACCTACAATTATAAATTAACAGATGATAGTTTAAAATATTTTGAAATGTGTAATTATATGGAACAATTAGGCTTTTCATCTATTGAAATGGTTGATTTGATGTTAAGGGATTATGACAATTCTTTTTGGCAAATGGATACTTTTTTTATTCCTTCTTCCAGGAAGTTGTTTTCATACAACTCATATAAATAAGTCATTTAAAAGGAAATGGACATTTTAGAAAGTACATATAAATTCCCAAAAATAACAGTAGTTACGCCAAATTACAACCAAGTCAATTTTATTGAATTCACTATTCAGTCTGTATTAAATCAAGATTACCCAAACCTTGAATATATAATTATTGATGGTGGAAGTACAGATGGTTCTATAGAAATAATTAAAAAATATGAAAACAAACTGCATTCTTGGGTAAGCGAACCTGATAATGGTATGTATGATGCCATAAACAAGGGGTTTTCAAAATCATCGGGTGAAATTATGTGTTGGATTAATTCAGATGATGTATTGTGGGAAAATTCACTTCAATTTGTTGCAAATGCGTTTGCAACAAATTTGCAGGTGCAATGGCTGCAGGGATTCCCTTCTGTAATTGATGAAAATGGAATTGTTACCTATCAAAGAGAACCTATATATTCTAAATTTAATTTTTATCTGTTTAATCATCTAAAAAATTTTTCGTTTATTCAACAAGAGTCTACATTTTGGAAAAGAGAACTATGGGAAAAAGCAGGTGGATATCTTAGTTTAGAGTATCAGCTAGCTTCAGATTTTGATTTATGGATGCGATTTTTTAATTCTGGTGAAATGTATTGCACAAAAACACAATTAGGAGCATTCAGAATCCGTGAAGGGCAAAAATCAAGCGACAAAACACTGTATTTAAAAGAAGCTAAAATTTCACTATTTAACAATTACAAAAAATTAAAATTTAAGGATAGGCTTATCATTCAAGTTTTAGTCTTATTTGAAAAATTAAAAGATAGAACTAACACTAAAATAATGAGAAGATGTAATAATAAAATGCAATCTTTTATCATAGGACAACCAAAAATGATCTCTTAGAATTCATAATTTTTTTTAAATATTTAAATATAAAATGAAAACAGCTCTTATCACAGGAATCACAGGACAGGACGGTGCGTATTTAGCGGAATTCCTTTTAAAAAAGGGCTATACAGTTCACGGCATAAAAAGGAGAAGTTCTTCCTTTAATACTGACAGGATAGACCATTTGTACCAGGACCCGCACGAGAAGGATATTCGTTTCAAATTGCATTATGGAGATTTAAGCGACGCCATGAACCTTACCCGAATTATTCAGGAGGTGCAACCCGATGAGATCTATAACCTGGGAGCGATGTCTCACGTTAAGGTGAGTTTTGACACCCCGGAATACACCGGGAATATCGACGGTTTGGGAACTTTGAGGTTGCTTGAAGCGGTACGCCTGTTAGGCCTTGCCAAAAAGACCCGGATCTACCAGGCATCTTCATCAGAATTATACGGCAAGGTGCAGGAAGTGCCACAAACCGAAAAAACGCCTTTTTATCCGCGAAGTCCGTATGGAGTCGCAAAATTGTACGCTTACTGGATCACGGTGAATTACCGTGAAGCTTATGGAATGTTTGCCTGTAACGGGATTTTGTTCAATCATGAATCGCCTTTGCGCGGGGAAACCTTTGTAACCCGAAAGATCACCAGGGCTGCGGCCAGGATCGCATTGGGAATGCAGGACAGCTTATTTTTAGGAAATCTCAACGCGAAACGGGACTGGGGCCACGCAAAAGATTATGTGGAAGCAATGTGGTTAATGCTGCAGCAGGAAACGCCGGAAGATTACGTAATCGCCACCGGGGTAACGACTTCAGTGCGGGATTTTGTGAGGATGGCTTTTGCTGAGGTTGGGATCAGCCTGACTTTTAAAGGTGAAAATGAACATGAAACAGGATTGGTGAAAGCCTGTTCAAATCCTGAATTTCAGTTGCCCATTGGTAAAGTGGTAGTTAAGATAGATCCAAAATATCATCGTCCAACAGAAGTGGATCTACTGATAGGCGACGCAACTAAATGCAGGGAAAACCTGAACTGGGCACCCAAATACACCCTTGCTCAATTAGTGCAGGAAATGATGGAAGCGGATGTGAAGCTGTTTCAGAAGGAGAAATATTTGAAGGATGGGGGGCATGATACGTTGAATTATTATGGGTAGCCCCCCAGCCCCCGAAGGGGGAGTAAAAAAGCCATACAAACGTGCTCCTGAAATTCGTTTTAATTCGGGGAAATTCGAGATAATTCGTTTTAATTCGGGTAAATTTGTAATTCATGGAGATAGATTCTAAAATATATATCGCAGGTCATACTGGAATGGTGGGATCTGCCATTGTTAGAAAGTTAAAACGTGAAGGATATATAAATCTTATTTTAAGAACATCGGGGGAACTCGATCTTATAAATCAGCAGTCGGTAATTAATTTTTTTGAAGAGGTAAAACCGGAATATGTGTTTTTGGCGGCGGCGAAAGTGGGGGGAATTGAGGCGAATAATACCTATAGGGCCCAGTTTTTATACGAAAACATGATGATCCAGAACAACGTGATCCATCAGAGTTATGTGTACGGAGTTAAAAAATTGTTGTTTTTGGCTTCATCGTGTATTTACCCAAAACTGGCGCCACAACCCATAAAAGAAGCTTATTTGCTCACCGGAGAGCTGGAATTCACCAATGAACCTTATTCAATCGCAAAAATAGCCGGGGTAAAAATGTGTGAAAATTACAATCAACAGTATGGCTGTGATTTTATTTCGGTAATGCCCACCAACCTTTATGGCCCTAATGATAATTACGATCTTGAAACCGCGCACGTTTTGCCCGCTTTATTGCGTAAATTTCACGAAGCAAAAATCGAAAATAATAAAACAGTTGAAGTCTGGGGTAGTGGAAAACCAAAAAGGGAATTTTTACACGTAGATGATCTTGCCGATGCCTGTTTTCATTTAATGCATTCTTACCGGGGAAATACAAGCCTGAACATAGGAACAGGAAAAGACATATCCATAAAAGAACTCGCAGAACTGATCAGGGAGATCGTTGGATATACAGGCGATATAGTTTGGAATAGAAACAAACCCGATGGCACGTCGCGTAAACTGCTAGATGTTTCAATGATTCACGGGTTGGGGTGGAAACATAGGATCGAGCTGGAATATGGGATACGGAAAGTGTACAAGAATAAATTTTTGTGAGCATGTCCTCAACCAAATCAAATCCGTTATTAACCATTATTATGCCCACTTATAATTCGGCGGCTACTTTAGACCTTGCATTGGAAAGTATTATTCATCAAACCTTTCAAAATGTTGAGGTGTTGATTATTGATGGATTATCCATTGATAATACTATTGAAATAGCAAAAAAATACCAATTGCAATTTCCAGAGATCAAAATTGTTTCTGAAGCTGATAAAGGAATTTATGATGCGATGAATAAAGGAATTGGTATTGCAAAAGGAGAATGGGTCTATTTTATGGGGAGTGATGATTCATTGTATGAGACTACTACTTTAAATCAAGTTTTTGATAAAAAACAGATAAAAAACTTAGACGTTATTTATGGAAACGTTTATGCTGTGGGCTTTAATGGAGTTTATGATGGGGAATTCACCCACACAAAGCTGGCAGATAAAAATATTTGCCATCAGGCTATTTTTTTTAGGAGAAGTATATTTGAAAATACAGGAAAATTTAATTTAAAATATAAAGCTCTTGCAGATTGGGATCATAATATAAAATGGTTTTTTTCCTCCCGAATAAAAAATCAATATATTGATCAAGTAGTTGCGAATTATGCAGACGGCGGTTTTAGTTCTGACGGAGATAGCAGTTTTAACAAAGATAAAAATCATAAGCTATTAATAAAAGGAATCGGAAAAATCTCTCTGCCTCAATTGATAAGAATTTGCAATAATGCAATTCATCAGGCAAAAGAAGAAAGGACAAAGACTGTTGTGAAATGGATTCTAATAAAAATTTGCCTGAAAATAGCAGATAGAATGAAAAAGGTATTTTCCAGAAAATATAGGAATTCGACATCGGAGAAATTAACCGGATAATTTTTTAATTTACCAGCAGTTTTTGTGGGGTAACATTAAAGATTTAGAGCAAAAGTTCAAGAAGTAAAGTAAAGATGTATTTGATAAAATGTCCTTAAAAAAAACAATCAGATCTTTTCTCAAAAAAAAGATCAACAATATTTATGAAAAACGAAATACCTTTTTCTTTAAACATAAGGGGTATTGCCCCTGTTGTGAAAAGGAAGGATATTTTGTCTCAAGATAGCTGGTTGAGAGATTATTTTAAATGCACTAATTGTGACTCAATTCCGAGAGAATGTGCATTGATGTTAACAATTGAAAGGCAATATCCAAATTGGAAAGAACTTGCAGTACATGAATCCTCACCATCCAATCGTGGCCATAGCATTAGATTAAAAAAACAAGCAGGAAAATATACCGAATCTCAATTTTTTATGGAAGAGCCACGTGGCAAGAGAATAAAAGGTATAAGAAATGAAGATTTGGAAAATCAAACCTTCGCAGATGCTGTATTTGATCTTGTTATCACGGCCGATGTTATGGAGCATGTTTTTGAACCAAAAAAAGCCTTTAAGGAAATTCATCGAACTTTGAAGCCGGGTGGAGCTCATATTTTCTCCGTTCCGTTGGTAAACAAACATCTACCTTCCCAACGCTGGGCAACGAAAGGTCAAAATGGGGAGCCTAATTTTCTTTATTCAGAGGAATGGCATGGTAACCCAATAAATAAAAAAGGTTCACCTGTTAAAATGCATTGGGGCTATGACATTAAAGATTTTATTAAAAAACAAACTGGAGCTAATTGCAGTATTGAATATATAGATGACCTAAATTTCGGCATTAGAGCTGAATATATTGAGATAATTGTTGCGAAAAAAAACTTATAAATTATGGCCCTAAGACCCATTGCCGTTGTCCTACCACAATTTCATCCCATTGCAGAAAACGATGAATGGTGGGGAAAGGGATTCACTGAATGGACTAATGTAACAAAGGCCAAACCTCTTTTTGAAGGGCATTACCAACCTCACTTACCTGCTGATCTTGGATTCTATGATTTGCGACTTCCGGAAGCAAGAGAAGCGCAGGCTGCAATTGCCAAGGAACATGGGATTTATGGATTCTGTTATTATCATTACTGGTTCAACGGGAAACGTTTACTTAACCAGCCAATCGATGATATGCTGCGTATGGGAAAACCAGAAATGCCTTTTATGCTTTGCTGGGCCAATGAAAATTGGACTCGTCGTTGGGATGGAGCAGAACACGATGTTCTAATTAATCAAGATTATAGCTTTGACGATGATGAGATCCATATGAGATGGCTTTGTGAAAATGTTTTTTCTGACGATAGGTATATTACCGTGAATGGATGTCCAGTGTTTGCTGTTTACCGCCACAAGTTGTTCCCTAATATTAAAAAAACAGCAGAATTGTGGAGAAAAATAGCCAAGGAAGAATATGGCTATAAAGATATCTACCTCTGTGTGATCGAAAGCTTTCATGAAGTTTTAGACCCCAAATCTATAAACTTTGATGCAGCCATTGAATTTTCACCTCATCAGGTACTAAAATCAAAAGTTTTGCCAACCAAAATTGAAAAAGTTTTAAGAAAATTAAAAATTAAGAGGAAGGTCCGTTATAGCTTACGGGATTATGATAAAGGAATAAAATCTTGCCTGGAAAGAGAGGATCCCGGTTATAAACTTTTCAGATCTGTTACTCCGGCTTTTGATAATACCCCCAGGAAAAAAGATGGCCTAATAGCCATGGGAAGTAACCCAATAAAGTATTTTTATTGGTTAAAAAGCATTATTAATAATTTCAGGCCATATTCTAAGGAAGAGAATTTTGTATTTATAAATGCAATGAATGAATGGGCAGAAGGTAATCACCTGGAGCCTTGTATTAAATATGGAAAGCAATATCTTGAAGCTACAAAAAAAGCCATACAAGGGGAACAATTCGAATAATTCACGTTAATTTTTAGTGATTTGTATGATATCAATCGTAATTCCATATTACAATTTAGCCTTCTTTGAAAGAACTCTCCAATCTTTGGAGGAGCAGACCAATAAAAATTTTAAAATTTATATTGGTAACGACGCATCTCCAGATGATCCAGAAAATTTAATTTCAAAATACAGGAAGTGTTTAAACATTAAGTATCAACATTTCGAAAAAAATTTAGGTCAAACATCGTTAGTGCAACAATGGGAAAGATGTTTGGAACTGACAGAAGATGAGGACTGGATCATGATTTTAGGTGATGATGATTATTTAAGTAAAAACTACGTCGCCGAGTTCTACCGCAATTTACCTGAAATAATGCAGCATAATATTCAGGTGGTAAGATATGCCAGCCAGGTGGTTCACGGGGAAAAGGTGGAATCTAAAGTATTTGTAAATCCAAAAATTGAAAAATCGCCGGATTTTTTTTATCGGAAGTTTTTTGGTGATGCAAGAGGCACTTTGAGTGAGCAAATTTTTACTAGAAGATCTTATTTAAAGTATGGATTTAAGAATTACCCCCTTGGTTGGGGGGTGGATGATATAGCCTGGTTAGAATTTAGCGAATTTGGTAAAATCTTCAGTATTAACTCTGCAACTGCCTTTATAAGGCTTTCAGATAAAAATATATCTCGTAAAGGTTATAAAACTGAATTAAAACTTCAGACTAAATTTACCTTTCTTAATTATTTAGTTCGCAACCATTTAAGCAATTTTAAAAAAAAACATAGACTTCCCATTTTGTTGCATTATGAAATAATGGGTTATGAGGCAAGGAAAATATCTCTTTCTTTATATTTTACTGTATTTGCAGGGCTTCTAAGTCATTTAAAATTTTATGAAGTTTTAAAATTTCACAGACGTTTTTTAATGAGATATTTATCTACTAAACGAAGAAAGATAATTTAAAATTTGAGAGTTCATTTTAACCATTTATAAAAAATCTTTTTAAGATGCAACCTACTGGAATGAAAAAACAAAAATTAATAATCGTAGGTCCTATTGCTTTTGCTGGCGGAAGATATCTTGAGGTTAATCAAATTGCGAATGCTGTTAAGGGCTCTTTTAATCTTAAAATTATTTCTACAGAAAGCTTTATATATTCAGATTCGGCATTAGAGAAAACCTTAATTAATAGAATAATTTCCCTTGATGAACTTTTATATAAAACTTATTTCGATTTAAAAATTTTGAGTTTAGTTGCCTATTTTAAAAATAAAAGGGTTCGTGAACCTTTTGCATTTGTAAATAATAAACTATCTAAAAAGTATTTTTATTTTGAGGAAAAACGGTTGACCACTCTTCTGGAAAACTTAAAAGATGCTCAGGTGGTTTTATTGCCCGTACAATTGTCTTCTGGTTTTCTAACAGAAATTATAAACTTTTGTTACAAGTTTAATATAATTTGTATTGTTCGTACAACAGGCACTATTAAAAAAATCCCCGCTGATTTGTTTTCCCAATTGGAAAAAGTTTCGTTATTTATACACCATTCACACCAAAATGCCAATCGGTTACATCAGCATATTGACGTTCCATTCGCAATTATAGACCAATCAGCTGCAATGGAAATATCTTTGTTGAACTTGTCCTTAGAATTACAGAATCCTCTACGATACGGATTTTTAGGCCGTTTTTCTAAAGAAAAAGGTGCTTATGAAGTATGCCGTTATTTTTCTAAAACGGACTTACCTTTTATTATAGGAGGAGATGGGCCACAAAAAGATTTAATTTTAGAGCAGATTGAAAATCAATCAAACTGCAAATATTTGGAGGGATACATCCCTGATGAAAAAAAAGCTGATTTTTTCGCCCAAATTGATGTTCTAGTAATTGGGTCTTTTGAAGAAACAGGGCCATTTACAGGTTTAGAAGCTATGGCAGCTGGGAAGTTGATTATTAGCACCAAAGTAGGTGCAATGGAGGAACGGTTAAAAGGTACCGGAAATGAATTTTGGTTTGATATTCATGAAATTTCGAGCTTAGATTCTGCAATTATTTCTCTTGAAAGTATGAATAAATTAAAGTTAGAATTAATAACTAAAAAATTGCGGAATAGGTATTTAGAAAGTTATTCTGAGGAAATAATTGGACGTAAATATCTTGAGCTAATACAAGCTACAGTTTTGAGAAGGAATGAAAAATTAAAAAGAAATTATTCAGAGGAAGATGTTATTTAAAAAAGATCAGGATTATAATTTTTCCTCTATTTCTGTGGTTATTTGCTCCAGAAATGGTGCTGTTAGTAAAGCTTTGATAGCTAATATAAAGAATACCATTGGCCTAGAAAATGAAATAATTATTATTGATAACACAGCAAACAAATATTCCATTTTTCAGGCTTATAATTTAGGATTGGATCGAAGTCAAAAGGATATTGTCTGTTTTCTTCACGAGGATATCTTATTTCATACTCAGAATTGGGGGAAGATTTTAAGAGATATTTTTTTATCTGATCCATTAGCCGGCCTAATAGGTATAGCTGGTGGAAAAATTAAATGTTCAATGCCTTCTGCCTGGTGGGATTCCGGTAAAAATGCCGTTCATATAATCCAACATTTCAACCATAAGCCTGAGGAGTTACGGAAAAATGGTTTCGAAGATTTAGTTACTTTAGAAGTGGCTGCTATTGATGGGGTATTTATGGTGATGCGGAGAAATAAAAGCATTAGGTTTGATGAAAGGTTAAAAGGTTTCCACAATTATGACCTACACCTCTCTATGCTGCATCATATGTTGAAAAAGAAAGTATTAGTAACGGACAAAATACTAATAGAACATTTTTCCCATGGCAACTTAAATAGAGCTTGGTATGAGTCCACTAGTTTTTTTCATAAGTTGTACAAAAAAAATTTACCCGTAGTGAGAGGTAATTTTAGTAAATCAACCCTGAAAAAAAAAGAAATCACAGTGGGTTTTCGTTTTATTAACGGATTAGTTCAAAACAAACTGTATAAAGATGCATTTTATTGGTGGTATCAAATATTCAAGTTAGCACCTTTTTCAAGGTACCATTTAAAATTTTTAATCAAATTAGTTTCGTAAAATTTAATTTGTTAACCTATGGGATTATAAATAGCAATTTTTTTAAAAGAAAAAATGAATCCATTAATATCTATAATTATTCCATCTTATAATCGCGCTAATTTAATTAGCGATACGTTGAATAGTGTAATAGCTCAAACTTATTTAAATTGGGAATGTATTGTGATAGATGATGGATCCTCGGATGGCACAAATTCTCTCATTAAGGAATATATTCATAGAGATAAGAGAATCAAATATTTTACAAAACCTGTGGACCTTAAGCAAGGAGCCAGTATTTCCAGAAATTACGGTCTGAAAAAAGCTGCCGGGGATTATATCCAATTTCTTGATTCAGATGATATCTTAGCAGATAATAAACTGGAAAGCCAGATTTCCTTATTAGTGCCCGGGGAAAAGTTTACTATTTCTACTTGTAAATGGGGGATATTTACTTTTAAAGATGAACCTTTAAAATTATTTGAAGAAAAGCGGGATTATCGATCCTTTGATAATGTAAAAGATTATTTTGATTTAATTGGAGAAATAGGTGGTTATTTTCCTCCACATTGCTTTTTAGTTAGTAAGGACCTTATTTGTTTTTCCGGGCAGTGGAATGAAAATCTTACTTTAAACGACGATGGAGAATTTTTCTTCAGAATCTTGTTGAATTCGAGTAAAATATTATTTGCAAAAGACACATATGTACGCTACCGGAATAAAAATGAGCAAGAAGACAATCTTAGAATTTTAAACTCTAAAATTAAGGCGCAACATTTAGTAAATAGTTGGAGAATTATAGAAGCTTTGTACCTGGCAAAATATCAAGATTCGCAACCCTTATATTTAAATAAGAAAAAGGAAAGTATTTACTTTGGAATAAAGAGATTTTCCCCAAAAGTTATTACTGAAAACAGGCAGTTTTTCCACAAAGAAATAGGTAAGGATACTTTAGGTTTAAAATTGGGAAAACTAAGGAAAAGAATAGGGCGAAGATTGATAATCATTTTCAGACAAAAATAATGCGAAAAGGTTATAATCCAAATAAAGACAGGGAGATTTCCCCTTCCTATTTTACGCATCAAGTTGTAATTCCAGTGTATATCCCACACCATGAAAATTACTTCAAAGACGTCTTTAAGAATTTTAAAATTTGTTTAAAATCTGTAATAAAAACAAGTCATTCAAAAACTTTTATCTCGATTATAAATAATGGTTGTTGTAAAGATGTAACCAAATATTTATGGGAAATAAAAGAAAAAAATCAAATTCAGGAACTGATAGTAACTGAAAACCTGGGGAAATTCAATGCTATTGTGAAAGGCTTAGCAGGCCATAATATTCCTCTCATAACCATTACTGATGCCGATATTCTTTTTTTAAACAATTGGCAAAGTGCTACCGTAAAAGTATTTAACGAATTCCCAAAAGCTGGAGTGGTAGGTTTGATACCTCAGTTCCTCACCTATCAAAATAAAAGTGAAAACCTTCTTTTGGATTATTTTTGGAATGACAGGCTTCGATTTGTCCCTGTGAAAAATCCTGTTGCGCTGGCGAACTTTTATAAAAGCATAGGATGGAAACCGAATTACTCACCAGCTAAATTAAAATATACATTAGGAATAACAGGTAATAATGGATTTATTGCATGTGCTGGTTCTGGTCATGCAGTTGCAACATATAGAAGAGAACTTTTTGAAAATGATTTCCCTTTATTCAACCCGTTTAAAATGGGCGGCGGCAGTGAGCAGATCTTAGACGATCTTTCGTTAAAGTTTGATTACTATCGTTTTACAACTTATGATAACTTTGCCTATCACCTGGGTAATGTCTATGAAGAGTGGATGGGTCAAACACTTAATGAATTAAATGCAGATCAGGAGGAACTGACTTTACAGAATGCTCCCAGGGAGAAAAAAATTGCTGGAACTCTTTCTACAATTAAAGTAAAACTTTTAAACAAAGCATTAAAGAGTTATAAACTAAGAATGTTATTTTTAAAACATAAAGGCTTGCCAAAAAAAGTGAGAAAATTTTTTTAGAAATGGTATATTATACAGATTTTTCAGTTTTCATCACAACTAAAGACCGATTGCCAGAGCTTATATATACCTTAAAATCTCTGAAACCTTATTTAGAAAAAGGGGTTTATCTTTATATTTGCGATGATGGATCTAAAGATGGTACTCAAGAATATCTTCTAAAAAATTACCCGACAGTTTCCGTTTTCAGGAATAGGGAGAGCAAAGGCTTAATATATTCCAGAAACCAATTATTAAAAAGAATAACTAGTAAATATGCTGTTTCCCTGGATGATGATTTAAATATTTTAACGGACGACCCCTTCAAAATCATTCAGTCCTACTTTGAGAAAGAAGATGCATGTGCTGCTGTAAGTTTTAGAATTTTTTGGAGTAAAATTGAACCGGAAACAAATACAACTAAAAATCAACCTCATCGTGTAAAAACATTTGCAGGTGGAGCCCATGCCATAAGAATGGTAGCCTGGCAGGAAATTCCCGATTATCCTGATTGGTTTATTTTCTATGGAGAGGAAGAATTTGCTTCCTACAATTTTTTAAAAAAAGGCTGGGAAATTCATTATCTGCCTCAAGTGCTGGCTCATCATCGGGTTGATAACAAAGAACGTAAGAAAAACAGTGATTACAGCACAAGGTTAAGACGTTCTTTAAGGTCGGGTTATTTCTTATATTTTTTATTTCTACCCTGGAAATTGATCCCCCGAAAACTTGGTTATTCCATATGGATGCAATTTAAAAATAAAATTGCTTCAGGCGACATTCGATCTTTTGTTGCTTTATCACTAGCCCTAAAAGATGTTGCAATAAATTTTCCTAAATTACTTAGGAATAGGAAACCTTTAAGTCTGGCACAGTATAAAGAATATCAAAAATTACCTGCAGTTAATCTCTATTGGAAACCCTCAGATGAATAATCAAATTAAAAGAATATATAATAAGGTGATTCCTGTAGAGATAAAGAAAAAAATTTCATCTTTTATTTCTATAAGGAGAAATAAATTTTATTTGAAGAAATTCAAAAAAAATATTATCTCATACTATGAGGCTCAAACTAAACTTACTGATGAGGAAGCAGAAATATTGCAGTATCTTAAAAATAATGCCATAAAAGTATTTCCTTACAATTTTACAGATCAATATGACCAAAAAGAAATTTTAGTGCACTACGATGAAGTTAAGGATTTAAGGTATGTAATTCACGAAGACAAAAGACTATACTTTAAAAAAAGAATGGGTGAGAATGCAATCAAATCCCTTTACCGCGGCTTATTAATAGACCAGGATGATTCTTCACCTCATAAATACCTCAATACAAAATTTACTGTTAATCAAGGTGAAGTTGTAGTTGACGCAGGAGCCGCTGAAGGGAATTTTTCATTAAGTATTGTAGAGCAAGTAGAGAAGATCTATCTCTTCGAGTCAGATCCGGAATGGATAGAGCCCTTACAAGCTACCTTTGAGCCCTGGAAGAACAAAGTGGAAATAATTAAAAAACTCATTTCAAACCAAAGCAATGAAACAAGCATAGCATTGGACGATTTCTACCTGAAACACCCCTTTACTTTTATTAAAGCGGACATTGAGGGAGACGAAAATAAACTTCTGGAAGGCCTTCGAAAAACTATGGAGAGGCCTATTTCCCTTAAGATTGCTATCTGTACATACCATAAACAAATGGATTTCCAAGAATTTTCGGAAGTGCTGGAAAAATACCAATATCAAATTTCTTCACCTCGCGGCTATATGATTTTCCTTTATGATAAAAAAATTATAGCTCCCTATTTAAGAAGAGGGCTAATTAGAGCTTGGAAAGATGTTTAAAAAGAAAAATATAGCGATATTAACTACGGTAGCTAATTTTGACCTCTACGCAAAGACTTCGGCTCTTTTCCCACCACACGTCTCTCGCTATGTCATTGATGGGACAAACGGGATGCATAGCCTTCAGAGTATATTCTATATGTTTAAAAAGTTGAAAGGCAAAGGAATAGATTGGCTCATCATGGCAGATGAGGATGTTATTTTTGTAAATAATTTGAAGGTATTTGAACTTATTGATTATATGGCTGTAAATAATTATTCTGTTTGTGGAGTGAGGGATGGAGGAATGGTTTCTCATCGAAATCAAAATCCTCATTCAATTAACACATTTTTCTCAATTCTGCATTATTCTGAATTAGAGAAAATATTTAACAAACAAGAAGTTAATAAAAACAATTATATAGCTTTTGAAGAATTTGGAGATGATTTAAGCCATCTGAAATACAAATTTAAAACAGATAGTTTATTCGAACCTTATTATTGCTTCTACTTCTGGTTAAGACGACGAGGTTTTAAATTTTTATTTTTAAATGCCGAGATGCCATATAAAGACGATACCATTACAAATTCTGTATTTTCTCCAGAGGGTGAATTAATTCTTTACCACACGTGGTATGCAAGAGCTTATGGTACGAATGAAAAACAAACTAAGCGGATTAACAAGGTTTTGAAATTAATTCCAGTAAATAGTATACAAGTCTCTCAACCAGTAATTTTTAATGATGTAAACTATCGTTGGAAATTCTTAATGAAAAAGAATATTAAAAAGATCAAAATGAAAATAGTAAAATTGGGATGGTCATAATCGCAGAAATAGGCCAAGCCCACAAAGGGAGTTTGGGAATTGCCACTTAAAAACAGACACCCTGGAAGCCCCGGACTGGACCGGGATTACCGCTTTTATGAAACTCAAATGTCCGCTGGTTATCAGGATGAATGGCAGCGATGCATATTTCTGTCAGCTGGAAAACCGGAAGCAGAAGAAAAAGAATTTCTGGTTTGAGAAAAAAGCCCTTGAGGGAGCAGATCACCTGCTTTCTGTAAGTCAATTCACCGCAGATAAAACAGCGGAGATCTTCCACTTAAAAAAACAGGTAACCGTTATTCCAAATTCTGTGGATGTGGCGCGTTTTATTCCGCAACCGGATACCCTTGAACCGGGCAACATCCTTTATTTTGGAACTTTAATCCGGAAAAAAGGCGTGCTCGAGTTGCCGGAAATCTTTAACAGGCTCGTAAAAGAGATGTCACAGGCACACCTTTTATTTGCGGGCAGGGATGTCATGGATATCAAAACCAGAATATCCACCAAGGAACTAATGCTCGAAAAATTCTCACCCGCTGCCACCAAGCAACTGGTTTGGCTGGATAATCTGCCTTATGAAGAGATCCTTGAACAAATCGCCAAAGCCCATGTGGTAGTCCTCCCCTCCTTCGCCGAAACCCTACCTATGACCTGGATAGAAGCTATGGCGATGGAAAAAGCCTTGGTAACCTCAGATATCGGCTGGGCCAAGGAAGTGATGATAGATGGCGTCACTGGATTTACAGTAGATCCAAAAGATCATCATTTGTATGCAGAGAAAATTCTTCAGCTTCTTAATGATTCTGCTTTAGCTAAGAAAATGGGGAAAGCAGCGAGGGAGCGGGTGCTTGCGAAGTTTTCTACAGAGGTGGTTGTGGAGGAGAATATCAGGTTTTATGAGAAAACAACTGTCATTTCGAAATGAGCCGTCATTGCGATCCCGATTTTTGGGTTGGGAGAAGTAAACTCAAGGAAACATATAATAATCTTGTTTCACCCCTTCCTTCGGAGGGGGCCGGGGGGAGGATGAGATTGCTTCCGTCGGCTAAAGCCTCCTTCGCAATGACGGTCCTAACCAAAATCGTTGAAAATGCTCCTTCACCTCAACGGTGCGACAAACGAAGCGCGGCATAGACCGAATCGTGGGAAAACGTCATTGCGAGCGAAGCGCGGCAAAAGTCATTGCGAGCGCAGCGAAGCAAACTCATGTACAACCCCAAAACATGTCACATCACAACAAAAGAAAACCCCGCACTCATAAAGCACGGGGTTTTTCAAATCTAAAACCGGTTTTAATTACAACACCTCCAGGATACTCAGCGAATTATGAGCTCCGTTGCGAAGCGGATATTGCACCGTGTTCACTTCCTGGAAAAATTCTACAAGCAGTAAAATAAAGCTGATTCCCAATCCGCCCGGCACCCCGGCAGGAATTAAGCTGATGTTGGAACTTGTCATATCCAGAGGCAAACTTTGAACCGGACTGCTGCCCCCGGAATAAATACCGGTTTCAAAATCGACTTTAACAAAGGACGAACGCAGACTCACATGCGTGCTCCCCTGAGGCGCGTACAGTTGGATTCCCGGAATAAAATCCGGAATGCTCACCTCTCCCGTAACCCCGTCTACGCTGTAAGGCGCTAGCAGGACAGATCCCAGGGGAGCTCTGTTGTTAAAGTCAAAACTGGTAAGAACAGCCTTTCCTTCTGCACTCTCAAGCCCAACCGACACCTGCCGCTTGCCCCGAACGTTCACCGTGTCCATCTTCTGGATCTGACTCATCACCTGGGTAAGCCTGCTTGTCACCCGGTTGTCCCTGGCAGTTTGCATCAACTCGTTTACCGACATTCGCATCGCTTTCCCGGCCTGGGCGCTGCCTGCAAATTCGCTTAGGTTTTCACGGGTCCTCGCAAAAGCAGGATCTTTCATGATCCGTTTCTTGGAAACCCCTCCTTTGGTACGAACCAATGATCCGTCCTGCGTTTTGTAGAAAGTTAGGTTCCCTAACGTTCCCTGGATCTTTAAGATCCCATCATTTTTTGCCATGTTATATGGATTTAAAATTAATAATAATCAAACATATAACTATTTGTCAGTCAATAAAATAGCAGGCTTTTGTTTAGGTGGATTTAGTGTTAAAAGCTGCGAAGTAGTTTTAAATTCAACCTTTTAATACATAAAGAGTTATTAAGGATGGTTTTCATTATTCCGAACCGTTAGTAGCCTTTTTATATCATTCCCGACTATTCTGAACCTTTTCCTTATAACCGTGTGGTTTGATTGCGTTTAGGTTCTTTTGGGTGCGTTTAGGGCGTTTTCGTGCGTTGAGGAACAGCATTTTTTGAAGCCAACCCTTTATTTTACTGGCCCTCCCATATAGATACCCTATGGATACCCTATGCTTGCCCTATAATTGTCCTATGGAAACCTTGGGTATTTCCCCAGAAAACCCGTGCATTTCATACACTTTTTATATTAAACCAAAACATCTAATTAGGCCAATTTTCATACCCAGTATATTTATTAACAATTAATTGATTTTAACATACCGCAACTAGCTAGTTATCAACAATTTGAATTCATAATGTTTAAAATTAGTGTTAATAAAATATTTATACCTCAAAATTATTTTTCAGAATAATGATGTACCTTGGCTTTAACAAAAATCACTAACGCTATAATTAACTAATTATGAGATAACTATACTTTTTAATCAAAGTTTTTAAAAAAATGAGAAGATTATGCATTTACCCTTCGGATGTTGAAATTATAACCGGCAGAAGCAAAAACTATAGCCGGAAAATTATCCGGAATATTAAAAAGAGCTATAACAAAGACAAACACCAGTTTGTTTCTGTGGAAGAGTTTTGTAAATATACGGGACTGCTCCCTGAAACAGTCTATGCAGGAATTAAATAATTTTTCCTTCTGTTCTTTCCTTTATACAAACTCCCGCCTTCACTTGAAAGTGCGCAATGCACTTCAATTTTACAATTTATAAATCTTCCGCCGGCCTGTCCTTCTGAACTCAGTGAAGAATCCCCCATACTCATTGGACGAATCATGTTTTTTTGAAGCCAATAAACGTTTAATGCATCACATCCCCCATTGAAAAATCAACAGTAGTCTTTGCGAAATGAGTCTGTCATTGCGATCCCGATTATTGTATCGGGAGAAGCAATCTGGCGATTGAGAAAACTCATGGTCCTAAAGTCCAAATCTCAATCTTAACCAGTTTTTTTTTTGCCAGTGTAGAAAATTTACTGCGTTAAAAATTTTCGAAGCCTGTCCTGAGCTCCGTCGAAGGGCCTTGGAGAAAATTTAGCAGAAGATTTTCGGTTTTTTGGTGGTGCAGGAAGCAACACCGGAAAAACACCTTCAAAAAAAGTGTCCTTTTTTTGGTTCGTTTTTCTTGCATCCGACGAACGCAGTGAGAGGAATGCGCGCAAAAAAATGAACAAAACAATATGCTGAACCTAAATACTTATACCTTATTACGAATAAGGCCTGAGGATTGGAAAACAGGATTTACCGGTAGATCCAAAAGACCATCAATTGTAGTTGCGAGGTTTTCAACAGAGATTGTAGTGGAGAGGAATATGGAGTATTTCAGAAAAGTAGTGAGTAATTAGTATTGAGTATTGAGTATTGAGTGGAAAACGCGAATTGCACGAATTAAAACGGATTTCTCGGATTAAAAATTTGGAATTGGAAGGTTGTAGCCATTTCGAAATGAGCCGTCATTGCGATCCCGATTTTTTGGATCGGGAGAAGCAATCTGACGATTGAGAAATCTCATGGTCGTAAATTCAAAACTTCCTTAAAACCTCCTGCCCTAAAACATGAGATTTCTCGTCGCTCTATTCTCTTAAGTCTAAAAAAAAATTCTACTTAAACATAATCCTACCAAGCAAACCAGGTTCACATTCAATACCGCTCGCTCGAAATGACTTCTTAGTTGTTTACGATTTCAATTTTAGGGTGGCTAACTCCCAAACATAATTCAACCTCCGGCTTACATGAGATTGCTTTAGTCGGCTGAAGTCTACTTCGCAATGACAGTCCTAAACACGGGGATTGGCTCGGTAAGAATCCTGCGCATTCCAGGCAAGCCCTTTAAAAACTAGTGGGATTAAATTTGAGGATAGTGCCGGAAATTCTTATTTAAACAGGTCCGAATGGGATCCGATCCTAACCAATTTTATTTCCCTGGGTTCTTCTATTTGTATCCAGATGATAAGCCTATCGGGTTTTATATGGCATTCCCAATTGTTTTTATATTTCCCCTTTAACAAATGAGGTTTCATGTTATCAGGAATACCTTTCACACCTTCGGCTTCCAAAATTTTTAAAACCTTTCGGATCTCCTCCAAATCTCCCTTGAATTTTTTAAGGTCTTTTTTGAACTTTGTAGTCGGAATAAGCTGATACATCAAATGGAATCCAGAAATTTATCAATATCCGTTATAGGCTCTAATTCCTTGCTGTTCATTGCTTCGTCCAACGCTTTGATAGTCTCATCATTAGGTTGCTTTTCAACTACTTTAGAGAGAATTAACTCCACATAGTTGTTCAGACTTCTTTTGTTTTTTTTTGCCTGTTGCTTTAATTCATCGACCAGTTCTTTGTCCAATCGAAATGCTGTTTGCACTTTCATATTTAATATTTTTCTAATAGTCAAAATCTTCTTCAAAGATAATCTTTAACAATATGTTATACAAATGTTATTTCCGTTTTTCTGATTTTATTCCAGGACAGATTGGAGATAGCTATTTTGAGATAAGCCTGTCATTGCGATCCCTATTTTTGGACCGGGAGAAGCGATCTGGCAAGTGAGAAATCTCATGATCTTAAAGCTCAGATCCCAATCGGGATTTTATCCTTTTTTTGCCAGTGTAGAAAACCTTCTGCGTTAAAAATTTTCGAAGCCTGTCCTGAGCTCCGTCGAAGGGCCTTGGAGAAAATTTAGCAGAAGATTTTCGGTTTTTTGGTGGTGCGGGAAGCAACACCGGAAAAACACCTTCAAAAAAAGTGTCCTTTTTTTGGTTCGTTTTTCTTGCATCCGACGAACGCAGTGAGAGGAATGCACGCAAAAAAATGAACAAAACAATATGCTGAACCTAAATACTTATACCTTATTACGTATATGGACTGAGGATTGAAAAACAGGATTTATCGTAGATCCAAAAGACCATCATTTGTATGCAGAATTTATCCTTCAGCTTCTTAATGATTCTGCTTTGGCTAAGAAAATAGGAAAAGCAGACCGGGAGCAGGTAGTTGCAAAGTTTTCTACAGAGGTGGTTGTGGAGGAGAATATCAGGTCTTATGAGAAAACAACCGTCATTTCGAAATGAGCCTGTCATTGCGATCCCGATTTTTGGATTGGGAGAAGTAAACTCAAGGAAACATATAATAATCTTGTTTCACCCCTTCCTTCGGAGGGGGCCGGGGGGAGGATGAGATTGCTTCAGTCGGCTAAAACCTCCTTCGCAATGACGGTCCTAAACAAGAACGCTTAAAAAGCAGGTTCGTCTCACGGAAACATGACTAAATCATGTTAAAAATCGCAAAACCTGGTCTTACTGAATCCCGGCAGGTTCATCAATTATGCTCAAAACGAGTATTTATTCTGGTATAAATGGAAACAACCTAAATAACAAGTCGATATTTTGTATTTTTGAAATGAGCATAACGGAAACATGAAACAAACACCGATGAAGATATGTGAATTACATATGACCATTAAAAAACAATAAATATCTACATAGGAAAGAAAGCAGTACTAAAATGGATACAATAGAAATTAAAAACCGAATCCGAAACTATATTGAGCATGCTGATGAGCGTATGTTGAAGATTATTAATGCTATTATAGAAACTGATGTGAATGAATTGTCAGAATCCCATAAAGAAGTTTTGGACGAGCGCTTAAAAGACCATCAGGAAAATCTAAAAGAAGGAAAGAGCTGGGAGGAAATACAAACTGCCTTGAAAAAACAATATGGGCTATAAACTCATTTTAAAAAGACTGGCAGAACAGGATATAACTGAAGCTGCAGAATGGTACTACACACAAGAAACACATCTTACCAGTCGATTTTTAGAGGAAATTGACAAGGCAATGAAATTACTCCAAGATAATCCTGAACAATATCAAAAAAGGTACAATGAAGTTAGGGTTCTTTTTACTAAAAATTTTCCCTTTGGCATTTATTATACAATAGATTTCAATCTTGTTTTTGTTCATGCCGTACTGCATACCAAAAGAGATCCAAAATCAGGAACTGAAAGAACCTAAATCTGTTACTTTTATATGCTCAACCTGGTTAGGAAGATAAAATCTCAGTTTAAACTCCTTTTTCCAATGTATAAAACCTATTTAGAAAGCTTTCGGCGACATTCCGATATGAGCATGTAATCTCGATTTCATTTTTTTGGATCGGGAGAAGCAATCTGGCGATTAAGAAATCTCAAGGTCGTGAAGCCAAATCTCAATCTTAACCAGTTCTTTTTTTGCCAGTGTAGAAAACATTCTGCGTTAAAAATTTTCGAAGCCTTGGAGAAAATTTAGCAGAAGATTTTCGGTTTTTTGGTGGTGCGGAAAGCAACACCGGAAAAACACCTTCAAAAAAAGTGTCCTTTTTTTGGTTCGTTTTTCTTGCATCCGACGAACGCAGTGAGAGGAATGCACGCAAAAAAATGAACAAAACAATATGCTGAACCTAAATACTTATACCTTATTACGTATATGGACTGAGGATTGAAAAACAGGATTTATCGTAGATCCAAAAGACCATCATTTGTATGCAGAATTTATCCTTCAGCTTCTTAATGATTCTGCTTTGGCTAAGAAAATAGGAAAAGCAGCCCGGGAGCAGGTAGTTGCGAGGTTTTCTACAGAGGTGGTGGTGGAGAGGAATATGGAGTATTTCAGTAAAGTAGTGAGTAATGAGTATTGAGCGAAAAACGCGAATTACACGAATTAAACAAATTACGCTGATTTTGGGATTTGGAATAGGAAGGTTGTAGTCATTTCGAAATGAGCCGTCATTGCGATCCCGATTTTTGGATTGGGTGAAGTAAACTCAAGGAAACATATAATAATCTTTTTTCACCCCTTCCTTCGGAGGGGGCCGGGGGGAGGATGAAATTGCTTCAGTCGGCTAAAGCCTCCTTCGCAATGACGGTTCTGAACAAGGTCGTTTAAAAAGCTTTCGTCTCCCGGAATGATGTTCACAGCGTGGTAAAACCCTTCATCACAACACCACAGCATCACTTCATCACTTCGTCACAGCATCAGATCATTCCTCAAGTCATTTCGAAATGAGCTCGTCATTGCGATTCCGGTTTTTGGATCGGGAGAAGCAAACTCACGGAGACATGTAGAAAACTTGTTTCTCCCCTTCCTTCGGAGGGGGCCGGGGGGAGGATTTCTCGTCGCTTTATTCTCTTAATTCTAGAAAAATACTGTTAAACTTAATTTCTCAAGCAAACAGGTTTCAAATTTCAAACCCGCTCCATCGAAATGACTTCCGTGTCCTAATTATCTTTCATATATTTTTTTAATTGCTCCGGATCCTTATGATTATTCCAAAAAAAATGAATTTGGATTTCCTCCTTGCTTAAGCTGTAGAAAAAAGAAATGTGCTTATTTATATAACCAACTTTAAAGTGCTTTTTTGAATCCCACCATCTAAATATATCTGGATTACCTTCCAACAGCTTCATCGTTTCTTCAACCTCTTTAATAAAGTCTTGTGCAACCGTCTGTGACCAGTTTTCATTCAAATATTCTAAATTGTCAAAATAAGTTTCTTCTGCTAATTGGGACCAAATAATCCTCACAATCCATATTTTTTCTTAGAGTCTTCAATTATATTTTCAAACTGACGGGATTTGCCCTCCCGGTGTTGCTTTTGACTGATCTTTAAAAGTTCCTGAATTGTTTTCGTTTCTTCAGCAGTTTCAAATTCAAACCACTCCTCACCTAAAAGTATTTTTAACCGCACACGATCTGCACTAGATAGTTTTCTAAATGTCTCGGCTAACTGCTCGATGGATATATTTAAGTTTAATGGCATTTGTTTTAGTTTTGGAATTTCATATTACAATTTACTAAAAATATTAAGTGAAAACAATTTGATATCCCCCGTTATGAATGAACTTTTTTAGGACGCTTCGGGATTGGGGTAACTAACCAAAAAAGAGAGAAAACTTCAAACAATCATCCCGTCATCGCAGCGTCACAACATTGCAGCGTGACCAAACGTCATTGCGATCCCGATTTTTGGATCGGGGGCGGCAAACGTCATTGCGAGCGCCGCGAAGCAAACTCATGTTAGAACCCCCAAACATGTCACAGCGCGGCAAACGTCATTGCGAGCGAAGCGCGGCAATCTCATGTAAGAACCCCAAAAGATGTTAGATCCTCCGGCTTTTGTCTCAGCGTCACTCCTTCACAACATCACTTCATCACAGGGTCCTTACGCAGATCTCCTGATCTTATCATTTCCTTTGTGTGGTCATAGCCGGCCTTGATGAGTTCTTCTGCTTTTCCAAATCCGACCAGGGAAAAATGCTGCATTGCCGGAGGGTCAATGAGGTAATCGCAGAGCTCCATCTCGGGTTTTACGTTTTGGGTGATCGCCAGGTTCACCGCGCGTTCCAGAATCTCTTTTATCCCGGTGATATTTTTTTCCACCCCCGGGAAATTCACATGAGATCCAATCAATATTTTGCAGTGATCGCGAATGGCCGATGCCGGAAGATTGCACAGCAGCCCGCCGTCAACATAATGGATGCCATTAATGATCTTTGGGGCAAAGATCACCGGAACAGAACAGGAGGCAATGATGTACTCATAAAGCGGACCACTGCTACGAACTTCCTTTTCTCCTTTATTGAGATCGGTGAGCAACAGGTGGAACGGCTTTTGTAAATGAGAAAAATCGTCTCCGGCAAGTTTCTCTTTCAGCACATCCTTCAGTTTTTCCATTTGAAGCACCCCATTTCGTTCCCAGGAAAAACCCATCACTGATAATACCGGTTTCCCCGTCAGGATCTCCTGTATCTGCTCAGGATCATAACCCGCCGCATAGAATACCCCTACCACAGCTCCCATGCTGGTCCCCGAAATGATCTCAGGTTCTATCCCATGCTCCACCAGCGCCTTTAGAATCCCTATATGAGCATAACCCCTGGCGGCACCTCCACTAAAGGTTATACCTACGTTGTATTTCTTTTCCATCTCTTTTTCCTTCTTTATTCAATTTAGAAAATTCAGATTGGTTCGGGTGATAAGGAAATCGTAAAGTTTGAGGAAAGAGGGAGACGGTAGTTGCGGTTTGTGACTTAAGGTCCAAAAATTATTAAGGGTTTTATAACAGCGCGGCAAACTTCATTGCGATCCCGATTTTTGGATTGGGAGAAGTAAACTCAAGGAAACATATAATAATCTTTTTTCACCCCTTCCTTCGGAGGGGGCCGGGGGGAGGATGAGTTTGCTTCAGTCGGCTAATGCCTCCTTCGCAATGACGGTCCTGAACAAGGTCGTTGGGAATGCTCCTTTACAGCGTCACTCCGTCACAACATCACTTCGTCACTCCGTCACAGCATCACAGCTAGGGCAAACATCATTGCGAGCGCAGCGCGGCTTTCAGTTGTAACTTTAAAATTTATACCTTTAACATTAGGAAACGTACAGAAAACCAAAACGGCCTAAAGTCCAACTGCAAACAGAAAACGCTAAACGGCCGAAGGCCGACATAAAACAGAAAACTATGTTCATAATCGCAGAAATAGCGCAAGCCCGCCTAAATCGTTCTAATAATGATGGTTCAAAATTTATAATAATAAAATTATGTTTATAATAGCTGAAGTCGGGCAAGCACATGAGGGGAGTTTAGGGATTGCACATTCTTACATAGATGCGCTGGCGAAAACCGGAGTAGATGCCGTAAAATTCCAGGTGCATATCGCAGCGGCTGAAAGCAGTGAATTTGAACCCTTCCGAATAAAATTCTCCTCCCAGGATAAAACCCGGTTTGATTACTGGAAACGAATGGAATTCTCCCTGGAACAGTGGCAGGAATTAAAAGCGCACTGTGAGGAAGCAGGCGTTGAGTTTATGGCATCTCCCTTCAGCAATGCAGCAGTAGATCTCCTGGAAAAACTGGAGGTGAAACGCTATAAAATAGGATCGGGAGAGGTGAGCAATTTTTTGATGCTGGAAAAGATCACCAAAACGGGGAAACCTATAATCCTCTCTTCCGGAATGAGCTCTTTTGAAGAGCTGGACAAAACTGTAGATTTCCTCAGAAAAAGAAATGCAGAGTATTCCATTTTACAATGCACCACTGCCTACCCTACTCAACCACAAAATTACGGCCTGAATGTTATTGCGGAATTAAAGAAAAGATATCAGGTTCCTGTAGGGTATTCAGATCATTCCGCGAAAATTGAAACCTGTATTGCCGCTACTGCCCTTGGCGCAGAAATTCTTGAATTCCATGCGGTTTTTAGCAGAAAAATGTTCGGACCCGATGCCAGTTCCTCCTTGGAAATAGAGGAAATAGCGCAACTCGTTTCTGCAGTAAAAAACATCTGCCAGGCACAGGAACATCCCATAAATAAAAACGATAATTCCGCTTTTAGTGAACTAAAAAGCATCTTTGAAAAATCCCTGGCAGTAAACAAACCCCTCTCTGCCGGCTACGTCCTCAGCTTTGAAGACCTCGAATCCAAAAAACCAAAAGGTTATGGTATTTCCGCTACAAATTTTCAGGATGTCATAGGTAAAAAGCTAAAGAGAAATCTTGAGAAATGGGATTTCCTTAAAGAAGGGGATTTGGGGTAGAAGCTCTGCGGCCTGAATTTTACAAACGTCTTTGCGAGCGAAGGGCGGGAAACTCCTGTAAGAAACCCTAAACATGTCACAACCTCTGGTTTACGTCAGATTGAGAAATCTCATGGTCTTAAAGTCCAAATCTCAATCTTGACCGGTTCTTTTTTTGCCAGTGTAGGAAACATTCTGCGTTAAAAATTTTCGAAGCCTGTCCTGAGCTCCGTCGAAGGGCCTTGGAGAAAATTTAGCAGAAGGTTTTCGGTTTTTTGGTGGTGCGGAAAGCAACACCGGAAAAACACCTTCAAAAAAAGTGTCCTTTTTTTGGTTCGTTTTTCTTGCATCCGACGAACGCAGTGAGAGGAATGCACGCAAAAAAATGAACAAAACATTATGGATAAGCTGAATGCTTAAAAAACCTCCAAAATGATGCAAACTCTAGCCTAAATATGCTTCACTCTGGGATTGCTTTAATCGCTCCTCTTTCGCAATGACAACTCCTTTGCAATGACGGTCCTGAACAAGGTCGTTGGGAATGCTCCTTTACAGCGTCACTTCATCACTTCATCACTTCATCACTAAAAAAACAATAGCTACCTATGAATTAAATGGTATGAAATTGAAGATATAAATAAACAATGGTTAAATTTAATACTCAGTATTGATTTTAATCTTTTCTAATGGCCCATAACATTGTTTTCGGAACTCTTATCGTTGCGCTTGGCTTGTTTGCCTGGGGTAAAATACGTCACGATTTTGTGGCGTTGATAACACTTTTTATCCTAATTGTTACAGGCATAATTGATCCTGCCCGGGCATTTACTGGGTTTGGTCACCCTGCAGTAATAACAGTGGCGTCAGTACTGATCATTGGAAAAGCCTTTGAGTTTTCGGGTCTGATTGATTTGTTGGGTAAATGGATCATGAAGATGGGGGATAAACTACTGGTACAGATCCTGGTGCTTTCCCTTTTGGTTGCAGTAGCATCTGCCTTTATGAACAATGTGGGAGCCCTGGCGATAACGATGCCCATCGCCATACATTTGGCCCACAAAAGCGGTAATCCGCCCTCTTACATATTGATGCCAATAGCTTTTGCATCTTTGCTTGGCGGAATGACAACATTAATTGGAACCCCTCCAAATATTATTATAGCTACATTCCGTGCCGATGTAATTGGGGAACCTTTCAATATGTTCGATTTTTCTCCGGTGGGTTTCACTCTTATGCTGTCAGGACTTGTTTTTATTGTACTTATTGGATGGCGGCTGTTACCAAAAAGAGTCGGTAAAAAGTCGGAGGAAAAAAGCTTTGATATCGATGATTATATTACAGAAGTTGAAGTTGTTGAAGATTCAAAAATCATTGGAAAACCTATTTCGGAATTGGCAGATATCTCTGATACCGATGTACAGGTTTTGGGTTTGGTAAGGGATAAAAAACTCATTCATGCCCCTGAAATCAATTATATATTGCTCGAAAAAGATATAATTCTTCTTGAAACGGATGCAGATGATCTTAAAACATTCATCGAAGATACCAAGGCTAAATTGGTTGGGGATAAGAAATTCCTAAAAGATGCTGAAGGATCTGATAAGATCATGGTTGCTGAAGCGGTGGTAATGGCAGATTCCCCCTTAATAGGTCGGACAGTCTCCGATTTGCATTTCCGAAGCCGTTATGGCATCAATCTGGTTGCGATCGCCCGTCGCGAAAAACGTATTCGCCGGCGATTAAACAAGATCGTATTTCAAACAGGAGATGTTTTGCTGCTCCAGGGACGTGACCAGGTGCTTAATGATACCATAAAATATATGGGCTGCCTGCCTTTAGCTCAGCGTAGTTTGCGCATTGGTTACCAGACAAAGATCCTTTTGGCTCTGGGGATTTTTATCCTTTCCATAGCCATGGTGGTTTCAGGATTGCTGCCGGTACAGGTGGCATTCTCAATGGCTGCAGTAGGAATGGTATTAAGCGGAGTTCTTCCCGTAAAAAATGTATATACAAGTGTTGATTGGCCGGTAATTGTTTTGCTAGGGGCTATGATACCTGTTGGTATTGCCCTGGAAACCAGTGGTGGAGCAAATCTCATTGCCTTCTGGATCCTTGAATTAGGGGAAATGATGCCTGCCTGGGCAATGCTAACCATTATTCTTGTTATCACCATGTTTTTATCAGATATCATAAACAATGCTGCAACGGTTGTATTAATGGCTCCAATTGCTGTTGGTGTTGCCAATGGCTTAGGTTTTTCAATAGATCCGTTTCTTATGGCAGTAGCCGTTGGTGGTTCTTCTGCATTTTTAACCCCTATAGGTCACCAGTCTAATACCCTGGTAATGGGGCCCGGTGGTTACAAATTCACCGATTACTGGCGCATGGGGCTTCCGCTGGAAGTAATCATTGTCCTGGTGGGTATCCCAATGATCATGTGGGTGTGGCCTTTATAAAAATTTCTTTTGAAGGCTGGAAAGCTATCAATAGAAATTCTACTGCCAGCCAATTGATCAAGAGCTAAAGTCATTTCGAAATGAGCCTGTCTTTGCCATCCAGAATGTTGGATCAGGAGAAGCAATCTGACATAGTCATTTCGAAATGACCCGTCTTGGCGATTGAGAAATCTCATGGTGACCTTCCAAGGTCATTTCGAAATGAGCCCGTCTTGGCGATTGAGAAATCTCATGGTGACCTTCCAAGGTCATTTCGAAATGAGCCCGTCTTGGCGATTGAGAAATCTCATCGTCTTAAACTCCGAACTCCTTTTGAAAACTTCCACTCCTAATACATGAGATTTCCCGTCGCTTTATTATAATACTACCCTTATGAATTTTTTGCAACATTCTCTACCCGTTGCACAGTATCTGTTTTTGTAAGGCTTAGCCGGACGGTACTATTCTCTTTGGCATAAAGGTCATGTGGTACATTTCCCTCCAGGGCAATCAAATCTCCTTTTTTCAATTCTTGATTTTCCCCATTTACTCCAAAATCAATGGCTCCCTCAAATACTTCTACCACTATCGGGAAGGGCGTCTTATGTTCTTTCAGTTTTTGTCCGGTTTTGAATACCATTCTAATCTCTTTTCCGGTTTCAGTTTCCAAGAGTACCAGTACAGCCGGTCCATTCTCATTATATTCAAGATTCTCAGTTAACGATGCTTTCTTCATTTTTCTTATTTTTAATTTATTGCTTGGTAAATTTTAATATTTATATACTTGAATTCACAATTCTTTAAACGGAGGATTAACCGGTAATTAATGAAGGTTCAACTTCATCATTTCCATAGATCAGCTCCAAATAATCATTCTTTGGCAACGTACCAAAATAATCTTCCATCAGTATCGGTTCCAGTAATTTGTTGATTTCCTGCCGGTCATATCTTGCCCCCACCATTAACTTTTCCAGATTCTGAACCGGTTCCTTTCCGAAGAAATCACCATAGATCTTAAAATTGCTGATCTTCCCTTTTTCCACAAAAATCCTTAGGTCAATTTCGCCAATAGAAAAACGTTTGCTACGCTGAATATTGAATTTGGGGGAATTACCGTAATTCCAATCCCATGTTCCATACTTCTTATCTTTCAATTGATGAACCGCTTTCCATTCTTCTTTAGAAAGATGATATGTTTCAAAATCTTCCCGTTCATTATAAAGTCCCTTCAGAATTAAAGATCTAAAATCTTCTATATCCATTTTTTCTTTGAGGAATTCACTGATGTTCGCCACTCTGCTTCGGCTGGATTTGTGTCCTTTGGATTGAATTTTGGTCATTTTCACATTAAGCGCTTTGACGACCTCATCCAAATCAGTGTCCAGGAGCAAAGTGCCGTGGTGTAACATTCTTTTTCCTGTAGAAAATTGGGCATTCCCGGAAATCTTTTTATCATTTGCCAGCACATCATTTCGTCCTTTTAACTCCGCCGGAACTCCCATCGTATTGAGAATTTTTATGACTGGCTCGGTAAATTTCGCGAAGTTGTTTAAGCTTTTTGTTTCATGTTTGGTGATAAAACTAAAATTCAGATTTCCAAAATCGTGATAGACCGCTCCCCCACCAGATATTCTTCGAACTACGTGCAATCCGTTTTCCTCGACATACTCATAATTAATTTCCTCTAAAGTAATCTGGTTGCGACCAATAATTATTGAAGGTTCGTTAATGTAAAAGAGTAAATAATCCTTGCCGGGGTTGAAATTTCGGAGTACATATTCCTCAAGTGCAAGATTAATCCTGGGATCGTTAATTCCTTCGTTATCTATAAAAACCATTTTCTTAATTTTTTAATTTATTCCCCTAAGGTACTATCCTTTAATCGAACTATATTTTTGGCACCAATCTCTGAGCGATTTCCTGACTTTTAATTCTAAAAATCCCCGTAAAGGAATAAAATTCACCATTCTTTAAATTCGACTTTAATGTTCCAAATAGACCTTCCTGCGGAAAGATCCCGGACAAGATTTAAGATGGTCGTTTGTTGAAATAATTTTCCGGATGTGTTTTCCTTTTGTGAGATTCATAACTTCTGATTTAAAAAGAACAGGAAAAATTCCTTTCGAAATTTTTCCTGTTCATATGTTATACTTCAACCGGTTCTTTTGTTTTTAATTTTTTTATTGGAATTCCTTTATTAATAATTGAGGTGTTGGGTTGCTTATTTTTATTTTTCAGTGTCAAATCAAATACAAACCAGCACAGAGTAAGCATTCCTACTGCAAAAATAACATCCCCAATAGTACGCAGCCATTTTAAGGTGATCATATCCGGGTCCTGCATCAATTCAGAAGAACGGGCATACCACATCCCATGTTCTATACTTGCAATTGCCTGCCAGATCCCCATTGGTAAAAGGCTCAATAAAGCCATGGCCATCAATCCGATGTTAAGTGACCAAAATGTAATTTTTAATAGTTTTTCATTCCAGGAAACATTTCGGTATAAACTTCTCAGTACAAAAAGCATCAAACCAATTCCCAGCATTCCGTAAACTCCAAATAGCGCAGTATGGGAGTGGAGTGGCGTTGTATTCAAACCTTGAACATAATAAAGGGCTATTGGTGGATTGATAATAAATCCGAAGATACCGGCGCCAAGGAAATTCCAAAAAGCCACGGCGATCATAAAATAGATAGGCCATTTGTAATCTTTGATCCATTTAGTGGCTTTGGATAATTTATAATTATGATAGGCTTCATACCCTATTAATGTCAATGGAACCACTTCCAGTGCGCTGAAGGTTGCCCCTATGGCCATAATTGCTTTTGGTGTTCCCGAGAAATATAAATGGTGAAAGGTTCCCAAAATCCCACCAGACATAAATATAATGGTTGCCAAAAGCACATTTAAAGTAGCTGTTTTGGTTTTTAAAAGGCCTAAGCGCACAAAAAGAAATGCGATAACCACAGTAGCAAAAACTTCAAAGAAGCCTTCAACCCAAAGGTGAACTACCCACCATCTCCAATATTCGGCAATAGCCAAATTGGTTTGTCTTCCCCACATAAGGCCGGCTCCGTAAAACAAAGCAATCGCCGTACAGGAAATCAGGAACATGATGATAAGGTTTTTCTCCTCGGTTTTTCGTTTTAAAATTGGAAGCAACGGGCGAACCATCAATGCCAGCCACAATATCAGTCCTACTAACAGGAATATCTGCCAGAAGCGACCAAGATCCACGTATTCATAACCCTGATGTCCGAACCAGAAATTGCTTACCAGGTCCATTTTTTGCATAACACCAAACCATTGTCCGATCATAGATCCTACTACAATAATCAAAAGTGCGAAAAACAGAAAGTTTACACCAAATGACTGGAATTTGGGGTCTTTTCCCGAAACAGCCGGGGCAATATAAAGTCCTGTGGCCAACCAGGCAGTGGCTATCCAGAAAATGGCTAGTTGTGTATGCCAGGTTCGTGTTACTGCATATGGCAGGTATTCGTCTAATGGAAAACCATAAAAACCATTTCCTTCCACACCGTAATGCGCGGTTATAATCCCCAGTACCATTTGCAATACCATAAGCAAGGTCACTACCCAAAAGTATTTTTTGATGAGATGCATAGAGGGTGTCATCCCTTCTTTTAGCAAAGGATCCTCGGTAGGAGCAGGAATACTTTCGTCTTCCCCTGATCTAACGTGATAGAATACTAAAATTCCGATACATAGAATAAGCAGAATAATACTTACACCAGACCAAACCATCAGGTCTGTTGTTGGAACATTTCCAACAAGTTCGTCTGATGGCCAGTTATGGGTATAGGATACATTGCTAAATGGACGCTCGGTAACGGTAGCCCAGGTTGCCCAGAAGAAAAATGCACTCATTTGATCCATTCTGGCATCGCCTTTTATGGCATTTTTAGGGATCGCATAATCCGATCGCAACTTGTCAAAAGCGGGATCGTCTGTAAACAAGCTTTTATAATAATTGCTCAAATGAGCAACAGCTTCTGCCCGGTTTTGTGAAATTATTATCTCCCCGGTTGTGGAATTATAGGTATTGGTCCTTAGATCTTTTTGCAAACGGATCTTGAGGGAAGCCTGTTGTTCTTCTGAAACAGCTTCATAATCTTTATTAAAATCGGCCTGGGCAAATTTATTTAATATAAAAACAGCTTCCCGGTGCAGCCAATCTGCTGTCCAATCCGGAGCTACGTATGCGCCATGTCCCCAAATGGTGCCAACTTCCTGGCCACCCATGCTTTGCCATACATTCTGGCCGTCTTTGATGTCCTGTCCGGAAAATAATACCTCCCCTTCAGTGGTTACAACATTTTCGGGAATTGGGGGTGCCTGTTGATAAATTTCGTATCCGTAATAAAGCAATACCGCAAATGAAAGACTCATTACAAGGCCAAATGCAATCCAAAGTTTTTTTTCTTTATTCATTGTTATTATAAAAAATTTATTAAAATTTTAAACAAATCAATGTCCGGCAATATTTATATACCGGACATTAATTTGAATGGTTTGATAGTTAAAACTTTACCCGTTTAATTCTTTCTCCAGGGCGATTGCTTTTGGAAATAAAATATTGTTTTCAAGGTGAATATGAAGATGTAGATCCTGTTCAAATTCGTTCAACAGGGCAAAACTCACCCTATAGGTGTTGCAGGCATCTTCGGGCGGGGTGTAATTGTTCGTTAAATCGGCAATTTTTCGGAAGCGTTCCCCTTCAGCTTCGTGATCCTGCATCATCATTTCTACTGGATTTTCTACCGTCCCAAAATGAGGCTTCTCAATTTCAGAATTTTCCTGTTTTGCCTGAACCAGATTTCGGATAAATGGAAACAGAACTTGTTCCTCTTTTTCCATATGTGAACCCAATTCTGCAGCCGATTCTTTAAATTCCTTGGTGATCTCGAATAATTCAGGATGATTTTCTCCGTGTACTTTGCACAGCTTATTCAAATAAGGGATCAACACCTTAAAACCTTCTACCACATAGCGGTGGTGTTTTTTCTCGATGTAATCGGCTAAAAGATCAAGCGGCCAGGATTTGTAATCGTTGGAAGTTTCCTGTTTTTGCTGCAGCGTTTCAATTTCCGCGATCAAATCTTCACTGGTAAAGCTTTTTTTCTCGCACACAGTTTCAATACTTCTGTTACCCTGGCAACAAAAATCTATCTTATGATTTTTAAATATTTGTGCAGTGCGGTAATCTTCCGCAACAATTTTCCCGATATATTTTTCTTTTGTAATGATCATGAATTCTTATTTTAAATGATTTTTATTATTGGTTTTTGAATTTTTATTTGAACGATCCACTCTTCACATCAATGGAGTCGAATTGCTGTTTTTATACATTTCAATTTTCATTTGAAACATCTCTGCCATTTTTTGGGCTCGCCATTTCGCTTCTTCCGCTTTTTCTCCTTTAAATTGATCGTCTATATTGCTGAAAAACAACTTAAGCCAGCGGTCAAAATGTTCCTTTTCAACCGGAAGTTTGACGTGGGGAACAAAAGGACTACCAAAATAGGTATGCTCCTTCAGTAAAATTGTTTGCCAAAAACGGTACAGTTTTTCGAGGTGTTCAGGCCAGTGCTCTTTAATCACATTATTGAAAATTGGATTCAAAAGCTCATCTTCCCGTACCTTTTCATAAAAAGTATCCACCAGTTGCTTAACATCGGTTATGCTTAGAATTTCGTTCTTCATTTTAATCTCGAAGTTGCTTTTGCATAAACAGGATAATTTTGTCCTATTTAATTTTAAAAAATAATCGTTCTTAGAAAATGAGGCTAACCTCAATACCTGTTGTTATTTCAAAATGCTGGTTTCTTTGGTAATCTGTTCCAGACTAGCCCTTATTCCCTCTAATTTATATGACCGGAACGGGCATGTCTTCCATTTAATTTTAATGCGCCTCCCTTAAAAATTTTGTCTCCACCTACCGCGACACGTTCTGGTTTAATTTCTACAGATTCAACATGATCGTTTTTGACGAATTGTCATAATTTTTATACGTAAAGACTTTCGGAGAAACTATTTTAGCGACTATTTCCTTGAGCTTCACGCGATTTTCTTCCAAAAAATTATAGCAAAATTTAGGATTGATCTAATTCCGTATTCGCAAGCTTTTGAAAACATTGTTTTTAATATTTTGAGCAAAGATAGGTCTTGTTATTTATAAACAGGACAAAAACATCCGAAATATTAAAATGAGTTTTTAGATATTGGTTTTGGGGAAATATAATATGGAGAAGAAAGAGATAATAGCCATTCAAACAAGAGCCAGGAGGGTCTTTAAGCTTACTTCACAACCGCCTTTCCAGTATATGTTTCTCTGTGAAGTTTGAAAAATTCTTGTTTGAAAGTGCGTAATTAATTAATGATTTTCTGAACTTTTATTAGCAGGCCTTCAATTTTGAGCGCAGCTTTCTATCCTCTTGCTGTCCCCCGTATCAAATATTTGCAATTTCGACTAATTTCTGAGCGTTCAATATGCGAATAGTTCTACCCCTGGTTTCAATAATATCATCATCTTTTAATTCCCTTAGAAAACGAACAAGGGTTTCCACTGCAGTTCCAAGGATATTGGCTAAATCCTCCCGGGTAAGGTTTATTTCTACAATATCATTGGGTTTATCTTCTGTTTTAAATTTATCTCTTAAAATTAATAAGGTAAGGGCAAGTCTTTCCCGTACGGTTTTATGAGCGATGGAAAGAATGTTATTTTCCAAAACGGCAAATTCGTGGCTCAAATTTTTGAGAAGCTTCCTTGAAAGTACAGCTGATCTTTCAAGGAGTTCCATAAATTCTTTCTTGGGTATAAATCCTACCGTAACAATTTCTAAAGCCATTGCTGAGTCTGAAAATGTCTCTTCGCTTAACAATGCCGGGTAGCCCAACAGTTCACCCTTGTTACATATATAAATGATATGCTCGCGGCCATCTTTGTCTACTTTATATTTTTTTATTTTTCCATCGATCAAATAAAATATTCCCGAGGGATAAGAGCCTTCAATAAAGATCATCTCACCTTTTTTATACTTCCTGGTAAGCATTACAGACTTTAAAAAGTCCTGATCCTCCGCAGGCAATCCTTCAAAAACAGAATGACTTTTAAAGTGATATTCATCAATGGGAAATCCAATACTTTCTGACATTTCTTACAATTTTATCTCGAATCAAAGATAAGAAAACAGCCTCTGAGTTTACAATCAAAAACCTCGTGGCAAGCCCACAAGGTATGTCCCGATAATTATCGGGAGGAAAATACTTTTAAAAATTCGAGGCAAGCCCGCCTGAATGATTCGGGCAGGCCTCGGAGAACCTCCCCGTCCGTCCGGCGGGTTAAACCCTCAATAAGGGATTAAACTTGATCGAAATCAATTTTTAAGCAAATCTGAGTCAAGAATCAGGTGAATACATATACCTAATTTTGTACTATAAAAAATATTAAATGAGCATATCCAAGGAATAGAGATCTCTTAAAGAAATTTCTGCAGGGAGCGCTTACTATTAATAATTCCAGTCTTTAAAATTAAAGACCTTATTAACAATCGTCAATATGTTAGATTCTTATGAGCAATTCATTGAGAGAAAATAAATTAACCAATTTGGCTATCATAAGATTAAAACGTCTTGGGTTTACAAATGTCGATACCCAAACGCTCCTTGAAGATGAAGTATACCGTAGTTATTTTGTAAAAATGCTTAAGGATATTTCAAATAGAAAAAAAAATTGGAAAGAGACAGTTGATACAATTTTAAAAGAGATTGATGAAAAGGGGTTATCCGAGTAAACCTCTGATTATACTGTCAAAGCTTGCAATGAAGAATTCAATTTAGAAAAAAGAGAAACTTTTTTATAATAGAAATGAGAAGATTAAAATATGATAAGAGAAAAAATTACATTTAAAAATAAAAAATTAAAAGTCCCTCCGTTTCCAATAATTCCCTACATAGAAGGCGATGGCGTAGGTCCGGATATTTGGAAGGTAACTAAAAAAGTAATTAATACGGCTGTTGAAATAGCTTACGGAGGGGAAAGGAAAATCTTTTGGAAGAAGGTATACGCTGGTGAGGAAGCCTTTTCAAAAAAGGGGGAATGGTTACCAACGAAAACCCTGGAAAATATCCGGGAACACCTTGTTGCCCTTAAAGGCCCCCTTACCACTCCGGTAGGCGGAGGGATAAGGTCGCTTAATGTGGCTCTCAGGCAGGATCTTGATCTATATGCCTGTATAAGACCTGTTAAATATTACAAAGGGGTTCCTTCCCCTGTTAAAAATCCCGAGCAGGTAGACATGGTGATATTTCGGGAAAATACCGAGGATATTTATGTAGGGATCGAATGGTTATGTGGTACGCCGGAAGTGGAGAAAGTAAAACGGTTTCTTATTGATGAGATGGAAGTTAAGGGTATTCGATTTCCAGATACTGTTTCATTAGGAATAAAACCCGTTTCCGAGGAGGGAACGAAAAGATTGGTAAAAGCTGCAATTGAATATGCTATTGTTCATAAAAGAGATTCGGTAACTATAGTTCATAAGGGCAACATTATGAAATTCACTGAAGGTAAATTTAAAGATTGGGGGTATCAACTGGCCGAAGATGAGTTTGGTGCCAGGGATTATGAAGGAGGACCCTGGAAGGTTATTAATAAAAATGGACATCAGATAATTATTAAAGATGTTATCGCCGATGCTTTTCTGCAACAAATTATTTTAAGACCATCACAATATGATGTTATAGCGACGCTAAATCTTAATGGGGATTATATCTCAGATGCTTTAGCTGCTCTTGTTGGGGGAATTGGTATTGCCCCGGGTGCCAATATTAATTATAATACCGGGGTTGCGATTTTTGAAGCTACCCACGGAACAGCTCCTAAATATACCGGGAAGGATAAAGTAAATCCATCTTCGGAAATTCTCTCGGGAGTAATGATGTTGGAATATATGGGCTGGTTTGAAGCCGCCAATTTAATTTTGAGAGGATTGGAGGGCGCCATTTCCGATAAGACAGTTACTTATGATTTTGCGAGATTAATGGAGGGCGCAACACTTCTCAAATGTTCACAGTTTGGGAAGGCAATTATAAAAAACATGTGAGTCATCCAATGAATATGCATGTGAATATGCAGGTGAATTCATTGAACAAAACCTGCCAACTCCTGAATTTTTGAGTTACGATTTCCCCCTCCCAGCTGTAGATATCATCTAGAGAATTATGAAGAAAGATACCAAGTTATACAGTGTCCTCAACTTAAAATGCCCACGCTGCCAGGAAGGGGATTTGTTTGTAAGAAAGGGCTGGATCGTTTTCGGGCAAATCCTGGATATGCCTAAAGAATGTCCAAATTGTGGTCAGGATTTCAGAATAGAACCTGGTTATTACACAGCTGCTCTATGGGTGAGTTATCCAATAGTACTAATGGTTTTTATTCCCTTAATATTTTTAGGGTTCACCTTAAAAAACCTGCATCTGTTCTTTACCATTTTATATCCCTTGATCGTGATGATTGCCTTTCTGTTACAAATTCCTTTAATGCGTTTTACCAGGGCAATTCTAATAAATATGCATGTAGATTTTGATAAGCATTTTTAACCGCCCAAAATAAGGAATGAAACATCATTACTATCAAGATAATCTACATACATAAGGTGATTTTAATAAACGTTACATATGTCCCCTGAAAAACAAATGCTTATCGGTTTAGAAACCTAAAAACAGTTTTTGTCCCCCTGAGCCTTTCGACTGGCTCAAGACAGGATCTGTCGAAGGGTAAAACAAAAACGTCTCGACTGCGCTCGACGTGACACTTTTAGTTCAATTTCGCCTTTTGGGTCTCTTAACGGATATACAAAAAACAAGAAACAGAACAGATAAATTACTTTAAAATTTAAAGAACCTCTAGCGCTAATTATAATATAAAATGAAAACAGAATTTACCCCAAAGCTTTTTACGCTGTTCAAGGAAGGGATTACAAGAAAACAGTTATCCAAAGATATTCTGGCAGGGATTATTGTTGGTATTGTAGCATTGCCCCTGGCCATTGCTTTTGCTATTGCATCGGGTGTATCACCTGAAAAGGGCTTAATAACCGCTGTCATTGCGGGGATCACTATTTCTGTGCTAAGTGGTAGCAGGGTGCAAATTGGAGGTCCTACCGGGGCATTTATCATAATTATTTATGGAATTGTTCAGGAACACGGAATTGGCGGGTTAACCATAGCAACCTTTATGGCCGGTTTCCTGATTATTGGTATTGGTTTGGCACGGTTAGGTAATTATTTAAAATTTATTCCTTATCCTCTCATTGTAGGTTTTACCAGCGGTATTGCGGTAATAATTTTTTCATCACAAATGAAGGATTTTTTCGGATTGAATATGGGGGATGTACCCCCCGATTTTATTGAGAAATGGAAATCCTACGGGAGTAATTTTTTGCAGGTAAACTGGCAGGCATTCAGCATTGCAATAGGAACGGTACTCATCGCATTAAATTTCAGCAAAATCAGCCCGAAAATTCCGGGTTCTATTGTTGCCATTGTATTAAGCACAGCAATAGTATATTTTTTTGATGTGCCTGTAGAAACCATAGAAAGCAGGTTTGGTGAGATTCCCAACAGTATCTCTCTTCCTGAAATTCCTACGATTAATTTCTCCATAATTCAACAATTAATTCAACCTGCAATTGCTATTGCGCTACTGGGAAGTATTGAATCCCTGCTTTCGGCTGTAGTAGCCGATGGTATGACTGGTGGGCGTCATCGTTCTAATATGGAATTAATAGCTCAGGGAACAGCGAATATTTTTTCCGGATTATTTGGTGGAATTCCTGCTACGGGAGCAATTGCAAGAACAGCTACCAACATTAAAAATGGCGGCAGAACCCCAATTGCGGGTATTATTCATGCTGCAGTTCTATTATTGATAATGCTTTTATTTGCCCCTGTAGCGAAACTAATTCCACTTTCCTGTTTGGCCGGAATTTTAGTAGTTGTGGCATGGCATATGGGGGAATGGCATCATTTCTTTTCCCTTATGAAAAGCAATAGAATGGATGTTGTTGTACTCCTTACCACCTTTTTTCTTACTGTATTCTTTGATTTGATTCTTGCCATTGAAATTGGGATGATCCTTTCCAGCTTTATATTCATGAAGCGAATGAGCGAAGAAACAACCTTTAAAAATACTTCAGATTTGTTCAAATCAAGTGATGACCTGGGGGAACAATTATTTGAAGAAGAGATCCCTGAAATTCCTAAAGGAGTATTGCTCTATGAAATTAATGGCCCATTATTTTTTGGAGCTTCCCAGAAATTTCAGGAAGTGGTCTCCGATTTAAATTTCAAACCCGAAATACTAATCTTAAGGATGAGAAATGTTCCATTTATAGATGCTACAGGTGTAAACAGGCTAAAAGAGATAAGCAATCAATTCAAAGAAAAAGGGATAATTATATCTGGTGCAAACCGAAAGGTGAAGGAAGAGCTATTAAAAGCCGATATTTATGCATTGCTTGGGAAGCATAATATTACAGATAATATAAAATTAGCAATGGACAGGGCCCAATTTCTTTTAAAGGAAAAAATTTAATTTTCCTGAAAATACCTATTTATTTTCTTTTGCGGCATAGTTCTAATTAATTTCGGAAGGCTTGCTTCAGGCAGAATAGTATAAAATCATCTTTGTTATGTGATCCAGACTCTGGAATCCATCGGTTTTTTTTGTAATTTGTAAAAAAAGTATATGAATAAAATAGCATTAGTAGTAGGAGTTACAGGAATAACGGGAAGCAGTGTAGCTGAATCTTTAATAAGAAAAGGCTGGAAAACCTATGGCTTATCAAGAAATCCAGATAAAAATGTAGAAGGCTTGATTCCTATAGCGGCAGATCTTTTGGATAATGAGAACCTGAAGTCAACATTAGAGGGAATTAAACCTACCCATGTTTATATTTCTACATGGATGCGCAAGGATACTGAAGCAGAAAACATAAAGGTGAACGGCGCTATGATAAAGAATCTGTTAGATGCTCTATCCCCGCAAAAATCAATTGAGCACGTGGCATTGGTTACCGGCTTAAAGCATTATTTAGGGCCATTTGATGATTATGCCAAAGGGGAAACACCACAAACTCCCTTCAGGGAAGAGCATCCGCGCCTGGACAGTCCTAATTTTTACTATGCCCAGGAAGATGAAGTCTACGCAGCAGCTGAAAGGGATGGGTATACCTGGAGCATTCATCGGCCTCATACTGTAATTGGAAAAGCTGTGGGGAATCAAATGAATATGGGAACTACGCTTGCAGTATATGCTACTATTTGTAAGGAAAAAAACCAGCCATTTACCTGGCCTGGATCGAAAGCACAGTGGGAAGGGATTTCAGATATGACAGATGCAAAAGTACTTGCAGACCATTTAATTTGGGCATCAACTACAGCGGCCGCTAAAAATGAAGCCTTCAATATAACTAATGGTGACATTTTTAGATGGAAATGGATGTGGGAACAAATCGCAGATTATTTTCAGGTGGAAACTGTAGGCTATACTGGTGAAATTAGGCCTTTGGAAAAGCAAATGGAAAATGACGATGAGCTTTGGAAAGAAATAGCCGCAAAATATAATTTGAAAGAAAGAAACCTTTCAGAACTCGCCTCAGCCTGGCATACCGATTTGGACTTAAGCCGACCGGTGGAAATTATGACAGACATGTCCAAAAGCAGGAAACTGGGATTTAAAACATACAAATCCACGATTGATTCTTTTACTGACCTTTTTGATGAACTTCGCACTGAAAATTTAATTCCTTAAGAAAAACCAGTTAATTCTTATCCGGTTAAATTAAAGCTCATCTGAAAACTCTATCTGAATTGTGTTTAACGGGCTCGAAATATAAAGCGTTGGAGAATATAATTTAAGTATTAATGTATTCCTCCAACGCAAATATAAATACAAGCATTCTGAAAGACAGCCGAGTGGTTTTCAATATAAAAGGGAATTCCCGCCGAGTATAACAAAATAACTGCCGACACGATTTAAAACAAAAGGATATGAAAATCAGATTACCGCATCGAAATTTGATTCATTACCTTATTCATAATTTAATCCGGACACCGTCATGGATCGTGCAGCTTTGCAGTCGTGAATTAAATCGGCTCCATTCTTAATATGCCTGAACCTCTAAAGATTCCAAAATATCATTTACAACAGAAACCCCTTTATCATTATTATACCACACCTGTAATATTTCTTTAAAAGCATCATCAATTACCCCGTGTTCAGCTTTATATTCTATAACCAACTTTGTCGCAGCTTTGGAACGTGGGCCAAATGTTTCAGAAACATTCATATTTGCATCCAGAATAATAACTATTGGAATCGACTGTGATCCATTGGTTAAAAATTGATTCATCAATTCGGGATTTTCATCGCGAAGCACAATTTTTAAATCAATATTTTCAGTCAATTGGGATATCTTATTTAGAAATGGAAGCGTTTGCGCAGCATCACCACACCAAGGTTCACTTATTACGAGCCAGGTTTGTTTCTCCAAAATATTTTTGAAAATTTCCATAGCTTCCTCAGAGACTTTAGCCGTTTTATCCAGCCTTTTCGTGCGACTGAAATTCAATTTAGTATAATCAATTTTCTCCTGAGTTTGTTCGCCAGTAGTTCTTCCTTCATCCACTAATTGTTTAAAGAGTAAGTTATACTGTGCGTAATCCATTGCTTTGTTAATCGATTTTTCTATCAATTTTTTCATATATATACTTATTGTACGTTATTGTTCATATTTAATTCGCATATCTTCATCGGTGTATGTATCGCGTTTCCGTTATGCTCATTTCATATTGTTCTATTTAAATATTGAAATCTTCGTTATATAATGCGTCACTTCCACTATTTCAGGCCCATGATGATAAGCCGCAGGCATAACAGCGTTCTTTTGCCTTTTCAATTCGTTGAATTTTCGATAGTAATCCATTCCACTTATGATTTAATTTTTTGAAGGAATGCTTTGAATATTGGGACTGCCACAATTAATAGGGAAATGAAAATGGCAATTCCAAAAATGAAAAATAAAATGTAATATGGTATGATTGAATCCTGCATTTCAGAAAACGATCCGTCTTTAGAAACGTACATCCAATAACTTCGTTTGGTTCCCGCAATTATGAGGGAAACAAAAAATATAAATAGTGAAATATTTAAAGAAATAAAACCTCGTCTCACCCACTTTTTATCCGTTTTAAAATCTGGATAAATTTGATGTACGATAAAAAATAAAGCCGAAAATAAAATAGTCGTATTAATACCAATCGTAGTTCCCATAGAATGTGCGACCGTTATATGTGTGCCGTGAGTAAAGAAATTTATTGCCGGAATTGAAAACAATAAAGCGAGAATGATATTTATAAAAATCCAAAAATCTGTGGCAAGTAAAAATCTGTATGCCATTGGATTATTTTTCTTTTCAACTTTTAAAACTGAGTTTTTCCAATTGTAAATAATCGATGCCAAAACAATCCACTCCGTCATACTTATTCCATAAGCAACGTAGCGGATCCAGGGCTGCGTAGGCAAGAGATAGGTGTGGTGTGCCCAACCAAACATTAAATTGGTCAGCCCTAAAAAGTAAAAGAAAAATGCTGTCTTATTTGTAGCCACATTGCTGTCTTTCTTTATTTTCGACATTAAGTAAATCGAAATACCATAGACTAGCATATTCCATGAACCGGTAAAAGAACCGGTTGATTTCCATTGCACAGAAAAATCCCTAATGAAATTCAACCTGAAAAAATCAAAAATCCAAAAATGGGCTTCCATTAAATGATAACTCATAAAAACAATTCCCGTACCCCACATCCAGTAGTATACCGGCCAACCCTTTACATTTTTATAAAGCATTTTGAAATAGTTTATTCCAAAAAGCACCCACCCCAACAAAATAGGAATGATCAAAATTGGAGAAAAAGCAAAATATTCTCTGCCTTCGGTATAATCTATTGTAAATGAAATGTAGATAGCGATACCCGTAAGAAGAAAGATTATAAAATGTAATTTGACCAGCAAAGGTGAAAAAAGCCTGAACTTTTCAACATAAGTCAAGAAAAAATAAATACTTCCGGTTGCTGAAAGCACAATCCAGGAAATAACAGAAGTAACATGAAAAGGACGCAGTTTTGAAAAGGGTATTTGTTCTTTTATAAATTCGGGCATTAAATATTGAAACGAAGCAGTAATTCCGAAGAACATTCCTAAAAAAAGCGCAACTATTGCAAAAAGAAGAAAATAAATCGGAGCTCTACTTTTCATTTCGATACTTTAGTTTCACCCAACCTGTAGTTTCAATGTCAGCATTATAGTTTGGATAGATTCCAGTTTCATCTACTTGTTTCAGATATTCAACCAAAGCATTTTTTTCTTTTTCCGAAAAATTAAACTGCGGCATACTCTTTACCCCACTGTTCAAAAACGCCTTTATATAATTTGGACCTTTGTTCGGGTCAGAATAAATATTTGTTAGGTCTGAACCCAAATAACCACCTAATCCATACAATTGATGACAAGACCAGCATCGATTACTTTGGAATAGTTGCTGACCTTTAACTGCTTCTGAAGATAATTTTTCAACTGGAACGAAGCCATCAGCGTTGTAAACAATATAATTGTAAACACCAAAAATGGTAATTAAAATTACAATGATTAAAATGTAGGGCTTTGAATTAGTAATCATTCTGAGATGCTAGAATTGGTGTAAAAATATTTCAACTAAACCGATTTGAATATGACAATTGTCAGATTTAAGACAATTGTATCCTAATCAAAAACTTCGGGGGCAAGCCCGCCTGAATGACTCGGGCAGACCTCGGGGAACCTGCCCGTCCGCCAGGCGGGTTAAACCCCTCAATGAGGGATTTAATTCAACTGTGATTTCTGTCATACTCTTCCTCGCAATGAATTTTATTATTATAGTTTTAGATTATTATGATAAATTAACAATTGCTTTAACCCAAAAATCTCGTAGTAATTGGCGCATTCAATGACATCAAAAAACCCGGAGGCAATATGTTAAAGGCCAGGATTCAGGCACAAAAGAGCTTTCCGAAGTGAAGCAGTATCGCTCCCGTTTTTTTTCGAGTTCTCAGGTTAATGCAAAGAAGGGAATCACTTTTTCCTGTGTCCAGGACCTTTTCGACCAAGCGCTTTCCCACAATAATCAATATATCTTATTAAGAGTGTCAAGTTAAAGATGCTAATAATTATATTTTAACTCTTAAACTGTCGGCAATAATATGACCTGCAAGATGATAATGTAGTTGAGAATTTTCACCTTATTTCCTGTACTGCATAAGTTCTGCTATATTGATGAGATGTTCATTCCGTGTTATCTTTGTCCTTTTGAAAAAAAAACTATTTGTGCTGATTCTCTTTAAACAGATGGAACCTTTTTTCTATAAACCCATACTTATACTCAATCAAAAGTAAATTTCCTTTGGGTTGAAGGCTGGCATCTACCCAATGCTGTGCTTTATTAAGATAGAGTTTCCCCCTCCATTTTCCATTTTTATATTTGAAATTTTTGAAGATCTCCAACCCCGGTTCATTACTAATGTTTTTAGAAGAAATTAAGGTTCCTGATAACACACTATCCTTGATATAGATCTCTATTTTAGAAGAATCCTGGATGTACAACCAAACACCAACAGGAGATTCCTGAACGATAAAGAGAATAAGAGTCAAAGTGAAAATTAATATCTTCATGGTATTAAGCTGTTTGCAGAACAGGATTGGTCAAAGCCCAACCGAAAAAATCTTTAATGGTAGAAAAATCCTGTCTTCCTTTTGTATTTTCAAGCAGGTTGAGACAAAATTCCTCCTCACCCATCAGGAGGATTTCAATGAAATCAACATCACTTTGACAAATGATATCAAAATCTTCCATTGGATAGACCTCAAATCCAGTCCAATTTATTAAACAATGAAGATATTTATCGTAAAAATTTGAAACAATCATCAGTGTGAAATTACAGGGCTAACTAACTTGTTTAACCAAATGAATTAACCTTTTGGTTGACAAATATAATTAATTTTTTTAAATCCTCTCTTCTAATTATTTTTTAAGTTTTAATACCGCATATATCCATTATTTGATCATAAATTTTTTTAAGGATGTTATTGCGATGTCTTCGAAATAGGGAAAGCAGAACAAGTTGAATTAAAAGATAATTACTTAAATCAATTTCAATCGAACCTAGATGGTATCCTGTCAACCTTGCCGTTCAGAGGTCACCCGGGCTCTGCCTTTTATAGCCTATCAAAATGATCACTGGAAAAAATAAACAAATTGCCTCTCGACTAGAACAGTTTAAATGTTTCCAGTACGCCGGCATCTTCAAAACATTTAAGGATTTCCAATTTTCCTTCAATTCTGTCTCGGGTATGAAGATACCACACAGACAGGAAACTGCCGTAAGATTGAAAGGCGCTTACGCCGGGAAATTTTGATGTGGGAGAATGTTTTGGTAAATGGAGGTGATAGGCCCTTTCCAACGCTAAATGTTTTTAAAACAATTATTTTAAGTTTTAACATTAATTTATTAAGCCGATAATCTTTTGGAAGTATTTTTATAATTCACAAGTAAAAAAAAATCGAAAATGGGATTTGATCAATACCACGAACCGGCGAATGAACTTTCAGAAGAAACAAGGACATTTGCAAGAATGATTATGGGAGTTATTGAAGAAGCTGAGGCTATTGGCTGGTATGAGCAACGCATGTCAGTTGAAAAAAACGAAGACGCAAAGAAAATAATGCATAATGCTCAAAAGGAGGAATTCAAACATTTTGCCATGAATTTAGAATTCCTTTTGCGCAGGAAATCTGAATGGAGAAAAATCATGAAAATGGTTTTGTTCAAGGAAGGAGATATTGTGGAAGCAGGTGAAAAAGCAGAGGGAGCTGTTGATTAACGCTTTTGTGTATAAGCTCCATTTCCTTTCTTCTGTTTCAATTCAAGCTTTTGGTTTTCAATTATCTTCTTTATTTTAATTGTTTGCCGAGATGGGTTATAATTACCGGCAACTTGTATTAGCATCCTAAATGTAATAGAATATCTATGGTAATGCCTGGATAAGCTGGGCTTGTTATTTACAGGGTAGTTTTAAGAGCAGGGAACTAGTGGGAATACAAGAAATGCTACCACACGATGCAAACGCGCAAAAGCTTTGTAATTTTAAATGCTGCTATATATCCGCCAGCTTTTTCTCAAGAATCATTTTTACTTTGCAAACTATTCTTTGATCATGATCAAAAGCATTTTGAAACGTTCAGTTGCTGTTAAAGAATGTGGCACATTAGCCGGCATAATAATCATCTCACCTTCTTTAAGCTTATACTCGACATCCTTTATAGTTATCTGACATTCTCCGTCAATGATAATGGCTGTTGCATCAAATGGAGCGGTATGTTCACTAAGTTCTTGCTCTTTATCAAAAGCAAAAAGAGTGGTATTCCCATTGGAGTTTTTTGATAGTATCTTACTCACAGTTGATGCGTCCGAATAAGATATTAGTTCTTTTAGATTGAAGGTTTTTGCTGTTTCTAAATGTTTTTTCATGATATGATGTTTTATGATAATAAATATTAAACTCAAGGAAGCATCCAAACATTGCTTTCCCTATCTGGCTTCTACTTGACTGGAAGTAGATTTTTAATCCCTCATTGAGGGTTTAACCCGCCTGACGGACGGGGCAGGTTCCCCGAGGCCTGCCCAAATCATTCTTGCGGGCCTGCCTCGAATTTTTAAAAGTATTTTCTCCCGATAATTCGGGACATACCTCGCGGGCTTGCCCGAGGTTTTTGATTCATCTTCGTTTTCTTTAGGGTAGTCATTGTTAAGCGTAGCGTTATTTTATCGCCTCTAATTTCAGTATGTCTGATTTCACCCCCTGTATTTACGCAGTTCTGCCGCTTCTTCGTGGGCTGCGATAAAGCTTTCACTAATACCATTAATCTTTTCAACAAGGCCTTTTCTCTTCATTGCAGCTATGGAAATTAGAGCCCCGATGGAGAAAATTACATAAGCTGTTCGCTTTACCCCTTCAGATTTAACAATGAGCCCTGATATCAAAATGATTATTCCAACAACAGGAAAAATGATTTACCGCTAAATGAAAATGTGCTTCATTCATTTTTATTTAATTTTAGAATTAAACATTAACGCCAAAGATATATCCCACTAAAGCCGATAGTCCCATTGCAATTGTACCCCATATTGTAATTCGTAAAATTGCTATTTTCACACCTGATCCTCCCGTTTTTGCAGAGGTTGCCCCTAAAATAATAAGAAATATAGTTGTGAAACCGTAAAGCCAATATTCCATTCCTTTTAAGGGTGTAAAAAGCACTACCAAAAGTGGCAATACACCACCAACAGTAAATGACGCACCTGATGCTATCGCTGCTTGTATTGGGTTGGCCTGACTAATCTCATTTATTCCTAATTCATCTCTAATGTGTGTTCCCAATGCATCATACTCAGTCATTTCAAGGGCTACTTGCTTTGCTGTTTCCTTTTTTAGTCCCCTATTCTCATAGATTTGGGCTAACATATTCAACTCTGCTTCGGGCATTTCTTCAAGCTCTTGTTTTTCTCTTTCTATATCTGCTTTTTCGGTGTCTGTTTGCGAACTTACAGAAACATATTCTCCAGCGGCCATAGATAATGCTCCTGCAACAAGTCCTGCTACTGTGGCTAAAACAATAGGCTCTCTTGTTGAACTTGCAGCTGCAACACCAATTGCAAGACTTGCAACAGATATTATTCCATCGTTTGCCCCCAAAACAGCAGCTCTTAACCAATTGCTACGGTGTATGTAATGGGGATCTAAGTAATTGTCTATCGTTACATTTTTCATTTATTTTCTGTCTGTTGTTACAAATTACACCTATCTGGTTGAATATTATAAATATAAGGGAAAATCATAGTTTTTTAAGGTCGTTTTTGATGATATAATTCCTAAAGCACAAATCAATTTCAGGAGCAGGGAACTACGGAAGTCGAGTTTAAGGATAGTTTTTAGAATTTGGTTGGCAGCATCTAAGTTGATCAGGTTTAGAAAGGAAAACTGAGACTTCAATTACTTGCCTGAAGAAACAAAGGTGATTTGGATCAAAGTGGGGAGTCTTTGCTCAGCGGATATTTACCGGGCTTAACTTGATAAAACAGAGCCCATTACTCTCTTCAATTAATTAAAACCTTAGGATTTCAGTCATTATTCCAAAACGAATGACACTTATTTGATGCTGAAAATAGATGTTATAATAATCCATTCCGTGATAAAAATGAACAAACAGGCCAATATCTTCCAGGAATTTTGGATGATAATAAAATCTCAAACTTGCATTAAGTCTGTTCAAATCAAAAGTTTCCCAGTCATTAACATTGTCCATCATCCAACTGGTTTCAGCCCTTACAGAGAAATTGGCTTTGCTGTTCTCATTAGAATTGCCATTCAAAGGAAGTTTATATGCTAAAAAGGTGTTATTCCAGCGCAATCCGCTGTATTTCCCCTGCATTTCATCGAGCATCCAGGTTTTTGGGTGAAACTCAACAGAACTTTTAAAAAACCTGAAAGCATTATGTTTATTGTTATAAAATGCTTTGAGGAACCCCAGCTCGATGAAATTGGTGGCAAAATTTCCGGATATCAAATTGATAGTTCCATTTTCATCATAAAAATCTCCATTCTGTCCATTGGAGTGATGCGCTATTTTTCCAAATAAGCTTAGTTTATTTATGGATCGTTCACTTCCAGTTAAAAAATAAAATGTAATATTTGGCATATAGCTGGGTGTTCTTACCGGGTAGGAGAATTCGTCATACATCCTGACGATAATTTGCGGGGTAAGAACCGCCATTAATCTTGAATCCTTCCCCTCGCGAATTTTAAACCCGGGGCTTACATTGGCCTCAAAAATAAGTGGCTCTAAATTCCCAATGTCGGTGGGAAAGGTAATATAGCTATCACCCTGATTTACCAGTGCAATTTGATCTATGCTAAGATTTGATGTTGTTTCTGCAACTGTCTGTGCCAAAACAAGGTTTGAAGTAAAACAAACAAATAAAAACAGGTAGCCATGTGGTTTCATAAGCATATTTATTTTGTGTATACTCCCGACAGATAATTCAGGAATAATATCCTAACAATCATTATTGTGTGAAGGATTTTCTTCTCTTTTATATTTCATCACATATAAATAATTTTAACATCCATTGTCATATTTGAATCTACCGGGAAGCTGGCCTTAGAAAAGTTGGGACGATTGGAAAACCCGATGGATTGATAATTTGAAATGCCAACACCTTCACTTGGTATGGGTAAAAGAAATTTCTTGTCTATTTTTCCATTTTTATTTTCATCGTGTAAAATAGATATGGCATAATTTCCTGCCGGCAAGTCATTAAAAGTTAGTGTGGATCTTTCCTTGCTTATTTCCGCAATCCCTTTTCTAAAATATCTTTCATATTTTTCATCAGGAATGGAACCTTCCCTGTTATATAAAGCATATTGCACCACTCCTTTTGAATTCCTTAAATTCTCAACATTAATTGTCAGGGAGTAGTTTGTTTCCTGAACAGGAGTAGTAAACGAGAATAACACGATTAGCATGGAAAATATGGCGAATTTTTTAATTGTTTTTTTCATATGTAAGTATTTATTATTTTTTAATGGTCATATGTAATTCGCATATCTTCATCGGTGTTTGTATCGTGTTTCCGTTATGCTCATTTCATTTTTGATAAATTTTAGATATGCAAGTAATACAAAAGCGAGCGTTACAATTATCCTGAAAATCATTGCGCCAATGGTCTTTGTCTCATACAATCCTCCGGAATAAATATGAATAAACAAACCGACAAGCGCTATAATTAAAATCAAGGCAGAAAGGCTCAAAATATTGAAGGTCACTTTTTTTTGTTTCAGAAAGCCATAAGCTGCAGCCAGATAGAGTATACTGCTTATAAAATTTGCCCAGACAACAAATAAAACATAATTACCCTCTTTGGCTCGTATGCCAAACCAATCGAAGATTACCGAACTGCTCAAAAATAGCGTAAGGAGTGCAAAGGCGATTAGAACAATTGCCGCAACATAGGTAAACACCTTTTTTTTAATCATTTTGTTTCATTTTTGAGTTTATATTTTTTTCTGCTAAACCAGCATTTTGGTTTATATTGTTTTCTCACTAAAATGAATTTTTAATGATGATGGGAACATCGTTAAGTACTCTGGTCTGTATCAAGATAAGCGTTTCAAATAATTCATCTAAAGTCCCAACACATTACTAATAGCAATATATACCCATTTCAACATCAGTTTGTTTTCTTATAACTCCAAACAGCCAGGGCATTCATAACAAGGGCATAGCCTGAAATGATCGCTAGCTGTGGTATAATATCTTTAAAGCCAGATCCTTTGAGCATGACCATTCTGATTATTTCGACAAAATACCTTATAGGATTCAGTAGGGTTATTTTTTGAGCCCAATCAGGCATACTCTCTATGGGGGTAAAAAGACCACTCATCAAAATAAAAATAACAATAAAGAACCAGGCAATAAACATAGCCTGCTGTTGCGTATCGGTGTAATTGGATATAAACAAGCCCATTCCCAGAACCACCAGGAGATAAACAGAGGTAAACAGATAAATAAGCGGAATGCTTCCGATCATTGGTACTGCAAAAATGATTTTTGAAATAAGAAGACCTATGGTCATAATAAGTAGCCCCAGTGCCCAGAAAGGAAATAATTTTCCAATTATAAACTGGTACTTCTTTATTGGGGTAACATTGATCTGTTCCAGGGTTCCTATTTCCTTCTCCCGCACAATGTTCATTCCCGATAGAAAAAGAGTTAGCATGGTAACAAGTAGCACCAGGATTCCCGGTACCATAAAAATTTTGTAGTTCAGCGTATTATTGTACCAGAAGGAAGGGACGTTTAAAACTTCAATTTTCTGATTTTGTTGGGGATTAAAACCGGTGGTGCCAATTGCAATATTCCTGTTAAATTTTTTGATGATCTGATTGACATAAACACTTTCTACTCCTGCTTTTGAACCATCTATGGCATTGATATATACACCCAGATCAGCCTGCTGCTCGCGAATAAGCTCCGTGTGAAAATTTGAAGGGATCTCAAGGATGACATCCACTTCTCCTTTTTCCATGGCCTCATAAGCCAACCTATGGGAAGGGAAGGATTGAAGAACATTAAAATAGGTGGAGGCTTCAAAATTCTCAACAAGAGCTCTGGAAGTTGAGCTTCTGTCCTGGTCTACATAAGAGAATTTAATATTTTCAATATCGAAGGTGGCTGCATTCGATAAAACTATCAACTGCAGTAAGGGAAGAACAAAAATAATAGGTAACATCCCTTTGTTCCTGAATATTTGCCGGAACTCCTTCTGTATGATATATCCAATAGTCTTCATTATTCTAATCTTATTTTATATTTTTTAATACTCAGGGCAATCAGAAATACAGCCATAATAACCAGGATCACGGTTTCCTTCCATAGATAAACAAGTCCAACCCCTTTCAGCAGGATACCTTTCAGAATTACTATAAACCATTTTGCAGGAATAAAGTGGCTGATATATTGTAGCGGAGCAGGCATACTGGAAATAGGAAAGATAAATTCAGACAACAGGATCACCGGCAACATCAAACCCATAAGTGAGATCATCATGGCTGCCTGCTGGGTTTCAGCAATTGTCGAGATCAAAATTCCCAATGAGAGCGCTGTAATAATGAACAATACGGTTTCAAAAGCCAGGAGGATCAAACTGCCTTCTATAGGCATTGCAAAAACTGTTACACCCAGAATAAGAATGACCAAAGCATTAATAATTGAAAGGAATATATAAGGGAATACTTTCCCTATAATTACCTGGAACGGTTTCAATGGAGATACCAGTAAAATTTCCATAGTTCCCAGTTCCTTTTCCCGTGTAATTGAAATAGAGGTCATCATAGCAGATACCAGCATGAGTATAACTGTCATGACCCCCGGCAGAAAATTGAATACACTTTTAAGCTCCGTATTATATAACATCCTTGTCTGAATATCTATTTGTATACCCGGAGCGGATGTACTGTTCAATTCCTGCTGGTAATGCTGAATTATGGACTGCACATAATTAACGATAGTGTTCGCGGTATTGGGTTCTGTAGCATCAGTTATTATCTGGATCTTTCCAAGGTGGAGCGCCTGCAGATTTTCAGCGAATCCTTCTTCAAACACCAGGAAAGCTTTAACTTCCCCTTTTTTAAAAACAGCTTCTATTTCATTTTCATTTTCCACAACATAGGCTACAGAGAAATATTCAGAGGCATTTATTTTGTTGATTATTTTTAGGGTCTCATGATCTTTTGACTTATCCAGTATGCCAATTTCTACATTATTGATTTCATTTGTTATGGCAAAACCGAAGAGCAGGATCTGGGCTACAGGCATTCCAAACAAAATAAACATGGATCTTCTATCACGAAAAATGTGATAAAACTCTTTTTTTACAAATCCTATAAAACGTTTCATCTGTTTATTTTATTGTTTTTTATCGGGCATATGTAACATCCATAACAATCATCCACCTGTGTATTGACTTGCCGCTATGGATGTTTCATATAGCTCTCTAATTCGTGGTATAACTCCTTATAAGATTATTCGATATTTCTTGCCAGCTTAAGGAATACCCCATCCATGGAATCGACCTTATATTCCTTTTTTAAATTTTCAGGGGTGTCCAGCGCCTCAATTTTTCCTTCTACCATGATGGAAACCCGGTCACAGTATTCAGCTTCATCCATATAATGGGTGGTAACGAAAATGGTTGTTCCGTGTGAAGCCTGTTTATAGATCAATTCCCAGAATTGCCTGCGGGTTATAGGATCTACACCTCCTGTGGGTTCATCCAGAAAAACGATCTTGGGGTCATGTAATAAAGCCACTGAAAAAGCCAATTTTTGCTTCCAGCCCAATGGAAGTGCCCCAACCCGTTTATTGGCTACATCTTCCAATCCCAGGCTTTTAATTATTTCCTTAATTTTTGTTTTAATTGTTTTTCTGTCAAGCCCATAAATCCCTCCGAAAAAGGTGATATTCTCCTTTATGGTGAGATCATCATACATAGAGAATCTCTGACTCATATAACCTATATTCCTCTTGATCTGGTCCGTTTGGGTATAAACATCCAAACCTGTAACGGAAGCCTCTCCTGAAGTTGGATTTGAGATCCCGATAAGCATTTTCATCGCTGTGGTTTTACCCGCACCATTTGCTCCCAGGAATCCGAAAATTTCGCCTTTATATGTCTTAAAGGAAATTTCATCAACCGCGGTGAATTCGCCAAATTTCTTGGTAAGGTTTTCAACCTCTATAACAGTTTCTTCAGACTTCATTTGCTGTGGGTTTTATGTCCTTTGTCCTGGCCAGATCCATGAAAACATCTTCAATTCCCGGAGTGGTTGGCTCAATACGAATGTTCTGGTGATCTTTTTCTGATAAAAATTGCTCTAATTCCTCCGGAGAAAAGTCGGCATTTGAATGAGTGTAATGGACAAATTCCCCAAAGGCGTAGACGCTTTCATTCTCCGGAAATTCCTTTAGATCCAGAATAAGTTGATACATATTCTTTGCTTTTACATTGAAAATTTGTTTCTCGTGCTGGTCAATAATATTTGAGGGAGAATCGATTTTCAATATTTTACCAGCCTGGATAAGTGCAATCCGGTCACAAAGAGAAGCTTCATCCATATATGGAGTTGAAACAAGGGTCGTAATTCCTTTATCATTCAGTCTTTTCAACATATCCCAGAATTCCTTCCGGGAAACAGGGTCTACTCCGGTAGTGGGCTCATCCAGAAATAAAACCTTTGGTTTATGAATCAGCGCACAGGAAAGCGCAAGCTTTTGTTTCATTCCTCCTGAAAGTTTTCCGGCCCTTCTCTTTTTGAAAGGTTCGATCTGGACATAGATATCTTTTATCAAATCATAATTCTCTTCTACGGTAGTACCAAAAATTGTAGCAAAAAACTCCAGGTTTTCTTCAACAGTCAGGTCCTGGTAGAGGGAGAATTTCCCGGGCATATACCCAACAGAATTCCGGATTTTCTTATAATCTTTCACCACATCATAGCCTGCAACTGTAGCTTCGCCTTTATCGGCGAAAAGCAATGTGGTAAGTATCCTGAAAAGGGTTGTTTTTCCTGCGCCATCCGGGCCAATAAGCCCGAACAATTCCCCCGGGTTGACATCAAAAGAAACGTCATCCAAAGCCTTAACTTTTTTATAGGATTTACTGATATGTTGAAGAGTGATGCCCATTTTTGAATGAAAATTTCCTTTTAATTAAAATAATTATAATAAGCCGCTAAATACTCCCTGATCTCTATTGTGATCTTTTCTCCTTCTTGAACAGAATTCACTTCCCCAAGCGCAGCTATTTTATCCACCAGCGGAACTAGAAATACATGTAAATTGTCATGAGATTCCCCTTCCATGGTACATTCTTTAATAATAGTATTTTTAAGATCATTAAGGTCCAATGCAAGTTTCTTGTAATGTTTTATACTATTACTTTCGTCTTCTGCTATGCGTGATTCCATTGCCTGTATACCCTCTGTAGTTTCTGTATTGGCTTTCCATGTTGAACCATTATTTAGTTGAATTTGACTCATCCAATTGTTCTGGGCTCCTTGAGAATCTTCTTTGTGATCTACTGCGGTTTGCTCTGTGATAGCGGTTTTTTCTTCTTCAGCCTCTTTACAACCCAAAAGGCTTATTGAAAGAACCAATCCTAAAATTGCTGCTTTTTTCATTTTTGTCTTTTTTAAATTTATTTTTTGAATTGTAAATAAGATTAGTTTTTGTTCATTTTACCTTTTCCCATTCCATTTTCTATACCCTTTCCCATTCCATTTCCTTGCATTTCCTTCATATGGTCTGACATCCATACGGGTTCTTCTACCTCATTGTCATAGAGGTAAGCTGCAATTTTTTCTAAATCCTTGGTTGGTAAAGGCAACTTGGGCATTACCTTAAACTTATTTACGGCACCTTGCATCAATGCCTTGTCTTCGTTTGGATTTTGAACCCAATTGACCATAGCATTTATAAAATCAGCACGATCGTTATAAGCTCTTTTATAGTGCATTTTAACGGCTTTAAAAGGCGGTGCAAGGATATCATCGTGCGATGCCGAATTTGGATTGTGGCACGCATAACAATTGGTTTTCATAAGTTCATAACCCTCATTGACCAATTGGTAATCCTTAGTTAAAATTTGTGTGCGGGCAACCTGGTACTCAGATTTTTTGGTTTGATTGCAACTTGCGAAAAGCACAACCAATACCGCTACTAAAATTTTATTTTTCATCTGTTTATATTTCGGTTTTATTTATCCACATTTCAGCAGGCATTCCAATTTTAAGGGAACCGTCATTCGCTACTTTTATGTCTACCCCATAGACAAGATTGGCTCTTTCTTCCTTGGTTTGAATGGTTTTCGGAGTAAATTCCGCAGATGATGAAATCCAGGTAATTCTCCCCGGGTACGATTTCATATTTTCCTTTTTTGAATCGATTTTCACCTGTACTTCCTGTCCCAGTTCAATATCTGAAAGCTGGGGTTCACTTATATATACTCTCAGGGTCAAAGTATCCATATCTGCAACCTTGTATAATGGTCTCCCAAAACTGGTGATTTCCCCGGCCTCCGCATACTGGGCCAAAACGGTTCCTTTTAATGGATTCTCCACAATACTTTTTGCTATCAGATCATCGACCTTTGCAACTTGTGCTTCGATCGATTGAATCTCGTTTACAATAGGTGCGTTCTTAGTTTTAACATTGTTAATCTCCTCCCTGATCACCTGTACTTCACCTTCAGCCTGATCCACCTGCCTTTGTGTAGCCGCTTTTTCAGCAAAGAGATTCTTTACTCTCCTTTCCTCCCTTTCAGCCAGTTTTAATTTTTGATTTAAAACATCTATCTGCGAAAAAACCCCCTGGGATTTAGATGCTACCGTTTTTTTAGAAGCCAATAATTGCTGTTTTTCCAAATGAAGCTGGATAGTATCGATCAGGGCCACCGGAATTCCCGCCTCAATTTCATTCCCTTCCTGAACATTGAAATATTTTATTTTTCCCTGGGCTTCTGAAGAAATTATGATTTCTGTAGCCTCAAAGTTTCCGTATCCGTCTGCCTTCTCCTCATCACTGCAGGATGTAAAGCTGAAAATTGCAAATGATAACAGTATTACTATTCTTTTTTTCATCGTGGTTTATTTTTCTGAATTTCCTTTAATCACCTTGTAATTTGCTTTCGCCATTTCAAGATCGATCTTGTGAAGTTGTTGGTTTATTTTTGCTTCGTATAAATTGTTGAATTCGGTTAAATAATCCGAAGGAGTGATAATTCCGTTGTTCAGTTGTGAATTTGATGTTTCCACGATATCCTCACGCAATGCGATGATTTCCCTGTCCCTGATCAGTATTTTTTGAATCTTAACAATTCTCATGTGCGCCTCCTCCAGTTCTATATTGTTATTGAAATTAAAGGTCTCTCTTTCTGCACTTATCAGGTCCTTTGAAATATCAATTGATTTTTTCTGTTCTTTAACTTTTCCCCAGTCAAAAACATTCCAGTTCAGTTTCACTCCAACCATGTAAAAATCCTGAAATGAGTTATCAAGGAAATTATAACCCGGTTTACCATAGCCTCCCTGGGCAAATCCATAGATATTTGGATACAGGCTTTTTGAGAGTAATTCCTTGTTCTGATCCAGTTCTTCTTCCTTGAGTTTGAAAAACGCAGTCTCGGGACGGGATCCTTCGGCCTGAAAAACCATTTCCTGTTCGGGTAATTCCAGGATAGTTGTCGTGTCTACAGGCTTGGAAATATAAGCCGACAGGGTTTTTAAGGTGGTATTTAATTGGGATTCCACCTCATCCTGCTGCTGATTAACTTTCAAGATTTCCGCCTTTAAAACATTCTCTGATGCAGGTAAAGCTGTGCCGTATTTAACCTGAGTTTCGAGTTCATTTATCCGCTCGTCCAGTACATTTGCTTTGGATTCCAATAGCTCCAATTGCTCGCGAAGCTGCAGAACGCCAAAATAATAGCTGTTGATCCTTTTCTTTATTTGGTAAAGCGTGATCCTTACCTCCTGTGCCTGCGACTGTAATTCAATATCGGTAAGTTTCTTTTGTGCGTTTATCCTACCTCCATTAAATATCAGTTGTTCAACATCCAGAGTAGCCCGGTATTGATCTTTATCTACTGATTCGAAACTCTGTTCACCAAAATCTATCGGAATTTCTGTAACATCCGATTGATAACTTGCCTTTGCATTGATATTGAGCTTCGGCAAATAATCCTTTTGGATGGCTTCCAGTTCCCGGGCGGCTTTTTCTTCCAGCAGTGAGATCTGACTCACCAGTGGATAATTTTTTTCTGCAAGCTCATAACATTCCCCAAGGGTCAGTATTTCCTGAGCCGGAGAAGCCATAGAGAACAAAAGCAGCATTAACACATGTACCTTTTTCATTCTTTAATTTGTATGTAATTGATTAAAATTCCTGTGATTTCTTCCTTTCGCCCTTCCATTAGTTGCTTGTATGCTGCATCATCAATTTTCAGAAAACCTTTGATGAGGGGAGCAGCCAGGAAGGGAAAAATATTAAGTGACAGGAGATGGATAAAAAGTTGTTCGGCCTTTATAGGTTTTATAGTTCCTTCCTGCACTTCTTTTTCCACCTGGTCCTGAAATTTCCGAAAGTCGGGAAAGCCTTTTTTGGCCTGAAGGACCTGGATGAAACCTTCATCACGATTAAGTTCCTGGATTACAAAATTTGGCAGGTAAGGGTGCTTCTGTATAAAATCAATATAGCTGTGAGTGAAGTTTTCTATCTTTTGAAAAAGGTTGGTATCATCATTCAATACACGGTTAATCTCAGGAGCAATCAGGGAGAAGGCCTTTGCGAAAACGGCTTCAAACAAAAAGCGTTTGCTTCTGTAATAGTAGTGGAGCATGGCTTTATTAATTCCTGCTTCATCTGCGATCTCCTGCATTCTTGCACCATCCATTCCTTTGTGCTGGAAAACTTTTTCAGCAGCAATTAGGATATGCTCTTCTGTATTTTCTTTTTTCATTTCAAAAAAATTGAGTTAACCAGGTTATTTAACCAACTGGTTGGCAAATGTAATAATATTTTTTTAAATGTTTTATTTAAGTTGATTTTTTATTCAGTCATATTTTTTTTGTCAAACCACAAATCTTCCAGGCTAATGTTCCCTGTAATAAAATAAATTCCACAAAGGCAGGTTCATAATATTTACATGCCGGCAATTCTTCAATTCCCTGTTTATTTGCTGTCGTGTTTACTATTAAATCATTTAAAACTGCTCCACCACAGTAGTAAAGTAGCTTTTTTAGTAATTAGCGAAGTATTCTCGTCTTAACTACACGAAAGAAACAAGAAACCAATATTTTTAAAGTTTTAAGAAGTAGGTCGTATAAAATTTAATTAAGTCATTCTATTGACTTATCCTACGGAGCGGATAATTATGACACCCACGCAAAACTTGTAGAGAAAAAATTACACAAGATGAAGATCATCAACTATTTGGGCAGAGTATCTTCGAATACTTTCCAAAGTTAACTACGATATCTTCGAAAATACCTGGGGGCTTTTCCTAAATATACACATCTACTAATAATCCGTATATTAATAATTCTTGCCAAATCAGAAATTGTTATAGCACCTTAAAGTAATTTACTCCCAAAACCAAAAATGCTTGGCGGTATTACTTGGAAAATTGGATATTCGGGTGGTATCAAAAAGAAAGACATCCGAGGCTTATTAACTGGTAAGCAAGCACAGTTTAATTTTTAGTTATTGCCTAAATTGTACTTTTAAATAAATAATTTATTTGTTTTATTTTATCTTCCAATTCTGCCTTCCGTTTAAAATCAATAGCTATTAAATCGCCATTTCCATTCGCATGTAAGCACCAGGTATCAAGAAATAAAATGACAATCCCTATTTAAAGTCTGGATATTAAATGTAATTTCCATTTATCATAAAATTGGCGGATAAATATTAACTTTTGCCTTTATCGAAGATTGCGGGGGAAAAACACGACTTAAATAAAACAAAAAAACCTGATAATCAATCGATTAACAGGATTTAAAGTGCTCGGAGCGCGACAGGAAAACCCTTATTTTGGCATTTTTACTGACACCTATAAAACCTCAACAATCTTTTGATTTTACTCACACTCTACACAATAACAGAGCCTTAAACGTATTAACGGAATCGAATAGATATTACATTTTCTCTGTCAAGTATTTGTCAAGTTGACAAATTAGATTACTTTATTAGTGTTCAAATGTTCAACACTTTAAAGTTCAAATATGGCAACGGTAAATTTTAGAATTCGCAGAACGAAATCCTGAAATCGGATGGGGCAAACCGCCTGAAAAGATTAAGGAAGGAAGATGATCTGAAATTCTGCCTTAAACTGAATACTTCTAAGGTCATTTCTATATTTGACCGGAATGCTGGAAAAATAACCGATTGTAATGCAACAACATAAACTAACTTCCTATAACTTCATCTCTACTTTTAAACTGAAGTTATTTAAGCATAACCTACCATTATCAGGGTGATTACGAATAGAAACCTTTATCTTAGATGTCAAATAACAGGTTAAGGAAAATAAAATTCATACTATGTACAGACAAGTAGAAGAATCACAAACTTTGTTGATCAACACGCAATCAAAAAACTTGGCAGCCCAAAACAAAAAAATAATTGCATTTGGATTTGGACAATCCCCTTTTATGCCTCCCAAACCAGTTTTAGAAGCATTAAAAGGTTCTGTACACCACAAGGAATATTCATCAGTTCAAGGAGATTTGGAACTCAGGAAAAATATGGCACAGTTCCACAATGCACACAATGGACTACAAGTTGACCCCGAAGATATATTGATTGCCCCAGGTTCAAAAATACTGATCTTCAATATTCTACTGGCATTCGAAAAAGCAGATGTTTTTATCCCCACTCCAGCGTGGGTTTCCTATTCCCCTCAGGCAATACTTGCAGGGCATAATATCATAAAAGTAAATACTTCCTTTGAAGAGCGATGGAGAATAAGTTCCAAATCCATAAACGAAGCAGCTAAAAACAAGCAGCATAAAGCTTCTGTAATGATATTGAACTATCCCGGAAACCCTGACGGACTAACTTATACGGAAGACGAACTTAAGGATATTGCCCAAGCCTCAAAAGCATTGAACATATTGGTTATTTCCGACGAGATTTACGGTTTGCTTAACCATAACCATTCCCATCTTTCGTTTGCCAATTATTATCCTGAGAGAACTATAACAACCACAGGCCTGTCCAAATGGTGTGGGGTTGGGGGCTGGCGTTTTGGTGCTGCTTTACTTTATAACAACATCGAACCTGAATTCAAACAAGCTTTGATTGGGATTGGCTCTGAAACATATTCCTGTGCCCCCACTCCTGTCCAGTTAGCAGCAAAAGTGGCATATCAGAATTATGATGAAATAGTGCCCTATCTGAAAAAGCAAACACATATTCTAAACCAGATAGGAAATTTTTGTGCAAAGCGGTTAAATTCATCAGGTATACGGGTACATATGCCACAAGGAGGATTCTACCTTTTCCCCGATTTTTCCTTGCATAAAGAAAAGCTCCATAACTATGGCATTAAAACCTCACATGATTTGTGTCAACAATTATTAAAAGATACCGGGGTTGCTCTTTTACCTGCATCGGCATTCGGATTTGACCAGGAATATCTAGCAGCTAGATTAGCTTATGTTGCTTTTGAGGATTCCGCTGAAAAAGTTGAATTTGAATTATATGCTGATTGCCCGGATGTTGTTGAGGGAATAGATTTAATATGTTCCTGGATCTCAAATATTTAAAATTCCTGTAATATGAATAAAGTAAATAACGTAAAATCATTTAACCAGTAAGATATTCGGAGTTAGTGAACTCCACATCTATATTTTTAATCTCACCCACTTTACAGAATAGTATCTTAATTTGTCTAGTATTTTATATGTCTTTCAACTATATTCTGTGGCTCTTTAAATGAGCCTTTAACCTTGGAAACAAATTGCCTCCTTTCAATAAAATGTTAGAACATTATTTATTGAATAAAAATCTCTTAATTATTACCCAGCGTACAAATAAAGATCTTAAAACCAAAAAACCCTGATAATCAATAGATTAACAGGGTTTAAAGTACTCGGAGCGGGACAAGAAACCCACTATTTAAGCACTTTTAGCGACACCTACTAAACCGCGAAAATCCTTTGTATTTACCTACACTATACACAATAACAGGACATTATACCGCATTAAAGAAATTGAATAGAATTGAATAATGCCCAAAAGATGTTCGGAAGATGTTCGGAAGATTAAAAAATGGTTGTAAATTTGATATGTTCAATGTTCAAACATTTCGAAATGGCAACAATTATTTATCGACTACGTGGAAAATCTTCTATTTACATCTCCTTAACCAATGGGCGCGAAACAAAATTAGAAGCAAATACAGGTTATACTGTAAACCCGAAAGACTGGAGTAAGGTTACAAAAAGACCTAAACAAAATACAGATGGCAACAAAAAAACCTTTGGATACTTATCTAAATTAGAAACCTTTATTTATGATGAGGTCAACACCGCGCACTCAAAGGGGCATTTAATAGATATTAATTGGTTGAAGGAAAAAATTAACCAATGTTTTGAACGCGTTAAGAAAACAGATCACAGCCTGTTATTAAACCATACCCAATACATAATCGATAATGCCAATACCAGAAAGATTACAGGCAGTAACAAAATAGGTTTATCAGACCGAAGGGTAACTGGTTACAAATCATTCAAAAAGGTTATGGAGGGATACGAAAAGGAAACGAAAAAGACGATCCATTTACCAGATATAAATAAACCCTTTGTAGATAAGTTCACCAACTGGTTAATTAATAAAAAAAACTATTCCACTAATTATGCAGGTAAGATTTTAGACAACCTTAAAACCGTATGCTTAGATGCCGAGAAATTAGATATTAAAGTGAATCCTTACACAAAACAAATTAGAGGCTTTAGAGAGCAAAATGAGGATAGGTTTATAATTACACTATCCTTTGAAGAACTGGAGCAAATACGTATTGCAGACTTAGAATTAGAATCCTTAAAGAACGCGCGTAATTGGTTATTAATAGGTTGTGAAATTGGACAAAGGGCAAGCGATTTATTAAAACTTACTGGCAAAGATGTACGTTATGTTCAAGGGCAAATGGTTATTGATATTGAACAACAAAAAACAAAGAAATTTGTTACCGTTCCCGTTGCCTCTTTATACGTTCAAAAAATTATTGAAAATAACTTTCCTTACCCGATTTCACAGCAAAAATTAAACAAGCATATCAAAGATGTTTGTAAGGTTGCTAAAATTGAAGAAATGGTAAAAGGTAGTAAATACGATAAAAAGACCGAACGTAAAAAGTTAGATTTATATCATAAATATGATTTAATAACCTCCCATACCTTTAGAAGATCCTTTGCAACAAACTATTACAAAAAAATTGCAACCGCAGTTTTAATTAATATAACTGGACATTCAAAAGAAAGTATGTTTTTAGAATATATCAATAGGCGGGAAGATAAAGATCACAACGCACATTTATTTATGGAAATGTGGAAATTGATGAACAAAGACAAAGAACCTGAATTAAAGGTAATTAGGAATACCGCAAGTAAATAATATTTCATCCCTTACCATTCCCCTGTATAGGTTTTGTATCTTAATAACGGCAACGCAAAAAAACTATAATGGCATTTGAAATTTACATCTCTCAATTAGGCAAACTTGATCGAAATACCTTTATTGAAAAATATGAACTATACTTACTCGAATATATAGAATCTATAGTACGTAAAAATTGGAGCAATCGTGAATTTATTTTCGACGATGAAATTGAACCTGATTATATTCAAATGGAAATTGAATTCCTAAATAAATTGAATTCTTATATTGGTAAAAGATTTCTAATTCTCCAAAAATATTTTGAGCATTGTATTGAAACAGGTAAATATGGAGATCAGCTTTCTCCAATGGCGATTAATGAACTCATTACAAACAACACCTATAAAAATTTATTTGTTATCCGCCGAATGTTTAAATTAGATAGCAGTATTAAATTAGAAAAATTTCAGACTACCACTTCCATCTTTATAGATCAAAATCAACCTGATAAGCAAGATATAAGTTCAACTAAAGGAACAGAAAAAATAATCTATTTGCAAAAATTAGGGATATTAGATTACCTTAAGGAACATGAGCCATTCAGATCCTCCACAAATGCTTTGGCGGCTGTTGTAGGTGCAATTACTGGTATATCTAAAGTTACGGCACAATCTTATCTTAATCCAATATCAAACCCTACAACAGATCAGAAAAACAACCCATTAAACTCCACGTCTAAAGTTGAAAAAATCAGGCAAACCTTAATTAACTTAGGCTTTAATCCTTCAAAATAATCCTACTTAATACGTTTTAGGGAAAACCTAAAAATAACCTAACTTCTATTTGTTGCATAACAACTAAAAAAAAAGTTATGCAACAAATCCAGTTTATTTCCATCACACCCGAACAACTACAAGACGCAATTCTCCAAGGCGTTAAAATCCAATTACAGGAACTAAAAAAGCAATTCCAACCCAAAGAACCTACGGAATATTTAACCCGAACAGAGGTTAGTAAAATGCTAAAAGTAGATATTTCCACAGTTCATAACTGGGGGAAGTCTGGAAAACTTACCAGACACGCAATTGGCAACAGGATTTATTTTAAACGTTCCGAAATAGAAAACGCAATAATTCAACTTTAATCTCCTAATTATTTGGCAACGCCTACCCCATATAAAAAAAATGTTGAAGGATTGCCGTATCAAAAATGTACATACTTAATAAATAAAACAATGATTGAATTTAAAAACAAAAATTTGGAAAGAACCGAACCTAAATACTTTTACAGGGTTTCAGAATCCGTTACCACGTTCAAAATGGACGAAGGGAAAAACGAATCTTTCAGCCACCATGAAGATTTTAAAGGGAATGATTTGCCTCAATGCAAGGTAAAGGCTGAAAAATACTATTGGGAGCGATATGAAGGATTGAACCATAACAGTTATTTTTTACCATTTCACAGTCCTGAAAATTTTGTTTTTGGTAAACATGCAGCATGCAGCCTTATCCTTTCATTTGTTGAATTTTATACAGATGACAATTTTTTTGAACATGAATTACTTGGAGAAGATGAGGAAACTATGGCAGAGAGCAGGGAAATTGAAGCAGAAATATTGAAAACTATATTATAGCCGAAAGGGATATTTAGGAATACCTCAACAATGATATTTAAACCTTGGAGTTTTGAGGAATAAACCGAAAATGAAAATTTTGTTGGGTTGCGATCCAAGAAGATAAAAAAAATGGAAACCCTCCCGTCAGTAATCGGATTATTAAATAAAAAAAATGAGGAGGCGTTCAACCCTCCTCAAATTTGTTCAAATGTTCGGGAATATACGGCAACGTAAAACCCTACACCCAAATATAAGAAATTAAAGTGATTGATTTTGTGAAATTTCAAATTATAGACCAAGCTACTATTCAGAAGATAAAGGAAAATCCATTACTGATATGGAACAGTAAAAGCGAATATTTATCACATTTTGATTCTGAGCAGATACTAACCAAGGAAATGAAAAATTATAAAGGTATTTTGTTCTGTTTCTACTCCAATAAATTGGAAATTTTATTCAAACCTCACTACTATTTTAACGATAATAACCATAACGCAAATGATTTTTATGTAACGGATTCTATTTCTGTATTTCAGGAATTAATTGATATACTGGAAATTACAGATTTTGAACCATATAAAATTGTAAACCTTGAATTTGGCTTTAATTTAATTCTGCAAATGCAAATTAAAAAACTTATTGCGTTTATTGGGTATCACGGGAAAAATGAATTTAAGACCGATAGCGGATTTCCTTACAGTAAAAAGAGTTTCACCTCCAATCGCAAAGGAACTATCAACACGTATAAGATAATTAAGGCATACGACAAGGGAATACAATTTCCAGAGTACACAGATAAAAATACTTTTAGATTTGAGGTCAAAAGCAAAAAGAGCCGCTACATTAATAAATTAGGGATATTTAATATCTCCGACCTTTTAGATCCTTCAACTTATAATTCATTAGGAACTGAACTCGTAAAGGAATTTTCAGAGGTTTTAATTTTGGATTGCAATTCCACATTTGAAAATTTAAAGCCAAAAGAAAAAATCAGTTTAACAAATTATTTAAATCATTATACCTGGTTTGAGATCCTTCAAAATAAAAAAAGCAGGAATAATTTTTCCTACCACAAAAAAAGATATTTTCACCTATTAGACAAGACTGGATTTAATATCCATACCGCATTGAAAAATCTTATATCTAAAAAAATAAATTCCTTAAAAGTTAGTGCCGATTCACCACCAAAGAAACATAATGAAATTAGTGCCGATTCACCTATTTATATAGGGGAAAACCGCACTAAATTAAAATTCGTTAAGAATTGTATTTGCCAAGTATCCCGAATTGAAATACTGATATAAAACTGACAAGTAATTAACGGAACTAAAATTTTAGGTGTGAGGATATTTTTGCAATCACAATAATTAATTAAAATCTAAATCCATAAAAATTATGAAACCAGAAATTCTATCCAGACCCTTTTTAGGATATTTTGTAGAGCAGCAAAGCAAATCAGGTTTGTTTAATGCAACCGATTTAGGTAGGATTGCTAATAATAAAAGAGCAGAATTGGGACTTCCTGATTTTGATTTGCAGGGATTTTTAAAAAAAGATGACACAATGGAATTTGTTGAAGAACTCCAAAAAACAACCGAAACAGTTTTATCAACAGAAATTTTGGACGGTAACCCAATTATTTGGGTGCATCCGTATTTGTTTATTGATATTGCACTTTCGATTAGTCCAAAATTAAAAGTTGAGGTTTATTCTTGGTTGCTTGCCGAAATTGTTAGGAGCAAAAATGATGCAGGAGAAAATTATAAGAAAATGACAGCCGCTTTATCTGTTCGGATAAATGACCCACGAGAATTTACCAAATACATTGAGCGGGTTGCTAATTCTATTAAAAAATCGTGTGGTGTTGACGACTGGAAGAAAGCAAATCAAAATCAGTTAATGTTACGTGATAAAATATATGAGAATATTTCTCTTTTATGCAGCGTATTGGAAAATACCGACGAGTGTGTTAGCCTTGGTGTTAAAAAAACACTTGAAGCAGATGCAAAAAAAAATAATTGATTATAATTTGTGAAAATAGGAAAACAGGATATGATAAATATGCCTATATTTTTAATCTGAAATCGAAGGTAAAAATGATTTAAAACTGTGATACAACTGTGAAAAATCCAAAGAAACAAGAAAATTTGAAACCTTTCAAAATAGGAGAAGATTCCAGGAGAAATTTGAAGGGCAGACCGAAAAAAAGGTACAAGGAACATATTGAAGATTTACGGGCTATGGGATATGCTGCTCCCACAAAGGAGGAATACTTCGATCTGACAGGCTTACTAATGGTAATGGAGGAAAACGACCTGAAAGAATTTGGGAAGGATCAGAGCCGTCCCTATTGGGTCAGACTTATGGCACAGGACTTAGAAAATAAAACTGCACGATTAAAAATAATTTCAGACCACAGAGATTGGATATTCGGGAGAGCGGGGCAAAAAACAGAAATTGTTTCTACGGTTGCAGAACAGAAACCTGGACTTGACGCATCAAAATTATCTACGGAATTATTGTTACTACTTAAGGAAGCGCATGAAGAGCAACGACTTGCTGAACAGGGTAATTCCGATGGAGATTCATATTTAAATTAAAAAAAATTCAAGTATAATATAAAGAATCTCCTTATCAAACTGTTTTCAAAGTCAAGGGTCATATTTAGAAATAGCACTTTTCACCAGACTGCCCGCTATTTGCAAGTAACCGATGTTACCAGCAGTTATTATTTTAGAAATTTATACTCGTATATTTTTGGTGTTATTTTATCTGCAAGCATATTTAATTTAAGCCGTAAATCGCTAATTAAGTTTGTGTATGATTCGTCTGCACTTTTGTTGTTCATTCGACCTATGTCATTTCTTCCTTGAAAATATTCTCTTATGTCGTACAAACTCGCATTTGTATTAATATCTTTTTGTAAATGATAATATTTCCATAGTTCAAGTCCTGCTTTAAACACAACTTTTGCTTCATTTGATAAATTACGGAGTTTGTTATCGTAAACACCGCTTGCACTATTGTTATCAAACAATAAATCTTCCGTTTGCTTCTCTGCTTTTAATTTTCCGTTTATGAAGTTTGACATAAAGTTGCTTTGGAATTTTTCTTTAGAATCTACTTCTTGTTCTGTAAAAGGTATCCAATTATTCATTCCAAATTTTGATTTAAATAAGTTTTTGCCGTCAAACAACGCATATGCTAAACAGTCATTTTGAAATTCAGTATCATTTTTCCAATCTTCTTGTGGGGATAAAAATTGGTCGTTGTGAATCATCCAATTGTGTTTTATACATTTTCTTACAGTAAAATAAATACAACTTTCTATTAAATTATTTCGTGTGATCTGCCATTGATATTGATGATTCCAAGGTTTATTGGGCATTTCAATTCTAACAGTATTTTGATTTTGAAAATCATTAGCAATTCCAATAATTGTTGCCATAGATTCTGAATTATTATCAACGAAAGTCAATGTCCAATCATTTATATATTTTTCATCGTTATATGCATAAATACTTTTGACACCAATAAATATTTCTTTTTTATCATAAATATCAGTTTGAATAAATTTAAACTCTTCTTTTTTGTCTGTATTCCAAATTTTGAATCCAATAGGGAAATTACCTTTCACATTGTCGAATGTATTTGCGGGAACAATAAAAATAGATTCCATTTTTGCTTTAAAGAAATTACGGAATGCACTAAACTTGGAGCCAGTCAATCCTGTAAGTGTAGAAAATTCACCGACTATGCAATTTGGGATTTCAAAGTAAATCCTTGCAAGAAACTGAATGTACATTTCACGTTTTGCGTATCCCATGACTTTATCATATTTTTTATGAATTAAGGAGGTTGCAACACCACTTCTGCCTTCTCCATTTCTGTTATCCCCTTCAGCATAAGGTGGGTTTATATAAATAATAAGTTTTTTTCGTTTTACTTCATCATTTAAGATGTCTTGCAAGCTTTGTGGTAGTTGAGTGAATTCGTCATTTAAAAAATCAAACTGAAAAACGTGGCTATCAAGCAAGTTTGCACCGTGTTCTACACGCTCGTGCATAACATTCACATCTGCTTGGTCTATTGTACTGGCGTATATATTGTATTTATTAGTTAAACCCGCAAGTAGGTTACCTGTGCCTGCAGCACAATCCCAAATGTAATAATCATCTTGCCAGTCTTCTCCTAAATATTCTGTAATATATTTTTGTGAAAGTTCAACCCAATGACGAGGTGTAAAAAATGCTCCTTTACGTTCTCTTATATCCTGAGGAGCCAGTAAATCCCTACGAGCCAAAATGTAGTCTTGAAACTCTTCGATTGGTGGACGCTTGTAGCGTTTCCAAAATTGTTGGTAGGTCTCCTTAATTTTAATGTTGATTGTCGCATCAAACATCTGTTTGATGTTTTCTTTTGCTATTTTATATCCTTGATTTTGAAAAACCACAAAAAGATTGTTGCGAATAGTTAAGTCATCATCAATATTTTGAGTGCCTTTGTCATCTACAAAAATATCAGCTAGGTAAAAGTCACTATCAGATATATTTGCTTTTTTTAGGTCGTCCCAGTTTACGTCAATTATGGGTTTTATGATTTCAAGCCAACGCAAATAGATTGGAATGAAGTTGTTTTTATCAATCTTTATTTTACTGACTGTTGTAGCTTTAGCAACATTGTTTTTGATGAAAGTTATAAGATCTTTTTTATCTTTTTCATAATCGTAAACGTATGTGGTTTTTTTAAGTGTAGCATCAACACGTTCTTTAATGAGATTAAACTCTTTAGTTTTTTGGTTACTTGGTGTAACGTTCCAGTTAAAGTCGTTAAGAAAAAAAATATCTTGAACACTTAAATAAGGGACAAAAGCAATTTTTTTAAAGTCAAAAGCACCAAGAAAGGCAGGAGGTAAAGTTTTGTCAAATGTTCGTGCTCTTCCAATTGTGAGTATAAGTTGTACAAACATTGTAGGAATGTCAAAATTGCCAGTTTTAGCTTCAGCCCAAAGAAGAGGTGTTCTTCCAAATAAACTATCCTGTTTTGGAAAAACTGTAAAATCAATATTGCCAATGATTTCTGTTGTGTCGAAGTGTTTGAACCAGTCAACACCGACCTTGTTTTTAAGTTCTTCTTCTCGTATCTTTTTATACTTCATTATTCTTTATATATCCTTTTAATGTGTTGTAATTGCTGGTAACGGTCTTGGTTAACGCAAGTAGCGCGGAGTAGGGAAGGCTTCTTGTCGGCTTTGTTGTTTGTTAGTTGATGTATAAAATAGCACTTTTCACTCTAATGCCCGCTATTTACTGGTAACCGATGTTGGGTATAGCATTTAAACGTAATCTAAAATTTTATCTCTTTCTGACCAGATAATTGATTCTCTTGAACTTCTCTCATTCAATAAATCTAATAAATCACTTTCTTTTGAAGGTAGAAATCCTTCTGCCTCATCATTTATAAGACTTATTTTCTCTTTTATTCTGCCTTTATATTTAGACTTTTGAGATATTTCAAAATTTACAATAGTTCTTCTTAAGCTATTGGAGAAATAACTTGGAGTGGATCCAGTTATGTATGAGATTAAATAGAGGTTTGAATTTTTGTGGATAACAGCATTAAAATTGATATTTGGTAAATCATCTAATGATTGACTAATCCTAATATTGTCTTCGTAATTGATTCGTAAGAAGTCATTAGCTTGTTTTCGAAATGATTCCTTCTCTTTCTCTTCTTGTTCGTCTTTATATTGGATAGTTAAAGCATTTGTCACTCCAACTACAAAATTAGCTAAATCAAAAACTGTCGAAGAAATACTATCAATATTGCAACTTTTGTAATAATACAAAGTTCCAGATTTATCGGTTACAATTTGAACGCCATAATTTAAAGTATAATAGCTTGTAATTCTATCAATCAAATCTTCCGAACTATCATCCATCTTATCACCATAATAGTTTAGATCTATCCAACCGCCATCAGAGACAATGAATTTATCTTCTGATTGTTTAATGAATATAGAAACAAACTTATTTCGAAGAGTGGAATATGGCGTAATAATTTCAATAGTTTCGCCCCTTAATTTATAAGTAGTAAGACTACAAAACTCATCCTTTATTATATTAAATAATCCTTTCATATTTTCCACGGTTCTAAATTATGAAATCAACATTAGTTAATGGATCGGATTCGTCAAAATCCTCAAATAATTTTAAATCATCTCCCGAACCTACCTTTATAAATGTCGAGGCATTAGAATATTTAATATTTGTTTCATTAAAAAAATGATTTAGTCCAAATTCGATGTTATTAGCTATAGCTTCTGATTCGGATTCTCTTTTTAATTCCTCTGTTTTATATGCAATAGCATTTCCATTTCTATTAAATGAATTAAAATGAGGTGTTGTAATTAATTGATCTCTTAAAGGAGTTGATTTTTCGTTATTACGATGAGCTGGACCATCTGAATCAAATCTAATAAATGGAGTTTTTGTTAATTCAGTGCATTGCAGTTTTATGGCATATTTTGTACAGAATTTTTGTTTTTCTGTAGTTAAATTAAGCGTGTTTTCTTCTGGATGAAAAACTTCCATACTTCCTGTTAACCAGTTTTTATTATTTTGTTTTTGTCGCAAACTGATCTTATCTGAATGAATTTTCTTCTCAGTTTTTATTAAACTTTCGAAACGATTAAAATCATTTTTAATTTCAATGTTTATACCTCTCATTTTATAAAATATTATACCCAACGTATTATAAAGAATCCGTCGATGTTTTATGTGTTTTATCCAGTCTGACAATTGCACTAACTCAGGATATGGGTTTATATATTCTACCTTTCAGCTAGGCTATTTGTTGATTGATTTCTATAATATAATTAAACACTCAATTACCGTCTCTATGGATTTTTGAAAACAGGAAGTTAATTTGAAGTAGGGAAATAGAACTTCCGTTAACGAATCTAATAAATAAACAATTACATTCTTAGGAAAACCTGAGATCTTTTAATAAAAACATAGATAACATTATCAATAACTCAATAAATTTAAGCTGATTGAAAAATATTACAGTACCTTAATTTAATGAATTTCAGAGTATTAATATTATTCTCCTTAGTAACCCAGATTAGTCTGAGTAAAGAATTATATAAATCTCCCATTACCCAACATTTTCCTTCTGGAGAATTAGAACGAATAATCCGAACAATACAATTCACTAAGGACACCGTATTCATAAAAAGTGAAACTCCTTATGGGTTACAGATTAAAAAATATGTTGTTAATGAATACTCTGTACACACTTTCCCTGTTAATGGTCTAAGTGAATTTTATGTTTGCAGTTCATTAGATAATGGGTATGCAGGACTTAGAAAATAAAACTGCACGATTAAAAATAATTTCAGACCACAGAGATTGGATATTCGGGAGAGCTGGACAGAAAACAGAAATTGTTTCTACGGTTACAGAACAAAAACCTGGACTTGACGCATCAAAATTATCTACGGAATTATTGTTACTACTTAAGGAAGCGTATGAAAAGCAACGACTTGAAGAATCACAGTTAAAATAAAAATAATACAAGGGAATTCACCCATAGGAATTATGCAGGATAAATCTTAGATTCCTTTTTATAAAATAGTGTCGCCCTACAGACAGAAATATTTTAATCAAGATTAAAAACCCCAAATATTTTATTTGTGATATAAAGTAGTTTCCAATTTAGGGTATATAAAGATTTTTATTACCCAATATTTTTTGGGTGGTGGCATTAATAGCTACCCATTTTTATTCCTGAAAATTGATAAATTCAAATTTTATATGGGTATTCCGGGGCAAACTGTACAGGTAATTCCGGGATAAAGTGAACAGTGATTCCTGCCCAAACTGTACAGGT